>JANLFN010000040.1 GCA_024655885.1 Eubacteriales bacterium | reverse complement strand
TGCTTGATTTGCGATTAGAAAATCATAAAAATAGCTTACATCGCAAAAAGCTCGTCAACAAATCCTGTTGACAGCAACAGCGGAAAATGGTAATTTAAATGTAATAAATTTTACATTAATCGATAGAATGTAATATTAATTACATAATAGCTTTAAAGGAGGAATAAACTTGTATGAACTAGTCATCAAAAACGGCAGCATTATTGACGGATCGGGGACGGAGAGCTATCAGGCAGATATAGGAATAAACGGAGAAAAAATCGCCAAGATCGGAAAAATCGAGGAAAGCGAGGCCATTTCGTGTTTGGACGCCAAAGATCTGGTAGTAGCTCCGGGCTTTATTGATGCACATAGTCATTCTGATGTTGATGTTGTTAATATGCCTTTTGTTCCCAATAAGATCAGGCAGGGAATCACTACGGAAATAGCGGGACACTGCGGTATTTCCTTATTCCCCGTATCGAAGGGGAGTACCGGCGTTATAGAAACCGTATTGAAAATACTGAATAAGAATTATCCCGTGGACTGGTTTAGTACTGCCGATTATTTCAAAAAAGTCGAAAAAGCAGGTTTGGGATTTAATTATCTGCCTCTGGTTGGTCATGGAATTCTAAGGGCTAATGCAGCGGGGTTTGCAGCGCGCAAAGCAACCAGGAAAGAACTTGAAATAATGAAGAAACTGCTGGAAGAGTGCCTGAAGCTGGGGGTAAAAGGTTTCTCCACCGGTCTGGAATATGCACCGGGCTGTTTTTCCGATCCTGAGGAAATTATTGAGCTGGGGAAGATTACTGCCTTGTATAACGGCGTGTATACTTCTCACCTGCGCGAACAAGGCGACAAATTGCTGGAGTCGGTTGCTGAAGCTCTTGAAGTGGGAAAAAGAACCGGTGTAACCGTTGTCATCTCTCATCTGAAGGCCAGCTGGAAGAAAAACTGGGGTAAAGTATCCCAGGCTCTGGAATTGATGGATGAAGCGAGAAACCAGGGTATAAAAGTATATTGCGATTTTTACCCTTATACATACGCAGCTTCCACTTTAACCCATGAACTCCCTCACTGGCTCAATGAAGGAGGCATGGAAAAGTATCTTGAACGCCTAAAATCAAAAGAAATCCGGAGCAGGGTCACTGCCGAAATGGAAAAAAGCGGCGAGGTCAATTGGGAAAAGGTGATCATCAGTGAAGTGAAAACTTCCGGAAATAAGAGTTTGGAAGGCCGATCGATAGTTGAAATCGCCGCAATTTTAAAAAAATCACCTTACGATGCCGTTTTTGATCTTTTGATTGAAGAGGAAGGCGCAGTCCAAGTGTTATCGGAAATCATGTGTGAAGAAGATGTGCAAACGGTAGCTTTATATAGATATTCTGTTCTTTGTTCGGATGCTTTTACCGTCAGTGACAATTTCATTGATTTCAAAGGACACCCCCGCTATTTTGGAGCCTTTCCCAGGTTTCTTAAAAAGCACGTGCGTGAAAAAAAGCTGCTTACCTGGCCGGAAGCCGTCCATAAAATATCGGGAGCTGTAGCGCAAATCTACGGAATAAAAAATAGAGGCCTGATAAAGGAGGGATATTATGCGGATCTTACCATTTTTGATCGGGATTTGATCGGTGACGAGGCCAGCTACAAAAGGCCGAGAGCATACCCTACCGGAATCAAATGTGTGTTCGTGAACGGAAAAATGCAGGTGGCGGATAACAGGCTTTTACACGTACCGGCAGGAAAAATTCTGCTCTCAGAGTAAATTTAGTTAGAGTGGGGGTTAAACATGAATTATTATTTGACGGTTGCCAATAGCTATATCTTTTATTTTTGTGGTGTCCTGCTATTTTCTTTAATTGCTTTGCAGGCAGTCCTGTACATCAGATTAAACTACCAGGAAGGATTGAAAATTGGATTGACCAAATCTCAGATGTCCAAAGCCCTCAGATCGGCCGCTGTAAACAGTATTGTACCCAGTCTTTCGATTGTCGTGGCCTTTCTTGCAATGGTGCCTGTTCTGGGGATACCGATTCCCTGGATCCGCCTTTCTTTTCTCGGCTCGGCTCCTTATGAATTGATGGCGGCGGGTATTGGGGCAAAGGCCATGGGTGTAAACGGACTTGGCGGCAACGGCTATACTGCGGAGGTTTTCGCCAATTCGGTGTGGACCATGTGCTTGGGCTCCATCTGGGCAATCTTTATGGTATCTTGTTTCCTGGGAATTATTAAAAAAAGGTATGCAAAAGTTGGTCGTGAGGATCCCAGGTGGAGGAACACCTTTGTTAATGCGGCCTTTGTCGGTGTCTTCAGCATCTTTATCGCCGACCCTGTGAGCTCCGGCGGACTGCCTTTGGCTACACTGATTTCCGGAGCGGTGTTGATGACGGGATTCGCTATCCTTATTGCCAGGTTCAGGACCAGCTGGTTAAAGGAATTTGCCCTTACCTTTAGTATGCTTGGAGCCATGCTGATGTCTATTCTGCTGGCTAAATATTTCGCGTGAAAGGGATGCAATGGAATGATGGAAATAAAACCGGTATCCATGGACACTTCAGCTTATGAAAAAAAAGTGCATTTAATCGGACGGGTTACCCTGATCACAGGATTACTGCTGACATTTTTGCTGCCTATCAACCTCTGGCTTAAATTTGGCATACTACCGCCGTTCAAAGGCCTGCTCAATGCCTTTGTTAGCATCACATCCCTAATGATACCCGTTTCCCTCGTAGAAATATTGACTTTTTCCACGATGATGGGCGCCAGCGCCATGTATATCGCTTATCTTACCGGAAACATCACCAATATTAAGATGCCCAGCGCTATTATTGCCATGGAAGTTGCTGAGGTTGAGCCCTCATCCAAAGAAGGAGAGATTGTCTCCGGCATCGCAATGGCAGGGTCTGTGCTGGCCTGTGAAATAATCATCGTGTTAGGTGTCTTACTTTCAGTTCCTCTTTCCGTAAAATTAAACAATCCTGTTATCCAGCCCGCTTTTCAGCAGATCTTGCCCGCTTTATTCGGTTCATTGGGCGCTTATTACTTTTTAAAAGACTGGAAACTGTCGATCATTCCCTTGATTATAGCCATTTTGTTAAGCAAATTTACCAAACTGCCTACAGCCATTACTATTCCCATTTGTGTTTTTACCTCCATTCTTGTAGCCAGAGTTTTGTACAAAAAGGGCCTTGTTGAATAATTAACGAGTTTCGGGAGCGACTGTCATGAAAAATAAACGAATCAGGGATTACGGTATTAGGATTGGCAAACTGGAAACAGGAAAAAACAATTTGCTTACGGATGTGGCCGGAGTGCTGGTAGGACATATAACTATTGATAATGGGCAGGTAAAGACAGGAGTAACGACCATTTTGCCGCATGCCCGCAACATCTTCCGGGAAAAGGTATTAGCGTCCTGCCATGTCATCAATGGATTTGGAAAAGCGGCAGGTTTGATGCAGATTGAAGAAATGGGGACAATCGAAACGCCTATTGTTCTTGTCAATACATTGAGTGTGGGTGTGGCGTATGATGCTTTGGTAGACTACCTGCTGTCAGCAAACGAAGATATTGGAGTGACCACGGGCACAGTAAATCCTGTGGTTTGTGAGTGTAATGACGGTTTTTTAAACGACATCCGGGGCAAACACCTGAAAAAGGAGCATGTTTTTGCCAGCATCAAAAATGCCACAGTATTCTTCGAGGAAGGAGCGGTGGGGGCGGGAACCGGCATGTCCTGCTTCGGTTTCAAAGGCGGTATTGGTTCGGCTTCCAGAAGGGTGATGCTTGATGGAAAGGAATACGTCCTTGGGGTACTGGTCTTGTCCAATTTCGGTGTTCAAGAAGACCTGACCATTAATGGTTTGAAATTTCGGAGAACTGCGGAAAATGCCTGTTCCGGGAGCACTCTTGCCGAAGGGGTTGATAAAGGGTCGGCTGTTATTGTTGTCGCCATGGATATACCATTAACGGAAAGACAATTAAAACGGGTTTTAAAAAGGGCGGTGGTCGGTTTGTGCCGCGTAGGTTCTTTTCTGGGAAACACCAGCGGCGAGGTAGTTGTAGGATTTACCACCGCTAATAACATTTACCATTATCAGCAGCAAGATATTAGGCAAATCGGCATGCTATACGAGGAACGGATTGATGATGTCTTTCGGGCAGCAGCGGAAGCAACGGAAGAATCTGTCCTGAATTCCCTGGTCTGCTCGGAAAGAACCATAGGGCGTGATAACAACCTCAGGGATTCACTTAAGTATTACTTAGACAGTTTGGTATAAGGGTCGGATTAAGAAGGTGTTTTTATGAAAACAATTGGAATTTTAGGTGGTATGGGGCCGCTGGCAACGGTTGATTTGTTCAAAAAAATTATCATGAATGCCGCGGCGGCAGGCGATAATGATCACATCCCCATTTTAATTGATAATAATACTAGGATACCGGATAGAACCGCGTACCTTCTCCATCACGGAAAAGACCCCTTGCCAGAGCTGGTTAAATCGGCTGTTCGTCTGGAAATGATGGGGGCAGATGTTCTGGTGATGCCCTGCAATACGGCGCATTTCTTCATTAACGAGTTAATTAAATATGTCAGCATCCCTTTTTTGAATATGCTGGAAGAGACAGCCAAGGAAATAAAAGCTGGTCGACCTGCGCTCAAAGAAGTTGGTTTACTGGCCACGGAGGGTACCTACCGGTCGGGAATTTATGAAAGCGTATTTCATAAGTATGATTTAAATGTTATTATCCCGGATCAAGCCGGACAGCAGGATATTATGCAGCTGATATACAGCGTTAAGAGCGGTACAAAAATTGAACTGGATAGATTTAAAGAGATACTGAAAGCGCTGCGGAACAATTTTAGCGGACCGTTTGTGCTGGGATGCACGGAGCTGCCAGTAGCTTTTCGCATGTATGGCATCAGAGAGGATATAGTTGATCCCACCAATATCTTGGCCCGCAGCGCCCTTCGTTTTGTCGGCAAAAAACTGATCAGTTGACTCTTGCCAGTTAATGGATTAACCCTTCGGCAGTAACCCTTTTGCACTCATTGAGCTGCTGAAGGGCTGCTTTTTTTGCAGAGTGATAAGTATTATAATGAATAATGTACTTGGTAAAATATAAACCGGTTGCGCAACAGCCTGACCGAGTCCGCAATGTATGGAGGTAAAAATGTCGCAGAAATCCTTTTTTCAGCGTCTAGAAGAAAAGTATGACACATTATCCAGGAGTCAAAAAAAACTGGCCGACTATCTGCGTGTGAATTACCGCACGGCCGTTTTCTTATCCTGTGTGCCCATAGCCAAAGAAGTTGGCACAAGCGAGGCGACAGTAGTACGCTTTGCCAACGCTTTGGGGTACGAGGGATTTACCGAAATGATTAACCACTTGCAGGATTATATCAAACATGAGATTACCACTGTGGACAAATTAACGAACTATATGGTGAACTATAATCATTCCAATGTCTTCCGGAATACCATGAACAACAATATTGGCATGATTCAAAGATTGCCCGATTTAATCTCGCAGGATGTTTTTAATAAGATATTGGAGGATTTGCACCAGCATAAAAAAACCTATCTGGTCGGTTATGAGAGCGCCGCTGGCATTATGGAATATTTTGGCTATCACCTGGTCAGGCTCGGTCTGAATATTGAAACCATTAGCGAAAGACATCCCAATCTTTTGAAGATAGTCAACGAGGCTGCTGAGGATACATATGTAATCTGTGTCTCTTTACCCCGCTATCCCAAGACCCAGGACAGGCTCAACGGCTTTTTGACCAAAAAGGGAGCAAAACTATGCCTGCTGACCGACAGCCCTAAATGTCCTTCTTATGAGTTCAGCCGGTACAGCATTCTTTTTCCTCTCAATAAAACGCTCGGTTTTCATGCGGAAATCTATGCAGCTATTATTACTCTTTTTCAAATAGTCGTGTATGAGTATTCCTTTCTCTACTACGATGAAGTGCATCAAGGGTTGGAAGCATTAGAGACCTACAATAAAACATTTGAGATATTTTAATAACCCAAATCATCCACCGCGAGGAAACGGTCAGCCGAATCTCGCCGGTGAACTTGATAGAATTACGGTTTTTGTCAACCATAAACGGGCCCCGCAGAAGAGAAAACCTACCAGTCGGCGGAGTTCCAGTCTATTGGATTTGACGAGCGTTTCAATTCCTTATAGACCATCATGCCGCCTGCGGCACCATCGGAAGGATGAAAACCCCCTCG
>JANLFN010000015.1 GCA_024655885.1 Eubacteriales bacterium | reverse complement strand
TATTCTGCAACTTGCACCATTAAACATTTAAACTGGTTTCGAATTACTACTTAGATGTAAATATTGTTAAAAGGCAATAGTAGTTAAGGGCTATGCCCGTTAATGAAAAACCCCCGGCTAGGCCGGGGGATAATTATTTCATACACCGAGAGACCTGACACTTGATATAAAATGAGTCAGAACCTACTCCCTAACCTTGCATAAGTGAAAACGAATAGCAAGATGAAACTAGCGCTCAAAAATGATCGCCTCAGACTGTCAAAAAAGTACATGCAAAAAAGAGAGGCGGCCATGGCTCTCCTTTTTATACTGTTACAGGTAATTAATTGATATTTTGTCTGTCTTTAAGTCTCTCGCACTAAGTTCCGTCGCCGGATGGCCGATAGCGATACCAATCAGAGGTTCAAAGTCATCGGGGAGGTTCAGAACTGCCGTGTTGTCAAGCTCAGGGATTTCGCGCATTGACTCAAGGGCACCCCATATAAACACGCTACCCAAACCAAGATTTGTAGCGGCCAGGTGCATTGAGTAAGTAACGCACGCGACATTTGAAAACTCAATGCCGGGCTGTAAATCCTGTTTCCTATGGGATACAAAAATCACTGTCGGAGCGCCATAAAATGGGTCGAAAGCTTTCTGGCTTAGTTCAACATTATGAGTATCGCCTACGATCTTTTTCATCTTGGCTTTAAATATCTCCGGGACAGTTCTGCATTTTTGTTTAAATTCAATTTGACTTATACATGCTTAGGCCTCAGAAAATAAAGCTTTACAAACAACTATCAAAGAGAAGGATTCAGATTTGTTGAGACTTGTTTCCATCTATACTATACTATCTGCAGGAATGTCCCCATCTATTGGGACCCCTGATGAAGTTCATAATTACTGTACCAGGCTTATCAATGAAATAGGCCCGTCCGGCTTCATCCTTGCACCAGGCTGTTGTTTACCCAAGAACGCAAAGGTTGATAATGTTAAAGCAATGGTTGCTGCTGCAAATGGAAAATAGGTACTATGGAAAATTTTCTGCTTAGTTGGAAGATATTTATGCTGCTAGTAAAAAAACCAAGTAGGCGACAATCTTTAGGTAATTCTCATAGACAAAAAAGGGGAGTGACGCAAAACTATTTTTGATTAGAAAGCGAAACTCCCTTTTTTAAAGGCGGAGGGCGGCAATAATGACAATATATTGGAACTTATCAATACCGACACAAATTTTTATAAACAAGTAGAGGCTTTTTTGTTATCTCTAATGAAACACAGGGGGACGGCCCGTGCGCCGTGCAGGCTCACTCAAACCGTCCCCCTGTATTCCTTTTCCTATTAAAGATTTTCTTCCGCCCATGCCGCCGCTTTCTTCACCATGGCCTGGTGGGCCTCATCCACCCGGTTGCTCCCGTGGGTCTTGCTGCCGAGAAAGTGAATGTCGAAATGCCCGTCCATGCCATTCCCTTTCACGGTATCAAGGTTGACACCTTTTCCGTAACCCCCGCTTCTGGCTTTTACGGTTTTATTGGCCGGCAAGCTGTCAACGCCCGCATGGGGCATTCCTGCCATGGAAGCCGCTATCTTCCTCCCGTCCACCGTGACAATCACGGCTCTCCTGTCCCAGCTCCACGTACCGCCGTATATGGACTTCAATGTTTTGGTATCCTTTACCGTCAAAGGCTCACAGTCGGCGTGGTTGGTTCCGTATGTCCTTTTTACCTGGAAGCTCAGCCCTGAACCGATATCATACACGGTAGCGGTTGTTCCCCTGGCGAATATATTCTCCGCTCCTCCAAACCACGGCACCAGGTATCCGTTCCTGTCCTTCGCGGCGCCCCTGGACGATTGGACGGACGCTCCCTGCAGCAGCCGGTCTATAAGGGACAGCGTATTTTTTCCGGCGATCCCGTCCACGTTCAGCCCGTATTTTCTTTGCAGGTTCCGTACCGCCGTCTTCGTAATTCCACCGAAGTAACCGGTAGCAGTGGCGTTAAAAAACCCCAAGACCTTCAAATCCTGCTGCAGCTTAGCCACCGAATCTCCCCGCATCCCCTGCTTCAACAGCCTGCTGGCCGCAGATGCGGGACATGAATAAAGGGTAAGACCGAGAAAAAAAGCAAAAACCAATACAGGCACAGCGACATGCTTCTTCTTTTGCATAAAAATTACTCCTCCTCTTATCGCTTGCGAGGTTAGTTGACGGGTTAGGTAGAAGAGACACCCTTTCCGGCATTCCGCCGGAATTTACCCCAAAGATTAGGTCCCCCGCTTCCCTGGCTGTAGTTTTCAGGGAATTCAGCATTTAAATTATTATAACATGTAAAATTTACATAATAAATGCAAAATAATTTACATATCCTGCTAACTTTTGTTCACCTTGGCCAGTGAAAATTTTTACTTTACGGGGGTATCAATCCGGCGCTTTTGAGAGCCGCAGGGCACAATTCCGCCGGATCCGGCGGCATTCATGCCGGAGGGCCGGGAATAATAAAAAATTCTTTGCAGAAACTAATTCCGGTCCTGCTCCCTTCATTTGCGGATTTTTCCGGATGAAAAGGGTGAAGCAGGCCGGCGCTTTTTAGCATAACAAAATTTTAATGTGCTCAAAAGCTTAAAAAGCGCTGCTTTGATGGCAGCATTAATTCGCTTGAAGGAGGACCTTTATGCCAAAGATTCATGTGGACTTCGAAAACATGCTGGAGGGGAGGAAGGCGGTTGAAGCCCTGAGAGGCATGGGGTATAAGGACGCCCATCTTGATGTGGTGGACAGGTTTTTTGACGAGATCTCGGAGGAAATAAGCACAGCCGGCGCCGCAGCGGGGCCCTGCCTTTCCGCCCTGGTTTTGAGGCCCAAAGGCACTCTGCCCGGGAGCCTTAAGGGGCCGCTGGTTGCAGTGGACCCGATGGTCAGCGGAATGGGCAGGTTCAGCGAGGTAGCAGAGCTGAGCACCCGGCTGCGGGTGACCGTGGACCCGGACAAGGTGGATGAGGTTAAAAACATGTTGAAAAATATGGGGGGCGTGGTTTAGCCCTTCCCTTCATGTGGTATATTTTAACATGGTGAGCGGTTTTTTTGTAGTAGAAAGGAATTTGGCAATTTGTATTGAATATAAACTATACCGGTATATTTTTTCATTTTCATGTATACTAAAATTCTTGGAAGAAGAGGGCTCAGATTTCATTTGAAAGGGTGGTCCCATTGAAAGCGATTATTATGGCGGGAGGAGAAGGCTCCAGACTGCGGCCGTTGACATGCGACCTGCCTAAGCCCATGGTCCCCGTGATGAATAAACCCATCATGGAGCATATAATCAATTTGTTGAAAAAACATGGAATTACTGAAATTGGTGTGACCCTCATGTATTTGCCCCAGAAAATCATGGACTATTTCGGAAATGGCTCCAGCTTCGGAGTGAAAATACATTATTTTATAGAGGATACCCCCCTGGGAACGGCAGGGAGTGTCAAAAACGCGGAGGATTTCCTCGACGGCACATTCATTGTCATAAGCGGGGACTCTCTCACAGACATGGACCTGACCAAAGCCGTGGCATACCATAAGTCGAAAAATTCCAAGGCCACCCTGGTGCTTACAAAGGTAGACGCACCGCTGGAATACGGAGTTGTAATCCTTGATGGGAACGGGGCCGTAACCGGTTTTCTTGAAAAACCCGGCTGGGGAGAGGTGTTTAGCGATACGGTAAACACAGGGGCCTATATACTGGAGCCTGAAGTCCTCAGGTACTTTGCCAAAGGCGTAAAGTTCGACTTCAGCCAGGACCTGTTCCCTCTGCTGCTGGACGGCCGCCAGCCTATGTTCGGCTATGTCATGTCCGGTTATTGGTGCGACATAGGAGATTTGAGAGCGTATCTGCAATCCCATTACGATATTCTGGAAGGCAAAATCCATGTGGAAATGGATGCCAGAGAGGTCAAACAAGGCGTATGGGTGGGAACAGGCACAGTGATTGACGAGGGCTGCGAAATCAACGGTCCCTGTGTCATCGGCCGCAACTGCCGCATAGGAAGGGGCGCCGTGATAGAAAATTTGACTGTTGTTGGAAACAATAACGTAATTGAAGATGAAGTTTCCATAAAAAGGAGTATCCTATGGGACAGCAACTATATTGAATACCGTTCGGAAATCAGAGGCGCCATTCTTTGCAACAGGGTCAGCCTGAAGCGCTATGCATCCCTGTTTGAGAACGCAGTTGTGGGCGACAGCTGTGTTTTGAACGAAAGGACCATAGTAAAGCCCAATGTTAAAATATGGCCTCAGAAGATTGTGGACTCCATGACCATTGTGGATAGAAACATCATCTGGGGAGCCAGGCACGCTAAATCCATTTTTGGCGAAAACGGGCTTTCAGGCATTATCAATGTGGATATCTCTCCTGAATTTGCTACAAGGCTGGGAGCGGCGTACGGCTCCATATTTAAAAAGGCGTCCAAGGTGGTGGTGAGCTCTACCACCTCCAATTCCGCCAGGATGTTCAAGCACGCTTTCGTATCGGGCATCCTGTCGGTGGGCGTAGAGGTATTCAATTTAAGCAGCCTGCTGACCCCCATATCCCGCCATGCTATAAACTTCCTTCCCGTTGAGGGCGGGATTCATATAAAACTGAGCGAGGATAATCCCAATAAGCTCCGGGTGGATTTCATGGACTCCAAAGGGGCAAGCATAAGCCGGCTCACCGAAAGGAAGATTGAAAACGCTTTTTTCAGGGAGGATTTCAGGCGGTGCTCCGGGGAGGAGATAAGCCGGTTAAACAATATCACCGACTTTAGCAGCTATTACGTCCGCTCCATACTAAATGAAATCGACGTGTCCAGCATAAGGGACAGGGCCCCGAAAGTCTGCATCGTTTCACCCTCGGATTTCGTCATATCGGTGGTGGTCCCCATGCTGACGGACATGGGGTGTAAAGTGGCAAGCTTCTCATCGGCAAACCTGGACTCGGTCCAGGAGATTGTTGAGGAGATTAAAAAGACAAGCGCGGAGTTTGGGGCGTTTATCGACAGCAACGGAGAAATGCTGGTCCTGGTGGATAAAAACGGGAGTGTGGTCAAAGACGACCTGTTCCAGGTGCTAACATCCCTGATCATTTTCAAAAGCATGCCGGGGACAAAGGTGATTGTCCCCATAACCGCCCCCTCGGTTATAGAGGAGCTGGCCTCCAGGTACAGGGGACATGTGTTGCGCACCAAAACCTCCCCCCAGGCGGTGATGGAAAAAATGCTCAACCATGACCTGCTGAAATCAAAAAACCGGGAAAACTGGAACCAGTTCCTCTTGAACTTTGATGCCCTTGCAGGGCTTGGGAAGGTAATAGAATACCTCTGCGTGCACAATACTTCCCTGACGGATACCATCGGGGAAATTCCCTGCTTCTACATAAGCAAGAAGAAGATCTTCTGCCCCTGGGAATTAAAGGGCAAGGTCATGAGAAGGCTGATTACCGAAAACAGCGAAGAAAACATAGAGCTCCTGGACGGTGTGAAGTTTATATCAAAGGACGGCTGGGCCCTTGTACTTCCGGATGCGGACATGCCTCTTTTCCGGGTATACTCCGAGGGGGAAACTCCCCGGGCCGCCGATGAAATCTCAGAGAAATATATCAGGAAAATCAGGTCGGTCATAGAAGCCAACAAGCCGCCGGCACAGGCATTCTAATGGGGTTTCACCCCGCTGCCGAATCTATTTGACATGGGGGAAGCGATGAGAACGTTAATTGTAAAGGAAAGCCAGGCAAACAAGCGTGTGGGCAGGGTCATAAGGGATGCCTTTCCCGGGATGCCTGCCAGCGCAATGTATAAGGCCTTTAGAAAAAGGGATATCAAGGTGAACGGCGTAAGAGTAAAAGAGGATTACCTTGTGAGTCCCGGCGACAGGCTGGAGATTTTTATCACTGATGAGATCCTTGACGGCCTTCCGCAAAAAAATGGGGCTCAGCCGGGCAGGGGATTTTCGGTTGTCTATGAAGATGCAAATATTCTGATTGTGAATAAGGAGCAGGGTATCCCTGTGCACCCTGACAGGGAACAATCCACTGGTACGCTGATAGACAGGGTCAAAGACTACCTGGGTGAAAAAGGCGAGTATGACCCCCGGGATCCGTCTTGCTTTCCCCCCTCTTTGTGCCACAGGATCGATAGGAACACAGGAGGCCTGGTCATTCTTGCAAAAAACGCCGAAAGCCTTAAAATACTTTTGGACAAGATAAAAAGCAGGGAAATTAAAAAGTACTACCAGTGCCTGGTAAAAGGAAAAATGGAGAAGGAGCATGCGGAGCTGAAAGCATACCTGTGCAAGGATGAGAATAAAAGCAGGGCCTTTATCTACGACTATCCGGGAAAGGGTTCTATACCCATAATAACACGGTACAGGCTGCTTGCCTATAAAAACGGCATAAGCCGTCTGGAAGTGGAGCTGGTTACCGGCAGGACACACCAGATCCGGGCCCATCTGGCCCATATAGGGCATCCCATTGTAGGCGACGGCAAGTACGGCAGTAATGCCTATAACCGGTCATTAGGGGCGAAATACCAGGCTCTGTGGGCATACAAGCTGGTATTTGGCTTCAAAAACGCAGGGAGGCTGGACTACCTCAGAGGGAAGAAGTTTGAAGTGACTCCCGAATTTAAAGTCTGGTTGAACAAAAGAGAGGAGTAAGACGGACCGTCTCTCCTCTCTTTTTTATCTGCCTGAGCTCTACCTGCCGATAAACTGCTGCACAAGTATTTTACCGTAGGTAGGGCTGCTGACTATGCCTATTCCGGTATAGTTAAAACTGCCGTTTAAAATGTTTTTCCTGTGGCCTTCCGAGCTCATCCACGCGTCAAAGGCCTTTTGCACCGTCTGATTTCCCGCTATGTTCTCCCCGGCCGTCTTGAAGCTTATGCCGAACTGCTTCATCATGTCAAAGGGAGAACCATAGGTTGGCGATTGATGGGAGAAATAGTTGTTATCCACCATGTCCTTTGCTTTCAGCCGCGCTACCTTCACTAAATCCATATCGAACTGCAGAGCTCCTACGCCGGCATCCGCTCTTGCCTTGTTCACAAGGTCCAAAAGCGTCTGTTCTTCCTGGGATATCCCCGTCGGCGTCTTTGAAGGCGTGGGCGTGGTCGGCGTTGTGGGCGTCTTTGATGGTGTGGGTGTTGCCGGCGTTGTGGGCGTCTTTGAAGGCGCCGGTGTGGGCGTTGTCTTCGGCGCAGGGGTTACAGTGCCTGCCACCTTGATATATTTACTGCTGACCGCTCCCACACATCCTCCCTTCGTTTCATATATGGCATACCAGTCCCCCAGCTTGCCGAATACCTTTACAGTCTGTCCTTTCTTAAGTACGCATACCACACGGTATTTGGTACCCGGTCCCTGCCTCACATTCAGCAAATTCGCCGTTACCGTCGCATTTACAAAATTCACCCTCTGAAAGGAAGTCTGCGCCAGCGCTTCACTCAAAGGATTGATGCCTGTAAATCCAAATATGGTAGTAAATGCAAGAGTAAGTACCACTAAAAAAATTATCCTTTTTTTCATAAAATCCCTCCAAAATTCTCCGTTTTATAAAATTTAGAGCATTTTATTTTATTAATAGTATTAACAAATTTAGTTGAATTATTTACATAAAAGTTTCTAAATTTTAAAAACTTTCCGAATTTATGGAGAGTAAATGAAAGCCTCAAAATCAGTATGCCTTTCCCCAGTAAACCAGATGTTTTGCAGGCCTGCCGCAGCAGACACAGGTATCGGCCAGGTTTTCCTGTTCAAAGGGGATACATCTGGCTGTGGCTCCTGTTTTCTCCTTTAGGGCGTCTTCACAGGCCTGCTCCCCACACCACATGGCCTTAATAAAGCCGGGGGTTTCCTCGATAATCCTTGAAAACTCATCTAAGGAAAGGGCCGTGTAAGTCTTTTTGTCCCTTAAAGCCCTCGCCTTTTCCAGCAGATCCCTCTGAATGTCCATTAACAGCTGCTCCACCTTTGCTTCCATCTCATCCAGAGAGACGAAGAATTTTTCTCTCGTATCCCTTCTTACCAATACGCATTGATTCTTTTCAATATCCTTTGGCCCGATTTCAAGCCGGAGAGGCACACCCCTCATTTCGTGCTCGCTGAATTTCCATCCGGGCATCCTGTCGCTGTCGTCAATTTTCACCCGGACGTTTTTTTGCAGCCGCGCCTTAATCTCCTCCGCTTTTGGGAGGACTCCCTCTTTATGCTGCTGCACAGGTATGACTACCAGCTGCACAGGCGCAATTTTGGGCGGAAGCACCAGGCCGTTATCATCGCCATGAACCATGATAATTGCCCCGATAAGTCTTGTGGTGACTCCCCACGAAGTTTGATGCACATATTGGAGCTTATTGGCGCTGTCCGTATACTGTATCCCGAAGGTCCGGGCAAATCCATCCCCGAAATTATGGGATGTGCCCGACTGCAAGGCCTTTCCGTCATGCATAAGGCTTTCAATGGTATAGGTTGCCTTTGCACCCGCGAACTTTTCCTTATCTGTCTTTTTCCCCTTTACCACCGGTATGGCCAGGGTTTGCTCGCAAAAGTCCGCGTACACGTTCAGCATCCGTATGGTCTCTTCCTGTGCCTCTTCCGCCGTCGCATGGGCTGTATGGCCTTCCTGCCACAAAAATTCCAGAGTCCTTAAAAAGGGCCTGGTGGTTTTCTCCCACCTCACAACCGAGCACCACTGGTTGTAAAGCTTGGGCAAATCCCTGTAGGAGTGAATGATATTGGCGTAATGGTCACAGAAAAGAGTCTCCGAAGTGGGCCTTACGCATAGCCTTTCAGCCAGTTCTTCTTTCCCCCCGTGGGTAACCCACGCCACCTCCGGCGCAAACCCTTCCACATGGTCCTTCTCCTTTTGAAGAAGGCTTTCGGGTATAAACATGGGCATGTACACATTTTCGTGCCCCGTTTCCTTAAACCGGGCGTCCAGGTCCTTCTGCATGAATTCCCATATGGCATAGCCGTAAGGGCGTATGATCATGCAGCCCCTGACACTGGAGTAGTCGGCCAGGTCCGCCTTTTTGATTATATCGGTATACCATTGTGCGAAATCTACATCCATGGATGTAATTGCTTCCACCAGCTTTTTTTCATTCGACATAGCTTCACTCTCCTTAAATTAAAAAACTCCCTCCCCTCTAAAGGGACGGAGATCACTTCCGCGGTACCACCCAAATTGGCATAAGCCCATCTTTCAAACCTTTAACAGAGTTTACCCGGCAGCCTCCTCAGCTGCATCTCAAGGGTGGGAAGAAAGGTTTGGCTTAGAAACCTCGCAGCAAGACGGTTTCATTCTCTGAAAGCACGGCCTTTCGCAGCCCTGTCATTGATTCCTATTAAAATATCCTCATACGTTATAATATAATATACCCAAAAGCCTGTGTCAATACACTTGCTCCCCCTGTGAAGGTTGATGTATAATATTTTTATTAATATATCATTGTTTTATGGGAATTGTGCTTAAATGAAAGTAGGCATAGGGCAGGACAGCCATAGGTTTGATTTTAGCAACAAAGTAAAAAAGCTGGTATTGGGAGGAGTGGTTTTTGAAGGCCATCCACCGCTGGACGGCAACAGTGATGCCGATGTTGTGCTGCACTCCATCACCAATGCGATTTCCGGAGTAACCTGCGTCAACATCCTGGGAGAGGTCAGCGATAACCTGTGTTTAAACCATGGGATCACCGACAGCAGGGTATATCTTGCGGAAGCACTGAAATACTTGAATGACAGTAAAATAGTGCACCTGTCCATATCCATCGAATGCCTCACCCCCAAGATTTCCCCCAGAATACCCGAAATGAGGAAGAGCATCTCACAGCTTCTCGACCTGCCGGAAAACAGCATAGGCATTACCGCAACAACCGGGGAAGGCTTGACTCAATTCGGCCGTGGAGAAGGGATCCAGGTATTCAGCTGCATAACGGTAATCTGACAGGGATCATTCGAAGTAGTTTTCGGTAATGGCCTCAGCGATGACCAGGTCTTCCTGTGTTGTAATTTTTATATTATTGTAGCTTCCCATTACCAATTTTATCCTTCCGCCCATCCTCTCCACCAGCACCGCGTCGTCAGTGCCTTTAAAGCCGTCCTGTAGAGCTTTCAGGTGAGCATTCATGATCAAATCGTACTTAAAGGTTTGAGGAGTCTGTACAGCCCACAAGAGGCTCCTGTCAAGAGTCTCTCCAATAAAGCCGTCCAAACCGGAGGTCTTGATGGTATCCTTCACAGGTACCGCCGTACACACGGCTCCAAGCTCCCGGGCAGCAGAAATGTTGTCCGCCAGAATCCGCTCATCCACAAAAGGTCTGGCGCCATCGTGAATCAATACGATATCGCATTCCGCATCCACCTCTTTGAGCCCGTTCAGCACCGATTGCTGGCGCTCCTGTCCGCCCACCACCAGGGTTTTTACCTTATCGAAGCTGTAGGGATCCACTATGCTCTGCTTGCAGTAGACCAGGTCCTGTTCGTTTACGACAAGCACTATTTCATCAATCTCCCTGTAATTTTGAAATATGTCCAGGGTTCTTGCCAGCACCGGCTTATCGCAAATCTCTATATACTGCTTGTTAATATCCATATTCATCCGTGTCCCGCGCCCCGCTGCAACGATAACCGCACTGACAAACAAATCCGAAGCCCTTTTCATTGAATTCAGATTGCCCTTTCCACAGCATATTTGGGTTTTGCAAAAATCATTCTGCCTGCAGCGGTTTGCAGCACACTGGTTACCGTTACGTTGACATGCTCCCCGATATGCCTCCTGCCCCCATCAACCACGATCATTGTGCCGTCCTCCAGGTATCCTATCCCCTGCCCGTTTTCCTTTCCGTCTTTGATGATCTGAACCGTCATTTCTTCCCCCGGCAGGGCTATGGGCTTCATTGCGTTGGCAAGCTCATTGATGTTTAAAACCGGCACTCCCTGGAAATCGGCGACCTTGCTCAAATTATAGTCGATGGTGATCACTTTCCCGTGAAGCTTTTTGGCCACGGCCAGCAGTTTGTCGTCAACTTCCATGCCTTCCTTTACTTCAATATTTTCAATCCGCACAGGAACTCCCAGGTCCTTTTGCAGTATGCTCAGCACGTCCAATCCACGCCTGCCCCTGTTTCTTTTCAATGAATCCGAGGAATCCGCAATGTGTCTCAATTCTTCCAGTACAAAGTTCGGAACAATCAGTTCTCCTTCAAGAAAGCCGCTCCTGCAGATATCCACAATTCTTCCGTCGATAATGATATTTGTATCCAGTATTTTGGGCTCCACCAAGGCTTTTTTATTTTTGGCGGCCACACTCCTGTTTATAATTGCGTCCAGAAAATGCTCG
Source organism: Eubacteriales bacterium (assembly GCA_024655885.1). Lineage (GTDB taxonomy): Bacteria > Bacillota > Clostridia > Acetivibrionales > JANLFN01 > JANLFN01. Next base: position 46,546 of record JANLFN010000015.1, on the reverse strand, counting down.
TTTTTTTTGCTGACCGCGATGCTGACGCCTGCACATCCGAACAATATATTGGCAATAATGGCAATAGGCGCGCCGATCACATCAATTCTGTTTACCGGAATGGTGACAAGGTTGGCAATGATCAGGCCAACTATCAGTCCGACGGCACTTACCACCAATTCATAAAGGGACATTTTCTGCATCAAACGCTCCAGTTTATCAATGGCCTTCATCATATACTCAACAAAAAAATTTGCCGTAGAATAAAAAATCGCCGCAATAAGCATTGCGCCAAAACAGTAAAGCACAACTTTAAGTTCCCAGCGGATATCCATATTCAGCATGAACAGAAAGGAACGGGTAAGCGTAAAACCTGTCACCGCTCCCACGATTGAAAAAGAAATCTTTATAATTTTATTTAACACGGTACCCGACTCTCCCATTTGATAGAATTCCGAAATCTATATTGAATCTAGGCCCCCAGATAGTATTCTATCCAGCTTTCAATCTCTAAAGGATTGCCATTTTTAGCTAAAACCAGTTCACTGATAAGGATCTGTTTTGCACTGTTTAATATTTTCCTTTCCCCCGTGGACAGGCCCTTTTCCTTTTCCCTTTTCATCAATGACCTGACTACATCGGCTACTTCAAAAATATTCCCGCTCTTTATCTTGATCATATTCTCCCTGTAACGCTTGTTCCAATTGCTTGTCACATTTACATTCTGATCTCCCAGGATCTTAAACACCTTTTCCACATCCTGGATTCCAATAACCTCCCTTATGCCTGTCCCTTCCACATTCTGCGTCGGAATCATCAATTTCATGTCCCCTAAAGGCATTTTTACTATATAGTAAGGCTGTTTTAGACCCAGGATCTCTTTTTCCTCGATGGATTCTATAATACCTGCCCCATGCATTGGGTATACAATTTTATCACCAACGTTAAACATTGAAATCCTCCCTCATAAGGCAGCAAAGCCAAGTTATCTGCCCACCCAAATCTACTAAATCCTATTATGCGCAAATTCCTTTGCGAAAAAACCTTCTTAAGTAAATCCAAAAATTCAACATTTGTATAAGATTTTTAGTGCAGAGAATACGCCGGATTTGTTCAGAGATGTATTGCAGGTAATTGACCAATTATTTTAAAATATTAAACACCAGCCATAATCAATCCTCCGGTAAATAAAACTTCCCCTGTACCCCCTGGAAGTTCATAAATGGCTTGTATTAAACTTATGTAAATAGTATACTACAAACCCAAAGTAAAGTCAAAAAATTATTTGTTGGAGGCTGCATCACATGCAAAGCTGTGGCAGAATCCATGGGCATGGAATATGTCCCGGCGGAAAAGCTTCCGGCACGGTCTGCCCTCAAAGGGCCCGGCATGGGGTCCCCGGCTACAGCTCTATATCCTTCACAACCTCAATGCCGTTCAGCATCATGCCGTAAAGCGCCACCACATTCATCAGTCCGCTGTTGTGGACTCCTAAATGGTATGTGTCCACGGCACTTAGCGGGACGATAACCCGGACCCTTTTGTTCTGCATATTGAACCAGGCCTTTAAGGTGGTGGAAAACTGTTCTACGCAAATGTCGGTGCAGTCCCCCACCACAACATAGGTGCCTATTTGCGGGTTGTTCTCCAGCCACTGCCGGAACGCACTCTCCAAAAAGCCGTTGGTGGAGTTCTTGGGGAAGAGCCTGTACCCGCCGATCCCCTTGATCTCATCCACCACTTCCCCTTCGGTTGTACCCGACAGGCAGTGGGCTGGATAGGCCTCAAATTCCGGAGAAGCTTCAGTGTGGCAGTCCGCAAAGGCCAGTTTGGCAATCCCCAATTGGTCACAGGCCTTGCACATTCCGGCAATCCGGGGAATAAGGGCTTCTACCTCCGGGCTCTTAAGCGCCCCTTCCCTGGCAAAGCCGTTGACCATATCTATAATCACAAAGGCGGTGCTGTCCGCCGGCAAATCTTTTATCCTTACGGGGGCCAGACGCCCCAGTATGTCAAATATTTCCCCGAGGGCTTCCCTGCTGCTGCTCAAAAAATCCTCCCTGTTGGTAAGTTTCATAGATCTCCTCCCCTATTATTGCCTATTCCGGGTTCTTTAAGGTGCCCAGGGCATTATAGACCGCAACGGCAAACTCGGCTGCAGTCACCTGATCCCTGGGACGGAAATTGCCGTCACTCCCGTTCAAAATACCCAGGCCCTTCCCCACCGCGACATATCCGTATTTATCTGGGCTTATTTCTCCGGCGTCCTTAAAGGGCGGCGAAAATATTCCCTGCAGTTTCGCTATTTTGTTGTACTGGAGCAGCCTCACCAGCAGCTCTGCCATGTCCTCCCTTGTAATGATTTCGTCCCCCTTGAAATCTCCCGGCGTATTGTCGATTATGCCGTATTCCACAGCCAGTTGAAGGTACTTGTAATTTTCACTGTCCTTCGCTATGTCGTTAAACTTCAAGCCGTCGGTATCCCGGATCAAATAGGGCTGGTAGCCTTTGGCGTTTACAAGGATTTTGGCCGCCTCCATTTTTGTAACGCCTTTATCCGGCTGGAACCCGTGGACATCTATAATTCCCTGGTAAGAAAGTATTTGCAATTCCTTCTCGGCCCAATGACCTTTGATGGCCTGCTTAAAGCTTTCCACCTCTTCATCCAATTCCCTGCCGGTAAAATCGAGGGCCTTCCCGGTAAATGCATCCATATAGCCCGACGTACTGTACAAACTCTGGGGGGCCAGCCTGTAGACCAGCTTTACTTCCATCTCCGGCTTCTCGGGATCGCCGCTTTTGTCCACCAGTCCATAGACCAGTTCGGGTACAAAAAGCTTAAAATATGCCTGCTTTGCAGCTTCCTTGTCCAGAATCCCCTGGACACCGGGAAATTTCAGCTTATCGCTCCAGCTGCAGCGAAGGCTTGTGACCTTCCCTGTTTTTATATCGAACTCCACACTAATCCCGTCGTTTTGATAGGGGACATTGTTCTCCATCCTGGGGAAGTTAAAATAATATGTCCTCTCGGGCATTTTCTTCCCGTTGACATAGCTGTACTGCTTGATATACCTCTGCCGGGTATTGATATTCCTGACCTTGTCCGGGAAATACGCCGCCGCTAAATCAACGGCTTTACCGTATGCCTCTTCCCATGTCAGCTTGGGCGTAAACTCCGACGTGTCCTGCATACCTATGAAATTGTACTTGCTGACCCATATCAGCTGTCCTGTGGCGGCATCCACCGCTATGGTTCCCGAATCCTGGTTATAGGGCGTATTGGAATCCTTTTTGGAGAACTGGGCCGTCCAGACGTTCTTCCCCATGGCTCCCCAACTGCTGCTGTTTTCCTCATACCTTATGGAATTGACCTCATAATCCTTGCCAAAAAGCTCTTCAATCCTGGCCTTGATCAATTCTGCCGCCGCTGTGTCGTCCATTTCCCTGTCCAGTTGAGGTACCGCCTTCCACTTTTGTTCCAGCTGCCGCTTTTCACTCTCCGTCAGGTCCTTTACTTTCAAGGTTTTTCCGATGCCGGCGTTCTCCTGGAGCATTTTCCCATCCACCGCATCCAGCAAGGACCCGTCCGGGAACCCAATCCCATAGACCAGCTTGACCGCACCGGGCAATTCGGCGTAATTCCTGTTGTCGAAGTAGGGGATATAGAAAAGCTTCATTTCAGCCGCATTGGTCATCAATTCCAGGGCCCTGGCCGGATCCATCGCGCTGCCCTTTTCCGGGAAAGAGGCATCATCACTCCAGCTGAAGGTGTAGGAGGTCACCTTTCCCGTTGTGCCGTCCACCTCAATGGCAGCTCCGTTATTATAAAACTTCAATCCGTTTTCAACCCGGATAAAATTAAACGGGTATTGGGCGGACATCCCTCCTCCATAGCCGTAGGAACTTGTTTTTTCATCCAGCTGAAGCTTTGCCGACTCCTCCGGATTCACTTTTTTAAGGAAGCTCTCAGCGGCTTTCCTGGCCTGTTCCTGTGTGATTGCAGCAACCTTCGGCGGCTCTTCACTCCTAAAACTGTATTGAAAATTGCGTACACTTACAACTTTTCCGGAATTTGCATCTACGCAAACGGAAGCTCCCGAGCTGCTTACATTGTCATTCCTTTGGAAATTCAACTCCCAAACGGTCTGCCGGTTCCCCTGCAAAAATCCGTAGACGGGATAATCCTCTCTTAATTCCATGTTTGTTTCATATTTGTCGGTAATTTCAATGTCGAAATAGTCTTTTAAAAATTTGACTGCCGTATTTTTTGCCACGGTCCTGGAAATTTTCACACTGCTTTCATCTACACCCGTGCCGGAGCTGCCCTGCTGCACAACCACGGCTTGCTTCACCACGGCCTGGTCTGCATAGGCCGGAAACACGGCTGCGGTTAAAATCGCAGCAGCAGCCAGAATGGAAAGTATTCTTTTCTTCTGCATTCAGAATCCCCCTTTTGCGGAAACAGCTTTTATTCCATTATACCGCTTATTAGGTAATTATACAAGGAATGGATCAAAGGGAAAATCCTTGTTCTGAAAGGAGGGGCAGCCTGTTTTAACCTTTTAAACTTTAAAGCTTGACTCTTTAATTTTTCATTAACGCAATTTTATACAATACAATGCCCTTTTTTTTGTGTATTCTATTATGAAAGCAATTAAAATAATAATCAGGAAGCTGGTAAAATGAATAAAAAGACTTTGTTCGGGCATGTAATAACACTTTTTACGGTATTTATCTGGGGGATCACATTTATTTCAACCAAGGTGCTCCTGAAAAACCTGCACCCCATAGAAATATTATTTTTCAGGTTTCTAATGGCCTATATCGCACTGCTGCTCATCCATCCCAGATTCAAAAAGCCGGGCTCCTGGAAGGAAGAGCTCCTTTTCCTCGCTGCCGGCCTATGTGGAGTTACTGTGTACTTTTTAATGGAAAATATCTCACTGGAATACACCCTGGCCTCCAACACCAGCTTACTGGTGTCGCTGGCACCCGTATTTACTGCCATTCTGGCCCATCTCTTCGTCAAAGGGGAAAGGCTCAACCCCGGGCTTGTTCTGGGGTCTCTGATGGCTTTCGGGGGAGTATTCCTGGTCATCTTCAACGGGAATTACGTGCTGAAGCTTAATCCCCTGGGGGACCTTCTGGCTGTGGCGGCCGCGTTGATCTGGGCCATTTACACCATCCTGCTGAACAAGCTGGGCAGCGGGTACAACAACCTCTACCTGACCCGGAAGATTTTCTTCTACGGGCTGCTGACCATGCTCCCCGCCCTGTTTATATTTAAGGTTGATTTTAAAATGGAAAAGCTGCTTTTGCCGGGCGTACTGCCCAACCTGCTGTTTTTAGGCCTGGTGGCCTCCTCCCTGTGCTATATCCTGTGGAACATGGCCGTCAATAGCATCGGAGTGGTGAAAGCCAGCAGCTATATCTACGTGGTACCCCTGGTAACTATTTTGACAGCGGTTATTGTCCTCGGCGAAAGGATTACCGCCCTGGCCGCTGCCGGCTCCGTCCTTATCCTGTCCGGGGTTTACATTTCGGAGCGGGGAGGTAAAATTATACCGGCTTTGCGGCAGTGCCTGGGTGCATTCAAAAACTCCTCCCCCTCTTGAAAGCACCTGTGAGGCAAAAATTCCCAATAATACTTTGGCCTTTTCCCCCTCTGCCGGCCTTCCCGGCCGCAGGAGCGAAAGAATCCCGCCGTCATTGATAAAATCCCCTTTATCTCCGGCGAATCTTCCCCTCCGCATCTATTAATTTTTGACATCCTTTCCGGCCTGGGCAGCCTGCACTTCCTCCTCCCAAACCGTTTTCGCCAGCGGCATGCAGCTTATGGCCCGCTCCAATATGCCCTGGACATAGGCAATGAGAACCCCGTAATTCACAATGGGCACGCCGGCGTCCACCGCCTGCCCCACCCTGTAGACCATGGCCCTGCGGTTGAGCATGCAGCCCCCGCAGTGCACCACAAGGGCATAATCGCCTATATTGTCGGGAAAGCTTGCTCCGCTGGCGTAGTCAAAATGGAGCCGTTTGCCTGTTTTCTGGCGGAGCCAGCGGGGAATCTTCACCCGGGCGATGTCATCCGCCTGGGGGTGGTGGGTACAGGCCTCCGCAACCAAAATCCGGTCCCCGTCTTTTAGCCTCTCAACGGCGAGAGCGCCGCGGAGCAGCTCCGGAAGTCCCCCCTTGTGCCTTGCGAACAGGATGGAGAAGGAGGTCAGGGGTATATCCCTGGGGGTATCCGCCGCCACCTTAAGAAAAACCTGGGAATCGGTTATGACCAGCCGTGGTTTTTTGCCCAGGCTTTCCAGGGTTTCCCTCAGCTCATGCTCCTTTGTCACCACGGCTATGGCGTCGCTCTCCAGGATATCCCGGATTGTCTGCTGCTGCGGCAGGATCAGCCTTCCCTTGGGAGCCGCCTTGTCGATGGGCACCACCAGCACCACCAGGTCCCCCGGGGATACCAGGCCGCCCAGGAGGGTAAATTTGTCTTCGCTCTCGGGCAGCATGCCCATCAATGTTTTCTTAAGCTCCTCCACCCCCTGGCCCTTCAACGCGGAAACCGGGCATACCTTGATTCCCAGCATGGCTTCATACTCCTTGCACCTGCCGGCAGCCTCCTCCGCTCCGTCGATTTTATTGGCGGCCCCCACCACCGGTATGCTTTTTTCCTTCAATCTGCGCACAATATCCAGCTCAAAATCCGATATCCCCAGGAGGCAGTCAAAGGCTACGATGGCCACATCGGTTTTATTCAGCACCTCCAGGGCCTTCTTTTTCCGCAGCTCCCCCAGCTCCCCCTCATCGTCCAAGCCTGCGGTGTCGATAAACACCACCGGCCCTATGGGCAGCAGTTCCATGGCCTTGTAAACCGGGTCGGTGGTTGTTCCCTTTACAGGGGATACCAGGGCCGCTTCCTGCCCTGTCAGGGCATTGATGAGGCTTGACTTCCCCGCATTCCTCCGGCCGAAAATAGCTATGTGCACCCGTTCCGAACGGGGTGTTTCATTCATTCCCATACTCCAGTCCTCCTTCCAAAAATGTCTTATTTACCCGGAATCCCCGGTTTTGTGACCTGATAGGGGTCCAAAACCTCTTCCAGCAATTCCTCCGCCACCGTGCCTTCTTCCTCCAGGACCTGCCGCACCGTTTTCCTCTGGGCCTGGGCTTTTTTGGCAATCTCGGCGGCCTGCTCGTACCCGATGTGATGGACAAGGGCGGTAGCCAGTGCGGAGGACCTCTCCACATGCTCCAGACACCTCTGCTCATCCGCCTCAATGCCGCCAACACACTTTTTTTCAAAAAGTTCCACGGCTTTTGTCAGCAGCTCCAGCGATTCAAGAAGGCTTTCCGCAATAAGCGGCGTGAAAGCGTTCAGTTCAAGCTGCCCCTGCATTGCCGCCCCCGTAATGGCGGCATCGTTGGCAATGACCCTGAAGGCTGTCTGCGCCACCATTTCCGGGATCACGGGATTGACCTTCCCCGGCATGATGGAAGAGCCGGCCTGGACAGGCGGCAGCCGTATTTCCCCGATTCCTCCGTCGGGGCCCGACGACAGCAGCCGGAGGTCGCCGGATATCTTGATGAGGTTGGCGGCAGCCGCTTTCAACAGCCCCGACACCTCCACGAACACATCCATGTTCTGTGTGATATCCATGGGATATTCGCTGCGGGCAATGCCCAATCCCGTTATTTCCTGCAGCACCTCCGTCACTGTAAATATATATTTTTCCGAGGCGTTCATCCCCGTACCGATGGCGGTTCCGCCTATGTTCACCTCCCTGAGCCTCTCCTCCGCCTTGTAAAGGCGCCATCGGTCGCGGGCCACCGCTTTGGCATACGCGCCGAAGCCCTGCCCTGCCATCATGGGAAGGGCGTCCATGAGCTGGGTCCTCCCCAGCTTGACAATATGGGCAAACTCATTTTCCTTTTTCTGCAGCGCCTGCTGAAGAGAGGCAAAGGCCTGGCTCAACGGGCGCAGAAGCTCTATGGCGGCAATGCGCAGCGCCGTGGGATAAACATCGTTAGTGGACTGGCAGCAGTTCACGTGGTGCAGGGGGTGCACCAGCCCATAATCCCCTTTGCGGCCGTCCAGAAGCTCTATGGCCCGGTTGGCAATGACCTCATTCACATTCATATTGGTTGAGGTTCCCGCTCCTCCCTGGAAGGCATCCACTATGAACTGGTCCGCCAGCTCCCCTTTCAGGATGCCGTCGCAGGCCTCTACAACCGCTTCAATGACCTCCGGCGGTATATGGCCCAGCCTTTTGTGGGCCACAGCCGCCGCTTTTTTCACCAGCACCATCCCCCGGATCAGGTGCCTGTTTGTCTTTTTCCCACTGACCGGAAAGTTTTCGGCAGCCCTTGCGGTGTGAATCCCATAATAGGCCTCCGCAGGAATCTGTTTCTCTCCCAGCGCATCCTTTTCCACTCTGAAGTTTTTTTCAATACCTCCATCCATACAATCGCCTCCTCTGGCACGAAAAAATGCCTTTCCCCCAAGAGCAGGAAAAGGCATAGACATCCTTCGGCAAAGAATAATCCGCCGGCACCCGTCTCCTCTCTCTCAGGCAATTTTTACAACCCTTAAGGTCAGACAACCCACTTTATATATTTTTCAACATTTTTAACGAGCGCAGTTTATAATTCAATATTTCCATAAAGCAAACTGCGGGGATTTCATCGATAACCACCTTGATTTAATTCCAATTTTCAAGTGCGTTATCCATATGTTCTTGTTAAAATTATATCAAAAAATAGCCCACTTTTATATAAAAATTTTAATATTGTTTCATGTTTTATGAAAAAACTTTTGCATTTTGCTTGAAGGCTTCATTCAAATTCCTTGAAACCCATGGCCTGCCAATCTGCTTTGGTAATCTTGTTTTTAACCTGCAGCTTGTGAGCCCTTTGAAACGTATGCACGGCCTCCTTCAAATCCTCCCCGTAAATCCCGTCGGTGCTTCCCTTGTAAAATCCCAAATCCTTGAGCCGTATCTGAATGGCCAGCACATCCGCTCCCCTGTCTCCCGAATCGATGTCGCTGAACCCCCTGCCGAAGGGCCCGAAGCACCCGTTTACAATGACCACGGGCGTTCCCACAGGAACAATACGGTACAGATCCTTTATCTGTTCAGTGTGCATGCGGATGCAGCCGTGGCTTGCCGCACTCCCGATGGAGTCTTCGAAAATCGTTCCGTGTATGCCATATATCCCCCACGGCACATCTCAACAGGAACACATGGATAGGGTCGGCGGCATGGTCTCAGGGAAGTTTTCTCCGGTGTGCATGGTCCAAGCCCGTTCCTTCATAAAAATAATACTGTACGGGTTCGGGCTGAATCCCGTGGGCAGGCATATGTCCATCTCCCTCCGCACCATGAAAGGGGCCGGCACAGGATGAAAAACGTTTATAACGCCGCAATTTACTGCAGGCTGTCAAGAGAAGATGAAAACAATACCTCCCAGTCGGAAAGCATCAAAAACCAGCTGGACTACCTGACCCGGTACGTACACGCGCAGGGCTGGAATATTGCCGGCACCTATATTGACGACGGCTACTCCGGCACCAGCTTCGACAGGCCGGGTTTTAAAAGGATGGTTGAGGATATCGAAGCAGGCCGGGTCAACCTGGTCATCACCAAGGACCTTTCCAGGCTGGGCAGGGACTACATAGAAACGGGGAGATACATGGAAAAGTACTTCCCTGAGAAAAGCATCCGGTATATTGCTTTAAACGACGGCATCGACACCTTCGAGGACACGGCCGTCAACGATATAACCCCCTTCAAGTCGGTAATCAACGACCTGTATGCCAGGGACATATCCAAAAAGGTCCGGAGCGTGTTGAGGACAAAGGCGGCTGCCGGCCTGTTTATCGGAGCCTTTGCCCCCTATGGGTACAAAAAGGACCCGGCAAACGGCAGCAGGCTTCTTGTGGATGAAGCTGCCGCATCCGTTGTCAGGCGGATTTTTAAAATGTATATCGAAGGGCATGGCCTAAGCTGTATAGCCCATGCCCTGAATGCGGAGAAGGTGCCTAATCCCGCCGGCTATAAGGCGGCCGGCAGCAGGTACAAAAACGGAAGGCTGAAAAATCCGCTGTGGGGGCCCAGCACCATCAAAAGCATATTGAGCAATCCCACCTATGCAGGCAACATAACCCAGGGCAAGTATAAAAAGGCCAGCTATAAATCCGGAAAGCTTCTCACCCTGGACAGGTCAAGCTGGGTGACCGTAAAAAGCACCCATGAGCCTGTGGTGTCGGAGGAGGATTTTGACCTGGTGCAAAAAATGATGTCCCGCAGGAACACAGGTAATTTTAATTCCAAAAAACCTTTAAAGCTGTTTTCCGGATATGTTTTCTGCGGGGACTGCGGCGAATACATGACCTTCACAACAACAAAAAAGGGAGAGGAATACCTGATCTGCTCCAGGTATAAAAGGTACACCTCCAAATACTGCTCAAGGCACGCCATAAGCTCCGGCGACCTCCAATCCGCCGTATGGGAGGATATGCGCACCATGGTTGAACCGGCTATAAAGCGGGCGGATATTCCCGGGGAGATCCAAAAGCATTGGAGGGAAAACCGCCGTCAAGCGGTTCAAAAGGACCTGGCGGATGTGAGGAAAAAAATGGATGAAATAGACCATGTGATAAAAAATCTGTATCTGGACAAGGTCAAAGGCGTACTGGGAGAGCAGGAATTCATGGGGCTCAGCAGGGAATTCGGCAGGGAAAAGGAAGCCCTGGCGGACAGGTACAACCAGCTTCAAGCTGCGCTGGGTCGGCATGCCGGTGCTGCCGTTGAAGCAGAGGGCGCGCTTTTGCCGCCGGGTTCCCTGTGGAATGCCTCCGCGCTCACCAGAGAGCTGCTGGAAAAGCTGGTGGATAAGATTGAAGTATTTGAGGACGGCGGCCTGAAAATAACCTACAAGTTCAAAAATCCCCTTGCAACAGGAAGTAAACCGGTTTTCTTCTGCAGCCGTTTGTTATAGTTGTTTTATTTTGGTACCTTTGCTTTACCTTTCAGCTGTTTTCTTCCGCCCTCTTATCTTCTTTTTTTACGTATTGAGCCCAATTCGCATTCTCTTTCGATATGAGACTTTCAATTCTTTCAACAAAAATGGGAAAAGCGTTTTCTGCATTATTATATGGGCCTGCCCCGGTCAGAAACAGGAATTTTTCATGCTTTAAGGTTTCGGCGGCTGTCCGGTACTGGATCCAATTCTCCTGAAATTTGAACAGAAGGAGGACGCCGGCGGTAACGGCAACAATAATTCCGACCGAGCCCACAACCACCTTATTGGCCCATCCGTCGGGAACCACTGCGGTTAAAAGGGGAATGGACAGGGACAGTGAAATTTCACAGATTCTGAGCCCTTTATACCAGCTCTGATTGAACCGGCTCTTTTTATCATACCAGCTGATCTGGTCCTCCACCCTGAGTTTCATAAAATCCGCCTCATCCATATGCATATGACCTCCTTTATATCATAATATCATACAGAATTGTATATTCATTATAATAAGAACTAAAATATGTTAAATTTAATTCTATTGTACCTAAAAACCGCTGAAAAGTATATAATGGAGGCAGCATGCCGGTAATATTTTTCTACCTAAAACAAGATAGGGACAGGCAACGGTGCGTGGCTTCCCGCGGCACCGGGCCGTAACCGGATGTATGAATGCTCGCACCGGCAAAGGCCCTGGTACTTTTTACATAACAAGCTTTTAACGTGTCCATGTCCCTGCCCCCTGACAGGGACGCTGGGGAGGGATAAAATGTCAAAAAAGGCGGTCAAGGTCACCCGTGAATTCAAGGGAGAAAAATCCCTTGAAGAAATTTTAAAGGAATACATCCTGCAAAAAATGAAAAGGAAGTCCATGTGAGGGCGGAGAAATCTTTTTAAGCATATGATTGGTGTTGACGTTTATCATAAAATGAGGGATGAAAATTGACCAATTCAAAGACAAATGCCATGCGGATTCTCGATAAGGCGGGAATTCCATACAGCACGTATACTTACGACCACAGCGACGGCTTGGTTGACGGTATTTCGGTTGCGGAAAAAATAGGGCAGCCTGTTGAAAAGGTGTATAAAACCCTTGTGACCCAGGGGTCCAGCAGAGAATACTATGTGTTTGTCATTCCTGTGGCGGAGGAGCTTGATTTAAAAGCGGCGGCAAGGGCGGTGAACGAAAAAGCCGTGGAGATGATCAAGGTTGCGGACATCAATAAGGTTACGGGTTATATCCGGGGAGGGTGCTCACCCATCGGGATGAAAAAAGAGTATAAGACGGTGCTGGACAGCTCCTGCAACGCGCTGGACACATTCATTGTAAGCGCAGGGAAAACAGGCCGTCAAATTGAATTGTCCCCTAAGGATTTAATCCGGCTCATTCACTGCAGCACGGATAGGATTACCGTGCAGAAAAACATAAAAGCCTAGCGCTAAAACTATGAATAATTACAAAAATAAATTTTTATAACTATGGAGTTTTCGCATAGAGTGATGAAACTATTTTTTGTGCAATAAAATAGTTTTGTCACTGGGAGGAACTTTTAAAGCCGGGGCTGTCTGAAATACACCGGTATAAGCATTCAGGACTTTTGACAGTCCCGTCCCTTGTCCTGGATTGATTTTAGTCCTTTAAAAAGTCAGGAGATATGATATAATGTTTTTACCTGACGAAGGAGGAAATTTTTTCATGAACAATGATGAATTACTTGTTGTCATAAAAGATATGTTTGAATCAAGTATGGAAAAAATGGAAAAGAGGTTTGATGAAAAACTTGAAGGAATCAAAATACATACAGGTACATTAGTTGAAAAACTTGAAAAGGATATTAAAGCGGTAGCAGAGGGACAAGAGGCCTTAACCCGCAGAGCTGACAGCATTGAGAATAGATTGGAAAGAATAGAGCAAAAAGTGGATCATCTTGATATGAGGGTTGATATCCTGGAAAAGAAAACAGATTCCATTGAAAAAAATATGAAGGTCGTCACAGACTATGTAATTGGCGTTGATGCAAAATTGAATGAACATGATATTATCCTGAAAAGAGTGAAATAGATATCAGGCCGGCAGACAAAGCGCCGGTTTTTTTGTTGTAATTCTTCCCAAACCGAATTCTGTTACGGGGCACTGGGAGAAGGGAAATGCATTACAACGGTTTCCCTTGATGAAAGTGTTCCTGTTGGCACTTCCCCCACGGTACGTTAAGTCCCATCCATCTTCCCCCGAAGCCCTCCCCCCAGTCGCTTTTGTCGGTTATTTTCCAGAATCCGATGGGGGACGGCATTCCGGACTTCCCGGAAGCAATGGGATATTCCTTTATGCATTTCCCATCCTGCAGCAAATACAGGGTCTTATCCTCTATTTCAATGAATATGCAGTAATCCGCCTTTTTTGCAGCCGGAGTTTCCGTTTGGCCCCGGCCCATTTCACTGTAATAATCTCCTGCAATTTTAAATAAGGTTAAAACAGCAAGAAAAATCATTGATATTGTAACAGCTTTTCTTTTCAACCCATTCACCTGCCTACAAAACCTGCATACAAGATAAATATATGTACCAGACAGGGCGAATAGAAGGCGGGCAGGGTGGGGACAGCTAAAAAAATGCATAAGGAACATTTTGGTGTGGAATGTTCCTTATGCAAATCTATATTTTAAGGAGGAATAAAATCTCCCGGCGTCAAATAGTGCCGTGAGTTTGTTAATTATATAACAATAATTATATTATAAAGTGTTTATTGTATTTTGTAAACAAAAAAATAGTCTTTTTGACTATTTTTTTAAGCATCAAAATAAGGCGGACCTTGTCCGGCCTTATTCCCTTGGGGAAGATGCCCTTTACTCCACCCTGATCTCAAACCTGTCGAACTTGATCCCCTCCATGAAGTGTTCTTTTGTAAAAGAAGTCCGGCGGTATAGGACAAACTCCCTGGTGTTTTTTTTGAGCCATAAAGGGACCTGAATGTCAAGCTCCCGGCAGAGGTCTAACAGGCAGTTCTCCAGCAGATCCCTGTATGGAGCATCCTCATTTCTCTCAACGGATGTTTCCTTTATTACCTTTGTACCTTTAACCAGCTTTCCACTTAAACGCAAGTTGCTCTCCTGTTCCGGAACTCAAGATTTGTCCTTAATCAGCTTGTATTCTATGGAATCCACAAGCGCTTTCCAGCTTGCATCTATAATATCGGTAGAAACGCCTACCGTAGTCCATACCTTTTCCCCGTCCGTCGATTCAATCAAAACCCGGACTTTTGCCGCCGTTGCCGAAGTCGAATCCAATACCCTAACCTTGTAATCCGTCAGCTTCATCCGGCTTATCTGGGGATAAAACCTCTCTAATGCCTTTCTTACGGCCTTATCTAGCGCGTTTACGGGTCCGTCGCCCTCGGAGGCGGTAATCTCGCTCTGCCCGTCCACATTGATTTTTATCATGGCCGACGAGTTGATCCCCTCAATGGAAGGCTCGTTGATGATAACCTTAAACTCCCTTAAATCAAAGGCCGGATGATATTTCCCCAGCACCTTTCTCACCACCAGCTCAAAGGAGCTTTCCGCGCCCTCATACTGGTAGCCCTCATACTCCATTTCCTTGAGCTTATCCAGTACAAGCTTGGTCTCCGGCGAGTCCTTGGTAAGGGTCGCATCCACCTCGTTAATGACGCTCAGTACCGCACTGCGGCCCGCCACTTCAGACATCAGGAAGCTCCTCGCGTTTCCCACCGCTTCCGGGTCGATATGCTCATACGCTTCCGTCGCTTTATTGACAGCATCCGCATGCATTCCGGCTTTATGGGCGAAGGCGTACCTTCCCACATAAGGCGACCTTTCGTCGTGGGTCACGTTGGCTATTTCACTGATATACCTGGCGGTAGAAGTCATCTTTTTCATATTCTCTTCCGGTATGCAGCTGTAACCCATTTTCAGCTGGAGGTTGGGGATGATGGTGCAGAGGTTTGCATTGCCGCACCGCTCCCCAAAGCCGTTCATGGTGCCCTGGACCTGCAGCGCGCCCGCCTGCACCGCCATAATGGAGTTGGCCACCCCCATGCCGTTGTCGTTATGGCAGTGGATTCCCACAGTCCCATGGAATTCCTTCACCACTTTTGCCGTCATTTCATAAATGTCCAAAGGAAAGGTACCCCCGTTTGTATCGCACAGGCACAGGCAGTCCGCTCCCGCATCATATGCGGCTTGCAGAGTTTTCATGGCATACCCGGGGTTGGCTTTGTACCCGTCGAAAAAGTGCTCCGCATCATAGATAACCTCCTTGCCGTTCTTCTTAAGGAAAGCCACGGTCTCGGAGATCATTCTCAAATTTTCATCCAGAGTGGTCCTGAGGACGTCGGTCACATGAAAATCCCAGCTCTTCCCAAAAATTGCCACAGAAGAGGTGTCCGCCTGTAAAAGGGATCTGAGGTTTGCGTCCTCCTCCACGGGCGTGTTGACCCTCCTTGTGCTCCCAAAGGCAATAACCTTGGCGTGCTTGAATTGGATCTTCTTCACCCTGTCGAAAAACTCCTGGTCCTTGGGGTTTGAGCCCGGGTTCCCGGCCTCTATATAGCTGACCCCCAGCCTGTCAAGCCTCTCTACAATCTTCAGCTTATCCTCAAGGGTAAAAGAAATGCCCTGAGCCTGGGCACCGTCTCTGAGCGTAGAATCATATATCACGATTTTATTCATTTCATCACCTCTCTTGCAAGATGAGCCGGAGGGCGGGAGATGGGGATGCCTATGGTTCACGGCCTCTTTTGCAAACCCTCCCGGCTCCGCACTCTCAGCTTTTTCCTATAATATTTTCTCCCAATTCGCTGATGGCCCTGTTGATGGCATTCATGTACGCCTTGACGCTGGCCTCAATCACATCGGTGCTTACACCTCTGCCTACAAAGGAATTGCCGTCCTTTGTCACCCTCACCGTAACTTCGCCCAGGGCGTCCTTCCCCTCGGTGACAGCCCCCAGCCTGTAATCCTCCAGCTCCATGCTGAATCCGACGGCCCTTTCCAATGCGTTGAAGGCAGCATCCACCGGTCCGTCTCCTGTGGCGGCCTCGGTTATGGTTTCGCCGTTTCTCACCAGGCTAACCATGGATGTAGAAACCACCTTATTGCCGCTACTGATCTGGAAGCTGTCCAACTGGAATATTTCCGGAACCTGGGAAACCTTTTCCCCTACAAGGGCTTCAATATCCCTGTCTAAAACCACCTTTTTCTTGTCCGCAAGGTCCTTGAACTTTTCAAAGGCTTTTTGAATTTCCTCGGGAGCCAGGCTGTAGCCCAGTTCCTTCAGCTTCTCTTCAAAGGCATGTCTCCCCGAAAGCTTCCCCAGGACCATCCTGTTTTGCCCCAGTCCGATGGATTCGGGAGTCATGATCTCATAGGTGCTCTTTTCCGACATCACGCCGTGCTGGTGAATGCCCGACTCATGGGCAAAGGCATTGGCCCCCACCACAGCCTTATTGGGCTGGACGTTCACACCGGTCAGGCTGCTCACTAGTTTGCTGGTCCTATAAATTTGCGTTGTGTCTATGTTGTGTCCGATGCCAAAGAAGTCCTTCCTCGTACCGATAGCCATGATGATTTCTTCCAGAGCCGCATTTCCGGCTCTTTCACCCAGTCCGTTCACCGTGCACTCCAGCTGCACCGCACCGTTCAATAAGGCAGACAGCGTGTTTGCCGTGGCCATTCCCAGATCGTTATGGCAGTGCACGCTGATTTCCACCTTATGGATGCCGTCCACGTTTTCCCTAATGTTCCTGATGAGCCTCCCGAACTCCTCCGGAGTGGAATAGCCCACTGTATCCGGTATATTGACCACCGTTGCTCCCGCCTTGATGACGCCTTCCAGTATCCTGTATAAAAATTCGGGCTTGCTTCTGCTTGCGTCTTCTGCAGAAAATTCTACATCCTCACAGAATTTCTTTGCGTACTTCACCATTCCTACCGCCCGTTGAAAAACCTCTTCCTCGCTCATTTTCAGCTTGTATTGCATATGGATATCCGAGGTGGCGATAAAGGTGTGGATTCTAGGCCTCTCCGCGTAGCGGACCGCTTCCCACGCCCGGTCGATGTCCTTTTCCACCGCCCGGCAAAGGCTGGCCACCGTGACACCCTTCACATTCTCCGCAATGGCTTTCACCGCTTCAAAATCGCCGGGTGAAGCTATGGCAAACCCCGCCTCAATCACATCCACCCTCATCCGGGCAAGCTGCCTGGCTATTTCCAGCTTCTCCTGGATATTTAAATTTACACCCGGAGTTTGCTCTCCGTCTCTCAAAGTCGTATCAAAAATTTTAACCTGGGCAGGCATGGGCCCCCTCCTTTCATCAATCCCATATTCTTAAATATCTGAAAAATAAATACATGCCGAGGCTAAGGTTAAGAAAAATCACTTTTATGCCCTGAACCCAATAGAGTCTCCGCCTTAACCTCAGCTTTCATCTCCTTATCTCTCTTTTCTTCATCTCTCAGCTTTCCAGCCTTGCCGCTTCAGCCTCTCAGCAGGTTCTACCTCAGCCTTGCCCCTCTCCGGAGCTCTTCTTCAACCTCAACCTTGTCTTTCTCCAGAGCCCTTCTGCAGTCTCAGCTTCTCAGCCCTTTTTGCCTCAGCCTTGGCCCTACTTCTTCAGCCAGCTCATCATCTTTCTCAGCTCCGCGCCCACCTTTTCAAGCTGGTGTTCCGACTGCTTCCTCCTCATGGAAAGGAACTCGGCCCTTCCCCCCGCCTTGTTTTCGGTAATCCACTTTGTGGCAAAGGTCCCGTTTTGTATTTCGTCCAGCACCTTCTTCATTTCTCTTCTCGTCTCATCGGTTATGATTCTTCTGCCCGTGGTGTAATCACCGTATTCCGCCGTATCGCTTATGGAGTACCTCATGTAGGCAAACCCGCCCTGGTTGATCAGGTCCACGATGAGCTTCATCTCGTGGATGCACTCAAAGTATGCAATCTCCGGCTGGTACCCCGCGTTGACAAGGGTTTCAAAGCCGGCCTTCATCAGCTCGGTAACCCCGCCGCACAAAACGGCCTGCTCTCCGAAAAGGTCGGTCTCGGTTTCTTCCCTGAATGTGGTTTCCAGGATGCCGGCCCTTCCGGCGCCGATGCCCGAGGCATAGGCAAGGGCATACTCCTTTGCCCGGCCTGAAGCATTGCGGTGGACGGCAATCAGGGATGGAACGCCCTTCCCTTCCTTATACTGGCTTCTCACCGTGTGGCCCGGCCCCTTGGGGGCCACCATGACCACATCCACAAAATCAGGGGGCACGATCTGGCTGAAGTTGATATTGAAGCCGTGGGCAAACATCAGCACATTGCCCTCCTTGAGATTGGGCTTGATGCTGTCTTCATAGATGCCTGCCTGAAGCTCATCGGGGACAAGCAGCATGATCAGGTCCCCCATCTTTGCCGCCTCGGCCGTGTCAACCACCTTCAAGCCGTCCTCGGTGGCCTGCTTTATCCTGTTGGACCCCGGGCGCAGCCCCACTACCACGTTCAGCCCGCTGTCGTGTAAATTCTGGGCATGGGCATGCCCCTGGCTCCCATACCCTATGACCGCTATTGTCTTATCCCTCAATAAGCCCAAATCACAATCACTGTCATAATACATCCTCGCCATTTGTATATCACTCCTCATTGTCATTGTTTGCTTTTATATGCCGGTTGCCTCTTTCAATGGCAATCATTCCCGTCCTCACAATTTCCTTGATCCCAAACTGCTTGAGCATATCCTCCAGCGCCGCTACCTTATCGCTGCCTCCCGAGATTTCAATGGTCAGGGTGGTCTTGGATACATCCACGATTTTCGCCCTGAAAATTTCAACAATTTGTATAATTTCAGACCTTGTGGTTGTGGTGGCGTTTACTTTTATCAGGGCCAGTTCCCTGCTTACCGACTCCGATCTGTCCAGCTGCTTGATTTTTATTACGTCAATCAGCTTGTTGAGCTGCTTGCTCACCTGCTCCACCGTATAGTCGTCCCCGTCCACCACAATCGTTATCCTGGATATATCCGGATTTTCGGTCACGCCCACCGCAAGGCTGTCAATATTGAATCCTCTTCTGCTGAATAAACCGGCAACCCTTGAAAGGACGCCGGCATGGTTTTCCACCAGAACCGACAACGTATGCTTTGCCATGATTATTCCTCCCCGTCTTCCGTTGAGAATTGAGAACGGAGGGTTGAGGGCCATGCCTCCAGCCTTCACTCTCAACTGTCAACCGATTTATAGATAGATTTCACTTTCCTATTTTCAGCATTAGACCTTCAACGCCAAGGGGTTTTTCCACTCCCCTACAGCGTTGGTTCCTCCGGGTCCACCATGCACTCCAGCAGGTACGGTGTATCGTCTGCCAGCATGCGCTCCAAAGCCCCTCTTACCTCAGAGTTGACGGTTATCCTCTCTCCCTTAAAGCCATAGGCTTGGACCAGCTTTACAAAATCAGGGTTTTCGTCCAGAAACACCTGGGAATAGCGTCCCCTGTACTGCTTCTTCTGCAGTTCCCTTACCATCCCCAGCCTGGAATTGTTGAATATGATCATTTTAATGCCCAGCTTGTACTGCTTTATGGTCCCAAGCTCCTGCATGGACATTTGAAAGCTTCCGTCCCCACCTACCGTAATGACCCTTTGCCCCTGCGAGCCGATTTTAGCGCCCACCGAGGATGGGAGCCCGTAGCCCATGGTCCCCATGCCCCCCGACGAGATAAAAGTTCTGGGTTTCCTCACGTTATAGTAATTTGCAGCCCATATCTGGTTTTGTCCCACCTCCGTTGTAATGATGTCATCCTCTGCTGTCATCTCAGACAGCAAAGTAAGCAGATATTGGGGCTTAACCCAGTTCTGGCCGCTTTCCTGCCCGGATTTCAGCGGGTGTTCTCTCTTTATCTTTTGAATTGCTTCATTCCACTTGTCCACATTGCCTTTGGCCACAATGTCAAGCAGGTCCTTCAATATAAGCCTGACATCGCCCACCACCGGTATGGTGGCCTCGATGTTCTTGCCTATTTCAGCGGGGTCAATATCGATATGGACGATCTTTGCCTTCTCGGCAATCTTTCTGGCGGTTCCCATGGCCCTGTCGCCCACCCGGGCGCCCAGGATTATGACAAGGTCCGCGTTATGGACTGCGTAATTCGCCGGGTAAACGCCGTGAGACCCCAGCATGCCCAGGTTCAGCTCATGCCTGGAAGGCATGGAACCGATGCCCATAAAAGTGGTGGCCACAGGGATGCGGCATCTCTCCGCCAATTCCACCAGTTCACCGGAGGCATTGGCATTGATTATTCCGCCCCCGGCGCAGATCACGGGAGCCTTCGCCTTTCCTATGGCCTCCGCAATTTTCCTTATCTGCAGGGCGTGTCCCTTGTAAGTGGGTTTGTAGCCTCTAATATCCACCGTTTCCGGATATTCAAAATTGAAATCCTTCATCTGGACATCCACAGGGATATCGATGAGCACGGGTCCGGGACGTCCTGTTCCGGCAATGTGGAAGGCTTCCTTCATGATCCTGGGCAGGTTTTGAACCTTCTTAACCAGATAGTTATTCTTGCAAAAGGGTGCCGTGGCCCCTGTGATATCGGCTTCCTGAAAAACATCCTTCCCTATAAGCTCTGAAGACACCTGTCCTGTAATAGCGACCACAGGTATGGAATCCATGTATGCCGTTGCAATCCCCGTAATCAAATTCGTAGCGCCGGGACCGGATGTGGCCACACACACCCCCACCTTTCCCGTAACACGCGCATATCCGCTGGCAGCGTGAACAGCCCCCTGCTCATTCCTGGTGAGGATGTGCTTGATTCCCGAATCAAGCAGCGCGTCGTAAAACGGACATATGGCCGCTCCGGGATATCCGAAAATGTATTCCACGCCTTCTATTTCCAGCGCTTTTATTACTGCCTGTGCACCTGTAAGTCTCATATCCATACTCCTCTATCACGGGTTAAATGATACCGGGCCCACATAGCCTCAAACGGGATAACAAAATTATTGCTCAATATCTTACCAACCGTGTTTACCTGTGTTTGCCCAACTAAATCAAAACCCCTCCATACCTGCAAAACTAAGTTGCAGGGACGGAGGGGAAACATCCTACGTGGTACCACCCTGTTTCACATACCTCTCGGTATGATCTCATTGGGTATGAAGCATACCCTGACTATAACGTGGTCGCCGCCATTGCCTACTGCATTTTCAGCAATGGAACTCCGGAACGAGCCATACATGCACCTCCTGCACCGGTTTGCACCAGCCACCGGCTCTCTTTGGCATTCGCATGCATCTTGATTCCTTCATCGTTTTGGTTGTGAAAATATAATTGAATAATATTTTACCAACGGCTTTTAATAATGTCAACATGTTTTTTATTGGCACTGCAGAATAAATTTACGGAATTTTGCCTTAAAACATTAAACAATCACCGGCCAAGGGCCTTGTACAGGGTAGTCCCCACGGCCTATTACCGGTTATCGGCCTCCTGCCGCCTGTTATAAATATATCTTTCGGCTTGTGGTACCCTCCAGCTTTCCTATCCCGTATCCATAGCAAAAGGATTGGTGCATGCTGGACACAATCAAAGCGCACAGGAAGTCTCTTTCCGCCTGGTCCAGCCCTTTGTCCATCACTTTTATAAAATCCTTTATCCTGTCCTTCGCAATGAGCCTGATGGCTTCGCGGGTTCCGCTCAAATCATTGTCAAGCCTGGCTTTTCCCTGCTTTAAATACTCTTTTATGGTCCTTTCAAAGTCGTCGCTGTTTTTAAACACCCTATTATTATCCATATCATTCCTCCGCATTTCCGAGATATATTAATTTTTGCCACCATTCCCTGCTGTCTATACCGTATGCGGAAAATAACATAAACGTTAAACTTTAAATGTTAAACCGTCTTTTACCTTGTAACAAGCCCGTCCTTAGGCTTGGCAGCCAGCACAATGGGCGTGGTCACATCCTTTCCGTTCATGAAGTGCGTAACATTAATGGTATCGCCGGGGCTTTTGGAATAAATGTAAGTCCTGAGCTGCATCATGGTGCTGATATTCATCCCGTCCACCTGTTTTATAATGCATCCCACTTTTATGCCGCTTTTAAATGCAGGGCCCTCTTCATCCACATTGGCCACATAGATTCCGTTGTCCAAATGGATATCCTTGCCCAGATAAGGTATGACCTCCTTGTCGTAGGCAAACACGCCAAGGTAGGGCTCCTTGAAATCCCCCTTTGCAACATACTGGTTTATAATGGGCACCGCCACGTTAATGGGCACGGCAAAGCCAATGGCTTCCGCGCTTGTAACCTTGATGGTATTGATTCCCACCACCTGGCCTTTCGAATTGAGCAGGGGTCCGCCGCTGTTTCCCGGATTGATGCTGGCGTCGGTCTGAATCAGGTCCTCCATGTAGTTTGAACCCTGGTCGGTGTCGATTTTGATGGTCCTGTTCAAGGCGCTTACAATGCCCGAGGTAACGGTCCTCTGGAACTGGAGCCCCAGCGGGTTGCCGATGGCTACCGCCGTTTCACCCACCTGCAGGGTGTTGGCATCCCCCAGGGGTATGGCGGTGAGGCCCGTAGCATTGACCTTCACAATGGCAAGGTCCAATATGGGATCGGACCATACCGTGACTCCGTCCACATTTTTCCCGTCAAACAGGGATACAATGATGCGTTTGCTCTTCCCTCCCGCCACGTGATTATTTGTAAGAATATATCCGCTTGGGCTCACAATAACGCCGGATCCCACCCCCCATTTCTGGGTGGCATCCTTGTCGAAAATAGCCCCACTGTCAACCTTCAGCACCGATATCCCCACAACCCCCGGGGTGGCGGATTTAGCCACATCGGCCACAGACGAGGTTACAGGCACCGTAATCTGTCCTGCAATCTGCTGCGGCTGCGGTGTGCCGGTATTTCCCTGAACCTGGGGGGGTTGAGTGGTCTGGGGTACCGGCCTGCCGGAGCCCAGATACCAGAAGGTTACAAGAAAGACCAGAACACCTGTGCCCAGGCAAGCCAAAAGCACTGTAAGAAAAACTCTCTTTGAACCTTTCTTTTCACTTTTCTCTAGCATCGCATCCTCCTATTGAAGATTTTTATGTAGCTATTATTTCCTTAATAGGTCCAAAGAATGCAAGTATCCCGGAAGCTCGCCCTGCTCACCGAGGCCGGCAAAAAACCGCTTTATGGACGGGATAGGCATGGATCGTATCCAAAAAAAACGGTTTGCCCTCTGGCAAACCACCGGTTTCTACTCCCGCTTATTCCTCAGCCGCAACGGATTTGACAATCTTCTTCACGCTTTTTTCAAACTTGGGTCTGGGCAGCATGACCTGGTGCTGGCACCCAAGGCACTTTATCCTGAAGTCCGCACCTGTCCGGGTGACTTCCCATTGTTTGCTGCCGCAGGGGTGTTCTTTTCTCAGTTCCACCACATCTCCCACATTAAACTTTACCGTCATTCGCACCTTCTCCCCCTAAACAGACTTTTTCCGCAACAATTTTATTTTTCTCGAAAAATTCCAGGTTGTCTCTCCCGAACTCTTCCCTTATCAGCATCCGGATCCTCCGTTCAACGGCCCATTGCTCATTTGGGTAGGTCCTGGCCATTATTCTTAAATTCATGCTGTCCTTCCCCAGCTCCGTAATACCTAGAACCTCGGGAGGCTCCACAATTGTGTCAAATTCCCCCGAAACCCGTGTACAAACCCTGTTGGCCGCATCTACCGCCTTTCCCAGGTCGGTGCTGTAGGCCACGGGAATATCAACAATGACTGCCTTGTTTCCCCTTGTGTGGTTCGTCACCTTTTTAATCTCACCATTGGGTATAATGTAGAGGTCTCCATTATAATTGCGTATCTTCGTAACCCTCAGTTCCATTTCCTCCACTGTGCCGTTCATATTGTCAATAGTGATCAGGTCGCCTACAACGTACTGGTTCTCAAATATAATAAAGAATCCCGCCAGCATATCCTTTATCAGGCTCTGGGCTCCGAAACCCAGCGCCACACCGCCTATTCCCGCCGCCGCCAGGACGGTGGACGATTTAAGGACATCGGAGAGGATGACCACACCGGCAATAATATAGATTACGTACCTGTAAACGCTTACTGTCAGCGAATACATGGTGTCCAGCCTTTTATTGTCCGCAGTGTATTTGAAGGCCCTCCTCTTTTCAAAAAGCTTTCGGATGGCAAAACGTCCGACTTTGACCAGTATCATTGACAGGAGAATAATGCCCAGGATTTCTAGTACCACTGTCACCGGTTGGTAGAAATCCCCGAATATATCCTTTAGTTTATCCATAAAATGAGTCAACCGCATTGCAACCTCCATGTGAGTCAAATGGGGACGGTTCTCTTTTGACTCATCCCCTTTTATCCGGTGAACAGCAATTTTGCCGCTCCTATGGAAGAAGAACTTTCCCAGGTCTTTTGCTTTACCGGCAATATTGGTATTTTATATCCTTCGCGGCAGGCCCTTGCCCATGAGAAATTAGCTGCCGCAAAGGAAATCAAGAGAATTCAAGTAGGTATCAGCAAAGCTTATACCTATTGGATAGGGCTTATTATTTTTGAGTCATTGAAGAACCGTCCCCTTTGACTCGACAGCACTCCACAAAGCTCCTGAATATATTTAAAAACTCCGGGTTCTTCTGCCACATCAGTTCCGGGTGCCACTGCACCCCAACCGCGAAAATATGGCCCTCCAGCTCTATTGACTCTACAATCCCGTCCGAAGACCTGGATGTGACCTTAAACCCCGGAGCAACCTGCTTTACGGCCTGATGGTGAAACGTATTTACCCTTGCCCGGTCCCTATTAAAGGAAGACCACACCTTCGAGCCCTTTTCAATGCGGATGTCATGGGTGGGGTACCATTTAGGCGCAGCTTGTGAATGCTGGATAAGCTCCCTGTCCTTTACCTGGGAATATATATCCTGGTATAGCGAACCTCCCAGGGCTACATTCATCACCTGAATCCCCCTGCATATTCCGAACACGGGCTTATTAACCTCCACAGCCCTTTTTACGACGAATAATTCCATCATGTCCCTTTCGGGTGAAATGTCGCCGTTATACGGCATGTTCTCTTCATTATAATACTTGGCGTCAAGGTCCGGACCCCCTGAAACAAGAAAACCGTCCAGCCTGTCAATCACGTCGGTCAAAATGTCTTCATCTGCCGTAAACGGCATAAGCACAGGGAGTCCTCCCGCTTCAACGACCCCTTCACAGTACCCGCTTTTAATATAGGCTGTATCCTTAGGATAGTCGTACCAAGGCGTTACACCTATCAAAGGCCTTCCCTTCGCCGGCATATAAAACCTCCTCCAGGAAAGTTTGCTGTACCTGCCGCCATTTCCTTCACTATAATTATTAATTATCATATTTCTTGTAATTTATTATATTGATCGTCAATTACATGTTGCCTGGCCAATGGAATTAAGGTTATACGACCTGATTTAAAGCCCTATATAGCATAGGCCAGTATAATTGCCCTTGCGATTTCCCTCATGGGGATCCCCCGGTCCATGCTCTGCTTCTGGATCCTTTTAAAAGCCTCCTCTTCGGTTAAGTTCAGGTGTTTCATCAAAAGCCCCTTCGCTTTTTCCACATCCTTCCGGGTATCCAGATTGGCTTTCAACTCTTCTATTTCTTTTTCCAACTGCCTTATTTTCCTCTTGCTCTTCACCATCAATTCTATGGTGTTGATAAGGGATACCTTGCTCAAAGGCTTTTCCATACAGACAAAACCGCTGTCGGATTTTATTTCGTCGGCAAAATCATATTGGCTGTTTGCAGTGATAAGGATTACGTCACAAATATTATCCTCAATAGCAACCTTTGCAATCTCGTATCCGTTTGTCAAAGGCAGGTTGAAATCCACGATCACAATGTCAGGCCTAAACAGCCTTATTTTTCTCAGGCATTCATGGCCGTCTTTGGCCAAATCCACAACTATATAGCCGTTTTCGGTCAGTATAGCTCTCATTTTGTTAATTGACGTGTCGTTGTTCATGGCCACTATTATTCTAGCTGATTCCATGCAAACACCCCAATACCGGTAAGTTAGGAAGCATAAAATTAGTACTTGGTCAGGTACTGGTCAATTTCCCACTGGCTGACTTTTGTCTTGTAATCGTTCCATTCTTCGTTCTTTGCTTCAATGTATTTGTAGAATATATGGTCCCCCAGCACTTCCCTTACCAGCTCGCTTCTGCTCATCTCATCAATGGCTTCCTTTAAATTCGACGGAAGCGTGCCGATGCCTTCCTCCTTTATTTGTTCCTGTGTCATCTGGAATATATTCTTATCCGTCGGCGGAGGAGGCTGTATCCTATTCCGGATGCCGTCAAGACCGGCGGCCAATATCACTGCGAGGGCCAGATAGGGATTGCAGGACGGGTCGGGGCTTCTCAGCTCAAGCCTTGTGGACATGCCCTTTTCTGCGGGAATCCTTATCAGCGGGCTGCGGTTTTTAGCCGACCATGCGATATAAACCGGTGCCTCATATCCCAGTACCAGCCGCTTGTAAGAGTTTACGAGAGGGTTGGTCAGGGCGGAAATAGACCGCATGTGCTTCATGATTCCCCCCATAAACCAGTACGCATCCTGGCTCAGCTGGAGGGGATCCTTTTCATCGTAAAATGCATTTCTACCGTCTTTAAACAGGGATACATTGGTATGCATGCCTGAGCCGTTAATGCCGGAAATGGGTTTGGGCATGAAAGTAGCATGCAAACCATGCCTTTGGGCGGTTGTCTTAACCACCAGCTTAAAGGTAAGGATGGCCTCTGCCGCTGTCAAAGCATCATTGTATTTAAAATCAATTTCATGCTGTCCCGGGGCAACCTCGTGGTGTGAAGCCTCAATTTCAAAGCCCATTTCCTCCAGTGCCAGGCACATGTCCCTCCTGGCATTTTCCCCCAGGTCCACGGGTCCCAGGTCAAAATAGCCTGCATTGTCATGGGTGATGGTTGTAGGATTGCCCTCGCTGTCCGTCAGAAACAGGAAGAACTCGCACTCCGGTCCCACATTGAAAGCACTGTACCCCATATCGGAAGCCTTTTTTAACTCTCGCTTCAAAACATATCTGGGGTCACCCTCAAAGGGGGTTCCGTCGGCGTTGAAAACATCACAGATCAATCTTGCCACTTTTCCGGTTTGAGGTCTCCACGGGAATATGACAAAGGTGTTTACGTCCGGTCTCAAGTACATATCCGACTCTTCAATTCTCACAAACCCCTCTATGGACGAACCGTCAAACATGCACCTGTTGTCCAGTGCCTTCTCAAGTTGTTCTACTGTAATTGCAACATTTTTTAAAATACCGAAGATGTCTGTAAACTGCAGACGGATAAATTTCACGTCCTGCTCCTTAACCAGTCTGAGAATATCCTCCTTTGTATATTCCAGCATATACAACACTCCTTTACTGAAACTATTTTATTATATTTTATTATATTTTCCAGTCGTACTGATTCTATGGGTTAATACAAAAAAACGCACCCAAGCCATGTCCAATTAAACCTGCTTGAGAACGCCAATGTCCTGTAAAATGTTATTATAATCATTTTTCAGTGTCTTAATTATAACACAAAACAATGATTATGCAATAGTGTTTTGGCGAATAGTTGCACGCGCAAAATGGGCCCACCGGCCCCTTCATACTTGAAAGGCGGTTTTATTCCCATAATCTTCAATCCGTATTTTCAAGCAAAAGAACTCCCTGTAAGGGAGCCTTTTCTCTCATAATTAAAATACAGAGCGGCTTACTGCTTTTCGAACATATCCTTGCCCACACCGCACAGGGGACAAACCCAGTCTTCAGGTATATCTTCGAAGGGTGTCCCCGGAGCGATCCCACTATCGGGGTCCCCTACCTCAGGATCATAGACATAACCGCAAGCGGTGCATACATATTTATCCATCTTCATCATCTCCCGGCTTATATTTTGTTAATTATTATATTACCCATTCTAACAGGCATGATAACAGTGAATTTACACCGGGCAAAGCCCCCGTTTTTTCTTAATCTCCCCCGGTCTGAAAATCCCTAGATTAAAAGCTGTCCCTGGGCCGGCTATTTTTAAAGATGACCATGATCCCCAGCAAAATAAGCAGCACCGGTACAAAAAAATCCCCAAAGCGGCGGCCGAATATCCAGTTGAAAGTAAAGGAATTAAAGAAGATCAGCGACATCCCTCCCAGGATGGCTACGGGGATAAGCAGTCCCTTCTTCCTTCCCCCGAACAGGTAAAGCTCAAACAATCCTACGGCGACAGCCAGAATATACCCGGGCCACAGCGCGCCCCAGAGGTGAAAAAGGGCGGATATCTGGCAGGTAACGCCCGTAACCAGCAGGATGCCGGCAGGAACAAGGATGCCCGGGCTGTTGTTTTTCCCGGAGAAGTAGATGGAGTGCATGGCTATCCCCGGAAGAATCAAAAATATGGCAGCCCAGAACTTGGAGAGAATAAAGCCTATGTCAAAAATATCAAAATAAACTATATTTAAGCTTTTCATCAGGAAGAGTGCGCCCAGTACTACGAATATTACCCCTAATGCAATGCTGTTTCTCTTATCCATTTCAAAACCTCCCAATTATACTCTCATTAGCATTATAATCATTTGAAATAAAAAAGTCTGATTCAAAGAGAAATCTGAACCAGAACTTTGAAAATTCCTTTATTTTCTAGAGTATCACTCCGGGACCGAAAAGCTGGCCGCAACGGCAGGGTCGCTGTGAATCTTCCACAAGACATACTTGATCCCCATGGATATGGTGTCGGCCATTTTCATGACCAGGCTGAGCCGGGTGTTCTGCAGCACCAAGAAGTCCATAAAACCGCCGAAATTGACGATTCCCGTAATATAGGCATCCCCTACGGGGGCGAGGTTTTTGTTGACCCCCGAGCCGGGCTTTATGGGGCCTTCGCCAATATTTATATAGCCCACATGCTCCATTTTTCCCAGGCAGGCGTCAATTGCCACAATAAAAGGCTTTTTGTGCATTGAAGCGATCCGGGCCGTAACCTCTTCAAGGTTTTTTGCATGGACGGGATTGTCAAGGGTGCCGTACACATGGATGTTCCTGTACCGCATACCGTTTATTTTATAGCCTATCAATGGGCCAAGGCTGTCCCCCGTAGACCTGTCGGTGCCGATGCAGATGAAAACAACGGCCTTATACCCGTCGATTATTGCATTGCTGATCATTTTGTACAGCACATCGGTAAAGATCCTGAAAGCCGAGGGGTTATCCACACTCACCGAATGCTGCCTGACAGCCGTATTGAATAACATATTGCTTCTCCTATAGAAACTTAATAATAGTACATATTATTACCCCTCCATGGTTTTTTATGACTCTTTTTAAATATTGCCCCGCATTTTACATATTGATATATACCGCTCATTTTGATATCATCAAAGTATTCAAACTGCTGCACCATAAGAAAGGTATTAATTCCATGCTTATAGAAAACAATCCGGATATTCCGCTCAATACAATCAGCGGCCAGCGGTTCATCGAAGAGGTCATAGACGGTATGTATGACTGGGTAAGGGTTCTGGACCGCAACGACAACGTAATCTATCTGAACAAGGCCATGCGCGAGGGCCTGGGGAATAACCCCATCGGGGAAAAATGCTATAAGATGCTGGGAAAGGATGCTCCCTGTGAAAACTGTATTTCCCGCAAGGCCGTGTTTGAAGGGCAGCCTCATGAAAAGGAGGAGACGGTGGGGGATAGAATCTTTTCGGTGATGAGCTCTCCCATCAAAAACAGCCGGGGTGAGATCATCGCCGTGGTGGAGGTTCTGCGGGATATAACCCAGGTAAAAAAGCTCCGGGATGCGATCCTGAAGCAGAACAAAAAACTGCAGGATGACCTTGACCTGGCGAGAAAGCTTCAGTGCAGCCTTCTGCCCAAAGACTTTCCCGAGGACAGGATCAAGTTTGCCTTTGTCTATGAGCCCTGTGAAGCCTTAGGCGGCGACTTTCTGGATATTTTCAAAATTGATGGGGACCATGTGGGCATGTACATAGCGGATGTGTCGGGTCACGGTGTGCCCGCCTCCATGCTCACGGTTTTTCTGCGCTCTTCCATCAATAAGAAAATGCATTCCCCGTCAAAGGCCCTGTCCGACCTTTACAGGCAGTTTAATGAAAACAATTTCGACCAGGGCCTGTACATAACGGTTTTTTATGTCGTCATCGACCTTAAAAACCGCAGCATGACCTATTCAAACGCGGGACACAACGTATGCCCCATCATATTCGGCAAAAACAGGTTTCAAATACTCCGCATGCCCGGAATACCCATCAGCGACTGGCTTGAGGCGCCGATTTTTCAAGACGAAACCGTCTCACTGGAAAGCGGCGACAGGATTTTCTTCTACACCGACGGGATCGTGGAGTTAAAGGGGGAAAACGACAATCAGTTTGGAGAGGAACGGCTTTTGAGCATCCTGTTGAACGACACCTCCGAACCCAGCGGAACGTTAAACAGGATCATAGAAAATGCCTGTATTTTTGCCGGAGTACAGCGTTTTTCAGAAATACGCGACGACGTTACACTGGCACTCATTGAAATCAAATAGCCCGTCATTGCCCTGCCGCTTCCGCCAGGGCCAGCAGGGCCGTCAGGTTGTCGAAGGAGTAAAACTCTCCTGTCTGTTGGGAGCCAAATCCTCCATAATAGCGTGAATCGGGGTCGGTCACCATAAACTGCAGCATTTTATCGAGAAGGCGGTGGCACAGTTCCCTTTCCCCCGCCTTTTGTGCATACATGGCGCTCAGCGCATAGACTGCCGTGCTTTCCGCGTCCCGGGAGGGCTTTAATGTGTCCGGATGATACCAGGCATACAGCCTGCCGTTGTCCATTTCCTTTTTAAGCCAGCTTTTGAAGCACTCGGTGTCCTCATTGGCCTCAGCCATATGCAGGGCTGTGTAGGCCGCATATGTAATGCAGATCTCCCTGCTTTTGGCATATTCTTCATCCTTTGAATAGGAGTCCCTTTGAATATCATAGTATTTGTAAAAAAAAGGCGAGGTCTTGTCAAGGCTGCCGCCTTTTATAATCCTCAAGCCGTTGTCGGATATCTCCCTCCAGCGCTCATCAAGGCCTGTCATTCTGTACAGGGTGTACAGGTCTATATAGCAAAGGGGGATTGAATTTTTCCCCTCTCCTGCCGCCCAGTCGTAAAGCTCGGTTAAAACTCCGTTTTTGGCCTGGTTTTCATAAAAACTTTTCTGCAGGCGGTCCGCAGTCCGGAGGTAATCCCTTCCGCCCCACCGCTCATGGGCGTCCAGCAGCGCCCGGATAATCCTTAAATCATCGATGGCCGCATTACATGTGGCTTTCGGTAATCCGCCGGTCCTCCATTTTATAAAGCTGTTTTCAACCAGAAGATGGTTTTTTAAAAAGGCGAATTCCCTATCAAACAAGTCTTTCTTATCGGTCAGGACGCCGTAGGCCATCAAAAGGCCTATGGACTCGGACAGGGTGCTCATGTCGCCCCCCGGGGACTGCACCCTGGTGTACACCTCTCCGTTCTTTCCAATAAAATATTTCTCAATAAATTTATACAACAATTTTTCCATTTCCAGATAGGTGTAAACCCTGCTGTCAACAGAAAGGGCGTCGCTCTTATCATCCAGGGTATAAAAGGCATTTGTGGAAACGGATACTCTTGAAAGCGCCATATAGACTGCAAGATCCAATACAAAGGCGAAGGCTAAAAAAGCACAGGCAAGCTTTTTCATAAGGCATCACCCCCCTCTTTAGCAGTGTATGAGCCAGGGGGTGTATTTATTCGTCGGTCCGGCGGCAAATCATTCCCGGCGGGCTTCTGTATTCCGGTTTAAAACTCATCTTTCATATATCCCGTATTTCAACATATCCATGCACTTATGAAGGTCTTCGGTACACTTGCTGAAGCCCTCCACTATTTTCTTCGCATACTCCGGGGTTTCGTCCACTCCCCTTTTTAATTCGAGCATGTACTTCCTGGAAAGGGCTTCAAGGCTCAGATAGATAAATTCCACAGCCCTATGGGCGTCAATATCCTTTCTGAACCCGGAGATATCTATATCCTCTAGAATGAGCGGCACATACGTCCGGCAGATGCGGTCATATCTTTCCTGCAGGTCATCCCTGACCTCTGCCGGCATGTCCACAAAGGCGTTCAGAAGAAGTTTGTAAAGCACAGGGCTGCCATAGGCCATTTTAAGCTTGATGAGGGAGATCTCGGTAAACCTTTGAAATATGTCGCTGGACAAATTTACAGTGGAAGCGTCATACTCTTTAATGAAGTGATCAATCGCATAGTCCACAACGTACAAATACAGGTTTTTCTTACTGCCGAAATAATGAAACAGGATCCCCTTTGAAATCCCGGCCTTTTTGACAATGGTATTGGTTGAAGCTTTTTCAAACCCGTTCTGCGCAAATTCTTCAACACATACGTCAATGATTTTTTTCCTCTTTTCTTCCTTCAGGTTGTCAAAACGGTCATTCAACGATAGGCCCCTCCTCATCCCTTTTTTGAAGGCATTTTGATTTTCATGCCCTCTTTCGTGCTGTTGTCGGGCTTGGTAAGGACCAGATCCCCTTCTTTTAATCCCTCCAGGATTTCGATAAGGCCGTTGCCTTCAATACCCTTTTTCACAGGTCTTAGAACTGTTTTTCCGTTCTGGACGATAAACACGTGGTCGCTCCCCTTGTAGTCAAACACCGCACTGTCGGGAACCGAGAGCACGCCTTTTTTCACGTCAATAATAATCTTTATATCCACATTATACCCGGGTTTCAAAACCCCCGGATCACCCGTAACCTCAATGGTCACAGGCACCCTCTTCTGGTTGACCCCTAAGGTGGACATCATGTCCTTGGCCGCCGGAGCCACCTTTTTAACCTTGCCCTTGAGCATGCCGTCTCCGACCACCTTGCCCCTGATTTCCACATCACAGCCCACACCGACCCTCACGGCATCATCCGCCAGGATGTTTGCCTCAAGCTCAAGTTTAGAAGTGTCTCCCAGCTCAAAGGCCTTGGTCCCCGGTGTGACATAGGCATTCTTCTCTACCAGTCTTTCCAGCACCACGCCGTCCATGGGCGCCCTAATTTCTTGTTTTTCAAGGTTTCTCACTATGGTATCCCTCAGGACCACGGCCTGCTCAAGCTGGGCGCTGTAACCCTGCTTTACGCTCTCAGGAGCTCCCCGCTTTGTCTCTTCAAGCTCCAGGTTTGCCGAATTCAGCGCGGCTGCAGCCATCTTATAGGCATCCTCCGCCCTGGCCAGCTCATCCTTGCTTATGGCATTGGTGCTGTACAGGGCTTTTGCATTGTCCAGGTTCCTCTTTGCGGAATCCAATGCGATGCCCGCCTGTTCAACCGCCGATTTCGCCATCTCGATCTTATTGGCGTAGTTGATAATCTCGGTGCCCTTAAGCTGTGCTTTTGCGGCGTCAACCCGCGCTTCTGCGTCCTTAAGCTGGAGCGTCAGGTCGGTTTTGTCCAGGCTGAGCAGGACATCCCCCTGTTTTACGGCATCTCCCACATCCACGTTGATGCCCACCACCTTGCCCGTACCCTCTATATAAATTGCCTGGCTGTCCAGGCTCCGGACCGAAGCCGTATCCTCCAGATACTGCACTACATCCCTCTTTGCGGCCACCGCCGTCTCCGCTTCAACGCCACGGGACGTCCAATAGCTCAAAAATGCCGCAATGCAAATTACAGAAACAACAAGGATCCAAAACCCTTTCTTTTTCCACATCATACTTCTCCCCGCCTTCCACATTTTTAATTGCTGCCGTCCACCTTCTACTCATTGCTCTTCAGTACCTCCACCATATCAATGGAATTTATCTTTTTATTCAGTATGGCGTTGGCCAGTACCGTGAAACCGGCCGTAAGCACTGCCGATAAAACATAAGTCCCTGGTCTGGCCACAAAGGGGAAGGAGTAGGCTTCTGTTTCAAAGGATGCCATTATATAGCCGCTCATCCAGCTGCCCAGGGGCAGGCCTAAAAGGATGCCGAAAAACGTTATGGCAAAATTTTCTGTAAAAACCAGTTTTCTGATTTCATTGTTCTTAAAGCCCAACACCTTTAAAGTGGCCAATTCCCTCTGCCTCTCAAAAATATTAATGGTTGCTATATTGTATACAACGGCGATCGAAAGAATGGCCGCCAGTACAATCATGAGACCGATGGCGGATGTCATGGCGCCCAGGTTTTTTTGCAGGTTGTTTAAAGAGTCGGATTTGGACTGCAGCGAATTTAAATCCGGAAT
This sequence comes from Eubacteriales bacterium, assembly GCA_024655885.1. Taxonomy (GTDB): domain Bacteria; phylum Bacillota; class Clostridia; order Acetivibrionales; family JANLFN01; genus JANLFN01. Next base: position 12,246 of record JANLFN010000015.1, on the reverse strand, counting down.
TTCCTTTAATTTTTTAATCACATCCTTTTCATATCCATCGCTGTCCAGCTTTATCACCAGAGAATTTGCGATCCCACCCCCGCCCAATAAATAAGCGGCGCTATCCATGCTGCCGTAAGCGCTCAGACCAAGATACTGGACTACGATGCCTTTAACGGCAACCTCTTTTTTATCCCCGCCGGGAATAAAAGGCTTCATATACACCTTGTCACCCGTTTTAACGTCAAGGGCTTTTGCCAGCTTTTCAGGGATGAGTATTCCGCTGGAAGGAAGGTTTACAGGCCTGCCCTCCCTGTCCGTAACCCTATAAATCTCCGGGCTGCTTATGAGCGCCGTAAACCCTATGTCCTTCTTTTTCCATCCGCTGGAAATCTCCATTCCTGTTTCTATTACGGGTTCAACCCTGGAAACATGGGGGATTTTCCTGATATAATCCATTTCACCGGTGCTTATGAACTTGGAGAAATTCACCTTGATATCATAGCTCTGAATATTCCTATACTGCTGCTCAACCATGAAGTTTATGGAATCGTTCATGCTGAACGCCAGAACAACGATGGCGGAGGAAAATATAACCCCGATGGAGGTAAGGAAAGCCCTTCTTTTATACCTGAATATATTCCGCAGAATGATCTTCCAGCTGTAATCCATATTTTTCCAAACGGCCCCAATCCTCTCAATGAAGATTCTCTTACCCGCCTTTGGAGCCTTTGGCCTCATGGCCTCGCTGGGCATAAACCGGAATACGCGCTTGCAGGAATTGTAACCTGCCAGCAGGCAGAAAGAAAGCGTCAGCAGTGTCGCCGGCAGCACCAGGTCGGGATATGCCGCCACGTCCGCCGGAGGCAAATGAAAGTACTGGTTTTCAAGCTCCGTATAAAACTTCGCCAGCGGCACGCCCAGCAGAGACCCGACGGCGCTCCCTGCCATTCCGATAAACACGGAGTAGGAAAGATAGTGGGCCAGTATCTGTCTATCACCGAAGCCAAAAGCCTTGAGTACGCCGATCTGGCCTCTCTGGTTCTCAACCATCCGCCCCAGCATAATATAGATGATCACTGCGGCCACAATGAAAAATACAATAGGAAAGGCCGATCCGGTAGACTTCAATCCCCTCATCTCTTCGCTGAGCATTTTATTGCTGATCTGCTCGCTTCTTTCTATGACCTCCGTAACGCCAAAGGGTTCAAGAATCTTTTTTATATCGTCTTTTGCCTTTTTGATGTCCGCATCCTTGTCCAGGAGAAGGCAGATGTTGTTTACCGAACCGCTGTACCCCAATACCGACTGTCCGAAGGAATTCTTAATATAGACAATGCCGAATTTCAAATTATCCGGCATAAGCTCTCCGCTGTCCTTCAAGGGGTAGACGTATTCCGGGCTTTTCACCGAACCGATCACTTTCAGTTTAACCTCGGCCCCATGGATGACAGGGTACAGATAATCCCCCACAGCCAGCCCATGGGCCTTGAAAAATTCTTCCTCCACAAGGCACTGGTTGGCTTCATCACTGGAAAAATACTTGCCTGATTTAAGGGCGATATCATCCACAACGTCCTCTTTTATATCCGGCAGTGTAATCAGCCTTATCTCCGCATTTTCCCCGGAAATCGTAATTTTAACCTGCTGCACCAGCCTTCCTGTCGCCATTTTCACATAATCCAGAGAGCCGATTCTCTCCACCACGCTTTCAGGAGCCCTGTAAAGTGAAGCGGACAGGTCCTCAAACCTGTAATCCCTGTAATACTTTTCGCTGACCAGCGAAAGGTTCCTGAAGGTTGCGTTGATTCCGGTATAGAACATGACACCCAGCACAACGATCACAAAAATGGCAATGAACTGTCCTTTTGCTTCCCACAGGTCCCTTATCATTTTTCTATATAGAATATTCATAGAATCACCATTTCAGGGCACACATGCCGCTTCACCATTCAATACTCTCAGGGGGCAGAGGATTCTCATTTACAACCTCAGACTCCACCTCGCCGCTCTTTTGCCTTATAACCCGGTCCGCCATGGCCGCAATGGCCGCATTATGGGTAATCACTATAACGGTCTTCCCCATGTTCCTGTTCACATCAAATAAAAGCCTCAATATGGACTTGCCGGTTTTATAATCCAGTGCGCCTGTGGGTTCGTCGCACAGCAAAATCAAAGGATTTTTTGCCACAGCCCTGGCAATGGCAACCCTTTGCTGCTCGCCTCCCGACAGTTGCGCGGGAAAACTGTCCGCCCTTTCGCTCAACCCCACCTCCCTTATAACGTCTTTGACGTTCAAAGGGTTGTCGCATATCTGGGTGACCAGTTCCACATTTTCAGCCGCAGTGAGATTGGGCATGAGATTATAGAACTGAAAAACAAAGCCTATGCTTTTGCGCCTGTACAGGGTCAATTCCCTGTCCGAAAACCCTGCGATATTTTTCCCCTCCACCCATACCTCTCCTGAGGAGGGCCTATCCATACCGCCGATAATGTTCAGTACCGTACTTTTTCCCGAACCGCTGGGGCCAAGCACCACCACAAATTCCCCGGGATAAATGCCGAAGGATACGCCATTGGCGGCCCTTACCCTCACTTCCCCCATGATGTATTCCTTGACAACGTTTTTTAACTCAATGATTTTTTCACTCATAATCTCTTTTCCTTATTTAATAAGCTGCTTGACCATGTGGTCAATTCACAGTAAAATTATACACCCTGCTGACCATGGAGTCAATAGGGTGTTATTTTACCTGCAGGCCTGCCTTACCCATTGAACTAATTCATCCATCCCCTGGCCCGTACGGCATGAAACCTCAAAAACCGGCGCCCTGTCGTTCAAAGCCCTTACCCCCTTATAGAAGCTCTCCCTGTCGAAATCCATATAGGGCATCAGGTCCACCTTATTCAGAATAATCACGTCCGCTGCCTCAAACATGGAAATATACTTAAAGGGCTTATCATGTCCTTCGGGTACGCTTGCCACCACCATCCGGATTCCTTCTCCCAGGTCAAAGGCGGAAGGGCATACCAGGTTTCCCACATTCTCAATAAATAAGAGGGTGTCGCTCTTCAAGCAAAGGCTCTCAACCGAGGCCTTGATCATATTTGCATCCAGGTGGCAGCCTCCCCCTGTGTTAACCTGGATTACGGCAATACCCAGCTTTTCAATTTTTTCGGCATCAATGCTGGACGCGATATCCCCTTCTATAACGCCTATATTCACTTCATCCTTCAGTGAATGGATCAGCTTCAATATGACGCTGGTTTTGCCCGCGCCGGGAGAAGCCATTACATTGACGGCCGTTATATGCTTGTCCTTAAAATACCTTCTGTTTTCTTCCGCCAGGGTTTTATTCGCCCCCAGGATATTTTTCATTATTTTGACTTCCATAATTACTCTACCTCTATGCTTTCAATATAGAACTCTTTGCCTGCACCCGTCGGATAGCCCAGATTTCCGCACTCGGGGCAGTCAAATCCCCTGCCGGGCTTGGGGAACTCCTTTCCGCAGCTCCTGCAGCGGAACATGGCGGGTATTCTTTTAAAAACCAGTTTTGCACCTTCGGCCAGGGTACCTTCGCTTATAATGTCGAAGTACATCTGCACCGATTCGTCAAGAATGGTGGACAGATCTCCAATGGCCAGCGTAATCACTGTTATGCGGTTTGCATTGATCTGCTCCGCCTCTTTTGTCACTGTGTCTATAATGCTTTTTGTCACGGCATATTCATGCATGCTGATCCTCCAAGGTAAAGGGGACACACCTTTAGGCTTGCGCAGGTCATCCTTGCCAAGGTATGTCCCCTTTTGATAGGTAAGGGGACACACCTTCTTCCCACATCTCACTTCTAATTTGGTGTGTCCCCTTACCCCGTTAACCTGCCGCTTTTTCCTCTCCTGCAGCTTTGGGCGGCTGAACATACTTCGCCTTCTCCTTTTTGAGGGCGGACGTCCTGTGCTCCTCGCCCATGGAGATGCATTTCTTGGGGCATGATTCCGCACACACTCCGCAGATTATACATTTAAAAGGGTCAAGCTCCCAGGATTTTTCTTCCTTTTTTACGGTAATTGCATCTGAGGGACATCTTTTCGCGCATATCCCGCAAAATATGCAATTCTCTATGGCAACCCCTTCCACCCTGCCTCTGGCGTTCTTGTACGGAGTCCTTTTTTCAAAGGGATACATCCTGGTAGCAGGCTTGGAACCCAGGTTCTTGAATATATTCCCCAGCATATCCAACATGACATTAACCTCCTCTACATTCCGGAATTCTCCGGCCTTATAACCTCACCTTATCCGTGTTCCTCATTCCATAGGGAAATGGAACTGTTTCTTCCCTTTCCGGGCCCTTGGCCTTAAGCCTCCGGCTACCTCTCGGTGCAGCTGATGCACGGGTCGATGGTCAGAATAATTACAGGCACATCAGCCAGCTGGCTTCCCGGAAGCATATGGAGCAAAGTAGGTATATTCGCAAAAGTTGGAGTCCTCACTCTCAGTCTCTCAAGATTCTTAGTCCCGTTAGCCCGTATATAATACAGCACTTCTCCCCTTGGCTGTTCAACCCTGGATATGGTTTCCCCGTCCGGATTTCCTTTGCAGGGGGCGAAAGTCTCTCCCTCGGGAATTTTAGCAACGGCCTGTTTTACAAGGTCGATGGACTGGTATACTTCCTTCAGCCTTACCAGGGTCCTGGCATAGCAGTCTCCGTCGGTTTCTACCACCGGCTCAAAGTCCAGCTCGCCGTAAGCCGCATAGCCCGTCATCCTCAAATCCTGCTTGATGCCGCTGGCCCTTGCCATAGGTCCTACCGCACCCAGTTCATAAGCCTTGTCCTTGCTGAGCACGCCTACGCCCACAAGCCTTTGCTTAACGGTGTAGTCATTGAAAAACACGCTTTCCACCCGATTCAGGTCAGCCTTGATTTCGTCCACGACACCCACGATCTTGGACAGCATCTCCTTGGATATATCCCTCCGGGTTCCGCCGATGGTGTTTGCAGATATGATAACCCTGCTGCCCGCCGTCTCCTCCATGATGTCCATAATTTTTTCCCTGTCCCTCCACACCTGCATAAACAGGCTTTCAAAGCCGAAGGCGTCGGCCAGAAGGCCAAGCCACAGCAGATGGCTGTGAATCCTGTGGAGTTCCGCCCAGATAACCCTCAAATAGCGTCCCCTGTCGGGCACCTGGATGTTCATGATGCTCTCGATGCCCTGACAGTAGGCCATAGCGTGCTGGAAGCTGCATATACCGCAAATTCTCTCCACTACGAAAACATTCTGTGTGAACTCCTTCAACTCCGTCAGCTTTTCAAGTCCCCTGTGCACGTATCCTATGGCGGGAATGGCTTCCACTATTTTTTCATCTTCCATAACAAGCTTTAACTGAAGGGGTTCCGGAAGCACCGGATGTTGAGGCCCAAAAGGCACTATGGTCTTCGCCATCTTATTTTCCCCCTCTCTGTTCTATGACGATCTGGCTTCTTGTCAGCGGCGCGTTGAAGTCCACGTCCGCAAGAAGCATATGGCCGCCGTAGTCTATGGCAATATTGGCAATATTCAATCCGAACAGCTCCTTCATCTCATTTTCAACCAGGACGGCACAGAAATAGATGCCTGAGATGCTGCTGATCTCATCTTCCTTGCCCACTTTTATTCTATAGTTCCTCAAGGCTAAGTCCTTGTCAAAGTGGTAGGTTACGTCGATAATTCCTGTTCCCGTATCGGCACAGGACGCGGTTACGAACCTGTAGCCTTCATATTTGGCCTTTTGCACTTCTCCGAGAAGCTCATCCTTTGATATTTCAATTAAATTTTCAATCATGCTTACCCTCCACATTATCAGGTTAAGGTCAATACCGCGCAGGCCCGCGTACAACAGAGCCCTGCCCTATTAGTATGCCTTATCTCGCTTTGAGTATCCCGATGGTTATTCTCCATCAACCGGACACCTTTTTCATGTTCTTCGCCTTTTCATCCATTTTGCCAAGGGCCATGACAATTCCGTCGATAATGGCTTCAGGCCTTGCGCAGCAGCCCGGGACGTAAACATCGACAGGGATCACCTTGTCAACGCCGCCCAGAACATTATAGCAGTCCCTGAAGATCCCGCCCGTGCAGGCACAGGCCCCAATGGCTACGACCGCTTTGGGTTCAGGCATCTGGTTATACAGGTTTTTTAATACCCTGGCGTTTTTCTTATTGACCGAGCCCGTTACGAGAAGCACGTCCGCATGCTTGGGATTGCCTACGTTTACAATTCCGAAACGTTCCGCATCGAAAACCGGTGTCAGGCATGCCAGTACTTCTATATCACAACCGTTGCAGCTGGTGCAAGCGTAATGCATTACCCAGGGTGACTTTTTTCTTGAGCTATTTATTATCCCCATTCTATACACCTCAATCCTATCTGGTCCCTATTTTAAATAGAGCCATATAATATTTGTCATTGCCGCACCTATGCCTACGATCCAGGACGCCTTCAGCATCCATTTCCATGTAACCCTGGCGCTGATGTTGTCAATGACCATTTCGATGAAGTAACATACAAGGGCTATCAGGATTCCAACCCATAACGGTTTGGCGAAAAATAGGACGATCAGCCCCATCAGGAGGACCAGCTCATACCAGTGGGTCACTTCGATTACCGCCAGCTGGGGACCTGAAAATTCAGTGGTTAATCCCTTAATCAGCTCCTGGTGTCCATGGTGCGAAGTGGAAAAATCAAAAGGTGACTTTCTCAGCTTTATGGTCAGTATGAAGATGAAAGCGAGGAACACCAGCGGCAGGTTGTACAACAACGGCTGTCCATGGGTAAATATGCTGTCTATCATAAAGCTCTTGGTGGTGAGGTAAACTCCTACAACCATCAAAAGCAGCACAGGCTCATAGGACATCATCTGTATGATTTCCCTCTGTGCGCCGATCTTACTGTAGGGTGAGCGCACGCTCATAGCGCCCATGATGATTGAAACATTGGAAAAAGCCAGGACGAACATGAGCATAAGCAGGTCTTGCTTAAGAACAAGCATGATCAAGCTGGCCACGGCAAAGAACAAGTACCCGAAAGCGTAAACCATCTGAGTCTGGTTTACGGCGATCCTTTCTTTTCCCAGCAGCTTGAAAACGTCGAAAAAGGGCTGGAAAATGGGCGGTCCGAACCGGTTCTGCATCCTTGCCGATATTTTTCTGTCTATCCCGCTTAAAAGCCCTCCCAAAAAGGGAGCTACAATAATTGTAACAACCGCAAGTATGATATTGTTCAATAACGCATTGTCCGTTATCATCATAGTATGATCACCACCCCGAACATGATAAGTATAATCGCACCTGCAACAAGATTTGTCCAGAGTGTCAGTTTATCTTCTCCAAAAGCTCCGGCTAAATAGTAGTTGCGGACTACCGCCTGTTCAGCCTTTTCAAGGGGGCTGGTAAACTCAAGTCCTTTTACGTCGTTATTGATATTCTCCCCGCAGAGATAAGGCGGCCTTATGCTTTCCGGCCTTGTTCTCCTCATAAAATACGGAATTGCAATGATCAGTACTAGAAGCACTATAAACAGCAGTACCGATGCAAAACCCCCGTATACGGCATTGTTTATATTCGCCAGCCATATGCCTCCGTTGCCTGCAATAAGAGCCGTATTGTCCCCAAGGCTTAAAGCCGTAATGTACGGCGCAATAAGGGAATTGAACAGGGGGACGATCCCAATGCTGGCGGCCAATACGCCCAGGAACATGAACGACAGGGCCGATTTGACAGAAAAGGAAAGCTCTTCGGTTTTATGCTCCGTCTCGTAGGGCATTGTCAGGATAATACCGATCCATTTTGCCCAGAACACAACCGTACATGCGCTTCCGATAATGATCATGATCAATACCAGCGGCAAATTGACGGCGGACTCGATGGCAAGCCATTTCGTCAGCAGCACGCCGAAAGGCGGCAGCAGCATGGATATCATGCCGATAACCGTAATAACGGCAGTAAAGGGCATTTTCTTTACTAAGCCCTGCATATCTTCTATGTTCCTGCTTCCAATACCCTGTTCGATGGTTCCCACGCAGAGGAACAGGAGGCCTTTGGAAACCGCATGGAAGATCATCAGCAGCACGGCGGCTCCGATAGCCACATAACTGCCTATGCCGGCACAGCAGATGATCAGGCCCAGGTTCGCAATGGTAGAGTATGCAAGCACCCGTTTACCGTTGCTCTGGCTTATGGCAATAGCCGACCCCGCCACAAACGTAAACCCGCCTACCACCGCCACAAGCTTGCCCAGCACAGTGCCGTTAAAAGCAGGAGCCAGTCTGACCACAAGGTAGACCCCGGCCTTTACCATGGTGCTTGAGTGCAGGAGGGCCGAAACCGGCGTTGGAGCCACCATGGCACCCAAAAGCCAGCTTTGGAAAGGAAATTGTGCCGATTTTGTAAACCCGGCAAGGCAAAGGAGCCCCAGGGCCAGAGGCAGCAAGCCGGCCGCTGAGTTGGCATTCAGGATATCTTCCACCGACAGCGTATGCATGGCAAGTCCTATAATGATAATCGCCGCAAGGAAGGCCATCCCGCCAAACAAGTTAATCAATATTGCTCTTGTAGCATTTTTAATGGATTCCGCATTGCCGTCATGAGCAATGAGCAGGAATGAACACAGCGTGGTTACTTCCCAGAAAAAATACATCCATAAGAGGTTGTTGGTCATGACAAGCCCATTCATTGCGCCAAGGAATACAAAGATTATAAGGAAGAACCTGGGCTGTCTTGACACCTTGAGATGGCTATGATGCTCATGCTCTTTCATATAGCCTATGGCAAAGACCGATATGATGGGACCGATGATTGAAACCAGTAAAATCATTACCAGTGACAGATAGTCTATTACAAATGCCGTGGCCGGTTCGTGAACGCCGGCAAATACCTCGAATAAAACCAAAGGTATGAGCTGAAGCGAGGCCAACAGCACAATAAGAGACTTTTTCAGCTTGAAACCTATATATATGACGTATATCATAAGCAATAGGTCCAGAATTTTGACAATCCACCCGATGTCCAGAGGTAAACCCTCCAGGTCAATAGAAATTTTACCCCCTGATTTAAACAGCAGGCTGGTAAATACTCCGGCCACAGCAAACATGATTAAAGTACTGCATACAATAATAATGTTGCGAGCAGGAGCTTTCTTTATCAGGTAGCACAGCAAGGCGCTTAAAGCCGGCAGCAATATAGCTACAGCTAATGCTACCAAAGTATATCCTTCCACAGCATCTACCCCTTTCAAAAAAATAAATAAAAAAATTCTTTAATAATATCTCTATAATAAAATACTAAACCTTGAAAACAGCAAGTCCCCTTAAAAAACAAGAGTTTTTAAAGCACTGGGCCGCCTTTAAAATGTCTTTAATAAAAATGGATAAGTCAGGGTAAACAGGAATTTCTCAGACATCAAAAAAGCGGGGACAAATTCCGCAAGTACCGTTGAGCGGTAGAAGACTCAACAATACCGGCCTTCGCCCATGAAAAACATATTTCTGTTCACAGGCGAATTAAAAATGGAAAATACCGCTGGCATAGGCTTACGTAGTGTTGGCACTGTAGCTTTCCCCCTGTGGCCATCGTGGGGATGCCGTAAAGAATTTACCCGGCAGCTTTTTTTACGGCCGTGTATTTTTTTAGTATAGCAACGCGCTAATCCCGGGATTTATAGCTGCAAGGTCTAATTGTATGACGCCTTCGGCGCAAAGCTATTTTTATCCGGCAGGCTGTTTTAAATCAAGAATGTATAAAAGCCCGTACAGAATTTCCCACCCGCACAAAAGCATAATTCCTGTATCCAAGACGGAATTTTACCGTCAAAGGCGGGACACCCCTGCATAAAGAATAAAAAAGGCCAACATACACAATATAGCCGGCAGTATCCATAACATTATAATGTTTTCAAAGTTCAATATAATTTCCACGGCTTTACAGCACATAAGAAAAAATACTTTCAAAAACATATAAAAACACGCGCAAAACGCGAGTATTCATGTCTCGCAGCCATGTCCCCATACCGGAAACGGCAAAATCCACTTTTGATTTCACAAAACAATTATAAATATGGCCAGGTACTGCGTCAACTCGATACAACCGTCTCCCCAGGCTGTTTATAGCGTATTTTCCGGGTACATGTCAAACATGTCATAATTGCTTTTTCTTCCTTATGTATTGTGTAGTATTCACGGGTATGGAGGATTTGTATTTATATTTGTACTTTGTATACATATATCTTCTCTCATCCCCCTACAGCGGGCCTCTTTACTCAACGTAAAAATGTATAGAAAATCAAGTATGTTTAATTAATATCAATACCATGTTTATCTTACCATAACATCTGGTGTTAGTATATGAAGTAATTTTATTTTTTTTGTAAATTTTTATTTATCAAAATAAATATTTATGTGGAGAAGGACCCCATCCGCGTTGAGGCGGCCATAAGGCGGGGTATAAAAATGTTTTTCAAAAAATGCAATGAACATGACCCTTCCCCTGTTGAGGCATAAAAGCCCTTGATCTCTAATATAATAGAGCAAATGATGGAAAGGCAGGCCTGCCGATGAATTCGACGTTTGAAAGGTATTACACGGCTGCGGTCAAACTCATTCTCATAGCAGTCCTATTTTTTTCTCTTTACATTCTTATAACCTACTTTCTAGGCTTTGTGTCTCCCTTTATAATTGCAGCCATCCTGGCGGCCATCAGTGAACCCGTGGTTGAATTCTTTGAAAGCAAGGCGCATCTGCCCAGAAAAATGGCGGTAGTTGTTTCACTACTGCTTACGGTAATCGCCGTAAGCGCAACCATTTGCTTTTGCGTCCTCAGAGTGTACCAGGAACTCATCAGTCTGCAGAACAATATTGCCGGCTATATCAACCGGTTGTCGGACCAAATCCTGAGCCATTTGAGCCGCATATCCGACTATTATAACAGTCTTCCGTCGCATATCTATCCTGCGGTGAAGGAAGGTCTTAAAAGCCTTACTCCCAAATTGCAGGAGATTATTGGATTCCTCGTGAGGTATTTTATCGACACCGTCAAGTCGGTACCCAGGGCAGCGGTTTTTGTAGTGACAACCCTTTTAGCTACGTATTTTATCAGCAGTGACAGAAGAAAAATAAGAAATTTTATCTATAAACAGCTCCCTCAAAAGTGGTCAAAAAACTTTTCAGGCATAAAAAGCAATACATTTGCAGCCATACTGGGCTATTTCAAAGCCGTGCTCATCCTTATGGGCCTGACCTTTACGGAGGTGAGCACAGGCCTTTTTATCCTGGGAATAGATTACCCGCTGATTATGGGGCTGATTATTGCCATAGCGGATGCCGTACCTATTCTGGGAACAGGCCTTGTTATGCTGCCATGGATTCTCTGGCATGTCATTGCCGGAAACGTGGGAACAGCCCTGGGGCTGGGAATTGTCTACCTCGCAGGTGTTATCCTGCGGCAAATTCTTGAGCCCAAAATCATAGGAAATCAAATAGGCCTCCATCCTCTCGTAACACTGATCTCCATGTATATGGGGCTGAACATGCTGGGTATACCGGGAATGATCTTTGGTCCCGTCAGTGTGATCATACTGAAAAACCTGCAGCAATCGGGCGTGATAAAGCTGTGGAAGGATTAAAGGGCCTTTTGGGAGTTCATGGGATTTATAATTGTTTTAGCTATTTTTTCAAAACAAAAAAATTTTATTAGAATAAATTGTAATTATTTTAAGAATATGAAATTATGCAAAAAATGCGTTTTTGCAAGTAATATATAGGTGTATATACATATATTATTAGCTAAAGATCCTTTGATAACCACAAAACTTTCCCATTTTGTTCTTTTTTAATAGTGATCTTTTTACAATTTTGCATTCAGTTTCGTATACCACCACAATGAATTTTTAAAAAATATATGATATATTTGAAAAACAATGAGAAACTTTAATACTTCAGCATAAAATCTTGTCCACATGAGTTTTACACTTTACATAAAAACAACGATGGAATAATTTTTCGAATTCCTTATTTATAAGCACACAAAAGTACTCGTTTATATAGATGACATCCGCCCGGCAGTCTTTATAAATAGGCTAAAATGCTTAAACATAAAGCATTTTGCAATAAATAAAAGATAAAGGAGATGTGTGAATGAGCAAAAAACTGGTTGACGCCATGGCAGACCTCAATGAGGACGCGGTATTGGAAGAAGTCAAGGCCTTAAAGGCAAAGAATGTGCCTGCCCTGG
>JANLFN010000039.1 GCA_024655885.1 Eubacteriales bacterium | reverse complement strand
CTGCTTATCAAAGTCATCTCCAAGGGAAACAAGATAAGGATCATACATACAATAATATGTGCCGCCCTCTTATGCGCATTTTTACTTCCAATAGTTCTCCGGAGCTTGCCAATCTGTTGACAGAGTTTGAAGAGCAACCCGGTGATTGCTTCGTTTTATCCAACTCCCTCTCTGCCATCACCATGCCGGAAAGGCTTCTTGATCGTTTGCTCAGCCGTGCCGGTGCAGACGGCATGACGAAAGAAAAAGTGCTCTCTGTTCAGAGAGCAAGGTACAAAACTCACGGGACGGTTATTGCGATTCGGTGAAATTGGCTCAGAAGAACCGCCCCGGAATTCTGCTGTTACAATTTGGCGGTTACAAATAAAATTTAAGTCGCGGCATTCGTCGCATCAATTCTATTCTCCTAATCTTTTGGCTTTTCTTCCTTTGAATTTAAGAACAAAATAACCTGCCGCTGCCAGAAAAACTGCTCCTGCTGACAATGCTATAACACTGCTCATATTATTTGCTGATGAAGCTGCTTTGTCTTCTAATGCTTCCAGCTTTTGTTCATACATGGGTGTGTCGGCAATCGCCTTATTTTTAACCTCTTTCCATATTTTTTTCTCGGCTGCAACATCAAATGACTTGACGGCTCCCAAGCCATTGCTTGTTGCTGTTGCCATTTCTCCCTGCTTGACTAAAACACTTTTTCCTGTTGCCTTTGACTTATATTCGACAACTCCTTCAATAACCTTGATTGTTGATGTTTTTCCATCATCAGACAATACGAAAGTAGTTCCTTTTATACCACAAACCGCCTGGCTAATTTCCACTTCAAAGGTGCCATCCTTAACCAATTTCTTTACGTTGCTCCATATTATCCCGCCAACCAATTTAAGCTTTGAATCTTGTTTTTACATGAATCCAATACATAAAGCACTGTATTTAATTTTGCAAAACTCCATCCTTTTTGGTCATAATCCGGTCTTGTCTCTACTTCTCCGGTTAAGCTTGAAAATCGCGCTCCAGAATCTTCTTTGGGAGGAACATCTTCCTCAACACAAAATCTGGCCCCATATCCTCATTATATACTGCGGTTACCTGCTGAGGTTTTAAATCTTCTATTCCTCCGGCATATATTTCTTGCGGGATTGCTGTCAACATGCAAAGGCTCATAAATGCTGCAAGTGCAAAGCAAAATTTGATTCTTAAAAAACTTTTTTAACATAAGTTTTTACCTCATTTCTTTTAATTGCTAATTTTAGATTCAACATACAGCCATTTTCGAAATTTCGCATCTTAATTCCAGAAAAATTTTCTTTTTACTGTTATATAATAATAAACATGCTTCGAGCGGTGCAAAGAAAGCAAAAGAAAACACGCGAGGGAACCATGTCCCAATCTGGTTCCCTCATCATGTTAGGCCGTTTATTTTACCTTTTTCCAGACAAGACCGCTGTACCAATACCCAGGCTCCTCCTGTCTTCTGCCTTGCAAAACAAATAACGCTTCCAACTGATCATTCAGACTGGGCAAAGTTATCTGCCCGGTACCGTTATTTAAATCACAACTGCCGTTCATCTGCTCATTCAATACAGTACAATATACCGATAAATCTTCAAATCCCCATTCCGGAGGAATGCCACTTACCGTAATATCATAAACGTGCTGATAAGATATGATATTCCCCTCCTCATCCTTCTGCGGCAGAACAGTATGGGTGATTCCCATATTGATTTCGGCAAGGTCGCTCACTTTTACACTTATATCTGCCGGACTTCCTCCGTCAGGTGCAAGATTGACGGCTAAAATGTAAATACGACTATCGGCAGCATCTTCAAACACAAACGGCAGCTTGTTCTGAGCCTGTGCTTGCTGGACGTCCGGAAGCATCTTTGTTTGTGAATACAATGTTGTTAAGCCTCGGAGATCGGGACGATCCATTTTGGGCCCCTGAATGACCATTAACCTTACACCTTCAGGCAAAGCGCCATCGATAACCTCAGCTTTTACAACCCGCGCGATTCCCGGATCATTCAACTGTTCAGCAATATTTTTTACATTTATAACCTTCAGCGCCATCCCACCGAGAGACTTAAGCCCTAAATAATAGACGCTCATTTGCCCGCTTGGTGTTTCTTTGGCCGGAAATTCATAGCGGTCCATCTCTGTATTCATAGTAAAGACATCAGTAATTGAATCGCTAGCATCAAGAGGCAAGGGGGAATCATAGCTAAAAATGCAAAATCCGGCAAAGTTCAGATAAGCTGTCGGTAGGTCGGGACAGAGTTCATCTTTAGGCGTCTTGTTTTTGAGCCAGCCGTCAATTGATGCCAGGCTGTTGTACCCTCCGCCTTTCAAGGCAACCAGCATATCTTTGAGATTTCCTAAGACTTCAGCTGCATTATACCCCCACGGGCAGACACCGCTAATATTGCTGTAGGACCTCAACCCACACAGATAGGCGATAAAATAAGAAGTCTGATATTCATGGTTTCCGTCAGCTTCAGTAATATCCTTACTAAACCATGCTTTGGAAATCCCCTTATCGTTGCCCATTTTCCCAGAGTCAGGTACGCTGGCACCGGCTGCAGTGTCAGCCATAGCCTCCATCAGCCAGCGGTTGTACAAATAGTAAGAAACGCTGAAGTACTGCCGCTCAACGACATGAAAGAGTTCATGATAAATATCGTGTTTTAAGTGTGCTTCACCATCATAATACATGCCGGAAAGTACAATGTTCCCAAGCATCGTGCTGGTTTCGGCCTGATCCAAATTTGAATCGATAATGACCACGGTATTTCCTGGCAGTGAAAAGCCATATAGGTTATAGTCGCTATATGCAGCCTCCATATAATCCAGCACTTTCTGGCTCAACTCTTCCTGTGTTACCTGCCTTTTGCCAACAATGGCGGCGTTTGCACTTTTATCATAAAGTACTGAAAAGTGTTCCGACAGCTTTTCATCATATCCCCTAATCAAATACTCTATCCGCCATGCAGTAAGATGGCTGGTCTGGAAAGTCAAGGTACTGTCTGCGGGGTTTACAGAAGCATCGGCAATTACCCAATCTTGCAGTTGTTCATCATAATAACTGAGCTTGACCGCCCTATCCAATGGCAAATCCGAGTCCACTTTCCCTGCATCGAAAGGAATGGTTATGGTTAATGGTTCGGCAAAAGTCTTTAAACTGCCGATAGAAATATTATACGTGGCAATTTCTGCAAAAGGAGAAAAATTATTGTAATATTTATGTTCTGGAACCCCATCAAAGATATTCCGAATTAACAATGATTGGGAATCTGATGTCTCAGTGATTGCCCCGGCAGGAATCGAGATAATATATCCGTTTTGGGAAAATGTTTTTGCTACTCCGGGTTCTACTGTATCAGTGAAATTTACGTTTGCGTTTATGGTCAATGCAAACTCCTTAAAGCCGGTTTTCCCTTCGGCATCACGGGCGCGTATTCTAAATATTGTCGTCTGCCCGCTGACTGAAGTCGGGGTTCCAGCTATAGTACCGTTTGAAGACAACGTAAGTCCGTCAGGCAAAGCCCCTTCTGCAAGTTCAAAAGAAACCTCGCCGGAAGCATTGCTTACATTAAATTGATGGCTGTATGCTTCGCCGGCCACGCCCGCAGGTGGATCTCCTTCAATGAAAATATTGCCTGGAATAGTCATTGGGTAATGTTTAAGCATAAGTTCGAATTCTTTGACCAGTTCGCCTTGAATGCCATTCATGCTCAATCTCGCGGTTAAGGATACCTGAGTATCTTCATTTTCTGGCAGGATTATGTTTGCAATATAGAATTCTAGCTCATGCCCCTCAAAATTGCGCGTTACCGGCTGCTCATCTATGTTAATAATATTTGCCTTGCTCGAATCCCATCTAATCTGCGAACCAAACCCACCTTCCGCCGGAAGCAGCAAATGAGGGCTCATTACATTTTGTAGGTCTCTTCCCGTCAGAGGCTGTCCGCTTAAACCATTAATTGTTAAACCATCCCTGTCAGAATTTAAAGCAAATATATTAAACGCTCCGCTTATATCAATTTCAAATCTTTTTTGCCACGGATTTTCTACAGGTTTACCTGAAATTGAAGTCTTGCTCTTTAAATTAAGTACAATTATATTAGGTATCCAACTTGCTTCGTTAAATTGAAAGACATTTTTCATGGAGTTCATACCTTCATAGGCTGCTTTTCCTTCATTCGTGAGGTGCAAATCAGTAAGACTTACTTCTGCCGATCGTTCTGCGATTTCCCCATTTCCATTTTTATATCCAAGCATAACGGTTGATGCTGTAGGGTCAAGGTAATAAGGCGCTTCCAATGCATTAGCATAATCTACCATGGAAGTCCTTTGCTCATCAGCATAGAAATCATAATCAAAATCTATACTGCCAAGAGAAATTTGCACATCAGCACTAGTTATTGGTACCGATGTCACCGATGGTGTACCTGACCCGCCTCCGCCACCTGAGCTGCCGCCGGAACTGCTTCCTCCGCCAGCATTAGTGCTGCCAGTGGTGCCTTTGCCAACTGTCGGAGCTGTAACTCCAGATGCCACTTCCTGACTCTGCGGCTTGGTTTCAAAGCTCACACCGCTTACATTGACTTGGGCTTTTTGAATGACACCCTGCCCGGTGACAGATACCTTGCCCTCTGCTACTAGGGTGGAGATAGTTGTGCCTTTTTCGGTTGTTACAGTTACGTTATCTGCTTTTACTTCCAGGGTTTTGATTTCAGTATTTTTGTCAGCACTCAATGTTACTTCCGCTGTTTTGATCTCAAGATTGGCTACCTTAACCCCGGCTAGATTTACTTCCATTTTGCCTTCTGCTTTTTTCTCAACTACTAAGTCAATGAAACCTTCGCCGATTAGGTTTGCTTCTTCCACTTTAACGCTGGACTGAGCCACTAGCTGCCCCACTTCTGCGTTTCCGGAAGCAACGATTCTTACACTGCCGTTTGTTTTCAGAACAAGAGCTTTCGTCAGGTTTGTGTCGATCAGGTGTACACTGTTAGCTCCACCGCCATTAATGTAGGCAGTACCTTTGACAGTTACATTTTTCAGGGTAACATTGCCTTCACCAACAGCTTTGTCAATGGTTAAATCCCCTTCAATGAAGGTATTCTGCAGGGTTGCCCCTTCGGCTTTAATAATAACGCTGCCTTTTACTGTTACGATTCCTTCCGCCGGGCCGTAAACCCCTGCTTTATCATAGGTTACTGTTATGGTTTCTGTTGAGCCTAATGCTCTATTTAATGCTACTACTGCTTCCGCCCGGGTAATAGTATTGCCAGCTTTGAAACTGCCGTCAGGATAGCCGCCCATGATGCCGGCTCTGACTGCCGCGCCGACTGCTCCTTTACTCCATGCGGGGATGCCGGCTTCATCGGAAAATTTTGCAGCAGCGCCAGAATCTGCAGCAAGGCCTTTAATCCGCATGATAATTGCTGCCGTTTCGGCCCTGGTAATAGGATTATCCGGTCGGAGGGTGACGTCTTCAAAGCCGCTGATATAGCCGGCAGCCCTGGCTTTTGCCACCTCCTCATAATACCAAGCACCTGTAGGTACATCCTTGAAGGCAACAATATCCTTTTTTTCATAACCAAAAGCTCGGTTGACCATGGCCATGAATTCAGCCCTGGTGATGTTATTGTCCGGCTTGAAGCTGCCGTCAGAATAGCCCTTGATTAATCCTTTTCCTGCCCAATCTGTAATTTGCGATTTTGCCCAATGAGCCTCAATGTCTGTGAAAACCTGCGCCGCATATACTGTTGGCGCAACTGAAAAGAACATTATCGCAATTAAAATATATGCTACATATGTTTTGATTCTATATCTATTCATCTCCAGATCCACCTCCACATTCATGCACATTATTTTTTTCTTTACATTTCACTGCTAATCCGAATATTTCATGATAAACTTGCCTTAAACTCGCCAAAATCTCATGCCGAACATGGCCTGTAAAACTTCCGACACTTTGGCCGCATCAACAGGCTCTTGCAAAATTCCGATAAGCACCTCCTTTTCTGTCCTGACCTCCAGTTCAGCGGGTGATCTCTCGAAAATGGCGATTGATTTGACATCCGCGCATGAAATGATTTTTTTGCTTTCCCTCGTCTTCCTTCGATTACGGACAAAGGTTATCGCCTCATCTGTTACTGTAACAATATATGGCTCTGACTTGAAAAAACCAGTCTTCATATTCAGTTTAAAATGTAAGGGAGCATCACCCATTACCTTCACCTCTTAAAATAACAATAACAAAATTTTTAACATTATATCAATAAGGCCGGCTCTTTTGTCACTGACATTTTGTTTGTCATCAATCAGTGACAATAATTTTTCATCAAAAATCCAACA
>JANLFN010000038.1 GCA_024655885.1 Eubacteriales bacterium | reverse complement strand
ATTAAATCAGGCTTTAAGGGCACTTCGTGTAAGTTAAATCGTAAACTCACGCTAGCGGGAATAAATCAGGATGAATCCGTCCTGTCGCCTCGTTGATATGCTGCAGGTAGCCATCGATATATGTAGACTTGATTTTACCCCACTTGCGGTATTCCTGAATGAGCTCAAAGAACCTCACCAGCACAGGGTTATGAACAGTGCACCATTCCTTCAAAAGCACCATGGTTTCATCATCTGCCGCCTCTGCAAACTTGGCTGTGGTTTTTACTACCGGCAGCTTCAGCTCCTCATAAAGAAACCACTTAAACTCGTCCGTTGCCGCATTGGCACCAATGTCAAGCTCCCTGCCCGCCGCTTCACAGATCTGTCTCTTAAGCTCTGCAAGCTTCTGTTCTGCTTCCTGCTTTTTCTGCTCCATCAGCTCCCGGTCAACAGCAATCCCGTTATATTTCATGATGCCGGTATAAACTGCGGTGGGGCTTTCGATTTCCTCACACACAAAGCGGTGCTTTGGAAGGAACCGGTCAAACCACTCGTTAAACCGGTAATACAGCCGGAGAGCAAAATCCGAGTCTGCGCACGCATAACGCACTGTCTCATTATCCTCAGGATCCAACTCGTCAAAGTGCTTTCCTTCAGTAACCTCGCTGTATGTGGGAAGTTCCACATTGAAAAGCGCTGGCACCAGAGTTTTCAAGCCGCAGTCCTTAAGCTCCCTGAAGCCCATTTCCTCCTTCAGGGTAAGCTGCGCAGCCGCAATGGTATCATAGACCGGCGGCAATACCACAACGCCGTATTTATACAGGAACATCGCCTCGAAGCTCAAGTTATGCGCCACCTTGATTATGTGCTTGTTTTGGAATATTTCTTTTGACAGGAAAAGCATAATGCCGCCTATATCCTCTGCATTTTTGCCCGTCTGATGCTTAATCGGAACATATATGCCTGTTCCGGGCGCAATACTTAAAGAAACACCCGTAATATCTGCCTTGTGCGGGTCAAGAGCGGCATCCTTATCTCCACGCCATTCATCTATGGGCGAAGTCTCAAAGTCGAAGGCCACCACCTTTGTTTCGCCTTCCAATAATGGCTTCAGATATTCTTTCGATGCAGCCAAGGTTGTTACAAGCTCATACGCCATTTACTGACCTCCTTTGCCTGAGGCCTCCGGGAGCAGACAGCCTGCCCCCGGCGACCCCTATATTTAAAGAGGAAGCACCTCTTCCTCTGCCTCTTTGACTTCCTCAACTGTATCCACTTCAGTAATGGCAAGTTTTCTTGTAACCGGCTTTATTCTTTCAGAGAATTCCTTCATGATCCTGATTGCTTCAGGTTCAAGGCTTGCTGCCACTGAAAATTGCGCCTGGCTGTACTGGATGCCTGTGCTGCTGACTGCCTTTTTAAGCGTCACCCTGGTCAGCACGCCATAGGAGCGTTTGCCCTTTGAAACCACGCGCTTGCCGAGATAATCCGCAAAGGCCTTGATGCTGGTTGGAGGCAGCGTCAGAAGGATTGGAATCAGTTCACCGCTCCTTAAGAGGTAGACGCGATGCATATTCTTACAGGCCTTGCCTGAACCATCATCCCCGCTACCAAACTGGTTATATGGACAGGAGGCGCATTTGCCGCCCGGGCTGCCCTCTCCGTTCTTTCCATCCATGGAGGAGCAATCCGGTGGGTTGTTCTGGCCGTTGAACTTTTCCTGCCAGTAGGCATTGACCGGATGGTGGTCTACAATCACGCCGACAAGCTCCTTGAGCATATCCGGCGAGTCCGGGTCCTCTCCAGGTACCTCGAAGGCAAGCCCACCGCCAGCAGGAATCTTCGCTCTGTCAAAGCTTATTGGAAGGCCCTCCATTTCACTGTCCATCGCTTCTGCGATTTCCCCCTCCAGGTTAGGAAGCACAAAGCTACCGTTTATTACCGTCATAGCCTTTTCCTGTTCATTACTTTTCATAGTTCTCAAGCTCCTTTCCCTTATTTCGCCTTTCTTAAGGTAACTGTTGTTTTTTCAAATACATTTACTAAGCCTTTGAGCCATTCGGGCAGTTCGCCGTCATTGGCTTCAATCTGTTCCTTTGTAAAGGCAGACAGGCTGTTTGCATTGACCGTCTCATAAATCAGTGAACCGTACCCGTTCTGCCTCAATGCCTCATACAGCTGTTCCTTGCTGTCTCCTGCACAAGAAGCATAGGTTTTGGTGGTCAGGTAAAACAAGGTACCCGACCTGTTGAAGGATTGCGTCTCTTCATTAACCATCATCTCCGCCAGCTTTAGCTCCACCTGCTCAAGCTCCGCATTGATGGCCTTGAGAGCATCCTCAGCTTCCTTCTTACTCTCTTTGAGGCTCTTTAGCCTGTCAGCCAGTTCAAACATATCGTTTTGCATATCTCTTACCTCCTGAAAAAAGTGCGCCAGTTATCGACCAGCAGCTTTGCAACATCCTCCTTGCGCTGCAGGGCTTTTAAGACTTTTTCATCAATCGTGCCCTTAGCGACCAGATGAATATATGTGCAGGTATTTCGCTGTCCGATTCTGTGGATGCGTGCTCGGACCTGGGAGTAGTTTGCATAGTTAAAGTCCATGCTGTAAAACACCGCCGTACTGGCCGCTGTGAGTGTCAAGCCAAGCCCTGTTGTCTGTATCTGTCCCACAAACACTCTGACTTCCGGATTTTCCTGAAACTGCTGCACCTGCTCTGACCGGTTTTTGACCTCTCCCGATATCACCGAGTGCTTGATACCCTTTCCTTCAAGCAGTTTGCATATAGCCTCGATCTCCGGCACGAACCTTGCAAAAATGACCAGTTTGCTTCCCTCCCCCAGTACATCCTCGATGATTTCCTCGAGAGCCATAAGCTTTGCCTTTGACACCTGCTGCACCGGGCCGCCTTCATCATCCCGGATAAAGCCGCCCGTCACCTGCTGCAAGCGTAATAGCTGCGTGAGGATGTTCCTAACAACCACCTCGCCCTTCAGCAGTTCTGCATAAGAGGCTGCCTCTAAGCTTTCATAAATTTTCATGCCTTGCGGGTCAAGGGTCACATACCTCGTTTCATCCACCATTTCCGGCAAATCCAGCGCTTCTTCCTTGGTTACCCGGTAAGCCACCGAGTGCGCCTTTTGCACCAGCTCCGGCAGGTTTTTATACCCGACAATCTGATGGTTGCCATAGCCGCCCATGGTGGCATACCTGGAACGGAATGCATAATAGCTTGGGCCGAAGATGCTTTCATCCAGCACCTTATACTGGCTGAAGAAGTCTAGCGGATTGTTCTGGATTGGTGTTCCAGTGAGAATCAGCCTATATTTTGCCTGTTTTGCCAACCGGTGCAGGGCCTTCGACTGCTTGGCGTTGGGGTTTTTGATACGGCTGGATTCGTCGCAAACTATTACTTCCGGCTTCCATTTCCGCAATTCCTCCTCCAGCCGCCAGGTGCTTTCGTAATTCAGCACTGCCGCCTGCAGACCTGTTCCCGTCATGTGCCTTAGAGTATCGGCCTTTTTGCCGCTGTCTCCCTCCAGTACTGCCAATACATAGTCGAAGGCTGCAAACTTCTCACATTCTTCTGCCCAGACATTTGCTACTGACAGCGGTGCTACAATAAGCACCCGGTTAATCAGGCCGTTAAGAAATGCCCTGCCAAGCAAAGCGATTGTTGTCAGGGTTTTGCCGGTACCTGGGCTAACCCATCTCCATTAGCAAGGCAGCTCCCTTGCTATCAGAGCTTGGCATTGGCACCACCCCCTTTTCCAAGGTGTAACTTTGCATGCTCACTGCGGCTTAATATTTGAAGGTTTAATGGCGAATTGTCCCGTTTATTTCCATTTATGTGATGGACAATATCATTCGAGGTCAGCTCTGTTCCAAAGAATTCTTCCGCCATTCTTCTATGTTCATGTCTTCCAAGAAGCTTTCTGTAAGTCACGCCTTTACCTTTATCCCGAAGTTTCAAGCTTTTACGCAACCTCGATTCAAGGACTCCCCCGGGCTTGTTCATGGGATTTTTTTCTTTGTTGTAAGTACTGATTCGCTTTGAATTCCAGCGGTAAAAATGCTCTCTTGAACAGAAATTGTTTTCAAAGAGCGGTGCTTTTTTATCAAACTCAACTCCGCAATAACTACAAATCACCTTCAATTCGCACCACCTCCGGCAAACAAGCCGAGAAGGTTTCCAACAAAGTTATATGCCTGCACCTGATGCTGATAGGGCTTTACTCTGATGGGCATCGGTTCCACAGGTTCAACAGGAATTTGGGGCTTGTCCTTGCTGATTGTAAGAACCATATTTACCAGCACACCCTTGAACTCGCAGCCGATAACTTTAAGTGTAGATATGCTTTCCGCATTAAAGGGTACAGTCCAAACCTTGCGCTCCGGATCCCAATATCGTCCCTGCATTTCTTTGATGACTTCCCGGTAAAGGTAGGCCTCATAAACATTTATCCGTCCTTCTTCAAAAACCGCATACATTGCTCTTTCAACCTCTATTAGCCTTATTTTTGTAACCATTCGGTAACGGTTTCTCTAAAAAAAATAGCTTGTCTAAAGGCTCATTTGGAAAAGCCTTAATAATCCCGGAAATCAGCCGCCTCCCTGCACCTCGTTTACCATTCAGCCATCGGCTGGCTGTAGTCTTGGAGACCCCGGCTTGCCTTGCAAACTTGTTTTGGGACCAATTGTGTTTTTTTATCAGTTCTTGTACATATTCCTTATTTGCATGCATTTTCATTCCCCTCTCTGTGTTTCTATTCAGTTACACATTTATCCTAGCAAATACCGTAACCGTTTGTCAAATGTTTTGGTATATTTACATTGCTATTTGGCAACACTTTTTGTATAATAGCTTTAAGGAGGTGATAAAATGGCTTTCGGAACTTATTTTAGAAACTTACGTGAAAAAAGAGGGCTATCGCAAAGACAGCTTGCGGAATTAGCCAAAATCAGCAACACGGAAATATCGCGCCTTGAGTCCGGTGAACGCCAGAAGCCTTCTCCCCTTATTTTAAAAGCAGTGGCGCCATATCTTGGGGTAAGTTTTTCCGAACTGATGAAAGAAGCCGGATATATTGAAGAAGTTGTTGAGCATAGAGGATACACAGAAAGTATCTATCGCGATGAAAACGGCAAGGTTATCGATATTGAACAGCGGGCAAAAGAAATGTACCAAAAAGACAGGGACTGGGCAAATTTGGCTTACCGGGTCACCGCTGAGAAATTAACCGAAGATGAAAGGGCGTTAATTAAAGCTCAGACTCAGGCTCTACTTGAACAATTTTTGAAAAAGAAAAAATGACAAGCGGGTACTTGTCTTAATTTTCCAATGGCGCTATAATGAAAACACGAACACTTGTTCGTATTTTCTTGTCTAAGGAGGGCGGTTATTGATTGCCGGAATTCTATGAACCCCGCTATTATACTCTTGATTTAATTCCCGACCATTGGCTGGAATACATCGATGTGAGGCTCAAGTGGTTTATTAAGGTTTTTAATATTTCGCCGGCTACCTGGCCCATTGATTGTATCAAGATTATTGAAAAAATGGCTGTTATGGAGATTATTCCATTTACTTATGGGTTTGTTGATATGCCCAACAAGGTGGACGCTTTGGCAAAGTTGGAACCATATCCTGGGTTCAACCCCGGATTATATATGATACTTATCAATAAAAACAAGGTACGCTATCCCTATGCTACTTCAAGGGACCGGCGGACAAATTTCACTATCGCCCATGAGTTAGCCCATATTGCCTTGGGTCATTTATTAGTTCCCATAAACTGTAAGAGCCCGTATGAAATATTTCTTGATGACTTAATGGCCGATGAATTTGCCGGCCGGTTCTTGATGCCTAAGAACCTTGTTTTGACCGCTAATTTAAACCCCATCGACGCTGCAGCCAAACATTTTATTGTTTCCCGGCAGGCTCTATGGAAAAGGCTTAATCACTTAAAACGTTTGGATCTTTTGCATTCTTTTCCTTTTATTGTCTGTAGCACCTGCGGCAACAAGCAAATTTCTCCATATGCCGAATACTGCTGTATCTGCGGCTGCCAATTAAATGACAGCGGAAATGGTGTTGCAACATTTGATTATTTGGACGGATATGTTTTAGACGAGGAATATAGGCTTACTCACTGCCCCGTCTGCGGCAACGAAGAGTTCAGTTCTAATGCCCAATACTGCCGGATTTGCGGGATGCCACTTTATAATTACTGCTCAAACTGGCATTATGAACAATGCTACCATCAGAACCATGGCAACGCACGGTTCTGTGAACTTTGCGGCAGCCCCACTGTATTTTATTCTCACGGTTTATTAACTGGCTGGGAGCAGGCTAAAAACAACTACTATGATAAGCTTCTCCGGGAGGATAAAGCTGATTATTTCTTTAAAATGGGGGATTCTAGATGATTTACAAAGACGGATATCCTATGGATGAAAATTTGAGGGTTACAAGATGTCCTTTGTGTGAAAATGAGGAGTTTAGTAAAAAGGCGGAATATTGCAGGATATGCGGAACCGGGCTTTATAACCGTTGTGAAGGGGAATGGGATAGATTCGCTAATGATGAGGTTTATCATTATAACCCCGGCAATGCCCGCTATTGCGAAACATGCGGCAAGCCAACATATTTTCTAACAAAAGGCCTTCTTGAGCCTTGGGATAAGGCTAAAGAAAAAATGCTTTGTGAAGAAATTGAAGAGGCCGAATTTGACGAGAACGACATACCTTTTTAAAATTATCAACGGCTAATTCAGGTCTTATATTTTTAAAGTCTATCTGTCTATGTTCTTTATTTTTTGACATCAACTTTCTGTATCAAAAGCAAGACCCCCGCTTTGGCTAAGTTCCTCTTTCTTTTCCTTTTTTGTTTTAACCCGAGTTTGGCGACATATTTTACCAAACCCTTATAAATCACGGATACAC
>JANLFN010000037.1 GCA_024655885.1 Eubacteriales bacterium | reverse complement strand
TCGAGGGGTCCCAGGAAGGGTTCGTTTACTGCCTGACCTGGTCCTACTCTACAGGGCTTGGCCTTCGCCTTAAGGTCGGAAGACGTCGGCAATGCAGGGCCGTTATATGACAGAGCGCGCTAAAAAAGAAAAGACCCATGAAGGGCCTAATTATTTGAGGGTCAGTTTATTTTTTTGAAGAGGTGGTTCCCCTGCTGCCTATAGTGGAACGTCTTATCTTTCGAGCCTTGATTCCAACGGGTTTAGTACCCATGCCTAAACTGATAAGATGAAGAAGAAATTGGTTAGCGCTAATGCCCTCTCTTTTAGCAGTCTCAATAATACTTCTATGGAGCGTCCTTGGTAGACGAAGCGTTACACGACCATTAAATTCTTCATTGCTTAGTGGCTCCGGAATGGTTACATTATGTTCGTATGCTGCCTTTATCCATTCTTCTTTTGTAATCATAGCATCTTCAATTGCTTCATCAATAGTATTACCGGTTCCGACACAATAGCGAAGATCGGGGAACTCAATAATATATCCGCCGTCATCAAGATCTGGTTTTACATTGAACGGATAATTAAGTTCCAGATAATATTCAAGGGTTTTTTCCATTTTGCTTCACTCCTTTGTAGAATTATAAACCCATGTTATCCAATAGGTCCTGGACATTCTTTAAGTAAATTGTTTTAACTTGCTGACCGTGTCGTGTTATTCCTATAACATATGAGTCCTTAACATATGTATAATGAGAACCTCTACAACGGTAATCAAATCCAAGCTGTGTAAGTAAGAGATGAATATCATCAAAGTCTGCAGTCTTTGCATCTTTTATTTTCTTTATTAGCTTATCCTTTTGGGTCACATTCTCTCATCTCCTTTGAGTAATATTATATAATGACATTATATATGATGTCAATTTATCTTGGTTAGCATTTGGGGGCGCGTTCCATCACATAACACTGCATTTCCGCTCCGGGTGCGGATTAGCAGGTTCAGCGCGGGCCAGATTTTGGGCGGGGCTGAAGCTTACCGCGCCACATCCCCGAGCCTAACCGCAGTCGCGGCCGACCTCGCCTTCGCCAAGAGTTGGCAAGCAACTCTAAGGCTCAGTCTTCGTCCTTAAGGCTCGGTGACGTCGGAAATGCGGGACCGATAATCGGACATCGCTCGCTGCGCTCGCTCGTCCAATTATCGGGGCGCGGGCTTCGCCTGCTGATAGGCTTGCTCGCGCAAAGCGCTCGCGACATCGCCTATCAGCAGGTTTACGGACACCCCTTCGCCAAGTGCAAGCACTAGGGCTCAGGGGCGTCGTAAACCCGCGCCCCGATCTCCGAAATACCAGCCCTGAGCCGACCCATCCATGGGCACGGCCTTAAAACAAAGAATTACTAAGAGGAATACTGTGATGAATAGGATAAAGAAAGATATAAATGAGTATCTAAAACCATCAGAAGTAATTGATTTTGAAAATGAGGCAATAATCCAATGTGCTAAATCTCTAGTGAAAGAAATAGATAGCGAAGAATTAAAAATAAAAACCATTTATGAATTTGTACGCGACAAAATCTGCCATACCTTTGATATCAAAGGAAATATCATTACATGCAAAGCCTCTGATGTTTTAAAGTATGGGCAAGGGATATGTTATGCAAAAGCACATCTATTAGCGGCTTTGTTGCGAAGTCTAGGTATTCCCACCGGATTTTGTTATCAGAAGTTGATCTTTTCAGAGGAAATACCAAAACTTGTTCTTCATGGATTAAATTCTGTTTATATTAAAAGTTTGGACCAGTGGATTAGATTAGATGCTCGGGGAAATAAAGAAGGTGTAAATGCTCAATTTTCATTAGAAAAAGAAATGCTAGCATTTCCGGTACGAACAGAATTAGGAGAAGTTGATGGAGAAGAAGTTTATGCTGAACCAAGTGTAAATGTAATTATTACTTTGGAAAAATCAAGTACCGTTGAGGAATTAGAAAGGGATTTGCCTACTGAAGTATAAATTAGGCCGACCACCAACCCTCCATGGTTTAGCTGGCGTGAGAGCTAAACTGAAAGAGGGGCTGGTACTGCGGAGATCGGGGCGCGGATAGTCAGCGAAGTGAATCAGGGAAGTAGTTGCTCATGATGTAGATTCGAAGAAGTGGAATCATGAAGTAGGCGCGCCCACATCGATTCGCCAAGCGCGTCGCGCTAGGATTCATCGACGTCGGTAACCGGCGGACGATCTCCGCAATACCAGCCCTAGGTCAGCCCTTCCTGGGCATGGCCTTTTGGGAGGATCAGAGGAGTCAATCATAAAATATAATGATTTGAGGAGTTGTCTTTGATTTGAAAAAGACTATACTTTTTGCGCTATTAATTATAATACTTTGTAATCATATTGGAGCAAAAACAAAGGAGTCTATGAATATGGAATTTAGATTATTAAGTAAAGCATTTAAAAATGGGGAATCGATTCCTGATCTTTACAGTAATACTCGTTTGGGAAAAAATATTTCTCCTCCTTTGAATTGGGAAAATCCTCCTGATCAAACCAAATGTTTTGCAATTATTGCCGAAGATGTTGATGCTCCAATAGTGGGCATAATTTCACATTGGATTTTATACAATATTCCTTCTGAGAAGAGAGAATTGAAGGAAGGCGTTCCTCAGCAAGACTCTTTTCCCGATGGAACGATTCAAGGCAAAAACTTTTTTAATCGAAACGCCTATATGGGACCAAGCCCTCCTTTTGGGACACATCGTTATTATTTTAAGATATACGCCTTAGATACAAAAATGAAATTAGATCCTAAAATGACTCGAAAAAAACTTTTAAAAGCAATGGAGCAACATATTTTGGGACAAGCTCAGTTAATGGGTTTATACTCGAAAAAATAGCCAATTTAACATATTCTGTATTAATTTTTTGTTATTCAATGATGCCGACCATCCAACCTTCCATGGTTCGGATGGCGCGTAAGTTTACCTGAAAGATGGGCTGGTACTGCGGAGATCAGCTCCATTCCCGCTTCGGGTTTCGGACTCAAAGTAGGTTGGACAAGTAAAGAAGAGTCCTCAACCACATGGATTCGCCTAACTTAAGAGCTAAGTAAGGCGAATCCACGTCGGGAATGGGCGGACGTTAGGCGAAATGTAAAAAGGAGCGAGAAAAAATGATGAGGAAAAGTATATATAAAATAGATGAGGAAAAAGCACGAGCATATTTTGATGATTTTTGGAAGCGTCATCCATATAAAACAATTACTTATCAAAACAAAGTGTGGAAATATATCCGTTCAGGAGAAAAAACTGATAAAGCAATCGTTTTTCTCCATGGTGGCGGATTTGATGCAGGGATGTGGGCATATCAGATAAATGAGTTGGAGAAATCTTATCAAATTATTGCACCTTCATTTGATTTGATCTCCGAATCATTTTATTTACGGGCAAATGTTTTGAACACTATTCTGGATTGTGAGAATATTAAACATGTTGTTCTATGCGGTCTATCTTATGGCGGGTTATTAGTGCAATATTTTATTTCATTATTTCCGGAAAAAGTAGATAAAATTATATTAACCCATACATTTTTTGTATGCTCATCATTCATTAAAAGAGTCCAAAACAAGAAAATGAGAATAATAAAGTATATCCCCCAATTTATAATAAATATGGCTATTAAAAAGCGTATAAAAAATGTGCCGGAATCAACATGGAACTCATACCGCCGTGTATACTTAGAAAAAATTTATGAAAACGTTGATCAAAAAAAGTTGATTTCATTCTATGGAAGCCTCATTGAAAGTCTTAAAGAAGAACTGCCCGATGTTTTAAATTGGAAAGGCGCCGTGTTTTTAATAAACAGCAGAGATGATAAAGATACCATTGACAGATTTCAGGAGCTTATTAATTTATTCCCGGAGGCAAGAACTCATGTCTTTGAAAAAGGTGGCCACCATACTCCGATGTTATTTCCAATAGAATTCACCAGGATGTTTGTTGATTTTTTGGAGACTAAATAAGGTATTTTTTACACTTCGCCTAACCGCAGGGTTTGCGCTTCGGGGTTCGGCCATAAAGAATGTAGACAAGAATGTAATGGCCTCACCCACACCGCCTCACCTAAGATAGGAGCTATCTAAGGTTCGGCGGCGTCGCAAACCCGCATACGTTAATCGACATATGTGCCTAAACAGAAAGGGAGGCTTTGTAGCCTCCGATAAAAATCAATGTGAATTTCGGGTTATACCGAGATGTTCTTTGAGAGCACTTTGTAAAACCTGCGAGAAGTTTACGTTATTATGTTCCGCAATGTCATTAAGCCATTTGGGTATGGTGAGAGTTTTTTTGATGGCCCTGTTTTCAATCTCATCACGGACCACTGGCATCCACACATCAATTAGGATTACAGCCTGGTTGGATTCAGTTTTGATTTCGTTTAAGCTAGAAGGAACGGGGAGTGGGTCACCATCTCTTTCCATTCCGTATAAATGTAAACCCAAAGCATCTTTAGCCATTCTTATAGCTTCATCCTCGGTATCTCCGCAGGTAAGGCAGCCGGGTAGGTCAGGAAATTCAACAGAAATTCCATCATCATCAAATGAAAAAATAGCCGGGTAAATGTACTTATTCTTTTTCATAGTATCACCCCTCGTATAAAAGTACGGTTCATTTGGGATCAATTCCAGCTTGTTT
This sequence comes from Eubacteriales bacterium, assembly GCA_024655885.1. GTDB lineage: Bacteria > Bacillota > Clostridia > Acetivibrionales > JANLFN01 > JANLFN01. The sequence continues at coordinate 2,616 of JANLFN010000037.1, read as the reverse complement.
AAAAATGCCTTTTACGATCCTTATAGGAAGGTCTTTATTGGGATGAGGAACAGTAATCTTACCCTTTTTAGAAGGATGTTTAAACTGATGGTGGTCACCAGAGACTTCAACGAGATACCAACCATCTGTTATTAATAGTTTGATAATCTCTTTTGAAGAGTAACCTTTCATCCCAACGCCTCCTTATAGAAGAATAATAGCACGTATAAAATACACGTGTCAATAAAGATTTAGCGATTCTTATAAGCGGCACATACGTCGTATAACAATGGCTTCACGCAGTGGGCGCGGTAAGCAAGTTCAACGCGGGCCGGTTTTGAGGTGGGGCTGGAGCGAGCGCGCCACACCCTTGCGCCCAAGACCGGCAGGACCCGGCTCGACTTCGCTAAGAGTTGCAAGCAACTCTAGAACTCAGTCATCGCCTTAGGGCGCAAGGGCGTCGTAAACCCGCGCCCCGTTAGGCGAAATTGTGCACCAAGGAGATAATTATGATTAACGCAAATGTTATTAGGCCCTACCGAAGAACCACAGTTGATTTTGATGAAACTGAGCAGTTAAAGCAACATCTACATTCAGCAAAACAAATTCGTAGTCCTTTTTATTTAGTGTTGCGGATGAACCAAGATGGCAAAAAGCTGACGGAAATGCCTGACCGAAACTAGTACTCTGTAAAATATAAAAGTTGTATATTTGTCGTTTGTATGTTACACTGTCCCCAAGAAAGGGGGCAGTAGTATGGCTAAAGAGATATACAGCGTTACGCTAACCAAGGAAGAACGTAGAGAACTGCAAAAAACAGTTAAGTGTGGAACATCTCCGGCTAAATCAATTTTACGTGCTAATATATTACTCTTGCTGGACGAAAACTCCGACAAAAAAATGAGTATTGCAAAGATTGCCGAGGTACTCAATACGTCTACTACCACAGTGATGAAGGTTAAGAAATCGTATTTCGAGAAAGGCACTCAAGCTACCTTAAAGCGCAAACAAAGGAAAACTCCTCCGATAGAAGCAAAGATCACAGGTGAGGTTGAAGCGAAGATTATTGCTCTAAGCTGCGCAGAACCGCCGGAAGGTTATTCCCGTTGGACGCTAAGGCTTTTGGCAGATAAAAGCGTTGAATTGGGTATCATCACCGATGTCAGTCATACCAGTGTAGGGAGTATTTTAAAAAAACGAACTAAAGCCACATCTTCGTAAATGTTGGTGCATCCCTAAGAACGGCAGTGCAGCGTTTGTAGCCTGTATGGAAGACGTATTGGATGTTTATCAGCGCAGCTATAATCCGGCTGTCCCAGTAATCTGTATGGATGAAAAGCCATATCAGTTGCTTGCTGAAGTTAAAGATCCTATCCCCGCAAAGCCTGGTTCCATTGTAAAATATGACTCTGAATACAAACGCCAAGAAACCTGCAGCATCTTCCTTTTCACAGAGCCACTGGGTGGATGGCGACATGTTAATGCTAGCGATACTCGTAAAAAGACGGATTGGGCCAGAGAAGTCAAGAACCTTCTCTGCAATTATTATCCCGATGCAGAAAAAATCTGTCTCGTAATGGATAATTTGAACACGCACAACATATCTTCGCTTTACGAAGCATTTCCAGCGGAAGAAGCGCTCAGTCTGGCTAAGCGGCTTGAAATCCACTATACGCCTAAACATGGCAGTTGGCTCAATGTTGCTGAAATCGAGTTATCTGCTCTGACCAAGCAGTGTCTCAATTTGCGCATAGATTCTATGGAAACACTTAACCGGGAAATGACATTTTGGGAATCGGATCGCAACTCTAATCAGAAAGGCGTTTCTTGGCATTTTACTACCGCCGATGCTCGTGTGAAGCTACGCCACTTATATCCTAAAATATTGTAGATTTAGATTTTACAGAGTACTAGCTCATGGTGGATTGGACCGCGACGGAGGCTCATTATTTTGTACATTTTGATAAAATTGGAGCAATTCCAGCTAAACTATCTGTCGGAGTAAGAAGTACTTTGTTTCCAATTTCTCATATGGAATTTGATGATGTTTGCCGTGGGTTTGATGAATGTGAAGACTTTTTTACTAATGGGTCAATTTCCACCGTAATGACTTATTTAAACTACGGATTTGATATAGCTTTTAATAATAAATCAATCGAAAGATATAAAAAATATTTGCTTATGAGTCAGGAAGAACTTGAGCATAGTTTAGAAAACCTATCCTATTTTATTGATACCCAACAAAATATGGAGTGGTAATTCTGTAACGCACATCGCATAACATTGGCTTCACGCAGCGGGCGCGGGTAGCGGTTGTCACGGGCGGGCGCGCCACACCCCTGGGCCTAAGTTAGCCATGACCTGACTTGCCCGGGGCTAAGATTTGCAAGCAAAACGTAAGCCCCGGGCTGCGTCTTAAGGCTCAGAGGCGTCGTGAAGCCGGGACCGATAATCGGACATCGCTCGCTGCGCTCGCTCGTCCGATTATCGGGGCGCGGGCTTCGCCTGCTGATAGGCTCGCTCGCGCAAAGCGCTCGCGACATCGCCTATCAGCAGGTTTACGGACACCCCTTCGCCAAGTGCAAGCACTAGCATGACTTTACGAAATATTAGTTTTTATTTTTTAGAATCCTTTCA
>JANLFN010000036.1 GCA_024655885.1 Eubacteriales bacterium | reverse complement strand
GCAGGTGTAGCTTCCGGCATCCGCCGCCTGCACATTGCTGATTGTCAGTGTTGCCGTCGCGGCCCCGCTGATGCTGCCGTTGTCGGTCAGGTCCGCCCCGCCCTTCTTCCACCGGTAATTCAACGGCTCTGTCCCTGCCGCTTCCACTGTGAAGGTAACCGCCTGCCCCGCCGTTACCGTCTGACTCAAAGGTTGCTTCGTTATATACACCGGCGTCAACTCTGACGTGGCCACCTGCACACTGGATATGCAGGCGTCTGGCTGCAGGTTCCCCGCTGCGTCCTCGGCCGTCATATAAACATAGTATTCCGTCTCAGGATCAAGTCCGTTAATGACTGTCTCGGCCAATACGCCGCCTCCCGCTATCTCCAGACTTCCTTTCCGGTTTTCATTCAGGGCATTACCGACTGAGTCCGTCCCTTCCTTTATCTGAGCGGCACTGATGGTACCAGCAGCCGATTCCAGCACCACATAATAAACGGTACCTGCCTCATCCATTTGAACCTGCAGTTCCGCAGATTCGTGGGTAACATCGCCTGTTTGCGGGTAATTTTCGGCGAATACCGGAGGCGCGAAGTCGAAATCATCAGTCTGCCACTTGAAATAGGGATATGTGGAATTTTCCACAATGTTCCAGGTGCTGTCAAAATCCCAGTTCGCTTCCATGAAGGTGGACTTCCGCTTCATCTCCGCGGTGGTCTTGCCCGTACCGCCTTGACTGCTTACTTGACAGGACGTCTGAGTATCCCAGAAGGAACCGGTTACGGTTGAATTGGAGCTGCGGTAACCTACCAGGCCGCCTACATTGCCGCTGCCCTGTACCCTCCCCGCGGAGTAGCAGTTCACAGTATTACTTTCTTGCTCGCAGCTGCCTACCAAGCCGCCGACATAACGATCACCTGACACAACACTGGTGGAAGAGCTTTCACTAACAAGGCCATCGTTTTGGCCCACAAGGCCGCCGACATTAAAGTCTCCCGACACACTGCCGGAAACATGGCATTTGCTGATGCTGCCCTCGTTATATCCTGCCAGACCGCCGGCGCAGAAGACAGTTAATTCCCCTGGATCAACAACTATATCGACCAGTTTAAGTTTTACGTTACGAACATTGGCATTAGCGCCTATGTAGCCGAAAAGACCGACATAACTCTTAACGGTCTGTCTGATTTTGAGGTTGCTGATAGTATGATTACCGCCGTTGAAGCTGCCGCAAAACGGACTGGAAGAATCGCCGATGGGTTCCCAGCCGTTCCATATGTTGAAGGGAGATACATCCAGATCAATATCGCTTATAAGAATAAAGTGTTTATCCAGATGTTTACGCACGTTATTCAACTGGTATGCATCGGCGATCTGGTAGGGGTTTGCTTCCGTACCGTCGCCGCCGGCAAATTCGGTCACAGAAATTTGCACTGTTATATATGCAAAATCCTCCCCGTCGCTGACCTTAACTGTAAACGACGTTTCGCCCGCTGCTTTGCCGGCGAGGGTAACAGTGCCGCTGTCAAGGCTTGTCGTCGCTATTATATTAGAGTCGGGGAATGTCATCATGGCTGTGATGGTTAGCGGGTCTCCATCCGCATCCTCTGCGATATCGTAAGCATTGAATTTGGTTGTACCGCTCGCCGTCACGCATATGACAGGTGCCGGGCTTTTCGCTACGGGCTTACTGTTCGGGGGAGCTGTAGCGGGAAATTCGGCAGTCACTACGCCTGAATCAGCTTCATTGCTTACCGATACGGCGCCCGCCACTTTGAAGTAATTTTCCGCCACGCCGGTCAGGGTATAGTTTCCTTTCGGAGTCAGGATGATGGTCGCCGTGTAGACGGTGCTGCTGGCAAAAGGATTGTGGTTCGGCGACCAGCTCACGGTTCCTGTGTATTGATCTGTTTCAGTTATCACGGTTACGGGCGTTGCTCCTCTTTCCGGAGGGGTCACGCCCGGAATGTCCTGAATGCTGACCGGGATACCCTCAACATTTAGTGACACGGTATACGTGTCGGAGGAGTCCTCGGTCCCATCATAGGCTTTGAATATCAGTGTGGCTGTACCGGTGACAGCCGGCGTGTAGGAGTAGTTTTTATCTGCCGCAGCATACGCGGCGCCGTTCACCGATACCTTGTAGGTCAGATTGTCGCCGTCGGCATCCTCGAATATCGTTGAAAGATCAAGCGTATATGCGTCATAGACGGTTACGCTGGCCGTTGTGGTCGCAGGCACATCTGATTTGCGGTTCGGCGGCGTGTTCACGGTCAGGATCGCCTCATTGCTGGTCGCGCCGCCTAACGCATTCCATACCATCACCGCATAGCTTCCGGCATCCGATAACTGTACATTGCTTATGGTCAACGTGTTCGTAGCAGCACCGCTGATGTTGCCGCCGTCGGAAAGGTTAACTCCGTCTTTCTTCCACTGGTAGCTTAAAGGTGTGTCTCCTGCCGCCTCTACCGAGAAGGTGGCCGTCTGTCCAGCCGTTACCGTCTGGCTTTCTGGCTGTGTTGTTATGGAAGGCGGTACCAGGATGGAAATAGGCACTTCAATCTGTGTGTAAGCCGAGGCGATGCCCGCAAACCGGGCGTAGATAACACAGCTTCCGTTCCCGGCAGCCGTTACCACACCCTGGCTGTCCACTGCGGCCACATTCTCATCGGAACTGGCGAAAGCAAACAGGCCGAAATCCGTTTGCACATAGGTGTCCGTCCACATATTGCCGTCGTCTGACTGCTCTTTTTTCACGTCAGCCGCCTGTATCCCCAGGGTCTCACCGGCCCTTGTGAACACAAGGCCAGTCCCCGTGTAAGCATACCGGTATTGGGGTGTAACTGTTTTTGTGGCCGCCGGGCAAGCGTCCAGTCTGTCTTTTTCAGGCCCGGAAAAGACGTTTATAAAGTTCCTGTCACACTTAAGAATTGTGAGCGTATCCGGCAGGTCCGGAAGACTTGTCAGCCTGTTTTCATCGCAGAATAGCCACTGAAGATTGGGAGGCAGTTCCGGCAATGCCTCCAGTTGATTATTATTGCATCCCAATGTACTTAAACCGCTTGGCAGCTGCGGGAGGCCGGTTAATTGATTGTAGCCGCATTCAACCGTAATGACATTGGCCCCCAATGAGGGCAGCGCCGTCAACCGGTTACTTGCGCAGCGCAGTGTGTTTAAGGACGCAGGCAAAGCCGGCAATTGGGTTAGCTGATTGTAATTGCAGTTCAGTGTCTGCAGTCCGCCAGGCAAGCTGGGCAGGCCGGTCAACTGGTTGTTGTAGCAGTACAAGCTAATTAGGGAATCAGGCAAAGCCGGCAAACTGGTCAATTGATTATAGCTGCAATCCAGCTCCTGAATTCCCGTTCCCTGGAAATGCTCCAACCCCGCCAGACTGGCTATGTTTTTGCTGTCAACATAAAGGGTATAGCCTTGGTCGGACATCCGGGCGATCAGATCCTGCTTGGTAAAGCTCCCCGGCGCACCGCTGTTGCCCAGCCACTCCCAGACCGCCTGCCTGAAGTTGGGGTCGGTAAAGTCGCCGGAAATATCCAGGTTCTCCACGGAAACGGGGACCGTTAACTTAAGGTTCCCGGAACCGGACTGGGCGGTCAGGACTAGATCGTAGCCGCCCGCCGGGGTCGCCGGGACAGGCTGCAGCGTCACGGTGTTGGAAGCGATGCTCGCCGCCAGCTCGCTAGAGGTGGCGGGGTCGATTGCAAAGGTGATGCTCCCGTCAACGCCGGCAATGGCCACCTGCCCGGTATGTCCCGCCGTCACCGTGACCGGCGACGGGAGAGCGCTGAGGAAGGAGGGGCCGGTGCTGGCAAACACGCCCCCGCTGACCGTCAGGCCGCCGGACACGGTGATGTTGACCTGTCCGCTGGCCAGATTAACGCCCTTGTCGTCCCCTGAGATGGTGCCGCCGTTGATGTGGGCCGTGCCCAGAGTTACTTGCACGCCGGTTCCGGCCCCTCCCGACGCCGAGACCGTTCCGCCGTTGATGGTGGCGGAGGCCGAGGAGGTGCTGCCAGCCAGCAGGACGCCTGATCCTGACGCCGAGACCGTCCCGCTATTTATGGTGACCGAGGCTCTGTTTTCCACCCTGACACCCGTTCCTGAGGCCGAGACCATCCCGCCGCCGATGGTGACCGAGGCGCTGTTAACAGCTTGGATGCCTATGCCGGAGACGCCCGTCGCGTTGATGGCGCCGCCGCTGATGGTGACTCCCCCACTAAGGGCTCTGACGCCAACACCGCCGTTGCCCGCCGTGTTGATGGCGCCGCCGCTGATGACAGCGTTACCGCTGCTTTCTATTGCATATAAGGCACTGTTGCTGACAGTACCTCCGGCCAGGGCAAAGCGCCCGCCGCTTTGCACCGAGATGGTCGACGTTGCGGCGCCGGTTATCGCCAGGTTGCCGCCGACAGTCACGTCCGCGCCGGAGCCAATTACTATTTTGTAGCTGCCGCACGTAATTGTGCTGCCCGAAGATGTGATGGCAAACGCATTTGGGTTGGTAATCGTCAAATCGCTGTCCAGCGTTATGTCGCCGGTGATGTTGATGGTATCGCCGCTGTACGCGCTGGCAACAACAGTCTTCAGCTCTTCCAAAGTACTGACGTCATGCGTCGCCGCCTGCACTTTCATCGGAAGCATGATGAATACCGCCATCACTGCCGCCAACAGCAGCGTTTTTACAATTGTTTTCATAAAAACCTCCTCTTGTTTATTTTGTCAGCAAACTGTACAAAACCTGGGCCATCTGCGCCCTGGTGGCGGTGTCCTGAGGCAAAAGTTTGCCGCCGCTGCCGCCGATGGTGCCGGTTTCCACCAGCAGCTTCACGGCGTCCTTTGCCCAGGGGGCGATGTCGTCCGCATCGCTGAAGTCTGACAGAGATTTGCCGGAACTGCCCCGAGGTAGCCTATTTATAGCTTTCAGCGCGTTGTACAGCAAAGTGAACATTTCCTGGCGGGTGATTTCCTTTTCGGGGGCGAACATGTTGCCGCCCACGCCCGCGGATATTTTAAGCCTCTTTGCCGCGGCCAGGTAGCCGGTATACCAGGTGCTGCCCGCGTCCGCGAAATTGTCCTGCGGGTTGGTGTCCGGAGATATTTCGTATGCCTTCATCAGCATGACAATGAATTGTCCTCTGGTCAGCTTCGCATCCGGGCTGAAATTGCCGCCTCCCGTGCCGGTGGTGATTTCCCTGGCGGCGATGAAGGAAACCGCTTTTGAGTACCACGTGCCTGCCGCTACGTCCCTGAAGCTCACCTGCTTGTAGCTTACGGCATAGTAACTGAAATGCGTTGTGGTGAAGGTCACTGTCCCGGTGACCGGGTCGTAGCGCCCGTTAGGCACGCATACCGCCCTGCCGCTTCCGTCGATGTACCAGACGACGATATGCTCGGGATCGGCCAGCTCCGCCGCCGTCGGGGTGTATGGTATGGATACCGTCACCGGCGCATCAGGATTGTTCCATTCGGTTTGCTTGCCGTCCAGCGTCAGGGTAAGCTGGACAACCGGCCGGTCGCCGACGGCTGTTTTCACTTCCTCCGGCAGGCCGGACTTATCACCTTGGGCAATGGTGATGCGTGCTGTTTTTTCTTCGGTTCCCGGTATTCCCGCCAGCATGCCGGACGGGATGGTGATGCTGCCCGCGCCGGTGGAGCAGGTCAGTACACTTTCCCCTTGTGGGCCTGACAGGGAAGCGGCGGGTATTCCTACGGTATAGGAGCTCACGTCGGGAATGGAGGGTACGGTGAGAACCGCCGTTCCTGTGCCGGTAAAAATGTCCTTCGCCAGGGTTCCCAGTTCTGTTTCTGCATCACCCGTTTTTATATTGACACTGACGGGTAGTTTTGTTTCTGATATTTTGGTCCCGGAAACGGTGGCCTTGTATGTTAGGGTGGCAGGAGTACCGGTGCTACTGCTGCCGCTGCCTCCGCCGCCACCGCCACCGGCGCCGGAAGCCGTCAATGTCACCTTGTAGGTGTCGGCGGAATCCGCCGTTCCGTCATTGGCCTTGAATACCAGTGTGGTTGTGCCTACAGCATTTGGCGTGTAGGAGTAATTTTCGTCTGCAGCAGCATACGCGGCGCCGTTCACCGATACCTTGTAGGTCAGCGGGTCGCCGTCGGCGTCCTCGAATATGGTGGACAGATCAAGGGTGTAGGCGCTGTTCACGGTCACGCCGGCCGTTGCGGTCGCAGGGACGCCGGATTTGCGCTTCGGCGCGGTGTTCACGGGCGGCGCGGCCGCGGTGGTCACTGATGTCATGGTGTAAGCGGTTTTGTTCCCGGCTTCGTCCATAACGATGACGTTAAAGTAGTAGGTGGTATTGCTATTCAAGCCGGTAATTTCTTTTGTGCCGGTATCTGTTGCGTAATCTCCGACTGCTGTGCCGTTATATACCACGTCTGTTACCGATGCTATATTGTCTGAATCCGAATAATAGACCCGATACCGCAGAGCGCTCTGGGGGCTCACATCGTCCGTCGCCTTGCTCCAGCTCAAGGTGACTCGGTTATGGGTGAGGCCGCCGGCAGTGATGGTTCCGTCCGCCACGGCCGGCGGAGTGGTGTCGGGCTGGGCCGGTTCCGCATCCGTCGTGACGGTCAGCCCCGCGCTCTCGGCCGATGCCTTGTGGGTGGCCGTTTCTTTGACCCTGGCCGTGAAGGTGTATTCGGTTTCCGGTGATAGGCCCGTGAATACATTGCTGTCCTGCCACGGGCCTCCGTTTGCCCTGAATTCATGGGCCGCGTTGGCTTCCAGGGTGACGCTGTTGTGGGTTTTGCTTACCAGCGAAGGTGCTCCCGGGGCCGCCGGCCCGTCGGCTTTGTCCACAACAGCCGTCGGATCGCTGGTGACGCTGCCTGTGGCATGAACGCCATCGGCGGTGACGGTCACGGTGATGGTCTGTCCGATGTCGGCCTGCACCAATGTGTAGGCTGAGGCTGTGGCCCCCGGGATATCCGCTCCGCCGCGCTTCCACCGGTAGGTTGGCACGTCATCGCTGGTGTCCGGGGTATAGGTGATACCTGATATATCCGCTGTCAGTGTTTCGCCGTATTTGGCACTGCCGCTGATGGTTACACTGCCGCCCATGACCGGCAGTGATGCCGCCGTTACCGAAACCGGTACGGTTACATCTGCTGTGTCCGTCCCGTCGTAGACCGTGACCACAACCGATGTGTCGCCCGCCGCCACGCCGGTGAGGGTAACAGTGCCGCTGTCAAGGCTTGCCGTCGCCTTTGCTGTGTCCGGGCCTGTCACAATAGCCGTGATGGTCAGCGGGTCATCGTCCGCATCCGCCGCGATATCGGAAGCGGTGAATGTGGTTGTGCTGCCTGAGGTCACGCTTTGGGTTGGCACCGGATTTTTAGCCGTTGGCGGGTTATTTGCCGGCGGTTCCGCCTCTGTGGTAACGGTCAATCCTGCGCTCTCAGCCGATGCCTTATGGGTGGCGGTTTCTTTGACCCTGGCGGTGAAGGTGTATTCGGTTTCCGGTGATAGGCCCGTGAATACATTGCTGTCCTGCC
>JANLFN010000035.1 GCA_024655885.1 Eubacteriales bacterium | reverse complement strand
TAGAATTCAGGCTGTGGAACTGGGAATATTATCCTGGAACTGCATAAGTCCTGTATATAAAATAAACCTATTTTTCAACAAAAATCATTAAAAAGGGGGACTAAGACATGCTTATCGGCAAAAAAGCTCCTGACTTCACCGCCAAAGCTTTTCACAAAGGCAAAATAACCGAAGTTTCTTTAGAAAAACTAAGAGGGCAGTGGGTTGTGCTCTGTTTTTACCCTGGCGACTTTACTTTTGTCTGACCCACAGAAATATCACACATAGCAGTTAGCTATGAAGATTTGAAAAAACTGAATATCGAAGTCCTCTCAATCAGTGTTGACAGCGTTTTCTCCCACAAAATCTGGAATGAAACCGAATTGTCCAAGATGGTTGAAGGCGGCGTGCCCTTCCCGATGTTATCTGACCAAAACGGCAGTATTGGCAAGCTCTATGATGTCTACGACGAAAATGCCGGTGTAAACATCAGGGGAAGATTCCTTATTGATCCAGAAGGTATTGTTCAAGCCGCGGAAATACTTGCCCCTCCGGTTGGAAGAAACCCGCAAGAATTGCTGCGCCAGGTTAAGGCATTCCAGCATCACCAGAAAACAGGCGAAGTAATGCCTTCCGGATGGCAAGAAGGAAGTAAAACCCTCAAGCCTTCTATTGCACTTGCCGGCAATGTATGGAAAGAATGGCAGCCAAAATAAACTGTAATTTAAGTATTGCTACGCGAGGTGATTAAAGTGCTCCTCTTCTATTGCATCACAACCTGACAGACCTGCCGCAAAGCGAAAGCGTGGCTTTCAGAGAACAATGTCAACTATTCTTTTCGCAATATCTCTAAAGATCCTCCTACAGGAGAAGAGCTGCAAAAGTTAGCACAAATCGGCAACTTTACTTCCATCAAGGAGCTTGTTAATACCAAAGGGCAAACTTACAAAAAGCTTAAACCTGATCTGGAATCTTTAAGCGAAGAAGAAGTTGTCCATCTTATTAAAGACAATCCATCCCTTTTGGTGCGTCCTATTTTGACTGACGGTCATAAAATGATTGTTGGTTTTAAAGAGGCAATCTACCAGGTTTTTCTTAAAATTTATCAATAAACCCCGCCTTTTTTAGCCGGAAACATTTGTTTCCGGCAATTTTTGTCTTATATTTTCTTATTTCCCCACCTGCCGTCCTCCCGGGCGGTTTTTGAATCATGGCAAGACTTGCACAGGCTCTGCAGGTTGTTTATATCCAAGGCAGCGCCGCCTTCCTTAATAGGCACTATATGGTCTACAACCGTTGCCGGTGTTACCTTGCCTTCTCTTGCGCAGTACTCGCATAAGGGATTGATAGCAATCTTCTGCTTTCTAAGCCGCTGCCATTGTGGGGAATTGTAGAACCGCTTGCTGAACTCGTCCCGTTTGAAGTGGTTGTATTTTTGATATTCCTCTTTACGGTGCTTTGCGCAATATTGCCCCTCTGTCAATTCCGGACAGCCGGGATAGCTGCAGGGGCGTTTAGGCTTTCTTGGCATCAGGCTTCACCTGCTTATCCTTTTCTTTGAAACAAAAAGGGAACATGCACAGCACCTTCCGGCGTGTCAGCCATGTTCCCCAGATACAACCTTTGCATCTGCACATATATATCTCTCCAGTTTTTGGCAACAAAAAACTCCCAGACGATTTCCGAGAGCTACAGCTATACTTTTTCAGTTTAAATTTTAACACTAAAAAAACGACATGTCACTGGCACCTTACTGTACTTTCACTGTACTTTTACTGTACTTTATGTGATTTTTTCACTTAAGCAAACGCACCATTTGAATTAACTTGTCCTCAGGGTCCTGGCGAAATACTCTGAAACCGTTTCTAGAATAAAAGTCAATAAGCCTAGGCTTGTCCTGACATTCTACAAAAACAACCCTGCCTCCGATTAACTCCTGCACCCTGAAAATAACGGAAATCACATAATCCATTACCGCGTCTCCAGTTATTTTGTCAGCATATAAACTGTTCTTTCCAAGCTGACCAATTAAAAAGGCTGGTATTTCAGTAATCATTCCGTCGCCTTTTCTTGAATAAAGCCCATCAAGTCTACGTATTTGAGACGGGCTTGTACCCTCTGGGATTTTAAGCGTCTGCATGGCTATCGCAAAATATGCGAGAAGCTTGAATTCTCCTGCCAGCATTGCATCTTCATCAAATACCAGGTATGTACGGCTCTTGGCTTTCCGTTCATAGATAATAGACTTTTCCTTTAAAAAGTTTTCTATATCCGGGTCTTTTTCGCATTTAAAAACAGAAATGACTTCCGATACCTTTTCCTCGGAAGCCATCTCTAAGAATTTTTCGAGAGCGATAAGCAACGTCTTAATATCTCTTCACCCCTTGCCATCGCCTCTGCGGAAGTCAGTTTTTGGTTGACAGGCTTTACGTCTTCTGATGAAAGCACCTCTACCAACTTCTCAACCGCTTCCGGTTCCCTGATAATAATGTTCTTATCAAAGGAAACAGTTGCCATTGGAACCACCTTCTTTTCAAAACACATCTTTTACTATTATTATATGCCGTATCGCTTTAAAATTCAAAGAAAATTTACTAATCCCGAATGGAAAAATACGGCCCCGCATAAATACTCTCATAAAATATGGTCCCGCCTTGGTACGCATTATTAAGAGGCGCGGCGGGCTCTGTCAATTATATAATATTCCACCCCTATGTTTTTGTCGATAGGATTTAATATTAATCTTACACTTTTATTATTCAAACAACATCTCTCTTGCCGTCAAACACCGTTACAAGCTCATCAACAGCAATTTTTCTATACCTATTGAGTGTCCGCTCACTTATTACATATTTATCGCAAACTTTGCTCCATGTCATTTCGTTAAAATATAAATCCTTTATTACATCCCTAACCTTCCTGTCAAGCCTGTCCACACAGTGCTCAAGCCTCATGATTTCAAATTCAGCCGCCCTGATTTCCTTCATAATTTCCATGCGCGCGCCATCATTCATTCTCTGCATATACTGTCGGAAAATCAAGGCAATACGGCCGGTTTTGTCGGATATGCCGCCAGTATTTACTTTTTCTCCTTCCGGCTGCTTAAAACAGAGAGTCTCTATTGTCTCGTCCTCGGTGATATTTTGAAGATGCTCAAGTTCAAATTTCAGGTATTCAATGTCCTTTTTTATCCTGTTGTAATTTTTGAGAAGGTATTCAACATATTCCTTTGTCTCCATTAAAGGCCCCCTCCCCGTAAAGCATTTAATAGTTCGATAACTTCTTTCAGCGAGCTTACCTTAGCTGCCACACCGCCAGCCCTCTCTATATCCCTAAGCGTTATCTCCTGTAGCTTTGTCAATTTGCCTCCGGGCTTTTTTACCTCAAGCCCGATGAACCTGCCTTTATAGCAACAGATAATGTCCGGCAATCCTGTAGTACCATACATGCCGCCATGCTCCTTCCAGGCAAAGCAGCCTTCCAGCCCCTGCAAATATACCATAATTGCCTTAACCGCAGCTTTTTCAGACATTTTTATTTCCACTCCTTTTTGTGCCTTTTTCCTTTTTCATTTGTGACCTATTGTAAAACACACTCAAAGCATTGATATTACTGGGCTTTAAGGCTTTGTGACTTTGTGCCTTGATTTTCTGGACATATATAAGACGCTTATATATACACGTGTATATATACACGCGCGAAAGGCATTTTTCGTGTAGAGCATCTATATTTAGATTTTTAAGTCACAAAGGCACAAACCTCAAAAACCTTACAATTACTGTGTTTCAAGCGTGCCTTGTTTTCCTTTTTCAAACAAGGCACAAGTTCAAGGGCCCGCCTTCCCCTTGAAAAACAACTTGTCCCTCAAGGCCTCAAGGTTGCCCATATCGCAGCACTTTGCCAGCAAATCAAAGTTTATTACATAAGCCTTGCGGCTTTCCCCATCAAACCTCACATTACGGTAGTTCACAAAATATTCCTTGTGCTTAAGCTGTTTTATAAACTGCCCGTATTCCAGGCATTCATTACCAATTACATGCTCTCTTCGGTACTTTGTGTAACGATCATAAAAACGCTTAATATCGAAGCCAACCTCGGTACCGCCGTTTATAAAGCTGAAATCATGCTCGTGCTCAAGCCCCATCCTGTCAAAAATCTCAAAGGTCAAATCAACCACGCTTTTGTTGTAAGTGCCCCCATCCAGAAGATACTCCTTTGCTCCAAACTCAAGGGCCTGTTCGGCCTGCGACATGGTCATACCCGCAATCTCCTCAAAGGTCAGCCCCAGTTCCCGGCAAACCTCCTCAAACAGCCTTAAGCCAACGACACAGCAGGCAAGATTGTTTGCAACTCTTGACGGGTAATCCTCCTCAAGCCTCCGGCTTGCCTCCTCATGCACCGCTTTGATTTTTGCCATATCAAATTTGAGCGCCTGGGTTAATAAACTCCTTCCAAGGCGGCCAAGCGTACTGCTGCTCCGGGCTAGGAGTGAAAATGCCTTGCGCCTTGCAGCATCCTTCAAGTCCTTTTTGTTAAACAAAAGCTCAATACACCTTTCCCTGATGGCAGGCTCCGTCGGCGCTCCTTCTCCCACCAACACAATGGGCGCAGATAATTTATACTGCATAACCGATAAATCCGGACGGCCGCGCTGGCCATCATGCCCGTCATAAGCATCACGCAGGTGGTTATATAGGGTCTCCAGCCTGTATTTGTCCATAGTTGATGGCTTAAATTCGTCAAAAAGCTGCGGTATCAGGTTGCTGCTGGCTGAAGCCTTCATAACGGTAAAGGGCGTCACCTTGGAAGCGCCTGAAGCAATACTAGTAGAAAATATGGGAATGATAACCCTCTCCAGCGTATTGCTTTTACCGCTGCCCTGTTCACCGGTAAGCACAAGGTGAGGAAATTTGATAGAGAGTGTCCTGAGTTTTTCTTTAAGAAAACACCCTGCACAAAAGCCGATAATCGAAACCGTCTTTGCCGGTTCGTTATATTCAAACAACGCTGTGCCAATTTTCTGCAGGTCATGCTTGTCTGCAGGCGGAAAGTCCAAAACTCGAGTTTTGATTTCCCTCGTTTTCTTCAAGGATACGATGCCTTGAACCTCATTTCCAGCAGCATCAACGCTTCGATCCTCTCCGACAAACACCCACCTACCCTCAAATAGAAAGCTGCCTATTCCCTTGACGCCCTTCTTCCGCTGGCAATCCTGTTTTGAAATATGGTTTTTTAAGAGCTCCAGATCTCCCTCGGTGCCGGTGTAACAAAGGGACAAGGTATTCTGGTTCAACACATTTTTGAACTTCTGCAGGTTGCCGAATTCAGTAGTCAGAAAAGTCCTCCTGAAGCTTTCACCCCGGTCATTGATAACCTCAGCAGATACTTGCGCTTCCTCTTCAGCCTCAATGATTTCAATGGGCCTGATGATAAAGTTTGAAATGGCAAGCACGCTGCCGTCACCTTTCAGCTTCAGATACTTGCCATCCTTTTCAATGATGCTGCCCTTATCCTCAACGGGAGAGTAACAGTCAGCAGTGTTTTCCGCCGCCTTGGCCAGCACCTCTTCGCCATAGGTCCTGCCATCGGCATAGTGCGCCTTGTCCCATTTCTCCCGGTAAAGCTTTGACTGCCTGAAAAGCCTGTCCATCTGTTCCTTGTTCCGTCCTGTCCAGAAAGCCAGGTGCATGCATAAGGCCAAATCGGCCTCTGACTGGGAGGCATACCTCTCCTGCCAGTTGCCCTCCCAGAGCAAGGCAAATTCCTCGCCATTCTGTGCTATCTTCGCCTTCTGCAGCACCGCCTCATCGGACAGCGGCACTGATACACGCTTTTTATCCCTTGCTTTTGAATTCTTTTTACGCTTACCAAGAATGTACTTGCTGTGCACCTCCTGCAGGGCTTCTGTCCGCTCAGCCACTTCAGAGGGCGTACCGGGCAGCCGGTTGCCCGTCATGGTGAAATACCTGCCGCTTTCATACATCTCAACGCCGGTCCTGCTGTTTTTCCGGCCTGACTTTGGAAGTTCGCCTTTTACGATGATATGGATACCTCTTCCCGAGGGGCTGATTTCCGTATAAGACGAAAGGATATCGACGATCTCCTGTGCTTCAGCTGTAAGTTCTCCTGTTTCGGGATTGCGGCAGTTGTCGATGTCCACTCCCACATAGCTATTCACCTTGCTGAACACAAAACCGATGCCGGAAAACCCAAACTTTTCCATGGCCTTGACCGCCTGCTGGAAGCTGCCCCAGGTGGCCGGATTATTGGACATGGCCTTCTTGCCGTTTACCGGATTGTATGGAATCTTGTCAGGCTTTTGCCCTTCGCCCTTTGGCTCCAGCCTCCAGCAGATCCAGCAATTTTGTTCCTTCAACTCTTGCGGAAGCCTCTCCAGTTTCAGCTTCATGCGCCCACCTCCAAGGGCTCACAGCGGTCATTGAAGCGCCGGACTTTTAATCCTAAGGTTTTAGCTGCCGCCATCTCAACCGCCATGCCTGTGCTTAGCTTTGAGCCGAAGGCCCACAGCTCATCGCACCGCCTCAAAAGCTGCAGGCCCAGCTCAATCCCGGCTTCCCGCTCCTTTGGTATGTTGTCATCAAGAAACTGAGTGAAGATAGCATGGGGGGCAAGGGGGATGCCTCCCTCGCTGTAAACAAACCTGCTATATCCAATAGCACGCTGAATATTTCTTTCGATATCTCCCTTTAAGGGCGAGCACACATAGACGATTGGTTTTCTGTCCATCAAATAAATCCTCCTACGCACTCAGTTTCTTCAACTTCAACCTGCCGTAATACCACTCAAGTGTACGCTTCCGCTTCTGAAAATCCGGCTCGGTTAGTACGAGGCCGATGTCAGCTTTCTGCAACAGGCTGATATACTGCAGTTCTTCAGCCGTCAAATACGGCCTGATAGAGGGCACATCACCAAGGCCGTGTGCCTCTTTGTACTGCTTGGCCGTCATGCCAAGCACAATGCGGTTAATCATATCCATCTCATTGGAGAAATGATAGTGCTTCGGGGGCTCGTGGGCTTCAAGAATTGCCTGCGTAAGCTCGGGAAACTCCAGACGGGCAGTATTAAGGGCAATAATGTACTGCTCCATTTCATTAAAGCAGCGAATGTAAGCCTCTTTAAACTGCAGTGCGCGCCTGCCGGTGAAACCCATGGCCAGTAAGGCAAAGCCGTCTCTTGTAAGCAGATATTCAGGAAGAACTCTACCAGTTGAATCTTTATATTCACTGGGCCGAAAATTCGGCTCAGTGAAACTCTTCGTCAGACCGCTATCAGGAGCAAGAAGCTTGCGGATGGAATCAAGTACATGCTTATGATCCTTTTCAAACACCTCCGCCACTTTGCGGCTGCTGACCACTGGCTTGCCGTTCAGTTCGGAAACACCAAATTCCTTATCCAAAAGCTTGAGTTTTGACATAGGCTATACCTCCATTTCTTTTAATTCACCAAAGCTTGAGCCAACAGCGCCCTCAGCTACGACCGGCACGTCGAAGCCATCAAAGGGCACCTGTTCCATGCATTGTTTAATAAAAGCTGTTGCTTCCCCCACCTTATCCTCCTCCACTTCAAACAAAAGCTCATCGTGTATCTGCAGCAAGGGTTTGATGTATGTCCTCTCAGGCAAACCCTCAAGTATCCTCCGTAGAGCCAGCTTCAGAATGTCTGCAGCTGTTCCCTGAATTGGAGTGTTCAGTGCGCATCTTTCCCAATAGCTTTTTACACCCCAGTCCTCAGAGTCGATGCCTTTCAAGTACCTGCGCCTTCCCAGAGCCGTTTCCGCATACTTCCTGAGCACCGCCCTACGTTTGGTTTCCGCCTGCCAGCGCATAAGGCCCGGATAGCCGTTTTTCAGGTTTCTGATTATCCCTTCACATTCCTCAAGTGAAGCCTCCAAGCCGGCTTTAAACTTCAAGGTTCGCTGCAGTCCCCTGGGGAAAAGCCCGAAGAATACGCCGAAATTGCAGTTCTTTGC
Organism: Eubacteriales bacterium; assembly: GCA_024655885.1. Lineage (GTDB taxonomy): Bacteria > Bacillota > Clostridia > Acetivibrionales > JANLFN01 > JANLFN01. Next base: position 355 of record JANLFN010000035.1, on the reverse strand, counting down.
AATGGTTCGCCGCTCCTTGTATTGTGTAGCTGCCTTATCCACCGCCTGCTCAAAGGGTATTTTGTAGATCACCGCAGTAGTCTGCGCATGGATATCCCCGCCCTTTTGATAAACCTCCAGCATCCTTTTGTCCCTGCAAAAGTATGCTCCCACGCGAAGCTCAATCTGGGAAAAGTCGAAATCTAAAAACTTATACCCCGGTCGTGCTACAAAGAAGTTCCTCACCCCTATCGGGTCATTGTCCTTTCTGGGTGCATTCTGAAGGTTGGGTTTCTTTGAAGCAAAACGTCCTGTGTCGGTCCCTGTAGAGTAGGACCAGGTCAGGCAGTAAACGAACCCTTCCTGGGACCCCTCG
>JANLFN010000034.1 GCA_024655885.1 Eubacteriales bacterium | reverse complement strand
TCCGCAGTCTTGTTTTTGTGTTGCCTTTTTACGGTCTATGGTTTTCAGGGTAGGCATCCGGCAGTTTATTCCACTCATCCTTGTTAATATCCAGCTCAAAAATCGTATCCGGCTGGTTACATCCAGGACCTGTTGTATATTTTGACACTTCGTAAAACTTCAGGTCAAAATCAGCAGTGGGTGTTGCATATTCTACAGCATCGATCACGCCTCTTTCAAGGGAAGGATATATCTCCGCGCCCGGGATGGATGTTACTGATACGCCAATGGACTTAAGCACTTCTCCCCACCAGCTGATTGTCCTGTATTTGACACCTTTCCAGTCTTCCAACTTACTCAGCTTCTTATTACTCCAGGCCAACAAATCCGGACCGCAAATACCAGTTGGGAAAGTTACGACATTAAGACCAAGCTTCTCCTGATAAAGCTTCTGCCAGTATTCCAATCCTCCCCCCTCATAGATCCAGGTTAAATGTGAAACGGGGTCGAAAGTCATCAATACAGAAGCAAACATCACAGCGGAAGGATGCTTACCCATTGCATAGTTGGCGCAGGTATGGGCAATCTGAACTGTCCCTTTGCTTGCTGCATCCAGCGCCTCAAGCGCTCCAACAACAGCTCCTCCAGGTAGAACGTCAATTGTGAACCTGCCGCCGCTCATCCTTTTCATTTCATCGGCAAAATGTTGTGCAAATTTAAAGAATACCATTCCTTCAGGCCATGATGTCGTCATGGTCCAGTGCACAGTCGGAAAGGCTTCTTCTTTTTTTTCGTTTTGAGCAGGGGCGTTAGCAGCAGGCTGGCTCCCTGCACAGCCGCATAATGTTAATAAAAATGCGACACAGGTAATAAAGGCCACAATCCTACGTTTTTTTAAACTCACCATTTTCATTCTCCTTTCAACCCAATAATGTAATATTAGGTTTCGCCTCTATTTTGGAAAATCTAACTATTCTTACCTGTCATCACCTGCCTTATTTAAAAGCTGATTACCTTAAGACATAGCCTTCCAGTATTCGTCTACCTGTTTTTGCATTTTTTCAATCTCTTCATCAGGCAGGTGCCGGTATCTTCCCTGGGCCTTAATATACTCTTTGACTGGTTTTCTGTTCTTGATTATCTTCGTAACCTTGTATTTGCCGTTTTCATATTCAGCCATTTCCCATATTCCAGTCTCAACCGCTAACCTTGCCAGTTCCACCGTTTTACTGGTATCAGTTCCCCAACCGGAGGGACAGGGAGCAAGGACATGGATTACTGCCGGGCCTTTTGTCTCTTTAGCCTTTCTGACACTATCCATGTATTCTCTTGGATGAGAGATACTGGTCCTGGCCGCATAGGGAATATTATGGGCTGCCAAGATCCTCAACAGGTCCTTTTTCGGTTTATCTTCCCACATTTTGTTTCTCCCCACTGGCGTAGTAGTAGTCCAGGCCCCGTAAGGAGTCTCACTGCTGCGCTGACCCCCAGTATTCATGTAAGCTTCATTATCATAACAGATGTAAACAAAATTTTCGCCTCTTTCCACAGACCCGGAGAGCGCCTGCAGACCAATATCAGCCGTACCACCGTCACCAGCTACCCCAAGTACTGTAATATCTTCCTTACCTTTTACTTTAAGCCCGGCTACCAGCCCGGACACTGTCGATGGTGTCGAAGGAAATGCCGTAGAAACAAGGGGGACGTTTACCGCCATCTGGGGAAAGAAACCGCAGGTTGCCATTAAACATCCCGCTGGTAAAACCAAGACGGTGTTCTTCCCCAGCACTTTCAGGGCCATCCTCAACGCAATTATTCCGCCGCAGCCCGCACATGCCAAACTGCCATACAGCAGTTCCTCTTCTGTTATATCTTGCAGTTTTATCATTCTGACCACCTCAATCCTATAAATTCTACGGTTTGTTCAGCTTTTCCGTTTTTTTGAATATACTGCAGCTTATCATACATCTTCTTCAGGTCGTCTGCTGTCACATCTCTTCCGCCCAAGCCAACTATGAAGTTTACTCCCGGAATACAACAATTATTGTTGTAAAGGGCCGCCTTCACATCGGAAAAAACGGAACCTTCAAAACCGAAGGACAGACTTCTGTCTACTACGCCGATTGCTTTAGCCGACTTTAATGCATCAAATATTTCTTTTTCCGGAAAAGGTCTATATAACCGTAGTTTAGCAAGGCCAGCCCTGGTACCCTGCTCTCGCAAGCTGTCCACCACATCTTTGGCCGTACTGCTTAGCGAGCCCATGGTTACCAATATCACGTCAGCATCGGAACACTTGTAGTTTTCCACTACCCCACCGTAGCTCCGGCCTACAAGTCTACCGAATTCCTCATCTGCTTTTTTCCATAAGTTTATTGCCTTAAGCATGCCCTGCTGCTGAGTAAACCTGAATTCCATGTAAAGGTTCGGTGCGGTCCCCGCCGCTATAGTCAGGGGTCTGTTGACATCAACTTTGTAGTCTGGTTCAAAGGGCGGCAAGAATCTATCTATTTCTGCCTGCTCCGGAATATCTACAAGTTCCTCCGTGTGCGAAAGGACAAATGCGTCCAGGCAGATCATTACCGGAGTTAATACCTCCTTATTCTCGGCCACTTTAAAACACTGGATGGTGGTATCCAATGCTTCCTGTGCGCTCTCCACATAAATCTGAATCCAGCCTGCATCTCTTGTCGAGATACTGTCCTGGTGATCCAGCCAGATTGTCCACGGCGGACTGATAGCACGATTTACATTGGCCATTACCACTGGCCGCCTCTGACCGCTGGTAAACTGCATCATTTCAAACATGTATAAAAGACCCTGGGATGATGTCGCGGTAAAGGTTCTAGCTCCCGTACACGATGCGGCATAGCAGGCACTCATTGCTGTATGCTCCGATTCAACTTTAATAAACTCGGCGTTCATTTCCCCATTACTGATAAATTCACTGATCTGTTCCACAATCTTGGTCTGTGGGGTTATTGGATAGGCAGCTACAATTTCGGCGCGGGCTAGTTTTACTCCATATGCCACCGCATTGTTTCCGTTGATAAATTCTCTTTTTCCCATCCCCTATCCCTCCTTTACCATTTCTATCGCTTTTGTCGGACACTCGTTTGCACAAATTCCGCAGCCTTTGCAGAAATCATACGTTATTTCCACATTATCACTACCCTTTTTGATAACTGCTTCCGGGCAAAAGATCCAGCAAAGCAGGCAATTCCGGCATTTATCTTTGTTTAACACAGGCTTGAATATTCGCCAGTTACCTGTATGGGTTGTAGGGTGCCCCCCTTCAAATGCCGCTCCTGCAGGTAAGTCTGAAAGTTTATTCGGTATAAATCCCACCTTTAGGCACCTCCCTTATACTGTCTATAAGCTTCTTCCAAGGCCATCACATTTTTTTCCCCCAGTGGCCCTGCAAATGTCTCCTTAACCGTTTTTTTCAAGGACCCAAGTTTAACCAGACCGGTTGCCGCGCAAAAAGTTCCAAGAATGGTGGTATTCACAATCGGTTTTCCCAGGGCTTTAAGAGAGATAGCGGTAGCATCCACTGTCACTATCTTAACTTTGTTGCTAAAAGGAAAGTCTTCCGCTTTTTTTTCAGTATTGATTATTACCATACCTCCTTCTTTCAGCCCTGCTGTCACGTCAACCACCGACAAGAGTCCTTCGTCAAAAACTATTACAATATCGGGATTATAGACCTGACTCCTGTTCCTTATGTAACGATCGCTAATTTTACAAAAAGCCAGAACCGGCGCACCTCTTCTTTCAGCCCCAAATGCGGGAAAAGCCTGGGCATATTGCCCATCCGCAACTGCGGCACCACCGATGATGACGGCCGCTGTTACTCCTCCCTGACCACCCCTGCCGTGTATTCTTATCTGCTGCACTTCTTTCTACCTCCCGTTATAGTTAATTGTTGTTTTTGCTGGCTTAAAGCTCTAGTCTTTAATACCGGCAATATTTTTGGCGTATTCAACCAGTTGCTTTTCCTTTCGCCTGAAGGCAGCCCTCACCATGACCCGCTGCGTTTCCGGCGCACCGCCGCCCAATACCGACTCGGCCGGTATTACCGAGGATTGGCCGGAGAGATACTCTATCAAGCGCACAATTCTTATTCTATTTTCCGTTTTCACCCCTTCTACTCCGGCAAAGTATTTTTCTACATATTTACCAATTTCCGGACTCCTCAGGTCCTTTTCACTTGCTACTGTACAGAGCAGTCCTCCCGTAATATCAAATGCTTTTTGCCCGGCCAGACATACAGCTTGGCCCATCTGCAGTTTGGCCGCGTTTGTCAAACTCGAGTCGGGTTGGAATACCCCCGAGGGTGTCCTTGCCCCCAATCTTGCCGCACCAATGGCACAACCGTAACCCAGTTCGGAGTTAATCATAATATCGGTCATCTTTTCCTTAATATGATTCACTTTATCCAAGCCGGCATACTCGTTAGCTACCGTCAGCGCACCTACCATCAAGTCACAGTGACCGGACTTGCAACCGCAAAACGCCAGCCTGTGATAATTTGCAAATAATAAAACCAACGGCCCGGCAAATTCCGTCTCGCCGTACATAAAAACTCTTTCCCACGGCACAAAAACATCATTAAATACAACCAGTGAGGCTCCGTGCACACCGTACTTGTAATTACCAACATCAATATCCGATTCATCCAGCGACCGTCTGACTGTGCAGGCAGGCGACTCAAAAATATGAATAATACCTTCGGCATCGGTGGGAGTAGCGAAGGCCAAAGCATAAGGTTTATCATCAGGCGTCAAAGCTTCCGTGGGCAAAATTAAGTTTTCATGAGCATGAAGCGCTCCGGACTGGTGAGCTTTCGCCCCTCGTACAATGATTCCGTCTTCGGTCTCTTTAACAACACGAAGGTAAACATCAGGATCCGGCTGCTTGTGGGGGCCCAATTTTCTATTAGCTTTAGCGTCTGTAACCATGCCGCTTACTGCAAGATCATTTTCCTGAATATACTTCAGCCAGTTTTGGACTCTCGTATGATAGGAAGTCCCCATCTTTATGTCTATATCATAGCTGATTGCATATATTGCGTTGATGGCGTCCGATCCTACACAGCGCGCCCCTACACAACCACCGTGCCTCGGTGTTAAGTTTTTCATCTGTTGAACACGCCTGATTAGATCATCGGGATTCATATGTATCTGGGTGAACATGTTTATTTTTCTACCAGTCAAATGAGAAATTGCCGTGTAAGTACTCTCATTTTCAGCATCCAGGGCTAAATCATAGGAAAGAGCTATCGCGTTTAGTGTAGGCTTGATTTCAGGATGGTTCCAAAACTCTTTTATTAGTTTTCCTCTGATGTACACCTTAGTCTTCATTTTTTTAATGCTGTCCAAATACTGCTGACCAGATAGCAATGGCATAAATATACCTCCTCATATAAAATAAATAGTTCGTTGTATTTATATAAGCGATGCAACTTCTGTGCCAATGGTAAATTTTCATTCTATCTGGTTTAAATCACTGAATATAATTGCTGTATTTCATTTTTGAAAATAAATATGACTTTGCGTAATAGTAACTTAAGATACACCGTCTTTTTTTATTGCATTTTTTAAATGGCATTTCATTTTTGCAATCAAAAAAATAACTGTATTTAAAATCGAATATGTATTAAAATAAATGTGTAGTTATTATAATTTAACGACAATTAATAATTTGCTTTTTATTGATATATCTTGTTATGTAAATTTAAAATATTATTTATATATACGAGGCAGAGTGATTTTATGAATAGTACGAACGCTGGCCTTTTTGAAATCCTTTGTGCTTCGCTCCCAATTCTAGCTGAAATGAGCTGTGGGTATGCTGCTGTCACCGATCATAACGGAGTTAGGTTGAAAACCGTTAACTCACGGGGAGAAGAAATAGTTGAATTAAGAGGGACTGTCTATCACTTGGCCGAAAGGGCCTATAAAACTTGCCGGCCGCTGCGTGGCAAATCCCAGTTGATGCCCGATGTCGATGCCTGGGCTATACCCATAGGCCCTTTTGTCATTTGCTGCAACCAAATGGAAAGCGTCATACTAATGAATCAGATTGAGGAATCACTGATTAATGCACTTCCCTATATTAGGAAGGTTGTAGGGGGTGACGCTTCCATCTTTAGTTTAAAAGAGAATAAAGTAATAATTTCTACCGAGGACATACCAATCCAGGAAAACAAACTTGATGATAACTTAAAAAAGGTTCTTTTTGAAAAAAAACCACAGGTTTCATCTTCCAATAACGTTGAAGGCGCCATTATAGTCACTATTCCGGTGACTAACAATTTAGGATTGACTTTAAGCAATGAAACTACAATAAAAAAACAAAAAAGGCTGTATGATGAATTAAAAAAAAATAAAATAATAAGATACAGCCTTGAAGACTTTATTGGTGAGAATACACAGATCCTGAAAATCAAAAGAATGGTTTCCTGTGTAGCCAATGCCGCATCCAATGTCTTAATTATGGGCGAAACGGGAACAGGAAAAGAAATTCTGGCCCAATCTATCCATGGACTAAGTGATAGAGCAAATAAACCGTTTATTGCCATTAACTGCGGCGCTCTCCCGGCAAGTCTGATTGAGAGTCAGCTTTTCGGTTATAATCAAGGGGCTTTTACAGGAGCGAGCCAGAAAGGGCAGGCCGGGATATTTGAAAAAGCAAACGGCGGTACGGTCCTTTTGGATGAAATCGGGGAAATGGATATGGAATTGCAAACAAAACTTCTTCGAATTTTACAGGAGAGGACAGTAACCAGAATAGGCAGCGTTGAACCTATCCAACTCAACGTCAGGATTATCTGCACTACAAACAAAGATTTATACAAGGCAATAAAAGAAAGAACCTTTAGAGAAGATCTCTTTTTTAGGCTAAATGTAGTCAATATCAATATCCCCCCACTCAGAGAAAGGAAAGAAGACCTGCCACTTTTAGTTAATACATTTATTAATAAATACGAAATGCAAACCGGCAAAATAGTGAAAGGTATTTCCCCTGAAGCGTTGTCAGCACTACAGCAATATAACTGGCCCGGAAATGTAAGGGAACTGGAAAACTGTATCGAAAGGGTGTTTAATTTTATCAATACTAACGAACAAATAGAAAAAATACACCTCCCCGAATATATCCTGGACGCGCTGCAAAACTATGATTCCAATGATATTGACCTGAAAAAAGCCATCAGGGCCGCTGAAAGGAAAGTAATCTTGAAAGCAATAAGAATCGCCGGAGGTGACAAGAAAAAAGCCGCCAAACTCCTGGGAATCAGTGACACCACCCTATGGAGAAAAATAAGATGTAGTTAAACCCTACATCCCTTTTTTATTTCCTTACAGTTCGACATGTTGTCTTATCCATTATTAGTAATATAATATTTTCGCTTCTAGGGAAGGTTTGCCTCCTGGATTTTTTTTGTCTCAGCTAAATTTAGGTTTGCGTTTTTCAGTAAATGCACTCATACCCTCTTTTTGCTCGCTGGTTGAAAAACACAAAGCAAAGGCTTCAGCCTCATATTTGAGAGCCCTGCAGAGGTCCATGTTCATCCCATCCACCACCAGTTGCTTGATTTGTTTAACAGCAAACCGGCCTTTACTGATAACGCTTTGGGCAAACTCTTCCGCTTCAGCCAGCGCATTGGGTACAACTTTATTAACAAGCCCTATACGAAAGGCTTCTTCTGCGTTTATTATTTTACCACTCAAGAGGAGTTCCAAGGCTATTCCCTTCCCCACAATCCGAGGAAGTCGCTGTGTTCCGCCAAAACCCGGTGTTATTCCAAGTCCCACTTCAGGCTGACCAAATTTTGCATTTTCTGAGGCAAATCTTATATCACAGGCTAAAGCTAGTTCACAGCCACCACCAAGTGCAAAACCATTGACGGAAGCTATTACGAGTTTGTTAATATTTTCAATTCTGTTTAATACTTCATGGCCCAGCAAAGCAAAGCCCTTAGCTTCCACAGAAGTCATATTCTCCATTTCCTTGATGTCTGCACCAGCAATAAAAGCTTTATCCCCGGAGCCGGTTATAATAATCACGTCGATCTGATCATTTTTTTCTAGCTCACACAAAATTTCTTTTAACTCTTTCAGAGTATCTCGATTAAGGGCATTCAAGGCGTTAGGCCTGTTAATAGTTAGCACCATTATTTTTCCCTTTATATCCAACAATAGGTTTTTCATTTTAACCTCCATTCCGCCGCTACCGCTGGCGGCACAAATAGTAATGAAAAAAATGGTGTGCGGTTTTCACCACTTTGTTATCATTAAGCTGAGGGGCGAAGATACACTACAAAGCACGGTGGGGTGAGTCGTAGACTGCTCTTCTCAGCTTAAATCAGTA
>JANLFN010000014.1 GCA_024655885.1 Eubacteriales bacterium | reverse complement strand
AAATGTTCCCTGAAAAAGAGTTATTTCAGGGAAAAGGGGTTCTTTACACTCTTTATCAGGAGCTGGAGCTGGAAGCCTTGTGGCTGTTGGAATGCGATGATGGGATATACTGGGAGCGCGGGTTCTGCTTATGTATATCCTTACTTGAATTCTTAGCATATACAAGAATATAATCATGATCTAATGCAATAAATCTCGAATCATTTCCCCCACCTTTTCTTTTTTTCCATATAATGTCTCCAATAAAATTTTTTCTACCAAATATTTCATCTATCATAACTTTAAGATATGCATGCTGGGTTTCATCAATATTTATTAAAAGTACCCCATCTTCTTTTAAAAGTTTATGAAGGATAATAATTCGTCTGTACATTAGATTTAGCCAGATTGAATGCTCCAGGTTATCATCATAATGCTCAAAAGCATTTCCCGTATTATATGGAGGATCGATATATATGCACTTTATTTTCCCGGCAAAATCCTGCTCCAGAGCCTTCAGGGCAAGCAGGTTATCTCCGTGAATAAGCATGTTTTCCGTATTCGGGTCGCCGTAACCCTTAGACTTGTCCTCTAAAAGTATCCTCGGTTCCACTTTTATCTCATCGTATTTCCCTATCCATGTCAGTTCCAGTTTTTGCTTTCTGTCCATCACAATTCCCTCCGTTATTCTAAAACCCACCGAATTATAAACAGTTCCTCAGTAAAGCACCTGCCCTGTAACTGGCGCTCAATTTTCGCTTGCAATTCTTCGCGTTTTTCATCAATTCTGTCTTGTTCCTTATATAAATCCCGTATTTTCTCCCGCCGTTTCTTTTCCAACGCATTAATCTGTTTTCTTATTTCCAGGGTCTGTTCAAGAGTCACCGCCGTACGTTCATCTTTTCTAAGCTGTGAGATTTCACGGTCAATCAGCTTGATTTCCCGCTCCAGGCCCTGTTTTAAGTCATCCGCCCAGGAATCAAGCTTGGCACATTCTTCGCGAAAATACTCCAGGTCATTCCTTCTGATTCTTGCAAGCATTTCTTCTTTTATCTTCGCCCGTTGATCCTGTAATTCCTGCGCAAGTTCCGCTATTGCCAATTCCATACTTTCTTTGGCAGGCAGCTCAAAAAGTTTTGCCGCAAGTTCTTCGTCAATCACCGTTCCGTCATCGGCTACACATGTTAACAGCAGGTGTTCCTGCATCTCAAAGGCCTCGCTGGTAAGTTTATCAACAATCAGCCAGCCGGATTTTGACGGCATTTCTTCAAAAAAAGTTATCTTATGCTCTGAATTTGTATAGTCAAACGTCAACTTGGCATAAGGCAATTTTCTTTCAAGAGACCGCTGGATGATCATTTCTGCCAGGGGGTGCTCTTTGCGTAAAAAATGATCTTTTAACTGTTCCGCCTTTTTCCAATTCAGATGGTAATATCCCTTGTCAGCAAGGCTGCCATTATAATAAAACCTGGGTTCACCGGGGTAAAGTTCAATATCAGCGTGCAGTTCTGATTGGACAAGGCTAAAAAGCCATCTTTCATATAAGGAGAGTGTCTCCTTGGCAGCATTTTCACAGGTTTTCAAGCGCCGGGCAACTTCCTCATCAAAGTTTTCCAGCAGTGCCCGGCGTGCCTGCGCCATATTGACTTGTATTTTCTCATCAAGTTCGCGTTGTATCTCATCGAATGCCGCTTGTATTTCTTCGCTGGTACGGCATGTCTGGTAAATTTCAGCAATGCGTTTTTCAAAATCAATGCCTGATTCGATGGCACCCAGCACTTCATCGGAAGCGCCAAATATGCCGTCAAACAGGCGGAACTTCTCATCAAGCAGTTGATAAACGCGCTTGTCCGCCTCATTGGCAATATTTAAGAAGTTGATTACGACAACATCATTCTTCTGGCCGTATCTGTGGCAGCGGCCGATACGCTGCTCAATGCGCTGTGGATTCCAGGGCAGGTCATAGTTTACAACCAATGAACAAAACTGTAGGTTGATTCCTTCGGCCGCAGCCTCAGTTCCGATTAATATACTGGCTCGGTCCCTGAATTCTTCAACAATAGCCGCTTTCATGTCAGCCTGTTTGGAGCCGGAAATAATATCCTCACCCTGATGACGGGCTAACCATTCATTATAAATTCGTTTTGAATTAGGGTCATTATTGTAGCCGTTTAATACCACAACCTGACCGTCATAGCCATTATTGGTTAACAAATTTACCAGATAATCCTGGGTCCGTTTTGATTCGGTAAAAATTACCGCCTTTCTTTGCGCCCCCAGTTCTGATCCTTTTTCAAATCCTTTCTGAAGCGCTGTCAGGAGGTTTTCACCCTTGGCATTAAATTTGATGCTTTGGGCTAGTTCAAGGTATTCAGTAAGCTTTTGCAATTCCTCAGTTATCTCCTGCCTGTCTTTGAGCAATTCGGCAAAATCACCATTTTTTTCATCATCCCATTCTTCGATTAGCTCAGGAAGCATATCATAATCATCAATATTCAGTTCCGCGTCGCATTCGTCCAGCATGTGTTGGAGACGGGATATAAGTGACTGCAACGTACCGGATATAGCAAAGGTTGAAGACGCCAGAAGTTTTCGCAGTATAAGGGTCATAAGTTTGCGCTGGCTGGCCGGCAAAGCATAAAGTTTTGGGGTTAAAAGGTATTCCGAAACCTTGTTGTAGAGCAGTTCTTCTTCTTTGGTTGGAGCGTATTCCTGTAATATGGAAATGCGTCTCGTATATCTGACATATTCAGTCACCTGTTTGCGGAGCGTTCGTTTGCAGAATTGCTGCAGTCTTTGGCGCAGGAAAATATTTCTGATTTCCTCATTATCAATATTTATGTACATGTCGCGGTAAGTCTTAACATCGCCAAAAACGTGTTCATCAATAAAACTTACCAGACCATATAGTTCCATCAAAGAGTTTTGGAGCGGGGTAGCAGTAAGCAGCAATTTTTTTCTGTTAGCCAGGGCAATCTTTAAAGTATTGCCGATGATATTAGATGGTTTATATACATTGCGTAACCGGTGTGCCTCGTCAATCACCACTAAGTCCCACGGAACTGACGCAATTTCGTCTGCCATTTTTGCTGCAAAGTGATAAGAACAGATCACAACCTTATCCTTTATTTCAAATGGACACATACAACCCGCACGTTTCATCTGGTTATAGTTTTTGCTTTCCAGTATGACGGACTTTATATAAAACTTCTCATCAAGCTCAGATAACCACTGATTACGAAGAGAAGCAGGGACAATGATCAATATCCGTCGTTTACGTTCCGCCCAGTACTGGGCAATAACTATGGCAGCCTCGATAGTTTTTCCCAAACCAACTTCATCCGCTAATAAAACACCATTAGACAGCGGCGAGCGGAGCGCAAACAAAGCTGCATCAATTTGATGCGGATTCAAATCCACCTTTGCTCCGGACAATGACGAAGCAATTTTTTCTATGCTATTGCTCGGACGTTTCAATGTTAACTGAGTTGCATAGTACTTTGAGTGATAAGGTGTATACAAATATAATCTCCCCCACCCCAAAAGCAATTGAATTATTTATCTTCTAAATTCTTATGAGTATACCGCTTATCTTCTGGCTTCTTGACACCAATAGGCAAAACCCACATATTGCCAAGGCGCATTGCCCCTTGAATCCGTCCCTGCGCACATAGGATCTGCACTCGGCGGACGGTGATATTCCATTTTTGGGCAGCTTCTTTTGCGGTCATATACTCCATTATTTCACACCTCTAAAGTGTATAATTACCCAAAAATATTATATTCGTAAATGCGAATAATTTCAAGTAACAATTGCCCTTTTATTTCCATTAATTCGGCAGAATATGCCGGTCAGCAGAAGGTAAAATTTCATGTGTTTTCTCTCACCGCTCACGGAAAGACATCGAATCACAACACCCCACATGTTTGGCAGCTCAGATCTGAAATGAGTGAGTATATCGACAACTATCCTGATTTTCTTCTACTACCGCTTCGCCTAATGCAATCACTTCATAATTTGCTTTACTGTTACACTGATTAGGAATTTCTCCGTGTTCCGCCATGGAAGAATAGAGTGTTCCGCCTACAACAATGTGGGCTAAAATTATCGCCCTGCAATCACAGGCAATGGCATATTTCAATACCTCTCTGGGATAAACAACTGCTTGTCCAACACTCCCTTCAGACATGGTCTTTGTTTCAATCACGTTATTACCGTTATCTAAAAAAGCAACCATGAACCTTTCTTTATCCTTCATTCCACCTAAAAGAGCCAAAAAATACTGTCCCGATACGGTAGATGAATTAAGCGTAATCTTTTTCTCACTTTCGTAGATTTTCAGGAGGTTATAAGAGGCAATGAATTCGTTGAGTAGTCCTATCTTTTCAAGCTGTTTTTCATTTGGTTCCATGATATGTGGGTGTTCCAAGATATTAAAGGGGTTGTTTTCTTTTGCATACTGCCGAACCTTTTTGTAGGGCAGTCCTGTTAAAGTCGTCAGCCCTTTTAAAAAGCTTTCGGTATGCTGCATATTTTTCTTCATGTTATGCCTGCCCCCTTTCCTCATCCAAATATCTCAATAATAGCTTTTAAACTTTTCAGCTTCTCAGAAGTCTCCTGGGATAAGTCAAGTTCAAGTGATTCAAGATGAAGAAAAAAGTCATCTATTCCCATGTTTTGAAAGCATCTATAAATCTTTTCTTCCGCATCAGCATCCAATCCAACCAACAGAGACAATAAAGCTGCACACTTTTTATATTCCGCATTCCTTGATTTTTCTAAATTCATCTCATCTTCCACCTTTCATGTTATTTATTCACTAAACTATTTTGTTTCTTTGTCTGACGTTGAATATTTCTTAGAGTGGGCAGTTCACTGCATAGCTCACGGTGAACCGTACCACAGTTCACCAAATAAACAGACTGCCCCCTTGGTGTAAAAGTAAGGTTTTTCAGAGTTACCCCATCCCTGATTTTAAAAAATACATGTTGCTGCTCTTGCCCCCGTTCTCACGCCACCGCTCCTCCTTGCGAAGATAACCGCTCTTTTCAAGGTCCGCGATGGCTCTTTTTACGGTACTCCGTGACAGCTTCAATTCTACAGCGATGGTACCGATCGCCGGATAACATTTGCCGTCCCTGTCCGCCCTGTCACGAAGGTACATGTAGACGGCTACAGCCCTATGGGGAAGCTCTGATGCATAAAGCGATTCAAAATAGCCCATCAGGCACCTCCTAATCTGTGCGCAGCGGCGTCTCCATTTGCTGCTGTGCTTTTATCTTTGTTTGCAGCCTGGACTTCAATGCTTTCCCCTGAATCTCTTCAGCAGGTGCAAGGGACATGCCGCCTTGAGCTGATGTGGAGTATGGTTCCTGTTCTTCTATATCCTCATATGATATGTGACGTTTGACGATTTCCTCTTCCAGCTCTTTTTTATCAGCATAGGCCACCTTGCGGGCGGATTTTTCCAGCAGCTCATACACCTTTTCAAACCGGATGCCCCAATCAAGGTACAGCTTTAAACTGGTTTTCATAGGACAGGCGCCGGTCTTTGCGACAATGAAGCTGCCTTTGGGCAGGGTCTTCAATTCATCGGGAGTCATCAAGGGACGCTGGATCATTTGCAGGGATTGGGACGGATCATGCTTCCCCCGGGTGACCGAACCTGATAAAACCGTCTTATTACCGAGGCTTCTGGAGAGTATCTCCGCTGATTCCGAATTTGGAGCAAAGCCTCCAAAAATGGTGTCCTGGCAGTTGTCGATGATGATGGCAGCTCCTTCCTTGCCGTAGTTCTTTTCAAGCTGCGCAAAGCTCTGTATGATGGCCACGATGGAAATACGGCGGGAACGGGAAGCGGAAAACATCATCTCTGCACATTCAATTTTTGGTATGGTGCCGATCTCATCGAGGTACATCATGACACGGTTTTGAAGCTTTCCTCCTTGCTCATCGGCTACCGACAGTATCTCCCGGTAGAGCTGCTGAACAATAAGAGAGATTAAAAAATATTTTGTGTTGTCTTCTTCCGGCATGACAAGGAAGATGGCAGACTTTCTTTTGCAAAAACGCTCTGCATCGATGGCAGTGTCAAAGCACAGTATCTGCTCCAGTTCCGAGTCCAGGAATGCATTCAACCGGGAAAGGGCTGTCGACAGGACGCTTTGCATCGCCTGTTCCGCAGTGTTGAGGGCTGCACCTGCAAACCATCTTGCCTTATGCTCTGACGGGAGCTTTTCAATAAGCAGCTGAAACTGATTTTTGCCTTTTACACCGGAGGGGGCCAGCAAGTCCTGTATGAGCTTAAAGACCGATATGATATGGCGCTTCTCGTTTGGACAATATTCCGCCACCAATAAAATGACGGCGGTCAGCAAGCCTTCGGCTGCATCATAGAAAAATGCATTCTGGCCGTAGGAGCCTGCATCCAGTCCCCCCGGAGTTGACGATGGTTTTGGCAATAATTTTTGCATATTTCTCCGCCCTGGCTTTTGCTGGGAGATTATCAGGATTGGCAAGGTATTCATCCATATATTTGTTTACAAGGTGCAGCATATTGTTGCCGTCGCTGCGGGTGGGATTTCTCAGGTCAATGACGGACACATCATAGCTATAGTAGTCCTTGGCGATGCATCCATAATTCCTGTAAAGGTCGCCCTTGGTATCAGTGGTGATAAAACTCATCCCGGCCGCACAGGCATATTCCAGATTGGGGTAGAGGAAATTGGCAGTTTTGCCAACGCCCGCCGCTCCGATCATCAATGCATGAACATCCCCCTGGTCTACAAGAGCGGTGACCGATCCTGGAGCCGTTTTGCATCCCACAACCAGCCCCTGCACCTTGGGCAGGTTGATACCCTTGCGCCACCGTTCCGGCTCATAGGGTACATGAGCATAGGTCTTCTTTATTTCATTTTTCGTTGCGAACCTTGCCGTGCCATGCTGGCCGTCACCTACAGTCCTGGCCTTGATGCCATTTAAGGTATAGTAATGGGCCAGGAGAATGATAAAACTGATGACTCCAAACATAGTTGCAGCAGCTATGATTAATGTAACCACCTGTGATGCCTGCATTGGTTTCCTCCTTCTTGCAAAATTAAGAAAGCCATGCACCAATGGTTTTTCATTCGCACATGGCTTTTTTCAAATCCGTAGTTATAATGTTGCTAAATACCAGGCTGCATAAATTCTTCGCAAACAGCCTGCATATAATCGACTCTCTCTTCATTCTGCTTTTGCAGAGCTTCAATTTTTTGCTCCTGCTCTTCAAGACATATAAAAATTTGAGCCTTGACACAGTTTAGTGCAAAACTCATATACGATGCGATTAATTTTTGCTTCTCCTCAAGGGTACGGATTCCAGATGTGTTGAGCTGAGCATTAATGGCATTGACATCCTGCTGGATATCCTCTGCTTTGGTTTTCAGCTTTCCCCGGTCCTGGTGCGGATGATAGCTGTGACAGAGTTCACCGGTCAATTGCTTAAAATTCATCGGTTTTTCAAGCTGCCGGTATTGCACCATCACTGCAAACAGCGCATATACCGTCATGCTTAGCAGTTGTTCCATCAAGAAAGCTTTTTGTCTATCGGTTGATCTTGATGACTGCATGAGGAGCACTGCTTTTTCATAGTGCTCCATCAGCATTTCATGGGGATTTTTCACGGATTTGATATGTCCGCACAAGTAACGAATCTCTCCGCACAGCTCTTTGCAGGCTTCAAGCTTCGGATGCGGTTTTGCCGGAATCGGTGTTATGCCATGCTGCGCTTTCAGGTCCTCATTCCAATCCTTGCATGCAGGCTGCAAACATGAAACGCTGGCATATCCTTTCTCATGCAATATGCCTGCAAGTCGCCCGGAAGCTTCAATACCGGCAGGATCATGGTCGAGGCACAATACCACATTTTTAATGTGCATATTTTTTGACAGCACATGCAGCATGGCATGTTCAGCCACACCGTCCAGCGCTACATAACTGTGCTGCTGCCAGCCGTTCTTATGCAGGGTGATAAATGACAGCATGTCGATGGGAGCTTCAAATACATAAAGGATACTGCTTGTACCAATGTAATTGAAACTGTATTTTGGATCGGAGCCTTCCACATTGCCACGGTAACCAGCAGCGTCGGAACAGGTTCCCCTTTTATGTGCATGCCGGGCAGTACCGTTTTCATCATAGCCTACAAAAACAACATTGTGATATTCCTTGTCCTCATATATTTTTTTCTCTCTGACAAAGTGGGTGAGGACATCCCGGTCAATATACCGCTGCTTCAAGAGGTAGGCATATACCCGGCGCATATTATCGGCAGCCTCCGGCCGTACGAATTTTTTTCGTTCTGCTTCCGGCGCCTTTTTATCACTTTGCTTAAACGCCGTACCCTGTTCGCCGCCCAGCAGCAGTGTCACCGCATCAGGGAATGAGAGGCCATAAAATTCCTGCACAAAATCAATGGCCAGACCACCTTGCCCGGCGCTGTGGCGGAACCACCGGTTGCCCCGGATTGTCACACTATCATGACGCTTCCAACGCCACTCCCTGCCGGAGCGTATGAGCTGCTCTCCCTGCCGTCTGAGAAAGTCCACAAGGTCAACGGAGTTTGCACGCTGTTTCTGCTCATCGGTAAAATGTACGTACTCTGCCATAGCGATCCTCCTTTGTCAGCGTTTCCGCTTGCCCGACCTGCGAAAATAAGCCACCCTTTTCACAGGTGGCTTCAGTCTTGAGAATATATAAGAGACGGGGAGCTTTTCTTTTTTCTGCAGGTAGTTCTTCTTCATGCGAATTCCTCCTAATAGCTTTGATGTGGCGCATGGTCGTTATATGCGTGACCTTGCGCCAGTTTTTTCTCCATGATTTTTTTGCGAAGCTTGCGGTCAACCTGGATGAGAGGATTGCCAAAAGCTTTCTGATACTTCTCTCTAAAGATGTTGCCCAAGTGATGCATCAAGCGTGTTGCTGCAAGGAGTATGGATGGGTCTTTGAAGGAATCCATGCGTTCCAGCAAATACTTTGCATAGATATTTCCCTGTGCAGAAGCTGCCGACAGCCAATGCACCGCTGTTTCCTTATCCTGCCTGACATCATGCCCCAAAAGATGCAGTTTGCCGAGGGCATATTGCGCATGCTGATTGCCTTGCTCTGCAGATTTGGTGAACATCTCCACAGCTTTCTGTATATTCTTTTCCACATGGCTTCCTGCAAGGTACAGCTTTCCCATTGCATACTGTGCGGGAGCATTTCCGTTGTCCGCAGCTTTCCCCAGCCACTGCAATGCCTTTTCTATATTTTCATGCCCGCTGTCTGATTTGAGATAAATCCTGCCGAGCATATACTGTGCGTTGACATTTCCGAGCTTTGCAGATTCTTCAAAACATGTGATACCAGCAGCAATATCAATGTCACCTTTTATTGATATATCCTGTTCCTCGTCCGGCTCAAAAGTGAAATGGTGACTGCCGATATTTAATGCTTCAGCAATCACCATATTTTTAATGCTTTTGAATTCTTTTTGCTGCGACAATGGAAGAGGCGGCGGCAGCTTGTCAGCATACGTGCTTAAAACTTCATTGCGCATTTCGTACCAACTATCGTATAATTTTGCCACTCTTTCATCCTTTGCAAGCTCATCGACAATCTGATTAACGAGCACCTTGAGGGGAGCTTTTAAATAACCGTATTGTTTCTTGCCGGAAGTATGCTTGAGCTTTTCAGCAAGGCGGGCAATCAATTCTTCTATATTTTTATTTTCACATATCCCTGAACGAATTTGAGCAATGATGTCCTGCATGGCCTCACGACTCTGTCTATTCAGGGCATTGCGTCGTTCCGTCTGCTTTTCATAAATCTGCATCAGGTCCTGGCGGAAGATTTCCCGTGCGAGACTTCCCCGCATGTTTTCTATCCCCTGCTTTGTGACATAGGCTTCTTTGGGATTGATGGAGTAAGCAATCAGGTGGATATGCGGGTGATGGCTCTCATTGTGAAAAGCAGCATACCATCGCAAATTTTCCGGAGCGATCTTCATGTTTTCCGCGATAACGTTCCGCTGTGCCCGGATCAAATCCTGCCACGGTTTTGCACAGTCATATCCCAGCCTCTCTGCATCTTCTCGCCGGAGGGATACAATATTTGTCCACACATTTCCGGAATGGTTTGATACTTCATCAGCAACTTTTGATAGTACAACAGGTACACCTTCATCCGTAAAGAGTCCGTGGCTGCCGAACTTTTCAACTCTCGGACGATTGGCGATGTAGTCTACAAAATTTTTCTTTTTACCAATCAGATCGAGATTGTTTTCAAGAGCAATAGAAATAAACTCCGATGCATTTTCGCTTGTCGGATTTTTCAGATAGTCCTCGTACTCGAATAGGTCAGCAGTATCCGGCAGTATTTTCAGGATTTCAGAAATCAGCTGCTGCTGTTTTTTTGTCGCAGGAAGAGTTCTGGAACTGTCATCAATTTTTTCAACACCTTCACGGGTAGCAACATATTCTACCAGATTTACCAGGTGTGCTTTGGGTGCATTTTTCAAGTACCGACATTTGAATATGATCCTGGGCATAGCATATCACCTTACTTACCCTTTTGATATTTCACTGTTTCCTCAAAGGTAACGGAGCCGATGGTCTTTTTTACATCGTTGATGCATTTTCCCCGGAGCTTTTGCAGCAGGGTCTCATCGATCTCAACGGTAGACGCAAGAACATTCATCATCATGGACATCTCCACCGCCAGCTTGAAAAGCAGCCGTGCAATACGGTTTTCGGAGCTTTCAACGATGCCGGAAAGGGTGGAAGTGATTGCACTGGGAAGATATTTGTTGTTTTCACCGGATGTGATATATCCGCTGTAAAAGTGAATGGCCTTTTCTATATACTCGCTCCGGCTTTTGCAGTTGTCCTTCGGGAAAAGCTCATCTACCTTTTTTATGGTTTCGGGATACAGCCACAGGGGAATTCTCTTTTTATTCTCCTCTGCCACTCTCAATCCATCTCCGTTCCTTGTCTGGATTCCATTTATATTTTCGGTAACCACCTGTGAGGTGCACCTGCAAAAGCCTTTGCATGCGGGAAAAACCCGGAGTTCCGACCACCCGCGAGGTAACCGCAGCCCTGTTCAGGTGCACCTGTCTTAAAGCCTTTCAGCCCGCATTGCGGGCTGATGTGATTCGAGGGGAGGTCGCCTGCGACCACCCCTCTTTAACCTGCACCGTTTTCGACCCCATGGTTCACCCCAGCTGAGGATAATAAAAGCCATGCCTGCTGCCGTTCTTCTTTTATGCTCTCAACAAGCCCCAAAAAGGGGCGGAAAACTGCCCACAGGCATATAGACGCCACCCTCCCCCTGAAAAGGCCGCACAAGGGCACATAGCCGCCAAATATGCGGCTTTTTGTATGCTGTTTACACGGTAGTGTTGCCGTCATTATTGGTAGCAGTAGAGGAAGGCCGGGCCGGTCTTTTCGGCTTTTCCTGCGCCCTGGAATCCCGGCTTTCAATGTATTCACGGACAGGCGCTGGGACATGCTTTTTGTAGAGCTTTTGCATTACATCGTCCAGCTCCGTCTGAAGGTCGGCATCCTTTTTACCCATGTACTGCTTGATAGCGTTCAGCTTTTCTTCATCAAATTTGATTTGTAGGGTTGCTTGTTTCATTGTGAATCTCTCCTTTCGAATTTACATACTCATGCTCATGCCCTGGGATTCTTCCGGTTCTTCCGGTGGCTCCGGCTGTCTGGCCTGCGGAGATGATGCCACTGATTCAGCCACCGCCTGCTCACGCTGTCTGCGGGTTTGCCTTGACTGGCGTTCCCTTTGTGGCTCCGGCTGCTGCTCCTGAGCTCTCTGTTCAGGCGTTTCCTCCTGCGGCGATGCTTGGTCAAGCCTGCTTTCCACATATTCTCGGACGTGTGCCGGAACAACTTTTTCATAAGTTTTATCAAGGTAGTCCTTCAGCTCCTGCTCAACAGTCAGCTCCTTTTTGCCCATAAAAAAACGGAGTGCATCCAGCTTCTCCGTAGGGAACATTATTTTCAGTTCGGTTTCTCTCATGGCTCTTTTCCTCCTATAAATTCATTTTCATGCCGGCAGATTCCGGCTCAGCATCATGAAGCCCTTGAGTTTGCTCCTGATGCGCAGCGAGAAAATCACAGGCGATGGGAAGAAATGCGGCGTAGCGGGCGTAACTGCTTCCCTCACTTTCTACAAGTATACCGTCCGGCCTGTCCTCACCCACTACTAAGAGGCAATGATACACACCTTGCCTATCGCAGTACATGAGATCAATGTTGTTCCGGATAAAGTCATAGTCATCCAGCATGTTTTTAGAAAAAGCATCGTATTGCTGTGAAGTAAGCTCAATTATTTTTTCAATAACGCAGTCCCTGGGCTGAAAATCATTGGTCTTTCTTTCAAAGATGGCCTTGGTCTTTAACATTTTTTCTTCCCTCCTTGGCAAACAAAAAAAGCCATCCCTTTTCGAGATGACTTTCGCTTCTAGATTATTCTGTTGTTTACATACTCTGGGTAAAATCCGACAAACCTTTGCGTTCCGGCTTCATACCTTCGACAAGAGCCAGCGTCTTTTCCCATGTCTTTTCGGTTTCATATTTGAGAAACTCATAAAGGGGATTTAAGTCCTCGGCTTCATCATACTTTTGCAGGCACTCGTAATATATCCGCTTATCCTCGTTATAGACGATAAGGGGCGGGTGGTTATGAGTCATGAGATAGTAATTCATCAGCGTCCTGCCGACACGCCCGTTGCCGTCTGCGAAGGGATGGATGTATTCAAACCTGGCGTGAAGATAGGCGGCGGCTTTTAAGACATCTTTGCCCTCATACGCGTTGACTTCGGCAATCAGTTCCGTCAGGTCGTTTTCAACATCTTCCGCAGCGGAGCCCACCTCATGGACGCCGGTCACATAATCGTGTTTTTTAAACTCACCCGGCCGTTCCTCATTGGCGACATACCTGCGCTCATCATAGGTCCCGCCGGTGAGAACCTTGTGCATCTCCTTGACCAACTCGATGCTGAGAGGCTCCTTCTTGACGATTTTTTCTTTCAAAAACTCATAGCACAGCTTTTGGTTTTGCTGCTCAAACAGAGCACGGGGACTCCCGGTGTAGCCCACAACCCTGCCGTTTTCAAAGATTTCCCTTGTATCGTGGTATGTGATTTCCTCGTTCTCTATTTTCCCGGAATGAAACGCAAACAGGATGCGGAAACTGTCAAGATATTTATCTAAATCAGCGGCAGACGCGATTTTGTATGACTGCCACAGTTCAACAGCCTTATTGTATAGCTCCAAACACACCCCTCCTTTTTTACAATATTTGTTTCATTATACCACACTTTTAATAAGCTTAGACAGAATTACGAAGGCTATAGGTTTATTCTAACAGGAAGTCTCGCCATCGGAAGCTACCCATTTTTCTAATCCACGGCATTGTTTTTCACTCTGCTTACGGCAGATAGTTTCTTGGGTTTTGTTTTTCACCCTTCACTCGTACCTCAAAGTGCAAGTGCTCTCCGGTACTCCGGCCTGTGGAACCGACCTATGCGATGATGTCGCCTGCCTTCACGATCTGCCCTTCAGCGACAAAGATTTTGGAGCAATGGGCATATATGGTGACGAAGCCGCCGCCGTGGTCGATGGCCAAATGATAGCCGTAGCCTGTATTCTTATAGCGCACAAACAGCACAGTACCATCAAGGGCTGCATGGATCGGTGTGCCTTTGGGCGCGCCCATGTCCAGTCCGGAGTGTCCCCTGCGCTGACCGGTGAAGGGGTCACTTCTATAGCCAAATTCCGAGGTAACCATGCTGCGCCAGTTTTCCCCGAGAGGAGAACAGAAACCGTCCAAGCCGGTAAAGGGTGCATCGGACAGCGGCAGTCCGTTCACCCACGCATCAAACTCTTCTCCATAGGTGGGGACACTGCCGCCGTAGTTAATGCGGTAGTAAATCTCCGAAGCGTTGGCCTGATCCTCATAGGTAATCGTCCTGCCGAGAGTGCTCTGAAGGTTTCCGTAAATTTCCGGCAGGGATTTAAGCGGTACAGCCACGGTGTATTCTTCCTCCGAGGTTGTGCCATCGCCATCTTCCACGGTTCGGGTACGGGTTTCATAACGGACAAAGCAGTCAGCAAAGGCACGGTAGTCCGAGCTGTCCATCCGCAGATTTTCAGCGCCGAAGAACAGAGAATAAAAAATCGCCTTAACCCTTGTGCTGTCGATGCTGCCGTCCTCCACCCGTGACGATATATCGGAGATGGCGGTGTCAAGCCCGGCGAAGCTGTCCTGCATATCCCGAATATAGGCGGCGTAATCCTCCGGCATTTGGGAGGAGATCGCACCGCCATTAAAGCATAGGTCTATGGCCGCATTGTTATGATCTGCTGTGGCGGAGAGCAGGCTCACGATCATCACGATGGCCAGCATCAGCGGTGTAAGAATGGCAGCGATGAGGACGCCAAGGACTTTCCATGTCCGCCTGTCGGCTGCCGCAGCGACCGCCGCTTTAACAGCGAGGGTAATGGTAGCCGGATTAGCCATAACCATCACCACCATTTCAAGTCAAACAGATTTTCCTGTTCCGGCTGTTGTTCCTTAGCAAGCCGGATGGATTTTTCCACCGCCTGCTCCAGGTACTCGGTATCAAAGCCTGCGCTTTTGTAGCCCTCCATGATGGCATTGAGATAGTAATCGGACGGAGATCCGAAGGGATGTCCGTCATTCATGATATAAACCATCGCAGAAATGGTCTTGCCGTTAAGCTCGACATCGAGGATTTCCTTGCGGTAAAAATGGGGATACCCCTCATAACGGTCAAGGGCCTGCAGGTCTTTTTCTTTCAGTTCCCATAAAAGAACAGGAACATGGCTGCCCTTGAGCGGTTCTACCGTTGCTACCGAACCTCTGCGGCCGCCGCGGAACAGCAGCTCATAATCCTTGATTTTACTTGCCCCGATTACCTTGGCAGTGGGGCATCTAAATGCCATCTGCTGCAGGTTGAGATTGCTTCCGTAAGCAATGTACAAGGTTTTGCTTTTCATGTTTGATCAGTCCTCCTACATGGACATAGAAAGACCGGGGCATTCTTCGGCCTCGGTCTGTTCGATGTCCTCATGATTTTGTTCTGCCGGAGCTATGGTAATCGCTTGCGCTCGTTCTTTTTCTTTCTTCTGCCTTAATCGTTCCTTTTGCCGCTCGGCCTGCTGGGGGTCTTTCCATGCGATGCAGCCGTCCAGATGCTCCAGCAAATGCAGCCGTGCGGTTTTGAATTCATCGCCGATTAAGCCGAGCCTGAGAAGCCAGGTGCGGAAGGTATATTTTTCATTGGTGCTTTGGGTTTTGGCCCGGCTGGCGCAGCGTTGGGTGAGCGCCTGGTGGCTGATGGCGAGGCAGAGCTGAATATAAGCTTTGATCTTTCCGGCATGGGTGGTGCCGTTGAACAGCCTGAATTCAATTGTACCCTTCTGGAACACGCTGTGGAGGTTCAGGCAATGGTAGCGGCTGTTGTGGTAATGCTCATGCCTACCGTCATTGCCGTTGTACCAGATCCGGCTGACCTGCTCCAGGGTTTTCGGCTTCTTGCGGTTGAGTTCCTCCAAAAAGTTCTGCTCCACCTTTTTGCAATAGCTCCGCTCTCTTGCAACATTGACCTGCAGCGCCTTATAGATCAAGTCCTCCTTGCTGGCCATGATGTTGGTAATATTGCGCAGAGTGTTGGCATTGTGAGGTGACGCATCCACATGGATATGGATGCCGCAGCTTGCATTGGCAATGGCTCCGGCGGCTCGGAGTTTCCGCACAATCTCCTGTATAGTTTCAATATCCTCGTATTTGCAAATGGGACTGACCAGTTCCACGCGGTAAGTGGAATCGGTGCTGCCTCGTTTGCATTCTACAGAAATACTGGCGTCGCTTATGATTTTCCATCTGCGGTTTTGGCTGTCCAAAACAGAATAAGCATCATAGCCGCCTCCGTCATGGGACAGCCGTGTGCCGAAATACTCCGACAGAACCTGTGCGGCCCTCTGCCTTGAGAGTCCTGTCATTTCGATTTCGATTCCAAAGCGTTGGTTTTTCATCGGCCAGCCTCCTTACCGGCCGCCAGCACTTCCGAACAATCGTGCTTTATGCTCCGGAGCCTGCACCATGAGGTTATACCGCTCATTGCCGCATTTGTAGAGACACACACCGCGCTGCGGGTAGCGGATCAGGTTATATTCGCTCTGTTCCAGCTGCAGGGTATCAATGTAGAATTTGGCATCAATATTTCCGGCATTAAAGAGGAAGGCATGAGTCGGTATGGAAAACAAAGGCTTGGTATACTCCCGGATGCCGTCAATATTGAAATCCTCCAGGTTCTGGCTGGCAAGGATCACGGCGCTGTCCTTTTTGCGGACACGCTTCATAAAGTTGCGGATATACTCGACCGCTGTGAGGTTGGTAAGAAACAGATAAAACTCATCGATGCTTGCTACCGTGTTGCCGGTGGTTAATAGCTCGTTGGACATGAAGGACAGCACGTTAAACAGCAGGGCGTTGCGGATATTTTTGCTTGCCTGCAGCAGTCCTTTCACACCGAAGGTGATGAAATGGCTGCTGGTGATGTTGGTGTGCCCGTTAAAAAATTTAGACTCCGCACCCTTGCATAGGGAGTGGAGTCCAAGGCAGATTTGCTGCAGGATTTCTGCGGTATAGAGCTGGCGTTTGCTTTCATCAAAGGTTTTGTATTCGTTTTCAATCAGCTCATACAGGTTGGACAGGATGGGATAATCGGTGGATTTAAGCCGGTCAAAGCTGCTGTGGTCCGTGATGCCCCATTGCTCATACAGCTTCCCCAGCATGATTTCAATGGTGTCGATCTGCCAGTCGTCAAAATCCTTGTAGGTTCTGAAAAAGTCCTTGAGAAAGCTGATGTGCTGGCTGAGTTTGGAGGTCTGCCGGAACGCCTGGGGAGCTTCAGCATCCCTGGGATCGCCGTTTTCATCCCATGTTTTCGGTTCCAGCACATTGATGATATATTCGCCGGACATGAGGTCAATAAAGCAGCCGCCGAGGTTGTTGGTTAGTTCCTCGTACTCCATTTCCGGATCAAGCGCCAGTACATGCATGCCGGACTGCCGCATGTTGCATAGGATGAGCTTCAGGAGGTAGGACTTTCCTTGTCCTGAGTTGCCAAGAATGAGAATGTTTGCATTGGTCTTGTCATCGGCACGTTTGTTAAAATCCACAAGAATGTTGCTGCCGAACTTGTCCCTGCCCAGGTAGAAGCCGTTGGCATCGGTCTTGCCGGAGTAGTTGAAAGGATAAAGGTTCGCAACTGAGGATGCCGGCAGCACCCGTTCAAACTGATCGCCGAACACATTCCAGCCGGAAGGCATCACGCATATAAAGCCCTGCTGCTGGCGGAGCATGAGGCGGTCAACGTTGAGCTTAGAGCGAATCAGTTCGGTCAGCACCTCGGTCTGCAGCAGCTTTAACTGCTCAAGGTCGTATGCTAAAAGCTCAATGTAGACGGCAGCATGGAGCAGCGGTTCTTTGTTCCGGTGCATGCTGGCTACGATGGAAGCCACATCCTGCAGGTTGCTCTCAGCGGTGACGGTCTGCTGGAGGTCATTGGTGTTGCTCCGCTTCATGCGGTTCTTGTTGGCGGCATTGCTGATGATTTTCTTTTCCTCAACAGGGGTGACGTGACGGGCGTAAATCTTTAAAGTGACGCCGTCCTTTTCCCCAAGGTGGCGCAAGATTGCCTGTTCCTCCGTGGCTGTGGGGTACTCGCGAAGCGCCCACACGCAGCGGTAGGTATTGCCGCAGATGAAGTGGTCGGTGTTGAATTTGATGACCGACGGTGCGATCATGTCCAGGAATTCCTGTATGCGGACGTCCTCCTGCGCCACGGCAGTATTCATTCGATTTGCTTTTGGCATTGCATCATCTCCTCTCCTCGAAAAACAAATAAAAAAGACCTGCCTGAATTTTTAGGGCAAGCCTCCCACAAATATCTTGTACAACCGCCATCTTAATCACCTCAGCGCACACAATAAACGAAGATGCGGCGGAAGTCCATAGGGAAAAATAGATAAAGAGCAGTCCTATCCTTCGCCATAAAATTTTTCTTGCTTTACTGCCAAAACATTCCTATTATTTCATGAATTTTAGCACAAAAAACCACCGCTTTTTTTTCTTGCGATGGCTTCATGTATTTGTTTCGTTTGACTATAATGAAGGACTGTCCTGCGATTGTGATTCGTCCTGCCCCTGTTCATCCGGCACCATCTCCGGCGCAAGCGCCAGAATAAAATCCCGAATTGTTTTTGCGCTATTCAGCGCTTGCCACATATCCTGCTCTTCCAGCATCATTTCCATTGGATACCTCGGCTGAACGCCATAAGCTGTCAGGTCGGAGCATTGGTCGGCTATATCTTTAAAGGTGTCGGACCATTTCATACAGAGCTTGCACAATTCGTCTAAATCATGTATCTTAGGCGGATTTATACCGTGCAAGACAAGGTATCCTTTAAGATATTTCTCAGCAGATTGCTGGCAGTGGTAACAAATGATTTCAATAGGGACAGGGTGCATTTTGAGCAGATATTCAGCACTGCTTAAATCCATTTCCGCAAGTCTTTGCCATTCCTGTGCGCGTGTGCGGCTATCCATACAGCACCATCCCCTCTTGTGCTATTTGCCGCTCAATGGTAGGAGTGGATTTGCGCTGATTAAATTTATTTTTTTTGCTGACTATCACATCCACAGGCATTGTTTTTTTATCCCGAATTGCTCTGTGAATCAACCTCATTGCATCAATTTCTCTAATATTTGCATTTTCCGGCATCACCACATAAATATCCAGGTCTGAATCAGCATGTGGTGTACCGTTTGCATAGGAGCCGAACAGG
This sequence comes from Eubacteriales bacterium, assembly GCA_024655885.1. Lineage (GTDB taxonomy): Bacteria > Bacillota > Clostridia > Acetivibrionales > JANLFN01 > JANLFN01. The sequence goes on along the minus strand of JANLFN010000014.1, from coordinate 62,875 downwards.
AATATCTGCTCTACCGGAACGGTGTTCACTATTATATCTTTGAGGATATCCAACTCATCCTGTATTCGTTTTTCCACATTAACACCTCCATCTATTTTTAGCATATCCCAATAGCTTCAATAGTACCATTTACTTTATATATGATTATTGTATCATAATTCAGAAGGCCTGATTAGCGATTATTATTATGCTATAGCTGCAATATCCATGCTGCTGTCCAGCTTTGGTATCGGCATGTGCAAAAACCGCATGACTTCCTTTAACCTGTTTTTATTGCATATTTGTTATATAATTATAACACAAAAACTTCCATTTAGTCACCGAAAATCACCCATCTTTCACCATCGAAGTCCTCGAATTTTTCAGTAGTCACGTTCTGCTCGAAATACACGGCGAGGATTCTTTTGATGTCCTCTTTTTCGGCCCTTTTAACGGAAAAGCCCTGCTCTCGCAGGGTTTTTTCAATGCGGTTTAAATACGGGAATACTTCGTTCGGTTTTTCATCCCGCAACCGGATAACAATGAGGAACTCGCGGGCTGTCGCCATCTGCACCTGTATGCGGTCAAGGAAGGTCAAGTCTGCCTCCAAAAGCTTTCGGACAGTGGGGTTATCCTCCTGTTCAATGCGGTTTCGCAAAAAACGCTTGTTGTCCTCAAAATTTTCACGGCTGTTAAGACACAGCATTTCAATCTCAGCCATGCCTTTCAGAACAGTCATAAGAGCATAGATCCGGGCGGCAATACTGGCTTCCGACAGAACCGAGATGTTGGTCGGCTTGATGATAAAATATACCAGTTCGCCGTGGCCGTAAGTCAAAAGGCTGTAGTCAGTGATGGCCTTTGTGTTTATGAACTGCCGTGTGGAGAGCTTTTGTTTAGCTTTCTTTTTTTCTTTTCTGCTCATTTGTCCACCTGCTTTCTATTCGGTTCTGAATGGACAGCGGGCTGCAGTTTCCATTCATATAACTGCTGTTTGGTTATAAAAAAGGCACAGGCATACTTGATAAAATCGAGGATAGAAGTGTCCTCAAAACGGATGGTTAAAAAGGCATAGAGAGCAGTTGCCACTATCGGAAGCAGGATGCCGAGCTGTACAAGCGCAAACACAGAAACAAGACATCCGATGCTGATGATGCCGATATCCCGAAGCTGCCACAGCCACAGTACCGCCTTGGATTTTAAATTGTCCGGGTAAATATACATACTCTGCCCCTCCTTATAGCTTCATGTTCATGTCGGAGGACTGAACTTCATTTAGTTCAATCTCTATTTCTTTAGGATAATAAGAGACATTTGCCGTGCCGATGTTTTTCATGAGCTTTTTTGCTTTTTCGGCAGCTTCCTCATAAGTATCAAAGGTTTGTATCTTGCCTTCTGATTTCAGCCAAGCCTCAGAAGCTCCGCAGATAGAGGCAGCACTGCGCTTTGCCCAAATTCCCCATCGCTTCATGTTCATCACTCCCTGAATTTTATTTGAATCTTGATAAATGATTTTAATCCCGAGCCTTTCGGCTTCCTTAATTTCACGCCGCATACCCTCGGATATCCTATCGCCGAACACCCACAGCTCGGAGCATAAAGCAAGAAGCCTAAGCCCCATTTTGATTCCCAGCTCTCGTTCTGCCGGATTCGATTCACAGAGAAATCTTGGCAGCAGCAAATGGGGAGCTAGAGGAATAACACCGCGTCCCGCAGCATAGCGGCAGTATTTTATTGCCATTTTGGTGTTATATTCAATATCCCCGGCATAGGGCGAGGCAATATAAACCAGCTTCATATCCGTCATTTTGCCACCGCCCTTACCACTGTGCGCGTAATGTTCATCGCAGTCTGCGCCGCATACATGGTACTCATGAGGTTGCCCCTGGTGCTGGTGTCAAGCCCGAACTGCCCAGCGATTCGTGGTATCTCTGAAGCTGCAAGCATAAGGCCAAGGCCTAGAAGCATGTTTCTGTTAAACACCATGAGCCCTGCAATGAGGATGGTCGCCTGCAAAAATGCAGTCAGGCATAAGCCCACCACCTGTTTGCACCATGATACGAATCCGTCGATATATCCTCTGGGGACACTGAACATATACAGGCTGCCCACGGCAATCTGGATGAGCAGAATTCCCCCTCTTTTGAGGTTGGCGAAAAACACTTTGATTACCGCATAGCCCATGAGGATCAGACAGAATATTCCCATAATGGGACTAACTAAGACATCGCCTATGCTGGCAAGGGCAGCGGCAGCCATGGTGCTGATGCGGCTGTCTGCCGCTGCAAGTCCTGTGATGCCGGATGTGAAGTTACCCTGCAAGGTAATCGCCAGCTTGTACAGTTCCACCGGCACAATGGTAAACAGGCTGACAGCCATAAAGCCCTTGATGGCATTTAAAGCCGTGTCCTTGATGCTGCCCCTGCCGCTTTGGTATTCAATTCCGCATTCAAAGGCAGAAACCACAAGCCCTGTCCCATAAAGCGCCCATGCAAGATAAGAGAAGAACAGCACGATGGCCTGCACCCAGCTCATCCCGAACAGCTCGGCTCCCATGTTGCCCATCATCGCGAAGAACTCACCAAGGAAGCCGATAATCTGAGCATAGATCCAGTCCATGATCTGTCCAAGGACAGTGTCAGCAACAAAATCCCATATGAACATTGGACTTATCACTCCTTTACTGAAAAATAAAGAGCCTGCTTTTGCACCAGCTCCCTGGCACAATTATGCTGCTGTCACATGCCAAGAATCTTCCAAATATAGAGCGGCGCTGTGAGGGTAAATATTAAGCAGGCGAAGAGAATAGCAGGAGCAGCCCATTCAAACTGTCCATGTTTCCTGTAATCGAAATAGGCCATGCCAAGCTTTGCGAAGAAAAACACGGCAAGGATGAGGTCGATGGCGGGGAATACTACGTTGTTGACCACCTGCTTGATCTGCCCCGATGCATCCTTCCATGTATCCTCAATGGCTCCTGCAACGTCGCCTGTGGGGGCTGCATAAGCAGTCACACAGAACAAGGTCATTAACACAAAGGTGATGCAGAAAATCGTTAGAACTTTTTTGCCTTTTTTCACTGAAATTCCACCTTTCATAATTTGCGTTTGGGGAAAAAAAAGACCGCCGAGCATAGGTTACAGGCGATCTCTTTCTTTTTCTGATCTTTTTACGGTTTCAAAGGGGCGAATAGCGATAGGTAATCCTTTGATGTCATCGCCGGATTTTCCCCCGCTTCACACCGTGCATGAGAGTTTCCCCTCACACGGCGTTCCATCGGGAATTTCTTCTGGTATGATAAAGCAGTTATCAACGATTGCAAGCTTCCGAAGCTGATTGAGCTTTCTAATTTGCGGCTTTGTTAAGCTGAAATGCGAGAGTAATTCAAATACCGTTGTAGGATTGTTTGCATGAATAAGCTGGTGCATCCGTTCAGAAACAATGATTAAGTTCGCATATTCATCTGTACCGCCACAGTGTTTTGGTGCTATATGATGACAGTGAACCTCATCTCTGTCCAGAATCTGTTTGCTGACCGCACATTTTCCATGCTGTGCACAGTACAGGGAAAGGCGATTATCATTGAACTCCACCGTTTTATGACGGACAGGGTTTCTCATCAGGTAGTGCAGGATGTTTTTATCTATCCGCTCCAGCCCTTTATGAATGGCAGCCCTGCCTTCCGGCGTGTATTTATTAACGACTCTCGCTTTCATACGGGGATATTTATGCGACACATAACCGATTGGCACCAGCACCTTTGTATCATTGGTGCCGATAAACCGGAGTTGTGCACTTTTTCCGTATGCCTCCTGTATGTGCTTTGGTATGGTATATTGAATTTTCCTGCTATCCAGCCATGACTTTGTTTTCAACCGTTCTCGGAGTCTTGCTTTCAGGCTCTTGTAGATAGGAAAGGCAATTTCCCTAAAATCTTTTTGAACATGGGTAGCCATGTTATAGTAGTTATGCACTCCGATAACAAATGAGTTATACATGGATACTGCGGTATACTGCCCGTCTTTTCCGTCTGTATGGAACTCAATATCGTGTATGAGTGCGTGCGCTTTTTGGACAATCTTTTTCTTAGACTTATTGGTGATGCGGCTTTTAACGATGTATTTTGGTTCTCCGTTGGCTTTTGTGCCTCTGCGATTCAGCTTCATCTTAAAACCCAAGAATTCGGAATATCCCTTTTTCAAATTGACGATTTGTGATTTATCCCGATTGATTTCAAGCCCCAGACGGTGCTTGAGCCAATCCTGAACAGCATGGAACACCTTTTCCGCGTCGCCACGCTTTCTGCAAAATATGCGAAAATCATCGGCATAACGCACAATGTAGCATTCCTTCAGGTTGGTCAGGTTTCTAAGCGAGCCATATCGACTGCTGTGAATCGGAGCACCGTTCGCACTAATTCCGGTGGAATATTGCCGTTTTGTAGGCATGTTTTCCCATTGGCTTGCTATCCACCAATCCAGTTCATTCAGCACGATATTTGAAAGAAGCGGGGAAATGACGCCGCCTTGCGGTGTTCCTTTTTCTGGAAATCCTATTCCGGCTACTTCTGCTTTCAGCATTGCGGATATGATTGAGAGCAGGGTTTTATCCCGTATTCCCATTGTCCACATTTGCTTGAGCAGTTTCCCATGACTGACGTTATCGAAAAATCCTTTGATGTCTATGTCAACCACAAAAGAAAGTCCGCTTAACTGCATCATTTTAACCGCCTGCGCTATGGCGTGTTCGGTGCTTCGGTTTGGGCGAAAGCCGTGGCTGTTATCATGAAATTTTGCTTCGCATATTGGTTCCAGCACCTGCAACACGCATTGCTGTATCAGCCTGTCCATGATGGTTGGTATACCGAGCGGGCGCATTTTTGTCGGGTCATTTGGTTTCGGTATTTCTACCCTGCGCACCGGCTGGGGTTCGTACCAACTCAATTTTCGCTGGACAAGGTAAACCAGCCGTTCATCACTTAACTTGGATAGATTTTCGATTGTCCGGTTGTCTGTGCCTGCTGTCCTACTTCCTTTGTTTTTCCTGATATTGCGGTATGCCAGCTTGATATTTTCCTCCGCTGTTATCAGCGGCATAAGGTCTTTGAAAATGCGACCGTTTTTGCTGTCGGCATACAGCTTATCAAAGATTTCCTGAAGGCCGTAGTATTCAGCATGGCGTAATTTTGCCTTTTTCCTTTGCTTGCCTGTCGCTGTCATAGTCGGCTCACCTCGCTTTTAATGGCGGGTCTACCTTTCTTAGTCTTACTCGAACCTATGATATTGTCTGCTTTTACCTTACTGTTTTTCAGAATCATTCTCGACTTGTGGCTATCCCTCCGCCGTGTTTCCACGGTTTCATAGGTACTATGCCACTGCTCTCAGCCAGATTAAATCAGGTTATACGGTGACCGCTTTCCCTGATACCGCTTCCTTGCGCTGCAATGCGCTCCACGTCCTGACCTTTCTACGTTCCGATATTCCTATCCAATTTCCAATACCCTTAGGTTTTCCTTTGAGCCTGTACGCTGGACGGCACCTGTAATGCCGTAAGGACTTTCATGGGCACTATTTTACTTATCCTCACGTACACCGCATGACACGGTTACAACCTTTCGATTGTATCGACTTTTAGACCCTTTCATTCGGAAATTCGTCAGCGGGCTAACTACCCACATTCTCACCATAGGTATTGATAGACCTCCGGCATATAGACCGCACCATGTACCTCTACACAGCTTTCCACAGCTTGACCTGTTTGGGCGGTTCTCTGCCGACTTCAACGGGCTTTACACATCAAATCTATTGCACGACTGATGCATACCGTAGTATCAAGGGGGCGTTTCAGGGCGTTACCCCATCATTCCACCCATCGGAATATCAGTTCTGCAAGAACTGTGTTTATTAAAACACGACCTTGCGCCTAACCTTTTCAGTTAGGAACGTATCGCACTATGCCAGTCATCCCATAAGCTTCCCTGTATTATCACTGTATCTGTGAGATTCATGGAAAGCATTCCGGCAGGTGTCCAGCAATCCATCAGGCAAGTATAGGGCATGTAGCTGCCGTCAGGAAACCAAACAGGTGTGAAATGAACACGTCGGTTATAGGTTGAGTATTTGTTTTGCTTGAACTCAAATGTGGCATTATACCCGCTGCTTGTCCTATCCAAAAGCCTCCAGTAAGTCTGATACTGAAACTCCGGGAAATATGTCACCGCCGTTTGCGCTCCGGTAACAGCGGAGGACTGGTTGGTGCTTACATTGGCAGTGACGCTGATGTTGATGCCATAGGCTAAGGGTCATTGCTGACCCTCGCCACCGAACCGTACGTACACCTCTCGATGTATACGGCTCTCCGTTAATATTTAACGTATAAAAAATTCAAGTCTAATCGTCATGGATTGCCTTATGACAATCTTCACATACCACTAAGGTTTTTCTACGTTTGGATTTCATTATCTGCTCCCAAAGCGATGTTCCGTCCAGCCCCTTTACACTCGGCACATGATGAACCTCATAGCTGGCTTTATCTTTACTACCGCACAATTCACAAATCCCTGCCTGTAGTCGCGCCCTAATTGTCGCATTTGTATTTACAGAATATTTGTGTTGTACGATTTTGTCCTCGCACTTACCATTGCAGTCCTTTAGTTTTACAATTCGCTTTTCTTTGGTTGCGCCATTTTCCGTTTTATACTTGATGGCCCAATCCTTGCCTTGCTTATGTTTGGCTACTATTTTCTTAATTGTGGAATTGTGTTTTCCTGCAAGCGTAGCAAGACAACTGTATTCCATCAGATAAGCGAAATATTGCAGCTTGTATAGATTTGAGGCAAGGTAATAGTAATTCACTATTCCACGAATCTCCGCATTGTATCGTTCAACAATTTCTGCGTCAGGTAGGTACAACCAGCCTTTTTTGTGTAGCGGCCTAAACTTTTTCGCTTCAGTTTGACGGACAAATCCTTTCTCAAACATATGCTTTTCGATTTTCTCAAATGGTACGCTTAATGCAACAGTGTTATTTAGATGTCTTGCCTTACGTCCCCTGCTATCGGTCATATATTCTTGATTTCGCCTAACCGATATATCATAGCCTAAGAATCTTACTCGCTCACTGCTGTGTGTAATCAGGGTTTTGTCTTTGCTTAGAGTGAGTTTGTATTCGTCAAAAAGAAACTTTGCTAACTGCTCTTTAAGCCTTACGCAATCTTCTTTACTGCCATTTACTGCTATCAGAAAATCATCGGCATACCTGACGTACGATACCTTTTTGTCATCCTGCATTTTTGAGGGTGTTTTTCGGTATTGTTCCTCCAGGTCGTGAATTTCAGATAACAAGGCTGTTCTTTGTTCACCTGTAGCACTTTTCAGTTTCTTCCTTCTTTTAAAGAGTTTCGCACTTAAGGAGCTATGTTCAGGTGTGATTTTTCTGGTTGCGGGCTTATCAAAGGCTTGCTTTATTTTCGCGATTTCATTGTCTAGCTCATTAAGATAGATGTTGGCAAGAATTGGAGAAAGGATGCCGCCTTGCGGACAGCCGGAATATGTTTGATGGTATTTCCAGTCCTCCATGTATCCTGCTTTCAGAAAACTACGGATAACATTAATAAATCTGCTATCCTTGATTTTCCTTTGCAAAATCTCAATCAGCTTGTCATGGTCAATGTCGTCAAAGCACCCTTTGATGTCGCCTTCAATGAACCATTTTGCACCCCTAAAATATAGTTTTGCCTGTTCAAGGGCTGTGTGACAGCTCCTCTTAGGTCTAAACCCGTGCGAAAAGTCACTGAATGTAGGCTCATAGATTGCTTCCAAAAAGTTACGTATTACCTCTTGCAACAGCTTATCTCTGAATGACGGTATTCCTAAAGGCCGCATTTTACCGTTTTTCTTCTTGATATATTCTCTGCGAACCGGCTTAGGTGTATATGTTCCGTCTGACAGTTCTTTTATTAAGCTGTCAACGTACTTTTTTCCAAAACCGTCGGCAGTATCATTATCAATGCCTTTGGTTGATGCACCCTTGTTGGAATATAGCTTTTGATATGCAAGGTAATAAATGTCATCTCGCAGGAGATAACGGTACAGACGTGTGTAGACACCGTCTTTGTGCTCGCTTGAATTCTTGTAAATACGCTCCAAAATATCAGATGTTGGTTTAGTCACGGTTTCTCCGTCCTTTCATCTTTCCTATTTTGAATTTATTAACTGTTCCACTTCGCTGTTTTCTGAGATTTCCTCAGCCTAAGCTACTATTGGAACTCTGTTGCCATGCAGACAAATGTATCTGTTTAGGCAATCCCCAGTTTAGCTTTGTCCTTGGAAGTGCAGATTGTCGGATATGCTTTCGGTCTGTTAAAACATGCTCTCATGCCTGCTTTGTAATTTGCTGATGACTCCATATACGGTTACGGTATATATGGATAATTACAACTAAGGTATCATGGTAATTTCCTTAGACCCAAAACAAGGGTAGCTTAGACCTCACATTCGCCAATCGCAGGCTTATCCTCGTATCTGCTTGTCATCGCAACATAAGTCGAGACTTTTACCCTAAGTCCACTTGTCGCTTTCCTACCATGCGGTGTTCCTGTATCGGATTTCCCCTTGCAGTAAGGTAGGTTGACTTACACGTCATCTTGTGTAGTAGTTCCAACCAGTGATTTTTGCTCACTTTCTACTGAAACAAAGCCCTATCTGGGCGCACATATCCGCTTTTCATCGTCTTACCCATGCGGTAGGCACCTTATCATCCGGTTTTACGCTCATTGCTGCAGAGAGGCTTGCCGAATAAGGATTCCAGTCGAACTCCCACCAGCCGTGATCCTCCCACCACCCATGATCCTCCCAATGACCGTCCCCATCTCCATCGACGACCCAGACCCAATGGCTGATCCAGACCCAATATTCATGCCACCATGGGGACCATACACCCCATGAAGCCGAGGTTTTCTGCGGATTGTCCGGAATGCCCGGCGTTGTGTAGGAGTCGTTCCTGTCGTTGGCAGTAGGATTCGGAGGCTCGTTTTGCGACAGGTCTGAAATCCTGGCGGTAATTACGCTTTTGCTTGGGGAACCGCCGCCGGTTACGCTTACATGAATGGTCATGGTCTGCGGGATGGATGGTGTTGTCCAGCGCACCCACACAAGCTGGCTGTCGCCGTCTGGATAGTATACATTGTTTACCCTATAACTTCTACCGCCTATATTAAATGTTGCCGATACCGGATGATCGGGATCAGCCTGTCCTCCCCGGACGGTGACTGCGGTGATGACTTCGGTATTGACCCTGTACTCGTAGTCGTAAGCACTTACCTCCGGTGGAGGATCAACATTGTCCTTAAATCTAACGATACCAAGGCCGAGAGAGGATATAATGTCCGCATTTGATACCCTTTCGGTCTTCGAGCCAGCCCAGGCAGGATATCCAAGATCCGGCGTTTCGAGGAACATGGCAAGAGGAAGGTTCTTGTGGGTCAGAGAGACCATCTTGCTGCGAAGCTCGCCTCCCAGCAGTTGGTCATAAAGGGCAGCCTCCGTTGCGGTCATTGCCATCTTTATACCGTTGAATGTGAGATATGCAATGGGTTCAAGAAGAATTTTATATTCTCCATTTATTAAGGTATCATAGTTGAAACCTGTTATATTAGAAATGGTCTTTATCATGTATTCGGAGCAAAAATATCTTTTAATTTCTTCAATATCCCCGCTTCCGCTTGCAGATCTTATTATTTTGGGAATTGCTATGTCCGGATTTTTGTACCTATATGTGCTTGTATCTGGCGTTAATTCGTATCCATTTCGGTAAGATATTTTTGAAACCTTGCCAAAATGCCTTATAGTACTGGTTAGTTCTTTATTTGTAAAATCAATAGGAACTGTTACAGGGGTCCTATCACTTACCTTGATGACAGTAACACGAACTCCTTCATCACCGGGATTCCAGAAGTTTTCTCCAGTACCACTTCCCAAGCCGCCGCCTCCATGATCTATATTCCCTTCCCCATCGGCATATGCAGTTGTTGAAAAGAGAGTGGTCAACATCAAGGCCAGTACAAGCAGAATGCCAATTATTCGTCTCATAGTACCTCCTTAAAAAGCAAAAAACACAGCATTTCTGCCGTGCTTCCTGAGATGATTCTTTTATTGGTTGATGGCTAATCCATTGACCCGACCTGCTTATTAATGTCACCATCTGAACCTACTTTCTCACCTTGTGAACCTCCTCCCTTATCATCTACCCAGCCGAATCCTGGGAACCATATCTGTCCTTTTTCATTCTTTTCACCAGCCTTAGGTTCTGACGGTTTGCTCACGGTAGTATCCTCCGGCTTGTATTCGGGAGGTTTTGCGGGATTGGTAGTATCACCCTGCGGCTTTGGCTTTTCAGGTGGTGTCGGCTTCACAGGCTCCGGCACATTGGTCTGCACAGTCCCATTCGGGTTCTGCGATGATGAGCCTTCCTTCGCTGTGCCTGTCTCTATCGGCTTGACCACAACCTCATCTTTCTTCTCTGCATTTTCATTAGTCGCGGCTGAATCAGGACTTGGAGCAATCTCATTCGCCACCGTACTGGATGACATTGTTGCATCATCCTTGACAGGTTTTGCTTGGAATCTGGAATATATAGCAGCTGCAAGAACCACGCAAACGATGGAAAGACATCCGATTGCAAGCAGTCTTTTGGTCTTGTCGCTCATATTTTTCATAGGATTTGGCCTCCTTTTTGTTCTGATTTAGCTCTTTCAATTCACACCCTACCAGAAGAGTTCTCAAAAGTCCAGCGGAAGGATGCGAAACTTAGAATTTCGGGATATACCCTGCCTTAACCTTTAGATTTATCCGCATGGGCAGCAGTGTTTTTCCGCCAAAGGCCACCGGAACCTCCAGCAGAATGGCTGCATCTGCAAGGAATTTCTGCATTCCGTGCGGATCGGAAGGCGCAAAGGTTGCATTGACAATGTTCACCGAGAGGTTGGAAAGCTTGAATTCCACCTTTTCTCCAGCGTATTTGATATGAACCCCGCCGCTTTCGCGAAGACCAAGCACACGGTCCAGGCGGCTATAAATATCGCCATAATCCAGTCTGTCCTCCCATACAGCGCCGGACAATGCATAGCCTCCCGAGTATCCCTCCCGGACGCCGCTATACACTTCATCGTAGTTGTCGTTGACGGTTGCAATGATTGCAGACTGGACAGCATCCCGGACACTGGAAGCAATAATCATCAGCCGCATGTATTCATATATCCCGCACATAATGAATACTAATGCAAGGGCAACAGCAACCGCCAGTGGAAACGAGGAGCCTTTCTTTTCCTTTATTATACACTTTATTCTATTCATTTCCAATACACTTCTCCCTTTCCGGTTGCCCTTGCCGTCAAAGTGACGGGAAAGGAGCCAAAACCTCCAAATAATCCGATGTTGGCCTGCAAGGATAACGTCACTGTGAATTCTTCATTGAGCTGAATCCTTCCTGTCTTTGACCATGAAATGGCGGGATCAAGCCCTGTCTTTTCCTTGAGCACCTGCGCCCTTGCATCGGTTTCACTGCCGACACGTCCGGCAATTTCCGCCTCCCTGCACAGTTCATTTGCAAAGGCATCCAGCTGGTTTTTGGCAATGTACACGGGGAAAATCTTGACGGCAAGAGCAATGACCAACATGGCGCAGAGCACCAGCACCGCCACATCAATGTAGCCCTCGCCGTGTTTGGATTTTAGTATTTTCAGCACATTTCCACTCCCCTTTGCATCCCAAGCTCGTCGATGTTTTCTTCAAGCGGGTAGTCCTGCTCGGCATCTCTCTTATCCCAGATATTCCACAGCGTATGATTCAATGCTTCCGAAATATCCTGCTTTTCACTCATCCAGCAGCCATGAATAACATAGAGCGGATTTTTAAACCTCAGCAGGTATTGGAGATGGTCCGTGTTGAGAGGCGTATTGGTTTTCAGTGTTTCATAGATCTCCTGCATCGCTGCAATCTCTTTCAAATTACTGATAAATTCGGAACTGGTCATCTTTTTGACGCCATCAAAATATACCTCATAGTCAGCATCAATTTTCATATAGAATCTTTCCAGTATCGTTTCCACAGTGATGCCTCCTTTCCTAAAACATCCCGCCGAGTGACTTGATTATCTCCAATGCCATGATGACAAGATAGGTCAGCAGGAAGCACATGAGCATGAGGAAGGAAAAGATGCGGATTTTGGGCGGTATCTTCTGAGCCTGCTTTTTGAGGCGCTGCAGCTCCAGCAGCTTGAAGTCGTGGGCAATCATCTGGAAATAGACTGCTCCATCATCGCCGCGAAGCACGCCAATCAAGCCCCGGACCACATCCGAAAGCTGAGGGGAATTAAGCCTTGCCTCAAACCTTGTCAGTGCCGCTTCATAACTGGATGAACGCATATCCGCACAGACGATGTCCAGTTCTCCTGCAAGAGCCGGACCGGCATTCTTCTTGAAGTTCTCCAAGATGGACAGCACATCGCGGCTGCTCTTGAGCTCCTGCTCAATGGTGGCCACAAACCTCGGCAGTTCGCTTTCGATCATATCTCTCTTGGCTTCTAAACACTCATCGGCTCTCCGGATTTCCTTGAAATAGACTGTGACTGCAAGAAACACAACTACCGGGGTCAGCAGCGGCAAAATCAAAAGGCAGGGTATCACTCCAAGGAGTATCGCCACTGCCTTGACGTAAGCATAAGCCGCATATGTTTCGGGAGTCATCTGGATACCTGCTGCTTTCAGGATGTTTTTCAGGCGGCTTTTCTTGTACTCGTCCATATAAATGAATTTTGAAAGCCGGATTGCCATATCCAAAAGCAGCGCATCCGCTGTCCTGGAAAGCTTTTTGTCCTTCCGTCCCGCATTCATCACAGCCTTCGCCGTTTTGACGGTTGGCAGCTTGAGCACATCCGCAAGGACAAAAAAGAAACCCAGTGATAGGAGGACTGCAAATAAAAACAATAAAAATATCAATCTGTTTCACCTCCTGTACTCTATAGGCTTGGTCAGCTTGATCACAAAAGCTGTTGAAACAAAAATCAAAGCCGTCGTGAACGCAAGAATGACCTGCCCCACTGCCGTATGCATCAGTGTATCGTACCAGGAGTGATTGAGAGCATGCATAAGAGGAATGTTTCCGATAACCAGGATTACCATGATGATGAATTCCTTTCTCGGTTCAAAAATGAGATATTCTAGTTCTGCATTGACAATTCTCATATCGGATAGCTTGCTCACAATGGGAATGAGTGTGGTTTTCAGTCCCCTGTCATGCTGGCAGGCGCTTATGGCATCACACCATTCCCTGAAGACCTCATTGTCAATCCTTTTTTTCATCGCGCTCAGCGCTGCATCCATATCAGGGTTTAACAGATTTGCCTGGGTGAGAAAGCTTGCAAATACATTCCGGACAGGCGGGTTCAAATAATACAGGTTTTCCTCCACGGCGGTCAGGATATCTTCATTTCTGAGGTATGCCGTGGTAATGATGGACAGTGCCGTCTCAAGCTCTGCGGAGATATCCTTCTTGTAGTGGTTCGCCGTCAGCTTCACATACCAGAAAGGCAAAAACATAAAGCCCACCGCAAGCGCAGGTACAAGGAATACATTCCTCATCAATATGGCAATGGAGGCACCCAGGGCGAACAATCCAAGGGAGCAGGCGCAAATCAAAGAAAAGCAGCTGCTCCTGCCGGTCAGCTTGAGGATGTCCTGTGCTTCCATGATTTCTCTTCTGAAAAAGGAAGGCTTTTTCCTGTGTGTTGCTTCACTGATCTCATTTTTGATGCTTTTTGGTCTTCTGGTCAGGAAACCAAACAGATTATCGGTAAATTCTACAGGCGACAGCCCAAGAAGAATAAAAGCACCGACAATAATGCCGATGCAGGCGATGAGTTGGAGCATGATCATCTATCGCATCCCCCCTTCAAGATTTTATAAAGGACTTCCTGTGGCATCCCGTTTTCGAGGAACCGTTTTTGCAGGCTTTGGGATATGGTATTTTCCCTCTGATGCCTGCCGTGAATGATGAACCTATCGCCTTCCATGCGATTTTCGATAATATTGAAGCGGAACAGGCTTCGGAAGTTTCTCTGCCCGTCGGGAAGGATTTCGCACTCCATCACTTCCATAATCTTTCGTTCCTTGTTTTCAAGCTGCTTGGTGAATACCACGATGGGAAATGCTTCAGTGACAAGGGACATCAGGGTTTCATCCGCAATGTCATATTTTCGCTTGCAGAGGGTGACCATCCTGCGCCATGTGGCTTCACAGGAGTTGGAGTGGATGGTGGTCAGCACGGTGTGTCCGGTCCTGGCAGCCTCCTGCGCTGTATAGGCTTCCGAGGAGCGCATCTCCCCCACGCATATGATCTCAGGATTAAACCGCAAGGCCATATCCAGCAGCATGTCCTGATCAATATTCTGCTTCTCATTTTCACTAAAGCGGGTGAGGGTATGGATGACGCTGTTGACGATTTTTCCGTCCTTTTTTCTCACGAGGGCAAGCTCACGGCTTCCGTTTTCGATGGTAAAGATTCTTTTATTGTCGGGGATGGTGGTCAGCAGCCATCCAGCCAATGTGGTTTTCCCGGAGCTTGTGGCACCTGCCACACACACCGATATGCCGTAGCACAGGCATTCAGACAGGAAGTCCAGTATTTCTTCAGTAGCGGTGCCGCCTTTAACAAAGTCTGCTTTCTCCATCCGCTGCGGATTGACAATTCGGATGGAGGCCGCCACGCCTACATCCTCGTCCACAAGGGGCGTTTTCAACACGGCGATGCGGATGTTCTTGGACAGGTGCCCAAGTATGGCGGGGCTTGCATTGTCCAGCACCATGCCGGATACATGAAGCATACGGCGCACTACATTGATGGCGTGTTCGGGAGAGTCGAAGTGTTCGTCCAGCTTGACGGTCTGTCCGTTGGAATATTGCACCTCAATGTCGTTCCAGGCGTTCACATCGATTTCTTCAATACCCGTGCCTAAGATGTATTTGGTGAGGAACGAAAACTCCGCCATCTCGGTGTACAGCGCATCCACCAGCTGCTCTGTTGCCATATCCTTAACGGCAATGCGGTAATCCATCAGATATTTGCGGATATACCGCTTGACCTGCTCCTTGACCTCGTCCTTGCCTCCCTCCAGAATGAGGGTGGAATACTTGCTGGATATATACTCCTGCACATCACGGAGTACAGCACCGAAGTCCTTATCTGCATTGTCCGGGCTGAAAAACAGATTGTGGTTTGCTGCTGCATGAATGCTCATATGCCAAACACCTCCCTGCTGATTTTCTTAATCTCCTTTCGGAATCCCCGGCTGTCCTTCAAAACCAAATCCCTGAACAAATCTCCTTCCAGGTACTGCTGCTCCACTTCCTGCGAGTGGGGAATTTTAAAGGCCACGCCGTTCAGTACCTGCTCCATGTGCTCCATCGCCTCGTACTGCTTCACGTTGGAGGCAACCTTGTACTGCTTGTCGGTATCCCATTTCCGGTCCATCAGCAGCGGAAGCTGCGATGACATATACGAGATGGACTTCAAATCGCAGTTGACAAGCCGCAGAACCGCATCGGATTCCATCAGGGCAACCGCCGACAGGATATCGGAGGCGATGATGCTACCGCAGTCGATGATGACATAGGGCGCGATGTTGCGAAGATGCTCAATCAGCTCCGATGCCTGCTGCGCGGTATAGGGCGGATAGGTGAACACATTTTCCCCTTTCAGCATGCCGATGATGGTGATATAGCTCTGTTTTCTATGAAGCATGCAGTTTTGCCTGATGAGATTGTCCGTGATATGGGTTGCCGCTAGAATGCTGCCCAGGGATTTCTTGCATTCAAGGTCGGAGGGCGGGCAGATGCAAGGCAGAGGGGGAGCAGTCATATCGCACAGCACGAGTGCCACATTCTTTCGTTTGCTGGCAAGATGCCTGGCCAGCTTGACGCTCACAACGGTTTTCCCGGAAGAAGGGCTTCCCCAGACAGCCAGCACCTGATTGTCGGGTTCCGGTTCAACAGACTGCTGCTCATGTCCGGTTTTGCGGGAGAAAATGCTGTCAATTTTGAAATTGATCATGGCTTTGAAATCTCCTTTTCCGGCATGTCATACTTTCCTTGGGCAGCGCCCTCCATATTCACTGCCTCATTTTTTTCTCCCACATTTGGATAAAGTTTACGAAGAACCTCATCCTGACATTGTATGAACTTTGCCGCATTCTCCTTGGTCCCCCTGTAAACCAGCGACAGGTGAAGCTTTCCTTCCGCATCAAGCTCGGCCAGGATTTTTGACTGTTCCGGGGTTGCGAGAAGGGTTACGGTAGAGGGCAGGGCTTTCTCCTTATCGTTTTTCATGGGGTCTGCTGCCTGCTTTCCGTCATCCGTATCATATCCGGTATTGGCAGTGACTGCGATCACCTCCACGTACTGAAGCTCCGCCGGGATGACGGTTGTTCCCTGCTTCCTGTAGTCGGGAGCGATCACAGACACAATGTCGCCGGACATCAGCTTGCCTGACAAACCATTGGAAAAGCTTTTTATGGTGACCGAAATTGCCTGTTTCTCACCGTTCAAGCTATACAGGTATTCATTCCCTGCGACAGGCTCATCTGTGAGCTTGCCTTTTAAAATATAATCGCCGGAAAGCAAATCAGTGGTTGTATATTTGCCTAAGACGTGCTCGGTGCTTTTCACCACATCCTTTGGCAGATTGTAGCTGCCCACTTCAACAACTTGCACCGTATCCCTGGTGATCTGTTCTCCTTTTTTGATGTCCCTGGTCACACGGATGATGCTTTCCTTCTGGGATAGGCTGGAGTTAAAAAGCGGCGTTACCACAAAGCAGATGATCAGGGACAGCACAATGCAGATTACACCAAGAACGGTTCTGTTTTTTAGAAAACTCATAGAGTGATTCCTCCTGTATTCATGAAATATATGGCGATACAGCCAATGGATAAAAAGGGTGCGAGAGGGTATGCTTTTGGGCATTCCCGCCCGCACAACCTTTGGACTATAGCATGAAAAGCATAAAATAGAAACATAGCGGTAAGTCCGATGGTCATTGCCGCTATGCTTCCTGTGAAACCGAGGACAACACCCGATGCCGCCATCAGCTTGATATCGCCCCCACCTATACCCCCGCAAAACAAAGCAGCGAGGAAAAACGGCAGAGCTGAAAGACAGCCCAGCAGCTTCACAGGCTCAAAAAGTATAAACCCTGTGGCGGCAATTAGCAGGCAAATGGTATCGGGAATAATCCGCTTTTTAATGTCAATGACCGATGCTGCCAGCAGTAGGACGATAAAAAAGCCGCCTTTAAGCAAAAGCAGCATATTATCCTGCATAATTGAACATCTCTTGAATGCGCTGTTTTAAAGTCGGCAGCACTTTTATGCACTCCGGATGACCACGATTAAACTTCCCTCCCCTCAAAAAGGGAATATTTTCATTTCTTGAACTTGTGTAAATCATTGGTTTTACCGTCCTTTCCTTGTTTTTTTGCATATAAAAAACACGACCAAACATTGAAGTTTAATCGTGTTAATTATTTCAAGTGAATATCCTTAAAAGTGAATTATCTCTATTCCAAAAAACAGCGTTAATGTATTCCTAAAGTCAAGCTCTAATTCGCCATATAAAGAATGTGTAATAAAAGCTTATCATAATTGAGGAATTACTCTTTATAGAAGTTTCTTCAATATTTCAAGAGTTCTCTGGTTATATTTATAACTTTGCAAGTTACCCTTTCCCCAATCCCGTGCTGACCTTGCTTCATACTCTGCAATCCAGTCCCTCTTACCATCAGTATCTGCCTGTGTTAAATAAAGATTGGGTTTAATGGATTGAGGGGATTCACTTGGGTCAAAGGTCAGCATTGCACATTCAAAACCGGTAATTTGTCCTGCATTATACAATTGCGTTGATATGTCTTTAATATCATCAAAAGACGCATTTTGAACATCATATTTTCCAGTCAACTCCTTCCAAACATCAGAAGGATTATCGTTACTTGCATCCTGTATCTCAACACGGCCGTCTTCACGTAATACATATTTCTTTATGTTATAATAGTCTATTTTACCCGTGTCATTCCGCAGGTAGAATTCTTCACCATTTATTGCAAAGGGCTTTGATAAGTTCACTCCCATTTTTTCCAGTCCAAGTATTAAGTCTTTATGGTGTTGGTCATCTATGGTCGAAATATCCTTTCCATCAGCAGCCACTTTGCAAAATTCTTCAAATGCCACTGTAATATTGGCAATTTCTTCATGTTGAGAGTCTGATATTCTGCTGCACATTTCTGAAACTTTTCTTTCAAATTCAGTTGCAGGTTGCCCAGGTTTAGCTGATAACTCATCGGGAATTCCCAGATTTGTATTTAAATCTTGTCCATTCTTATTCCCTTTAAGTTCAATAGTTACACCATTGTATTCCCCAAGTTTAATCCATTCGCCTGAACGAAAATCGACCTGATTGCTACTTTCAATGCTGCTTGTTTTATGTACGGGCTCAATAGGTTTGACAACGTTATTATGCGCAAGATAAAAACCATTAAACATATCAGTACTGTTATATGTTAGGGGTACTTGAATAAACTTATCAGTACTGTAGTATGTATCTCTTTTAGGTAGAGTAAATTTGACATTATTCTCCCGTTTGAACTCTTGTTGTACACTAAGATAATCATTTAATTTTATGCCATAACTATTATCAGTATAAGCATAACGTGGAGCCATTCCTTTTACATTCATCGTCAATCTCCCTTGTAAATATGTGTTACTCTATTGATTCTAATATCGGCACACTATCTGGAAATGTTTACAATAAATCAAATTGTAAACACCGCATTATCAAACAACAGCGAACCAAAGTATTACCGCAGCATCTACTTCATATATCTCTTCAGTTCATCATAAAAGTTTTCTCGTGTCCCGGCAAGAATCACAACCACCATCTGCCCGTCTTTTTAGTATATTCTATACACAAGCTCGTAATTGGTTTTGCTATAGTAGACATCATAGCAATAAGCCCCAGCCAGATCACCTGTTTTCAACTCACCAATGTACGGGTCACTGCTTATTTTTTCAAGAGCCTCTTGAAACGCTTTCTTGAGGCCCTTTTCCTTAACCTTCTTCAAGTATTTTTCTGCAGCTCCCGTGAAACGGATTTCGTACATCTATTTGTCCTCCACCCCGAAGATATCCGCCATGGTTGCACCCTTTTTTTCTCCCTTTGCAATGCTGTCTGCCTCACTGATCAGTTTATCCATGGCAGGAGCGATTTTTTTGCTCACTTCCTTGAACTTTGCAAGGAGCTCTTGCCCTGAAAATCCTTGAGCAATCAAATCAGCAAGAATTTGCTCGGAAAACTCGCTTCCTGTATTTTCCCGGACAGGGCGGATGACAATTGCATTGTTTTGCAGAATGCATTCGGCTTCGTTGCTGAAGCCCAACACTTCGAAATATTTCTGTGGTATGGTTATCTGCCTTTTGCCCGAAACAAGGAAATGAGAAAAGTCAAATTAGGATATCACTCCATAGACTGTCGCTGCATCAGCAAAAATAGCCTGCCTCTTAAAAGTTCACACTCACTTTTTAGGTCAGCATTTTCCGCCGATAATCTTCTGATTTGTTCATCCTTTTCCTTTAATTTCAGTTTTAACTTTTGCTCTTTGGACATCTTGCCGGAAGGCTTATCATCAACGATAGCGTCTGCCTTTGTGGCTACAATCCCTTTATCCATCAAAACCTTGCGAATATGGGTTTTCCCAAAAACCGAACGTGATAACCCCGTGTATTCCATTAAGTCCTTTATTTTTATATCAAATCCTTCAGCTTTCAGCTCATCAATGGCTCTTAGAACAGTATTTATTGTCTTCTGTCTTTGAAGCTCTTGCTTCTCTTTGAGCTCCATGGGAATTTTATTATTCAATGCAAGCACCGCCCTCAAGTTGAATTTTTGCAGCTATTTTCTCAAACAGCCGAGCATTTTTCAAAGCATTGCTTTTGATCATTGGAAAGTCTTTAAATTTTTCCACCTTACCGCGCCATGATAATGCTTGTTCCATAAAATATGAAAGCTGCTCTTTCTCAGGGATAAAAAACTTACAGTCAATGCAATTCCACATATCGCTTTTACAGCCCGTAATGTCACTGCAAATACCGCCGCGTACCCGATGCGCACGGATATTTTTCAGCAGTCTTTTTTCAAGTTGTTCTTCCATGTTTAGTATCCTGCCGCCAAACAAAATACAGTTGTTTTCTGCATTTTGCGGTTCTTCTAAAACATAGTGCTGTTTTTCAGTTATCGTCTTAGGCTTTAAGTCCAGATGAGCATAAGCATTCCAAATCATTGCATTTCCATGGTGCCCCGTCATATCGGAAATCTGCTCAAGGGTAAATCCGGCCTCAAGCCTGTCGCTGATTCCGTTGTGCCTGAACTGGTGAGAGGTAAGCTTGAAAATGTCACCGTTTTTATCCATGATGTTATATTGACTGCATATTTTCTTAAAGTGATAGGATACCTGGGCTATCTGCACCAAATAGTATTTGTCATGAGACGACACAGAGCCATTTTTCAGATGGTGTACCCTTTGGTGTGCAAAGAGTGCTCCCTTCTTAGCTTTGGGCAGAAACTTCTGTATTTTCATTGATACCTCTTGCTGCTTCCTTATTAATTCAAGTAAATATCCTGCAATGCCTGTATCTTTCACATGAATGCTTCTAAGTATCGGCTCCGCATTGCCGCCGTTTTGCTTCCATGTAGGTATGAAAATGACGTAATTCCCGTTATACGGTTTCAAGCAATCCATTTTCATCGCCAAAACTTCATTGATCCGGGAAGGGATAAGCCGCAAAATCCAATAGATGCATTTGATATGCAGGTCGATGTCTTCTTTCTTGAATATCGTATCAAGCCTTTCGAGCACATCGTCCGGTATGTATTTATAGTCTAATTTTCTGTAACTGTCATAGGGATTATCAGCGAAAGGATTTTTAAAGCTCATGCCGCCAAACCCGTTGATAGTTTGAAAAAGAG
Source organism: Eubacteriales bacterium (assembly GCA_024655885.1). GTDB lineage: Bacteria > Bacillota > Clostridia > Acetivibrionales > JANLFN01 > JANLFN01. The sequence goes on along the minus strand of JANLFN010000014.1, from coordinate 41,832 downwards.
TGCTTATATTAAACCATATGCTATTTTTTGTGTAAACGGCATAATCAGCATCATCCAGATGTATTTTGAACTTTGAAGCCACCCTTATATCGCATTTATCTATGGGTAAAGAGTTACATTGACCGGACAAAAATTTAAAAAAGGGGGTCAGGTTTGTCAGTCCTGTCTTTACACCATTAATGGTTTTTCCGTTCAGCAATCTGAGAATTGCGTAATATTCTGCAAGTTCTTTATATTCCCGAGGTATGCCTGTAAAATAGATGTGTGTTCTATGAAGCGGCTCTGCAAAGCTTCGGACTCTTTTATCACAGTGCCAGATGTCATCTTCAAAATTGATATTGCTTCCAAGCTCTTTCAGAAAGGTTACATATCTTGCTTTTTTCATTTCGTCATAGCTTTCTTTTATGGTTGCCTGTGGTAAGTCTCTCACTTACATCACCCCGCATTCTATGGCTTTAACCATATTTTCATAACACTGGAGCAGAAAGATTTCCTGCTTATACTCTTTAAAATCTACAAAATCAGCTTCAGTAATATTGTTTTTCGCGTAGATTTCGAGTAGTTTTTTGACTGCCAGTTGCTGCTGTGATAGCAGTTCCTGCCAATACGGCAGATATTTCTTGCCGGTGCACAGGTTCTTGCAGTTGATGCAGTTGTACAGACTGTTTCTATTACTGCAGCCGCCATCCGCAAGCTTTTGGAGGCAATACCCGAATTCAACCTTGCGCTGCTCCAACCGGAAATCAATGTAGAGCAGTCTCCGCTCTTCCTCTGAATATTTGGAAAGCTGTTCTTCGGACAGCAGCAAATCGAACATCTTTCTAAAATACTCTGTATTAAGCTCCGCCAACCTCATTTTCCTCACCTCGGCATAGTAGTTTGAGGCAGTAGTCCTGGTGAGGTGGCCAAGCCAATAAGCCAGTTCATCTACTGTTGCCCCGTTTTCTATCAGTATAACGGTCAACGTCTTACGGTGCTGCATGCAGGTAAAATGCCAGAGCCCTGCATTATCGTCACATATATTATGTTTTCTTATCAAAGCATTTATATGGTTGCGGAAATTATTCATATTAATCATATTCGCCTTGAAATTTGAACGCTTATTGATGAAGATGTAGGGCAGATTGTATGTGCTTCGCCACTTTGCGGTTTTTTCTATTTGCTTTTTAATTTCATCGGCAAGCGCGGCTGTAATGAGAACCCTGTGATAATCTCCGACGCCAGCCCTGCGTCTTGCCGACAGCACCTTGTATGGCTTGTATTTAAGCTGAAGCAGGTTTTCATATCTTGACGCTTCAAGGCAATCGGCCTCAAGAAAAAGAACCTCTTTTGTTCTCATACCAGTACTCGAAAAAATCAGGTAGATCAGCTTATATATCGGGTCCAGTTCGTCAATATGGGCATCCACCTGCTCCATAACGCTTTCCGGTATCGCAGGGGTTCTTGTTTTGTATTCCCTTGCGTTATGAAACCTGTACCTGGCAAAAGGATTTTGGCAGGGGCGGGGACTTTTCATACCCTCATCCCGTTCATCGCTCATCAGATAATGGTTGATGACTGTCAATATGCTGAAAATCCGCAGGATGCTTGACATGCTTGTACTCTCTTGATTTTGCACGTACTTCTGCTCCAGGGCCAGATGCAGTGCTTTGGCATCCACATCATCAATATCCGCGAAAAATCGGATGCCTGGATTTATTGGCGGTAAGGATGTTCACCGCCCGAATCAATCCATATATGCCCCTGTCTTTGTTGCCTGTCAGGGTGAAAAAGCGGTGCTTCATAAAATACTTTATCTCAAGCTTCAGGGATGGGCTGTTGATGCCGGAAAAATCAATAGTATCAAGGCTCAAAGAAGGCCCATGCAAGCTGTACAATCTCCATTGGTCTTTGTCTGTATTCAATTCCAGATGATTTTCAGCGATAAATTTTTGGGTCTGTACTTCATATTCATTTTGTACGGTGGTGGAAAAGGGTACTATGAATTCTTTACAGTAGTCCCGGATTAATTTACTTCCATCTTCGCCAAACAGCTTGATATGAAGTTTTTGGCGGTTTATGATTTCACGGTTTTCCATAAATTTTCCAGCCATGCTTTCAAGATATCCCAGCGCCATATTTTCAGGCAGACACATGAAATATCTTGTTGCCCTCACAGGCCCAATTTTTTTCCTTATTGCTACTAAAGTGTCCTTATCCAACACAGCTTTTTGTATTCTCCCCTTCCAGTATTCAGCGAACTGCATTTCAAAGATATTCATAAATATCTCATTACCTTCAATAGGCCTTAGGACTATGATAGGGCTTTCCTCAATATCCACCATCTCGTTTTTAAACATCAATTGAAACACAGGAAAGATGCTTATTTTCCTCCCCTGTACAACCTTATCAGATTTATCCCATCGCTTAATGTAGCTTTGAGCATAGAATTTAAACATTCTTAAAAAATCATCACGATATACTTCAAACCCAATCCGCACCAGTATGACCTCATCCAGGACATCATTTATTTCGCATAGCATTTCTGGATGAGCCTCATACAGATTGCCCAACAGCAATTCTTTGTACTGTGCTATTTTTATCCCCATCGTTTCATCTCTGACCCGTTTCCTTCTTTGAAAACGCATGATAGTCCCGTCAATATCCCAGAAGGCGGTGCAAGTCTTGATTTCCAGCATTTTAATCATTGCCGCCACCCTTTCCTTTATGTAATTTTTTCATAACAGCTTTGGCAATCACTTGATTATTATGATCGCGATAATGAGCTATGGAATCGGATGAACGCCATCCAAAGCATTCCATTATGATAGCATCGGTGATGCCATCTTCCGGGTGCAAGGCCTGATGTTCCAAAAACTCCATAACCTTTGTGCTTCTGCCGCTATGAGTTCTTATTCTGTCCGGGGCAATCCCTGCTCTTTGTGCACATCTTTTAAATATTTTGTAGTAGTTGCTGTAGGAAAGAGGTTTCCCCTGATTGCCGTCTTTTTGGGTATTGATGAAGATAAAATCACTGATAATTCCACTTTCGTTTTCTGCTATCATTCGTTCAGTCCAGATGTACTGATCCAGTAATTCACAGGTAACAACCGGCAATGCAACCGTTCTGAGGTGATTGTGCCTTCCTGATCTTGCATCCTGTTTCCCCTTGGAGCGTGTCGGCTGTATGATGCGCTCTATGGGATTGTAATTGTGGAGCTTCATACTCAGAACCTCGTCAATTCTAAAGCCTTCAAGGGTTATTCTGAAAACCGCTTCATCCCGCAATGTTTTAAAATTGCTGCACAAGGCTTGTTTCTCACTGTCCTCGTACCATTTGATGTATTCACAGCCACCTTTCAGACGGGGCAGATAGCTGTTTATGATGTGCTTGTAATCATAGGCGTATATCTCCATACAAAAAAGATTTTTTGACCCTTAAGGTATCTGTCTTCGTTTGAAACCTGATATTGTTTCATAGTTATTATCCATCCATTTGTACAACTCTGCGATGACTGTAATATACTTGCTGAGTGTTCTGTAGGTAAGGGCTGTATCAATAGATTTGATTTTAAGGTCTTGCAAATCTCCGTAAACCAGACTATGTATGAAATCCAACACATTTTTATTGGTCGCGGCGTCATATTCGACGCCGCGACTATCCAAAAAATTTAAGAACACCACCAGTCTACCTGCGTATTCCTTGCCTGTGCTTACTTTCCTAATGCTTTTGACCTCAATCCATTGATTGATTTCGAACACTGGTATCAGGTTGTCGGTTATCATATACTTTTCGATAACCTTGCCATTATCTGTTTCAAACTTGAACCTTTTAAGTCTGAAACGCTTGTTTTCCATCTGCATGATATATCACTCCTATTTTTTTAAGATAGGAGCAGTATAACATGTTGAAATGGCCAACAGAGAAGTGCAAACCAAAAGTATACCTTATCTGGCTTAGCCTTGGTAGTTGAAAATGGCCTTTATTTTTTCAGAAAGCATCGGGAGTACGGTCGAGCCAAACAACAGATACAATCCTGCAAGGACTAAAGCTCCCAAAACCACACTGATCATTATGTTTATGGCTAAATCAATCATTCCTGACCCGCTTCTGTCTGACAGAACACTTTTAACAGAAATCAATGCCTTCCACATGTTTACTTTTGCCTTCGTAATTAAGTTTTTCATACTTGAATCTCACCTTTCCTAATTTTAATATTTTTATTGAGCATATGAACTGGATGAACTCACTTAAGAAATTTCATTCCGGGACTATATCATTGGATACTTAAGAGATGAGTTTAAGCGTAGCAATTCCTATCGTGTTTATACCGTGAACAAAGCATCACGGTTTCGCCGAACAGGGCATACAGCCCGGCAAGGACGAGCGCGCCGATGACCACGGCCATTAAAATTTTTATTGCGGTATCCACAAAGCCCTCCCCGTGCTGGGAGCGGAGCAGCTTCTGTGCCGCTAAAAGCTTACTGGTCAGCTGGTTTTTTACCCTGGTTACAAGTTTTTTCATTATGTTTTACCTCCAAAGTTATATTTTAAAAGACTTGAGTGTAATAAAGAAAAACAGCGGGCTTATAATCCCGCCATCCGCATGCCGGAGCCCTGCTCCGGCGCCTGTTCAAAAGGGGGCGTATCCTCCGCCTTCTGCTGGTTCTGGCTCTGACTCTGGGCGAGGGCTTGATGATATGCGTCAATGACCGCGTTGCTGAGCTGCTCCCGGAATTCCTTGGTGACCGGAAAGCAGATGTCTTTGTACTCGCCGTTTCCCGCCTTGTAGCTGGGCATGGCGATGAACAGTCCCTTGGAGCTGTCCACCACCTTCACGTTGCGGATGGCGAAGCAGTCATTCAGGTTGACGGACGCATAGGCCCGGACATTGCCCTCCGGACGGATGGAGCTTATCTTCACGTCCACCTTCATAGGAAGGGTTTGCTCCGCGGCTGTTTGCGCGGATTCCCGCGGAGTTTTGGCGGCAGCTTGTGCTTTGTTCATGGATGCTTCCTCCTTTATATATTTATGGATTAAAAAACAGCCTTCCGGCTGTGGTTGATGGGTTACAGGCTCATCTTCGGTCCCTGATACTGCTCCTGCTCCGGCGGCTGAAAGGAAATTTCCCTAAAACCGAAGCGGTCGACATAGTGGAAGGAGCTTCCCGAGTCATCGTACAGCTCCACCACATCCGACATGGAGAGGCTGTGTCCCTCGTAGCCAGGCGGGTGTTCAAGGTTGAATTTGGCGAAAAGTTCCTCCAGATTGTTGGTTTCCACCTCGCCGTCATAGACCACCCGGTAGTTGTCCGGGTCAGGTTCTCCGAAACGTTCCAGCAGCTCGTCATACCCGATGAATTTCATCATCACATCCACATTGGGTTTGAGCTGATGGACCCTGCATTTTTTCAGCACCTGCAGATTGCCCTCCCGGTCGAGCTTCCCCTCCGCCAGCCGCGCGAAGGTGCCGTTTCTCCATTCCAGCTCCAGTCCTTTTTTCTCCGTGAGATAGGACCGGAGTTCTTCATTCTGAAACAGCGGGTCGACAATAGCCCTGCCTTTTTCGATGTATCCCGCGGTGTTGCCGTAGTAAAGGATGCGGTTGTTCCTGATCTGGATGCCATTCATAACACTTCCTCCTTTCCCGGCAGAACTGCCGTGTTACTGAAAATAGAAGGTTACGGAATAGGTAATGTTGCTCTTGTTGTACATGCAGTCGTGATTTGTGTAGTAGTAAAACTCCAGCTGTCTGTAGAGTCCCGGCGGCAGAGAGCGGCTGAAGGTAATGCCGTTGGTGGTCGTACCGTAGTCCAGCTGATCCCACTGCCCGGTCAGCACGTTGTACCCGCGGACGCGCCCGAAGTCCTGACCGCTGTGTCCGGAAACGGGAGGCACCGTAAAGGTGTAGCTGGTGATGGTCGCTCCTTCGATGCCCTGCTCCAGAATGACGGACTCCGGTCCGGTCAGCGTCATGCCGCCGCCTTTATTGGGGTCGGCGACAAAAAACACGATAGCTGCCCAGGGTGATTCCGCCCCGGTGGAGTCCACCGCTTTGACGCGAACCACGTTTTTACCTAAAGGATAGGCGGTACTGGTCTGCGCAGGACGGCCTTCCCATACATAAGAGATGGCGTCGCCGTCCGGGTCTGTGCTGGAGGCGGTGATGGTGATGGCTACTCCCGGCGCCACACTGTTGCCGTCCGGGGTGCGGGTGATGACGGGTGTGGTCGGCGCGGAGTTTGCAACCGTAAAGGTAATATCCGTCCAGTCGGAATACAGCCCCCATGCGTCCTTTACCCGGACCCTCACGGTATGGGTGCCCACGGCATAGTAGCTGTCAGCCGTGTTGCCGGAATATTCAAGGTTTACGGCATCTCCGTCCGGATCGGTCGCATTGGCGCTGATATTCACAAGGAGCTTGCCGTCCTTTGCGGTTCTGGTTACCGACGCGCTTCCGGTGGGCTTGTTCGGCGCGTTGTTGGTGACGGTGACGTTCTGGGAGTAGCTGAACGTCCTGCCCGCGCTGTCGGTCGTGCTGGCGGTCAGGACATAGCTTCCGGTCGCATTGATGGCAATACTGCCGCCGCTGTTTGAGAGGCTTCCGGAGTAAGCTGCCGCACTGCCGTTTTGCGTAAGCTTCCAGGAGAGGTTTCTTCCCTCCAGCCCGGACGTGGCCGGTAAGGACACATTAAAGCTGGAGCCGATATGAACGGCGGACGGAACGGTAAACGGGAAGCTCGCAACCGGCTTTACGGTTCCGGTATTGGAAGTGAAGGTGAATTTCCTGCCGTTTGCATCCGTTGCTTCCGCAATCAGTTTCACCGGAATGGTCCTGTCGGTGCTGATCCTTAAGGTGCCGCCGCTGGTGCCGACCGAACCGGTGGCGTATTGGGTATATGGCCGGGCTTCGCCGCCATCCGCGGAAAGGAGCCAGCCGATGTCCATCCCATCCAGCTCCGTTCCCGACACGGTAACCGCAATCGGTTCGCCGCTGTAGCTGAGCGTCTGCATCCCGAGGGCCATCTGAGGAATGGGATAAACCGTGAAGGTGTTGCTTCGGGTGAAGATGCGTCCGGTCTGATCCGTCATTGTCAGGGTCAGCTCATACTGTCCCTTCACCGGGAAGGTCAGGCTGCCGCCCTCTTTGGTGAGCGTGCCAGATGCGTAATATGAATACGGTTCAGCACCGCCGTCATCCTTGATGACCGTCCAGTCCGCGGTGAGGTTTTCCAGATCCGTGCCGCTGACGCTGATTGTACCGGCTTCGCCTGCATACCAGACCGGTGGCGTGTTCAGTTCAATAGTCGGAAGCGGGTAGACCGTGGTGGATGCGCTGCAGGAGAATACCCTTCCCAGCGCGTCCGTCATGGAGGCGGTGAGGGTATATTTTCCGGTTTCCGTGAAACGGATTTTCCCGCCGTAAGCGTTCAGTGTCCCCTCTAAAGCATCGGAAATCTCAACAGGTTTTCCGTCTTTGGTGAGCGTCCATTCCACAGGCAGCACATTATTGTTGCCGCGGGTTCGAAGGTCGACGGTGCGGTCGGTGTGGGTCGATTCGGGAAGCTCGAAGGAAATGCTCAGCACCGGCAGGACTTCGATCCTGCCGCCGTTTTCAAACAGGAATACCCGCCCGGTTTCATCGGTGATTCGGGCGATCAGCTCATAGGTGCCGGCGTGCTTGAAGCGGATGGAACCGCCGCTGTTATTCAGAGTTCCATCGACATAAGTCCCAAAATCCTGGAATCCGAATCCGTTCTCCAACAGCCACTCAACTTTCAGGCCGCCTAATTCCAAGGTTTCCGGAATCACGCTGACAATGGTGTCTGTGTAGGCGGTTTCAGGCAACTTGTATAAAATGCCGGGTACCGGGTAGACCTTGATGGGCGAGGTGTAGCTGTAGGTTCTGCCCGCGGGGTCGGTAAAGGCGGCTTTGAGGACATATTCGCCTTTTTCTTTGAATTGGATAGAGCCGCCCTCGTTAGTCAATTCCCCCTGGACCGCGTCGGCAAGGGTGACAGCCTCTCCATCCTTGGTCAGCGACCACTGGATTGCGGCGTCGCCAAGGTTTTCAAAGCGGCTCTCCACGCAGACAGCCTTGTCTGTATGGGTGATTTCCGGCGCATAGAAGCCAATGGAGCCTACCGGGTAGATGGCGATGGTTTTGGAGGCTTCAAAGGTTCTGCCGGTTTCATCGGTGATCGATCCGGTGAGCATGTACACACCCTTGTCCTTGAAGCGAATTTTCCCGCCGTCATTGGTCAGGGAGCCCTCGACTTCATCTGCAAGGACAGCCGCCTCACCGTTTTTGGTAAGGCTCCAGTTCACGGTCAGGCCATCTGCTTCAGTCAGCACGGCAGCAACATCGAGCGTGGTGTCTGTGTGCGAGGCGGCAGGCAGTTCAATCGCTATACCCGCCACCGGATAGACAACGGTACTTTCGCTGTGGGTAAATACGCGTCCGGTTTCATCCGTAATGGCAGCGGTCAGCGTATATTCACCCTTGGTTTTGAACGCAAAAGTGCCGCCTTCACTTCCAAGCTGTCCGTCCAGGACGTCGCCCGGCTGAACGGCTTCTCCGTCTTTCGCTGCCGTCCATACAATGTCGTGGCCGTAGAGCTTTTCCGGCTGGAAGGTGAGAGTAACCGATTTGTCCGTATGGGTCGTTTCAGGAAGGTCAAAGCTCAGATCGATGACCGGATAGACCGTGATCTGTTTGGACAGCACGGTTTCTTTTCCTCTGGCGTTCTTTGCCGTAGCAGTCAATGTGTATTGCCCATTCTGATTAAACCTGATGGCGCCGCCCTCCAAGCCGAGGGTGCCGCTGACGGCATCCTTCAGTTCCACGGGCTGGTGGGAGCCGTCCACGGCGGTCTTGGTCAGCGACCACGAGAAGCTGCTCATGTATTTCCACACGGGCATCACTTTGATTTCCGTGTCGGTATGGGCGGTGGCGGGAAGCTCGAACCGCACCTGCGCGTCCGGATAATGATGTGAGCCGCCTCCGGAACCGCCCCCGGAACCGTTGCCCGGATTATCCGGCGTAGGTGTCGGAGTCGGCTGATCCTCATCTGGATTGGTTGGGGTGGGTGAGGGCTGGTTCTGATCCGGATTCGTTGGCGTGAGTGTCGGCTGCTCCGGGGTCGGAGTGTCCGGAGTCTGTGAAGAAGGCGTTGGAGTCACTGTGGCCGGAGGCGGCGTTGGGTTTTCCGGTATGACCTTGTCGATCAGATCATCGGCTTCTCCCTTGGTCACCGGGTCATTGGGATGGATTTTATTGTCCTCCGTATCCCCAATGATGCCGTCCTCGCGGCCGACAATGAGATATCCCTTGTCCTCATCCTTGATGGCGTCCTGATCCTCATAGCCGCTGTGTCCCAGGGTGTTTTTCGCTTCCTCATCCTTTCCGCTGATCCGCACGAGCATCTTGATGATCTCAGCACGGGTAATAGGGTCGTCCGGATGGAAGCCGTCCGGATAATCGGCGGGGTCAAGGATACCGGCTTCGATGAGCGCCTCAATGTTTTTCTCCGACCAGTGGCCGTCAATGTCAGGAAAGCTGGGCGGGTCTTTCTCCGCGTTTGTGGTATCCAGCGGTATATCCCGAACCAGAATGGCGGCAAACTCACCGCGGGTGATGATTTCATCCTGCCGGATGAAGGCTTCCGGATGCAGGCGGTACGCCGTATAGATTCCGCCGCACACCAGAAGAAGGAGAACAAGGGCAATAATGCCGATGCGTTTTCCTTTTTGTTTCATGGGTTTTCAGTCCTTTCTTTTTGGTTTTGATTCTGACAAAGCCGGAACCAGCAAATCTGATTCCGGCCTCAAGTCCTTACTGGTTTCACAGCTTCAACTCCATTCCGCCCGGCTCCTGCCGTTCTTTATGGAAGGCTTCCACGGTTTCCGGCGATGGATGGACGATCTGTCCCGCGATCATCTCAAAAACACAGAAATCTTCGCGGTCGCAGATCATCACCCGGTGCTGGTAGTTCCTCTGCATCTCGATGTAGTCCTGCACTTCCTTGATGCTGCAAAGACCCACGCCGGAGGTGTAGCGTCCGTCCGGCAGAAAACAATAGCCGCTATACTGCGGCTCATGGTATTTCAGATCCAATGCTCCGCCCGGTCGGATTTGTGAGAGTTGGAGACGGGCATATTCGGGAAGGAGTTCAGGCTTTAGGATGCCGAGAACATCGCTCCGGTTCCAGCGGATTTTTTCTCCCTCCGCCAGAGAAACCGTGAAGATGGAACTGCCGATGGGATTTGGATAGCTGCCGTTTCCTCCGGTGCAAAAATATAACTGGTACTTTGCCTGCCTTAAACCTTCCGGCAATGCCGAAGCCTTCAGGACGATAACCTTTCCGTCGATGGACATGTCATATCCGGTCCGCAGGCAGTCCTCCTGATCAAACAACGCTTTTTCACTCATGGCGCCGCTCCTTTCTCCGCTCGATGAGTTCGAGCAGTCTCGCGGCAAGTGTGATTTGCGTATCCTCCGGCATCTCGCGGATGGCGGCATGGACAAATGCTTCCACCGCCTCAGGCGACTGGTCGCCCACCTCAATGAGATCCACCTTCTTTGCGGTGACGGCGCCCTGATGGATGCTCAGCCTCACAATATCGCCGTAATCCATGCCGGAGGCTGCACGAAGCTCCTTGGGAATCAGGATGCGGCCCTTGCCGTCCACGATTTTATAAATGGGTTTTGCTTTCATACAAAATATCCCTCCTTTCTCATAACCTCCCGGACTGTGCCAGGGTCGATGCCAAGCTCGCCGAACAGCTCGCGGAGCTCGTCCGGCAGGTTGTCCAGAACATCCGATTCCATAATGACAATGGCGCCGGCTGTGCAGAGGATCTCCAGATCGCTGCCCACCGGAATCCCCGCCGCTTCCAGCAGGTCGTTGGGCAGAGTCAGGTCACTTTCCGCATCGTCCTCCCGACGGCCGGACAGCCGCACCGCAACCTCCACGTCCTGGGGCGTGATGACAAGCTGCGGGCACAGATTTTCCGTTTCTTCCTGCCCCACAGCGAGAGTGACGCGTACCTCGTCGCCGGGCTTGATCCCTGCATTACCAAGCAGTTCCTTCGGCAGGATGATGCGGCCCTGCCTGTCCACGGTTGTACACATTTCAATCAGTTTCATAATATTGAACCTCCCAATAGATTTGGATTAGTTATTCCATGCCGTAAAAACCGGCTAGGTCGAACAGTCCCAGCTGGGTCGGCATGTCCCTCAGCCGTTCGCCGGTGTCGTAGTTGGAGATCAGGACTTCGGCGTATTCGCAGCCGTTGTCGTAGCGCTGGGCAAGGTTGTTGATGCGGCTGACCGCTTCAATGTTGAAGTCTTTATATAGCTCCCGAATGAATTCGCAGTCGTTGTAGCTGACCAGCCATTTGCCCTGACAGGATGCCAGGGTGTCCCGTAGACGGTAGTGATCGACTTTCTTAAATTCCACGGCATAGTGGCCTTCCGTCTGATAATATGGCGGGTCGCAGTAGATGAAGGCGTTTTCACGGTCGTACTGCCTGATCAGTTCTTCAAAGTCCTTGTTCTCAATGACCGTGTCCTTGAGTCTTCGGCTGCCCTGCCAGAGAAGGTGAAAGGTTTTCCTGATGTCGAAGGGCTGGCAGCCGTAGCTGGTACAGCCGCTTCCGTAGCTTAAGCGGATGAGCTTGTAAAAGGCGGCGGCGCGCTTCACGTCGTTCATCTGCGCGTTTTCCATGAGGATGGGCCTGATTTCTTCAAGCTGCAAGGGGGTAAGGTACCGCTGCGCGATCTCCAGTTCCTCCCGCAGGTACTCGTTGGTGAATTCCTCCTTCTCCAGATATTTTTTCAGGACATTGAATTCGTCGCGTCCGTTCAGCGGAAAGAAATTCAATTCCTTTAGAAGAGCAAAGGGACGGTCGCGGACACAGCGAAACAGATTTGCAAGATCTGAATTGAAATCGTTGTAGACCTCCATGGCGGCATCCGGAGGCCGCCCGAACAGCACCCAGCCTCCGCCGCCGAAGACCTCAATGTACCGTCCGAATTCCTTCGGCATACGCTGATAGATCATATCCCGCAGAGCCTTTTTACCGCCCACCCAACTGATGATGCTGTTCAATACATCACCTCCCTTTGCTTCGGCGGCTGAGTTTATCGACGTCGGTTCTCATGCAGGAGCCGTCAGGACTCCAGCAGATAAAGCCGACGCCGGGATAAGGACAGCCGGCACAGCGGGAGGTATCTTCAGGCAGAGGCAGGGAATACTTTGCGGGAGGAGCGTTTTCTACGGCTCCTGCTTTTTCTTCTGGTGTTACATCATGCTTCATAGTTCAGCTCCTTTCTTCAGAAAAACAAAAAAGGCGTTGCCTTTTTTGTAAAGACAACGCCTTCTCGTTCTTTTATTTAGTTGTATAGCTCACAGCAATCTGCCGTGACAAAAAAGCGTCCTTCAGCTTCATAAGAAACAAAAGAGCGCTATTTGTCCGTTCACTTTTTCATTCATCCCATCACCTGCCCCCCGTATCCGAAATCAGGAGAGCTGTTTTTCATCTTCTTTTCCAACTTGACAGAGTAATTTTCATCGTTCCAGAAGCTGACGTAGATTTCGCCGTCCGACGTTCTGATCGGACGCTGTTCGAACACTTCGCCCCAGCCATCACTGTTTTATCCAGTCACAAAGTCAAGAAGCTCAGAGGTTTCCTCTCTTGAGAGGCACTCCTTCAGCCCGGCGGTCATGACTCCCCACAGCTCGCCGTCGACGATCTCCACTGACGGGTACAGGCTATACACCTTTTTATTGAGAGCTTCGCCGTGAATGTATTCGGCAAGCCCTCGGTCGTTTTCAAAGAAACGATTCTCCTTGGCGGTGGCGGCGAGGATTGCATCCTCATAAGCCACAGCCTCCGCGGGTGTAATCTCGACCGGATTGTCCTCCAATCCATATTCGCCTTTGGGGTAGGTGATGATCTTCAGAGGAAAAAAAGATACGCATTGTTTCATTTGCCATTTTGTTTTCCTCCATTCTTTTTGCACTGCATTGGGCAATAAAAAAAGAGGCTATGCTTTTATAACGAAGAACACAGCCTCTTAGTTAAATGCCTGATGGCAGTTTATTAAGTTGTTTTTGGTTTATATAATCAAAGGCATCAAGACCAATAATCTTAATACCTTTAGATATCCGCTTTTCATTTCATAAACCGAATGCTTTTATTTGATGCTGACATAATCTTTTAGCCATCGTCTGAAAAAATGCGCAACTACTCTTCTGTATAAAAGTAATGTTCACCGTTTCCCATGACCACAAGGATGCCTCTATAATAAAAAAGGGAGGGATTCAAAATGTCAGAACGAAGAATATTATTCAGATTTATAAACTCGCATTTTGAAAGAACACTCATCAAAAAGTCAATTGGTTTGCAGCATTCGACAAACATCGTTTTTAATATAGTTTCCTACATTTTCTCCAAATACAGACTGGAACAGGTGAGTCAGGTAGTAGTAGGAATAACCGGTTTCTTATGCAACATCATTTACGGTAATGTTTTCACTGATATGATTCTCAATGTATAAAACCGCTTTTTCAAAAACACTTAAATATTCATGCTATACCTCTGTACTATCCAGCATAGCTACTGCCTGCTTCATCAAATCCTGCTGCTTCGCCGGAAGCGCAGCAAGGTACTTTTGTAAACACTCGCATAATGTAATTTGGCTTTCCCTTAGCCCATATCGATCTAATGCAGAGGGCAGCGGATGTTTTTTGACCAGCGCTGCAATTTCAGCAGGGCTTAACTCGCTAAGAATATCGAGAGTTTCTTCTTTGTAAAGTTCTGCATCCAGTAAAATATCCTCTAAATCGGCAAGGGAGTGTATTTCACTTTTGATCAGGGCTTTCTTGTCTGCCAGATAGCGGCATTGCATAATTTCTTCTAAGACCTTGCGATATTTTTCATCGTCCATCTTCTCTCCAAAGGAAACGATGAGTTTCGGGTTGTTTTCCGGATATTTGGGGAGGATGAACACACGATCCAATGTTTGCAGCAGGACTGCGTTTTCTATTGCCGCTGCAATCTGAGGTAGGCTGCCGCTTAGATACCGTTTTAAGGGCTCGGTCAGATCCATCAGCTCGCTCAGTTGACCTACGGCTTCCATGAGAATTTTCAAGATTTCGGTTCTTGTTTTTCCGCAAAACAAATCACACAGAATTTTTATGGAGGAAGGTGCCATCTCCAGTCTGTGGACATCCCTGCTGGAAAGGATGCATCCGATTGCCGCAGACAGCACCGGCTCATAAATATTAAAGAGTAGCTGTTCATAATGTTCATCGTATCCGCAAAGCAGATGATGCACATCCTCCGCAGAGAATTGAGCGCAAAATAGATTTTCATAATAGATGCACTCTAAATACTTCTGAATAAACTCAATCCCCAGCAACCTTTCCATCGGATGATGAACAAGATAATCTGCAGTGATATGAATTTCCTGTGCGGCAAATTCGGGGTAATATAGCTTAAAAAAACCTTTTATGCCGTCCACAATTGTGGAGCGGTAAAACACATTTTCGGTTTGCACCAAATTACCGACAATTGAAGAGTGAAGTATTTTTGTTGACTTTATCAGACGGTCGATACGCTCACGCCCGTTTTGATATAGAGCGTACATGCCATCTTTTTGCACAGTTGCCACCGCTTCATCGGGGTTATGATAAGTCTTTAACCACACACCGATGGTGAACATAATGGAGTCCAGAAGATTCTGTGCTGCTTCTACTCGGATCGAGCTGCTGTCCCCGTTGTTATACCTCTCAGTTTGCTTTGCCAAAAGTGAGAGGCAGTCAAATTGTATTTTTTCAAGCTGTATATCTGACAACATCCCCGACATATATGCCTGCTCAAGTAAGGATTGGAAATAGTGTTCGCTACTTAATGTTTCCCCTTTGACTTTGCTGATCTTTTCAATATTCCCCATCTTCATCCTCCTCGTCCTCATCCAATTCGATAGCATCGTCTGAATAATCCGGAGTATAACCATATCGCAAGTTTCGGGCAAGTTTATATAGTTCCCGCCCCGATAGCAGTTCGAGAGAACCTTGGCAGATGCCATCAAAAGCATTTTTCATATACTTGATCAAGTCGTCATCGCTCATCAGATCAAGTGTTTCGTTCTTGTAATAATAAAATGTTTCTAAAAGCTCATGCAAGGTTTCTTCATAGTTGTGCATGGAAAGATAGGGTGAGTCGCAAAATTTGTTTATAATCTTGTCAATCACACCACCGCCAAATTCAATGCGGCCATTTTCCTTTAACGCAAAGGAGCGGGTTTCAACCAATGCGAGAGCCTGCGTTTCTGTCAGAACAAGACCAAATTTCACAGTCAGGTCATTGCATTTCATTACTTCATTGACAGCTTGCTTTTCTACCAAAGCGCCACCAAACAAGGACAATTCAAAGGCCATAAAAATAAACCTCCTTTTTGAAAAAATAGTATTGACAACGTAAGTTAAATGTGCTATGATATATTTGTATAGTTATATGTTTTTTCATAATTAGATATTATACAACTATTACTTTCCATTGTCAAGATAAAGCAGGCTACTTTCTTTTATGGCTTGCTTTTTATTTTTTACAAAATGATATATAGCTGTATTTTGGATAAAGGAAAAGAGCGCCACTCTTTTAAAGTGCTTTTTGGAAAATAAAAAGAGCAATGCTTTTCATTCTCAGAAAAACGTAGCCCCATTTTTATTACTCGGTACCAAAAAGACACTTTGGTTTTAGGCCTGTTTATAGAAACAAAGGCAACAATATTTACTATCCTGATGCCTTTGCTTTTTTGTATGAAATTGTAATTTTAAAGGATACATCCCTCCGACCACCCAATGTCATCTATAAAATACCCTAAAAAATCGGGCCAAAAAATGCACTTTTCCAGCCCGATTTTTGCTCATTTTTGGCTCCAAAACCACTACATATAGTGGTTGACCTGCCTTATTTGCCCTTCAAACCACAATTCGTCATCAGAACTATACTCTCAACGTGCTTCGTGGGGCGAAAACCAATTAAAAGAAAACACTTGATATGTTACCACAGTCAATTCCGGTGTATTCGGTATCCTGCATTATTTCAATCATTTCATTGCCAATCCTTTATTTATTGCTTCCTGAACGATCTAATGGCAGCAAACTCCCATTGGATTCTTTCTAACGAACCTAAAAAATTAAAGGAAAAGTAAATGTAACAAAAGCTGCCCAAAGCCCGTAGACCGGCAAATACTTAGTAACGGCATCCTGGATCGTTGAAAGTCCGGTTTTGTTTCGCAGATAACGCATAGAGGAGAGCATAACCCAAATCAGATTGGCCCAGATAAGTATGTTTACACCTAAAACAGCAACTCTGTTGGGTGTAATCCCGAAAGAAGAAAGCCTGAACAATATGGCTGATAAAGCCACACTGTCAATGAAAAGAGCAAGAACAATCAGGGCAAAATTTATATAATCGGAAATGTTCTTTTTCTCGTCTGTGCCACTTTCTGTAATGGAGAATATGGTGACGGCCAATACACTAAGGAGTATTCCGTTGAAGGCTAGGAGGAAATCACGGTCCAAGAATGGATTTTTTCCGACCAAAATAGCCGTTATAAGATAGACCAGCAATGTAGCCAGTACAAGAGGACTAAAAATTTTGGCTATATATGGCGCAATATTTTTAGCAAGTTTAAGGTTCCTTGATACCAGGTATGCAGCTACAACAGCGAGAGCCGCAGCACCAAATACAACGACATTTTTAAAATAGAATTCCTTTATATCCATGCCGACAAACCTAAATAACTGCGTGGTTAATGCTGTCAGCAGCATTCCGCTGATTGCCATAATGACGTAGAGAATTAAGAATTCCCCATTAAACTTAAGATAAGCTAATCTTCTACTGCCTAAACCATATTCATTTCCTGTAAATGCAAGCCCCAATAATACCCATAAGAAAACGGGGAGATGCATATAAGCCAGGATAATACTGTCTTTATGCTCCAAGGGCAGCATATTAAGATAAAATCCGGCGATTAGGAATAACGATGCAAGGGTGCAAAGAATATTTTTTTTCGGGGTATTATTGTATACAAAATAGGCAGCAATAAAGGGAATTATGCCAAAAACAAGGTTAATAGGGGCTATTGCCTGCTGTTCGGCAAAGTGCAGAAGTATTCTGGTGCTTACTCCGGCCAAAATCGCTAAAAGGCCCATGATTAAGAAATCTTTCCGGAGCCAGGGAGCTTTATCTGTACCTGCCGTCTCTTGGAAATACAATCTTTCATGCCAAACGGCAAGAACCTGCGAATCGGGGTTTTGTCTCCAAGCGTCTGAGAATGCCTTTTTAAAACCTTCGGGGTCTTTTCTAAACATTCGCTCCAGCTCACGGGGGTTAGCCATATTTTCAATAATCGGATTGCCGGTATCCATGGTTATACCTCCCTTTCTTCCTGATTGTCTTCGTCACTTTTGTATTCCAAAATATCTCCGGGCTGACATTGCAGAGCCTTGCAAATCCCCTCCAGTGTGGAAAACCGAATCGCTCTTGCCTTGCCGTTTTTCAATATGGAAAGATTAGCCATCGTTATGCCAACCCTCTGCGCAAGTTCTGTGACGCTCATTTTCCTTTTGGCCAGCATCACATCGATATTAATTGTAATCGCCATGTAATTCACCTCAGATCGTCAAATCGTTTTCTGATTTTATGTCTATGGCCTTTTTCAACAATTTTTGAAGAACAGCGGCAAAGACAGCAATCACCAGGCAGCCAAAAATAATAATCAAGCCGATCAGTATCATTCCCGGAGCGTCGTCTGCCTCTGCCATGAGATATAAGAGCGGCATAAATGCCACATATAAGCCACCGATGCTAAGGGCACAGGTTTTTATATTCTTTAACGCCTTTACGGATAAGTCCGAAAACGCCTGGTTCCTGTCAATATAACTCAATAGTTTTAAAGCCTGGTACAACGCTGCGAAAAATACTATCGCTGTTACATACAAACCGATTAAAAAGGGATATTGCAAAAAAGCCAACTTTGGATTCAATTCTGCAAAAAATTCAGCTATGCCAGGCAACAAATAAATACATGAAGCGAAGACAGGAAGCCCCATAAGGATGACAGATATCTTTAAAAAGAGCGTTTCTCGTTGCATAAAAGCACCTCCACTTATTGCTTATTGATTTGATTTTAACAAATTTTTATCGTTTATCAATAAATTATTATCGAATTTTAATTGTTTTTTATCGCCTATAAATATTTGGTCAAAAAAAAAAAAAAGCCCTCCCGAAGAAGTGCTTTTTCGAGTGGGTCAATTTTCAATCGGCCTTGACACGCAGTCAATCGTTAATCGCCTCGATGCCGAGCCGTTTAAGTTCGTCAAGGTGATCCCGCATTTTCTGGAGTTCCTCCGGAGAATGTCCCTCCCATTCCAAGACTTCGCCCACTACTCGCAGCGGTTGCTTGGTGCGGTAAGACCTTGTCGGATTTCCTGGGAATTTCTTATCAGTCAAATTAGGATCATTCTCGAAGTTACCGGTGGGCTCCACTTGATAGATCCGACCTTTTTTGTCACCAACCGCAAGCTCTGCTCCCCATATAGCCGCATCCATGGTTGCAGTAAAATACACGAAGTTGGCCTTCTTTCGCTCACCATAGTTAGAGCAAAAGCCAGGTTTCAGCAAGTCTCCGGGCTTTAAGTCGGCTTTTGTGCCGTGGTAGAAAGGCCCGGGGTCCAATGGTCTGGACGGCGTCTGTTCGTTCTTTATATGCACTTCCTATCCCTTCCTTTCATGAGGAATGCTGTTGCCATTATCTGTTCCTCGAGCATTAATAAATAGCTTGTTTAGCCTTTGAAGCAAGCCACTTCTGACCATTATTTATACAATATTTTAGCGGAAGGGCACAAAAATAAACAGTCTATTTCTTCCATTAAATGCATGCTATAATTAAATTAGGGAGAGAGTTCTGCCGACAGGTAAAAATCGTTAATTGGATTGCAAACTTTTTTGACCGTTATATATAATTTTACAAAACTGTCCATAACATCACCCCTAATCATTTTAACATCAAATGTCCCGGCCTCCGATGGCTCATACTCAGCATTTCCAGTCGATTTTCGCCGGGTTTGGTTCGTTCTCCACAGCAACATCACGCAGCGCGTCAAGCATACGTCCACACTCGTCGGCAGCGCATTCCTCCATCTGCGCCCATGGAACCTTTATTCCAAGCGTGTCATAGGCAACCGCTATTGCCCCGTATAGCGGCAGTCCAATACAGTGCCTTGCTGAGTGGATAGTCGACGCAGACTGACCGATTGCTCTCGCCGCCGCCTGTGCAACAGGATTTCCGTCTGCCTCACGAGCGGCCGCATGGCAGTCAAGTATTGCTGCTTTTGCCTGCGGTAACTTTATTTTACCCGACAGCCACTTGCGGGCGGCATTCAGCGCGTTTTGAGGACGCAGGTCATCCGGATAGTATTTGCTCCACAGCGGCAAAATTACTCGCTCGGCATAATCAACTGCCCAATTTACAAGCGTTGCCTTGCTCTGCGTTTCAATTAATTTCACCAGCGCCTGGAGATACAGTGCATCCCAGTCACTCAACATCTTTCGTGCTTTTGGCATACGCACACCTCCAATCGGTGGGTATTACGCGTTTCATATAACCGTATTATACCATAATTATCATGTTATTTTGAGATATTACAATATCTCTCTTACCTCAAGACCTGCCTTCAACACAAACACCACCTCAACCAGCGATTTTACCCGTATCTGCTCCACTAGTGCCGCAAACAAATCCTCATCAAACTCCTTCACAATTTCCTGTCCCCTAAGCATTTTTTCTATCTCCCTAACCCTTGCAAGGGTATCTTTCCGCTTAAACTCTGCCTGAGTAAAGGCCGAACGTTGCTGCCTTAGCTCCTCCATCTCTCCAGTTATCCTGGCATATTCCTCGCCGTAAATATCCGCGTCAAGATTGGCCTTAACATTGAGCTTCACAAGCCGCTCCATTTCTTCCCGGAGCTCGTCCAACCGCTTATCAATAGCATCAACATCAACAGAATTGGCCCTCTCCGCAAAAACTTTTTCTATATTCTCAAGCATTCTTGATATAAACTTGTCAGTATCCTTTATCTGCTTGTTAACCATTCTGACAAAGGCTTTTTTCAGTTTTTCTTCATCTACCGCCTTCATGCTGCAGCCTTCCGGCCCCTTTTCATCCCGGTTCCTGCAAATCCACACATACTTTTTATACTTTTCCCCCTGGCCCCAGCGGATCCGTCTGAACCGCGAACCGCACTCACCGCAGGTAATCTTCCCTGAAAAGGCATATTTATTGCTGTGCCTACTGCGGTTTTCATCGGTGACCCCTCTCAGCTTGCGCCTCCGCTCCATTTCCTGTTGCGCCCTCTCAAATGTTTCCTTTGATATAATGGAAGGATGGCTGTTTTCCACATAATATTGCTGTACATGCCCCTTGTTTATGATTCGCTTATGAGTGAGAAAGTCGACCGTTATCGTTTTCTGCAAAAGGGCATCCCCGGCATATTTCTCATTTTGCAGCATTTTTTTGATGACCGATTCATGCCACTTCCTTCCACCTGTCGCTGTAAGGATGCCATCTGTTTCAAGACCTTCAGCAATTTTGTAGCAGCTTTTGCCCTTCAAGTATTCTTCAAAAACCCGCCGGACAATTTCCGCTTCCTTTTCATTTATCACCAGCTCTCCATTTTCATCCTTGTCATAGCCCATGAACTTTTTGTGGTTGACCCTGACCTTGCCCTGCTGGAACCTTCGTACAATCCCCCACCGGCTGTTTTCTGAGATCGACCTCGACTCATCCTGTGCCAGGGACGAAAGTATGGTCAGCAAAACTTCCCCTTTGGTATCCAGGGTATCGATGTTTTCCTTCTCGAAATATACCGCTATACCCTTCTCCTTCAAGATACGCACATATTTAAGACAATCCAGTGTGTTTCTGGCAAACCTCGAAATAGACTTTGTAATAATCAGGTCAATTCTGCCAACCATGCAGTCATCTATCATTCTTTTAAATTCCACTCTGTTTTTTGTGTTAGTCCCTGTGATCCCTTCATCCGCATAT
Source organism: Eubacteriales bacterium (assembly GCA_024655885.1). Taxonomy (GTDB): domain Bacteria; phylum Bacillota; class Clostridia; order Acetivibrionales; family JANLFN01; genus JANLFN01. The sequence goes on along the minus strand of JANLFN010000014.1, from coordinate 20,726 downwards.
ATGCCTGCAAACTCCCAATCCGGGCGCTTTTTGATATAATCCTCATAATAGGTTACTTGCGCCTCGTAGCTTGAAAGCTGTTCTTCAGTATCGGTACTTACGCGGCAATAGGCGCAAACCCGTTTTTTTGCCTGAAGCCGCAAGCCTTTTATTGCCTGAATCGGTTTTGCAGGAATAACCGATACCACCTTGCTCATAACCTTAACCTCCTTACTGTAAGCCATGTATCCCTTTTTTCTTTATAAACTTCTCCTCAAGTACAAGTCTGTTCTTAAGTTCAAATTTGAGGTGGGTGGGCGATATAACCAGAATGCGCTCCACCAACGCTTTAAAAACGTCATCGTCAAATTCCGTCAGCATATCTTCCATGCCCTGAAGATAATCGTAAATCTTTTCTGTACGTTTCAGTATCTCCTCACGCCTGTCATCCACCCAGCCGATGCTGTTTCTTTCTTTTCTTAATCTATCAAGCTCGGCTTTCAGCTTCCTGTATTCACTCTGAAATACCTCAGGCTCAATATCCTCTTTAATTTGCAGGCGGATGAGCTGCTTCATCTGCTCGGTAATGTCTTCAAGACTTGCATCAATAGCTTTTACAGGCTCGCTCTTTAGCTCATCAAGCAGTGCATTTTGCACATTCTCCATAAAAGGCTTTAAAATAGCTTCCTTGTTTTTGTAAAGCCGGTTGAAAGCCCTTAAAAATACCTTTTTCAGTGTAATGTCATCCAGCGCTTTCATACTGCAGTGTGCTTTCCCTTCCTTTATATATGTGCTGCACTGCCATACGATTTGTTTACTGCGTAATTTACTGTTCCATGTCCTGCGCTTGAAGGCAGCTCCACAGCTTCCGCAGAATATCCTTCCACTGAAAGCATACTGCTTGGCGTACTTCTCTCTTTGCTCCGGCAGATTTCCATACTCAGCCGCCCGCTCTGCCATAAGCTTTTGCACCCGTTCAAAATCCTCTTTGGATATGATAGGTTCATGGTTGCCCTTCACATGGTACAGGGGTATCTCACCCTTGTTCTTTTTCTTTTTATGGGTCAAATAATCCGGAGTATAAGTTTTCTGAAGCAGGGCGTCGCCATAATACTTCTCGTTGGTCAGAATACTTCTCAAGGTTGCCTCCGGCCACTTGTCAAGTCCTGTAACCGTCTTAATACCGTCACCTTCAAGGCCTCTTTTAATATCGCGGATACTATTACCGGCAATATATTCTTTGAAAATTCTTTTTACAATTTCTGCTTCAACAGGGTTTATCACCAGTTCACCCCTTTCGTCGCTGTCATATCCAAGGAACCGGGAAGTGGTTACCCGTACCTTCCCCCGCCTGAACCTTTTCTGCACCGACCAGCGGATGTTTTCCGATATACTGCGGCTCTCCTCCTGCGCTATGCTCGAAAGTATGCTTAATATCAGTTCGCTTTCCGCGTCCATGGTGTTGATGTTTTCTCTTTCAAAATACACCGCCACGCCAAGGCTTTTAAGGAAGCGCACCGCCTCCAGGCAGTCCGCTGTATTTCTTGCAAACCTTGAAATGGATTTTGTTATAATCAAATCGATTTCGCCATGTTCACAATCCTTCAGCAGCCTGTTGAACTCTGTGCGTAGCTCCCTGCCTGTCCCGGAAATGCCGCCATCGGCATATATCCCGGCAAGCTCCCATTCCGGTCTGTTGTTAATATATCCAGTATAATAGGCCACTTGCGTATTAAAGGATTCCATCTGCCCGCTGGAATCTGAACTGACCCTGCAGTAAGCGCAAACCCTAAGCCTTGCTTCTTGCGGCCTGCCCTGAATTTCTTCCCTCGTTTTTGCCGCTATTGCTGTAACCTTCTTCATTTGCTTCTCCCTCCCTTCCAAGGTCAGTGTCACATGTTACCTCTGTCACCGCCTCAAAGCAAGTTAATCCCTTGCGGGAACATATTTTTACGGGCAAAAAATATGGCCTGGGTGCTCCCCAAGCCTCTTCATATTCCTATCTTTTCTTTTTCTTCCTCACACCGGGTTCCTGGTCACACTCAACCCGGGATACAATCAAGCGTCCGTACTCTTCCTCTACGGTAACCTTTTCTCCCACCTTGAAGCCAAGGCCCTCCAGCCACCTTCCATGCAACCGTATGGTGGGCGCTTCCTTATAGTTATAGGCAGACTGGCCAACCACCGTTAATGTCCTTTTTCCCATAAAGCTCAGTCCCCTTTCTCTTCAAGCAGGAGAATGCTGCACAACCTGTAGCCGTCCCTCATCCCTTGCATATACATGATGTCCGCGATAATGCTTTCAAGCTGTCCATAAAGATTGTCAAACCTTTCAAAGAGCGTCCCGAACTCCTTGTTTTGTTCCGGAGGTATAATTTCCTTGATTTTATCCTCCAGCGTGTCAATTTCCGAGCTTACCCTCCTGTACCTCCCGTCGGCGGAAAGGCACTGGCTCAGTTCTTCTAATACCCGTTTGGAGATAAAGCCCTTGAAGGCTTCATCAAAGCTTTTAGGAATGCTGCACATGATATAAGACCCCTTTCAAAATATTTTTGAAAGGAAATTGAAAAAGGCGCACTGCAGGATTTGTGATAATCCTACACTGCGCCCTGTTATATCATTGTGAAAATGAACAGCGTAAAGTATAATATAAACAGGGTCGCTTTGGCAGCAAAAGCTGTCTGTGTTAGGTACCTGCGTTACCTGCATAGGCTTACGGGTGGTTGCGACACCCGGAAGACATGGCGGCCTTATTTAATTTCCTTCTGCACATGTTACCTCTGAAATCGCCTCATGGCAAGTCATTAATGCTATTTGAAGGTCTTTTGGTTCTCCCGGTCGATGGCCTCGAATTCCTGCCGGTTTATCAATCCCTTCTCCAGAAGCTGCTTTAACAAATGCCTGCTGAGTAGATACTGAATATCTGTTTTCTCTTCTGCTTCCACCTGCCATCCTCCTTTCAAGTCCAGCAGCGCTCCTCCTAAAAGCCTTCTGAATTGGTCGGATTGTTGAAAATCCCAAAGGCGGTAAGAGCCGCAAAAAGCAAAGTTGTCAGCTCCTTAAAGCTGTCCTCGGTGAGCCCTATAGGCGCTAAGAGCCCATAGGTTTTAAGTATGAACAACACCAGAGCCGCAAGCGCCGACCATGCCACCGGGCTTCTCCATCTTGACTGCTGCATAATCAAATTCCTCCCTTCAAAATATACGCCGCTACCCTTTGAATCAGGATGGCGGCGTATTCACCTGCCACTGTTTTTCCTTTTACTGCGTTCTGCCTCCAGTACTCCGGCGACTGGATAAGGCCGGATTCCTGAAGTAGTTTTAGCTCACTGTCCAAATATGGACTGGCTTCCATGTAAGGTATACCGAAGTATTTCAGTATTCCTCTTGCCAGAGCTGTACCAATTTCTGCAATGTGAGACATAATCCACTGAGCATCGCTGGAGTTGTCATGAAAGGCTATCTCGACAAGCGCTGCAGGCGCATCTGTCTTTGCCAGTTCATACATATGCTTGCCAGGACCGTAAAAGTTATATCCTTCCTTAACACCTCTGTCTCCAGCAGGGGTCAAAGGCAATAATTCCTCGTAAACCGCCCTTGCCAATCTTTCGCCGCTGCCTCCGAACCTGTGGCAGTACACCTCGCAGCCTCGGCCTCCGCCGGCATTGCTGTGGATGGCAAAGTGTATATCCGGCTTTTTAGAGTTACTGTCGGCAACCACCTGGGCCAGCGTCCATTCCGGCTTGTTCCTGTAAACTGTTATTCCATGCCTCTCCAGTACCTGCTGGGTAACATCCGCCACCTCATTCATCCTCTTTTCCTCCGTCCCATACTCCCCGTACCCTATGTTATGCTCCTGGGTGGATGGGCTTATATACACTGTTTTCATCTTTTACTTCACTCCTATCCCTTTTAGCCCTGCAATAAGCAACGCTGTCACAACCGCCGTTATAATCCCTGTAAGAATGGTCTGGTAAAGCTGCCCGGGCCTGCTTTCAAACCTTTCTATCCTTGCAGCCAGCTGTTCGAAGGTGCGCTGGTTTGAAACGGATAGGTTATATATGCTCTGCTTTATCTCTGCCAGGATCTCAAACAACATGTCTAACCTTTCCTTCGCAGCATCTCCGAACCGTTCAAGCACCGTAATCCTCCCTTCGAGGGACTTGTACTGCTTTTCCAACTCTTCCACCCTCCTGTCGCAGCTCTTTACATATACGCAGTCCTTGCAATCATTCCCATTCATCCTTCATCCCTCCTATCCGCTAAAGCCAGTATAGCTGGTGTGTAAAGGTGTAGGTCACCTTCATGGTGTTCTGTTCGGTCTTGTTTACCGGTGCCGCTAATGCATTCATTACAAGCGGTCGCTTGCCAAGATGCTGCTCAAGCATAACCTCATCCTGTACTCTGGTCAAGGTATATGGCTTTTTGCCCGGAATAAAAGCCAAGCCGTCATAGCTGCTTACATGGTCTATATACGTCCTTGGAAGCGGGTTAAAATCCACATCAAAGGTGTTTGTCACCGTCTTGTCCGGCGACGAGTTGCTATCAGTGACAATGAATATATTAAGATCCTTGTTGTACATAACCCTTGATATTCGTGGGACAAACCCCGCATCACCGCCTCTTTTTGTGAATAGGTTCTGACCTGTCATGTCAAACGCCGCCAGCTGCTCCTGGCTTCCATTCAGTCCATCGATACAGGAGGTGTAAAGCCGGTCTCCAACCTTGAACAAATCCTTCAAAATAGTGTATACGTCAACAGTCATATTTAAGGTGAACGAGGACAGGACATTGAAGCTGTCATCCAGCTTGTATACCGTTTTGTTTGAAGCAAGCAGGTACCAGTTTGACCCGTCATGGAAAATACCAACAAGGTCATAAGATGTGGTGACACCGCTCAAGGTAATGGTTTGCACCGCAGTACCCCTGTTATCATAGTCGATATAATATATTTTCCCCCTATAGCTACTTCCGGAAATCACATAATACAAAAATCCATCCTTATACCATGCAGCCTTATGATTTGTTGTGCTGCCAGTTTTGGTGAACTTCCAGCTTGTATGCTGCAAAAATGCCTGGCTTATCTCAGGCGACCAGAACAGCGTGTTCATCGTGCCGTTGCCCGCGCTGGTCGGCCAGTCGAATACTAGTCTGACAACACCTGAAAGTGCCGAATCAAAAAGGCTGTTTGACGCATTATACCCGGATTCGGTAAGGTTTATGGTACCCCGTTTTGTGTCGCTTCCCGAATAGGTGGAATCCTTGGTGGCATAAGCCAGTATGTTCCCTGTCCCTGTTATTACTCCGGCGTCTTCGGACCCTTCGTAATCAGTCAGATAGATCACGCCGAAGGGATTATACAGCTGCACCGGAGTGCCGTATTTGTTAAGGCAGGCATATACAGCCTGTTCAAGAAAGACGTCCCTGTAGAAGTCGGTCAGAAGATTCTCCGACACCGCCTCCGTCTGAAGCCTGCCGGAAGGTGAAAATATCCTTATTTCAGCCCTCCCCAGGACATCGTTCACCGGTTTCCACTTCTCCATCCGGGTTACAGTTCCTGTTTCATGGTCCTTCACATAATTGTTTACCGAAAGGTATTTTTCGCCTTTAACCAGCTCATACGGCCGATGTTTTATATTTAGCATTGCTTTCACCTCGTAAATAAAATGCGGGAATTTACCGAAATTTCGATTCCTCACAACAAATAAAAAATAAACCTCAGCCCAGCAGTATGCTAACCTGAGTACCCACCTCCAGCGCAAAGCCCATCTGCTCCCCATGCGCTTTTCCCAAAGGCAAATCCGATTGAATGCTATAGGACAATGTCGCAGCCGGGACGTTTTCCCTTGTGAGCTTGAGCGTAATAAATGCCTCCGGAAGCCTTGTCGAGGTGTCTGCCAGGCCAACTGCTCGTATATATCCGTCATGGCAGGAGGCTTCGATATTGAATGTTCCGCCTTCGCAGGCCAATAACAGCCTCACCGTCACAGTTCCTGCCTGTACGGCGGTTATGACGGTTGTTGCCGACACTGTGTTATAGCCCGCCTTCAACGCCTGCTTGTAGGTCCTTTGAGTCTTTCCGCCGCATTCAAGCACGGCAGTCAAAAGCGTATTGTCCGCAGTGGCGCTGCCTGTCAGCGTGAACCCGACATGAAGATGGGCGCTCCTGCTTGTACTTGCGGTAATTTTCATGCCTTCCACCTGGGTGCCGGAGATGGACAGCGCTTCCTTGTTCACATAGGTCTGCACGCCTTCGCGGGCACCCTCGCCCTGGCTGCCGCCCTTTACAAGGCGCTGAAAAAAGTCAATCCAGTTTGCCTTTCTTTTGGATGTCTTGTCAAAATTCTTTTTTACTGCATCAATGGAGTATTTGAGCACCCCGTTCCCAACATCCGATATGCCCATTTCCTCAATGAGATAGCTTCCTGATGCTCCAAGGGAGGGCAGGTTCACCTCAAGCCTCTGCCCTACATCGAAGCCGGGCGTAAAGGTGGAAAAGGACAAGGCTGCGGGCACATGCTGCCCATACCTGTTTAAAAGGTCATTGGCGAGGTTCTCGGCGTCTTCAGTTGTCTGGACTGTGGTGTTTTCAAGCACATCCCCGTATACGCCGGTTCCGCCCTCTATTGCAATTCTGGATGCGATTTCGTCGCTGTTTTCCACCACCGCGACAATATCCCCGCTTTTTACAAACTGCTTGTTGCGATAGCCTTCAAGGGAGTCCTCTACCTCCACCTCGCCAAAGTCGGTAAAGCTGCCGTTTTCAAGGATGGAATGCGGAGCGTTCCGGATCTCATCCTCCCTTAAAAAGTACAGCAGCTTCTGCTCGTCAATATACCATTTGAAGCCGCAGGCCTCCGCAAGATCGTCCAGTATGTCCCTCACCGACCTGCAGTAAGCGTTATAGTTGTGGAGGACTATGCCATCCTCGATAACCCCCTCCTGAATCCCCTCCTGGTACAGAACGGTCTCAAGCATATGCCGGACGGCCGCACCGGCGGTTATATTATCCGGGTTGTACTGGATGGTCCTTCTTTTTGGGATATGGTTATACCCCTGGCAGAAGATACGGATAAGGCAGTACAGCGTCCCTTTGGAATTAAGGCGCTGTATTCTCCTTTCCTTGACAACGCCTCCGAAGATGACCTGTCCATCACTTGAGACAACCACCTCCGCCCCTATTGGAGGATTGTACGAGGCATAGGGTATTGCCAGGGAAAAGCTGCACTCGCTTCTTCCCTCGGCACGCCTTTTTATGTTCAGGGTTCTGGCCTTCAATATGGAGGTTTTATCCTCGCCGGAAATGCTCAATACCAGAGCCATCAGGCATACACCCCCAGAAGCTTGAGCTTTCGCACAAGTAGTACCGCAATATGCTCCACATCGTCTTCGTCGCGAATATAGTTGCCGGTGATATTGATTGTAAGGCTTGGGCTTGACGTACCAGGATTAACTGCAGGTGCGAATTGCGGATCCTTAAAGCTCACGGCCGGCACTTGAATATCCGGCGACAACGCCATGCTTAAGGCTCCCTGCAGCTCAGGAATGCCTTTAAGCAAGCCCTCCTTCATCATGGAAACAAGGTTCGGCATCCACTTGTCGGCATAAGCGCCCGGGCCTTCCTCCGCTGGCGAATGGAAGCCGAGAAAGCCTGCGATTTTATCGGCGACACCTTGAACTGCCTTGCCCACCTTGCCTATCCCTGATTTAATGCCATCCGCAAAGCCTGACACCAGATTCGTTCCCCAGCTCCAGGCATTGCCGACTACATTACTAATAGCGGAAGCTATATCAGAAAACGCCTTTGTAACCGTTTCCACAAGGCTTGATGCAAAACCGGTCACGCCGGACAGCAGGTTTGAGAACCAGCCAAGCACTCCATTCACTATGTCCGGTACGATGGAGCCGCCCACCAGCGCATGCCAGAGCCCTTTAAAGAAGGATACGATACCCTCTGCAAAACCCTTCACGAAATTGATAATGGTCATAAAAAGGTTTTTCATAAGTTCCCAGGCCGAATAAGCGATGTTTTTCATAAATTCCCACGCGGCAGACCAGTCTCCCCTTAAAAGTGCAATCACCAGGCCAATGATATTTACAATAATGTCGACCGCATTGATTACCGCCTGTATAAAGGGACCGAGGGCCTGAATGATGCCGTTCCATACACCGGCCCATATGCCGTAAAGGGTCGCAACAACAGCGCCCAAAGCTTCAAACACCGGCTGAAGCAGCTGCCACAGCTGGTTGAAAACTTCGCCAAGAGAGCTTATGAGCCGCTTTATTGCCTCCCATATTGGAGCAATATATGAGGCAAATACATTAAAGGAATTCACAAGCTGGGAAAACACCGTCCGGATAACCGTCCATATTCCGTTGAAGACTGCGGAAGCTGCAGCCAGTATCCCGGAGCCATAGGTGTTCCACCAACCGGATATGGCTTTAACCGCATCCCCCACCACAGCGGCTATACTGCTCCATACCCGCTGCACAAGGCTCCTGAATTCCTCGTTCTTGTTGTACAGGACGATAAAAATGGCTGCAAGTCCTGCTATGGCTGCAATAACCAGGCCTACCGGCGATACAAGAAAGCTCAGAACGCCGGCAAGCGCGCTGATGCCGGAGGCAACTGAACCCGCTATCATCATTAACGGCCCGATAGCCGCCACACAGGCTGCCACTGCCATGATGGTCTTCTGTATGGAAGGGTTAAGTCCCATGAACTTATTGGTCAGCTCTGTCAGGAAATCCGCCGCATTCTTGAGGTATGGCAAAAACGCTTTTGACGCTGTAATGGCCAAAGTCTCAAGACTTCCCCTAAGCTGCTCGATGGAGCCTTTCAGGTTGTTCATCCTCTCGGCCGCCACCTCCGCAGCGGTAACCTTGCCAATCTCAGCCTGCATCTTGTTGACGCCCTCTGCGCCTTCCTTGAACAGGATGTTCGCAGCCCGGATCGCATCGCTGCCGAACATGGTCTCCATGGCCTGCAAACGCTGAGCGTCAGTGAGACCCTTGAGCTTCTCTCTTAAGAGCCCCGCTATTTCCGCCATGCTTTTGATATGTCCCTGGGCGTCAAAGAAGGCGCTTGTTCCCTCCTTGGTCATAAGCCCCAGTTCCTTAAAAAGCTTGGCCTGCTTGTCGGTGGAAGGCTGCAGGTTCATGAGCATTGTCTTTAGCGAAGTACCTGCGTCGCTGCCTTTAAGGCCGTTTTGCGCAAAAACGGCAAGCGCGGCGGAGGTATCCTTAAAGGACATTCCAACCGAGCTTGCTACCGCCGCACATGCGGCAAGACTGTATTTCATCTCCTGCACCGAGGTTGCCGAGGCGTTTGCAGCGCCTGCAAGAATATCCGCTGCCTGGGATACTGAAATCCCATCAGCCTTGAAGGAGTTCAGGGCAGTTGAGGCTATCTCCGCCGCATCGGCAAGCTCAAGCTCTCCAGCCGCTGCGAGCGACAGCGCTCCCTGTAAGCCTCCGCCCACGATATCCTTTACGCTGACTCCGGCTTTGATAAGCTCCTCAATGCCCTTTGCGGCTTCCTTGGCCGAATATTTGGTTTCCGCGCCCATTTTGAGGGCCAGAGCCTCCAGCTGCTGCATTTCCCCAACGGTCGCGCCGGATACCGCCTTGATGCCGCTCATACCCTCTTCAAAATCGGCCCCGGCTTTAAGCATGGCGGCGCCCATTCCGGCAATGGGAAGCGTGAGCGCGGCAGAAACCGTCTTCCCGGCACTGGCCAGCTTTTTGCCTACGCTGGCCATGGTGTTCTGTGCTTCCTTAAGACTCTTCTGTAATTGTGAAATGTCTGCGGCGATTCGGACCACTACATTACGGATAACTGCCAAACCTTACACCTCCCCTTAAACATAAAGAAAACCGCTGTATTATTACAACGGTTTCCCCAAAAACTGAATTCAGATGAAATTTATTTTATCTTTTATACATTCTGACTAGCAGTTGTCTCTTGTTTTTTCAAAATTATTAATGACGCTCTTGTATTTCTTTCCTATAGCATAAGTAAGAGTAAATCAACGGCTCAATTGATGCAATCACAATTAAACTGAAGTATGCTGCAGCACTTATACCTCCCGGTATAAATGCTAATATTATAAGAATGATACCAGTTACAAACCAAACAACCCCTCCATGCCTGTGTGCCTTATACCAAACAGGTTCACTGCTTAATGTCCACGGTGTCCTTATCCCCATAAGATAATTGTGCTTTAATTTGGGCATGAAGTTACCAAAGATAAGAATCATTATCCCTAAAAAAAGCTTAATAATTGCATCGACCCTTATAAAATCTGCCCCCATACTCACTCCTATGATTATCAACTGGATAACAATAAAAAATGCAATCATTACAAACATGAAAACAGAATACTGTTTCTTAAACTTACTATAGTTTTCCTTTCTTGGATCAAGCTTTGGTAGAAATTGAAGCAAAAATGTAATGAACAGACCCATTACAGGAATAATAAATGCTCCTGGAAATTTGGGGTAATATGCATCAATCTGACCCCTTATATTCCAGTGCATAGGAACTTTTTCCGGAAGCCTGTTATAAAAAACGATAGTTATAAGCAGTGGAATAAATGATAAGATCCATAAGATTTTAAGAATATTTTTTTCATTTTTCACCGGAATCAACTCCCTTCAATTCTATAAACCAAGCCATCATTTCTTCAATTACAGAGGTATTAAGCTCATATAGAATATATTTGCCTTCCCTTCTATCAGACACAAGCCCTGCATCTTTTAAAACCGACAAGTGATGAGAAACTGTAGCCTGAGTCATCGAAAAGCTAGCTGCAATATCTCCAGCTGTCATATCACCTTTTTTTAATAGGTTTAGAATTTCCCTGCGCGTCCTATCGGATAGAGCTTTAAAAGATTCATGGAAGCCCATATCAACTCCTCTTTTCATTTAGATTGTTATCTAAATAAAATTATAGCAGTTACATTAATTAAAATCAGCAGACATTTAGATAAATGTCTAAATATCTGTTGGCGACCTGCAATATCTGTTTTTCCATACTGCCTTAATATATAAAATTAATTTCAAATTAATGATACGTTATATTTCCCATGGGCCTTTGAGTCCTTTTAGCCTTGCAATATTGATTAGCTCTTCCTTGCTTGATTTGTTCACTCCAGGTTTCTTTGCAGGTTTGGTCTTTAATACCTTCTCAAGCTTTGGCAGCTTCTTCTGCCTTGCGAAGGCTTCAATGTGCCAGGCCGTATACAAAAGCTCCTGAAGCCTTTTTGCTTCCTTATCCGCATAACCCTCCACCATGAGGTTGAACTCATGCGGCGTCAGTTCCCAGAACTCCCAGGGCTTTAAGCTAAAAGGGCCGACAGCTAAGCTTAAGAGCCTGTCCCAGTCCCAGTCTTCTCCGCCTTTGCCGCCGCCCTCTTGACGTTTTTTGTCCCGAAGGCCTCTGTCATGGCCTCGCCCAGCTTTTCAGCTACGGTGTTGATGTCGGAAAACTCGTCAATCAGTTCTCCCACCTTCTCCGGAGACAGGTTTTTATCCTCGTGGAACAGACCTGCATAGATGATGGTTCGCATATCCTTGATGCTGATATTTTCAAGATCGAGTTTGCTGATGGGCCTGCCAATCATCTCCTCAATCTTTACAAGCGCGTTCATGCCGTACCTTAAGTTCCTCGGCCTGTCCAGTTCTATTGTTATGCTCTGCTTTGCCATATTTCCTTATCCCTCCCTGTAATATAACGGGCCTGTGCCCTGTATTTCGACTGTTTCATTCACTACATCATCAATTGCCGCTTCAATGCTGTCAGAATTGATAATGCCAAAACCCTCATACCGCAGCTTGGAAGCTGTCGCATCGGTATACAGGGCAATGACCGTCTCTTTCCCCAGTCCTGCAAAAAACTCTTCATCTCCCCAGTAGCTCTCCGCGCTGGCTGTAAACCCTTTGACTGTCGGCAGGTTTTCCTTCCAGCCTGCGCTTTGAAAGGTGGTTATGTCCGAGGTTTCCAGTTCCAGTTCTGCCGACCAGTTGAAGAAGCCGCCATGCTGTGCAACCGTCAGATACTTCCCGCTGACCGTTACCTCATCGTCCGGTTCAAGAGGTGCTTCAAACACCACAACGCCGCCGCAGTACTCAAGGGTAAAACCGGCAGAAACCACAACAGAGTTTACCTTGACGGTTACAGGCGTATCCTTATCCCAGTACCTCTTTGCCGCATCAGTAATGGTGTATCTTCTGCGGTCAAGACTGCCGGTAGTAGCTTCCTCAGAAAATGAAACAGGAGCGTCTGCCGTTTGCACGAACACCGCTCCCACTTTACCGCTTAAAGGCATTCTCCATCACCGCCTTTAGTTATATGACAGCGCGCCTGTCCCCTGGAATTCGAAGGACACGTTCACCGTATCATCTACCGGATCCTCCACGCTCAAGGATGAAATAAAGGCTTCACCGCTATAGTAGTGAGCCGCATCCACATAAAGCTTAAGGCTGACTGTCGCGCCGCTTAAATAGGCATCCTGCAGAGCCTTCTGCCCTTGTGCGTCCATAGCGACATTCCAACTGCCTTCTGCGCTTGCCGACCATTCCTTGAGTCCGGCGATGAAGTTTTTCCATTCGTCCCCCAAGGCTGTAGTGTCAATAGTGTCCAGCCCCAAATCCAACGACCAGTTCTTAATCTCAGTTACATTATTGGTTCCAACCATAAGCTTTCCGCTCTTTCCTGCCAATGCCATCGCTATCAACCTCCTTTAAACCTGCTCTGAATAATAAAACTGAAAGTCCATATTAATGTAAAACGTGCCTGTGTCAGATTCATAACCCTCCAACTCGCCCTCCAGCAACACTGCGCCAACAGCGACACCTTCTGTGCCGCCCATAAGTCCCGAATAGTCTTGAAGACAAAGCCTGAGCTGCTCGGCAACAGCCTTGCACTGGGGATAATTTTCCGCCCAGCAGGACAGCTGGTATACCGGTCTTGTAAAGCCTGTATCTCTCTGCAGTTCATGCAGCCTTTCTCCTGAAACCTTCTGATAGGTTACAGCCGGAAGAACAGCCTTCTGCGGTAGGATAAGCGGGTAAATCCGGTCCCCCACAAGGTTTTTCAAGCCTGTAAAAGCCTTAAGGTGAGCGAATAATGCCTCCTCAAACCGCATTTATCTCGCCCTCCCCACCGCTCTTCCGATTTCCTCTGTTACCGCATCGGATATCTGCTTCTTGTTTTCATCCACTGCGGGCCTCATAAATGGCCTAGCTGGCTGTTTCCTGGTACCAAGCTCCACAAAGGTGCCGTAGTATTCCTTTTTTCCATGCTCTATGCGAACATTGGCCCTGGCAGGTGTCTTCTTACCCTGCGTAAGTGTAAGGCTTGCACGAAGCCTGCCTGTTTTAACCGGACACCGCCTTCTTGCTTCCGAAAGCGCAACCATGCCTCCGGCCTCTGCCGCTTTGGCCAGCACTTCCTCAGCCTTCTGTCCCATTTCCTCCAGCAGTTTGATGACTTCCTCCGCACCCTCAACCTCTGCCTTAAGCTTTTTTATTCTTGCAGTGTAAGCCCTTGCCATCAGACTACCTCCTTGCACATGAGCTGCAGCTCCTTTTTTCGTTCTGCCACATGGATCACCGAGATAATTTCAAAGTTCCTGTTCTCAAAATTAACCCTCATGGTGGGTTCAACGCCCTTTATATACCTGATGACGATTTTTGTCGAAACTTCTGCATTTATCTGTTGTGCTGCGAAGTATTCACGCCCTTGAAGCGGATAAATCGCAGCCCACACCCTTGCAAAATCCGCCCATTGAAGCTGTTCGCCACCATAGCTGTCCCGTACTCTTTCCGCCTTCAGCAGGGTTATTCTGTGCCGCAAGTCCCCGATTCTCATGTAAATCACCACCTTGGCACCCAAAAGGGCCGGAGCAGCGAGGATACTGCAAGCGGCAGTTCCCTTACTTCTCCGCCTCCGACCGTACCACCGCCTATGTTGACCGCCTCCCTGTGCTCATAAAAATGGCCAATTAAAAACAGCATGGCCTGTTTTATGCTCTTGGGCGCCTCGCTATAGCCCGCCCTGAAGCGTATTTTTACTGCATCCGGACGTAACGCGCAGTCCAGAGGCCAGCCTGTGGCGGGAATGGGGCATAAAACAGCGGGCTCCAGGCTTTTGACCGCATAGAACCCGCTGTCCTCTGCCAGTGTTATCTCCTCCCCATTTGTGTTGAGGTACTTGAAGGAAACCAGTTCAACCAATGGCGGCATTGGCAGCTTGATGATGCCGAAACTAGAGAAAAAGGGTCCGGAAACATATTCAAAGGTCTGTAGGGCAAGGCTTCTTCCGGTGAAATTCTCACAAAACTCCCGGGCGGAGGAAATGAGGGCGGATATGAGTGTATCCTCTTCTGTCCCATCCACCCTCAAATGCAGCTTGGCTTCCTCCAGGGTTACATGTTCAGCCTGAGGACCTTCTATTAATATTAAATTCATTTGCCCTCACCGCCTGCTTATACTAAAACTGAATCATTGACCTCCTGCACATACCTGCCTCCGGTCAGGATGGCGATAATACCCCCGGCTACCGGATCATCGACAACCTCCACCGCTTTCAGGCGCACATAGCTGTAACCTGATTTTGCCAGAGCCTGGGCATCCACCTCGATTTTGTACAACTTATTCGTTGCTGAAGCAGTGGTAAAACCGGAAGCCTCCGCCTGCTTCACCTCACCGAAGGTATCGGCTGAAATACATTCCTGATATGTGAAGGGAATTGCTTCTGTGTTGGTGGGAGTTGTATCGTCGCAGGCTTCCACAGTAATGGTAGATGTTCCAATCGCGCCTGCGCCGCATTGAATCAAGAAACTCACATGTTCCCAGTTTTTCAGGTTTATAACGTCGGTAACAACCGTTCCGGCAAAAGCGTCTGCCGCAGGGGGCAGCGCATTGACTACATGATATGGTTTATACATTTTTCATTCTCCTTCCTATTGCCTGTTTAGTATGGTAAAATAAAGTAAATATTCATCGGAAGTGATTGCATGCCAAAAGCGCAGGATAAATTTCTTCAGGCTTTAATCGAAGCATTGGGTGATAAGTCCTTTGTAGATAGGCACCCCGGTATCAAAATAAAGCCAGACTACCGTTTGAATGCTTTTACAGACAGCCGATTAAACGAAGCCTTCGCATATATCCTTGAAGAGCTCGGTTCAACCTATGATTTCAGCAATCGTTCACTCCCTGTTGACGCTTGTATTGTTAATCATCCTAAGTTCAAAACAAGAATTGTTGAATTTGATGAAGCACAACATTTTACCTTGCACAGACGAAAAACCATCGAGGTTATTAAGGATATTTTGCCTCTTCATTTTCAGAAATCTTATTTAGAACTTTTTCTTCAACCAGAAACAATCCAAGCCATGGAATCGACAACGCAAGGCCGTCAAGGCTTTAACAGGCCCGCCTGCGGCTTCAGCTTTCCGGGTGGGAGGGCTTGTCAGAGAGCTTATTATAACACCTTAAAGGATTGTGCACATATGTCCCTACATAACCCGAGGCTTTCCCCAATCCTGCGCTTTAACATTTTTGAATTTGAGTTGGCTGCAAAACAAGCTTTTCTGGATATTCCACAGGATACCTTAATAGCTTTGATAACAGCCAAACTCAAAAAACTCAATTAAGCTCATTTCCTGCTTGCCAGCGCAACAAAGGGCGACACTGACGCACTGCCTTTATAAGGCTGCAAAGGCTTGTTCCAGATGGGCTGTCCGTCTACCCTGTAAATGAACCTGTAAACATTCTCGTCATACAGGAACCTTACATGAATGGAGGAAGCCGCATTGATTCCGCCCTTGTCTATAAGCAGGTATTGAGACATGTCCGCCAGGATGATATCGCCCACCTCGCCTGCCGCCGAGCACTGTTCAAGAGGCACCACCGGCCTTCCGAAAAGTGTCGCATAAGGCGCTTCCGAAAGTCCCCCTGCCGGGATATATACCGGCACATCACCGATTTTCATGGTAAACAAAAGCGGCTCAAGCTCCTGGTTTATATACCATACCGCAGTGGTACGGCTTCTTCCCCAGAGCCTTGACCACATGTTGAATAGGTTTTCCACCTTCAAGAACTCCGTCTGCCCGCTTTCCTTCGGCACCTTCACAAGAGCGTCGCTGTTCAATATTCCCAGCGGCTGCCCGGTACCGGTACCAGCCAGGATGGCATCATCAATCTTGAAGCCGAATTCCTCTGCAAATCCCTGACGGAGAACACTCTCAAGCGCCGCCGCATCCTGGAGGAGCTCGTCGGTTGCGTAGCAAAGGCCTGTCAGCTTTTTCAGTGACAAATCCATCACCCTGAATTTGGGCTTTGAAGCGATAAGCTGGTCGGCTTCATTCTCCCAGTATGTCTGAATGCCGCCCCAGCGTGCACCGTTGGCGCGGCTTGTCTCGTCAACGCCGTTGATTTTCAAGCCGTTGGCATTGGTGGAAAGCGGAATCCTGCTGACTCTTGAAGCAAGAATACCAGTTTCATAGGTGCGCTTCAAAAGCTCGGTGACAAAGTCCTGCTGCACCAGGAAACCACCGTCGGAGGGCACACTCTCGGAAAGCCCGCTGGCGGCTCTTGTGGTAAGCCTCGGGTCAATGCGTCCGTCCGGCGCTGCTGCCCTGTACACAGCCAGCATCTGCTCGCCAAAAGTGGCAAAACGCTGCTCCCCTTCCGCAGGCGTCTTCCTGGGATTGGGCTTTGCAGGCTCCATGTCCCTTTCTTCAGACTGTTCCTCTTCCTCCATCAGCGCTTTGGTGCGCGTAATCGTGTCGTCCCACCTTTTCATTTCCTCCTCGAGCTGCCTTACCTGCTTTTCCTCCTCCTCAGTTAAAAAGCGGCCTTCAGCTTGAGCCTTCTCAAGGATTGCAAGGGCCTTCAGCCTCGCATCCTTTTTACACGCTTCCATTTCTTTGATTTTGTTCATATCTCATTTACCTCCTGTCAAAATAGTTGTATTTTCCGTTTCATCAGCTCCAACCGCTGCCTTGCGCGGGATTCTTCTGCTTCGGATAATTCCTTCAAATGCTTCTCATAGCTTAAAAGCGCACCTCTAACGCCGACATCGGTTTGAGGGTATGCCGGGAAGGTTACCGGCGAAACGTCAAAAAGCTTTACTTTATAAAGCTCCCTTATGTCCCCACCGTCTTCGGTGCCCCAGCGGTCCTCAATAACTAAAAAACCGAAGGACATTTGCGAAATGTCTCCTCGGTCTATACTCACTAACAGGTCTCTTGCCCACTGGGTTTCCGGAGGTGTTATCCTTACCAGAAGGCCCTTTTGTGTTTCCTTGAGTTCAAGGGTACCTGAACGGTTTCTTCCAAGCACATAATTTGGATCATGGTTAAACAGCGCCCGGATGTCATCCACCTGGATAGTCTCCTTGAAGGCGCCTGGCATTACCTTTTCCCTGAAGGGGAACATGCCTCCAAGCTCCTCCGACCACTGGTTGAAAACCGCCGCATGACCCTCAATGATAGGTTTTGCTGCTTCCTCACCACCCTCGCTGAGCACCCTGAGCTCCAGCATTGATACCGTTCTTCTCTCCAACTGTGTTGTTTGCTCCAGCTTGCTTTTCTGTTTGTCCATTTAAGTTTTCACCTCCTTCTGCCTTGCTTCCCGCCAGCTTGGCCGGCAGCATGTTGCCGTTCACAAGGTAAAGGTTGCCACCTGCTTCTTCAGGGATCGGGTTCATATCCTCCAGCTCGCGGATGTCGTTGGCGCTGTACCAGCCGTTCTGGCGGCCAATGGCATAGCCCTCCATCCTTGTCTTGAAGTCGCCCCGTAAAAGGCCGTCAACGTTGAATCTTGGAAAATACAGCTTTCTTTCCTCGGGCAGCAGCAAAGCCTTTACAATGGACTGCTCCCAGCGCACCAGCCAGGGTCTTATGGTATGCACCACGAAGTCGATGCTCTGGTGCTCGATATTGGAAAAAGTGGCTCTCTCCAGATCACCCACCAGGTGCGGCGGCACCCTGAAGATACGGCAGATTTCGTTAAGCTGGAACTTGCGGGTTTCAAGAAACTGCGCATCCTCCGGCGGTATGCCGATTTCATGGTACTTCATGCCCTCCTCAAGCACCGCTATCTTGTGGGAGTTTTGAAGCCCTTTATATACCTCCTCCCAGGACTTTCGGAGCTTCTCCGGGTCCTTTACAACCCCCGGGTGTTCCAGGATGCCTCCCGGACGCGCCCCGTTTCCGAAAAACCTGGAGCCGAATTCTTCCGTCGCCAGCGCAAGCCCGATGGCCTCCCTTGCCACAGCAATTGGAGAGAGTCCCTTCACCCCATCAAAGCTCAGGCCCGGAATGTGAAATATCTGTTCAGCCTTGTATTCGATGGTTTTCATGCCTTCCGTATACCTGTAGACAAGCTGCCTGGTCTTGTCGTCACGCACAAGCTCCATACCTGAAGGCGAAAGCGGCCACAGCTCCAGCACCTGCCCGCGCTTGTCCCTCACTATCTGCGCATAGGCGTTTCCCCATAATAAAAGCTGGGTCATCAGCACCTCCCGGAAGGTGAAGCTGGTCATCTCCGGATTGGGCATATCGTGGAGTATGGAATATAAAGGATGGGTAGTAACCTTTTCCTTTCCACGGTCAAGCCTTCTGTACAAGGGTAGGGGCAGGCTGGCCACCGTCTCCGCAATCACTCTTACACAGGCATATACGGCAGTTACGCGAAGCGCAGTCTCCTCGTTCACTCTTATACCTGCAGTAGAAACCATACCTGGACTGATATCCTCCCCCAGCAGGAAGGCCTTCAGCCTGCCACTTATCGGGCTGTCGCGCCTGTCAAAAAAGCGTATGAACCTCGGTATTTTCAATCAAATCACTCCTAAAAAGAACATAAAAAAAGCTCTTGCCCTTAAAGGCCTGAGCTTTAAACAAATTAAATTTTAATCTGGTGTAAAAAGACTTTTTTTCTACGTTCAAAACTAGGTTTATAAAAACTTGCAGAAATTGCTTGCAACAATATGGTTCAAATCGTATTTATGTAGGTTCTCAAATTTATACTATACTAATTGTTTGTTGGATTTAAAAAAAGAAAATCTATCTACCTTAGATAATACACCTTTGTTTAGCAATTTTCTGTTGTTAAAATAATACTGATTTGCTTGTTTTTGTATTTCTTCATCTATATCCTTAACTACCCGCAAGGAAGAATAATTTATCTTTTCTCCATCAAATAGCCCTTCAACATATCTATTAAAAGACAGCCCATGTGTTAATAGTAAATCAAAAAGTACAGCCCCAATATAATTATATTTGCTTTTTAAAACACAAGAAATCTTATCTATACTATCTATAGGATTTTGATAGGAAGTAGAATGTATCATTATCCCATATTTGCCTTTGTTTAAAATGGTAATATCAAAATCTAACATTTTAATCACCTTTATTTATACTTCCATAATATCATAATACTTATACTATTACTATTAACACTATTATGATATTAAGTAAAAATATGTACTATCCATTATTTTTAAAGTCTCATTTAAAATACTATCGGCAGTTTTTCTGTCTTGGATAATCATTGTATCAATATCACTTGCTCCTGCATGTCCACTTCCATGTCTATATTTATAATAATGATTATAGGCTAATTTTAACACTTTATCGTGTTTTTTACACCCAATTTTCTGACTCGTAGAACTGTTAACTATAAATTCGCCTTGCGTAGGATCAAAGTCAAATAAACTTCCAAGCGTTGTTGTTTTATTACATATTATACCTTTATTAACTAATAATTTCTTCATGTATCCTTCTAATACTCGTAATGCAGGAAATATTAAACAAGAGTAGTCTTCCAAATCTACATCAATTTTTGAGAATACAAAAGCAGAAGATAATATACTCTTATGAACCTCATCTAAAAATGGAGCAACATTCGGGAGAACTGATTCAATCTCATCCCTAATTTCTTTTGGGTCGACATTTACTTTACAATAATAAGATTGAGCACTAACAACATCGTCAAACTTTCTCCCATCAGAAACAATTCCAATAATGTCATTGTACAACAAAAGAGGTTTTCCCTGCATCTGCATTCTTTGTGTCTTAATAAAGTACCTTAAAGTAACTTTATCACCTAAGCTACCTCTAAACTGATATAGAATATATTTTGCCTTTCCATCATCCAATGATGAAGATTGAGAAAGTAATTTTACTCCATCAATTTCACCTATAATACTCACAAGAGTATCAAAATCATTAGGTGGCATGATTATAGAAAAACCCTGCGAAAATGGAGAATTGTATGAAATACTACTTAATCTCTCAAGGATTGAATCAGCTATTTGTACAGATATATCTTGTTCCTTACCAACTTTAGGGAAAAGAGTAATAGTTCCATTTGCACACGGAATAATATCGAAAAGTATGGTTTTATCTTGGTTTTCGATAGAATACCTAACCCTATTCCCTTCTTTACTTTCTCTTATAATAAATTCCCCTTCAAGGTTTTCTTCACACCATAGTTTTACCCAGTTGTTTATATCATCTATTTTTACAAATAAACCTGAATATTTTGACTTTGACATATCATGCTCTCCTAGGATTTCATTTCAATATTTTACCACAACAGAAACATTAAAAGCAACTTTTTTGAAATTATTTGACATACTTTTACCAAGAATATACCTTATAAAACCAGAATGCCTCTTGAGTCATAAACCGAGCTGCCGCCCTCGTGCCTGAGAGCCCTATCCAAGGCCATGATTA
>JANLFN010000002.1 GCA_024655885.1 Eubacteriales bacterium | reverse complement strand
GGGGCAAGGGGTTGAGGGGGTGGGAGGTTTGACATGAGTTTTTTATGTGTATACAGTTGTTGTATAATTCAAATAAAGTTCATTCCATGATAATAAAGTTGACTCTATAAAAATAAAGTTCGTTCCAAAATCCCGTAGTAGATGCAAGAGAAATCTTCATTTGCTGCGGGATTTAATTTTTATTGAGGTTAGAGTTAAGAGGTAAGGTATTAGGCAAAACATTGATTTTAAAGGATTGAAAATAATATATTGATTAAAATAAGACTGAAATGTTGGTATGGAAAATGCAACCTTATACCTTTTCCCTTGCACCTTATTGTATAATTCAAATAAAGTTCACTCCATTAAAATAAAGTTCGCTCTATAAAAATAAAGTTTGTTCCAAAATCCCGTAGTAGGTGCAAGAGAAATCTTGTTTTGCTGCGGGGTTTGCGTTTTTATTGGGGAGAAGTGCTAAGGTGTATGTTAGGATTAAGGAGTAAGGAATAAGGCTAAAGGTATTGATTTTAAAGGGATTGAGAGTACTATATTGATTTAAATATTGATACCAGGATTGATAAAAAGATTAGAAAAAGAACATGGGAAAATGCAACCTTATCCCTTTTTCCTTGCAACATGTTCCTATTTAGAACCGACTTTATTTTAAAAATTATTACAAGAATTAAGGAAAATATGATAATAAGTGGGATAAAAAATATGAGATTTTAGAGCGGACTTTATTATCTGGAAAGAAATAGGGGAATAGGTTCAAGGTGAGAAGGGATAAGGGTTTGAGGGTGTGGGGGCTGGAGTGGAGATTATTTTGAATATATATAGTTAGGGGTAAGGATTTTTAGGGATAAGGAATAAGGGACTGTATATAAAATAATAAAGTTTGCTCCGTGATAATAAAGTTGATTCTAAAACAATAAAGTCGGTTCTGTAATAATAAAGTTGGCTCTATAAGAATAAAGTTAGTTCTTTAAAGAGAATGATGCTGTTAGTGCTTTCATAAACGGTAAGATTTTATTAAAATGTTATTATATTTATGTGCATGGATACTAAAAATAGAAGCCGATTTTGATAGTAAGGCATTTTGATAATAAAAGGGGTTTATTAACATGGTTTTGTGGGGAATTTTCATCAGTGCTTTTTTAATAGGCTTTTCAGGAGCAATGATGCCTGGGCCTATGTTGGAGGTCACGATTGACGGCAGTCTAAAAAAAGGGTGGACAGCAGGCCCTTTGACAGTATTAGGGCATGGAATCCTGGAACTTATACTAATTGTTATCATGACGTTCGGACTTAAAGAATTTTTCTCTAATCCGACAGTTGCAGGATTTATCGGATTATTTGGCGGTGCTTTTCTTGCATGGATGGGGTATGGAATGATAAAGTCCAGTATAAATAAGTCGGTTTCTTTAGAGAATCAAGGAGCAGGGAATAGTGTAGGGATGAGAAACCTTGTATTGGCGGGAGTGCTTGTAAGCGCTACTAATCCATACTTTATTCTCTGGTGGGCGTCAACAGGGATGGAGTCAATACGCCAGTCTTATACTTTAGGGTTAATTGGTGTTTTGTTCTTTTTTATAGGACATATCTTATCCGACTTTGTATGGTATTCAGCAATTTCCACATCATTTTCCAGAGGAAAGAAACTGATAAGTGATGCAGTGTATCGATGGAATATTTTGTTGTTAGGTATATTTATTATAGCATTTTCAATCTATTTTATAGGCAGCGGATGGAAGATGCTTCGGATGTCATGATATAATTATTCAAGTTGGACTTGATGGAACACTTGTATACCAAAAACAATTTCCACGTATGATAATAAACTTTTCCTCTGTAAAAATTAAGTTAGTAAATGCATTGAGGGCGAGTCTTAAATGGAATAAATCTGCAGCAGTTATAATGAGAAAGAAAGTTATCAAGTAAACTATTAAAGGGGAGAGATTTATAGATTGAATAAAAATAATACAATTAATACTTTAACAAAATGGTATGATTTTAGGTTAAAGATAATAATTGAAGGAATGGTTGTAGGTGTTTTTGCTGGGATACTGATTGTTTGCTACAGGTATCTATTACAGAAATCATTTGAATTCTGGCAAAATATGTATTCATTACAATTGAAGCATCACTGGCTGATTCCTATATGGCTTTTAGGTTTAATTACTGGGGGTTGGTTTGTAGGTAAACTTGTTAAGAAAGAGCCAATGATTTCAGGAAGTGGAATACCTCAAATAGAAGGTGTGCTATTGCAAAAACTTCATATGAACTGGTGGAAAGTGATATTAGGGAAATTTTTGGGTGGAATTATATGTATAGGTGCTGGATTATCATTGGGCAGAGAAGGTCCGTCTATTCAAATGGGGGCTGCTGCTGGACAAGGCTTTAGCAGATTGTTTAAAAGAGTAAAACTTGAGGAAAAGTATCTAATTACTTGTGGAGCAAGTGCTGGACTTGCTGCAGCATTCAATGCACCGATTGCAGGAGTGATTTTTGCATTAGAAGAAGTGCATAAAAATTTTTCACCTTTGGTTATGACATCTGCTCTTGCAGCATCATTAACGGCAGATTATGTATCAAAGGAATTCTTCGGATTGAAGCCGATATTTGATTTTAAACAAATCAGTCCGATTCCACTGAACAAATATATATTTTTGATTATTTTAGGAATAATAGTCGGACTGCTTGGAATAGTTTTCAATAAAACACTCTTAAAAACGCAGGAAATTTATGCAAAACTAAAATGGCTTCCGTCTGAAGCAAAAATTATCGTGGCATTTCTTATAGCAGGAATATTAGGATTAGTTGTACCTGAAGTATTAGGTGGAGGGCATGAAATCATAAGTTCAATTGTAACTACATCATTTTCATTAAGAGTATTATTATTAATTTTATTTGTGAAGTTTTTCTTTACTATGGTAAGTTATGGTTCATCTGCACCAGGCGGAATATTTTTACCACTTTTGGTTATTGGAGCACTTCTCGGTATAGTATATGGTAAAATTATTAATCATTTGGTTGGTTTTAGCCAGGCTTATATTGCTAATTTTGTTATACTTGCTATGGCGGGATATTTTACGGCCATCGTAAAAGCACCAATTACTGGGTGTATATTAATAACTGAAATGACAGGTTCTTTTTCACACTTACTTTCAGTGGGATTAGTCTGCTTAACTGCATACATTGTTGTTGATGTTCTGAATTCAAAACCCATTTATGAAGTATTATTGGAAAGGATTCTAAATAACGGAACTAATCAAATTAAAGGAAGAAAAGATACTAAAGTAATTATTGAAACTGCAATTTTTATGGGTTCAATGTTAGATGGCAAAAAAATTAAAGAAATGGAATGGCCTCCTTATTGTTTGGTAGTGGGAATTAAAAGAGGAGAAATGGAAATAATTCCCAATGGAGATACAAAAATGTTAGCAGGAGATTATCTTATTGTACTATCTAATGAAGATAATGCTGCTGAAATAAGAGAATGTTTATCTAAAGCAGGAGAAAGTGTATATTTACATAAATAATAATTCAGGATAGAGGATTGCTGCTTTTGTGGAGTGAAAGGCTAATATATAAGGGTAAAAAGGATTAGATTTTTCATTAGAATTTTGATTGGAAATTTATTTTGCTTATATTCATGAAACGATTCATTTTAAAGTAATTAAGAGAAGTTTTGATTATTTTATTATAATATTGAAAGGAATGATTGATATAGTGATTGAAAATACGTATACCTTACCCCTTAACCCATGAAACTTATTCCTAAATTCTTTTTATTTATATGCATGAATGAAAAATGTGATATTGTTTATTACAATCCAGAATCAGACGTTAAGTTTGATAAGCAGCAAGTGAAAGTACCTATATGGTTTAAAAAAGATGCTAATCCTAAATATGCCTGCTACTGCAGCAAAGTTACAGAGGAACAGGTAATAAATGCCGTAATAAAAAATGGTGCAAAAACCGTTAAAGATATTATAGAAATTACAGGGGCGATGAAAAACAGCCAATGTCAAAAGAATAACCCGTTAGGAAAGTGCTGTCACAAAATAATTCAGGATGCTATAAATAAGGGGTTATCCATGAAATAAGTGCAGTTATATTTAATACTGAATTTTTTAGATTGAGGCTTGCAACTTTAGGGAGGAAAAAGGCATATGGGAATTGATATGCATGAAGAAGCAAGAAAAATAGGTCAGTTAACAGGAGAAATGTCTTGTACACTGCATATTGTAAATAAGTTGAAAGGAATGGGTTTTAGTATAAAACAAGTATTACAGACTATTGAGTTGCCAGAGAGTACTGTTTTGAGGGTTTTTGACGGCAAAGAAGATATTAAGAAAATAGCAGAAGACACTGTAAATCAGCAAATAGCAGAAAATGGCGGTAAAATCCCACAAGAGCGGGACTTTATAAAATGGGTAGAAAATGCGCTTGAATATTTTATGCCACCACAAGACAAGGAAGAACTTATACCTCTTAAAGAACCACAGAGGCTCACTTGTGAGCAGTGGGCTCAGCATACTCCATACGAAAACAAATTGGAACTCTTTGATGGACAGGCTCTGGCAGATTTAAGAGAACGGGAAAATATGATAATTGCCCTTGTATACAACATCGGGCTGGAACACTTTATTAAAATACTTCCGCAGAAATCTAAAGAAATATTGAAGGAACTTTTAAATGAGCAATAGAAAAAAGTTTTATGTTTCAAATTTATATAAGACAAAGTTTTTAAGATATATCATACAATTCAATGCAATTATGATAGAAATTCATACCTGCTAGTAGTATATTATAAATTAAATTATAGGAAGGAGTTTTTGAAAAATGAAATATGTTCTATTGACAACGATATTTTTAGTTGTATTAGGTTTGATTGTAGGTTTTATTGTTCATGGCCTAAAGAAGGGGGCTTCAGGTTTTAAGATAATGCTTTTAGGAATAAATATAACTTTATTCGGAGGAATAATTGCAGTTGACCCTAATTCTAATCTTGGTGGTATTGAATATTTAATAGCGCTTTCAGGCTTATTAATTTCTTTTATAGGTCTTGAGAAAAAAGATTAATTTCTATCAAGCGGTCTTTTTATACGTTCGAGGAAACAAGTCTACAGCCTTGTTAACATGTTAGTTTTGTTTATGATTATTTAAGAAATAGTTGCTTGCTTTTTTCGCAATCTCGAAATATACTACTGACAAATATTAATATACGGGTGGTGCATCAATGGAATATTCAACAGTTAAGGAAGCCTGTGAAAAATGGGGAGTTACAGGCAGGACGGCGAATTACTACTGTACTGCCGGACGCATCAAAGGTGCTATAAAGTAAAGAAAACTTGTGGCTTGTTCCTAAAGATGCAGAAAAACCTATGGATGGTAGAAAAAAAGAGGGATAAATCAAAATGAATAGTGTGCTTTTGGTTGAAGATGATTTGAGCCTTATTGACGGACTTGAGTTTTCGCTTCAAAAAAACGGTTTTCATGTCCATGTTGCAAGAACAGTGAAAGAAGCTCTTTCTGTGATTCAGGATCAAAGATATGACCTGCTGATTCTTGACTTGACTTTATCGGATGGAAATGGATTTGAAATATGCAAAAAGGTACGTCAATCATCTACAGTACCAATTATTTTTTTAACGGCATCGGATGAAGAAGTGAATATTGTCATGGGGCTTGATATGGGCGGAGACGACTATATTACCAAACCCTTTAAGCTCAACGAGCTCATTTCCAGAATCAATGCCTTGCTGCGCCGCGCCAAATTGTCGGACAGCACTCAAACCGAATTAAGTTCCAATGGCGTAACAATCAAGCTTCTGGAAAACCGTGTATGGAAGAATAACCGTGAGATTGAGCTTACTGCTGCCGAATACCGGCTTTTATGTTTGTTGATGCGCAATCCTAATACCGTTTTAACAAGAGAAGTCATTTTGGACAGGCTTTGGGACAGCAGTGGCAGCTTTATAGACAACAACACCCTGTCGGTCTATGTATGCAGACTTCGCGAAAAAATCGAGGACGATCCTGAAAATCCCACATTTTTGCTGACGGTACGCAGATTGGGTTATCGATGGAACG
Source organism: Eubacteriales bacterium (assembly GCA_024655885.1). Taxonomy (GTDB): domain Bacteria; phylum Bacillota; class Clostridia; order Acetivibrionales; family JANLFN01; genus JANLFN01. Next base: position 336,518 of record JANLFN010000002.1, on the reverse strand, counting down.
TCATAAAGTGAGGGCTGCATATGAAGATTTTCATAAACAAAGAAGTAAAAATACTTTTTGTTATGCTTGCAGTAGTTTTTCTGTCCTTTATGATATTGGGACAAATCACTGTAAAGCTCGCTGCGGACAGCTATAAACAGAACATGATCTTTCATGATTACGGGGTTGCGGGGCATCTGGCGCGAAACGGATTGGATGAATCACAGATTCTACGTTCTTTTACGTCGGAAAAAACGAAGGATGATGTGGAATCAGGCCGGGAGCTGCTGCAAACGGCAGGTTATAACAGTGGTATCCAAAACAGTCTGCTTCCCGCTGTAGAGCGTTTTTATCAAAAATATGCGGTGATTCTACTGATACTTTCCATTGCTTTTTTAGTCATGGTCTGTGCGGTATTTTTGTTTTTTATCTTACGGCAATACAAAAGGATTGAAAAAGCCGACTCAGATATACGGGATTTTATGGCCGGCAATTTCGGCATCCGTTTGGACGATCACCAAGAAGGCAGTTTGTCAAAGCTCTTTTCTTCAGTCAATGCAATGGCAACTTCGCAGGCTGCTCATATTGAAAAGGAAAAGCAAAACAGGGAATTCCTGAAAGACACAATTTCAGATATATCCCACCAATTAAAGACACCTCTTGCCGCGCTCAAAATGTATAACGAAATTATACAGAATGAAAAAGTCGGAAATGACACAGTGGACAGCTTCACATTAAAAAGCGAACGGGAGCTTGCCCGGATGGAATCCCTGATCCAAAACCTTCTGAAACTGGCAAAGCTGGATGCGGGTTCAATTAAACTTGAAAAAAATGCGCACAATTTAAAAGAGTTTCTTGAAGAAGCCATAAAAGGCTTTCGCACCCGCGCCGAACTGGAAGGCAAGGCAATACTGCTTCACTGCGATCAACATATTACTATGAATTTTGATGAGGAATGGTTGATGGAAGCGGTCAGCAATATCATCAAAAACGCCCTGGATCACACCGAGGCCAAAAACCAGATTGAGATACGGTGTGATGAGACACCCGTCTTAACCCAAATTACCATAAAAGACAATGGAATGGGTATCCACCCGGAAGATATTCATCATATTTTCAGAAGATTTTATCAAAGCCGCTTTTCCAAGGACAAACAGGGAGTTGGTATCGGGCTTACCCTATCGAAAGCTATTGTGGAAAAGCATGGCGGGTCGATTATGGTTGAGAGTGAATTAGGGAAAGGAACTGCCTTTTATCTCACCTTTCCAAAGCTTTCAAATCTGTAAGATCCCTATGCTATCATCAAATCCGGAAGATTTTGATGATCGGGGAATGCACTTCGGACCAGACCGTATGGAGATGGACAGAGAGAACTTTTTGCACCATGATCATAACGATTTTCCTGATGGTTATAGGGGCATACGGCGCAGAGGCTTTCGGAGCGAATGACGGGATGGCTTTTGGAGGAATATTTATGTATAAAATTATGGTTATTGAAGACGATATGTCGATTGCGAGAACTATAAAAGATCATTTAGGTAAATGGGATTATAACGTTATCTATGCCACTGATTTTAAAAATATTACATATGAAGCGCAGGGGTAAACAGACTGAAAGGCTGTGAGCAAGCATGCAGGCCGCAACGAAAGTGAACACTGCCGCATCGAAATCTTTGGCCTGTCGAAAGATGGGAGCAAACGGGAGCCGAGACTTGTGTGTTGGCGCGAAGGCCATGGACGAGGGGCAGAACCGGAGATCAGAAGTTTCAAAAAAAGTCCATGGAATCCTTCCATTAAGCCAGCAGGCGCCGGTGCGAAAAAGAAAAGTCAACTAAAATGAGCTAATTGGTATTGACAAAGCTGCAATTTTTGTGCTATCATGCCTTTAAACCGTTGAAGAGGGAGTAAAACCGAAATTCAGTCGCAAAGAGAGCCGGGGGCGCTGGAATCCCGGCAGGCAGGAAGCGGACAAATGGGCCTCGGAGGGTGGAGCGAAAGGGCGGGCTACCTGATTAGTATCCGACGTATGGCTGGCGTTACACGGCATAGAGCATATTGGTGCTCTGACTGAGAGGATGCGTTGAAGCAGGCACTGGTCTGAATTCAGGCATCAATTAAGGTGGTGCCACAGGCAACTGCACCTGTCCTTACAGGAGGATAGGTGTTTTTTAAATTATAAATACTATTTTTTTGGAGGAGAAGAGATGAGAAAGTCAGTAAAAGCAGTTCAGATGAGAAAGGTATTTAAAGCAGTTCAAATGGCATGTATACTTGCGTTGCTTGTGGGGATGTTCACCGCATGCGGCACTGCCGGTTCAACCGGAACAACGACCAGCAACGCTCAGTCAGCAAGCGGAAGCAGCGTAAAAAAGATAGGAATTGTCCAGATTATGGAGCATCCTTCGCTCAACACCATACGTGAATCATTCATTAAGCAGCTTGCAGATAGGGGCTTTAAAGATGGCGAAAACATAAAAATCGACTATCAGAATGCCCAGAATGACCAGACGAATTTAAAGACCATTTGTCAGAAGTTTGCAAATAATAAATATGATCTCATAGTTGCAATAGCTACACCTTCTGCACAGGCTGCAGCCGGTGAAACAAAGAACATACCGGTGCTTTTCGCGGCCTGTACCGATCCGGTAGGCTCGGGTCTTGTTGCAAGCCTTGACAAGCCGGGTGCAAATGTGACAGGAACTTCGGATGCGGTCTCAGCCGAGAAGATAATGGAGCTTGCAAAACGTATAACACCTGATATCAAAACAATCGGCGCACTTTACAATTCGGGAGAAGCCAATTCAGTATCAGTCGTAAACAACCTCAAGGAGTACGCAAGCAAGAACGGCATGACAGTGGTTGAGGGTACAGTCACAAACACCTCGGAGGTACAGCAGGTGGCTCAGTCGCTTGTGGGTAAGGCCGATGCGCTGTTTTTACCGATTGACAACACAGTTGCCTCAGCAATGCCGGTTGTCGCACAGGTGGCAAATGCGGCAAAGAAACCGGTCTATGTTGGTGCTGATTCTATGGTCAAGGAGGGCGGACTTGCAACTTACGGAATCAATTATCCGGTTCTGGGTCAGGAAACGGCGAATATGGCAATAGAAATATTGAATGGAAAGAAACCGGCAGATATACCTGTAAAGACAATGGACGAAATGGACATCTACCTTAACAAGGATACAGCTGCGGCAATAGGCGTTACTTTCCCGGATGATGTAGTCAAGGAAGCAAAGCAGGTATTCGGAAAATAGTGATTATTTATGGAATGGGGCGAAAATCGGCATGCCATTGCTAATGTCATTGGCAACAACATTACAGGGCTCTCTGGAGCTCGGCATCATATATGCAATTATGGCGCTCGGCGTTTTTATATCGTATAGAACGCTCAATATACCTGATCTGACCGTGGACGGCAGTTTCACATTGGGTGCTGCCGTGTCGGCAGTACTGGCAAGCATCAGCCAGCCTTTCACCGGGCTGGCTTTAGCCTTTATTTCAGGCTGTATTGCCGGTACATTTACCGCGATGCTCACGACAAAGCTCAAAATCCAGCCCCTGCTCTCAGGGATATTGATGATGCTTGCACTTTACTCTATAAATCTTAAGGTAATGGGCAACAAACCCAATATACCGCTTTTGAACAAGCCTCTCATATTTGATTTCCTGCAGGGAATCAATTCAGGGAAGTATGCAAAGCTGGTGTTTCTTGTGGTTATACTGGCAATAGTACTCGCCCTGCTGTTCTTTTTCCTTAAAACCAAGCTGGGCTTCGTATTAAGGGCAACAGGCGACAATGAAAAAATGGTCAGGGCTCTTGGTGTCAGCACCGATGTTATGATAATTATTGGTCTTGCCATTTCAAATGGACTCGTTGCACTGTCGGGCGCTATGATAGCGCAATATCAGTCGTTTGCAGATGTAAGCATGGGTATCGGCATGGTTGTAATCGGTCTTGCATCGGTAATAATTGGAGAGGTCATATTCGGTGTGAAAACGCTTATGCGCAGGCTTATAGCAGTGGCACTCGGCGCAATTCTATACAGGCTTGTAATAACCATCGCGCTATGGCTTGGCATGCCACCGACGGATTTGAAACTTGTGTCGGCTGTAATTGTGACTGTTGCGCTGTCTATGACTGCAATAAAGGAGAAGGTTCTTTCATTTAAATTAAGATGTGCTAATTCAGGCAGGTACAAAGGAGAGCGGATGTGATGCTCAAGGTTGAAAACATCTCCAAGACCTTTTATAAAGGCAGCATTAACGAAAAAATCGCACTGAACAATCTGAGCCTTACTCTTGGCGAGGGTGAATTTGTCACAGTCATAGGCGGAAACGGAGCAGGTAAGTCAACGCTCCTAAACTGCATATCAGGTGTTTATGAAATAGATGCAGGCCGAATTTTCCTTGATGGCACAGATATTTCATACAGCCCGGAGCATAAGCGTTCTAAATATATTAGCAGGGTATTTCAGGATCCTTTGATGGGTACAGCCTTCGACATGACCATAGAAGAAAATCTAGCCATTGCGTATGCAAAGGGAAAGCCAAAGGGCCTGAGACCTGGTATATCAAAGGCTGACATTGCTTTATTCAGAGAAAAGCTCGCGCTGTTGGAGCTCGGACTAGAGGACAGGGTCAAGGAAAAGGTCGGAAGGCTTTCTGGCGGAGAACGGCAGGCTCTTACCCTACTCATGGCGACTATTGTCAAACCGAAGCTGCTGCTGCTCGATGAACACACAGCAGCGCTTGATCCAGTGATAGCCAAAAGGGTTCTGCAGCTGACGGATAAGATAGTTGAGGAAGAAAAGATTTGCACAATTATGATAACGCACAACATGAAGGCTGCCCTTGACCACGGCACCAGAACCATTATGATGCATGAAGGGAAAATCATAATGGATTTAGACGGCAAGGATAAAGAAGGAGTCACAGTTGAGTGGCTTATAGAACAGTTCAACCGCAAAAGCGGAACAGAACTTGACAACGACAGGATGCTGCTCGGATGAGCCTGTATTTCTATTTTATAAAACAGGGCAATACCTTTCAGGCATACTGGCTCAACTTGCCCAGAAGACTCCTTTACCCCAGTTTCGTAATGGCAGAGACCATTTTTTTGTGGCTTCTTTCATTCGTTCATAGCCGACTTCTTCGGATGGTGCGTGATATATGGTCTTTAAATCCATGGCAAATGCCTTCCTGTCCTTGTCTGCAGCATATTTCAGGGTATTTCGTACCTGGTGGACAATGCAGCGTTGATATTCTGTCTGTCTGCCTCAAATCCGGCTGCGCTACTCTTTGTAATTTGTCAGAACATCGAAGGTGTATCCCTGTTTTTTCAATCCTTTAATAATATAGGGCAGTGCCTTGGCCGTGTAAGTTTTCGTGGAATCGTCGTGCATTAACACGATGAGCCGCTTTTTTCCTTTGGTGTTATTGACCACATTCTCTATCATCAGGTTTATGATAAACTTTTCATCTCCATAATTTTTTAAGTTGAGATCTGTGTCTGCGACAGATACATCCCAATCAAAGTATCGATACCCGTTTTTTTTCAATATACTCACTCTTTTTTGAATAATGCTCTTCTTTCGCCCCTTCGTTCCTCCGGGAAACCTGAACACTGTTGTCGTATAGTTTAGCTTTTTATATATAAAAGCTTTTGCCTTTAATAAATCTTTCTCAAAGTCCTCCGTGGAATCATACAGATAATTTGCATGGGAGTAGGAATGATTTCCGATTACATGACCTTCGCTAATTATCCGTTTATAAATATCATCCATATTACCTTGAGGAAGTACAAAAAAGGTTGCTTTAACTCCATCTTTTTTCAGCGTATCCAAAATTGCTACGGTATTGTTCCTGGAGGGGCCATCGTCAACCGTTATATATGCGATTTTTTCATCGGACTTCTCTTTGCTTTTCAAATTTTCAGCGTTATTCATAGAAGCATTTTTTGATGTATTCTCTTTTCTCTGCTCGGTCTGTAAGGGAGCTACATCGATAGATTTTTTTGGGGGTACAGCTTTTTTTGGCAAACTGCAGCCTGCTGCTAGAAATGCACATGCAAATACTATGCACAGGATGTTTATCTTGCTTTTCATAAAGAAATCCTTTCCGGGCGTATTGATTTGGCTCCCAATAAGTATGGCAACTCAACCGATAAATTTACGATCTCTATACTTTAGTATTACATTGATTGGATCAATATTATTCTTAAATTCTATATAGGATCAGCTAGCATTGAACTCCGCTCTATTATAAAAAGTAGTTACCAGCGCATACTAAAACAGAACTCGATGGCCCAAAATACATTTTTTAGTATAATGAATACAAAATCTATATTACCGGTGCTGATACGATAGATACTTACAGGAAGAAAATCCAAAAGGGCCGTATGCGCTAATTGCCAGCGGCTATTTTATCCTTTGAGATTTACCGGTCTAATTCGGAGACATAGACTAATTCTATGTTTCTACGGTCAAATTCAGGCAGCATTTCACGGATCGCTTTTGCGGTTACTTTACCGCCTTCAATTCCTACATGGCCGATGGCCACTGCATAGCCCTTCTTTAGTGCAACCTCGGCAGCTTCAGTGAGCCTCTTCTTCACAAAGCTTTTTGGCTGCTGTCCATCTAGAAATATATTCCTGTCATAGCAGCGTACCCCTTTTGCATCTGCTATTTTTTTACCGATGGGATGATCTGCCGTACGGCTGTCGACAAAGTATAAATCCTTTTCTTTGATAATATCCAGAACCGCCGAAATGATGCTTTCATCACTGCTTGCCTTTGATCCCATATGAATATTCGCACCGACTGCAAAAGGTACATCTTCAAAGGCATCCCTGACAATTTGCCGGACTTCCTCCTCTTTCATTCCCGCAAGGATTGGACGCGGACCAAGCCAGCTTCTTTTACCGTGATTCGGTTCCATGGGTAGATGGACAATTACCTCATAGCCTTTTTCGTGGGCGGCCTTTGCATCTTCTTGCGAATGCGTGGAAAAAGGCATCACTGCAAAGGTTAAGTGCCTGTTGATGGACATCATTTCTCCTATTCCTTCTCTGCTGGAACCAAAATCATCGATAATAATTGCCAGTTTGCCCCCTTCCTTTGGGGGATGAGAAACGTTTGTAAAAATTGATATGGATCTGCTATAAGATATAGAAAATATGAAGCTCAATATAAAGACAACTCCCAGAGAAGCAATAATTGATGAGCGGATAAACGTCTTTGGGGAAATAATTATAAAATATGGTTTTTTCATAAACAAATCACCTCAAATTTGAATATATCCATGGGCCCTATGGGATTATCCTTACGGTGAAAGGACCTCTCCGGATTCCTTCAGGTAGTGTTCTACGCCATCGGCAATAGCTTTCGCAAGCTGCTCCCTGAATTCATCTTTGGTTAATAATTGGCGTTCCGTACTATTCGACATAAAGGCGGTTTCGACAATTACCCCCGGGATTTTGGAATAGCTTAATCGGTGAACGTGTTGACCGGCAGACTGGATAAATAAATCCACAGAAATACGGAAAGCAGGAGAAAAACGAGGACGATGGAACAAACAAAATACATTGTTTTTTTCTGGAAAACAACAATCTTTACCTTTTTCATAAAATACGTTTCACATATTTCTTAAACTACTCTATCTATTTTTATTCACTGAACATGCTGCTTATGTGTTGCTCACGGTTGCTTTTACCAAGTGCAAGCAAGCATAGTATTCGTTGAATTGTTTAAACAATGGTCGACATAAATGTACCATATCCTTCTTCCATGAATAAAATGTTATTGGAAACCTATAGAAGGTATACAATCTGGAATGGAAGAGGTTGATCAGGAATGAGAACAAGAAAAATAAAGGTTGTAGCTTCATGCAGTAGAGAATTGCATTCTATGATTGAAAAAAGAGCAAAGCAGTTGGAAATGGGTGTTCCTACATATCTGATATATGCGGCGATAAAGGATATAGAGGAAGAACGGAACAAACTCTGCGAGGGTAAAGATGACTTTAAGTAATATAATTGCGGTTAAGTAATATATTGAATTGAAAAAATTTCATTTGGAGGTCGATCATGTGGTCAAAAAAAATACTAATTATCATCTATAAAAAGCATCTGTATTTGCTTTTATTGATGATATTACTAGTGCTTGTAAATATAGTTTTGTACCTTACGCAATTTATATATAGGAATTACCAGGTTCCCGAGACAGTTACCTTTTCGGCTAATGACACTTCCACCCTCTCCTCAAGCGCCAATGTCCGGAATCCCAAGCTTGCCATTATCCTTGATGATTTTGGGTTGAATAGAGCTGGAATAGAAGAAGCGATGTCAATAAACAGGCATTTGACTTTTGCGATCATGCCTTTTTTAAAATACTCGAAGCAGGATGCAATAACAGCGCATACAAAGGGCTATGAGGTAATTGTACATCTTCCCATGCAATCGCAAAAAAGAGATAATTCCCGATGGTTAGGCCCAAGACCTATAAGCCTCAACTTGAAGGATAGTGATATTGATAAAATTACTTCTGATTCAATAAATGCGGTTCCCTATGCCGCCGGATTAAACATCCATATGGGAGCTCTGGCGAGTGAAGATAAAAGGGTGGTTTCTGCAGTTATGCGCGTGGTCAAGAGAAAGAAGCTTTATTTTGTCGACAGCGTAACCAGTTCAAGAACTGTATGCGGGCTGGTAGCTAAAAACATAGGTGTTCCGTTCATTGAAAGAAACGTATTTCTTGAAGGCTCATCCAAAAATAAAAGCTATGTCAAACAGCAGCTTTCTGTAGCAGAAAAACTAGCCTTGAAAAACGGTTATGCAGTTGTTATCGGCCATGTGGGCTCCGCAGGTGGAAAAGCAACGATACAAGCAATAAAGGAAACGATTCCGGAAATGGAAGGCAGGGGCATAAGGCTGGTATATGTCTCCGAGTTGCTGAAATAGTTTGGCTTATGAGACAAGGGGACGGTTCTTGATTGACTCAAAGGCTGAAGTGTGGTAAGATACCTTCAACAAACAAGGTTGGAGGTATCTTTATGCCAAGGAGAAGCAGGAAACCGTCTGAAACCGGTGGAAAACTACAACTGGAGCAGTTATGGGAGCTATATGGGTAAAAGAAGGAGTTTAAAGGAGCAGGAAACCTTCCTAAATGATATTGGTGAAATACTTGAGATGTTCTCACAAAAAAGAGAGAGGGCAGTGAGACTTTTTTCTGAGTTTACTAAAGAACGAACCGGAGAGAAGTTCCTGGATATTGATTTCATGGAATCGCAGCAGGAGAACATGGAACTGGAGGAAACGGTTCAGGAGCTGCTTTTACGTAGAGGTGTATCTCTAGAAAAGGTAAAGGCAGATAAGAAGGTAATGGAAGATGTGGTAAGGGAGTTAAAATTTACACATAAAATTTCAGGTAGAAGGATTGCGAAGCTCTTGGGGATTAACCGCAACACTGTACAAAGAGTGAAAAGTGAGTCAAACAAGAACCGTCCCCTATGACTCAAGGTAACCCCTAAATGCTTTTATGAGTATGCCTTCCAGCTGCTCCGGCTCAATGCAGAATACGATTGCCACGCCTTCAACATTGCAGTGAAAGCTCTCTATGTACCGCTTGTTTGACTCATATTCAGTAATTGATATCATGCAGCTTTTGTTTTCGGAAGTGAGGAAAGCCTTGATGTGACCGATGATTCCGCCCAGGTCTGTTACTTCCTTTGCCACGTGCTTTAATAGACCGTCAAGGATTGCTTCCGCTTCTTGGTAGGGTTTCTCAATGCTGAACTTGTATGAGCCGACGATGCTCATATCGTGGGTTGTGATTGTAATGGGATTGTGTTGCTGGTGATGTTCGTCATGGCCTTCGCAATCGCATTTTTCACTGTGCTCGTGTAGCTTTGCGCTGTTATTGCCCATATTCTCACGCTCCTCTATCCATTTCCAAGCATGGCATCAAATACTTTGGTGTCTATCTGTTCCGCAGCGCTTACCTTGAAGAATTTCGCATTATGGTTGAATGTTCTTATGGAAGCTTCCACTTCAGCCAAAGTGTCTTGGTCAACCATGTCAACTTTATTTATAAGAATTACGTCGGCGGCATTAAGCTGGTCTTTAAGCATCATTTCCATGGGACGAAGAAGCTTTTTCCACCTCTTTGCGTCAGTCACACAGGTTACATAGCAGTCAACCTCCGGCACCGACTGGGTGATGGTTTCTCTGATATTATGGGGGTATGCCACTCCTGTTGCTTCCATAATAATGAGTTGGGGACTGAAGTCGCGCATGATGTGGTTTAAGCCGATTACAAGCTCGCCCGACATGGTGCAGCAGATGCAGCCGGAAAACATGTTCGTCACCTCGTAGCCACCGCCGCGCAGCATTTTATCGTCAATGCTCACTTCGCCTATTTCGTTTTCCAGGATTACCACTTTTGTAATATTTTCAGGGTTATTTCCCACTATATATTTGGCAAGCTGTATAATAATGCTTGTTTTGCCCGAACCTAAAAATCCGCCTAAAATTAATATCTTCATTATTGTACACACCAGATTTTTCTTTATTTCTTGTCTTTTTAGAATTGGGCAACTGTTAAGTGCCCAATTCTAAGCAATTTTTCTTTTACGGTATATTTTATTTGTATACTGTTTTGCTGAGCTTCTTCGCTTCGTCTACAATCCAACCGTTAACTTCCTGAACTTTCGGGTCCGTCCAGTTGAGGGATGTCATCATGCCGCTGAAAATAAATCCGCCGTTAGGAGCCAGCTTCCTAAAGGTCTCGCGTACAGCTTCCCGTACTTCTTCTTCATCAACAACAGGCCATGTTTTAGGCATTTTGTATTCGAAACCACCGTTGATTGCCAATTTGCGGCCGAATTTTTGCTTTATGCCCACCAGGTCATTTTCCACCTGGGCGGGATCCCAAACGTTAACGCCGATGTCTACCATTGCAGGCAGAAAATCTTCGCATCTTCCGCAGTTGTGGTAGAAAATGGGTATTCCTTCTTCTCTTACCAGGTCCAAGCATTTTTTATAGCGCGGAACGAAAAGTTCTTCGAACAGAGCGGGTGAAATGAAAGGCTGAAGCTTTGAGGCCGAGTCGTCAAGCAGGTAGTAGCCTTCCGGCTTGTAGTAGTAAAGTACGTTCTTTGTTATGTAGAGTGAGTGTTCGAGCATATAATCGAGAAGTTCTTCCACTTCTTCTTTTTCTTCGTAAAGAGCGCATAGCCCTTCCGTGAAGCCCATGAATCCGATGAACTGCTGGAATAGGTCCGCATAGCCGCTTATAACAAAAGCTGTCTTATCAGGGTCCTGCACGTATTTTTCTCTGTCTGCTTTAGCTGCGGCTTCCCAGTCAAATCCTGAGTAATCGGGTGCTTTGATGACGTCTCTCCATTTTCTGATGTCGGTTAGAATGAAGTCGTTGGGTTTCGGAAGTGCTCCATAGTTTGTCTCAGCGTTTGTTACGAATGTAACTCCCCATGGGTCTTTGCCGCCTTGAGGTCCTCTGAAGTTCCCTAGGATGCAAGGGTCTGCCATGGTCATAAGAGGTGCTTCCCCAGGTACGCCAAATGTGGCTACGGGCACGTATTCCGGCATTTCTCCGCGAGCAACGCGCAAGAAGTTTTCTTTCTGAGTTAGATGTGCCATAACGTTCTCCTTTCTATTCTTTCATAAAGAAATTGTCATATTTTTTTCATTATCCGAAGGCCGCTAAGATACCAGTTCTTTCGCTTTAACAGCCGCAGCGCCTGCGTCTGGAGTATAGGCATCTGCACCTATTTCAGCTGCGAATTCGGCTGTGATGGGCGCTCCCCCAACCATGATCTTAAAGCCTGTCAATCCCAATGCCCTAATGGCTCTTACCGTTTCCTGCATGGCCGGCATGGTGGTTGTCAGAAGCCCTGAACAGGCCACTATTTTAACCTCCGGATGCGCTTTGATGGTTTCGATGAATTTGTCGGCTGGAACGTCAACGCCGAGGTCAATCACTTCAAAACCCGCGCTTTCGATCATTATGGCCACCAGGTTTTTGCCGATGTCGTGCAGGTCACCCGCAACCGTCCCGATGATGCATAATCCCAGCGATACTGAGCCGTCCCCTGCCAGAAGGGGTTTTAGCACTTCAACGCCTTTTTGCATTGCGCGGGCCGCTACCAGCATTTCCGGGACATAGATTTCTCCTGCTGAAAATTTGTCGCCTACGACACCCATGGCGTTGATCATGGCATTCAATATATCGGTTGCTTTGTTTCCTTCGGCTAAAGCTTCCTGTACAAGTGTGGGAACCAATTTGGATTTACCCGTTTCAACGGCTGTTGAAATTTCCTGAATTTTAGACATTTCATACCCTCCCTTTTTATATATGAACTGTGTAGGTTCATTTCCCTTTTTCTCAGAGACGGGACATGCCCCTCTCAAGGACTGTCACTCTCCCTATTTCGCCGGGCCGAATATCCCTTTCCGGTAGGCTCCGATGTATTCCATACAGAATTCATCCTTTCCCAGCAAGGCTTCTGCCGCAAATATCATCCCCATCAAATCCCGGTTTAACGGGTCTACTATTGCACTGTCCATCCCTGCGTTCATTGCCAGCACAATGAAGCTCTGGTTAACCAGTCTGCGGACAGGCAGGTTGAAGGATATATTGCTCGCCCCTCCGGTAATATGGATGGTGGGATACTGAGCTTTAATTGTTTTCATAACATCGGTAATCGTATTGATTCCGTCTTCCGAGGTGCACAGCATTTCAACCAGCGGGTCAATGTGCAGGCGGGACGGGTCGATGTTGTATTCCTTTGCCTTTTTCATCAGAGCCTCAAATACCTGCAAACGCTTTTCAGCCGTCCGCGGTATCCCGGTATCGTCGCTTAAAAGCGCGATACATTCCCATTTTGTGTCGGCTATTACAGGGAATATCACATCCACTTTATCCCCTTCCATTGAAACCGAATTCACAAGACCGGGTTTGTTGCAAAATGTTAGAGCTTCCGCACACGCGCGCGCACTTGGACTGTCAACAGCGATGGGTGTGTCGGTTACCTCCTGTACTAGGTTAATCAGCCACCTCATGGTATCTACTTCTATACTTTCTTCCACCGAAGCACAGACGTCAATATAAGTGGCTCCGGCTTCGGCTTGGGCTTTTGCCAGATGGCGAATAAAGTCCCCGTTTTTTTCGGCGATGGCTTTCCCTACAGAAGGGATGGAACCGTTGATTTTTTCACCAATAATTATCATTTTCCGTATTCCTCCAGGTTCTTTGTGTATTGATATATATGACTATACATTATAACTATACATTACTTTTTTATTTCTTTCAATGGCTGCAAAAAATTTTAAAGAGTCACAGGGGACGGTTCTAGATTGACTCAATGGTTGAAGCGTAGCAGAATAACTTCAACAAACAAGGCCAAAGGGATACCCGGGTCAAGGAAAAGCCCGAAGCAATATGAAACCGGTATCTATCCTGCGATACTGTATAAAAATGAGGAGAATATCTCCTGCGCTGAAGAAGATAAATAGGGAATGACGGACATGATTATGAAGGTGGAGAGGAGTTAAAATCTACACATAAAGTCTCAGGTAGAAAGGTTGCGAAGCTCCTGGGGATTAACTGCAGCCCTGCGCAAAGGGTGAAAAGTGAGTCAAATGAGAGCCGTCCCTTATGACTCACAAAAGGTTTGTGAATTCTTTTTCTTCAGCAAGGCGCAAACCCTCACATATGAATTCTCGAGTGAATAATCTATATATCGGGAGTTTTTATGAACGGAGGGAGGAATTTGCATGGGAGTTTATGTTAGTGTTGAACCGGATGTAAAAATCTATGTGGAAGATATTAACCCGGCAGGCCGCAAGACAATCTTATTAATTCACGGATGGCCAGGAAACCATAATTTGTTTGAATACCAGTTCAACCAATTACCCAAAATGGGATACAGGTGCATAGGAATAGACTGTAGAGGGTTCGGCTTATCGGACAAACCCTGGACCGGCTATGATTATAATCGATTGTCGGATGATATCCGAAGTGTGGTTGAGGCACTCAAATTACAAAATTTCACCCTTGGAGGACATTCAACGGGGGGAGCGATTTGCATCCGATACATGGCCAGACATAATGGTTACGGAGTAGAGAAACTCGCCCTTTTCGCCGCAGCGGCACCGAGTCTTGTTCAGCGTCCGTATTTTCCATATGGTCTGCAAAAACAAGCTGTAATTAACATCATCCAAGGTACATATAACGACCGGCCCAATATGTTGAGAGGGTTTGGAAACATGATCTTCTTTAATCGTGTTAGCGGCCCGTTGTCAGACTGGATTTTCCAATTGGGACTGCAGGCAGCTAGCTGGTCTACTGCGGCTATTGCCAACACCTGGCTGGGTGAAGAAGGCTTATTTAACGATCTGAAAACAATAAGTGTTCCAACTCTGATCCTTCACGGTATTAATGACCAGGTCTGCCTATACCCGTTGGCCATAGCACAAAAGAACAGTATCAGAAAATCCAAGCTTGTACCATTTGAAGCGTGTGGTCATTTCCTGTTCTATGACCAGCGCGATAGATTTAACAAAGAATTAATACAATTCATGGAGGCATAGAATTCAGGAAACAACAGAATCACCGGGGACGGTTCCAGATTGACTCAGGGGTTAAAGCGTGGCAGGATAACTTCAACAAACAAGGCCGAAGGACGCCCGGGTCAAGGAAAAGTCCGAAGCAACCTGAAACCGGTATCTATCCTGCAATACTGTGTAAAAATGAGGAGAATATCTTCTGTGCTGAAGAAGATGAATAAGAAATGACTGACATGATTATGAAGGTGGGGAGGAGTTAAAATTCGCACATAAAGACTAAGAAGAAAGATTGTGAAGCTGTTGAGGATTAACCGCAACCCTGCGCAAAGGGTGAAAAGTGAGTCAAAAGAGAACCGTCCCCTATGACTCACCAGATACAAAAGAACAAGGGCTTGCAAATCTGCAAACCCTTGTTCTTTTCTGGTCGGAGTGAGAGGACTTGAACCTCCGGCTTCTTGGTCCCGAACCAAGCGCTCTACCACCTGAGCCACACCCCGGTATTGCCATGATTCCTCTTGTTGCTCCCGCTTCCTCTTCTAATTCCAGTCCTGCGGCTTGCTGCCGGTGACCCCGAGTGAAACGAACAGTATATATTATAATGCATAAAGTGATAAATCACAAGTGTTTTTTTATGGCGAATACTTTTTATTTGCATCCAATTATGCCATAATAGAAATGGTTCATGTTGCTAAGAGAAGTCATATTGGGTATTATTATTTAAAGATGGCATGTTTGAATCATGAAAATAACCGGTTAGGAGCAATGGCGGAACCGGGGAATTCAATCAGGAAGTGTGTTGTTCCATAAGAAAGATTTAGGAATAAATGGTCAATAATATTATAGAGACGAGGGCTGTTTGTTAAATAAATTTTACCGGAGGATTAATTTGAAGATCAAAATTAGCGATCAGATACTGCAGCGGGTTGAAAAGCCTTCTCGGTATATAGGCAATGAGTGGAACAGTATCCACAAGGATTTAAAGGGTATTCAAATAAGATTTGCTTTCTGTTTTCCCGATGTATACGAGGTGGGGATGTCGCACCTCGGAATGAAGATATTGTACCATTTGCTGAATGAGAGGGACGATACGTATTGCGAAAGGGTCTTTGCCCCATGGGTGGATATGGAGCAGAGCATGAGAGCAAATAAGATACCTCTTTTTGCTCTTGAATCCCATGACCCGATAAGCCAATTCGACTTTGTGGGCTTTACCCTGCAGTACGAAATGAGTTATACCAATATCATAAACATGCTGGACCTGGCCGGCATACCCATATACAGCAAGGACAGGACCAAGGACCATCCTTTTGTGTGTGCGGGCGGCCCCTGTGCCTATAACCCTGAGCCTTTAGCCGATATAGTGGATTTTTTCATGATGGGCGAGGGCGAGGATATCATTAACGAGGTTATGGATGAATATGGTTTATGGAAGGTAGACAACGTATCCAGAGAAGATTTTCTGAATAGAATAGTAAATATAGAAGGTATTTATATTCCCCGGTTCTATAAGGTTGATTACAATGAGGACGGGACAGTCGGCGGCATAATGCCGGTAAAAAAGGAGTACCCTCGGAAAATCAGAAAAAGGATTGTAAAGGAACTGGATAAAACTTTCTTTCCCGACAGATTCATCGTTCCCTTTACGGATATTGTGCACGACAGGATTATGCTTGAGCTGTTCAGGGGATGCACCCGGGGATGCCGGTTCTGCCAGGCGGGCTTTGTATACAGGCCGGTGAGGGAAAGGTCCGCAGGCAAGCTTCTTGAACTCGCCCGAAAGCTTGAGGAAAACACCGGCTACGAAGAAATTTCTTTAACTTCATTGAGTACCAGTGATTATACGGATTTGGGGCACTTAACGGAAGAACTGATCAAAGAGATGGAACCCAGAAAGGTGAACCTGTCTCTTCCTTCCTTAAGAATTGACTCCTTTTCCCTTGATCTGATGGAAAAAGCACAGAGGGTGAGAAAAAGCGGTTTGACCTTCGCACCCGAGGCCGGCACACAGAGACTGAGGAATGTTATTAACAAGGGAGTAACCGAAGAAGACCTTATCAACTCCGTAACCACCGCTTTTTACGGCGGATGGAGCGGCGTGAAGCTGTACTTCATGCTGGGTCTGCCTACCGAGACCTATGAGGATATTGAGGGTATAGCGGAGCTGGGCAGCAAGGTTGTAGCCGCCTACATGGGCATACCCAGGGAAAAAAGAGGGAAAGGGCTGAATGTTACAATCAGTACCTCCTCCTTTGTGCCCAAGCCCTTTACACCTTTCCAGTGGGAGGCGCAGGACAGCATAGAGACATTAAGGGAAAAACAGAGGTATCTGAAGGATAGGATAAAGAGCAGGCATATAATCTATAACTGGCATGATGCCGAGCTGAGCTTTTTAGAAGCGGTTTTTGCAAGAGGTGATAGAAAAGTAGGAAACGTTCTGGTCAAGGCCTGGGAAAAAGGCTGTAAATTTGACAGCTGGGGAGAACATTTTAAGTTCAAGGAATGGATGGAAGCTTTTGACGAGTGCGGCGTGGACCCTCACTTTTATGCAAACAGAAGGAGAAGCTATGATGAGGTCTTTCCCTGGGACCATATTGATGTGGGTGTCGGCAAGAGGTTTTTAATCCGGGAAAATGAAAGGGCCTATGGGGGGGAATTGACCTCAAACTGCAGGGCGGATTGCTCCGGATGCGGTGCAGCTGCCTTTGGGGGAGGTATTTGCGTTGAACAGCGTTAGGATAAAATTTATTCGCGGGGAAGAAGTAAAATATATTTCTCACCTGGACCTGATGAAAGTGTTTGAGAGGGCTTTGCGAAGGGGAAACATTCCTATAGCCTACTCCATGGGCTATAATCCTCATCCCCAGATGGTGTTCGGGCTTCCTTTGCCGGTGGGTGTCACAAGTGAGGCTGAATATGCGGATTTTGAGCTGTCCGGCAGCATGAGTCCCGAGGAATTGATGGAAAGCTTAAACAGGGTACTTCCAACAGGTTTGGAGGTTGTGGATGCCAAAACGAAAAAAAACAAATCAAATATCATGGCGTCTATAGTTAAGGCCTCCTATGTTGTTCTGGTTTGTCCGGAAACCAATCCGGGAATAGCTATACTGAGAGATGAGATTGAAAAATTTTTTCTTCAGCCTCAAATTATCGTAAAAAAAGAAAGCAAGGGAAAAATCCGGGAGATAGATATTAAACCGATGATATATGAACTTAAAGTGGAAGGCATTGATGAGAACGGTATTGGCCCAGAGGACGGCGGCGGACAGGACGGCGGGAATCAGGGCGGATGCGGCAATGCGTGGATCAAGAAGTACGTGAACGAGCTGTCGGGGCAGTATCCAATGGGTGCCAACTGCCGGGTCGGGGACTTGTTTTGCCTTTCTGCAATGCTGAGTGCGGGAAGCGCGGCGAATTTAAAACCTGAGCTGCCGGTTGCGGCTATTAACGGTGCGGGAATCCCTAAACTGGATGTGGTGAAAATCCACCGCACCGGATTGCTTGTGGGAACCGAAGAAAAGGACTTGGACCCTATGGACCCCGGTGCCCTTTAAACAGAAGGGGACATTGGGAAAAGGCGGGAACAGAAAACCAAAGCCGGAGAATAGAGGAAGGAGAGGTGAAAATGGTAAATGAAATAATTGCAGATGTTGGACTTGAGGAAACAAGAATAGCTCTTCTTGAAGATAGGGAGCTGGTTGAGATATATATAGAAAGGCCTTCCCTTGAGGGAATGGTCGGCAACATTTACAGGGGAAAGGTCAGCAGTGTTTTACCCGGCATGCAGGCGGCGTTTATTGATATCGGATATGAGAAGAACGCTTTTTTGTATGTGAGTGATGCTGTTGCTCAGAAAGAGTATATAGAAGATGAAGATGAGATCTACCATAATATAAGGGAGTATAATATTGATGAGCTGTTCAGACCCGGACAGGAGATAACCGTACAGGTTGTAAAAGAACCTATCGGAAATAAGGGGCCAAGGGTTACCACCCATATTACCCTACCCGGAAGACAGCTGGTTTTGCTGCCAAATGCGGATTACGTCGGCGTTTCAAGAAAAATTGAGGATGAAAACGAGAGAAACAAGTTAAAAAAAATAGCTGAAAGCATTAAGCCCAAAGGAATGGGACTGATCGTAAGAACAGCTTCGGAAGGCAAAAACACGGAGGACTTTACACGTGACCTGAATTTTTTGCTTAAAGTTTGGGATTCAATAAGGCAGAAGGAAACCGGAGGCCCTGTCCCGCGCTGCATATATAAGGATTTAGGCCTGGTATGCAGGTCGGTGCGGGACCTGTTTACCTGGAACATCGACAAGTTTGTCATTAACGACAGGCAGGAGTACATGAAAGTCCTGGAACTGGTGGAGATGATTTCTCCCGCGCTGAAGATGAGGGTTGAGTATTTTAACAAAAATTACGACCTGTTTGAGTACTATCAGATTGAATCCAAGATTTCCAGGGCGCTTTCCAGGAAAGTGTGGCTTAAGTGCGGCGGCTACCTGGTCATAGACCAGACCGAAGCCTTTACGGTGGTAGATGTCAATACAGGGAAATATGTAGGTGGGAATAATCTGGAGGATACCGTTCTCAAGACCAATATGGAAGCGGCCAGGGAAATAGCAAAGCAGCTGCGTTTAAGGGATATCGGAGGCATAGTGATTATCGATTTTATTGACATGCATGAGCATGAGCATCAGCAGATGGTGCTGGACGCCTTGAGGCAGGCGCTGAAAAGGGACAGGACAAAGACCTCGGTAGTGGGCCTGACAGGGCTTGGAC
Source organism: Eubacteriales bacterium (assembly GCA_024655885.1). Taxonomy (GTDB): domain Bacteria; phylum Bacillota; class Clostridia; order Acetivibrionales; family JANLFN01; genus JANLFN01. Next base: position 317,174 of record JANLFN010000002.1, on the reverse strand, counting down.
TTGTAGAAATGACAAGAAAAAAGGTGAGACAGGGTTTATCTTCGGTCCTCATGACCGAATGTCCCCATTGCTCGGGAACAGGCAAGATATTGTCTCCCGAATCGGTTGCCAGGAATGTGGAGAAGGAAATTACCAGGTATTTTAACCAGACCATTGCGGATGCGATACAGATCGAGGTTCACCCAGCGGTTGCCGTAATACTTACCGGTGTGGATGGCAAGAACCTTATAAAGCTGGAAAACGCTTATAAAAAAAGGATTGTGGTGAAGGCAAACAGCGATATCAAACGGGAAGAAATGAAAATCAAGGCGATTGACATTAATTCCTTGGTGTGTTAGAATAAATCGGTAGCCGCACGGCAAAGGCGACGTTTAAATGCAGATTAAGGTTGAGGTTGGGATTAAAAAGCGGTTTGAGTTATTGTTGAAAATCAAAAGGAAAAAGGATTTTGTTTTTTCAACAGCTTACAACCGGAAACCGTTATTTGCTGCCTTATGCCGGCGAGACTGGGGATGAGGAGGTGTTTTGGATGTACGCTGTAGTTGAGACAGGTGGAAAGCAGTACCGGGTTCAGGAAGGCGACGTGGTATTTGTTGAAAAGCTTGCGGCTGAGGAAGGTTCGGTCGTCACTTTTGATAAGGTTCTGTTGGTCTCAAAGGATGGAGCCGTAAGCTTCGGCGATCCTTGGGTAAAAGATGCGACGGTTAGCGGTAAAGTTTTGAGCCATGGCAAGGACAAAAAAATAATTGTTTTCAAGTATAAGCCAAAAAAAGGCTATAGGAAGAAACAGGGGCACAGACAGCCTTACACGAAGATTCAGATTGAGAAGATCAATGCATAAAGCACCTGCGGTACAGGCAACAGGCCGTGGGCGGCGGATGATGGACAGGGACCGATGGTTAATATTCATATTGTCAGGGATAAGGAAGGTTTTATCAGACAGTTTATCGTTAAGGGACATGCAGGTTTTGATGAAGAGGGAAAGGATATTGTCTGCGCTGCTGTTTCCATAACGGCGTATAATGCGGTGGGAGCTCTTGAAGATCTTGCAGGCATTCGAAGGTGCTACTCCGAGAGGGATGGATATATGCTGTGCAGTATTCCTGATAATATCTCTGAGGAAAAAAAGCAGATTGCAAAGATAATTCTTGAAACTACCGCCATAGGGTTCAAACAGATCCAGCGCAAGTACAAGAATTATGTTTCGGTCATGGATGAGGAGGTGTGATTATGGTTGATATAAATCTACAGCTTTTTGCCCACAAGAAGGGTGTCGGAAGTTCGAGGAACGGCCGTGACAGCGAGTCCAAGAGGCTTGGTGTGAAAAGAGGCGACGGACAGTTCGTGCTGGCGGGAAATATTCTGGTAAGACAGAGAGGGACCAAAATATTCCCCGGTGAAAATGTGGGAAGAGGCAGTGACGATACGCTTTTTGCGCTGATTGACGGGAAAGTTAAGTTTGAAAGAAAAGGCAAGGATAAGAAGCAAGTGAGTATAGTAAATGCATAATGTACAAAAAATAATCCCAGCATATTGGGATTATTTTTTGCCTGTATGATCTACAGGCAGTAGGCCAATGACTGCGGCCTGGATGGTGGAGGAAGCTATGTTTATCGATAACGCGCGGATTTTTGTCAAGGCTGGGAACGGCGGGAACGGTGCCGTGTCGTTTCACAGGGAAAAGTACATTGCGGCGGGAGGCCCTGACGGCGGAGACGGCGGCAGAGGCGGAGACGTCATATTTATTGTTGACGAAGGGATAAGGACTCTGGCCGACTTCAGGTATAAGAGGCATTACAAGGCTGAGCCGGGCCAGAATGGAGGCGCTTCCAACTGCACGGGACGGGACGGAGAAGACCTGATTATAAAAGTGCCCCCGGGAACCATCGTTAAGGATGAGGAGACAGGACGGATTCTGGCCGACCTGACCAGAGCAGGCCAAAAAGAGGTGATCGCCAGAGGCGGCAAGGGAGGGAAGGGCAACCAGCACTTCGCCACACCCACAAGGCAGGTGCCCAATTTTGCAAAAAGCGGCGACCTGGGAGAGGAACGCTGGGTCCTTCTTGAGTTAAAGCTTCTTGCCGATGTGGGTTTAATCGGCTTTCCCAATGTGGGCAAGTCTACCATATTATCCATGGTTTCAGCGGCAAGACCTAAGATTGCGGATTACCATTTTACCACCCTTGAACCGAATTTGGGGGTTGTAAGCCTGGATATGGGAGAAAGCTTTGTTATTGCGGACATTCCCGGACTGGTCGAAGGAGCCCATGAAGGTGTGGGACTGGGACATGAATTTCTAAAGCATGTGGAGAGGACCAAGCTCTTTATTCACGTTGTGGATGTATCTGCTGTTGAGGGGCGGAACCCGTCCGAAGATTTCCGGGTTATTAATGAAGAGCTCAAAAAGTATAACCCGAAGCTGGCGGAGAAGACCCAGATCGTGGCCGCGAATAAAATGGATATTCCGGGGGCGGAGGATAACCTGGAGAGGTTCAGGGAAGCAGTTGAAGCGGAGGGCTATAAGGTGTTTCCCATCTCGGCTGCAACCAATAGGGGACTAAAGGACCTGATGCTTTATGTAAGCCAAAAGCTTAAGGAGATACCCGATGTCCCTATTACCGGGGAAGCGGATGAAGAAGCGGTATACACCGCCCAGGAGGAGAAACCCTTTGAAATCCGCAGAGAAAATGGCAAATACGTGGTGGAGGGCAACTGGGTCAGAAAGATTGTCTCATCCACCAATTTTAACAGCTACGAATCCCTTCAGTATTTCCAAAGGGCTATTAAGAAAAAAGGAGTTATCGATGCCCTTGAAAGCATGGGCATCAATGAAGGCGATACGGTGAAAATATACGATATTGAGTTTGAGTATGTGAGATAGCATGGGGCAGGGGATTTTTTATTGTACATATTAAATAAATATTGAGGAGAAAGGGTCTATGCTGACAAGCAAACAGAGGAGCTATCTGAGAAGTCTTGCAAATACCATTCCTCCCATTTTCCAGATAGGAAAGGGTGGGATAAACGACAATATGATAAAGCAGTTCAACGATGCCCTGGAGGCAAGGGAACTGGTAAAAGCAACGGTGCTCAAGAATTCTTTGACGGATGCCAGGGAAGTATGTGAGGAAGTTTCAAAATCGACGGGTGCGGAAATTGTCCAGGTTATAGGGAATAAATTTGTTTTGTACAAGGAGTCAAAAGAGAATAAGGTAATTGTCCTGCCTTGAATTTATGAAGCCCCTCTAGGTTACATTAGGGTTACTCCTGAAAAGAAAAAACAAACCCGCAAGAGCATATTTCCCAACATGAAAGAGGAGGAGCAATTCACCTTTTCCTGGTAAGGCTCTCAATGATTTCTGCATAGATGGACTGGGAATGGTTTTTCCAGTTTTCGCAGATAACGCGGGCGTCATTTTTGGTGCCCACCGTGATTTTCAGGTCGATCAGTGAAAAGTCGTCTTCCCGCACACTGCAGTTTACGATATACGCGTTTTCGCTTTCCGGAGTAAAGTCCGAGAGGATGTGGGTTTCATTTTTAATTCCCTTTCGGATGTCCATGCTGCTGTTATCGATCCGGAGCTTGATGCCCGGGGGTATGTGGTCGGTAAAATAACTTAGGGTCTGCTTCCCGTTTTGGGTTATGGTATAAAAGGTTTTTCCGTCAATTGTGTCCGCTTTCAGCATATGATTGTCGCACAGCTCTTTTAAAAACTGCTGAAGAAAAAAGTAGTTCATAAACTTGTTCTCAAGAATAAGCTTGGTAATCTGCAGATTACTTATGGGAATATTAATTTTGTCTATTATATATAGAAGGATAAGCTTGTTTTCAGCCAGCTCCCGGTTGCTGCCCAAATTCATAATTTGCCTCCCCGACCTGATTGTTATGCCTGTCCATCCAGGAAATGCTTTTGTACCTTGTAAAAAACAACGTTTTTTTGATTATAGCACAAAAAGCTGTAAGTTTCCATATTTAGAAAATTGCCCGCCTTCTAAAAAAGTTTTCATGAATAATTTTATTCTCTTCGGAGCTTTGCTATAATTGGCTTAAGACAGGAGGAATGCTAGGGATGCTTTCAGCGCAGGACATACAGGACAAATTGAAAGACTGGGGAGCCAGCTTTGTCGGATTTTCGGACGTGGGCGGCAAATTGCCCCCGGATTTGCGGAGCCTGAGGTATGCCATAACCGTGGGGGTCCGGCTGTCTAATTTCATTGTGGACGGAATTACCGACCGGCCTACCTACACTTATTTCCACCACTACAGGGCGGTTAATGCCCTGATAGACCAGATCACCCTGAGGGGAATGCTGCTTTTGCAGGATTGGGGCTATAGCGGGGTTGCGGTGCCTGCATCACAGACGGTAAGGGATGCGGCGGAGAGCTACAGCGGCATTTTCCCGCATAAAACCGCGGCTGTAAAGGCCGGATTGGGCTGGATAGGAAAAAGCGGTCTTTTTATAAGCTCAGAGTTCGGGCCTCGTGTAAGGCTGGGTACCATCCTTACGGATTTCAAGCTTCCGGTGGAGGCCGTTGAAACAGCCGGAGGGTGCGGGGAGTGCAGGCTGTGTGTCGAAAGCTGTCCGGCGGCGGCTCTGACGGGAAGCCCCTGGCGGGAAGGATGCCGCCGGAGTGAAATTGTGGATGCAAAGGCCTGCAGCGATTATATGAATGAAAAATTCAAGCACATCGGCAGGGGGGCAGTGTGCGGCATATGTATGAAGGTTTGCCCTTACGGAGCCAGATAAAATTTTTATCCCCGATGTATCGGTTATGTTCACTTCCCTTTGCTTTTTGAATATACTGAACCAGGAGTAAATCAAAGGAAGTGAATTCTTTGACGATATATGTTGTCCAACCTGGTGATTCATTATGGGCTATTTCACAGAGGTTTGGGGTCAGTCTGGAAAGAATTGTCCGGGTAAACGGCCTGCAAGGCCTGCGCAACCTGGTGGTAGGGCAGGCCCTGGTTATTCCCAGCACCGAAAGGGCTTACACGGTGAGGCCGGGAGATTCGCTCTATTCCATTGCACAGAGGTTTAATGTTCCGGTAAACAGAATTGCGGAATTGAACGGAATTACCAATCCGGCACTGATTTATCCGGGATTGGTTCTCAGGATTCCCGAACTATCCAAGGGCTACGGCTACATTGAGGTCAATGCATATATAGAGCCGTCCACGGCTGAACGGGAAGCCCAGATTGTAAGAAGTGTTGCACAGTATTTGACATATATCAGTCCGTTCAGCTACAGAGTGAATGCGGACGGCAGCCTCAATCCCATAAGGGACGAAACCATTATCCAAACGGCAAGGCTGTTGAGGGCCGCACCCCTGATGGTCATCACCAACTTCATCAACGGCAATTTCAGCACCGAGCTGGGACGCGCGATTTTAACCAATGCGGCGGTGCAGCAGACCCTGATCAACAATGTCATAGCCACAATGAGAGCCAAGGGGTATTATGGGCTGAATATCGATTTCGAAAGGCTTCCCCCCGAGACCCGGGAGTTGTACAACAACTTTTTAAGACGTGTGGTTGCAGCCTTAAGGCCTTTAAACTACCCTGCCTGTACGTCCCTTGCTCCCAAACTGTCCGCCGCACAGGTGGGGGAATGGTATGAGGCCCATGATTATGCGGCCCATGGACAGATTATGGATTTCGTAATACTTATGACCTATGAGTGGGGATGGTCCGGAGGCCCTCCGCTGGCGGTGGCCCCCATAAACCAAGTCAGGGCGGTGCTGGACTACGCCGTGTCGGTGATTCCAAGAAATAAAATCCTGATGGGCATGCCGCTGTACGGCTATAACTGGACCCTCCCCTACAGGCCCGGCGGTGGTTTTGCGCCCAGGGTCAGCCCCGAACAGGCTGTGAGGCTGGCGGCACAGTACGGGGCCAATATCCAGTACGATCAAACAGCCCAGTCGCCGTTCTTTAACTACTATGATGAAAGAGGCACCCGGCATATCGTGTGGTTTGAGGACGCAAGGAGCGTCAGGGCAAAATTCCTGACGGTGGTGGAATACGGCCTGAGAGGCGTAAGCTACTGGGAGCTGGGATCTCCCTTCACACAGAACTGGTATGTATTGAACGACATGTTCCATATCGTGAAGGTCCTGCGGTAAGCCGTAAAACAGGGGACGGTTCTCTGTTCGATGGGTACTTAAAGCGAGCGGACCACCCCAGGTGTTGGGAAAAATCGTTTGGTAATAAGGCTTTGATTGGTTTTACCTATCAGAGTCTTTCTTTATTTTTCAAGGGTCTTTTGATAAGGGAACAGTTGGCAACCGCTGGAAAACAAGGGCCTTTCAGTGGTTCGGAACCGCCCCTTGCCTCCGTAAAAAATATTTTTCCTGCGGGCAAATGACATAATCATTTTTTATGCGATATGAAACATATACATAAATATATATAGACAAAATTCACAACCTGAAAGGGTCCGGAGAAAGGGATGGATGGACGTATAACTAAAGGGGGGAAGTATCAATGAGTAAGGAACCGGTGGACGGGATGGCGGATCTCCATGAAGATGCTGTGCTGACAGAGATCCAGGCCTTGAAGGCACAGAATGCGGCTGCGCTTGGCATTATAGCCGGCTTGCAGGAGGGCATGGGCCATACGGGGAATGGATTCGGAGAAAAGGAAAAAGAGGACCTGGGGATACTCATGGGCGGCGGGCCTGCCCGCGAGGCTGCCTGCAAGTATGCGGGAGTGGAGCGTGGACGCAGGAGTGCGCAGGAAGCGGCGGAGTATTCCGAAAAATATGAGGGGGTGCGGCAATATGAGTGAGAAGAGGGGACAGGAGTTGTACAATGAGCGCCTGGAGAGAATCAAAAAGGCCATTGCGCTGGAAAAACCCGACAGGACTCCCATCAATCTGGATGGGCCCGGCTTTATTAAGTATGGGGATCCCTCAGCGGTATTGGCCGACTACATAAGAAAGCCGGAATGGGCAAGCGATATGGTTTTAAAAGCCCGTGAGATGATGCCGGAGATAGATACCGCTCCCATGGGGGGAATGAATTACGGATCCATGGGGGCGATGTGGTATTCGAGGACCAGGCTTCCAGGCCGGGAGCTACAGGAAGACGCGCTGTGGCAAATAGAAGAAGTGGGTCCCATGACCGAAGCGGATTATGATACCATTCTCCAAAAGGGATGGAAAAGCTTAAGCGATGAGCTTCTGTTCAACCGGTTGGGCTATACGCCTGAGCAGCTGGCGCCCGATACGGAAGCTATGCAGGCCATGGCGAAAAGGACAATGGATATGGGACTGGTGGCTGTGATCGGTGCCATGCTCCCTCTGCTTCCGTTTGAATTGCTTAGTTCGGCGCGTTCGGTTTCCAAGTTCTACAAGGACCTGTACCGGATGCCCGACAAGGTTAAGGCGGCTATGGATGTGGTAATGGATGAGATCATGGAAAACATAAAAAACACAATTCGCACAGCCAGGCCCCTGACCGTGTTCATAGGCGGCCAGCGTGCAACGGGAGAATTTCTGAACCTGAAAATGTTTGAGAAGTTTTACTGGCCATATAATAAAAGGGCTGCGGAGACTATCATTGAAGAAGGCTCAATTACATGGTTCCACTGCGATTCGAACTGGGATGCCAATATTCCATATTTTACTGAATTCCCCAAAGGGAAGTGTGTTTTTGATCCCGATGGGCTGACCAATATCTTTAAGCTTAAGGAGATTCTGGGAGACCGGATGTGCATCACCGGAGATGTTCACCCGTCGCTGCTGGCCATTGGCACTCCTGACGAGGTATATAAATATGCCAGGAGGATTACAGAGGAAATCGGGCCCAAAGGATTTATAATGGATTCGGGATGCAGCGTACCGCCAAATGCCCCCCTTGAGAATATTAAGGCTATCATTGCGGCAGCCACAGGAAAATAGTAAAAACGTTATGGTTTGAAGGATCATATTAAAAGGCCAAAAGAATGATTTTGCCCGACTTGATTTTGTACTATCCCGCCGTCGCCCATGAAAGGATGAAGCCGTCCATGTAAATGATGGCTTCATCCTTTCTCTTTTCGCATCCCCACTATTATTAAAAATGAGCCAATAGAGAGCTGTCCCCATTTTCCGCCATTTTAATATTTACGGCGGGTTAAAAAGATGATAACCTTATAATAAAGGCCTATCTTGAAATGATATGCTTTTTTGTTATATGGCGTTATGAAAAAAAGCTTTAGGGGAATATTGGTCCGTAGAAATCTGCCACTTTTAGTGAGGGGTTGAAAACAATGGGAAAAGAGATCATCGCCATGCTGCTGGCAGGAGGCCAGGGCAGCAGGCTTGGCGTACTTACGAAAACAATCGCCAAACCTGCCGTTTTATATGGAGGAAAGTACAGGATTATTGATTTTTCGTTGAGCAACTGCATTAATTCGGGAATTGATACGGTAGGGGTCCTAACCCAATACCAGCCGCTTAAGCTGAACTCACACATTGGCATCGGCAAGCCCTGGGATATGGACAGGATCAACGGAGGAGTGACCATACTGTCGCCTTACTTGAAGGGGGAAGTGGGCGAGTGGTATATGGGCACTGCCAATGCCGTATTTCAGAATATGCACTATATAGAAAAGTTTTCGCCCAGGTATGTGGCCATCCTTTCGGGAGACCATATATATAAGATGGACTATTCCCTGATGCTGGATTATCACAAGAAAAACAACGCGGAAGCGACAATATCCGTTATTGAGGTGCCCATAGAAGAAGCGGGAAGGTACGGCATAATGAACGCTTTTGAAGACGGTAGGATTTACGAGTTTGAAGAAAAGCCCAAGCACCCCAAAAGCACTTTGGCCTCCATGGGGGTGTATATATTCACCTGGGAAGTATTGAGGGAGTATCTGGTGAGAGATAGTGAAAGCCGTGAATCGGACCATGATTTCGGTAAAAATATTATCCCCATGATGGTAAGGGATAACCGGAGAATGTGGGCTTACAAATTCAAAGGCTACTGGAGGGATGTGGGGACCATACAGGCCTTCTGGGATTCCAACATGGACCTTGTCAAAAGGGTTCCCGTCTTTAACCTGTATGACCCGGCATGGAAGATCTACACTCCCAACCCTGTAAAACCCGCCCATTATATAGGGCCCGGCGGGAGTGTAAAGGAATCCCTGGTCTCCGAAGGGTGCATGATTTATGGGACGGTATGGAATTCGGTAATTTTCCCCGGCGTCTGCATCGAAGAAGGAGCCGTAATAAAAGATTCCATTATCATGTCGGACAGCCGCATCGGGGCTAACTCCCATATTGACCGGTCCATCATAAGCGAAAAGGTTCAAGTGGGAAACCATGTGGAAATAGGGATAGGAGAGGCCGTGGAGAACGAGTTGAGACCTGAGGTCTATAACTCGGGAATAACCGTCATAGGTGCAAGGGCCTGTATACCGGATAACACCCGGATAGGCAGGAATGTTATGGTTGACGCGGAGGTATCCCGGGAGGATTTCAGTTCTCTGTGGGTGCCCTCGGGGAAAAGTGTTTTTAAAGGCGGTGAAAGCGAATGAGAAACACAATGGGAATTATTCTGACAGGCGGACAGAAGACCGGATTGAAGGAGCTTGTACAGATAAGGACCAGTTCGGCCCTGCCTGTGGGTGGAAAGTATAGAGCCATAGACTTTGTGCTGTCCAACATGGTTAATTCGGGAATAACCAATGTGGGGGTCATCACGCAGTACAGCTTCCGCTCCCTCATGGACCACCTGGGTTCGGGCAAGGAATGGGACCTGGACAGAAGGTATAACGGCCTGTTTATTTTTCCGCCCTATCTTTCGGACAGCAGTTCCGGATGGTACAGGGGCACCGCGGATGCGCTTTACAACAACCTCACGTTTTTAAAGCGCAGCAACGAGGAATATGTGCTCATCGCCCCGGGGAACTGCGTGTACAAAATGATTTTTGACGATCTGCTCCAATACCATATCCAGCACAGGGCGGATATAACTGTTACATACCGTGATATGAGTGATTTTCCCAGAGAGGAGCTTTCCCTGTTCGGCATTATGGAATTGGACGGCAGCGGCAGGATAACCGATTTCCAGGAAAAACCCCTGAACCCGTCCACCGCCAACGGCTCCATGGGGATTTATATTTTAAGACGGGAGCTGCTGATTTCTCTGCTGGAGGAATGCGCAGCCCATGGGGACTATGACTTTGTAAAGGATGTCCTGATCAAAAAACTGGGTTGCTTGAATATATTCGGGTACAGGTTTGGGGGATACTGGAGGAATATGAGCACAATTCCGGTCTATTACAGGTGCAACATAGAGATGCTGGACCCGCGCATCAGAAACGAGCTCTTTATGGAAAACGGCAAAGTCTACACAAAAGTCAAGGATGAGGCTCCTGCAAAGTATAATCGCGAAGCGGAGGTAAAAAACTCCATTATAGCCGATGGGTGCATCATTGAGGGCTGTGTGGAGAACAGCGTACTTTTCAGGGGCGTCACCGTAGCCAAAGGCGCCGTAATCAGAAACAGCATTGTGATGCAGGATTCCCGGATCGGGGAGAATGCGTGCATGGAATATGCCATTGTGGATAAGAATGTGGTCATAAGGGAGGGAAAACACCTGAGGGGTGAGGCCAGCTGGCCTATGATTGTGGGGAAGAATGCCGTGGTGTAGCGAAAGAGGCCATAAAAAATTAAAAAATTGTTTACAATTAAAACATGATTCTAACATACATGGTGGATAAGCTAATTTTGAAGGAGGTGAGAATATGAAGATTCTGGGTTTTGTTCCGGTATTCATTCTATCGGTGTGTCTTACGGCGGTGCCGGCTTTTTCCGCAGCGGCCCCTTCATCTTTATCCGCTGTAGAGACATCCGGGCAAAAAACGGATATCCTGGACAAAGAAAAAAAAGAAAATGCTGAAAAGAATTTAAAAGGAGAATGTGGCGGGAACAGGCAGAAAGATCCTTTACAGGCGCTGCAGGACAAGAAGGAAAGGGTACAGTCGCTGCTTAAAGAGGGAAAAATCACAAAAGAAAAAGCAGATGCCATTATAGCAAAAATCGACTTGAAGATTAAAAATATAAAAGAGTTCAACAGCCTTACCCTGCCGCAGAAAAAGGACAGGCTTAAAAGCAATTTCAAGGCCTCCATGGATAAAAAGGTCAAGGACGGTAAGCTAACCCAGGATAAGGCCAATGAGCTGATAAAGGATTTTAATGAAAAAGTGGAAAAATGGGACGGCAGCGGTTATCCTGAATTCTGCGGAAAAAAAGGGTTTCATTGGAATCAGGGCTCCGGCGCGCCCATAAAGGAAAAGTCAAGATAGAAAAAAGTCAAGCCCGCAGGAATCCGGCCTGCAACAGTCCTGGATTCCTGCTTTAATAAATAGGATTGCAGGATAAATGGTATGGAAAAAGTGTCAAAACAAGATTTTCAGGAAAAACGGAAGAAAAAGAGAAAGTTGATTTTCAAGCGAATAAGGCTTCTATTCATTGTCACGGCGGTCGTCCTTTTGGGCTGGAATGTAAGATCTTTTTTCGTCCCGGTAGCGGATTCATTAAACAAGGACTTGTTGCTCAGAATGGGAGTAGACGGCAATAAGGAGTCCTTTGAAGCAAGTCCCCCGGATGAAGACACCGTCGCCCGAATAAACCCACAGGACATGGAATTTTTAAAGAAGGATTTGGAGGAGTATATAAAAAAATATAACGGGAAATACGGTATATATTATTATAATCTGGCAGACGGAAGTGAATTCGGCATAAACCACGAGGAGGAATATTCTGCGGCAAGCACTATAAAGATTCCCCTCAATATATATCTGTATGAGAAAATAAAATCCGGGGAGGTTGACCCCCAGGAAACGCTTACATACCTGCAGGAGGATTATGAGGAGGGGACGGGAACAATACGGTATGAAAAGGTTGGGAAAAAGTATACCTTGAAGGAACTGTCAAGGCTTTCCATAGTTTGTAGTGATAATGTGGCCGCCAACATGCTTTTCAGGTATTTAGGGGCTTACAATATAAAGCAGTATATGAGGGAAATGGGTGGAACTGTGGTAAAGGACGATGAAAATGTTTCCTGTCCCAAGGATATGGGACTGTATATGAAAAAGGTTTACGAATTCTACCAAAAAGAGGGGGCTTTGGGAGAGGAGCTCATGAATTATTTTTTAAATACCGAATATAACGACCGTATTCCAGCACTGCTTCCTTCAGACATAAAAGTTGCCCATAAAATCGGAACCCAGGTCAGGGTCTTTAATGATGTGGGAATAATCTATGCGGATAGGCCTTACATCCTGTCCATAATGACAAAGGAGATTGATGAGGATGTGGCGGCGGACGCGATTGCGAATATTTCCAAAAAGGTTTACGACTATGTGGCGGTAAAGAATTGAAACTGAGAAGTGAGGGGATGCTTAGGTGGATATGGTGAAAATACTTATAGCAGACGATGAAACCCGGATCAGGAAATTGGTGGGCGATTTTTTAAGACTGGAAGGATATAGGGTGTTTGAAGCGGATAACGGGAAAGACGCTTTGGAAAAGTTATATCAGGAGCAGGATTTTGACCTGCTTATCCTGGATGTTATGATGCCGCAGCTTGACGGATGGTCGGTTTGCAAGGAGATCAGGAAAAGCAATCCTAAAATTCCTATCATCATGCTGACTGCAAGGTGCGAGGAAGCGGACGAGCTGTTCGGGTTCGATATAGGAGCGGATGAATACATCACAAAGCCCTTTAGTCCATCTATCCTTGTGGCCAGGGTGCAGGCGCTGCTCAGAAGGGCAGGGAATGATAAGAAGACGGTGGCGGTTTATGACGGGCTGGAGATTGATGAAGAGGGATATGTGGTGCGCGTAAACGGCACGCCGGTTGATTTTTCAAAAAAGGAATTCGAACTGTTGAAATACTTTATGTATAATGAAGGGATTGCCCTGTCAAGGGAGAAAATTCTTGATGCCTTATGGAGCTATGACTATTTTGGGGACATCAGGGCGGTGGACCAGATTATTAAAAGAATCCGAGAGAAGCTGGGAATTAAAGGCGATTATATACAAACTGTCAGAGGCTTCGGCTATAAGTTCGAGGTAAAAAAATGAAATATTCGTTAAGGTTCAAGTTTTTTGCGGTAGTCAGCGGCCTCATCCTTTTCAATATTTTGCTGACCTGGCTGTTAAACAACCTGCTGCTGGAAAAATATTATTTTTATATTAAGCAGAAAACGTTGAATAAAGACTATAAGTATATTGACAGCGTATATAAAGGCGACCCTGAAGAGATAACCTCTTTCCTTGAGGAATTGCAGCACAACCAGGGCATCCGCATAGTGATTCAGGATACATCCTATAACACCAAATACGATTCAGGTCCCAGGGGAGTGGACTCCAAATCCAAACCGGGCAGCCGGGCTGTTGCCGGCAATAGAAATACATCGAATTCTCTTTTAAGACAGAAAGCAGAAAGTATATCCCCTGGGGAAACGGTGATTGAAAACAGGCGGGACAACTGGCTGAATTCAAATTTCATTATTCTTTTTTCCCGGCTGAACAACGGAGACTTTATTTCCATGAGTACTCCCGTTGCGGCCATTGAGGAAAGTGTAAACATAACCAACGACTTTTTCCTGTTTACAGGTTTTATAACCATTGCTGTGGGAAGCATTCTCGTTGTTTTGATTGCCAGGAAGTTCACCAATCCCATACTGGAATTAAATGAGATCGCTCAAAAAATGTCGACCATGGATTTCAGCAGGCGGTATACCGTGAAAACCAGTGATGAGATCGGTCAGCTGGGGAATAGTATAAACTCGCTTTCCGAACAGCTTCAAAGCTCCATTTTGGAGCTTAAAGATGCCAATGAGAAGCTCAGGCAGGATATAGAGAGGGAACGGAAGATTGACGAGATGCGGAAGGAGTTCGTTTCCAATGTTTCCCATGAACTGAAAACGCCTATAGCCCTGATCCAGGGATATGCGGAAGGCTTGAAGCTGAATGTCAACAAGGATGAGGAGAATAAAAACTTTTACTGTGAAATCATTATTGATGAAGCTTTAAAAATGAACAAGCTGGTCAAACAGCTGCTGGAGCTGGCACAGCTGGAAGCCGGCCGGCTGCAGCTGGAAAAGAGCGATTTTGATATTGTACAGCTTATCGAAAAAGTGCTCAATAAAAATGACATGATTTTTAAGGAAAAGGATATCCATGTATATTTTGAGGGCAGGGAAGAAATCCTTGTCCGCGCTGATTACGACAGAATCGAGCAAGTGCTTGTAAACTACATCAGCAATGCCGTCAATTATGTGGATATGGAAAGAAATATCAGGGTCAGGGTCGAAAAATATGACCAAAAAGCCAGGGTATATGTGTACAACTCCGGGAGCCATATTCCTTCCGAATGCCTGGGCGAAATCTGGACCAGCTTTTACAAGGTGGATAAGGCCAGAACCAGGGCATACGGGGGGACCGGTTTGGGCCTGTCCATCGTGCGTGCCGTTCAGGAAGCCCATCACAACTGCTGTGGAGTAGAGAACGTAGAGGGGGGAGTGGAGTTCTGGTTTGATGTGGACCTGGCGTAGGGTTTTCCTGTTTTTTCACGGCTTTCTTTTTAATAGGCTACAGCAGCGGTGAGAAGAGCCTGAAAAAGCCTTCCTGGAATTTTATCCACACGCTTCTGGATTCATACCAGTCCTTTGTGACCTGCCGGCATATTTCCATGTCTTTTTTAAAAATATCCGCACATTGCCGGGAAAAATCCGTATTGTACACAAAAGCGTTTACCTCAAAATCCAGCATGAAGCTTCTTATATCAATATTGGTTGTCCCGATGGAGGTAATCCGACCGTCCATTACAGCCATTTTCGCGTGGAGAAAACCGGGATACAGATATACCTTGATCCCGTATTCCAAGAGGTCCTTTATATAGGAAGTGGTTACCCGGTAGACAAACCTTTTATCCGGTATGGAGGGAAGCATGACCTGTACATCCACACCCGACATGGCCGCGGTCTGCAATGCTTCCAGGAAAGGTTCATCGGGAACGAAATACGGAGATTGCAGATAAAGGAAATTTTTTGCGGAATAAATCATTTTTATTAATCCCCTTTTTATCTGCTCATCACTGGAGTCGGAGCCGCTGGACACTATTTGCATTCCTATTTGTCCCGAAGCCTCTGCCGGAGGGAAAAACCTTTCCAGCATGCAATCTTCATTGATTCCCTTTTCCTTTGAAGCATAGTACCAGTCCTTCAAAAACCTCTCCTGCAACAGGTGAACGCATGACCCGGTAACCCTTATGTGGGTGTCTCTCCAGGGAGTTTTGCGCTTGTGCAGGCCCATATACTCATCTCCGATGTTCATGCCGCCGATATAGCCAATATTGCCGTCAATCACCACAATTTTCCGGTGATTTCTATAGTTGACCCTGAGATAGGTTCCCAGGCGGAGGGGAAAAAACCTGCAAACTTTTCCCCCTGCATTCAGCAAGTCTTTGAACATGCTGAAAGGGGTGAAAAAGCTGCCTACATGGTCGTAAAGCAGCCGTACCGTTACGCCTTCACGGGCTTTTTTGGCAAGGGAAGCCACAATTTTTCTGCCGATGTGGTCGTTGTTGATAATGAAATACAGGAGGTGTATGGTGTCGGTGGCGTTTTCAATATCCCTTATCAGTGCATCATATTTGTCCTTGGCGTCGGTGAACATGACAATGCCGTTGTCCTGTGAGTAAATGCTCCTGCCCGTGTTCACATGCATTTCCACCAGATCGTAGTACTGCTCCATGCTTTTATCGGTGAACACAATCTTTTTATTGTCCAGCAGGTATTTCTGCTGCATCAGCCGGGTGTTATACAGCAGGTCGTACTCTTTTTTCAGCCGGAATATCTTTTTTTTGTTGAGCCGCAGGTTCCTGCCGAAAATCAGGTAAAGCACAAACCCGGCTACGGGCAGGAAGGTGAGGATCAGTATCCATACGGTAGCCTCGATGGGTTTTTTCCTTTCGATGTAGACTGCGGCAATGATAAACAAAAAATTGGACAGCATAATAATTTCTATAACCAGTGAAGCCAATGAAATATTCATGTCATCTTCTCCTCTTTAGAACATATATTTTATTTTCCTGTGACAGTCCATTTGCTTCCGGAGCTGTGGTGGAACCTTGCCGATTTACTTATTATACCAGCAGGAAGCAGATATCTCAAACGTGAAGCTGCACGAAAGTCCGCTTTTTTGGCCAAAAGGGACGGGCTTTTTGACAACCCCGGCGGCTAATCTTATTACTCCACACCTCTTTTTCATTTATCTGCCTTTTTCAAAGGAATTTTATTCAAATAAAATTCTGGCTTTTCAGCGGGAATTGTCCACTTAAATATTTTAATAATTGGAGGAGTGACGGTTTTAGGCGGTGCCGTACTGATTGCTTCCCAGCAGGGAAAGAAAGCGGAGGAGGACACAAAGCATATAAGCTGAGGAAGTAAGACCTTGAAGCCGATTCAGCTGAGTGTTGAGAGGCTGAGATTGAGGAAAGGCTTTGGAGTACGGCAAGGTTAAGGCGGCGGCCTGCTCCCCATTGGAATAATACAGCATGTATTTAAGAATTGTTTTGCAATTAGACAAGCGCAAAAGGCTTACTGTGGGGCAAGCCTTTTGCGTTTTTTGTCCTATCGGTCCGGCATATCTTTCAGGTCGGTTTTTGCATCAATGATTCATTTGAAAGCTGAGTCAGTTCAGCTTGTCGCTCATTTTTGTCTTCTTGTCTTTCCTTTCCACCATCCCGGGCGTACCGAAGGACTCAAACTGGGACTTTTGCGAATTAACTTCGCGGGGCTTGGGCATGCCCTTTGGCCTGGGGAGTTCTGTGGCGAATTCCTCTCTTGAGAAATCCTTTTTGTTTCTGTAAATATCCTTTGTCATATGATTTATACCTCTTTGTCTTAATACTTTTGGGGATGTTTTTATTATTTTGTCGAATTCCCATAAATTTATTCGGGTATAAAGTCCTATATTTTTGGGGTAGGATGCGGATTTATTAATTTATCTATTCTTTAAACACAAAAATTATGTTATATTTAATGTGTGGAAAAGCTGAGCAAACATTAAAAAATTGTCTTGGAGATGAGTTTTATGGAAGAAAAATATCTGCAGCCGTTTATTGAAGTGATGCCGTATTTGCAGGAAGTACTGCAGGAGGATATGACCATCATAGTAAACGATCTTAAAACCATGAGGTTTTCCGCCTGTGTACAAGGCGATAAACTTAAATCCAATTTCAAGGTTGGGGATGAGTTTTCGGAGAGTGAAGTTATTAAATTAATCCGGAAGGAAAAAAAGCAGGTCACGTCCAAGGTGCCGAAATCCTTTTTTGGAGTTCACGCAAAAGGGCTTCTCACTCCTGTCACTGATGAAAAAGGCGAAGTGGTTGCCGTTATTTCCATTTCAAAAGATGTAGACACTGAAACGAAAATCAATGAGATCGCGTCTTCCCTCTTTAATTCAATGGAGCAGTTGAATGCCGGAATAGAGGAAGTGGCCTCCAGTTCACAGCAGCTTTCGTCATTTATCAGGAAAATTGTGGATTTTAGTGCTCAAACCCAGGATAAAATAAAGGAAATAGACAGCATTATCCAGGTTATTAAAAACATTTCGTCCCAGTCCAATCTCCTGGCATTGAATGCAACCATCGAGGCGGCAAGGGCCGGTGAGGCGGGAAGAGGCTTCAGCGTCGTAGCCAATGAAATGGGCAAGCTTTCCACCCTAAGCAAAGACTCCGCGGAAAAAATCGCAAGATCGCTTTTGGAAATGAAAAGCGCCGTTGAGACAATTGCAGAGCAGATCGGTGAAACCAGCCTTACTTCCGAAAACCAGGCTGCCGCAGCAGAAGAGATTGCAGCCACCACCGACGAGATTGTGGGCGTCGCAAAACAGCTGTCCGATATTGCCAAGATCAAAACACTGAACGAGGCCTGACAGGAGAATGAATGCACATTACCCAATCAGGAAGGGCTCGGAATCCAACTGATTTGTAAACCTTAAGATCAAAAATGAAACGTATAGGTGGTGCATGATATTTGCATCATCCAGGTCCAGATCCATGATGGCTTGAATTTTTTCAATGCGGTAAATCAAAGTGGAGCGGTGAATGTGTAAAGCGTTTGCGGATTTAGCCTGGTTGCCCCTGTTCACAATATAGATGTAAAGAGTGTGAGTGTAGCGGGTATTGTTTTCCCGGTCGTAGTCCATGAGAATGAGGATGGAAGGATGGCAGAATTCCTTTAAGCCTGCGGGATTGGAGTGGGTGTCCAAAAGGTGGTAGAGGGCATACTCCTCATATGTAAAAAACGCTTTCTCCTTGTTTTTACGGATACCCAGTTCTATGGCCTTTAATGACTGCATGTAGTAATAGTTTAACTCCATCAGGCTGTGGAAGCAGCGGCTGAGCCCTGCGTACAGGTTGTTTTCCTTAAGAAACTCCACAAAGCTCTTTAAATCGGTATCTGAAAAGAGCTTTCCTTTTTTGCTGCAGCTGACGAGGATTACGATATAATCTTTGTACATAATGGATTTGCTGCTTGCAGCTATATTTTCGGGCAGGTACATGGAATGGATCAGATAAATATAGGCGATGTCGGATTGCCTGACGTCTATGGTGAGGATATAGAGGTTCTCTTCCAGGTTTAAACTTAAAGCTTGTGCCATTTCCTGAGTGGTTTTATCGTCCTGTATGTTCCCATTGAGCAGGTCGGCCAAAAAGCTTTCAAACAAGGCCCATTTGGAATTTTTATTGGATCTGTTCTTTTGCATTTCCGAAGAGATGACGTCGCACAGGAGTGCAACCAGTTCCAAATCGCTTTCCTTAAAAGGGTTTTCGTATTCTATGACCGTCAGGTATCCCACTGTAATATTGCCGATGACCACTTTGGCCGAAATTTTTGAAGGCCTTTGTCCTCCCTTTACAAAAAAAGGAAGTTTGCTTTTATTAACCATGGCAAACGAATATTTATATTCCAAAGAGCGTACGGTATCTAAAGAGAATTTCCCTGTTCTTATCTGCTCGTCCCAAATGGGCTCGATGGCCTCCACCAGCCCTTTGTGGGCGATAAGCCTGGTGCTTGGGTCCCCAAAACAGATAGGATTTCCCAGAATCTCGTAGGCAACATCAATGATATGCTGTATGCCTTTCCCGTCCATCAATGTGTCCAGCAATCTCTTGGAGCTGCGGGCAAGATTTAATTCAGCGGTTAAAACATCCTGGATCTCATTGAATACCATGAACACATCCGCCTTTTTGTCCAGCACCATCAGGTTCATATTGGAGTTTCCGGTATATTCGGGAGGGATGTCCACATCCGGCACGCACAGGATATTGACGCAGGAGCTTGGGGGCAGCTTCCCTACAAAAGAGGAAGCTTTTCCAATGTACAGGATGTCAGGCTCTAACGACGGCATGCCTTCCAGCAGCAGCTTGACGGACTTTAAAGGTGCGGATCCCCCGCCGGGGGTATACAGCTTGGGGTTGTAGCGCTTCAACTTGGATGCGATGGTGGTGAGATTGATATCCATAAAGAGGAACACCTCCTGTATAAAAGTATACTACAGTGCGTGCACCTGTGTACATAATATTTTTTTAGCGCAAACCGGGTATTCCGGAAAATGCTAAATTATTTCCGGCGGTGCAGGTTGAACCTGTTATGAGAATGTCCTATACTTCGTATAATTTTATATATAGAATTTTCTACTTTTTGAGGGCTGGTTTTAGTCTTATATCCATGGTAACATAAAGATAAACAAAGTGTACAGGAGAACCTATCGGGTGAAGCTTTCACATTCCATGGAAAACGCGGCTTTGCAGGCATCTTAATGCATGAGGCCTTGGGATCGCTTAAAAATATCTGGGAGGTGCACTAATATGAAAACAGGACAGCCATTATATGACCAGCATCTTCAAAGGATTTTGGATGTAGTGGCCATGAAAAAAACCGACAGGCCGCCGGTGGTGTTGAATGCTTCTGCTTTTTGCCTTAAGCTTGCAGGCGGGAAATTGTCCGATATGGTCACAGATGTGGAGTACGGGAATGATCTGGTTTTAAAAGGAATGCTGGCTCTTGGAGATATCGACGGTACCGAGGTAGCTGTGGACTATCCTCCTGCTCTGAGCATGATGTACCTTTCTCCCATAAAACTGCCCGGGCGTGAGCTGCCTGAGGATACTATCTGGCAGGTTGACGAACGGGGCATGATGACGGAGGAAGATTATGATACAATTATAAATAAAGGATGGGACTATTTTTTCATTGAGTTCTGTAAAAACAGGCTGGGAAACCTGCTTGACCAAATGGAGAATTTCGCACAGCTGGCACCCCGGATTGTCCGGAAATTTACGGATGCGGGAATAGTGTATTTAACGCCCACGCTGGCTTTGCTGCCCTTTGAAACCTTGAGCGGAGGGCGGTCAATGGCCAAATTCAACAGGGATCTGCACCGGATGCCTGACAAGGTTCAGGCGGTTATGGATATAATATTGGAAGAAACCGTACAACACTTAAAAGGGTATATACACAACATGAATGCGTTTGCGGTGTCTATTGGGGCAGCGCGCGTAGCCGGAAACTTTTTAAGCCTAAAGGATTTTAACAGGTTCGCATGGCCCTACCTTAAAAAGCTGGTCGAAATCACCGTACAAGAAGGGGCGGTTGCTTATCTTCACTTAGATCTGTCATGGGACCGTTTCCTGAATTACTTCCTTGAACTTCCAAAGGGCAAGTGCATTTTTTCCACTGACAGCACTACCGATATTTTTAAGGCAAAAGAGGTGCTGCAGGGGCATATGTGTTTTACGGGGGATGTTCCCCCCACGCTTTTGACCTTGGCTACACCGGACCAGGTTTACAAATACAGCAAGAGGCTGGTGGATGAATTTGCTCCCATAGGGTTTATCATGTCCTCCGGCTGCACGACGCCGTACAATGCCAAACCTGAAAATGTGAGGGCTATGATTTCCGCCGCTCTTGGAAAGTAGAAGCGGTTATCCCGTATTCAGGTAGGGCTCGGGATTAAACTGATTGATAAATCGGAGGATCATGAACGAAACATATAAATGATTCAATGTATTCATATCATCCAGGTCTATATCGGTAATGGTCTCGATTTTTTCAATGCGATAAATGAGGGTAGCCCGGTGAATGCGTAAAATGTTGGCCGATTCGGCCCGGTTTCTATTATTCATTATATAGATGTAAAGGGTCTGGGTGTAGCTGGTATTATTTTTCCGGTCGTAGTCCATGAGGGTGAGAAGGGAAGGATGGCAGAATTTTTTCAGGCCTGCGGGATTGGAGTGGGTGTCCAGAAGGTGGTAGAGGGCATACTCCTCATATACAAAAAACACATCCTCCTTGTTGCTGCGGATACCCAGTTCTATGGCCTTTAATGACTGCATGTAGTAATAGTTTAACTCCATCAGGCTGTGGAAGCAGCGGCTGAGCCCTGCGTACAGGTTGTTCTCCCTGAGGAACTCCAAAAAGGGGCTCAAACTTCCGCCGCTGAAGGGTTTTTCCTTGTCACAGCTGATAAGCATTACAATATAGTCCCTGTACATAATGGACTTGCTGCCGGTGACCATATTTTCGAGACGATACATTAAATGGACTAAATGGGCATAGCTGTTGTCCGAGCGCCTCAGGTCTATGGTGAGGATATAGAGGTTCTCGCCTAATTTTAAATTGAGGTCTTTAACCATTTCCTGAACGGCTTGGCTGTCTTGTATACTTCCGTTCAGCAGGTCGGCCAAAAAGCTTTCATATAAAGCGCCTTTCGCGTTTTTAAAGGGCTTGGTTTTGTACATTTCCGAAGAGATGACGTCGCACAGGAGTGCAACCAGTTCCAAATCGCTTTCCTTAAAAGGCTTTTCGTATTCTATGACCGTCAGGTATCCTACCGTAATATTGCCGATGGCCACTTTGGACGCAATTTTTAAATACTTGGACATCCCTTTTAGCCAGACGGGCGAACTGCTTTTATTTATTTTGGCCACAGACTCCTGGTATTCCGAGGAGCGTACCGTATTGGGAGAAAACCTCCCGGTTTTTATCTGCTCGTCCCAAATGGGCTCGATGGCCTCCACCAGCCCTTTGTGGGTGATAAGCCTGCCGCTGGGGTCTCCAAAACAGATAGGATTTCCCAGAATCTCATAGGCAACATCAATGATATGCTGTATGCCTTTCCCGTCCATCAACGTGTCCAGCAATCTCTTGGAGCTGCGGGCAAGATTTAATTCAGCGGTTAAAACATCCTGGATCTCATTGAATACCATGAACACATCCGCCTTTTTGTCCAGCACCATCAGGTTCATATTGGAGTTTCCGGTATATTCGGGAGGGATGTCCACATCCGGCACGCACAGGATATTGACGCAGGAGCTTGGGGGCAGCTTCCCTACAAAAGAGGAAGCTTTTCCAATGTACAGGATGTCAGGCTCTAACGACGGCATGCCTTCCAGCAGCAGCTTGACGGACTTTAAAGGTGCGGATCCCCCGCCGGGGGTATACAGCTTGGGGTTGTAGCGCTTCAACTTGGATGCGATGGTGGTGAGATTGATATCCATAAAGAGGAACACCTCCTATGTAAAAGTATATTACAGTCCCGGCACCTGTGTACATAATTTTTTTGTTTGCTGCGAATCCCATAGAAAATTTAAGTATTCATGGTTTAAAGTGTGATATTTAATAGAGCTCAAAATTTAATTTGTTTATTAGCTTGAGGATCATAAAGGAAAGGTACGAGTGATGCATTGTGTACGTATCATTGAGATCCACTCCCATAATTGTTTCAATTTTTTCAATGCGGTAAATCATGGTTGCCCGGTGGATGTGTAAAGTGTTGGCGGATTCCGCCCGGTTCCCCCTGTTCATGAGATACACGTAAAGGGTCCGGGTGTAATTGGTCTTGCTTTTTTGTCGTATTCCATGAGGTCAAAAAGCAGAGGGTGGCAGAATTCTTTCAAATCTATCTGACCGGAGCAGATATCTAAGAGGTGGTATATAATATATTCCTCGTAGATGAAGAACGCCTCCTCCTTGTTTTCCCGGATGCCTAATTCGATGGCTTTCACCCTTTCCTCCACGGTTTTGCCGTCCCGTATATTTCCGTCCAGCAGGTCGGCTATAAAGTTTTCATACATGGTTTCCTTGGTGTTTTTATAGGAATTGCTTTTTTGCATTTCCGCAGAGATCACATCGCATAAAAGTGCAATGAGATCACATCGCATAAAAGTGCAATGAGTTCCATATCCTTTTTCTTAAAGGGCCTTTCGTATTCTATAACCGTAAGATTAGCCACAATGATATTGTCAACCTTGATCTTGCCCATGATGCTGTTGCGCTTTAAGTTGAGGGCCCTTTTCAACAGGACGGGAGAAGCGCTTTTATTCACTTTCTCATGGACAGCCTTGAAATTTGAACGGTGTATAAATTCATAGGAAAGATACCCCTTTTGCAGGTGCTTATTCCAGTAGGGCTCATCTTTTAATAAACCTTTTGCTTGGGCGATCAGCTTGCCGCCGGGATCGCCGACGATCACAGGGTTGCCCAGAATTTCACAGCCTATTTCCACAACATGCTGTACCCCCTTTCCGTGTATCAGCGTATCCAGCAGTATCTCAGAGCTGCGGGTAAAATTCAAGTGAGCGGATAGAATATCCTGTACTTCATTAAAAACTACGGCCACACCTACCTTTTTATTCAGCACCAACAGGTTAGCACCCGATTCTTTTATTTTTTCCACAGGAATATCCGCATCCTGCACGCACAGGACATTGGCGTCACAGCTTAAAGGCAACATTGTCAAAAAACCTCCTATATGACAGTATATTACATTGATCGCAATTTTGTACATGCCATTTTTTTCTTTAGGGTAAGGATGGTACGCAAAATGAGGATAAAAACAAGGCCCTGTGGGAACCTTTCTCCCATCCTTTTCGTCTATTTTACATAAATACAGTATGGGTCCCATGAACTGCAAGGGAAGAACAAAATAGAATTTGTATTTGAACAGATGGAAGGGTATATAATATAATTAACATAAGATCCATATGTTTTACGGAAAACCTTTACATTTCCGTTCGGACAAATGGCGGAAATGATTTTATCAGAGGTTATTCAGATTCCCGGGGCATTCACTCAGGGATTGAAGGGTGAAGACGGATAAGTGCAAAATCATTTTCACCTTCAATATAGATTTGGCAATGCATGTTCCTTTGGGTATTCATAACAACACACTTGCATTGAGGAGAAAATCAAATGGCAAAATCCATAAAAGCATTTTCCGCCCTAATCCTTTTTCTGCTTTTTTTAGTGACAGGCTGCATGGAAAATCCCCGACTTCAAAAGGACAGCCCAGGCACAGGCCGTGCCGCAGCCCCGGGCACCACACAGAGCAATGCCTCCGGTTCCGGCTCCGACGGCAGCCGCAAAATCCCGGGAGAGGCTGAAAATACGGTGAAAGGCCTGGATGCCGCAGATATCGCAAAGATAAAACCCAATGAGAACGGTAAAATCATGGTGGTCATGTTCCATAATTTTGTCCAATCCTTTACTCCCACCAAACATGACGACGGGCAGTATACTACAACTTTCGGAGATTTTGAGAAGCTGCTGCCTCAATTGTATGAAAAAGGTTACCGGCTGATCAGTGTGAGCGACTACCTGAATAATAATATTTCGGTTCCGGCAGGCTGTATTCCCATGGTATTTACCTTTGATGACGGCACGGCAGGGCAGTTTAACCTGGTGGAAGAAAACGGAAAGCTGGAGATAAACAAGAAATCGGCGGTGGGAATTATGGAAGAATTTAACAAGACCCACCCGGATTTCGGTCTGGCAGGTACCTTCTATGTAAATCTGGGACTGCAGACCTTTGCCGGGAAGGGTACCCTTTCGGAGAGGCTAAAATACTTAACGGACAGGGGCTTTGAAATAGGGAACCATACATACACCCATATCTACCTGAATGAAGCGAAAAGCGCCGATGCCATACAAAAGGAGATAGGAGAAAACCAGAAAAAAATGTATGAGCTGATCCCCGGCTATCGGATGGTATCCCTGGCGCTGCCTTTCGGCCAGGCGCCTAAGGAACTCCAGGGATATGTTGCAAAAGGCGAATACCAGGGGGTTGGGTATGAGAATGCGGCTATCATGGAAGTGGGATGGGACCCTGCCCTTTCTCCCGTAAGCAAGAATTTTAACCCCCTGTCTATCCACAGGGTAAGGGCTTCCGGCATTAAGCCCGTAAATGCGGACCTGGCCTGGTGGTTGAAAAACCTGCCGAGGGAAGACCAGTATGTCAGTGACGGAAATAGCGATACAATAACAATCCCCAAATCCAAAGAAGGAGATATAGATAAAAACAGGTTGAACGGAAAGAAATTAGTCCTTTACTAGTGCCTCGATTTTTTTCCCACAAAAAAGTTTTGCACATCCCATGTCTAAGCTTCGGTATTTACAACATTTCATCCGCTGAAAGCGGGTATCCTGCCGAGAAAACAGCCCTGTTCCAATATTATTAAAAAGAGGCTGATTTTTCTAGATATTTTTTTGATATTATGTTATAATATGTATAAAATTGAAATAATATAATTAATAGCCAAAAAATGATTGCTATTTTATTGATAAATTGCATTGTGCACCATTGTATTATATAATTAAAGTATCACAAAAAGTTTCATTTGTAGAGATGCAATTTTCTAAAATATTAATAATTACTTATCAAAAATTGAAAAAATATTTTTTGTGTTTCAATATATTTATATGAATTTGAATAATAGGGAGTGTTTAGGATGGCAAAGGACTGTGCAAGAAAGGTTCAAACAGATGCAGACATTAAGCGTAAGGCGGTTAAGCTTGTCCTTGTGCATTTGAAGAGAAAAATACCAGGTGAATTTTTAGGTTCCGAACATATCAACAGCTGGATTTCATCTATGGAGAAACTGTTGGAAAAGCCTGAATTCAATATGATTGAATATATTGAGATGCGAAAGAGCTTAAATGATGTCATAGAAAGAATATTGGATGAAGAAATAAGGTTTAAACTGAGAGATTCGTGGTACAGCATGGGAAAAGCCCTGGACAAAAAGGTTAAGCAGAAATGACCTTCATAACTCCTCTGGGAAAGTCCGGCCGGCCGGGCTTTTTGAATTTTCAGGAAATTATCAGGCCCTTCCTCCGCAAGGAAATAATATACAAAACAGGGGAAATGACGTAACATGATAACAAGTGGTGGATAGGCCGCAGAGGACAATTATTCTTTTTGTCAGGGGGATTCCATGCTGTTCAAGAGTAAAATGGATGTGGGACAATACGACCAACTTGTGGAAAACATTAAAAGGGACCTGGTTTCAACTTTTCAAGTAAAGGGCATCATCCTGAGAGAGGTTCGTGTAGATGCAAAATCCGGAAAGCTCAATATAAGCGTGTGTATTCAAGGCAAAAAATGAGGTGGAAACTCATCTCATATTTCCGCCTCATTCCTTTTTAAGCTGATGCCCCAAAGAAGCACCTGTATTTTATGTCCGTGACAAAAAAATCCTGCCCTTTCGTATGGCTTCCATCACGCTTTCCACCGCCGGGCCGCCCGGAAGCTTTCTCTCCGAAACACATCTCTCCAGGCTTATGGCTTCATAGATATCCTCCTCAATAAGGGGGGAGAAGCTTTTCAACTCCTGCAGGCCCAGTTCTTCGATGGACTTGCCGTTCTGTATGCAGAAAAGGACCAGCCGGCCGATAATTTCATGGGAGCTCCTGAAAGGAACACCCTTTTTCACCAGGTAGTCGGCAATGTCCGTCGCATTGGTAAAGCCGCCCTGCGCCGCCCTGTACATGTTTTCTTTCTTCACCTTCATTGTCAAGAGCATTCTGGTAAATACGGGAAGGCACATCTTCACCGTATCCACCGCATCAAAAACCGCTTCCTTGTCTTCCTGCATGTCTTTGTTGTAGGCCAGGGGCAAGGATTTCATGACGGTGAGCAGGGTCACCAGGCTTCCGTAAACTCTTCCTGTCTTCCCCCTGACCAGCTCCGCAACATCGGGATTTTTCTTTTGGGGCATGATGCTGCTTCCCGTACTGTAGGCGTCATCCATCTCAACAAATCCGAATTCAAGGGAGGACCATAATACCAGTTCTTCGCAGAACCTGCTCAAATGCATCATGACAATGGAAAGGCAGGACAGCAGCTCAATGGCAAAATCCCTGTCGCTCACGGCATCCAGGCTGTTGGCGGTAATTGCGGAGAAACCGAGCTCATCGGCCACCGCTTGCCTGTCCAGGGGATAAGTTGTCCCCGCAAGGGCGCCTGACCCCAAGGGCATGACATCCGTCCTTTTATAACAGTCGTCCAACCTCTCCATATCCCTCCCGAACATCTGGAAATAGGCCATCATGTGGTGCGCCAGCGTGACGGGCTGTGCCCTTTGAAGGTGGGTATAGCCGGGAAGAATCACCGTAAGGTTCTTTTCCGCAATGTCCAGCAGGGCGGTCTCAAGGGCCGCCAGCAGGCTCTTTATTTCTTTTATCTCATCCTTGAGGTACATCCTTAGGTCCAGAGCCACCTGGTCATTGCGGCTTCTCCCCGTGTGGAGCTTCTTCCCCGTATCGCCTATCCTGGATATGAGAATTTTCTCAATATTCATATGGATGTCTTCCGCGTCGATTTCAAACTCCACCCTGCCTTTTTCAATATCCGCCAGGATTTCGGAGAGGGTTTTGCATATCAACGCGGCTTCCTCCTCCGGAATAACGCCGCACTTGCCCAGCATTTTTGCATGGGCCAGGCTGCCCCGGATATCCTGCCTGTACATCCGGCTGTCAAAACTTATGGAGGAATTGAAATCGTCCACGGTTTTGTCCGTGTTTTTGCTGAACCTTCCACCCCAGAGCTTCATGGCTTTGTGCACCCCTTGGAGTCATTTTTGTTCATCATAAGGGACCGGACCTTCATGGGCAGGCCGAAAAGGTTGATAAAGCCTTCGGCATCCTTCTGGTTGTACACCTCATCCCTCCCGAAGGTGGAGAGTTCCTCACTGTACAGCGAATATTCGGACTTGGAGCCGGCGGGCATGCAGTTGCCCTTGTAAAGCTTCATTCTCACCGTTCCCGTCACATTTTGCTGGGTGCTGTCCACAAAAGCGGACAGGGCTTCCCTCAGAGGGGTGTACCACTGGCCGAAGTATACCAGCTCCGCAAACCTCTGCGCCACCAGGTCCTTGTAGTGCAGGGTGTCCCTGTCCAGGCAGAGCAGCTCCAGCTCCCTGTGGGCCGCATATAAAATAGTGCCGCCGGGGGTTTCGTACACTCCCCTGGATTTCATTCCCACCAGCCTGTTTTCCACCATGTCGACGATGCCTATGCCGTTTTCTCCTCCGAGCCTGTTCAGCACCTCTATGAGCTGCACAGGCCCGTATTCCTTTCCGTTCACCTTCTTGGGAATTCCCTTTTCAAAATAGATTTCCACATAGGCCGGGGTGTCGGGGGCTTTTTCAGGGGGGACCATCATTTTCAGCAGCTTGTCGTACCGGGGTTCGTTCCAGGGATCTTCCAGGTCCGAGCCCTCATGGCTTAAGTGCCATAGGTTCCTGTCCATGCTGTAATTGTCCTTTTTAGTAACGGGCACCGGGATATTCCTCTGCTGCGCGTAGTCGATTTCATCCTCCCTGGATTTGATATCCCATATCCTCCACGGGGCGATGATCTTCAGGTGAGGAGCCAGCGCTTTAACGGTGAGCTCGAACCTCACCTGGTCGTTCCCTTTGCCCGTAGCACCGTGGGCAACGGCTGTTGCACCCTCCTTGAGGGCTATCTCCACCATTCTCTTTGCGATGATGGGCCTTGCAAAAGAGGTTCCCAGAAGGTATTTCCCTTCATATACGGCACCTGCCTTCAGGGTGGGATAGATAAAGTCGGTAATGAATTCTTCCTTCAAATCCTCTATGTATATCTTGCTGGCTCCCGTTTTTATAGCCTTTTCATTGAGGGGCTCCAGTTCTTCCCCCTGGCCTACATCCGCTGCCATGGCGATTACTTCACAATCATAGTTTTCCTTTAGCCACGGTATGATGATGGACGTATCCAGACCGCCCGAATAGGCGAGGACCACTTTTTCCTTTTGACTCATACAATTACCTCCTTAATTCTTGTGGTGTTAAAATAGTTTATGAAAACAGATGAGTTGTATACGGTTTTCATACGCTTATGATAACAGATTTCTTATAGAAATTAAAGATTATTATACACGGAAATGTATAAATATGCAACATGATTTATATTTATTCAGCATTGAATTCACCGTAACAGTATGACGCAATCATACCATAAGTTGCAAACTTATGAGTTTCTAAAATCTGAGGTAATTGTTTATGCTTATTTTGTCAAAATTATTCTAAAATCGGCTTGTCTTTATCTTTTCATTAATATAAGATAATATGTGGAATAAAATCTACATTATTCAAATTTTTGATATATTTTGTCAAATTTGGCTAAATAAAAGGCTTTAATGAGATTTATTTATGATGGGCGTGAATGCTATATATGGAAGAGGGAAACGGAAACAGGCGTAGGCTGACTGGTATATAAGATAAGCTACTGCCTGAAGGAGGGGAGCAGAATGCAAGATGAACACGCAGATATTCATGCAAATATTAAAAAGCAGTTTATTGCGCATCGGCGTGAAGCCGACGGGAAAACCCAAGATTTATGGCAGCACTTGAAAGAGACTTCTTCTTTAGCAGGCCGCTTTGCAACTAAAATAGGTCTTGAAAAGCCGGGTGAATTAATTGGACTTTTGCATGACCTCGGAAAAGCGACTCAGGAATTTGACCAGTATATCCGTTCAGCCGTCGGTTTGGATGATCCGGATGGAGATGATTCTATAGATATAAGTAGGCAAAAAGGGAAACCGGATCACTCCAGTGCGGGTGCCCAGGTCATACACCGCTATTTTTCAGACAAAGGCAATGAAAGCCTGTTCGTTTCACAAATACTGGCCTTAACAATTGCTTCACATCACTCTGGCTTGATAGACTGCTTGACACCCGAGGGAGAAGATAATTTCTCAAGGCGCATCAAAAAATCAGAGGAAAAAACACGGACAAAAGAATCTTTAGTCAACCTGGAGAAGGATATTAAATCGAAGGTTGAAGAATTACTTTCAGACCACTCCTAGTAACTTTAATCAATCAAAAAATCAAATCCATTTTTGATGAAAACGACTCTAAAGAAACCTATATGTTTAAGATCGGGTTATTAGTAAGATTCCTTTTCAGTTGTCTCATTGATGCAGACAGGCTGAATACGGCGATTTTTGAATTTCCTGACCAAGAAAGCATAAGAAATCAAGGGAATTATGTACCCTGGTCGGTTCTGATTGAAAAATTGAATGGCGAAATAAGTAAATTCAGGAACCAAAATAAGGTTGATGTACTGCGGCAAGAGATTTCTGAACAGTGCCTGATTTTTTCGAAAAAGCCGAAAGGACTTTATCAATTAACAGTGCCCACAGGGGGAGGAAAAACCCTTTCCAGCCTGCGCTTTGCCCTGAACCATGCGGACAGGTATCATATGGACAGGATTATCTATGTGATTCCATACACTTCGATCATTGATCAGAACGCACAAAAAGTGAGGGAAATTCTGGAGGAAAAGACCAATGAGGGATTTTATTCAAGCCGTATTGTGCTGGAGCATCATTCCAATTTAACGCCCGAAGAGGAAAACACCAGACAAAAGCTGCTATCCGAAAATTGGGATGCGCCTGTAGTTTTTACCACCATGGTTCAGTTCCTGGAGACTTTATTTGGTTATGGAACCAGGAGTGCCAGAAGAATGCATCAGCTTGCGAACGCAGTGCTTATTTTCGATGAGATTCAAACCCTTCCAGTCCGATGTGTGCATCTTTTCAATCTGGCAATTCGATTTTTGATCCACGCCTGCGGTTCTACAGTGGTCCTCTGCACAGCCACACAGCCGCTGCTAGGGAAAATAATCCCTTCCCAAAGAGCGCTGCACATCACATCCGAACAGCAGATGATGCCGGATGCCCAGAAACTATTTAATGAGTTAAAAAGGGTTGAAGTTTATGACCAATGCAAAATTGGGGGCTGGACAAACCTGGAAGTGGCTGGTCTTGTAAAAAAGGAATTACAGCAAACCGGAAGTGTTTTGACGGTGGTGAATACAAAAGACTCGGCCGTCAACCTTTATAAAGTGCTGCAAAATCATCCGGAAGCTGAGGTTTTTCACCTCAGTACGGGCATGTATCCCAAGCACCGCATGGATGTATTGGACAGACTCAGAAACAATTTGACCGCCGGAAAACCCACCATTTGCGTCAGCACCCAGATGATTGAAGCAGGTGTGGATATCGATTTTGGCACCGTCATCCGCTATCTGGCGGGACTTGATTCCATTGCACAGGCCGCAGGTCGCTGCAATCGGAATGGCTCAAGAGCCGGCCTTGGGAGGGTTTTTATCGTCAATCCCAAGGACGAAAATCTCCATAGGCTGGAAGATATCCGAATGGGCAGAGATAAAGCAGAGCGTGTGTTAAGTGAGTATAAAACAAGCCCCGAAAAGTTTGATTATGATATTTTGGGCTTTAAAGCCATAGAACGATATTATCAATACTATTTTTACGAAAGGTCTGCAAAAATGGGTTATCCTGTAGACAGCCATTCAAAGGTCGGCAGGGAGGACAGCTTATTTGAACTCCTGTCAACAAATAAATACTCTGTGGATGCGTATAAAAGACAAAACAACAATTCACACCCCAAAATACCGTTGTGCCAATCTTTTATGACAGCCTCCGAGGTTTTTCAGGCCATTGATTCGTCTACACGTGGCATAATCGTTCCTTATCAGAAGGAAGGTGAAAGAATCATCAAAGAGCTGTGTGCCGCACGGAACCTTGAGAAACAATACAAATTGCTGAGAGAGGCTCAAATGTATTCAATCAATGTGTATTTGTATATGCTGGATAGATTGCTGAGACAGGGGATTATTCATGAAGTTCAAAAAGATACTGGTGTTTTTTATTTGGATAAACAATATTATAGCGTTCAATACGGCATAT
This sequence comes from Eubacteriales bacterium, assembly GCA_024655885.1. Lineage (GTDB taxonomy): Bacteria > Bacillota > Clostridia > Acetivibrionales > JANLFN01 > JANLFN01. The sequence goes on along the minus strand of JANLFN010000002.1, from coordinate 285,083 downwards.
GCCTTTCTCAAGAGAATCAAATGGAATTTCTTATATGCTAAGGAGGTGCCACATGAAAAACAAGGTAGAGTTTAAGGTGTATGGCAGATACGCCCTGTTTACCGACCCGCTGACTAAAATTGGCGGAGAAAAATGTTCTTATCAGATTCCAACGTATCAAGCTTTGAAAGGAATCATGGAATCCGTTTACTGGAAACCCACCCTTGTCTGGATTATTGACAAGCTCCGTGTAATCAAAGCGATACGGACTGAAACCCGGAGTGTAAAACCGCTGGATTATAGCGGCGGGAATTCTCTCTCCATCTATACCTATCTTTCTGATGTGGAATATCAGATACAGGCCCATTTCGAATGGAACTTCAACCGGGAAGATATGGCAAAGGACAGAAATGAGAATAAGCATTATTTTGTTGCCAAACGGATGATAGAAAGGGGGGGCAGAAGGGATATTTTCCTTGGAGCGCGAGAATGCCAAGGCTATGTGGAGCCTTGCCGGTTTGGTCAGGGCGAAGGGTTTTATGATTCCTATGGTGAACTTACCTTTGGCTTGATGTTCCATGGCTTTGATTATCCCGATGAATGTGGGAAGAGCGAATTAAGGGCCAGGTTCTGGAGACCCAAAATGATGAATGGCATTGTGGAGTTTATCCGTCCCGAGAGCTGTACGGTCTGTAAGTCCGTAAAATCAATGACCGCAAAGCCCATTGCTTCATCCGGATTAGAGGAAGAGGGGATTTTGGAAGGCTGGACGGAAGAGGAGGCAGTTCCATGAACTGGATACAGAAGCTTTACGAAACCTATGACGCCTGTAAATCTAAGATCGGAATTATTACTAACGATGATGAAATGCCGCTCTTGCCAATCTGTCATACCACGCAGAAAGCCCAAATTGAGATCGTCATTGACGGAGACGGCAATTTTAAGAGGGCCCGATTCGTTCCAAAGGAAGAATCAAGAACTATTGTGCCCTGCACTGAAAGTTCAGGAGGCAGAGCCGGATCAAAGCCGGTAAATCATCCGCTGTGTGACAAGCTTCAATATATTGCTATGGATTTCATCGAATATGGCGGTGAAGTAACATTTGGTTATTTGTCCAATCCGAAAGAGCCATATGAGAATTATAAAAGAGACCTAAAAGCGTGGTGTGAGTCCGACTATTCACACCCAAAAGCTAAAGCGGTATTGAAGTACATTGAGAAAGGAAATGTGATCAAGGACCTGGTGGACCATCAAGTTCTATTTATCGGTGAAGATGGAAAGCTGTTAAAAAAGTGGAACAGGAAAATAGTGAAAGATGCTCCGGATTCACCTCAGGAAGATGCTTTTGTGCGTTGGATTGTTGAAATTCCCGGTGAGCAACAAGCCGCTGTATGGACTGATTCAGGTCTATTTGAAAGCTGGATCAACTACTATTTATCAACGAAAGGAGGAAGAGATTTTTGTTATGTTACCGGAACAGTAATTCCTTCAGCGGAACAGCATCCGGCAAAATTAAGAAATGACGGAGATAAAGCCAAGCTGATTTCTTCCAATGACACAAGCGGCTTTACTTTCCGCGGTCGCTTTCTGACAGCGGAACAAGCTTGCGGTGTAGGTTGTGAAGTAACCCAGAAGGCTCATAATGCTTTGCGCTGGTTGATTGCAAGACAGGGTAGGGTTTTTTATGAAGGAAAAGGCAGGGAACCGGGTTTAACCGTTGTGGCATGGGCCACTTCCGGCAAGGATATACCTGACCCGCTGGCAGACCCTTTTACAATGCTTGGCTTTGCTTCCATTCAAAGTGATTCCGAATATTCGGTGTCCACCGCCCAGGAATTGGCACAAAAGCTTAAGAGGAAAATCGCCGGTTACAGTGTCGAACTAGGTGATACGACGGATGTGGTGGTTATGGGAATGGATTCGGTCACAACGGGTAGAATGGCAATTGTCTTTTACAGGGAGCTGACAGGTTCGGATTTTCTCAAAAGAATTGATAACTGGCATGAAACTTGTTCATGGTTTCACGATTACCGGTATGTCGAATTATCGAAGCCCAAAAAAGGGAGCTCTAAAAAAAAGTATCTTCGATTTGTCGGGGCTCCTGCTCCAAGCGATATCGCAGAGGCGGCTTACGGAAAAAATCTTGACGATAAGCTGCGAAGTGCAACCGTTGAACGGATTCTCCCCTGTATTATCGATGGACGGAAAATACCGAAGGATCTTGTAGATTCAGCTGTCCGAAGGGCTTCCAACAGAATCGGCATGGAACCCAGGGAGTGGAACAAAACGCTTAGCATTGCTTGTTCACTTTATAAAAAATTGCATGAAAAGGAGGGGCTTAACATGTCTCTGGATAAAAACCGAAAAACTAGAGATTACTTATACGGCAGGCTGCTGGCCTTGGCAGATGATTTGGAACAATGGGCATTGAATGATGTGGGAGAAGAACGCCAGACAAATGCAGCCAGACTTATGCAGCGATTTGCAGATCGCCCGTATACTACATGGAGAACGATCGAACTGGCACTATCCCCCTATAAAGCCAGGTTAGGCGGTAAATCATTGAAGCGGCAGCGTTTGATATCCGAAGTGATTGCAATGTTTGAACCTGATGACTTCATTAGCGATAAGAAACTGAGTGGTGAATTTCTGCTGGGATATCACTGTCAGTGTGAGGCGCTTAGAAACAAAGAAGAAGGAGATAAGAAACAAACGGATGAAGACAAAATCACAGGCGGACACTGAGAAGAATTTCGGATCATTTGCTCACGAAAATTAAAAGTGAAATAAAGGAGGATTAGGATGGAAACGTTAAAAAACAAAATTGATTTTGCCGTAATTATTCATGTGAAAAACGCAAATCCAAACGGCGACCCTTTAAATGGAAACCGTCCCCGGATTAATTATGACGGACTTGGAGAGATTTCTGATGTCTGTATTAAACGTAAGATAAGAAATCGCTTGCTGGAGGCTGGAAAGGCTATTTTTGTCCAGTCGGACGACAACAGGGTGGATGGATATAGGAGCCTTCGGGCCAGAGCGGATGGGGAATTAAAAGATTTTCAAAAAGATGAAGAACGATTTCAACTGGAAGCATGCAAGAAATGGTTGGATGTCCGGGCTTTTGGACAGGTTTTTGCTTTTAAAGGCGGCGAAGATAAAGGAGTTTCTATAGGGATCCGGGGGCCGGTATCCATCCATTCTGCCTTTAGCGTCAGTCCTGTCAGCGTGTCAAGCATTCAGATCACAAAAAGCGTAAGCGGTGAAGGCGACGGAAAAAGAAAGGCTTCGGATACCATGGGGATGAAACATCGTGTGGATCATGGTTTGTATATATTCTATGGAAGCATAAATCCCCAGCTTGCCGACAAAACAGGTTTCAGCGAGGAAGACGCAGAATCAATCAAAGATGCTTTGATTCACCTGTTTCAGAATGATGCGTCTTCTGCAAGACCGGAGGGCAGTATGGAGGTATATAAGATCTATTGGTGGCAGCATAATTGCAGAAACGGGCAATACCCTTCTGCTAAAGTGCATCGGTCGTTGCAGGTCTCTGTAAAGCCCGGTGTGAATGAACCAAGAGATACTACAGACTATGACATCAAGCTTGAACCATTAGACGGCTTGACGCCGGAAATCATTGATGGTTTCTAAGCAGGGGGTATTCCTTGACGGCGATATATTCGGACGACGACCTGCTGCTCCTCTCCGGCATCCAGCACATGGCTTTCTGCGAGAGACAGTGGGCGCTTATTCATATCGAGCAGGTCTGGGAGGAAAATGTGCGCACCGTGGAGGGAAAATACCTTCATGAGCGGGTGGATGATTTCGACGAGGATGAAACCCGGAAAAATCTAAGGGTTGTAAGAGCTATGCCGGTTGTGTCGCACATTTTAGGCCTTGGCGGTACGGCGGATGTGGTGGAATTCTATAGAGAGGACAACTCTGTCCCGGGCTTTTGCTGCCGGCTGGAAAAGCAGAAGGGATGGTGGCGGCCCGTTCCGGTGGAGTATAAGCGGGGGAGACCGAAGCCCGATGACAGAGATGCCGTGCAGCTCTGCGCCCAGGCCATGGCTCTGGAGGAGATGCTGGAGCTGAGGATTGAATACGGAGCGCTGTATTATGGTCAAACCAGGCACCGGGAAAAAGTGGTTCTGGATGATGTACTGCGAAAACACACAGCCGACCTGGCAGCTCACATGCACAGGCTGGCCTCGGAAGGAAGGACGCCCAAAGCCCAAAAAGGCAAGCGATGTTCCCAGTGCTCCCTGGTTGAGCAATGCCAGCCCGCTTTGACACTGCACCCCCGTTCTGTGAGCGATTATCTGGCACGGATGTGCCGTGCGGAGGTGGACAATTTTTGAGAAAACTTTTAAATACACTTTATGTGACGATGCCGGATGCCTATCTGGCGTGTGAAAATGAAAATGTGCTGGTGAAAGTCAAGGATGAAATCCGGTTCCGCATTCCAGTTCACAACCTGGAGGGGATCATCTGCTTCGGCTTTGCGGGAGCAAGCCCCGGACTGATGTATCTCTGCTGCGAGCGGGGTGTCGCACTTTCATTTTTAACGGAATACGGCAGATTCATGGGACGCGTTACCGGGAATATCTCGGGAAATGTTCTTCTCCGGCGCACGCAGTACCGCTGGTCCGATGATGAGGCCGTTTCCTTGAGACTGTCCCGACGGTTTATTACGGCGAAGGTGGTCAACTGCCGCGCCGTGCTGCACCGTGCGCTGCGGGACCATCCCGAATCGGTTGATAGGGAATTGCTGGAGAATACATTGCAGTGGCTGGCGGCCATGCCCCAGAGACTGGAAAAGGCTGAGAACAGTGATGCAGTCCGGGGAATTGAGGGAGAAGCGGCACATTTGTACTTTTCATGCTTTAATGAGTTGATTCTGAATCAAAAGGAGGACTTTTGCATGACAGGCAGGAACAGGCGTCCGCCCACAGACCGCATTAACGCGCTGCTGTCGTTCCTGTATACCCTGCTTACCCATGAGGCAGTTGCAGCGTTGGAAAGTGTGGGACTGGACCCGCAGGTAGGATTTCTTCACAGGGACCGCCCCGGACGGCCGAGCCTGGCATTGGATATCATGGAAGAGTTAAGGCCCCATTTCGCAGACCGGCTGGCTGTGACGCTGGTCAACCGGAACCAGGTCTCATCCGGGGGCTTTGTGATTAAAGAAAACGGTGCCGTGATTATGGATGAGGATACGCGCAAGGAAGTCCTCACCGCCTGGCAAAAGCGAAAGCAGGAGGAAATCATCCATCCTTACCTGGAAGAAAGAATCCCCCTGGGCCTTGTTCCGTATGTGCAAGCTATGCTGCTGGCAAGGCACATGCGGGGAGACCTGGAGGACTATCCGCCGTTTATCTGGAAATGAGGTGCAGACAATGATGGTGTTGATTACTTATGATGTAAATGTCACAACGGTTGCGGGGAAAACCCGCTTGCGAAAGGTGGCAAAGCAGTGTGTCAATTACGGGCAACGGGTACAGAACTCGGTGTTTGAATGTCTGGTGGACCCCACCCAATTTGCAGAGCTGAAGCACCGCCTGGAAAGCATTGCCGATCCGAAGACGGACAGCTTGCGGTACTATTTTCTTGGAGACAACTGGAAGAACCGCACCGAGCATTTCGGCGCCAAGACGGGGTATGATCCGGAAGGGGTGCTGCTGATTGATGCGAACCCTAAGTGATCATAATTTCTCCGGCCGCATCGCACCCCTGTGACAGGTGATGCTTACGGCATACTTCAGTCGGATTTTCAAGGCTTTGAGGATAGATGACAGACAGTTCGCAGAATACAGGGCTGGAGCCCTTGATTTTACTATATGTTTTTTTAAGCTGTCGCGCCCCGCACGGGCGCGTGGATTGAAACCCGGTGGGGACGCAGTTGTTTTTGACGGCGAGAGTCGCGCCCCGCACGGGCGCGTGGATTGAAACTCTCTCCAGTATGCGGTATACTGGAAGTGGATGGCCGCGCCCTGCACAGGCGCGTGAATTGAGACTTGCAAAATATTCTGTTTGAAAATCCGCAGCTGCGGCGAATATCGGAACCGGCGATGATTCGCCGCTTAGAAGCGCCGCAGAGGGCTGGAGGTGCCTTTATGGTCATTATGGGGATTGACCCGGGATTTGCAATCACGGGGTATGGTGTAGTAAAATATGAAGGGAACAAATTTTCGGTAGTGGACTATGGGGTAATTACCACGGAGGCCTCGGTGGAACTGCCGAAAAGGCTGCTTTTTCTTAACGATGGGCTGGAGAAATTGATAAAACAATATTCGCCCCAGGCAATTTCGGTAGAGGAGCTGTTCTTCAATAAGAACATAAAGACAGCGCTGGCCGTGGGGCACGGCCGGGGTGTGGCGATGCTGGCCGCAGCGAAATCCGGGGTTGATGTTTTTGAATACACGCCCTTGCAGGTGAAACAGTCGGTTGTCGGTTACGGCAGGGCGGATAAAAACCAGATGCAGCAGATGGTCAGGATCATCCTAAACCTTCCTGAGATACCCAAACCGGATGATGCGGCGGACGCCCTGGCGGTGGCCATATGCCACGGGCATTCGCACAGGATGAACGCCCTGGGCACCCGGGAGCGGAAGGGTTGAGGCAGGGAATGGCGGATAAAGGCTTTCGGCGGCTTTAATGGTTACAGAACTGGAGGTACGGGGATTGTTTGCATACATAAGAGGAAAACTCGCTTATAAGCACAATGAGTATATGGTGGTGGAAGCCAACGGCGTAGGCTATAAAATATACACGGCTTTATCCACCCTGGAGGCAGTGGGCGCGGTTGGGGAAGAGGTGAAGGTTCACACTTACCTCTACGTAAGGGAGGATGTGATGAGCCTGTACGGATTTCGTACAACCGAAGAGTTAAGCATGTTTGAACTCCTGATCTCGGTTTCGGGGATTGGCCCCAAAGCGGCCATATCGGTGCTGTCGTGCGTATCTCCGTCTAAATTCTGCCTTGCCGTTGTTACGGAGGATGTTAAAACCCTCACCAGGGCCCAGGGCATAGGGGCTAAAACAGCCCAGAGAATAATACTGGAGCTTAAGGATAAGATAAAAAAGGAACACATGGACAATATTTCCATAAATGGAGAAGAAAACGCCGTTGAGACCGGGAATGGCTCAAGGATATCCGAAGCGGTCAGCGCGCTGATGGTGCTGGGATACACCCCGCTGGAGGCCAGCAGGGCGGTATCTGCCGTCTATTCGGAAGATATGGACCTGGAATCGGTGATTAAAAAGGCGTTGAAGGGACTGGTAAGATAAAAGGCTTTTTATTAAGAGGTGACCAATGGAAGAGAGAATTGTAAGCAGTGAGGCCGGCAGGGAGGATTTCGACGAGGTAAGCTTGAGACCCAGAAAAATGGATGAATACATCGGACAGACCAAGGTTAAGGAAAACCTCCGGGTATTTATCCAGGCCGCAAGAGAAAGAAAGGAGGCCCTGGACCATGTTCTCCTGTACGGGCCTCCCGGCCTGGGTAAAACGACCCTGGCGGGGATCATTGCCTCCGAGCTGGGTGTAAATATAAGGGTGACATCGGGTCCCGCCATAGAAAGGCCGGGGGATTTGGCGGCCATTTTGACCAATCTGGGAAACTACGACGTGCTTTTTATTGATGAAATACACCGGCTGAACAGGAGCGTGGAGGAAATACTTTATCCCGCCATGGAAGACTATGCCCTGGACATCATTATCGGGAAGGGGCCCAGTGCCCGGTCCATAAGGCTTGACCTCCCGAAATTTACCCTGGTGGGGGCAACGACCAGGGCCGGACTCTTGACTTCCCCCCTGAGGGACAGGTTCGGCGTGATCAACCGGCTGGAATTGTATAATCCCGAAGAGCTGGAGTACATTGTAAAAAGGTCGGCGGCCATACTCAACATAGGGATTGACGACGAAGGCGCAAGGGAGATTGCAAAGCGCTCCAGGGGCACCCCGAGAATTGCAAACAGGCTGTTGAAGAGGATCAGGGACTTTGCTCAGGTGCGGGCAAACGGTTTTATCAGCCTGGATGTGGCCAGGATGGGGCTGGAAGCCCTTGAGGTTGACGGAATAGGCCTGGACGGGGTGGATAGGAATATGCTTGCGAGCATAATAAACAAGTTTGCAGGAGGTCCGGTAGGCCTGGATACGCTGGCGGCGTCCATAGGGGAGGAGACCGAAACCATTGAGGATGTTTACGAGCCGTACCTGCTTCAGCTGGGCTTTATCAACAAGACTCCCAGGGGCCGCGTTGCCACAAAGCTGGCTTACGAGCATCTGGGGTTAAAGTACCAGGATTAAACACAGGCTGAGGCCCATAAATCGACCGGGAAGTTTCAAAGTGATTCCGGCACTCCGCATTGGCGCAGCCAATACCTCAGCATTCGGACAATACGAAAAAACGATAACCATTAACCGGAGATGAAGAAGGATGAAACTGCTGCTGCACATGTGCTGTGCACCGTGTTCGGTATATCCTGCAAGGGTATTGCAGGAAGAAGGCGTTTCTTTTGAGGGCTTTTTTTATAATCCAAATATACACCCCAGGGACGAGTTTATAAAGCGCAGGGAAAACGTGGAGAAGTTTTCGCTGCAAAAAGGGATTCGGGTCAGCTACACCGACGACTTTAAGCAGGATGTATGGGAAAACTTTAAGGGTTCCGGAGATGAAAGATGCCGGATGTGCTACAGCCTGCGCCTGGACAGGGCGGCGGCATTTTCAAAGGAACACGGCTTTGATGCTTTTACCACCACCCTTCTGGTAAGTCCCTACCAGAAGCATGATCTGATCAAGGAATTAGGCGGAAAATTTGCCGAAAGATACGGAGTGGGGTTCTATTACAGGGACTTTAGGCCGGGGTTCCGCCAGGGACAGCAGGAGGCAAAGGAAATGGGCCTGTACAGGCAAAGGTTCTGCGGCTGCATCCTGTCATACAATGAGTCGAAACAGAGAACCGGAAAATAAATTACACTTATATTACAAAATGATTAAAAAACGAAAAACCAGGAGGAAATTAGAAAATTTTGCCGAAGTATAAGAGTAGGAGGCTGAAAACTACAGGCTGATGAGCGGGCTGCCCGAACAGGCTTTATGTTTTTGCACCCGCAATAGACTTACAAAGGATGAATAAACGGGGTATTTCTTATGAAAAAAATTGCAATGGCGGTTTTATGTGTTTTAGTTCTTTCCCTTTTCTCTGTGGATGCTTTTTCCAAAGACCTTCTGTTAACCTATGACGGCAAAACCCTCAAGTATACAGGAAAAATCTACACCCTGAAAATCAATGACGAAACGGTGAGTACCGATGTGCCTCCTGTAATTATAAACAGCCGCTCCATGGTGCCGGTGCGGGCTGTCTTTGAAAAACTGGGCGCCACGGTGAACTGGAATGCGTCCACCCGGAAGATGAGCGTAAAATACAACAACATGAGCATTGAGTTCAAGGAAAACGACGCCACCGCAAAGCTAAACGGCAGTCCGGTCAAGATGGACGCAGCCGCAAGGATGGTCAATAACAGGCTGACGATACCGGTGAGCTTTATGGACAAGCAGATGAACATGAGCGTGGGCTGGTTTCCCAAGGAAGGCCTCATAACCATAGATACCGTCAAGAATACGCTGAAGGATGTGCAGTTTTCCAGCAGCGGCGAAAAGGACCTGGTTACCCTGTCCATGGACAGCTATAAAGGGAGCAATGTACTGAGACTGACCAAACCGGACAGGATCGTAATCGATATCCCCGGCACCCAGGCGCCGGACAAGGAAACCAAAATAGAAACCAAGGGAAACTTTGTCAATGCGGTGAGGTATGCCAGGTATAATGGGAACAATGCCAGGGTTGTCCTGGATTTGAACGGACAGGCCCAGTATCAGGTGGAAGAAAAGGCGGACCAGCTGGTTATCAGCGTGGAGAAGCCCACCTATGAGAATATTGTTTATGACAACAGCAGCGACAGGGTATTTTTCAGCTTGAAGGGGGTGAAGCTGACCGAGGGGGACGAGGATATGAAGAAGCTGTATACAGGCAAGTTTGATGAGAAAGGAACCAAATACACCATAACCTTTCCCAGCACCCAGGGGGAAATCGGTACAGGGGTGTTTAAAATCAATGACAGCCTGTTAGATACGGTGGAAATTGAAAAGGATGAGAAGGCCGGAACCACCCGCATGGTTTTTAATGCGAAGGATAAATTTTTCTATGAGATTATTACAAGGCCCCAGACCAACGACACCGCCATTTGCATCTTAAAGCCTGCTTCCAGGAAGGATAAGCTGGTTGTCATTGATGCGGGGCACGGTGGAGTGGAGCCCGGTGCCATTTACGGCGGGATCTATGAAAAAGACCTGAACCTTGACATCGCACTCAGGCTCAACGCCCTTTTGAAGGGAAAAAATATTAAAACCTACATGATAAGGAGCGATGATATCTATGTAGGGCTGTATGAAAGGGCCTATATAGCCAATGACCTGAATGCCGCGCTTTTTTTGAGCATTCATAATAATGCCCTGGACAACCCGGACTACGGAGGGACCATGACGCTGTTCAACCCTGTTACACCCCAGAATAACAGCCTCACCAACAACCGGTTCGCGCAGATTATACAGGAAAACCTTGTTGGCAAGCTGAAGACCACCAATAGAAAGCTGAGCGAGCGGCCCAAACTGGTTGTGCTCAAAGCTACCAAAATGACGGCTTCACTGGCGGAGGTCGCGTTTATGACAAATAAAAAGGATATGGGCAACCTGAAAACGGATTCCTTCAGGCAGAATGCCGCTGCGGCGCTGTGCAATGCCATAGAGCAGGCTCTCAGGGAAATAAAGTAGCTCCGGATGGGCGGGGGATAAGCCCGGCCCCGCTTATGGGCATAAGGTATACGAAGACAGGAGTTTTTTCACCCTCCTGTTTTTTTTGACGGCAATTTGTGGTAATATAAAGTAGGACATGGGAAATAAGTAATGGTACTGCTCCATATTTGTCTATAATTACGGTAAAGACTATATGCTTTCTGTAAGGGGGATAAGTATGAAGAGGAGATTGGTTTTATTTTCCATGGCTGTATTCATATTTCTTTCGGGGTGTTCACTTCCGATGAGAAAGAATGCGGATGGTACTGCCGGCAGCGTGAAAAAAACCGCCGCTTCGGACAATAACAGCATCCCTGTAAAAAATGAAGCGTCGGCGGATACAAAAGTGAACGAAACCGGGAGCAAGCCGGACAGCAGCCCCAAAAATGCCGGCAGCGGCCAATTATCCGTAACCCTGTATTACCAGGACAGGGATGGGGACCTGATTCCAGTTACCAGAAAGGTGGAAAGACAGGAGGGCATTGCCAGGGCAGCCATTGGGGCACTGATAGACGGCACCATCGCAAGGGAGGAGCTGGGCTATTATGAATTGTATCCGGTACTTCCCGAAGGGACAAAGGTATTGGGAATTAATATTAAACAGGGCACTGCCATTGTAGATTTCAATGAAAAGCTGCTGAACTACGGCAGTGAAAAAGAGGAAAAGAACATCGTATGCGCTGTTGTCTATACGCTCACGGAATTTAAAACGGTAGACAGCGTTAAAATCTTGATAAACGGGCGTCACCAGGGAAAACTCAAGTATAATACCGATATATCGGGAAACCTGGACAGGGAAAGCATTTTAATCAATTCGGACAGGATCAGCAAGGACAAAGGGATGCACAAGCTGGATGCCTATTTGTTTAAACATTTAAGTGACCAATATATTTATTTGCTTCCCGTATCGGTAGAATTCAAGAATGAACAAGAGGGAGATCTGCCTTCTAATATCATTGCCTCTCTCGGGAAAGAATACGATAAGAGAAAGCTTTATACCGAGCTTCCATCAGGAGTAAAACTGCTGGGAAGCAGCGTTAACGGCGATACCATCACCTTGAACTTCAATACGGAAATAAGGAATTACGGAGGCAATTCCAGGGAAGACGCCATTTTGAAGCAGATTTTATACTCCATGCGGCAAATAAAGGGCGTAGAAAAAGCGCAAATTTTAATCGATGGAAAAAAAGGCACTTTGCCTGAAGGCACCGATATTGGCGAGGCGATTCCGATACCTGTGGGCATCAATGAAATATTTGATTAGAGCGTGTGGAAAGGAAGGGATTTATTTGAGGATTGACGGGAGAGATTTATCAGAACCCAGGTCTGTAAGAATAACGAGGAATTATGTAAAACATGCGGAAGGGTCCGTTTTAATAGAAGTGGGAGACACAAAGGTGATTTGCACGGCTTCTGTGGATGAAAAGGTTCCCCCCTTTAAGAAGAATACGGGAGAGGGCTGGGTGACGGCGGAATACGCCATGCTTCCCAGGGCAACCCATGTGAGGAACCCGAGGGACATAAGCAAGCTGAAGCAGAATGGAAGAAGCCAGGAGATACAGAGACTGATCGGCAGGTCCTTAAGATCGGTTGTCAATTTCAGCCTTCTGGGGGAGAGGGAGATTATTCTTGACTGTGATGTGATACAGGCCGACGGAGGTACCCGCACCGCCTCCGTCACAGGGGCTTTCGTAGCTATGACCGACGCGTGTAAAAGCCTTATGGACGCCGGACTTGTGGAAAAGCTTCCCATAACCGATTTTGTGGCAGCCATCAGCGTGGGCATTGTGGACGGCCAGGAAATGCTGGATTTGTGTTATGAAGAGGATTCCAACGCCACTGCGGACATGAATGTGGTCATGTCCGGGTCGGGAGAGCTGATAGAGGTGCAGGCAACGGGAGAGCGGTCGCCTTTTAATAAAAAGCAGTTTGATAAAATGTTGAGACTTGCGGAAAAGGGGATTAAAGAACTGATAGAAGTCCAGAAGGAAGTCCTGGGCCAACTGGCATATGAAATAGGGGGAGTTACCAAGGATGAAAAAATTTATAGCAGCCACGAGGAATAGGGGAAAGCTCAAGGAAATTGGGGAGATACTCAAAGACTTTCCTTTCGAAGTAATATCCATGGAGCAAGCGGGGATAACCAGGGATATTGAGGAATACGGCAAGACCTTTGAGGAAAATGCGTTAATCAAAGCGGAAGAGGTCTACAAACTGACGGGAGAAATGGTTATGGCCGATGATTCCGGCCTGGAAGTGGATTTTCTAAACGGCGCCCCGGGAATATTTTCTTCCCGGTTTGCAGGAGAAGGTGCAACGGATGAAGACAGAAACAACAAGCTTTTAAGCATGCTTCACGGCGTCCCTTTCGAAAAAAGGAGGGCGAGGTTCGTATGCGCCATTGCCGTTGTGCTGCCGGGTGGGAATCACTTTACCGTCAGAGGAACCTGTGAAGGCTATATAGCCACTGAACCAAGGGGGAACAACGGTTTCGGGTATGACCCTTTGTTTTTTATGCCTGAGTACAACTGTACCACGGCCGAGCTGGAGCCGGAACACAAGCATAGGATAAGCCACAGGGGCAAGGCGCTGAGGCTGATGGTGGAAAAGCTGAGGGAGCTCAAGTGGAATGAAGAGCCGTTGTAAAGCATTGGATACCATCATTGGGGGTTTATTGGCTGGTTTCACCGGAAGACTTAACATGGAGATGAACCGACGATTCCAATTTGAAGGCTTTGGGGAGTTTCCGAAAAAATGTGCCGGATATATTTTATGTGCACCGGCACAGCTTTGTTTGGTGTTGACAAATCAAAAAGTACCCTGTATAATATTTTAAGTCGGCGGCTGTGATGTGATTTGCGGGTGTAGTTCAATGGTAGAACATCAGCCTTCCAAGCTGATTGCGTGGGTTCGATTCCCATCACCCGCTCCAAACACAGGGAATGGAAAATGAAGCCGGGATACCGGAAAAAGCGAAATAGGAGCTTAAATCGAATAATCTGTCTGACTTCTGGTGTCTGAATTTAATATGTGCCTGTAGCTCAGCTGGATAGAGCAACGGACTTCTAATCCGTTGGCCGGGGGTTCGAATCCCTTCAGGCACGCCAAATGAAACCTTAGAACAATAAAGCTTCTAAGGTTTTACCATATATTCATATTGATTTACATAATAACATTATGGCTGCTAATTGACTATCAAAGTTATAAAAAGATACTAAAACTTAGCTTAAGATATAATAGAAGAAGGGTATAATCCCTGCCTTTTTCTACCCCTGAATTTTTCGGAGTGAGTAAGTTTTTCATCATGTCTGCGGCCTGCTTATCTACACTTTTTAGCGCATGACTGTATATGTTTAGAGTGGTTGATGCATTTGCGCGGCCTAACCTGGCCGATAACGCTTTTATATTATGATTAAAGCCGGAAAGCTCCCAGCAAAAAAGCTGGGAAAGAAGTGGATATTCTTAAAACATGAAATAGAGCAAATAATTGCACCGAATTATCAAACTATAAAAATTGCTGCAAGAAGGGATGAAGTGTCTTCGTTAACAACTGGGAAAGAAAGGGAAATGATAGAAGACTATTTAAAATCTCTATAACAGAGGGGTTTAATATGGTTGAATCAGTAAATCCAACATTAGCTGCAAGAGCGATTGCATTGGATTATAAAGGGGCTGTCTCAAAATCAGAAAATCTGATTTGAGATAGTCCCTTTTTTACAGTAAGCAGCAATTTGTTGTGTTCTCAAAAATGAAAAAACAGCTTCCCATTTTAAATCGGTTCTCCTTAAAAGAATGCCAGGTATTGTTCTTGCTCTTGCTTCCGGTTAATAGCATTGCCTGGTCCGTGCGTTTTGCCGCAGCCCTCGTTTTTTAGTGCCTGCCGATGTCTTTTGCTATGGTGTATGCCGTCTTGGTCGCGTTTATGATGTTATTTGGTCCCAGGCAGTCGCCGATCATATAGAACCTTGGTGCGCATAGGTTTAGCGCAACGGCTTCGTCCGTAAGAGGCTTTTGTCCGGTGGCATAGATCACGGTGTCGGCTTCCAACAGCTTTTCACCGTCCGGGCCTTCACATACGACGCCTTGGTCTGTGATTTCCAGCGCTTTTGTGTTGAAGCGGACCCGGATGCCCCGGTCCCTGAGCTGCCCGCCGACAACCATACCTTGCGTCATGTTGCCTTCGGCGTTGATCTGGCCGAGCATCTCAACGATTTCGACGTCGTGCCCGAGCATCGAAAGATAGACGGCAAGTTCGGTGCCGACAAGGCCGGCTCCGAGGATTACGGCTTTCTTCCCGACTTTTTCAGGATCGATGTACGCCTCTTCCGCCGCCATCACATTCGGGCCGTCGATACCTTTGATTTTGGGTACCGCGGGACGCGCTCCGAGGGCGGCAATGATCACATCGGGCCTGAGCGATTCCGCAAGCTCCGGAGTGACCTCGGTGTTGAGCCGGAGATCGATGGGCGCTCTGGAAACCAGCCTTTCCTGCAGTTGGATATATTCGCGGACATGCTTTTTGAACGGAACGTTTTCTTCGCAGCTTATTCTACCGCCGAGATGTCCGCTCTTTTCGCACAGGATGACCTTGTGTCCGCAGTTCGACGCGGTAAGAGCCGCCTGCATACCACTGATTCCTCCTCCTGCGACGAGCACGGTTTTCTTCTCGGCAGGCGGAAATCCGAATTTGCTTTCATGCTCGCGGCTGGTTTCGGGATTGAGCGCGCAGTAGATCTGACCGTTCATCAGTCCGGACCAGCAGCTCATGCAGCGTATACACTTTCTGATCTCGTCCTCTCTTCCGTCGCGCGCTTTGTTGGGAAGGTCGGGATCGCACAGAAGGCCGCGCGCCAATGCGACGAAGTCGGCTTTCCCGGAGGCTATGATTTCTTCCATCATGGCAGGGTCGGTCAACGCGCCGATGGCAACGATGGGAGTTGTCTTTACGTGTTTTTTGATTTCAGCCGCAAATTTGACGTTGACCCCGTCGTCAGCGAACATGGTGGGGGAGAACTTCAGCCAGCTGTCTCCCATGAGGCTGCCGTGGATGCCTACCGATACATGGATGATGTCGGCGTGGCCTTCAAGCTGTTTTGCATATTCAATACCTTCTTCAACGTCATATCCATCCTCAAATTCCGTAGCGCTGATGCGCATTTCCACCGGGAAGCCGCTGCCGCATTTCCTATGTATGGCGTCGCAGACCGCAACGGCAAGACGCGCGCGGTTTTCCGCGCTGCCGCCCCATTTGTCGGTACGCTTGTTGGTATATGGGCTGAAGAACTGCTGGAGAAGCCAGCCGTGACCGCCGTGGACGGTTACCATTTTAAAACCGCACATCTTGGCAAAAAACGCAGCATTTGCGAAGGCTTCAATGGTCTCCTCGATGACTTTTTCGGGCATGGCACGGCAAATTCTTCCTTCGACCTCACAGTCGGAAGGGCCGTAGATGGGGTTAGTCATGCCCGGCATACTGTTGGCGTACATTCCGGCATGACAGAGCTCCGGTGACGCGACCGAGCCGTGGCGCGATACATAGTCGACCAGCCTGCTGAGATAATGGAGTGAATTAAAGTCGCTCATATCGATACACGGCCCCCCGCGCGCCCCTCTGACAGGGTCCACTTCACATGAGCCGATACACACCTGGGCGGCGCCGCCGACAGCCCTCCTCTCATAATAAAGCAAAGCATCGTCCGACAGGGTATTGTCTTTCTTCAAATCCAGATGTCCTGTGGCAGAAAAGAAAATTCTGTTGCGGAATAGGATGTTCCCCACTTGTATGGGGGAAAACAGGTTTGGATATTTAACCATAATTCGTTGCGCATAGGGCAAGGCGCCCTACGCCCCCCCTTTCTTAAAGAGTTTATTTCAATATATTTAAACTGAAATGGTTTTTATAATTAGGTCTGTCAGACAATATTGTTGATAGTTTGCCAATAGATGTTGTATATACAAATTTATTATATATCTTATGCACTCTTTAGTCAAGTTTATGCAAACTATATAAATATAGGCTCTCGTCCTTTTCTCATGTAAACCATAGCAACTTGATTTACATAAATACTCACCGGTGGTTATGTCCTGTATTGTACACTTGTGCGTTAAAACCCATTATTGTCCTATTAGATACAGATTTCCGGCATCCTGTACCAGTGTTTTTGTATATAATGATATTCTTTATGGGAATATTACCAAGTGCAGACAATCCATGAAATCGTGGGATATAATCGATGTACGGCCACAGAAGTACAGGTAGGCTCATATTTTCTCCAGGATAAAAGACAAAATTATTTACGCCACTGGAATTTCCGTTATAATATATTTACTTTGTCGCTGGTGAAAGTCAACGGACAATCAATATAATTTAACTTTAGGCCGCTGCTTTCGCGTTTATTCGGAATTAGCCCACTAAGATCAAGGGGTTAGACCTTTTTTTACAAGGTTTTGAGTTTGAGAGCTGAAGTTTTGCCCGAGCTTGGGACAGGATGAACATGGAACGACCGGACAATTCACCTTGCGCAGCGCATTCAAAAATTCCGGCCCGACGTGCAAATTACTGGCAATCAACTCGGGAGGGGCAACGGCCATCATTTGGTTCAGCGACACGTCCTCAAATCGATCGCTTTTGAACGCATCTAAAAACCACAGTGTTTCACTGCCGGTATTTTGAACATAATGCACATAGCCAACGGGCACATAACCCACATCGCCGGCTCGGTAATTAAAGGTACGGGCTCTGCCGTTTTCCCCAAATACCGTCATGCGTCCCTGCCCGGTAATGTAATATTGAAACTCGTCGTTGTTGGGATGTCAATGAATTCCTCTCATGGCACCGGGTTTGATCTCAACCAGCGCCGCTGCGGTGGTTTTTGCAACGGGAAAGTTAGAGGTGTCCACAATCCGCACACTCCCAACAGGCGTTACTACCGGTTTTTGCGCCAATAGCCGGTGTCTGAAGCTTTGGGGAACGGTTCCGTATGGGGATTGGACCGCCTCACTCTCCAGAGGACCCGGGACAGTGCCCTGATGCCCTGAAGGAAGACAGTTAAAGTTACTGGCCGACACGCCAAAATTAGCTGCCAGCACATCTTTAGGGTAATGGGCAAACAAATCGGAGAGGGAGAAGGTATTAAGGTCAGAAAAGTTTCCGTCATCGAAGAGGAGCAGAAATTCGCAGCCATCTTTAAGGCCCTGAATCGAATGGGGAAGGCGCCGGGGAAAGTACCAAAGATCACCCGGCCCGATATCGGCAATGAAATTCCGTCCACGCTGGTCCACCGCGGTCACGCGTGCGCTCCCTACCAGCATATAGGACCATTCGGAGGCTATATGCCAGTGAACCTCACGCACACCGCCGGGCGTCAAACGTATATTGACCCCTGCCATCGTGGTCGCAACTGGTAATTCCCTGGCGGTGATCTCCCGGGACCATCCTCCCGGTCTCAATACCATGCTGGTGTCGGAGAAGGAAAATTCCAGGTTAGGGAGCAGTCCGGCGTCCGTAGCAGGCGGAACGAGCATGTCAGGGCTTTCAAGGTCCCGAAGAATATCGCGTGGGCCGGGGGTCGGCGGCACCGGCACCATTCCTTATGGGCTGTGGCACATATCCGCAGGTGGCTTGATTTTGATATTGAAAATACATAAAAATTCCTCCGTTTTATTCTGTATCCTTTTTATTTGATGCCGCTTCATAGCTTTTACGCAGTGATACAGAATACCTCCTTGATTTTGCGATCTGCATACCCTAAATAATATGTGTTACAGAACCATGAGGGCTTTGTCATACATTACATTGGTTGACATAGATATATATATCGCATTAGCTTTTCAATTGCTTTTTAAGCATGTCAAGCTCTGCACGCATCTGATCTATTCGCTGGCATAAACTGCTCCTGGTTGGATGAGCTGTTTGATTCTGAGCTTGCGCCGCAGCCGTTAACATTGTTTGCCCAACGGAAACTAAGAAATTTCCAAATGAATTTTGCTCATTTATATCCAACTCGAGATTTAATAATATACCAAGCAAAGCAGCTACTAGCGCAAATTGATTGGGTGGTATTCTATCAAAGTTATGCATGTCTTATTACCGCTTCTACATCAATATTACATAATATCAATATGTCACCGGTTATGAAAGTGTGAAAGAAAATATTTCGATTAGTGACAAAATTATTTTATATTATAATTTTATATACGTTAAGTATGCACTTTGGGGAGAGAAATATATGAATAAATAAAGATGATAAAGTTTTACAATTAGAAAATAAATTTTACAAGAAAACGGAGGGCGATGGGTGTATCATAAAACTGTAAGTAGTACACACCCCTTCTTTGTATAACTAGCCAACCTGTTACGAGATATTTTTGTTGGCTAGTATTGTTTTGTTTTTTATCATAAATCCACAGGGTGATTTATTTCATCCCATATTTTCTCCATCTCCTGTTTTTTTGCTTCTTGAATATATATTATCGAATAAAAAACCCAGATAAATCCATATTAAATTCCATAGTCCCGGTTTGAGCGCCTGATATCCCCCGGGCGGAAGGAAAGTGCGTATAGGCATGAGAAATTATGGTAATAATACATATGATTTACTTTTAGGAGGTTGATAACTTGTTAGTTAAAAGAAGAATCATTCTGATAGCAATGTCGTTAACGTTCATAATATCGTCAACGGGCTGTCTGGGACAAAAGCCGGGCACAAACCAATCGGATGCACCCGGACAGGCTGTAACTCAACCATCCGCTGCAGAACCTCAAGCAGGAAAAACGGAAAATGCCCAGGGTACTGCTTTGCAGGAGTCCACCGGACAGACTTCGGCGCCCCGTGCTTCAACTTCACAGTCTTCACCCGGACAGCCGGCCTCTGCCCAGCCCGGTACGGCAAATACCGGAGCAGCGAAGCCATCAACCACGGCTCCGGGGAACACCACGGGCGGTAGCCCAAAGAATGTGGACCCCATTGATCTATTAGAAACGATGAATTATAACTCCTCAGAGATGGTTTTCGATATAATAAAATTGAACTGGAACAAGGCCCAGGAGAGGCTGACGGCCGTAAAAAGCGGCTGGAGAGAGGTAAAGCCCTTGCTGGAAGCATCCTCTGTCCCGGCGAGTGTGAGGGACGAAGTGGAGAAAACGGTGGATGATCTGGAAGCGGCTGTTTTTGCAGGTAAGGTGCAGGAATCAAAGGAGCTTGCCAATAAGATTACAAGGTATATTCCCGACATTGAAGACCTGTACGGCCTGTCCTACCCCACCGACATTAACAGGCTGGGCTATTTGTCCAGGGAAATTCACATTAATGTGAATGAAAGCGACTGGACCTCTGCCAAGAACAATTACGAAAAGGCTAAAAACACATGGGGAAACTTGGAAACAAAATTAGACAAAATATACAAGGCCGATGCAGATAAGGTTAACTCTGTGATGGGAGCCATTGGAAAAGCAGTGGAAGAAAAAAATGCCGGCCTCACGGTTACGAATTCCAATGCTTTGCTTGGATATATTTCGGCAGTCAAGCTGGATTTTAAAAGACAGGGTAAAAACTAAAAAATTAAGCATGCAGCATCTTCCTGGCATCCTGGAACAGGGCCGGAGCTTCATTCATTGCTCCGGCCCTGTGATTTTCATTGACTGATCAGGATATATATTGTAATATTAGTTTAATTATATTGGAAAGTTGCATAACAGCCGCTTGCAGACCGCAATTGGCATCCACAATTATACAATTTTCCAATATGGGAAATCCGGAATTTATCACATTATTTATGGAAAGGGATTTGCTATGCCTATAAAAATACCCGATAATCTTCCTGCAGCAGAAATACTTAACAATGAAAATATATTTGTTATGCCCGAGGACCGTGCTTTTCACCAGGACATCCGACCCCTCAGCATTGTTATTTTAAACCTGATGCCTACGAAAATTACCACGGAAACCCAGCTGCTCCGCCTTCTAGGAAATTCCCCCCTCCAGGTGGATATTGTCCTCCTGCATCCCGAAACCCATGTGTCCAAAAATACTCCTGAGGAGCATTTGATTAATTTTTACAATACATTTAGCGACATCAAGGACCGGAAATTCGACGGAATGGTGATTACAGGTGCTCCTGTCGAGCACCTTCCCTTTGAGGAAGTGACTTACTGGAACGAATTGAAGGAAATTATGGAATGGAGCCTTCATAACGTATATTCCACTCTTCATATTTGCTGGGGTGCCCAGGCGGGCCTTTACTACCATTACGGAATCCCCAAATATCCCCTTTCATCCAAGATGTTCGGAGTCTTTGCGCACACATTGAATAAAAAGAATGTGAAGCTTTTGAGAGGATTTGACGATATTTTTTATGTTCCTCATTCGCGGCATACCGAAGTAAGAGGGGAAGACATCAGAAAGGTTCCGGAGCTTGAAATTCTTTCGGAATCCGAGGAATCAGGCATTTATATTGTAGCCGCAAAGAAGGGGCGTCAGATTTTTGTCATGGGACATTCGGAGTACGACCCTCTGACACTGAAGTATGAGTATGAACGTGATGTGGAGAAAGGACTGGACATTGCCGTTCCAAAAAACTATTTCCCGGATGACAACCCGGCAAACCCTCCCATTGTAAAGTGGAGAGGGCATGCAAACCTCTTGTTCTCCAACTGGCTTAACTATTATGTATATCAGGAAACCCCATACAATCTTGATGAAATTAAGTAAGGCCTATTTTGCTGCTGCTGTTGGCCGGATCCGGAATTTAGCTAAAAGCTTATTCCGGAGGGGTGGCCCTTTATTTCGGCATACTTATTTCTCCACAGTAATTGGTCAGCATCATTTTTTTGATTTCCCGCAAGTCCTGTGTGTGTCCCAACACCCACATCAATTTGGTTACGGCGGCTTCGGACGTCATGTCATACCCTGGGATTATGCCTTCATGGGCTGCTTTACGCCCAACCTCATAAACGGTTAAATCCGATATCTCATAAAGGCATTGGGTGGTGATCACGACGGCAATGCCTGCATCCATCAGCTGACGCAGCTTCTCAACAAGGTTTCTTCTTATGAAATGCAGGCCTCCCATGCCGAAGCCTTCGATGACAATGCCTTTGTAGCCCATATTTATGAAGCAGTCGAAAAATTCAAGGCGTGTTCCCGGAATAAGCTTGAGAAGGAAAACGTCGGGGTCAAAGCGGTCGTCCAGGAGCAACGGTTTGTCCATAACGGCAGGACACGGGTCATTGAAGCGGATTTTCCCATTTTCCACATAACCTGCGGCAGGCGCGTTGATACTGTCAAACGCATTTAAACTCGTGGTGCGTACTTTTACGGCTCTAACCCCACGGATGATTTTGCCGTCGAATACGATAAAAACACCGGCTATGCTTTGTGTAACCACAAGAAAGGAGCACAGCAGGTTTCTTTTGGCATCGGTATCAGGTTGGACCGCAGGCAGCTGCGAACCGGTAAGTACCACCGGCTTGTTCAGGTTTACCAGCATGAACGAGAGCATGGATGCGGTGTAGGACATGGTGTCTGTGCCGTGGAGTACCACAACACCGTCATATTTTTTAAGTCCTTCAAACACCTGATGTGCAATGATTCTCCACTCCTCCGGCTGTATATTGGAACTGTCCAGGTTGAAAACCGTTTGGCAGTCGATATCGCACAATTCGCTTAATTCCGGCGTCAGGTTTAAAATATCCCGGGCGGTCAGTGTAGGAGCCAGGCCGGATTCCCCCTGTACCGAAGCGATGGTGCCGCCTGTTGACAATAATAATATTTTTTTCACAAAACTGCCCCCTGTTTTAATACGGATGATACCTTATTTTATCATGCAAATAAGGTGACCTGCATGGGTTTATTTGATTTTTTCTGTTATGTTTTTATTTAATTTTGGAGTTTACGGTGGATTTTTATATTAATTATATTAAAACAGCCGCTTTTTAGCCCGGTTTTTTTGTTTAATGGGAATAATGCGGGTATATTAACTATATATTATTATCATCATTAAGGAGTGAGAATTATGGAAGGTTGCCAAGGTCCTAAAAGTGAAAAGGAATTTAAATCGGCAAAGTTCAATGTGGAAGGTCTGACCTGCGGGTCATGCTCAGCAGAACTTGAAAAACAGCTTCTGGGCCTTAACGGCGTGGTGGATGTGGACATAAACCTGGACTCAAAGCAGATATTTGTGGATTTTGAGTCCAATAAGACCAGGTATGAGGATATTAGAAAAACCATCCAGCAATCCGGTTACAATGTGCTGTAGACAGAAGAAGCCGCAAGGCTTCTTCCGTATTTGAGGGAGGCATCCTCCCTCAATACCTTTTGTTGCCGCTGTTCTGGCTGTCCATCAGCAATACCTTGATTTCCTTAAGGAGCTCCGAGTTGTTGATGGCCGACTTAACGACGAAGTATGTGGCGGACAGGAACAAAACAATGCCACACAAAGCTAATATTACGGCTGCCATATTTCCACCCTCTTGAATTCTATTACAAACATTTGGCGGGTACCGGGTCAAAGCTCTACAGGGGTATTTTACACCAAAAAGGAGAATAATAAAAGCGAATTATTGCGTATATGACCATAAAATTCAAGTAAACAGTTTTTTCTGGTCAAGATTTCATCTTCCATATTTTTAAATAGAAAACCTTATGTTGTATATGATGGCATTCCATTATATAATAATTAATTAAGCGCCGGATGTTTATTATTGAGTGTGAAAGGGCAATAATGTGCTTGAAAACTTTTTTGGGAGAAGTGTGTATGATTTATTTTACAATTTTATTCGGACTTCTGTTTTGTTCATTTTGGGTGGCGCAGCTGATTTTTGTAAAAATACATTTAAGATGGACAAATACGCTGATAAAGTCCGACGATACCGACAGGGAAGTATGTGTAAGTGTTATCCATCCCATAAAGGATCTGGATTTTGAGCTGGATAAGAATTTGGAGTCCTGGATGGACCAGAATTATACGGGACCGGTACAGCATATATTCAGTTTTCAGAATCCTCACGACCCGGCTATTGAAATGGTAGAAAACCTCAAGCGGAAGTATCCGGAAAAGGACATTGAAATTACTATCAATCCCGTAACCGAAGGGTTAAACGGGAAAAGCTCCAACATGGTCAATGGTTTGAAGCTTGCCAGGTATGACATCGTCATGTTCGGGGACAGCGATAT
This sequence comes from Eubacteriales bacterium, assembly GCA_024655885.1. GTDB lineage: Bacteria > Bacillota > Clostridia > Acetivibrionales > JANLFN01 > JANLFN01. The sequence continues at coordinate 261,073 of JANLFN010000002.1, read as the reverse complement.
CCGGATTAAACCGGATTTTATTGTGAAAATGGTGAGGCCGCTGAAGGATGAAAAGGTTGGCCTGACGACCTGCGGGCAGATCAACATTGGAGGGAAAAGCTTCTGGACCAGGTTTTTTACTTTTATGCAGAACAGTGAAACCGATTTCATGTGGGCTTTTTTTACAAAACTTGGTTTGGATGTAGGAATGACGGGAGCCGCATTTGCCATGAGAAAGGAGGTCCTCCAGAAGGTTGGAGGTCTGGAGGCTTATGGCAACAGCCTGCTTGAGGATCTGCACCTGGGGAATACACTTTACAAAATGGGATATAAACTGGTTTTAGGACCCTTCCTTGAGTGCCATGTCAATGAACTGGCAAAAGAAAAGTCGTTAAACTACGCTAAAAGAATCGCCATAGGGATTAAAACCCACATCGCCTTTGAGCTTCCTGCCTTTGTGCTGATGCTTTTTTGGTACTGGATATTTTTTATTTTGGCAATTTTGCTGGAAAATACCGGCTTATTGTGCCTGAGCCTGTTATTTATGGGAATCAGGACCCTGCACGGCATTTTCCACAGGCTTGTGACAATGAACAGGGTTATGCCTGTAGACCTTGTAATGCCGCTTTTCTTTGACCTTTTCGGCACTTTTTACCTCCTCTACTCCTTCAACAAGCCCTCTGTGACATGGAGAGGAATCAGGTATGATGTGAAAAAAGGCGGGTATATCGAGGCCATGGTCATAGAGGACGATGAAATAAAAGCGGTGGAGTAAGTCCGTAAGTCCAATGGGACCACTGCCGTCCCATCGGACTTACGACAATTCCTTTTTAAAAATCCGGTAGGTCTTGTAATTCTGCCCGCCAAAGCTTTCAATATCCTTGCGCATCTGATAGTTTGTTTCGCCAATGGTTGAACCCTCTCCATATAGATAGCCTTTTTTTACGCCGTTCAAAAAAGTTTGATAGTATATGGCATAGGATACCCCTTTTTTTCTGAAAGCAGGGATGACAAACATGACAAAAAACCTCACCCTGTTGATTTTCCTCTTATACCAGAGATACTTCAGGGCCGCCAGGGGTGTCATCCTTCCATTGAGGTGTATGAGGACCTGGTTGTAGTCGGGCAATGCAATGCCGAAGCCGATAGGCTCGTCTCCCGACCTCGCAATGATGACTATATCGGGATCGGCCACAGGCAACAGCTGATGTGCCATTTCCCTCACCTCCTCCAGGGAAGGCGCCACCATATCCGGCCACTCGTCGGGGACCGCAAGGTCAAGGATGTACTTTAATGCTTTGATTTCCCCCTCTATATCCTCTGTATTTAAAGTATCCACCCGGAAATTATACCTTTTCCGGGCATATTCAATAGTTTTTGAAGGGTCGGAGGTGAATATCCTTTGGGCATCCAAAGAATAGGCGAAAACATCATAATCTTTCGTAAAACCATAGTTTTCAATAAGTTTTTGATAGTATGGAGGATTGTAGGAGTTCATTATCGCAGGAGGAAGGTCGAAGGAATTGATCAGCAGTCCCTTGCTCTCGTCACTGTCGGCGCCTGAAGGGGCAACAGGTCCCCTGACCCAGTCTATATTCCTGTCCCGCAGCCAGCCTAGGGCGTTGTCAAACAGGGCATCGGCTACAGCCTGGTCGTCGATGCACTCAAAAAGCGAGAAGTGGCCCATATGTGCACTCTTTTTTTGATTGAGGACGGCATCAATCCCCGCATAAATTCTGCCTGCGGGCTTATTGCCGGCAAAAGCCAGAAACAATTCCCTTTCTCCCTTTTTGCACAAGGGGTCCTTTCCAGGGTCAAGAGAATTCCGCATATCCCTTATCAAGGGAGGTACCCAGTTTTTATTCCCTTTATATATTTGCCAGGGAAGCCTTATAAATTTTTCCATATCCCTCTGAGTTCTCACAGGGATTACGCTTATGTTCATAACTACCTCATCCTGTCACAGACATCACACTTTAGAATTGGATTTCCCGGCGGGCAAAACCCGCTGCGGGGCTTCATCTCAATAAAGTGCGTCGTTTAGTATTGCCGTGTGTACGCAGTTGTTTTTAGACACAAAAAAATCCCCAAAAAATCGAGGATTTTGAGAGCGGCTATAATCTCATTCTTATTATACCATGCGAAGTATTTTTTTGCTATAGATTTATTAAATTTATTTTACATTTTCATGCCGTCCGTGCAGGGGAAAGATTTTGGCAGGGACGCAGGCTTAATTTAAAATGGCAATGGAAACGCGCGTATATTCAGACCGGCGGCTGGATATGCACAAATTTTATTCCAGTGCATTCTTGACTGTATATGAAAAAGCTGATATTGTTATTACAAAAGGGCAGGCAAATGACCGTTTCATATGCGGCTGTTAGGGGTTGAGAAGATTATGAATCCCAAAATTAAAGATGACTTGACCGACCGTTTGTTTGAAGCGGTTTTACACTTAAAAACCGTTGAGGAATGCTACAGCTTTTTTGAGGATATTTGCACCATATCGGAAATTAAAGCCCTTGCACAAAGGCTTGAGGTTGCAAGGATGCTTCAGGAAGGCGGAACCTATACCGAAATAAGTGAAAAAACGGGGGCCAGCACCGCAACCATCAGCCGGGTGAACAGGTGCTTGAACTACGGCGCCGACGGGTATAAAATGATCCTTGAACGACTGAAAAAAAGCGGTTCATAAGCTTGCTGCAAAGGGAATTGAAGATGTTTAGAAATCTTTTTATCAGTCTTGTGATACTGTCTACATTGACGGCTGAAGGCGTAGCCGGCTTTTCGGCCAGTTATTTCAATGTTTACCTTTACCTGAACAAAGGCCTTTGCCTGCTGCACGAAAAAACCGAGTTTTCAGGGAAAGTCCGGGAGGCGGAGAATACCGGTGCCGGCTTCGGCAAAGGATTCAAAGCCTGTAAATATACCCTGGCACCCGGAGATACACAAGAACTCAAATATAACATTATAGACATCGATGTGGCCAATGCCGAAAAAGATGCTTATTATGTCTGCTTGTCCGCGGGAATTTACTGCTGTCCGCTTTTAGGTGCCGATAAGGACACCGTCTTGGAAAAATCCGATACGTCGCCTCCGTGTATAAATGCCTGATGGCAGCTGGAATTAGGAGCTTTAGAGTATTTATAATGTTTTAGGATTGTATTTACCCGGCCCTTCGCAGTTTTGCCATATAAAGCCACAGGGATTCCGGCATTCTCCATTGGTTAAAATTTGCTTTGCGCTTATTTTTTTCTTTAAATGCCTATAATAAGCGGGGTGGTACTTTGCTATACTTGATTGCTTTAACGCTGGGAATATTTTTGGGTATACTTGCAAAAGGCAAAATTTCTAACCTGATGAAAATAAGGTTTAATAAAATATGGATTATCCTATTGGCTTTTTTGATTGACATACTGAGCCAGGTACTGGCTTACCGGGGCTTTGACTTTACCGTCCGGTACAGCTTTGCCATATCGGCCCTGAAGTTTTGTCTGCTGGCAGTAGGCTTCTGGGTGAACAGGCACTACCTGGGCATGCTGGTTATCGGTGCCGGATGCCTGCTGAACGCTCTGGTGATGATGCTGAACGGAGGCAGGATGCCGGTGGACGAAGGGTTGCTGAAGACCATCATTCCCGATGCCCGTATCATTTCCGCATTGGCCAGGGATGGAAAACATGTGATGGCGAATGGGGATACCCGGCTGTTTTTTTTGTCCGATATATTTCACCCCCCCGGGTTTTTGGCCATTGGGGCGCAAATTGTAAGCATTGGGGACCTGATTGTTGTGGCCGGCTTGTTTCTGATGATATTTCAGGTAGTATGGGGCAAAGAGGGAAGTATGGGCAAACATGGGTGAACCTGGGCCGAATCGGCCGGACTGCAATTCCAGATAGGAAACAACCGGCTTTGAGGGCGCTGGAACAGCTGGAAGATTTCAATTTTAAAGTGCGGCATCCAAAAGCAGCGACTGAGCCCTTAAGCCTGTTTGCACTGCAACTTGATTTTTAGAATCTGGAGGATTTAACTTATGAAAGGTTTTTTGGAAAAAATATTTGGAAGCTATAGTGACAGAGAGCTAAAAAGAATAGAACCTATCGTAGATGAAATAGAAGCACTGGAACCTGCGGTAAGGGAACTGAACGATGAGAAATTAAAGGCGAAAACCTATGAATTTAAAAAAAGGCTTGCCGACGGGGAAACACTGGACGACATCCTTCCCGAAGCTTTTGCCGTGGTCAGGGAAGCTTCCCGGCGGGTTCTGGGAATGCGGCATTTCAGAGTGCAACTCATTGGAGGTATTGTTCTTCACCAGGGCAGGATTGCGGAGATGAAAACCGGTGAAGGTAAAACGCTTGTGGCCACGCTGCCTGTATACCTGAACGCTCTCGAAGGAAAGGGGGTGCATGTGGTTACCGTAAACGACTATCTGGCAAAGCGTGACAGCGATTGGATGGGTAAAGTCTATACATTCCTGGGCTTAACTGTGGGACTGATTGTTCACGATATGGATAATGAAGCGAGAAGAAGGGCCTATCACTGTGATATAACCTACGGCACAAACAATGAATTCGGTTTTGACTATCTGAGGGACAACATGGTTATATACAAGGAAGATATGGTTCAGCGTGATTTGCACTATGCCATCGTGGACGAGGTGGACAGCATATTGATCGACGAAGCCAGAACCCCTCTGATTATTTCGGGTGCCGGAGACAAGTCCACCGATTTGTATAAAAAGGCAAATTCCCTGGTGAGCAGGATGAAAGCAAAGGTATACACCCAGGTGGACGACAAGCAGAACAATGATGACATTGAAGAAGACTATATTGTGGATGAAAAAGCCCATACCGCCACTCTGACGGCAGTGGGGGTAAAGAAGGTAGAGCAGTACTTCGGGTTGGAGAATCTGTCCGATCCTGAAAACATGACCATATCCCATCACGTCAACCAGGCCATTAAGGCCCATGGCCTGATGAAAAGGGATAAGGACTATGTGGTGAAGGACGGCGAGGTAATCATTGTCGATGAATTTACAGGGCGCCTGATGTACGGAAGAAGGTACAGCGACGGCCTGCACCAGGCTATTGAAGCGAAGGAAGGGGTCAAGGTGGAGCGGGAGAGTAAAACCCTGGCCACCATAACCTTCCAGAATTATTTCAGGATGTATAAAAAACTGGCCGGCATGACAGGCACCGCTCAGACCGAGGAACAGGAGTTTCAGACCATATACAAGCTGGATGTAATTGTTATTCCCACAAACATGCCTATGATCAGAAAGGATTATCCGGACAGCGTATATAAAAATGAAGCCGGAAAGTTCAATGCGGTTATCAATGAAATCGTGGAGTGCCATAAAAGGGGCCAGCCTGTCCTCATAGGTACCGTTACCATCGAAAAGTCGGAGCTTTTAAGCGGCATGTTGAGGAAGCGGGGGATACAGCATCAGGTGCTGAATGCAAAGTACCATGAAAAAGAGGCGGAGATTATTGCACAGGCGGGAAAATTGGGGGCGGTCACCATTGCCACCAATATGGCAGGCCGCGGTACCGACATTGTGCTGGGAGGCAATGCGGAATTTATGGCCAAGCAGGAAATGAGAAAGATGGGATATGCCGAGGACCTTATTATTGCTTCCACCGGTTTCAATGAAACAACGGATGAGGCGGTTTTGGAGGCAAGAAAGGTATTCAGGGAAATACACGACAGGTTCAAGGCCGTAACCAACGCTGAGCGCGAAAAGGTGGTGGCGGCGGGAGGCCTTCACATTATAGGTACCGAGAGGCACGAATCGAGGCGTATCGACAACCAGCTGCGGGGTCGTTCCGGACGTCAGGGGGACCCGGGCTCCTCCAGGTTTTACATCTCGCTGGAAGACGATTTAATGAGGCTTTTCGGGTCGGACAGGTTAAACGGCATTGTCAACGCCTTAGGACTTGAGGACGACCAGCCCATAGAACACAGGATGCTTTCGAGTGCCATCGAGAATGCCCAAAAAAGGGTGGAGGGCAAGAATTTTGATATAAGAAAGCATGTCCTGCAGTATGACGACGTTATGAACAAGCAGAGGGAGATTATCTACAAGCAGAGAAGAGACGTACTCAACGGTGAAAACCTTAAGGACTCCTTTATCAAGATGATAGAAGGCCTTATAGACAATATTGTCAATGCATACTGCGGTGAAAGCCCCCACCCGGACGAGTGGGATTGGCAGGGTATGACCGCCTATGCCGAAGGGATATTCCTTCCCAAGGGGACGTTGGAATACAGCGAGGAAGAGATGGAAACACTGGACAAGGAAGACGTCAAGGAAAAAATGATGAAGGCCGCCATAGAACAATATGAAGAAAAGGAAAGGCAGTTTGGGCCGGAACTGATGCGCGAACTTGAAAGGGTGGTGCTGCTCAGGGTTGTGGACCAGAAATGGATGGACCACATCGACGCTATGGACCAGTTGCGGTATGGCATAGGATTGCGGGCATACGGGCAGAGAGATCCTGTCATCGAGTATAAGTTTGAAGGCTTTCAAATGTTTGAAGAGATGATAAAAGCAATCCAGGAGGATTCTGTAAAACTGCTGATGAACTCCCATATCGACCGTGAGCATGCGCCTCAGCGTCAGAAGATTGCAGAACCGGTGGCGGCAAACCATGGGGATGAACCGAAAAAGCCTGTTGTAAAAAGCAGCAAGGTGGGACGGAACGATCCCTGCCCCTGTGGAAGCGGCAAAAAGTACAAAAAGTGCTGTGGAGCGAATGAAGCATAAAATCTTAATCTTATAAAGTTACGGAGGAGTTATGAATTACAGTGAAGCATTGGAGTATATCCATGGTACCAAAAAATTCGGATGGAAATTAGGGCTCCACAATATAGGGACGCTGCTGGAATTGATGGGCAACCCTCACCGGAAATTGAAGTACGTGCATGTCGCCGGCACAAACGGCAAAGGTTCTACCGTTGCCTTTATCAGCAGCATCCTGGCAGAGGCAGGTTATAAGGTGGGAATATACACTTCTCCTTACCTGGAAAAGTTTACTGAAAGGATCAGAATCAACGGCGACGATATTCCTGAGACCGAGCTTGCGAGGATTACCGGGTTTGTAAAGGAAAAGGTCGATTTGATGGTTGAAAGGGGAGAAAATCACCCCACCGAATTTGAAATAGTCACTGCCATTGCTTTTCAATATTATTTTGAGAGCAAATGCGATATTGTGGTATTGGAGGTAGGCCTGGGGGGAAGGTTTGATTCCACAAATATTATCGATACACCCCTGGCTGCCGTTATAACCACAATAAACTATGACCATATGGAATACCTTGGGAACACCCTTTCAAAAATTGCCTTTGAAAAAGCGGGTATTATAAAGAAAGGGGGCGATGTGGTTTTATACCCTCAACAGCCTGAGCCGGAAAAAGTATTTCTCGACGCTTGCAGGGAAAGAAATTGCACACTGCACCAGGTTGATTTTTCACGGCTCTGCCTTAAGGAATACGGAATGGAAGGCCAGGTGTTCGATCTCGGCTCATATAAAGAACTGAAAATTTCCCTCCTGGGAAAGCACCAGCTAAAAAATGCGGCCGTTGCCGTAAAGACCGTTGAAGTCTTGAGGGAAAAAGGCATTGGTATTGACGAAGCCGCTGTGAGAAAGGGACTGATGAACGCAAAATGGCCGGGAAGGCTTGAGGTTTTATGTAAAGAACCGGTATTCCTCATCGATGGGGCCCATAACCTGGAGGGGGTAAAAAATCTGGCTCAAAACCTGAGCTTGTATTTTCCGGGCAAAAAAGTCATTTTTATCTTCGGCGTCCTTAAAGACAAGGATTACAAGTCCATGGCGGAAGTCATTTCCCCTCTTGCGGGCAGGTTTATAACCGTAACGCCGGAGAATGAAAGAGCCATGGATGCAAAAGATTTGGCAATTTTGCTGAAGTCCTATTGTAAGAATGTGGATGCTAGTGATACAATTGAAGAAGCGATAGAAAAAAGTATTGCCCTGGCAACTTCGGACGATGTGATCTGTGCGTTCGGATCTCTATATTATATCGGTGATGTCAGGAAGCACTTTAGATTGCGCAGCCGCTAGGGCCCCATAACAGAATGGGGTGCCGACGGCCATACCGGTTGAAATATTTGCGGCAGCTGTGAATTTCCAGAAACCAGTGGCTTTCTTGACGGTTCATATATTGACGTTGACCTCATTGCGGCTTTTATCAATCCTGGCATTTATTTTAAATCCGGTCTCGATTTTCGCTTTTGAGGAGGTGTTTGTTTGATAAGCCTGAAACAGGAATTAGCCGATTTTATGCCTATAGACATTAAAGAGCTGGAGGAAATGGGGCAGATTATTCCTGACAATGTCAAGAATTCCATTGTACTGTACAACAAGGCCATAGAGAGCCTTAAGCAAAACAGCGAGGATATTGCCGTTATTGAGCTGAAACGAGCTATATCCATGAACCCCGCTTTTCATGAGGCTATGAATCTGTTGGGTTTGTGTTACAGCTATACCAAGGAATATGCCAAAGCCGCAGAAATGTTTAATAAAGTGGTTGCCGGAGAAAAAAACGGCATAAAGGCATTAAGGTATTTAGACGCCCTTAAGGGTGTGGAAAGCTCTTCCCCCGAGGCTGTACAGCCCGAGAAAAAGGCGGCCGGGAAGAATGAAAAGGAAAAAAAGGCTAAAGACAGGCCGGATACCACCTTCTGGGACATGGTTAAGGGCAGCGGCAAATCCGATATTGTAAAATACGTGATCGGCTTTGTTGCCGGTGCGGTAATGGTATTTTTGATCAGCCTGCCTTTTAATGCCGGAAACGGCGGGGCTTCCCTTAACAATGAGCCTGTAAAAGCGCCGGCAGGACAAAATAGCGTTTTGGATGAGGCAAAGTACAATGAGCTTGCCAACAGCTACCAGGACCTGAAAAAACAGCTGGAAGCTTCCAAGGCACAGGTGGATTACTATAGAAATGTGATGAAAATATTTGAAGCCGAACAGCTTGCCTCACAGCAAAATTATCAGTCGGCGGCGGATGTGCTGGTGCTCCTCAAGACGGTGGAATTTAAAGATGCGGAAAAGGAGAAATATGACAGCCTATATAAGACCGTTATGCCAAGGGCTGTACAAACCGTTTTTCAGGAGGGCCTGAATCTTTATAATGCGCAAAAATATGCGGACGCGGCGGCAAAACTCAGCAAGATACAGGCCTACGGCACCGAATGGCCTTATGCCAACATTGGAATGTATTATTTGGGGAAGAGCTATATGGGGTTGAATGACTCCAAAAATGCCGTAAGCACATTTCAAAAGGTGAAAGAGCTGTTCCCAGGGACACAGTATGCCTCATGGTCCGATCAGAGAATTAAACAGCTGACGGCAGTGCCGTAAAGGTGTGGAATTGTGGGTACGGCGGAAGCAGGAATATAAGGCGGCAGGCTGCAAACTACATAAAGTTTGCGGTCTGCCGCCTTTCGCCTGCCCGGTGAAGACAGGGGAACTAAGTTCATAATTTATTAAAAATTCCTTCACAATATTAACACATTTATTGGCTAAAATGGAGATATTAAGCGACAAAGGAGGTGAGACGATGAAGAAAAGGGTACTTATTGCTTTGGCCTGTGCCATTGCTTTAGCAGTGCCGCTTACTGTTTTTGCCGCAACCTCCAATACGGATACTGCAAAAGCGGTAAGAGGATTTTTCGGAGTGGATGCGTCAAAGCTTACGGACCAGCAGAAAGCCGATGTGGCCGAGTATAGCCAGAAAATGGCCGACCTGCAGAAGGAGTTTATCAACAAGCTGGTTGAGGACGGCGCCATGACCAAAGAACAGGGCGACGCAGCCATCAAGAAGGTGGATGATATGCTGAGCAAGGGCGGTGCCGCGGGCCTTTTCCCGTTTGCCGGTTATAAGTGGTGGGATGCGAAAGAAAAGCAGGCCATTGGCATTGACACCTCAAAGCTTACGGACCAGCAAAAAGCAGACCTGAATGATTCCATCAACAGGATGGCCGATTTGCTGAAGGAGATTATCGACAAAATGGTTGCAAACGGTACCATAACCAAAGAACAAGGCGACGCAGCCATAAACGGAGTGGACAACTCGGCTAAGAACCTCCAGGAAAAAGGCCTGTCCAGGGGTATAGGAATGATCATGGGCCGCTTCCACCTTCCCGGCATCAAGGGAATCGACGCCTCAAAGCTTACCACCCAGCAAAAAAGCGATTTGGAGGATTCCTTCCAAAGGGTGGCGGCACTGCAAAAAGAGATTGTGAACAAGATGGTGGCCAATGGCACCATCACCAAGGAACAGGGGCAAGCCGCCGTCAATAGAATAGACAATCTGTCTAAGAACTTTAACGTTGACAGCTTCCTCAAAAGCATGGGGACGAAAAAAGGGCACCAGGATGCCCGTGAAGACGGGGACAATGCCCAAACGAGCAGCAGTACGGCTTCCGTCCAATAAAATAATTCACGGTGCGCAAAGGGAAGGTCTGTTCCTTCCCTTTGCATCTTTTTAACATCATACGGCTCCCATAATGATTTCCTGCACTGGATGGGGTATCTCCCAATATAATGGTAGCAGTAGAATGAATTTATGGGGTATTTTTATGGAATTGAAAGATAAAAATATCAATCTGGTTTTAGGCGGTGGAGGCGTAAAGGGAATAGCATACCTTGGGGTGTTTGAATCGGCGGAGCAGAGAGGGTATATTATCAATAATATGGCCGGAGTTTCCGCAGGTTCCCTGGCAGGTGCCTTTAAAGCGGCGGGATACACTGCGGCCCAGTTGAAAGCCATACTTTATTCCTTTGATTTAAAAAAAGTATATGTCAATAGGGCCCCGGAAACGGTGCCCATCGTTGCCAGGTACTTGGAGTTTTATGAGAAATACGGACAATACAGGGGCAGTGACCCAAGCTATTTTTTCATGTGCCTGTCGGGCGGACTTAATAAAAGCCGCGGCCATAAAAGCTCCAGCTACAGAAGAAACATACTGGAAAGCATCTTGACTTTCGGCAAGGAGGGGTGCCTGTGCGACGGAGACTACCTGGAGGACTGGGTATACAGGGTGCTTCTCAAAAGAGGAATAAGAACCTTCGGAGACCTCAGGGGAGGCTTAAAATATGGGATTAATCCGGATGGATACAGAATAGTAATGACGGCTGTAGACATAAATCGCGGAAGATTGCTTTTCCTTCCGTACGATATTCAATTTTACGGTATAGACCCGGATAAGTTTGAAGTGGCGGAAGCTGTGAGAATGAGTATAAGTGTGCCCTTTGCATTTAAACCTGTGGAAATCAAAAAGGTGGAAAATGGAACCGTCAGGGAGTATAATATTGTAGATGGAGGAGTATTTGACAGTTTCCCCCATTGGGCTGTAGAGAATACCAGTTACGCACCGTCAGTGGGCTTCAAGCTGGACGGGGGCGAAAGCCCTATTTTTAACATTAATGCCCCGTTGAATGTGTTGAGATACTTGATTTCACTGGTGCATGACCTGGGCATACCTAAAAACACGGGATATATAAAGGAAAATGTAGCTCGCATTAATACTTCTAAGGTTCCATTTCTCAAATTTGATCTGAACGAACAGGAAAAGAACTACTTGTACAACAGCGGAAAAAGTACGGCTGAACAGTTTTTTACCAGCTTTGAGCAAAGGCTTATGAATTTACGCAGCTTAAGGGCAATGCTTTATTACCCCTTTCGCCGCAGGTATTTCTGACGGTTTAACCGGAGGCCGTGTTATAGGTGTCCCTCTTTAAATAATTGCTTTTATTGTCCGTTTATATTATTATATATAAAGTTGATATCTATAACGGTTGACAATCGTTGCACACCGTCAAAAACGATGAAGGTTGTTGCGGTTAGGAGGATTATAAAAAATGCTTTATGAAAGTACCAGGGGGGGATTGAATTCCTTGCCGTCGGCCCAGGCCATCAAGATGGGTATTGCCCCCGATGGAGGGCTTCTTGTCCCTGAAAAAATACCTGTACTGGGCATGGACAAAATAGAGCAAATGGTTTGCATGAGCTATCAGCAAAGAGCGGTAGAGGTGCTTAAAGTCTATTTGGACGATTATGCGGATGAGGAAATAGAGGACTGCGTCGAATCCGCGTATACCAGGGAGAAATTCGGATGTTCGGGGATTGCCCCCGTTTATAGAATGAATGAAAATGTCTATATACTGGAATTATGGCATGGCCCTACCTGTGCATTTAAGGACATGGCGCTGCAAATACTGCCTCATTTGCTTGTAAAGGCGATGAAGAAAACCGGTGAGACTCATGAAATTGTAATACTTGTAGCCACATCGGGAGACACCGGTAAGGCGGCCCTGGAAGGCTTCAAGGATGTGGAGGGCACCCGGGTGATTGTTTTTTATCCCAATAACGGCGTCAGCGAAGTCCAAAAAAAGCAGATGGTGACGCAGGAGGGCCGGAATGTCTATACCGTTGCCGTGGAGGGAAACTTTGACGATGCGCAGAACGGCGTTAAGGAAATTTTCGGGGATGCGGAGTTTAAACAGAAGATGCGGCAAAAGGCCTTTAAGCTCTCTTCCGCCAATTCCATCAACTGGGGCAGGCTGGTCCCTCAGCTGGTCTATTATTTTTCGGCTTATGCGGATATAGTCAAAGCCGGGGAAATAAAAGCGGGAGACAGGGTGAATATTGTGGTCCCCACAGGAAATTTCGGAAATATTCTGGCCGCCTATTACGCCTATAAAATGGGACTCCCTGTCAACAGGCTGATTTGTGCATCCAATGAGAATAATGTGCTGACGGATTTTATAAATACGGGGATTTATAATAAAAACAGGGAGCTTAAGAGAACCGTGTCTCCTTCCATGGATATCCTTATATCCAGCAACCTGGAAAGACTGCTGTATGAGGTCACAGGCCATAATGCACAGGCTGTAAGCGGCTGGATGGGCAGGCTGAAAAACGAGGGCGTGTATGCGGTGGACCCGGAGACCAGGAAAAAGATATCCGGGCTCTTCTGGGCCGGCTTCACAAATGAGAAGGAGACCCTGAAAACCATAGAATATATATATAAAGAGTGCGATTATGTGGTGGATACCCATACGGCCGTCGGGATTGATGTGTACGACAAGTATGTGATCTCCACGGGGGATATGACCAAAACCATTATTGCCTCCACTGCAAACCCCTTCAAGTTTAACGAGAGTGTGGCCAGGGCCATATTCGGCGATGAGGCGGTGGAAGGGAAAAGTGAGTTCGAGCTGCTTCAAGTGCTGGCGAAGGAGTGCAGGCTCATTGTTCCTGAGGGCTTAAAGGACCTGGAGAAAAAGGAAGTCCGGCATAAGGCGGTTTGCAGGAAGACGGAAATGATGGAACAGGTAGAAAAAATTCTTGGACTGTGACTTTAGAGAAGGGGGCGGTTTTTCACCCCATCGGAAGGATGCGGAAGAACTGCCCTCTTCTCTTTGCCCATGGTTGTCATTGGATATAGGACCGGATTTTCATATCTTCCATCTGCATTTTGTTCAGGTCTACGGCCTGGGGCTGGTCCACATAGACGATTTCCCTTGAGGCTACGGATTTCAATATGTCAAAAACGGTTTTTACATCTCCGAATTCAATTTCCGGAGTTACAGATATCTGCTCAGTGCCGTTAACCGCATTATAGAAATTCAATAACTCGTTATAGTAGCCTCTTCCGGGTGTGAAACCGATTTTTTCCGCTGTGCCGTCCGTATAGGCCACATGGATGATGCCGCAGGTTTTTTCCTCAAGAAATATTTCACCTTTTGTTCCGAATATCCTGAACCCTACAAGAGGCCGTTGGGGCTCAGAACCTGACGGGAAATAGGCGAGGTAGCCGGTTACGCCGCTTTTGAACAGTATGTTGGCATTCACTGATACGTAGGGGCTAAAATCGGCTTTCTGGGGCTTCCCAAACGCCTGCACGCACTGGATTGCCCCAAAAATGTGCCTTAAGGCCGCAATGTCGTGTAAGGCCGCATCCAGGAAAGCCCCGCCATAGTACTCCGGGTGCTGCCGCCACTCCTTTGCCGCAAAAGTGTCCTTGGTCATCTCGCAGGGGAAACAGGTGATATTGTTCCTGATAAAATAAATGACGTCCCCTATTTTTCCCTGGGTTACCGCTTCCCTTATTTTATTGTTCTCCTCATTGTAGCGGTAATTCTCGGCAATCATTATTTTCACCTTATACAGCCTGGACAGCTCCAGGTATTTCTTAGCCTGCTCCATCGTGGGAGCAAGAGGCTTTTCGCAAATGAAGTCCTTGCCCGCTTTGGCTACCTGCTCCGAGACCTCGTAGTTCAATTCTATGGGGACCAGTATGTCAAAAGCGTCAATATCGTCTCGCTGAAGCATTTCATGGTAGTCGCCATACACATTTTTTATATCAAGGTTTATTTTTTTTGCAAATTCCAGTGCATCTTCCTTGGTCCGGTTCGCCAGGGCTGCTATTTCATATTTGTCGCTTAATTCCTGCAGGGCAGGATAATGCAGCCTTTCCCATGCAAGCCCAATACCGATTACACCCAGCCTGATTTTTTTCATCCGGTTTCCTCCGTTAGGACTAGTTTAAGCTGTATAGTATATTATTTGCGTGAGCCGTGCAATTATACTTTTGGAAAATTTGCCTGGCGGCAAATTGCACTTCAGAAAAGGACCCCCTGCCGAAAATTTGGCCTAAAACGCTCTTGACACCCCTTAGGCATATCTGTTATTATAAAATAGAAAAATAAAGAAGAAGTCATCCGCTTCTCACCTTACGGATTTATTTCGTTAAGGTTAATAGTAAAAGTTCTTTATTCTTGTGACTTTGCCTATGAAGCGGATTGATTTTGGATCCGCTTTTTTATTTTGTTGAAAACCCTCACAGGCTTCTTGGGCCTCAATTCTCAAGCAGCGTGAGGGGAGTGTGCTTCCCGATTAAAATAAACCCGGAGGTGTTTAATTATTAGTAAAAATGAATTAATGATTAATGAGGAAATAAGGGATAAAGAAATTCGACTGATTGATGTTGACGGAACCATGCTGGGGATTATGTCTGCGAAGGATGCGCAGAAGCTGGCAAATTCAAAAAACCTTGACCTGGTAAAGATAGCTCCTCAGGCGGTGCCTCCCGTATGCAAGATTATGGATTACGGGAAATACATGTTTGAGCTTGCAAAAAAGGAGAAGGAGGCAAGAAAAAACCAAAAAGTTATTAACATCAAGGAGGTAAGAATTTCCCCTTCCATTGAGGACCATGACTTTAGCTTTAAGGTAAAAAATGCGTACAGGTTTTTGAAGGAAGGGGACAAAGTCAAGGTTTCGGTCAAGTTCAGGGGCAGAGAGATGAATTACACCTCATTGGGGGATGAAGTACTCGGGAAGTTCGCAGAAGCTGTAAAAGATGTGGGAACTGTTGAAAGAAAGCCCAAACTTGAAGGTAGAAGTATGATCATGATACTTAACCCGAAGCAGTAGCGGCAATATAGAATTAAGGAGGAACGGATATTCATGCCAAAGTTAAAAACTCACAGCTCTTCAAAAAAGAGATTTAATTTAACCGGCACCGGTAAGGTTAAAAGGGCTAAGGCCTACAAAAGTCATATATTGACTAAAAAAACCACCAAGAGGAAGAGAAATTTAAGGAAATCTACCATTGCTTCAGCAGCGAATGCAGCCACTATCAAAGTATTAATTCCATACAAGTAGAAGGAGGTATGAGTCCATGGCAAGAGTAAAGGGTGCAATGAGGACCCGTGCGAGGCATAAAAAAATACTTAAGCTTGCAAAGGGATATTTTGGCGGAAAAAGCAAACTGTTCAGGATAGCTAACCAAGCGGTGATGAAGTCGCTTGTTTACGCATACAGGGATAGAAGGGCAAAAAAGAGGGATTTCAGAAAGCTATGGATTGCAAGAATCAATGCGGCTGCCAGGATAAACGGCTTATCCTACAGCAGGTTCATGAACGGCTTGAAAAAAGCGGGCATTATTTTGAATAGAAAAGTATTGGCGGATATGGCGGTAAATGATGCCGCAGCTTTTGCCCAATTGGTTGAGAAAGTAAAGGTTGCAAAATAATTAATAAGAGGTTTGGAGGGGCTCGGTGGAGCCCCGTTTAATTTTAAGGAGTTTCCATGAATTATATTACCAGCAGCCAGAATCCGGTCATAAAGGAATTGAAGTCGTTAAATAAAAGGAAGTCAAGAGGGGCTGAAAACCTTTTTTTTGTTGAAGGCTTGAGGATTGTAGAAGAAGCCCTTGAAGAAGGTGCCGACATCGTCAGGGTCCTGGTGTCCCAGGAATTTACCGGGACTGCCGCAGGCAAAGCTTTACTTAAAAATATCCGGTCCAAAAGCATCAAGCTTTTTATCCTGGCCAACAGCCTGTACAGGGAAATGTCCGATACCAAGAACCCCCAGGGAGTTATGGCGGTTATAAAGTCAAAGCCTTTATCCCTTGAAGAGATTATGGTGAAAAACAAATTTTTGGTTATCCTGGATTCCATCCAAGATCCGGGGAATATGGGGACGATTATTAGGACCGCCGATGCGGCGGATGCGGGAGGCGTCATAGTCTCAAAGGGCTGTGTGGACATCTATAATCCCAAAGTACTCCGCTCCACCATGGGATCCATATTCCGCGTGCCTGTTTTTCTCAGTGCGGACCTTGAGGACACCATAAAAATCGTAAAGTCCAAAGGTATAAGGGTTTGCGCCGCGCACCTGAATGGAGATATAAGCCATTTTCAACTGGACCGAAGCCCAAAAACGGCTTTTATCATTGGAAACGAGGCCAACGGCATCAGTGATGAAGTGGCCGCTCTGGCGGATATCCTGGTTAAAATTCCCATGCCTGGAGGGGCCGAGTCGCTGAATGCTTCGGTGGCGGCCGCACTGCTCATGTATGAAGCCGTCCGCTGGAGGCTTGCATAGCCGGATGGGGTTGTCCCGTGATTGAAGGACAATAACGGCACAGTTCGCCAGTGGGCGGATATAATTTCATTCATTCCCTTGATTGCCATAATAATGTGCGGGTTATCGTCATATGATTTATAGAAGACTTACAGATTAAGGGAGGCTTTTATGAAACAAGCGAGACGTTTGGATAATGCACCTCCATACCTTTTTGTGGAAATCGAGGAGAATATTAAAAAGGCGCAGGAAAAGGGGATCGATGTCATCAACCTGGGCATTGGAGATCCCGACCTGCCTACCCCTGATTTTGTCGTTGACAAAATGGTTGAAGCCCTCAGAAATCCCCAATATCATTGTTACCCTGAATATGACGGCTGCATTGAATTCAGGGCTGCTGTGGCCGATTACTACAAAAGGAGGTTCCATGTTACCCTTGATCCCGAAACAGAGGTGGTAGCTCTGTTAGGCTCAAAGGAAGGAATCGCACACATCTTTTTTGCCCTGGTAAATGAAGGGGATTTTACACTGGTTCCCGACCCCCAGTACCCTGTCTATCAGCTGGCTACCTCCCTGACAGGTGGAGTGCCGTATCCCATGCCGTTGAGGAAGGCCAACGGATATTTCCCGGACCTGTCCGTTATACCGGGAGAGGTTGTGAAAAGAAGTAAGATTATTTTTGTTAACTACCCCAACAATCCTACAGGTGCAGTGGCAGATTTGGACATGTACCAGGAAATAGTGGATTTTGCTGCTAAAAATGATATCGTCGTATGCAATGACAATGCGTATTCCGAGTTTACTTATGACGGCGTTACGGCACCCAGCCTTTTACAGGCGGAGGGTGCAAAGGAAATTGCCGTGGAATTTCATTCCCTGTCCAAATCATACAATATGACGGGGTGGAGGATCGGCTATGCCGTGGGCAACAGAGAAGCCATCTCCAAACTCAAAAAAATGAAAAACAATATAGACTCGGGAGTATTCACAGCCATACAGGTTGCGGCAATAGAAGCCTTGAAAAACGGGGACGGCTTTGTCCGGGAAATGAGGGAGATTTATCTTAGAAGAAGAAATATGGCCGTCGCCCAGCTGCAAAAACTGGGCTGGGATTTTGAAACGCCCAAGGGTGCCTTTTACGTGTGGGTGAAGGTTCCACTGGATATGGATTCCAAAAGCTTTTCCCGGCTGCTGCTGGATAAAACCGGGGTGGTTGTTGCTCCGGGAAGCGGCTATGGCGAGTGCGGCGAGGGCTATTTCAGGATATCGCTTACCATAAAGGATGAAAAGCTGCTGGAGGCTTTTGAGAGAATAAGGCATATAAGATATTGACACAATCCGTCAATTTATTGTAATATAGAGTTGTAAAAGGGAGTAGCTTACATTACAAAGTCAACATCCTGGCTAAAGGCAAGAAGAGTTTAGCCTGGCTTTGTACCCATGAGGCAGCGAGACTTTTAACGTAATCCTTGTCCAAGATTATGTTGAGGGTCTTTTTTAATTTGTTTTTTACAGGAGGGAAAAAATGTTAACCTATCTGTTCTTAAAGCCTGACTAATAAAGACGGCGTGCAGTGAATATATTAAAGATCGGGATTGAATCCTATTACATGAAAGAGTGATTAATGGTGTGGATTGATATTATAAAATTAATTTTGAGCCTGGGTATTATTTTGTTAAGCTGTGAGCTTTTTACCAACGGCATTGAGTGGTTGGGCAAAAAAATGAAGGTCGGGGACGGCGTGGTAGGAAGCATTTTTTCTGCCGTGGGTACATGCCTGCCCGAAACCATGATTCCAATCATTGCCATTTTGTTTTCCGGAAACAGCAGCAGCTCCACCGATATTGGAATTGGTGCCATCGCGGGTGCACCCTTTATGCTGAGCACCCTGGCCTTCTTTATTACGGGAATATCCGTCCTCATTTTCTGGAAGAGGAGAGGGACGGGCATGGAAATGAAGCTGAACAATAAGATTTTAAGCCGGGATATAGGCTTTTTCATCCTTGTTTACAGCCTGGGAATCGCTGCTTCCTTTACCGGCGCGGGAACTGTAAAGGCTTTTGTTGCACTGGTTCTAGTTGCGGCCTATGTCTATTATATTTTTCTGACGGTAAAGCACGACCATGAAAGCCATGGACATCTGGAAAGCCTTTATATTGTAAAGTATCTCAATCTCAAGACCAATATGGCGACAATCCTGTTTCAGATAGCCTTGGCTTTGACCGGCATAATTCTGGGAGCGGAGTTTTTTGTAGAGAACATCAAAGATATTTCCAGCCTCCTGGGGGTGTCCACCCTTATTTTGTCCCTTATTATTACACCCATAGCCACCGAGCTTCCCGAAAAGTTCAACAGCATCATATGGATAAGCAAGAAAAAGGATACACTTGCCCTGGGCAATATTACAGGAGCAATGGTATTCCAGAGCTGCATACCGGTTTTCATCGGCATTCTTGCGACTCCCTGGGTCCTTGATGAAAAGGTTGTCGTAAGTGCCGTCCTCGCTTTGTTATCTGCTCTGACATCCTATTTATGGATTAGGCTCAGAGGAAAGCTAAATCCCATTCCACTGCTTATGGGCGGAGCTTTTTATGCCATCTTTATCGGCTATCTG
This sequence comes from Eubacteriales bacterium, assembly GCA_024655885.1. Lineage (GTDB taxonomy): Bacteria > Bacillota > Clostridia > Acetivibrionales > JANLFN01 > JANLFN01. Next base: position 241,577 of record JANLFN010000002.1, on the reverse strand, counting down.
GTCATAAGGGGATTTTAATAAGAGGACGGTCCATGGCCCCTTATTAGAATATGTTTCTCAGATTGAAGGCTTCCTTTTCCGGAATATGCTTCACATACTGCCTCAAGGAAGCGGCTTCGCCTAAGGTGAGCGGTGTGTTTTCAGAGTCTATGAAGCCTTCCAGCCGGGTGAGGGTATCATCAATATTATCAATTTCCGTATGGTCGATAAGCATTGTCCAGCTTTTTTGGGACTTGCCCCAGCTTGTCTTTATGCTGCCCAGATGCTGCCGCGCCTTTTCCCAGTCATTGCTTTTGGCTGCGTCCTCTATCTGCATTATGTTGCTTTCAAGCCTTTTCGATGTCTGTTCCAGGGATTTATTCATATAAATACCCGAACCTATGATCAACACCAACAAAACAGTCACCCACGTGACCACCTTTCCAGTATACATACCGGCTACGCGCCCCCTTTGCCTGATTTGCCCTGAAAATATAGTTTCCCGTTTGTATCTATGCTCGCAAAGAGAATATTCTTCAAATTGGATATGCCAAACTTGTTCAGTTCAGCCTTAAGCCACTTTTCATCCAGGCTTGCCTTTCGAAGGTTATGGTAATTTACCTCTCCGTCCACTATAAGGTCCAGAGGCAGTCCCTCGTATTTTGTGTCAATATTCAAATCCTCCGGGTTCACAGGCCTTTTTTGTGATTTGGGAATAATGCTCAGCTGTCCGTTGGTCTCCAATATGGCAAATTCCACGTCTGCTATGTTGGGGGTGTTTTTGCTTCTAAGCTGCTCCAGTAAATCATTTAGGGTATACATTTCCTTACGTAAAATATTTTCGTTGATTTTGCCGTTTTCCACAAGAATACTTGGCTTACCGCATATTAAAGCCCTGGCTTTTATGCTTTTCAGCGAAATAAGAGACAAAATGATTTGCGCTATCAGCAGCGTTATTATGGGTACAATACCGTTTACCAGGGGAATGCCTGTGTTCTGCATAGGGACGGCCGCCAGTTCGGATATCATAATGGCCACCGCAAGCTCAAAGGGCTGCAGCTGTCCGATCTGCCTTTTTCCCATGATGCGCATAACAACGACTACGATCAGATACAGTATTAGAGTTCTTATAAATACGACCAGCATATCTTCATCCCCTCCAATATATGATAAAAAATAGGATAAAAAGTCCGGGTGAGATTAAAAGCCATATTTAGTTTTGCGTTTTGCTTTTTTCTTATTCATTCAGGGCAACAAAATCTATAGCAAGTTCTCAATATACTACAAAAATTACGGTAAAATTTTCAAACCTATTTGCTGTAAAGTGTAAAATAGTATAAAATATATCATTAGTATACCGTTTTTGGAACGGCAGGGAATGGGAATAGGGGGACTGCATCTTGGCGGCATGCCCGAAGGATGACCGGCAGGCCCTGAAGAACTGTTTTATAGGCTGAAGCATAAGGAGGAGAATGAATGAATAATGTATTTGACACTTTGAAGGAAAGGGGACTTATTGCCCAGGTAACGCATGAGGAGCCGGTGAGGGAGGTGCTGGGCAAAGATAAGGTTACTTTTTATATAGGTTTCGACCCCACGGCGGACAGCCTGCATGTAGGGCACTTTCTTCAACTGATGGTTATGTCTCATATGCAGAAAGCGGGACACAGGCCTATCGCCGTTATTGGTGGAGGGACTGCTATGGTGGGAGATCCCAGCGGTAAAACCGACATGAGAAAAATGCTGACCCGGGAGGAAATAGCAAAAAACGCCGAATGCTTTAAAAGGCAAATATCCAGGTTTATTGATTTCAGCGACGGAAAAGCGTTGATGGTCAACAATGCCGATTGGCTGCTTGAGCTTAACTATGTGGAATTCCTCAGGGAAATCGGGATCCACTTTTCGGTTAACCGGATGCTCACTGCGGAATGCTTTAAGAGCAGGCTTGAAGGGAAGGGACTCTCCTTTATCGAGTTCAATTACATGCTGATGCAGAGCTATGATTTCCTCCAGCTGTTTAAAAAATACAATTGCACCATGCAGCTAGGTGGTGACGACCAGTGGTCCAATATTTTGTACGGGATTGACCTGATTAGGAGGGTTGAGGGCAAGGAGGCCTATGGGATGACCTTTACTCTGCTCACCACAAGCGAGGGTAAAAAAATGGGTAAAACCGAAAGCGGAGCCATATGGCTTGACGCTGAAAAAACCTCTCCCTATGATTTTTACCAGTATTGGAGGAATGTAGACGACAAGGATGTGGAAAGGTGCCTTGCGCTTTTGACGTTCCTGCCCATGGATGAGGTAAAAAGGCTTGGAAGCTTAAAGGATTCCGGCATCAATGAGGCCAAGAAGGTTCTCGCCTATGAAGTGACAAGACTGGTACACGGCGAGGAGGAGGCCTTAAAAGCCCGGAAGGCCGCAGAGGCTTTATTCGGGGGGAAAGGGGATTTGGAGGATATACCGGGAATGGAAATGGACGGCAGTGAAATAAAAAGCGGGATAAAGCTGCTGGACCTGATTGTAAGGGCAAACCTTACGCCCTCCAAAAGCGAGGCGAGACGTGCGGTGCAGCAGGGAGGAATATACCTGAATGACGAAAAGGTGTCGGATGTGGACCTGGTGGTTGGGGAAAAACATGTTCAGGAAGGTTTCATTATGCTGCAGAAAGGGAAGAAAAACTTTTGCAGGATAAAGGTGGTATAAAAAAACCGGTTTTGTAAAAAATACTCCTAGGATATAAAATTGATGGAGGGTATAAGTATGAAGTGCATGGACTGCAAGAGATTCACTCCTCAAAAGGATATAGAAGCTTCCAGGGATATTGCGCCCAATACCAGGGGAATCAGGGGCACCTGTAGTGTCAACAACAAAACCTGCAACGGGTTGGATAGCTGTGAGTGCGGAGGCTTTGAAAAGAGGTGAGGAAGCCGTCGGAAAAATAGCAGGAGAGGATCTCCTGCTATTTTTCTGTATTTTTCATTCAGACATTTGAATAAAGACCTGGCTGTTGTTTTTGCTGGAAGTCTTTTTTGCTTCCGGGACCATTCGTTATTTATTTGGAGTAGCTGTTTCCGGTATAGTTTTCAAATACCTTTTTAACGATGTTTCCGCCGATTCTACCGGCGTCCCTTGCTGCGAGGTCTCCGTTGTAACCCTGTTTCAGGTTAACACCAACTTCTCTGGCTATTTCATACTTCATGCTGTCGAATGATGTTTTACTTCTGGTGTTTGCCACAATATCACCTCCTTGCTATTAGTCTCTCTAAAACAGGGTGAATTATAAGTAGCAAGTTTTTCTATAAATCAATGAAAAATTTAAATTTTGTGCTAAAAAGCATATCCCCGTATGATATAAATCACAGAAAGGCCTTTGCCTGTCGTGTATAATGAAGCCAGCAGACAAAAATATTTTCCGGGATTGGAGTGAAAGCTATGGCAGTGAGAAAGATTATCTGGATTGATGAAGATAAATGCAACGGATGCGGCATGTGTGTGCGTAACTGCGCGGAAGGAGCCTTGACGGTTATAGACGGCAAGGCCAGGGTTGTAAAGGATTCTTTTTGTGACGGGCTTGGGGCCTGCCTTGGACACTGCCCCCAGGACGCACTGAAAATAGTTGAAAGGGAGGCCGATGACTTTGATGAAGAGGAAGCGGCAAAGTACGCCGGATCTTTAAAGGAGAAGAATCCCGGGCACCGAAGCGCCGGCGAGAGGCAAACAGCCCACCACCACGGCGGGGAATGCCCGGGGAGCAAGATGATGCTGCTCCGTAACAGGAGTGGAGGTCCGCAAAAATCCGTACCGGCAGGCAGCGCGGATATAGAGGTCAAAATTAAGCCGCAGCTTCAAAACTGGCCTGTCCAGATGAAGCTGGTACCGGAAAACGCCCCCTATTTTGACGGCGCAAACCTGCTTGTGACTGCAGACTGCGTGCCCTTTGCCTATCCCAATTATCATCTGGACCTGTTAAAGGGCCGGGTTGTGGTGGTGGGCTGCCCAAAGCTGGATGATATAGAATTCTACGTGGATAAGCTCACCGGTATTATCGAAAAGAACCACCTTCAATCAATCACCGTGGTCCATATGGAGGTGCCCTGCTGTTCAGGCCTGGTAAGGGCCGTGGAAGCGGCGGTACGGAATTCGGGCAAGCGTGTGACGGTGGAAAAAGTGAAAATCGGGATTCATGGGGAAATACTTGAAGAGTAATTATATGGCAAGAGCGGGCAAATCAAAAATTCAGCCCGCTTTTGCTGACCGAGGCATAGGAGGATGCCCTTTCAGTTAAATGCTTAACGGACTTTTTGCCTGTATTTTATCCTCTTGATTATAAACCTGTTTACCCTGCTGTTTTTGAAAGACCTTTTGGGGATGTCGGGAAAGCTTGGCGCTTCGCCGACTTCCATGGACATAATTAATTTTACGATGTTTTTTGCGGCGTCGGGATTTCTAAACTCCCTTTGAGCCATTTTAATCCTGTTCAGTTTCCTGGCATTATCCGCCAGCAAATTGTTTAAAACTCCCTGCAGCTTTGTTGCATCCCTGCACACCACACCAAGATGGTACTTTTCTATGAATTCGGGATTCCCCTCTTCCTGGCCGGGCAGGGCCCCCGTCACCACCAGCGGCACATTGCATAAAACCGCTTCCATCATGACATTGGGGCTTCCTCTCGTAAAAGCGATATCCGATGCCAGCATCAAATCCTGTACATTTTCGGTAAAACCGTAAATTTCCACTCGACCGGCATACTTTTCAAGCAAGGTCAACTCAAGCCTTTTCTTTAAAAGCGTATTACGGCCTGTGATGATCTTAACCCTGCAGTTGAAATTCTTAAGAAGTAAATTCGCAAGCCGGCTCATATTTCCCGAACCTTCGCCACCGCTCATAATGAGACATTCCAGAGGTTTGTTTCCCGCGTAGTCGCTTTCGTTCAGGGATTGGCCTATATGCCTGCAAAACTTTTCCCGGACAGGGAATCCCAAAACCTCTATTTTGGACTCGGGAACGCCGAATTCCACGCATTTTTCCTTGGCTTCCAGGGTGGGACACAGGGTGTATTCCGCCCTTGCATCGGCCCACAGGGGGCTTATGGTGACGAGGTCCGCCACAATGGAAACCACAGGGATTCTGATGCCGTACTCCTCCAGGATGTTCAAAGCGGGCGTAATGAAAGCAGGATGCACACATGCGATTACATCAGGCTTTACCTGGGCAATCAGCTTTAAAAAATCATGGTGGATTGAAGACTGCATAAATTCGCACACCACCGAAGGCATCTTGTTTGTAATATCCCACACCATTTTCCACAGCTCTTTGGAGCGCCTTGTGAGGGGGCCATAGGCTTTTCCTATCCTTAAGGACATGGCTCCGCCCAGAGTAAACCCATCAACCACGTGAACCTTTGCATTTGGATAAAGGGAAAATTGTTCAACCAGCGCACTTGCGATACTTTTATGGCCATGTCCTGTATAATCGGATGACAATATCAATATATTATTTACCATAAATTCCTCCTGTGGAATGGGTATATTCCGGCATACACGGGTCATTACCAAAGCTTTGACACCTTTGCAGCATTTCCCATAATTACTGTACTCTAATTATGATAGTATGTTTGAGAGATTAAGTCAACAGATGCAATTCGCGGATTTTAGCGATGTGCGCTTAAAGGGCCTAATTAATTTGTTTAAGCAGTCCGTCTTGCACAAAATAAGCAACGGAAAGGGTAGCCGAGTTTATGTCGATGGTGTTGTTTTTAATAGTAAGATAACTGTTGGGGTAGACTTTTTTCGATATGACGATTTCTCCTTCCCCATGAATTTTCAAATAACTGGAAATAGTTTTCTTTTTGTCTTCCAATTCCTTTAACTTTTCTTTTATTTGCAGTAGCCTGTCAATGTGATCATTATACTCTCTGCGCTGAAAAGGATTTAAATTTTTGCTTTCACTTAAGCGGGATAATAAAACTTTTATTTTTGCCTGCTCGTCTTTGAACTCGGCAATTGTGCTTATTACATTGCCCAGCTCTTCCGCCAGCTGTCTCCGGTTAAAACCCGTAACTTCTACAACCGTCCTTTTTTCTATCTCGGAACCTATAATAGGAGCTGCTACTCTGACTTCAGCTTGAATGGTCCCTCCGATAATCTGCCCCTTTATGGATTCGACAGTAACCTCCCTGGCCTTGACATTGCTGTTTATGCAGTAAAACCCTATATGTGCATTCCTTCCACTTATGAGCGTTGCATTATCCACAAATTTTGTAAAAATGTCATTGGCGGCTTTAATTACTGCCTGCCCTTTTGCGGCTATACCTCCCTTTATATAAATACTGCCGCCGGTGCTGGTGATTTCCTTTACATTTCCCACCCCAAGGTCGCTTTTGATTTCAATATCCCTGCTGGCAACCACCGAAAAGCCGTCTAAAACCGTACCCTTTATTGTGAGATAACCGTCAAAGCGGATATTTCCTGTCCTGAAGCCTACATCTCCATCGATTTCCAGATGATTGGAAACCGTGATTTTATCGTCAATGTAGCTTACTCCTCCGTCGACCTTTGAATACAGGGTTGTTTTCCCGTTGGTGCTCACTTCCATAACCGAGTTCCTGTCATAGCTCAAAGGGAAGGTCTTCCCTTTTTCGGGTTTTATGGTGTCCCCTGTCACAGAGCGCCCGGGGACGCCCTCGGTAGCCTCAATGCGCTCACCCAGCCAATCTCCGGCTTTTACCCTGTTAATCAGCGTCAGCTCGTAGAAATTCGCTTTCCCGTCTTCGTGGATGAGAGGTTTTACCTCCCCCAATTTGTACATGGTTATAACAGCGTCCCTGCCCGGGATGGCCGGGATGCCCTCCGCAATGACATAGGGCCTTCCGCTGATTAACTCGCTTGAAAGAAGTTCTTTTTTGATGCCGAATACGATCCCTTTTTCCTTCAGCTTTAAAGCTGTTTCTTTGACCAGGCTCTCCCGGCTGGCGGGACTTAACTCCTCCTTCGTCAGGTTAAATACAACAGTGGCTTTTAAGCCGTGCTCAATAATTTCAATGACAATTCTTTCCTTGAGCCGGCCTATCCTTTGAGGAGGCGCCGGTGCATGGTCAATGGCTTTTTTTAGTGTGCTGAAGCTTGTTATCTCAATATTCGGGTGCAGTGCCAGTACATTGCTGAAACCCTCCATTGAAAAACCTTTTTTAAAGGTTTCTACATAAATACCGTCAGGATAAGAAAGTATCCTCAGATACTCATTTTCGAAAACCGTTTTTCCTTCCATAATGCTTCCCCCCATCACGCTTTCCCCCATTAATTATATCGGTACTTTGTATAAAAAAATTTACGTATGCATATATTTCGCAATAATCCTCATGTGACTGGGTGTGAGAGAAAAATGGTTTTAAATGCGGCTTGTCACTCATATATTTAAATAGGTTTTATGCCATAGACCCGGAAATAAATCCATACCATACTGTTACGGATGTGATACGGTTGAGAAAAATACTGAAAATAATTTTAATTTCACTGGTGCTGGTGTGCTTATTCTTTCAAAATGCTTTTGCCGACGAGCTTACGGAAAATGAGCCGGTTAACTGGGCGGTGCCGGACCAGGCCGGGAACCCGCCCCGTCAAAATATACCGCCCAAAGTTGAGGCGGGGGCGGCCATTGTTTTGGATATGAACAGCAAGAGGGTGCTGTATGAAAAAAACGCTTTTTCCAGGAAGGCTATGGCCAGTACCACCAAGATCATGACAGCCATAGTGGCTATCGAAAACGGAAACCTGGAGGATAAAGTCACAGTGAGCAAAAGGGCGGCTGCCATAGGGGGATCCAAAATATACCTGAAAGCAGGACAGGTGCTTACCCTGAAGGAACTTTTATACGGTTTGCTGCTGGAATCGGGCAATGACGCGGCCGTCGCCATTGCCGAACACATCGGAGGAAGTGTGGACGGCTTTGTTGAAATGATGAATAAAAAGGCCAGGGAGATGGGCTTAAAGGACACCAGCTTCAAAACTCCCCACGGACTGGACGCCCCGGGGCACTACTCAACGGCTTACGAGCTTGCGCTGATGGCGAGCTATGCACTGCGGTACAAGACTTTTGCGGACATCGTGGCTACGAAAAGTGCTTCAATTTCCATCGGCGGGCTGAATAATACAAATGAAATGCTGGATATATATCCCGGGGCGGATGGGGTTAAAACGGGGTATACCAGCCAGGCGGGGAGATGCCTTGTCACATCGGCTACAAGAGACAACTGGCGGATTATTTCGGTTGTGCTGAACTGCTACAGCAGAAATTCCAGGGCACGGGACAGCAAGAGCATACTGGACTATGCTTTTACCCATTTCAAACCCTATACCCTGCTGAAGCAGGGTGAAATCGTGGGCGAAGTCCCTGTAGCAAGGGGTGCTGTATCCAGTGTGCCTGTCCAGGCTATAGAGGGGTTTGAAATTCCCTTGAGCCAGGAGGAGATCAAAGGCATGCACAAGGAGGTTAGCCTGTCCGACCGTGTGGAAGCTCCGGTGTATGCCGGGGTTGAAGTCGGAAGGATAAGGTATGTCTGCGACGGCAAAGTTATTGCGGAGACCGCATTGAAGACCGTTGAAGACGTCCGGCGGAAGGGATTTTTTGACTATTTCCGGGATGTGCTGACATACTGGATGGGGCTTATAAGGCCGGAGGGTTGACAAGGGACGGGCTTAAATCCATAATGTTGTTAAAGAGAGCACACCTTAAAGTTAAAATTGGGATTTGAGGGACGAAGCCCCTCGGAATTGAGACATCTTTTTATTCTTACAGTTATATATCATAAAGCGATAAGAGGTAGCCCTATGAAAACGCTGATAGTTGCACTGAATTCGAAATATATTCATTCGTCCCTTGCGGCATGGTACCTTAAGGAAAGCTGCAGGAATGAATGCGGTGAAGTCAAGGTGCTGGAATTTACCATTAATGACAGCTTGGATTCCATACTTTCCGGGATATACCGGGAACAGCCCCAAATTGCCGCGTTCTCCTGTTATATATGGAATATTGAATATGTGCTCAAGCTTGTTTCCTGTGTTAAAAAAGTCATTAAAGCCGTTAAAATCATTCTCGGAGGCCCCGAGGTGTCCTATGACGCCCAGGCGTTCATGAGAGGGAATCCTTCGGTAGACTACATCATTTCGGGAGAAGGAGAAAACAGCTTCAGGCTGTTGCTAAAACACCTTTACCAGTCTTCTCCGGGGTTGCAGGAGATTCCCGGACTGACATTCAGGGAAGTCGGAAAAATTATTTCAAACAGGCCGGAAGATTTGATGGAGGACCTGGATTCCATACCCTCCCCTTACTCCGATGAAATGCTGAAGGCGGTGGGCAACAGGATAATCTACTTCGAGTCCTCCAGGGGATGCCCTTTTTCATGTTCTTACTGCATTTCCTCTACCACCCGGGGCGTACGGTATTTCTCCATGGACAGGGTGAGGGAGGACCTCTCCAAAATCATGGGATCCGGGGCAAGGCAGGTGAAGTTTGTGGACAGGACCTTCAATTCCAATAAGAAGAGGGCTATGGAGATACTGAATTTTATCCTATCCAACCCCGGGGATAAAAACTTTCACTTTGAAGCCGCCGCCGACCTGTTCGACGATGAAATGCTGGACATGCTGTCCCGTGCGCCAAAGGGCTTGATTCAGTTTGAGATAGGAATACAGACCACAAACAGGCGAACCCTTGAAGCCGTAAACCGTTTGACGCGGATGGACAAGGTGCTTGAAAATATAAAAAAGCTGCGGGCCATGGATAACATTCATGTTCATGTGGACTTGATCGCAGGCCTGCCCGGGGAAAATTACCCTTCCTTTAAAAAATCCTTTGAGGATGCTTATGGCTTAAGGCCCCACAAGCTGCAGCTGGGTTTTTTAAAAATGCTCAGGGGTTCAAAAATCAGGGCCGAGGCTCAATTATACGGTTATGAATACAGGGAATACCCTCCCTACGAGGTACTGGCCAATCAAAGCATGGGATTTGACAAGCTGCTGGAACTGAAGTATGTGGAAGAACTGGTTGAAAGATATTATAACTCCGGCAGATTCTCCAATACCCTGGACTGCCTGATAAGGCACTATCCGGGCACTGCTTTTGAGTTTTACCGCAGCTTTGCGCTTTTTGGCTTAAAAACCGGATATTTCGGACGCTCCGTCTCCGGGAGGGATTTATATACGGTGCTCCTGGAGTTCGCCGAGAGCTTCACACCTGAAGAAGTGCACAGGCAAATCAACGATTTGATCAAACTGGATTTTTTGTCCTCGGATAATTCAAGTAACCTGCCGGCAGGGGTTAAAAGAAATAATGAGCCTAATTTTAAAGAGCGGTGCTTTGAGTTCCTGAAGGATGAGGAAAACATACGCTTCTATCTTCCGGACTACGTGGGGATACCTCCGAAACAGATATTCAAGAAGGTGCGGTTCCAGGTGTTCGACCATGACGTCACGAGAATCCATGAGGACGGTACCATGGACAGGTCCAGATCGGTTGTGCTGTTTGACTATGGACGGAGGGATAAGGTGACGGGTCTGTACGGGTACAAAAAAGTAGATATTTAACGTCTTTCTTAAAAAAATTTCACAAAACTATTCCCTATTTATATCAAATAATGTAAAATAAATAATAAAAATGAAATATATGGTATATGAGAATGACACATAAAGTAACCTGTGGTCAAAGACAGACATTGATAATGCGCAGGAAATTAAAACCCTGTAAGGATTTGTCGATTTCGGCCGAAACCGCTTCCACAAGACCCCTCCCGGCAAAATATTTAAAGGGCTTTGTCCGGGACAGCCAAAAGGGGAGTATTGTGGTCGAAGCTTCGTTAATCATGCCTGTAATTCTTATGTGCGTGTTCGCGGTTTTATATTTTGCCGTCCTGCTCTACCAGCAGGTCTGCCTGCGGTCCATTGCAGACAGGGCGGTTGAGGCGGGTAAGGCCTTCTGGGATAATCCCAGGAAAGAAATGGAAACCGGCGGCATCGGCAAAGGCGATATAAATGGGCAAGGCCTGTATTGGCGGTTCTTTGATACTCAAAAGGGCTACAAGCTGGAAAAAATTAAAAACTATGCAGAGGACACACTTAACGGTGGGACGGGGAAAAAGGCCTACAGTGCCGGTGGACCGGGGTTATTTCAAAATGCCGGCGGCGAGGGACACACAGAAATCCAGGTGGATATAAAAGATTACGTAATCTATAAAAAACTTACGGTTTCCATTGAGGAGACTTACAGGATCCCTGTGGGGAGTCTGCTGAAGGGCTTCGGAATAGGAGAAAGCTATCGGGTGAAAGCGGAGTCTTCCGCCGTTTTCAACGATCCGGTGGAGCTGATCCGGGATGTGGATTTCCTGACGGAAGTAGAAGGGGAGATGGAAGGGAAGTATCCCGTGCTGGGGGAGGCGGCGGGAAAAATGAGGGACACTTTAAGGGCGGTTAAGGAGAAGATATTGGAAATGATGAATGGATAGGGAGGTGGACCGGATGGGGCTGAAAAATCAAAAAGGGCAGATAACGGTTTTTTTAAGTATCGTTTTGATGACAGTCATCATGATGGCCGGGGTTCTGGTGGACGGCGCAAGGGTGGTGGCCGGAAAAAACCAGGTAAAAAGAGCGGTGGTCAGCGGCGCAAAATCCGTTTTGGCCAATTACAGCAGCAGGCTCAAGAATGAGTACGGCCTGTTTGTGCTCAGCGAAAATAGGGAAACGGCCCTTTCGGAAGAGATTTCCCATTACGTGGGCAAAAACCTGATGGTCAAGGAGGCCTCCTCTGAGGAGGGGAAAGACGGGGTGTACGACGCCGTCAAAAGCGCAGTTCTAGGGTATACGGACCCGGAGGACGCAAGGCAGGTAAACTTGTACGATTACAGGATTGAGAGAATTTCGGTTACCCCATTTTTTAATTCCACCGAAAATGAGGTGGTCAAGAATCAAATCCTCCAGTATATGAAGTACAGGGCTCCCAAGGAGATTGTGGAGGGGGTGTGGGAAAAGCTCAAATCCGTCGGGGCCGCCACCAAAATGTCGGAGGCCTACAAAAAGAAGACAAAGGTGGACAGGCTGGCAGGGAAAGCGGCCCAGCTCCAGGAGGACATCAAAAAGAGCATTGACGGCGAGGCCGGCGGGCGCAAGGACAATTCCCCTTGCGTAAACCGTTTCAACGAGGGAGGAATCAGGGAAACCCTGGTAAACCAGTATGCGGCACTGGTCGTGGAGTATAAGGAATTATTATATCAGGCAAACAGCCCCGAATCTTCAAATAAGGATGGGCTTTTGGAAAAAAAGGCTGAAATTCTAAAAGAACTGGCCGGTGTGGGGGATGCCCTCCGCACCCGGCAGACCGAAGCCTTTATTCATCCCAACGAAGAGGCGGCCAGGGGCCTCGGTGAGATAATCCGCCTGGGAAAGGATATAAACGCGGCGGGTTGGGAGCTTAAAAACTACATGGAGAATACCTTTGCAGACGGCGATGCCCAGGAAATGACCCGGGACTTCAAAGCCGCTGTCAATGAAGATGTCAAAGGCATAATGGATTTGGTGCCGGGTGAGGAGGAGGCGCTGAAGGCAGTGGAGGACCTGTCTTCGAACTGTAAAAGGCTTAGGGAAGCGGTTGCAAGCATTGATGAAATCCAACGCAGGGTAGGAGGAATGACCTGGGAAAACGGATCTGTGAGAGGCGACCTGTCCTTTGGCTATATTGTAAGCGCATTGAATAGGGGGCTGAAGGATTATAAGACGGTCCGATACGACTATAAAAAGAATGAAAAGGCCTCCGGGGGACAGGACCCCAGGGATGGGATAGAAAAGAAGGCAAGGGAGAGCATGGGATACGCCGGAGGCAAGGATGTGAATTTCCGCGAGGAGGGAATCAATCCGGCGGAACTCCCCTCCGCTAAAAAGTACATAAGCGATGTTTCCGGGATAAACAGCGGCGGTTCGGAAAAAGAAAGCATACAGGCAGGGGACGGGAAGGAATCCGGCGGCCCCGCAACTTCTTACTGGGGGGACTTTAAAAGTTTAGGAGATGAAATAGAATTCCACCAGAAGGAAGAGGGGTTTTCAGAGAAGGCTTTTGGTTTTATTAGCTCCATGGGAGGTATTCTTTCCAGGAATTTGGAGGATTTGAGGGATGAAATCTATATCGACGAGTACATTGTCGGCACCTTTAAAAGTGCCGTTCCAGTGCCGGAGAAAAGCACCGGCACCCAAAAGGACACCCGTCCGGGAGGGGAGAGAAAAGAGGGAAGGCAAAGCTTTTTTGACTGTGAGGTTGAATATATTCTCCACGGCAGTCCTTCCCAGAATACCAATCAATGGATGACGAAAGCGCAAATCCTGCTCATCCGGTTCGGGCTGAATACCCTTCATGTGTATACCGACCCTGAGAAAAAGGCCCTGGCCGAAACCACTGCTGCGGCTGTATCCGGATGGTGGACCGGAGGACTGGGCATCCCCCTGGTGTCAAACCTGATTATGTGCAGCTGGGGCATGGGAGAAGCCCTTCTGGACATGGAACGTTTAATGAAAGGCGAATCAATACCCTTTTACAAGTCCAGGGGGGATTGGAAACTGGATATCGGCCTGGGCAAGACTCCGGAGCCTAAAACGGACGGCAACCTGAAGTTTTCGTATACCGACTACCTGAGGCTTCTGCTGCTGCTTGAAAGCTCGGAGGACAAACTCAACAGGATAGAGGATGTGATCGAATTGAACGTACAAAAGGACAACAAGGACTTTAAAATGGGACTGAGCAATACCTATATAAGAGTGGAAGCGGAAGTATCCATGAACTATCTTTTCATTACCTCCCCTTTTATGCCCCGGAACTTGAAGACCCGTGACGGAAGGCATCTATTTCATGTGGTGATTTATGAAGGGTATTGATTGGGAGGCCGTATCTTTCTTATCTTTTAACAGGGGGGAGTTGCGTTTGGTTTTCACAGACAGGCACAAGGGTTCAATGACTGTGGAGGCGTCTCTCGTACTGCCTGTATTTATCAGTGCGGTGCTGACCATGCTGTTTTTAATCAAGCTGGCATATATCCATGAGGTCATCCAGCATGCTTTGAGCGAAACGGCAGATGAAATGGCGGCTTCCAGCTATATTTACTATATGAGCGGGGTGTTCAAAACTTATGAAGAGCTGCAGGAGGAAGTAAAAAACAAAGCAGTGCCGGCCAAGGAACACATAGCAGCGGTTCTGGATTCGCTGGGGGAATTGAAGAAAAACGATTCCGGTGACGGTGAAGACGGGGGCGAAGCCGGCAGTTCCCGCGGCACAGGCAATGCCGGTAAAGCGGCGGAAAGCGCTGCGGAAAGTTTCAAAAAACTGATAAACGCAGCAGGGGAGATTTCACAAAATCCCCTCCAGGAGTTGAAAAGCATCGGATATTTAATAGCAGAGGGGGCTTTTGACGACCTGCGCACCGAATTGTACATACCCATTGCCAGGCTTGACATGAAAAAGTACCTGACGGCCGGCGTCTTGAAGGATGCCCAGACCAGGCTTGAGAAGCTGAATGTAGTTGACGGATTTGACGGATTGGACCTGAGTGAATCGGAATTTTTTGAGGGTGAGGATAAGGACATTGACCTCATTGTAAAATATAAGGTCAATATACCGGTGCCGTTTAAAATTTTTCCCCGGCTTCAGATGGTCCAAAGATGTGTCGTCAGGGCATGGACGAATGGAGATGAGGAGGACGCGGAGGGTGACGGCGATAATATCTGGGCATTAAGCAATTTCGAAAGAGGCGCCAAAATAAGGGAAAGGTTTGGGGCCAACCTGCCCAAAACCTTTCCGGTGATTGCATGCTTTGAAGGGGGGACCGCCACCATGATCAAAAGCATGGACCTCACTGCCCCGTACTACCAGTCGCCAATGAATGTGGAGGAAAAAATCGGCGGCTATATCGCCGAATTGTCCCGGTTCAAGGGCGCAAAGCAGGGGGATACCGAGATCGCCCAGGGCCAGATAGCCCGTAAGACCCTGAAGCTGATCATTCCTGAAAACGAGACGGCCCCCGGAATAAGCGCCGCCATTGACAAATGCGTGAGGGATGCGGCGGGAAAGGGCATCACCCTTGAAGTCATAAAATACCAACGCAAGAAGGTGGAAAACACAGGGGAGGGGGAAGAGGGCAAATGAAGCCGGAGACTGAACACCTAAAATACTTTGCCCTGGGGCTGCTGCTGGTCACCACACACATTTTCATATTCGGGAAGTATGGGCCAACCGTCCGTTTTGCGGCTTACGGCTTGCTCTGCACGATTTTGCTGGCGGCATGCCTCACAGACATGGTAAATCATACTATTCCCGACAGGATTATTATTCTGGGCCTGCTGACAGGTACGGCCGCGGCTGCGGCAAATCCGTCGGCAGGCATTCCCGGTGCGGTCCTCGGATCGGTCTTTGGGGCGGGCCTGCCGGCATTGCTGTCCCGGTTGACCCGCGGCGGCATAGGAGCCGGCGATGTGAAGCTGTTCGCCTGTGTGGGAATTTTTCTCGGACCGGACCAAACATTATCGGCTTTGCTTGCCTCTACGGTATTAAGCGGAATTGCCGGTTTAATCCTGGCAGTTGCCCGGTGCCGCAGCATGAGGGATTCCATTCCTTTTACCCCTTTCATCTATATAGGATGTACCGCGGTTATTCTTCTTGCATAGGAACACGCGGGAATAGTTCTTCCGTATTCACCCAATCCTTTTTCGTTTCCGGCACACACTGCCGCACAAGCATGGCAATAACTATCACCGGCAGCGACAATGAGCTGATGTCTTTTACCAGAATTTATGATATAATAAGCTAAAACTTACAGTATGCAAATGTACCTGGGCAAGAAGTGTTCTTTTATTTAATCAGAGCGATATTGGGTAATATATTATTGCTGGCCCCCCGTAGCAGAATCCGGTTTTAGAAGCGGGGCACAACAACCATGGTATTGCTTTTCAACATTTTGGACGGGTCAGAAATTTGTTATGTCAAAAAGCAGTAGGAGGGGTATTATGGATCAACATGAAATTGCCGCTTTGCTGAACAATATAGGAATGCTGCTGGAATTAAAAGGGGAGAGCTTCTTTAAGTCAAAAGCCTATTATGAAGCGGCAAGAACCATAGAACTTCTGGAAGAGGATATAGGGACTCTGGTAAAGAAAGACCGGCTTAAGGACTTAAAAGGCTTTGGAGAGGCTTTAACGCAAAAGATAGCCGAACTGGTCCACACGGGAAAGCTGGAATACTACGAAAAGCTTAAGGAATCCATACCGGCCGGACTTATGGAGATGCTGAAAATACCGGGGCTGGGGCCGAAAAAGGTGAGAGCGGTTTATGAGCATCTGGGAATCACAACCATCGGAGAGCTGAAATATGCGTGCCTTGAAAACAGGCTCACAAAGCTTCCCGGCTTCGGTGAAAAGACCCAGTCCAAAATCCTTGAAGGAATTGATCGCCTGGGGAAATATGAGGGACAATACCTTTACCCCCATGCCGCAAAACTGGCATCCAAGATAGTAAAATCCCTCCGGGAGAGCGGCCTTGTCATAAGATGCAGTGTAGGTGGAAGCCTGCGCAGGAAAAAAGAGGTTGTCAAGGATATTGACATACTGGCCAGCAGCAATCAAAGGGATGAGGTCATGGAGCTGTTTACAAAACACCCTTTGGTGGCACAGGTCACATCCAGGGGGGATACTAAATCGAGTGTGGTGCTGGAAGACGGCATAAACGCGGACCTCAGGGTGGTGAATGACAATGAATACCCCTATGCGCTTCATCATTTCACAGGCAGCAAGGAGCACAATACGGCCATGAGGCATATGGCAAAGCAGGAAGGCGTTAAAATGAACGAGTACGGGCTCTTCAAAGGGGATGACAACATCGTGTGCACCTCTGAGGAAGAAATATTCAAATACTTTGGAATGTCATACATTCCGCCTGAACTCCGGGAGGACAACGGGGAAATTCAAGCCGCAAAAAACGGGACGTTGCCTCCATTGCTGGAGCTCAAGGATATAAAGGGGATTTTTCACGTTCATTCGATTTACAGTGACGGGTCCAGTTCCATTGAAGACCTGGTCCGGTATTGCATGCAAAAAGGCTATTCCTACCTTGGAATCTCCGACCACAGCCAGTCCGCCTATTATGCGGGAGGACTCAAGGAAGACCGGATAAAGAAGCAGCATGAAGAGATTGATGCCCTAAACTTGAAATACCCCGGCTTTTTGATACTCAAGGGAATTGAACTGGACATCCTGCCTGACGGCGGTGTGGACTACAATGACGAAATCCTTTCCTGGTTTGACTACACTATTGCTTCGGTCCATTCTTCATTTCAAATGGAGGAGGATAAAATGACCGAAAGGGTTATAAAAGCCATGAAGAACAGGTTTGTCACAATCCTTGGACACCCTACGGGAAGGCTTCTCCTTTCCAGGGAACCCTTCAAAATTGATATGGGCGAGATTATCAAGACTGCGGCGGAGGAGGGAGTGATACTCGAAATAAATGCAAACCCTCACAGGCTTGACCTGGACTGGCGTTACTGCAAGGCTGCGAAAGAAGCGGGCTGCAAGTTCGCAATCTGTCCTGATGCCCACAGGGTGGAAGGCATAGACGACCTGGAGTACGGGGTGAATATTGCCAGAAAAGGCTGGCTCACCGGGAAGGATGTGGTTAATACCCTTGAGGCGGATGCAGTGAAAGCTCTTCTCGGTAAAAGGGCAAGGACGGCAGGCCACTTTTGAGAAATAAGCTCCGGGCCTGCAAGAATTGAAGAAAAAAGCCCTTTAATTTATTTGATTTTTTGTTGCTTGAAAAAATTTTTTCTGTTAAAATGAAAGAACCAATTCTTTTTAAGAACAGAAACTGCAAACGGGTCAAATGCAATTCAATATCAGAGATGAGGAGAGATGAGAAAGATGAGCAAGCTGAGCAAAAAGGACGTCGTAAAAGTTCTTTTGGATGAAGACGAGATCCCAAGGCAGTGGTACAATATCATTGCCGACATGCCTAACAAACCGGCCCCCTATTACAGCCCAATGACAGGAAAACTTTTGGAACCTGGAGAGATGCAGGCCATATTTCCTATGGAGCTGATACAGCAAGAGATGACCACCGAACGGTTTGTGGATATCCCCCGGGAAGTGAGGGAAATGTACCGCCAGTGGAGGCCCAGCCCGCTTTACAGGGCCCGGGGACTTGAGAAAAAACTGGATACTCCTGCGAGAATTTACTATAAATACGAAGGTGTTAACGCTACAGGCAGCCATAAGTTAAATACTTCCATACCCCAGGCCTATTACAATAAAACAGCAGGCATCAAAAGGCTTTCTACCGAAACCGGCGCAGGCCAGTGGGGAAGCGCTTTGAGCCTTGCATGCAACCACTTCGGACTGGACTGTACGGTGTATATGGTTAAGGTAAGCTATGGCCAGAAGCCCTACAGGCGTTCATTCATGCAAACCTTTGGCGCCAAAGTTATTGCCAGCCCCAGCAACCTGACCAACAGCGGGAGGTCTATTCTGGAAAAGGACCCTGACTGTACGGGCAGCCTTGGGATCGCCATCAGCGAAGCGGTGGAAGATGCGGCTACCCATGAGGATACCAACTACTCTCTGGGGAGCGTGCTCAACCACGTGTGCATGCACCAGACCGTAATCGGCCTTGAGGCCAAAAAGCAGATGGAGATGATCGACGAGTATCCGGATGTGATTTTCGCCTGCTGCGGTGGAGGGAGCAACTTTGCGGGAATTTCCTTCCCCTTTTTAATGGATAAGTTCAAAGGTACCAAGGTAAGGGCGGTTGCTGTAGAGCCTGCCGCTTGTCCTACGCTGACAAAGGGCGTGTTTGCATACGACTACGGCGATACGGCCAGGGTAGCTCCTATAGCCAAGATGTATACGCTGGGTCATGATTTTGTGCCGGCCAGTATTCATGCAGGGGGGCTCAGGTACCATGGAGATTCAGCCATTGTAAGCCAGCTGTACCATGACGGTTTGATAGAGGCCCAGGCCTATGGACAAAAAGAGGTTTTTGAATCGGCAGTCCTGTTTGCCAGAACCGAAGGCATCGTGCCGGCGCCTGAATCCTCCCATGCCATATGTGCGGCAATTAAGGAGGCGTTAAAAGTGAAAGAGGCCGGTGAGGAAAAGGTTATCCTCTTCAACCTGAGCGGCCACGGATATTTTGATTTTTCTGCTTATGACGGCTATTTCAGCGGTTTGCTTGAGGATGTGGAATACTCGGAAGATGCCATTAAAAGCAGTATGGCAAACCTGCCCAAAATAGAGGCATAGGAAGACCGGTTTATCATTGACGCATATGTAGCTGGTGGTCCGCAACCCATGTTTATTCAGGGTGTGCGGACCACAAATTAAAATAAGGAGAGTTGTTGCGCTTTAAGCAGAACCATGAAGCTGAAGCGTCAATTGCCGGGTGCTAACCCGAAAGGGTTAATACTTTTTTTATTCTTAAGACGTAATAAGTTTGCTTTAGTTTACCTGGGTGTAAACCTCATTTCCATCCAATCAAAACCGATCCAGTCGCCCGTACCGGCGGTGGAGGTATTTACAATTACCACCCTGTTGAGTCTTCGGATATCCGGCATATTGAATGTAAGACTCCTCCAATTTGTAAACCTGCCTCCTGCAGGGGCTCCATGTTCCAAAGGAACCGGCCCGTTATGCACTGTAACCCCGTTTACCGTGATCCTTGCCGAATAGCGGTTTACAGGAACGCTTGTGTGGTCATCCAGTACGGCACGGATGACTATTTGGCCTCTCAGGTTGCCTGGAACAGACAGGAATGCGGGAAGTTGGAAAGTCCAAGCTCCACGGGTTCCTGTATACAGGATGTCGGCATTACCGCTGGGATTTCCGTAATTGGGATATGCGGTCAGCTCCTTAAACAGGGAAATGGTTGCTGTTGCAGGGTTATTGCTCAGAACAGGAGGAGGGTCGTTGGCTGTGGGAGACTTGGGGAAATCCATGAGGGATTCCATTTCCTCCATTTCCGCCATATTCTCATCCTCATTGCCCATGTAAGGCATCATGGGCATTTCTGCTTCCGGGTACAGGGGGTTCACCGGCATCATAGGGTTCATCCCGGGGTTCACCGGCATCATAGGGTTCATTCCGGGGTTCACCGGCATCATGGGGTTCATTCCGGGATTCACCGGCAGCATAGGAGATATTCCGGGCTGCTGGGCAGGGCTTGGCACGACCGGTACCGAGGGAGGCATACCTTGAATGTTCCTGTCATAGTATAAAAATGGACAATAAAAATCAGGTGCCATAACAGTCATACTCCTTTTAGTTTTTTAACAAAATCCCATTATATTTACATAATATTCAAGAATCAATTTTATGTTACCAAAAATTAGATAATGCGGCAAAGCCGATGGATAAACAATATGCAGTAATAGATATTTAATAGAAAAGTAATACCAAAATATAGAATTTATGCATATTTATAGTTAAGTTTAATTTTTTCTATCTATGCAACATAAACTAATTATTGCAATATTATGGTAATACAAACAGCTGAAGCCTATTAAAGGCAGCACGCTTTAGAACTTACGGCAATTAGTGCTTTTTAGCAAAACAAATTTCTTGTGTATTCAATATATTGAATATACACTACTGCGATTGTTGGGCCCCGCTTTTATAACCGAGCTCTTTTACGGGGCATCCGCTGGAAAACGGTGGGCATAAGGGGCTGGAACGCCCGATAAAGCTAGTTCTAAGGTGGGATGTTTATAGTCCCGATGAATGGACAAAACAATAAAGGAGGCAATCATCATGGCAATCAGTGATATATCCAGCATAATACTAAAGGACAGGGAGGAAAGGAAATCTGTTGATTTTGAAGGCACATTTCTGGATTACTTGAACCTGGTCAAAGAAAATCCGGAAATTCCCGTGCTGGCTCATCAGAGAATGTATAACCTGATTACCGGGCCCGGTGTGGAAACCGTCAATACGGACGAGAACCCAAGACTCCGCAGGATATATGGAAATGACGTTATTAAAAAGTATAGTTTTTTCAAGGAGGATTTTTTCGGTATAGATCAAACCATTATGAAAATAGTAAGATACTTCCATTCGGCGTCCATGTCCGGTGAAGAGTCAAGGCAGGTCTTATACCTGGTCGGGCCTGTGGGTGCAGGAAAATCCTCGATTATGGAAGCATTAAAAAGGGCTCTGGAAAACAGCCCTCCAATATATGCCTTAAAGGGCTGCCCCATGAGGGAAGAACCCCTTCACCTGGTACCCAAGCATTTGAGAAACCGGTTTGAGGAGATACTGAATGTAAAAATAGAGGGAGATCTTTGTCCCATCTGCCGGTACAGGCTGAAAAATGAGTTTAACGGAGAGTATGAAAAATTCCCGGTGGAAACGGTGAACTTCTCTGTCCGTTCAAGGAAAGGCATAGGCGTGGTGCCGCCGGTAGATCCGAATAATCAGGATACCTCGGTGCTTATCGGTTCGGTGGACATTTCTAAAATTGACCTTTATCCTGAAGACGATCCACGGGTTTTGTCCTTAAACGGAGCGTTTAATGTAGGCAACAGGGGTATCGTGGAATTTATAGAGGTGTTTAAAAATGAAACCGAATACCTTCACACCATGATTACAGCGACCCAGGAAAAATCCATTCCTTCTCCCGGCAAGGGTTCCATGATCTATTTTGACGGAATTATTCTCGCCCATTCCAATGAAGCGGAATGGAACAAGTTCAAGTCAGACCATACCAATGAGGCTATTCTGGACAGGATAGTAAAAATTGAAGTGCCTTACTGCCTGGAACTCAATGAAGAGGTAAAAATATACGAAAAGATTCTCAAGAAGAGCAAATTTAAAGCGCACATATCTCCCCACACCATAGAAGTTGCATCCATGTTTGCTATTCTCACCCGGCTTGCGCCATCCAACAAGGTTGACCTGATGACAAAGCTGAAAATCTACAACGGAGAGGAAATTGTGGAAAAGGGCAACATGAGGAAAGTGGATATATCCGAGCTGCGTGAAGAATCATCCAGGGAGGGGATGACGGGCATATCCACCCGGTTTATTATGAAGGCGCTGGATACCACTTTATCCGAGTCCGAGAATGAGTGCATCAACCCCATCTCGGTCATGGAAACCCTTGTGAAATTCGTAAAAGAGCTGGCAATCGGGCAGGAGGAGAAGGAGAGGTATTTGAGGTTTATACAGGATTCTGTAAGAAAGGAATACAATAAGATGCTGGAAAAGGAAATTACAAAGGCCTTCATCCAGGGATACAGGGAACAGGCGGAAAGCTTGTTCAACAACTATCTTGACCACGCGGAAGCCTTCATAAACAAGACGAAAATTAAGGACATGAATACCGGGGAAGAGCTGGAACCGGATGAAAAATTCCTCAGGTCCATTGAAGAGCAAATAGGAATCACCGAGTCCGCCTCGAAGGGCTTCCGGTCCGATGTCACCGCCTATATGTTCTTTGTAATGCGCAATGGGGGAAAACTTGACTACAACTGCTATGAACCGCTGAAAGAAGCTATCGAAAAGAAGCTGACATCTTCGGTCAAGGAGCTGAGCAGGATTGTAACCCAGGCCAGGGTGAGGGATAAGGAGCAGAGTGAGAAGTTCAACGCCATGGTGGAAGAAATGAAGAAAAACGGCTACTGCGACCACTGCTGCAATGTGGTGCTGAAATATGCCGCCAACAACCTCTGGAGGGACTAAAGAGAGCCGGAAACAGAAGAGGGGGAAGGTGGAGAGGTGAGTTATGGCTATTTTCAGGGAAAACAGCGGAGATGGAAAGGACCGGTCGGCGGAGGACAGGCGCAGGCACAGGGAATTGGTTGAAGAGTCCATAAAAAAGAATATAGGAAGTATTATTGCCGAGGAGAGCATTATAGGGAAGAGCAGGGATAAGAAAATTAAAATTCCTATAAAAAGCATAAAAGAGTACCAGTTTATATTCGGGAAGAACATTCCGGGAGTCGGTTCGGGCGACGGCAGCGAAAAACGGGGAGACAAGGTGGGAGAAGAGAATCCCGGAAGGGACGGCAAGGGCCAGGCAGGGAACCAGGAAGGAGAAGACATCTATGAAACCGAGATCACCATAGAGGAACTGATCCGGTATCTGTATGACGACCTGGACCTGCCGGATATGGACAGGAGGAAGCTGGCCGAGCTGGAATCGGTGGTAAACCGCAGAAAGGTGGGATACCAGCGGAAGGGTATTCCTCCCCGGCTTGCCAAAAGGAAGTCGGTCATAGAAAAAATTAAACGCAAGCAGGCGTATAACCGCAGCCATAGAGATGTGGGCGAACAGGAGATGGACCGCCCCGACGATGAAACAGGGAATTCCTTGCCCCATCAGCCCGGGGAGGCCGTCAGACGGTTTCCGTTTATGGAAGAAGACCTCAGGTACCGGAGGGTAAGGGAAGACTTGAAAAAGAACTTTAATGCTGTGGTCATATGCATCATGGATATATCCGGCTCCATGGACCAGACGAAAAAGTATATGGCCAGAAGCTTTTATTTCCTTCTATACCAGTTTGTACTGCTAAAATATGTCAACGTGGAGGTTGTCTTTATTGCCCATACAACCAAGGCAAAAGAGGTCAGCGAAGATGAATTCTTTCATAAGGGCGAGTCGGGCGGAACTTATATCAGCAGCGGGTACGAAAAAGCGCTGGAAATCATTGAACAGAGATACAACCCTGCAAACTGGAATATATATGCGTTTCACTGCAGCGACGGGGACAACTGGACGGAGGACAATAAGAGGGCTGTAGAGCTGGCGCAGGAATTGTGCAAGGTTTGCAACCTGTTCGGATATGGCGAAATTGTACCGGGATACTCTTCCTATGGAAGCACTATAAAGACCGAGTATTTGAAAAACCTCAAGGACAGGAATTTTGTTGCAATAACCTTATCCAAAAAGGAGGATATTTTGCCGGCATTAAAAAAAATTCTTGATAAAGAAGGAGAGTAAACGTTTTTGGTGAACGCTGAACAGAGGTGCTGAAGCATGAGCGATTACAGCTTGAAAGATCTTGAAAAGTGGAATAGGAGAATTGAAGAACTGGTCCATGAAGCAGGACTGGACTGCTATGATCAGGAATTTGAGATTGTAAGCTATGAAGATATGATAGGCTATGAGGCGTATACCGGAATGCCCTCCCATTACCCTCATTGGAGTTACGGAAAAAGCTACGATAGGATTAAAACGCTCCATAAGTATAACCTGTCCGGTCTGCCCTATGAAATGGTAATCAACTCCAATCCGTGCATTGCGTATCTGATGAAAGACAATACCTTGCTGCTGCAGATACTTACAATTGCCCATGTCTATGGACATAACGACTTTTTTAAAAACAACAGGCTTTTTAGGCAGGGGACCAGGGCGGACTGCACGGTAGAGATGTTTAAAAATCATGCGGACAGGGTCAGGGAATATATTGCCGATCCGGGAATAGGATACGGCAGGGTGGAAAGGATTTTAAACGCAGCTCATGCGGTTAGGTTCCAGATTTCAAGGGTGCCGGGTGAAAAGAGGCTGTCTGAAAGTGAAAAGAAAAAAGCATTGATTGAAAAGGGACGGAAACCCGTAAAAGCGGATTACCCTCTGCTTGAGCCTAAAAAGGCAGATGAGCCGCCCCTGCCCGATATCAAAAAAATACCTGTTGAACCGGAGGAGGACGTGCTTCTATTTATTGCTGCCTATGGCAGGCTGGAAGACTGGGAGAGGGACCTGCTCAACATTGTCAGGGAGGAAACGGAATACTTTATCCCCCAGATAGAGACAAAAATCATGAATGAGGGCTGGGCCAGCTACTGGCATTACAATATTTTAAATAAGCTGAACCTTCCACAGGGACTGCACCTGGAATTTTTAAAAAGGCACAACCAGGTCATAAGACCTTATGAGGGACAAATAAACCCGTATTATTTGGGGTTCAAAATATTTGAAGACTTGAAAAACAGGTTTGAAGACAATCCGGGAAAAATATTGGAGGTGCGCCGGATGGAACGGGACGATTCCTTCATAAGACGGTATTTGACCAGGGAATTGTGTGAGGATTTAAACCTGTTTGAATATGTAAAGAGAGGCAATGAGTATTATGTATCCGAAATCGCGGATGAAGAGGGCTGGAAAAAGATCAGGGATACATTGGCGTTATCGGCGGGGATGGGAGCAATTCCTGTAATCAGGGTCTTGGAATGGGTACAAAAGGATAACACCTTGATGTTGGAGCACGTGTACGACGGCAGGGAAATCGAGTTAAACTATGCGTATGAGACTTTAAAGCACATAAGAGATGTTTGGGGAGGAAAAGTAATGCTTGCCACCTTTGTGGACGAGAAGAAAAAAGTGATCCTGTGCGATGAATCAAATAAAATTTCTATGGTGAGCGGATAGCTGAAGTTTGGAAAGGGCAGCTTAATGGCTGCCCCTGTAAGACTGGTCGTTGTAGGTGTAGTTTATGCCGGCGTTGTTGTCCCAGTTGCCTGAACCGTCCCTGAAGGCAATATTGATATTTCCCGAACGTTTAACAGGGAATATGAGTTCGAAGGTGTTGCCGCCCATGTTGTGCATGGGATATTCCTCTACATCTTCCCAATTGAGGTTGTTGCCGTATCCGATGCGTGCATAGATTTCCGGGGCGTTGTTTTGTGCCAGAATCCCCTTGTAGTTCAGCCTCAGGGTGTTTGTTTCCTCTCGCAGCTGAACCCCTCGATCGGAATAAGAAACAAAGTTGTTGTCGTAAATGTCGGTAGACGTTTCTTCTGAAAATTCCTCACTGAAATTGGGTACTAAAGAGGAACCCTGTTTGTCCGAAGGAATATACTTATCATTTGTTTTTTTACTGAAAACTTCCGCATTAAACAGAGAATCCCAAAACCCCATATTCTACCTCCTTCGTTTCTTATCATCAAAGTTTTGTTCCTTATTAAACTTTGATATTCAGTTATAGTTTTTCGTTTTAATAAAAATAATATTTTGAAAATGAAAGCTAATTCATGTAGCTATTACTATTGCAAAATTATATAATTATATATGTTACATGAAAAAATTCACATGAGGACATTGTACGATGTAAGAGTCAAGGATTGTGGTTTTGCAATGCCAGGATAACCGATACAAGCGGAGGACTGCAAAGCGCATGGGAATATAAACCTGTTTTATGCTTTTTTGCCGGAAGCAAAAGGATTGTTTGTGGGGTGTAATTTAAATAGAGGGATAAAATACATGCAAAATGCAATTGAATAAAAATAGGAGGTTTAGGAAAATTATGGATAAATATTATAAAAAGGCTGTGGAAGCTGCCGAATTCATCAAGGGGAGGATACGGTTACAGCCTGAAATAGGTATCATTCTAGGTTCGGGTTTGGGTTCGCTGGTCAATGACATGGAGGACCCCAATGAAATTGACTACGGCGATATTCCCAACTTCCCGCTGACAACGGTGGAAGGCCATGCCGGAAAGCTGGTTTCGGGTGTGATTGGAGGAAAGCCCGTTCTTGCCATGAAGGGCAGATTCCATCTCTATGAGGGCTACGACATATCCCAAGTGGTCCTTGCCACAAGAGTGTTCAAACTGGTGGGAATTAACGACCTGCTGGTTACAAACGCAGCAGGAGGCATT
Source organism: Eubacteriales bacterium (assembly GCA_024655885.1). GTDB lineage: Bacteria > Bacillota > Clostridia > Acetivibrionales > JANLFN01 > JANLFN01. The sequence goes on along the minus strand of JANLFN010000002.1, from coordinate 214,933 downwards.
AACCGGAGCTTCAAGCCGGGAGACCTAATGCTCATCAGAGACCATATCAGCTTCTTTGCGCCTTCTCCCTTAAGGGGCAAAAATCTGAGCGAATTCGGAGTGAGGTTCCCGGATATGTCGCAGGCGTATGACAGGGGCTTGCTTGATGCGGCCAGAGAGGCGGCATTGAAAACGGGCATAGAAATAAGAGAAGGGGTCTATGCTTTTGCCCAGGGACCTATGTATGAGACACCTGCCGAAATCCGGGCTTTTGGAATACTGGGCGCCGATGCGGTGGGAATGTCCACCGTGCCTGAAGTTATTGCTGCAAGACACGCCAACATGAGGGTCCTTGGTATTTCATGCATAACCAACATGGCGGCCGGCATACTGGACAAGCCTTTGAACCACGAAGAGGTTGTGCGGACGGCAAAAGAGGTTGAGCATAAATTTGTTGCCCTGGTTAAAGAGATCATCCGAAATTGGAGTCTAGTCTAAATAATTGTATATAATAATAAATTTATTGAATATAATATACAGATAGATGTTGATAAATAAATTTAATTGTTGTATAATTTACCTGCAGAAAAGACGGGGTATGCGGGATGGACAAGGAAATTTTGAACATGGAGGAAGCTGCCGAGCTTTTCGGCGTAAGCATTAAAACATTCATAAAACTGCTGAAAGAGGAAAAAGTGCCTGCAAGGAAAATAGGAAGGGAATGGAGATTCAGCCGAAAAGCGCTCATTGACTGGCTTTCTTCGGGGGATTCCCAGGCTTATTCGGCCAGCGAGGGCGAAGCAAAAGAGTTTTTTAACAAGGTGGCGCCTGAATGGGAGGAGATCCGGAAGGACTATTATGACGAATCCATTAAAAACAAGATTTTTGAACTGGATATTTTAGAGCCGGATATGACGGTAATGGATTTAGGCGCAGGAAGTGGCTATATTTCAAGGACGGTTGCGCCCCACGTGAAGAAGGTCATTGCCGTGGACATATCCGGCCAAATGCTGAGTGAACTGCGCAAAAAGGCCTATGAAGAGGGAATCGGAAATATTCAAACCCTTGAGAATGACGGGAGGGATGTGGCTGTACCCGACTCTACGGCGGATGTGGTTTTTGCCAGCATGTACCTTCACCATATTGAAGAGCCCCTCATAGCCATAAAAGAAATCAAAAGGATATTGAAATCCGGGGGAAGGGTTTTTCTTGCGGATTACAACGAGCATACCGATATGGAGCTTAAGGAAAAAATGCATGACATATGGATGGGCTTTAGACAGGAAGATATAAGGGAATGGTTTGCAGGTGCCGGCTTTAAAGATATTAGGATATATGTTCTTGACGAGCACTCAAAAAAGCAGGATTCTGCCGGTAAGCCCGGCACGGGCGTGTTCATTGCGACAGCAGTAAAGTAATCAAAGAGCGGTTTAAGGTTTAATGTTGAAAGTTTAAAACTTCATATTTGTCTGAAATCCGGGCAATACTGAGATATAAACGCTAAACGTTAAGCCTTAAACGGATTCTCGGATTTTAAAAAGGAGGACGTGTTTATGCACAAGGTCCTAGTTGGCGGTTCTATTGCCTACGACCACATAATGGATTTCCCGGGGCTTTTCAAAGACCACATACTGCCTGATAAAATTGAATCTTTAAATGTGAGTTTCCTTGTAAACAGCCTCAAGAAAATAAGGGGAGGGACGGCTCCGAATATAGCATACAACCTGGCCTTGATCGGGGAAAAGCCGATGATCGTCGGCACGGCGGGCAAGGATTTTTGCGAGTATAAGGAGTGGCTGGAGGCCAGGGGGGTTGATACCCGGTATATAAGGATTTTGGAACACGATTTTACCGCGTCCTGCTTTATCAATACCGACCTATCCAACAATCAAATTACCAGCTTTTATCCCGGCGCCATGGCCAGGGACCCTGAAATAAGCCTGAAAGCTTTGGACCTGTCCGAAATATCCATGGTGGTCATAGCGCCTACCGAACCGAAAGCCATGGTGAGGTGGGTTGATGAATGCCAGAAACTGGATATACCGTATCTTTACGACCCCGGAATGCAAATACCGCGGCTTGCCCCCGGGGATTTGCTCAAGGGCGTACAGGGAGCCAGGATCGTTGTTTCCAATGAGTATGAGTTTGAAATGCTCTATGAAAAGACAGGTTTGAAGATGGAGGATATACTAAACGGTGCGGACCTGTGCGTAAAGACACTGGGAAGCCAGGGCTGCCTTTTGAGGACCAGGAGGGAAAGCGTCCATGTCCCGGCGGCAAAACCTGCAAGGGTGGTGGACCCGACAGGGGCGGGAGATGCCTTCAGGGCGGGCCTGCTCAAAGGGTATTTTGAGGGTGCGTCGCTGGAGACAATGGGCAGGTATGCCAATATAGCGGCTGTTTATGCCGTTGAGCATAAAGGGGCCGTGGAACACAGCTATACCTGCGACCAGTTTATGAAAAGATATAGGGAGAACTTTGAGAAATAATTCTGCTGCCGGTATATCTGGGATAACCGGGCTGCTTTGCAATTAAAACAATAAAAGGATAGCACGCTTTAAACTTTCGATAACCGGACGGGAAAACACCGGTTTTAGGGTTGCTGGAGCAGCTTGAAAATTCGATTTTAAAGTAGGGTATCCATCAATGGAGGGAAAAAACATGTTGAACTGCGATATCAAGGACAAATCGCTGGCCCCGAAGGGAAAACTAAGAATTGAATGGGCAGACAACCAGATGCCCGTATTGAAGCTGATAAGGGAAAGGTTTGCAAAGGAAAAGCCTCTGGCAGGCAAAAAAATGTCCTGCTGCCTGCATGTGACCACAGAGACGGCCAATCTCATGCGTACGCTGAAGGAGGGAGGAGCAGACATAGTCCTCTGCGCGTCCAACCCGCTGTCCACTCAGGATGATGTGGCCGCTTCACTGGTTGTGGATTACGGCATACCCGTATTTGCCATCAAGGGAGAGGACAGGGACACCTACTACAAGCATTTGATAGCCGCTATTGAGCACGGTCCGGACATGACCCAGGACGACGGCTGCGACCTTGTGGGCTTGCTGCACCAGAACTACAGGGATACCTACCTGAAGAATGTAATAGGCGGTACAGAAGAAACCACAACAGGGGTGATAAGGCTTAAAAGCATGGAAAAGGATGGGGCGCTGCAAATCCCTATTATTGCGGTGAATGAATCTGAAACCAAGCATTTTTTTGATAACAGGTACGGCACGGGCCAGAGTACCCTGGACGGCCTTTTGAGAGCGACCAATATACTTCTGTGCGGCAAGAACTTCGTCGTCTGCGGATACGGTTGGTGCGGCAAAGGGCTTGCCATGAGGGCAAAAGGCATGGGCGCAAACGTAATTGTCACGGAAGTTGATCCTGTAAAAGCCATTGAGGCTGTCATGGATGGTTTCAGGGTGATGAAGCTGGACGAGGCCATGCCTTCCGCAGATATTGTCATTACAGTGACCGGAGATTTGAACGTAGTGGACAGAAGGCATATAGAAGCGGCCAAAGACGGCATTATTATTGCAAACTCCGGGCACTTTAACGATGAAATAAACATCGCCGCCATGGAGGAACTGGCAAAATCCAAAAGGACGGTGCGGGATTTTGTAGACGAGTATACTCTAAAAGACGGAAGAAGGGTTTACCTGCTGGCTGAAGGCAGGCTGTTGAATCTGGCCGCGGCAGAAGGACATCCGGCCATTGTGATGGATATGAGCTTTGCAAACCAGGCCCTGGGTGCCGAATACATCGTGAAGAATGCGGCGAAGATGGAAAAAAAGGTTTATATTCTTCCTAAAGAAATTGACAACGAAATCGCAAAGATCAAGCTGAAGTCCATGGGGATTGAAATTGACGTCCTCACCGAGGAACAGAAGAGATATCTGGCGTCCTGGCAGAGCGGAACCTGAACCGGAGAAGACCGGGAAGATTCGTCGGAAATTATGGAGCCCTTGTAGTCCCACTATAAGGGCCCTGTTTTTTACCCGGTTGAATATTAGGAGGCATATTTATTTAAAATGATTTTACCGGCAACTTAATCCATGAGGGTGTGAACAAAAATTTATAAATTTCAATGGAAGGTTGACAAGTGATTTAAACAGTATTAAAATTATATGTGTTTCTTTAGCTGGTATGGTCCCTAAATAGAGGAGTTTACCAAATGCCAACATAGCACAGCAGGTAGTGCAGCGCATTCGTAATGCGCAGGTCGTCGGTTCGAGTCCGACTGTTGGCTCCATAGCGAAACCCGCTGGTAATAAGAACCAGGGGGTTTTGTCATATTTGCAGAGTTCCCCAAAAAGCAAAAGCCCTGGTCCAACCCCAGGGCTTTCTATATAAAAGAGAGGAAAATAATGAAAAAAGATTATTAGCACTCTGTTTATTCTTATAATAGAGGATAAATGTTAATAAATTATGGGGAATGTATGAATAATCTGTAAAGAAAATTGCTTAAGCAAAGTCTGGGCATTGCTGCCGAGGCTTTACTTATGTTTAAAGAAGAGATCAGGTAAAATGAATAAAAGCAAAACCATGCTTATATTAGTACAAGAACATTAATAATTATTGTAATAATTATTAATAATTATGAATATTTTATGATTATTATTTGTTTAATTCATACGCATATTCTCCACAATCTGGAATTGTAAAGCATGGAAAGATGCATTGTAAACCTGATTTGCTTTTCTACTATTTGTATTGACAAATATATTCTAACATGCCATAATGTTCGAAATTAATCGATACACTTTTATAGTGTATCGATACAATTAAGGAGTGTGAGTCGTGTGAATGACAGATATGAATTAAATAAAAATTTAGCCCAGATGCTTAAAGGCGGGGTAATAATGGATGTTACCAATGCCAAAGAGGCTGAAATTGCACAGACGGCCGGTGCTGTTGCTGTTATGGCTCTGGAAAGGGTGCCTGCGGATATCAGAAAGCAGGGGGGTGTTGCCCGAATGTCCGACCCTAAGATAATAAAAGAAATCAAAAGTGCGGTTACAATTCCCGTGATGGCTAAGGCAAGAATCGGGCATATTGTAGAAGCTCAGGTGCTTGAGGCTCTTGGAATAGATTATATTGACGAAAGCGAAGTGCTGACTCCGGCGGATGAAATGTACCATATTGACAAGCATCAGTTCAACATCCCCTTTGTGTGCGGCGCTAAAAATCTGGGAGAGGCATTGAGGAGAATTGGTGAAGGCGCCGCCATGATAAGGACAAAAGGGGAAGCCGGCACAGGCAATGTTGTAGAAGCTGTAAGGCATATGAGGACCATTATGTCCGAGATAAGGAGGCTGAAAAGCCTGCCCAGGGAGGAGCTTATGACGGCGGCCAAGGACATGGCCGCACCTTATGAGCTGGTGGTAAAAGTGGCGGAAGAGGGGAAATTGCCTGTGGTAAACTTTGCGGCAGGCGGAATAGCCACCCCTGCCGACGCCGCTTTGATGATGCAGCTGGGAAGTGAGGGGGTGTTTGTAGGCTCGGGTATTTTCAAGTCGTCCAACCCTGAAAAGATGGCCAAGGCAATAGTCAAGGCCACTACATTCTATAATAAGCCGGATATAATTGCAGAGGTTTCTGAGGACCTGGGTGAAGCTATGCACGGCATAGAAATATCTCAAATAGCAGCGGAAGGTATTCTTTCAGCCCGGGGGTGGTAAAAGTGATTAATATAGGTGTTCTTGCTCTGCAGGGTTCCATAGCCGAACATGTCCATTCATTATCCATGATTGAAGGCATAACCCCCTGTGAAGTTAAGTCAGCATCCGACTTAGAGAAGATATCCGGACTGATCCTTCCCGGGGGTGAAAGTACAACCATAGGCAAATTAATAAAGGATTTTGCGCTAACTGCGCCTATTATTAAAAGAGCAAAAGAAGGAATGCCTATTTGGGGGACATGCGCAGGGATGATCCTTATGGCAAAGGAGATCGTGAATGAAGGTTATGTCCACCTGGGAATCATGGATATAGCGGTGAGAAGAAACGCGTACGGCAGTCAGCTGGATAGTTTTAATTCAACAGCCTCCATACCTATAATAGCCCATGAGGATATCCCTCTGGTGTTTATAAGGGCTCCCTGGGTAGAAACGGCAGGAGAGCAGGTAAGAATTTTAGCAAGAGTAAACCATAGGATTGCCGCCGTGCAGCAGGATAATATGCTGGCTACGTCATTTCATCCGGAGCTAACGACGAACTTAGCTTTTCACAAATATTTTACAGGAATGGTCAAGAAATATCTTATTTGCGGATAAGGGCTTCATCATGGCGGCGGGCTGCGGGGTGCCGGCCAATGCCAAGCCGGATAACGTAAAGGCCATGCTCTCCGCCGTTTTTGAGAAATAGGCCGTTCCAATGTGTTTTTTACAAAGCACACTGCAAGGAAAGTGGGAAATGAAGTGCTGACAAGCTGCCGGGCTTATGGTATAATATGTATAAAGGACGGAAATATATAAAATTTGAAGGGAGTAATGCAATATGGAAAAGCTGCAAGCCATTGCCAAGGCAGAGGAACTGATTTCCAAGGTAAGAACGCTTGTGCTGGCGACACAAGGGCTGGATGGGTATCCCAGTGCCCGCATTATGATGAATGCGGGGAATAAATCCATTAACCCCGTGTACTTCACCTGCCAGACCGGTTCCCGCAAAACACAGGAAATCCAGAAAAATAATAAAGCGAGTGTTTATTATGTGGCAGAGGATAATTCCGTTAATGTCTGGCTTGAAGGCGAGGCAGAGGTGACTCGCGATAAGGCGCTGCGTGAAAAGCTCTGGCAGGATTATAGCCCCCACGTATATCCCGAAGGGGTGGACGACCCAAGATATACGGTGGTTGTCTTCACACCCAGGCGGTTAAGGGTGTCCATGGCCCGTGAAGTGTCCGAATTCGAGCTCAACGGATAAACCGGCGGGATTTCCTTATTTCACCGGATTCAGGCAAACGAAGAATGGGACTTTTGTCCATAACTGATTATGCCGATGTTAATACCGGTGATAAAATTGAAAGTGCGGCCTGTTTTAAAAACAACAAAAAATTACTTTTTTCTCAGACACCAGAGAATTTATTGCCGCAGGATACACAGGAGAAAGAAGGCCGTGAAGGACTTTACAGTGGTATACAGAAGAAAAGCTGAGGCTTACCGGTCAAGGTAAGCTTTTTTAAATAGGATTGTAAAAAGTGAATCTTCAGAGCTGTCAATTAAAAACGGGGTATTCCATATGCATACAGTAAAGGAAAAGGTATACGGTTTTTTAAGAAAATACGGCATGGACTATGAAAGCATCGATATGGAGCAAAACTGCAGGTTATTCATTGAGGAAATGGAAAACGGCCTGAAAGGCGGCATGAGCTCGCTGCCAATGATACCTACATATATAAGCGCAGAAAAGGATGTACCTGCAGATGAACCCGTCATTGCCATTGATGCGGGAGGGACCAATTTCAGGGTGGCCCTGGTGCATTTCGACGGGAAGAGAAGGCCTGTGATTGAAAACTTCAAGCTGTATCCCATGCCGGGGACCGAAGGAGAGCTGACAAAGGAAAAGTTTTTTGAAACTGTTGCGCAGTACATCCAACCCTTGCTGGATAAAAGCGGGAAAATAGGTTTTTGCTTCTCTTATCCCACTGAAATCCTTCCCCATAAGGACGGCCGCCTTATAAGGTTCAGCAAGGAGGTAAAGGTAAAAGGGGTGGAGGGTCAGCTCATCGGTGCGAACCTATTAAGAACCTTTAAAGAAATGGGGATGCCGGCGGATAAAAGGATCGTCCTGCTAAACGACACGGTTGCGACACTGCTTGGAGGAAAGGCATCCTATCCCGAGAGGGTATTTGACGGCTACATCGGATTTATTTTAGGAACGGGAACGAATACCTGCTATATAGAGGATAAGGGAAATATAAGAAAAATACCCCAAATAGCCGCCGAAAAAGGTACCATGCTGGTTAATATAGAATCCGGATCCTACGGCAAGGCACCCAGAGGCCAGATTGACAGAGAATTTGACACAGGCACCGCAAATCCGGGGAGGCAGGTTTTTGAAAAAGCCATATCCGGGGCGTACCTGGGCGGATTAATCCTGGCCGTTATAAAGAGGGCCGCCGGAGAAGGCCTGCTTTCGAGAGGGTTTTATGAAAGGATAACAGGTGTGAACCGGTTTACATCAGAGGAAGTGGATGAGTTTCTCAATTATCCCTATGGCGGGAACAATCTGCTGGCAAGGTGCTGTGGTCCCTCCAGCAGTGCACAGGAGTCCGACGACCGCATTGTCCTGTATCACCTCATCGATGCCATCATGGAAAGGGCAGGCAAACTTGCGGCTATAAACCTTTCTGCAATCATCTTGAAAACAGGGAAGGGGAAAAACCCCTGTGCGCCTGCCTGCATAGCGGCGGAAGGGTCCACATTCCGCAAATCCAAGCTTTTCAGAACTAAACTGGAGTATTATATGAAAGTATACTTGAGGGATCAAAAAGAAACTTACTGTGAATTCGTTGAGGCCGAAAACACAACCATGATCGGAACGGCAATAGCTGCATTGTTGAACTGATATAAAGGCTGCCGTGCATAATGCACGGCAGCCTGCGGCTTACCACTTCTCCAGCCTTACCGTTCCGCATTTCGGACACGCAAACAGGTATACTTCATCCAGGTGCCCGTCTTCCGCTTTCCTGTGAAAGGAGTTGATCACTTTAATAAATTCTTTTTCCCCGTCACTGACTAATTTTTGATCTTTGGAGGTTTCATCCGGCTCCTTGTACCTGTAATTGCATACTGCACACTTCATTTAATCAGCCCTTCCCTTTTTTTGATTTATTGCTAAAAGACAGCAGACCCTATTTCGATCCCGGTAAAAAACGCAAAGCGTTTTGATAATATATTTTAGTCCTTTTCAGAGATTATTCCATATCCCGATTCAATGGCGTACTGGGTGAGGGTCAGCCCGGAAAAACGCAAGCATGTGCCTGATTCGCAAGGGAAAGCCCGCGCTATTCCTTGGGCTTTACATTGATGTAAAGTGCGACTTTATCTAAGGAAAAACGCCTGGATGATATTTGATAGACCTTGTCGTCTAGAATAATCTCGTTTACCTTGAGCAGTATATCGATGATGCCTTCGTCATTCGGAGAATGCAAATGGAATTCCCCATTGGGGAAATTCTCATCGTCAATAATGCTTTTTTCCGTCTCATCAAACAAGATAACCTTTATATGCCTCACGATTACCAGTCCTTTCCATATTATACCAGTGGATTATTCTTTACATCCCTAATATTATAATATAAATAGTTTGTGATTTTAATATTTTTTGATTTATTTGCAGATAAAAATTAAGAAATTTTTTGTAAAGCATATAGGATAATACACCACATTGAAAAGCTATATAAGTGGATTTGAGACGAAAGCAGGGGAATAAAAATTGTTAAAAGATTTGTTTGACACTCAAGGCATGGTTTATGTAAAATGTGGTTAAGAAAAATTACAAGGAGATATTTGAGCTAATGGAAATGAGAGGAAAGAGCATACCGGATAACGTTGGGGCTTTATTCATGGCGAACGGCTCTCTGGAGGCTTCAGAGAAATTGGAGGACCGGGACTTCGGCAAGAAAACCAATGTATATGAAGTGGTCCGGATTATAAGAGGTATACCGCTTTTTTTTGAAGACCATTATTCCCGTTTGAAAAAATCACTGGACCTGCTGGGAATGGAAATAAAAATACCCAGGCAGGAACTGAGAAAAAAGATAAGCGAACTCATAGAAGCAAACGGGCAGCAAAACTGTAATGTTAAAATCCTTGTCTATCCCGAGGCTGACAGGCAGGATTCCATCATGTATATCAGTAAAAGCTTTTATCCTGGCAGCAATGAGATTGAAAAGGGAGTCAAAACCGCGCTGCTGCATTTTGAAAGAGATAATCCAAATATAAAAATCGGAGATGATGCTTATAAGGAAATGGTGTCTAAAAAAATAGAAGAGAGCGGTGTCTTTGAAGTCGTGCTTGTTAATGCCATGGACAAAATTACGGAGGGCAGCAAGTCAAATATTTTTTTTGTCAACGGTTCCCGGGTTTTTACGGCTCCGGACGAGTATGTTTTAAAGGGGGTTACCCGCCAGCAGGTGCTTAATGTCTGTAAAAAACTGGATCTGGAAGTAATAGAGACACTGATCAGCGTCCATTCCCTGGCGGAGATAGAAGGGGTGTTCCTTTCAGGAACTTCCATAAAGGTGCTCCCCGTATCAAGGATAGACTCTCATGATTACCGCTCCGCCACCCATCCCACAATTACGGTTATACGAGAGCAGTATGACAGGCTTGTGGAAGAGTACCTGAATAATAACAAATAGCCTGAAATAGGACAGGGGACAGGTATTTGGGATATTTTGCTGAAGTTTAAAATATTTCGTAATTCAAAAACAAATGGTATAATATATCTCAGTGGGATATCATATACTTATGAGGAAAAATATATGGAAAAAAATTTTCTCGGAAAAATTTTAATGCTGTTCCTTGTCATAAGTTTATTGGCTGTACAGCCCATAGCTGCGTATGGAGCGGAAGAAATCGAAAAAGATGACAGCTTGAGGTATATAAAAAGTACAATGGAAATGCTGAAGGATATCTACAGAGGAGAGGTCAGCGACAGGGATTTAACCGAGGGAGCTTTAAAAGGGATATTTGAAAGTATGGACCCGTATACCAGCTATTTGACGAAGGAAGAGGCAAAGGAATACCTTACGACAATAAGCGGGGTTATTGAAGGAATAGGTATTTCCACCTGCATCTCGGGGAACTATGTGGTGGTTTCAAAGGTATTTCCTGATTCCCCGGCAGAAGAGGCCGGCATGATACCGGGAGACAAAATCGTTTCGGTAGACGGCAAAAATGTTATAGGCGCTTCCATTGAAGAAGTGTCCAAGTACATAAACGGAGAATTCAATGTAAATTTAACCATCGGACTGATAAGGAACGGAGATACCGAGATTAAACTTTTGAGCCTTTTAAGAAGGCATGTGGTGATAAATCCCGTTTCCTACGACATACGCGGACAGATCGGGTATATAAAAATTGACTTCTTCAATTCAAACACTTCTACCTTTTTAATACAGGCATTAAATGAACTGGACGCAAAGAAGATAAACAAGATCATACTGGACCTGCGGAATAACCCGGGGGGGGAAGTGGAGCAAGCGGTGGAAGTGGCCAGAAAATTTGTGCCTGAGGGCTTGATTGTGAAGCTGGTTTACAAGTCCAAGAAGTTTGTGAACCGCGAATATTACTCTTATCTGAAATCGCCTAAGTATAAGCTTGCGGTGCTTGTCAACGAAATGAGCGCCAGTTCGTCGGAGATACTGGCGGGGGCTATCCAGGACACGAAGGCCGGTGTGCTGATCGGGTCAAAAACTTACGGGAAGGCCAGAGTCCAGACCATCATCCCCCTGCTGTCACCCCAGGCCTATTTGAAATATGAGAACATGCTGGGCACAAGCCTGGTAAATTCCTATGACCTTATAAAAAAATACAATATTGTTCCCACCCAGGACGAGATACTGGGGTACGCAAATATCACAACAGGATACTATTATACTCCCGATGGGAAAATGATAGACGAAACCGGCCTTACCCCGGACATTCAAGTGGAAGATTCTCCGATAGTGGATGACCTGGACTTGAACGAGATTCAAAAGCTGAGAATGAAAAGCAAGCTTACACTGGACGGCAGGTCTTTGGATGTGTATAACGCGGAGAAAATATTGAAAATCTGCGGCTATGATGTCAATAATCCCGACATGGTTCTTGACGCCAAAACCTTTAAGGCCATCGAGGAGTTTCAGAGGGACAGGGGCTTATACCCATACGGAGTGCTTGATTATGCGACGCAGAATGAATTGAATAACAGGCTGGGAGAATTGATTTTAAAGATTGACAGGCAGTATGCAAAGGCTGTTGAGTATTTGAACGCGCAGGAGAAAAATTAAGGCAGGGTTCTTCACAGTAGTTCAACCAATGCGGCGGCACCTTTCCGGGGAAGTTTTCCCGGGAAGGGTGCCGCCCCGTTTTTTATGACAAGGATTTTACGTAAAAATATTCATTGAAAACAGACAAATATCCTGCCATATATTTTAAGAACCATCATAATATTAATAACAGAGAACAAAATGTTATGGGGAGAGGAGTAGAATGAATTACCTTTTTAAAGCATGCAAAGGTGAAAATATTAAAAAACTGCTCATAAGCATACTGGTGAGTGAGGGCACGGGACTGCTCAGTTCCTTGTTGTCTACGGGTACATACGAAATGTACGAAAACCTGGAAAAACCGGCCTTTGCGCCGCCCGGGTGGATTTTTGGGCCGGTGTGGTTCATATTGTATCTGCTGATAGGCCTTGGGTCTTACAGGATATGGAAGATGAGGCCCACAAAGTTCAAGGGAAAAAATCCGCTGGTTATGTATCTCATCCTGCTGTTTTTCAGCTTCCTGTGGCCTATTTTCTTCTTTGGACTTGGCCTGAGAGGATTTGCGCTCCTAGACATGATTATTCTGATGTTTTTTGTAATAACCACCACCGCCAGATTCTACAAGCTGGACAAAACGGCGGCGTATTTGATGCTGCCCTATGGGGTGTGGAGCGCTTTTGCCCTGATACTCAACTTCTCAACATGGGTTCTCAACAGATAGCATAAATTTATTCCCCTTGCCTTGCTGTTCCGGCTTGTCATCTTTTTACAGCCAGCGGCATAGTATTTAATAAAAACACAGGAGGACAAGGGGTAATGAAAGTACAGACGGATAAACCCTCTTTAAAAAGATTTTTGGTGTTTTGGAAAGGAGTGGTTGTGATAGGTGCGGTATGCATGATGATTATCACCATGCCCGCACAGAGTACTTTAGGACAAGGAAGGGGCCAAACGGAGCCGCTTCAGGCCGTGGTGCGGGATGACCAGCTGGTGGATGAAGAAATGCCTGTATACAATATTAAGCTGGATGAAAAATGGCAAAAACTTATTTACTATCTGTGTAAAAAAAATAATTTGAATTATGAAATGGTCCTGAGTTTTTTTGAATTCGAAAGCGAGGGCTTTAACCTGAGCTTGATATGTGCCAACAGGGACAGCCAGGGCAGGGTTTTAAGCTACGACTACGGAATTGCCCAAATCAATTCCAGAGAACTGGAGGCATACAGGCAGCACGCCATAACATACTGCGAGCTGGATAGGAAGGTCAAATTCAATCCCCTGAATCCCGACCATGGAATCCGGGCCGGCATCGGAGGGCTGGCTTTTTACAGGGACTACTGGAAGGAACGCGGCATTGCCGATGAAAAGCAGTTGTTTGAGTACAGCCTGAACTCATACAATATGGGGGCGGACAGTTACAAAAAGTATGTAAGCTATACCGGCAGCACAAGCAGAAATTATAACAGGCAAATATTCAAGAGGAAGGCCATTTTGGAAAACCACTGGAGCTTCGGACAATAGGTATGGGGCTTTCCCTATTGCAATATTGCTCAAGAAATCTGACGCTATTAAACCGCACGGATATACCGCTGCGGTTTATTTTTCACACCTTTCGTTTCCACTATGCCGCCATATCATGCTATAATTATCTATATTGCACCGCTGAAGAGTGGAAATTAACCAAGAAGGGCTCAAGATGAGGAGAGAAAGGCCGGGGATTCGACTAGGCCGGGGTGGAGGCGGGAAACGTGAGGGGGGCAATACACAGGGGGCTGTTCCTAAAGACGGCCGTCTTTAGGAACAGCCCCTTTGCGCCGGATGTCAGCCTTTAAACTCTTTGGCCAGGGCTTCAAAGGCGGGCAGCGAATTCTTTATGGTTTCCATGCTTACGCAGTATGCAATTCTGAAATATCCGGGGCATCCGAACCCTTTTCCGGGAGTAAACAGCAAATTGTATTTCATTGCTCTCCGGACAAATTCGCCGTCATCCTCGATCAACGACTTGGGAAACAGGTAAAATGTCCCATGGGGCTTGACACATGAAAAACCCAGTTCGGTCAGATGATTATAAAGAATATCCCGCCTCTCCCGATAAATTTCCGTATCCACAGCCACCTCCAATGATTCCGCAACAACCTTCTGGAAGAGGGAAGGAGCATTAATAAAGCCCAACACGCGGCTTACATAAATGAGGCCGTTGATCAGGAGGGATACGTTATCAATTGCACTGCTGGCCGCAATGTAACCGATCCTTTCACCGGGCAGTGCCAGTGATTTGCTGAAAGAGTTAACCAGCAGGGAATTTTTAAAGATTTTCAAAATGCCCGGTACTTTGAACCCGTCAAAGACCAGCCTGTTATAAGGCTCATCGGAAATAACATAGATGGTGGTGTTGTATTCCTTCTCCTTGTCCTCAAGCACCCGGGCCATCCTTTTAAGCACTTCTTCACTGTAGATTACTCCGGTTGGATTATTGGGCGAGTTGATTATGACTGCTTTGGTCCTGGGCGTAATACTGGTTTTAAGCAGTTCGGGGTCGGGTTCAAAGGTATCTTTATTTGTGGGAACAATGACTGCTTTCCCGCCAAAATTTTCAATATAATTCAGATAATCCACAAAATACGGGGAGAACACAATGACTTCCTGGTCCGGGTCCAGCAGGGTCATTAATATGACATTCAGCCCTCCGGCGGCACCGCTGGTCATAACAATATTTTCCGGGGAAAGGGGGATGCCGTTTTCTCTGGACAGGTGACTGGCCACCTTTTCCCGCACATCGGCAAAGCCCGCATTGCTCATATACTTATGCAGGTCGGGCACATCCTCGAGAATCAATTTTTTTAGTGTGTCCTTCACTGCCTGCGGTGGTTCAAGGTCGGGATTACCGAGAGAAAAATCATATACCTTGTCTTTCCCGTATATTTTTCTGAGCTTCTCCCCTTCCTCGAACATTGCCCTGATCAATGAGGAACTGCCCAGCCTTCGGGTTATTTTTTCAGCTATCATAAGAAACACTCCTTGTTTATCATTTTACATCTGTAGGGTCTGCTTTTCTTCCATGCCATAATTTGTTATACCTATGGTATATTAAAATAGGGGAAAAGGCAAGAGATGCCAATGAATTTTTAAGGCTTCCCCTGCCCGTTTCCCTGGCTATTCATCCACCTTTAACGTGTTTACCAGGCTTTCATCGGGCGTTACCGTCAGCGTCTTGAAATTTTCATAGATAACCATACCGGGTTTTGCCCCTCCCGGCTTTTTTACATTTTTCACTGCCGTATAATCCACCGGAACATTGGCCGAAAGCCTGGCTTTGCTGTAATAAGCGGCTATAATTGCCGCCTGGACAAGAGTGGTGTCGGGGATGCCCCGGTCCGTTTTCTTAATAATCACGTGGGAGCCGGGAATGTTCCTTGTATGGAGCCAGATATCGTTGGACGATGCCAGTTTTAAGGTCAGCAGCTCGTTTTGCTTGTTATTTTTCCCCACCAGGATGTCGAGTCCGTCTTTTGACTTGAAATGCAGGGGCGAGGAAACCTTTTCAAGCTTCTTTCCCGCCTTTTTCTTCCTGGGTGACAGGTATCCCTGGTCCATCAGTTCCTGCCGCACCTCATCGATCTCCTGGAGGGAGGTGCAGTTTTCGAGGAGGTGCAGGACACTCTCCAGGTAATTGATTTCCTTGCTCGTCTCTTCCTTCTGCCGGCTTGTGTAAAGGAAGGTATTTTTTGCTTTTGCATATTGCTTGAAGTATTTCTGGGCGTTCCCCTGGGGTGAAAGCTGAGGGTCCAGAGGGATGTCCACCAACTCGCCGTCCTCACTGTAATAATTGAGAAGGAAAACCTTGCCGGAACCCCTGGGTATGCTGTAAATATTGGCGGTTATCAGCTCACCGTACAATTGCAGCTTTTCCCTGTCCGCCACTTCCCTTAAAACATCCTGCTGTATCGCAAGTTTTTTATTGCAGCGGTCCATATTGTTGTTAAGAACCTTTAAAAGGTCCGCTTTTTTTTGTTTTAGCCTTTCACTCCGGTCCTTTTCGTAATAAAATTCATCTACAACACCGCTGATGGAGGCTTTATACTCTGCCATTCCGCTCTTGAGAATTTTTATGCAATGGAAATCCGCCGGTTTCTTCCGGCTTTGATCCTCATACAGGATACAGGGCTGAAATTCACAATTTTTAATACCTAGGATAAAATCGGAAAGCACCTTTTTCAACCGGGCCGCCTCCTTATCGGACAGCCGTGAAACGGGAGCTTTGCCGTCCAGGTCCGAGCGGAAGCATATTTCCCTGCACAAAAGGGGACTAAAGCCCTTGATATGGCCGAGAAGGTAATTTTCAATGCTTGTGCTCTCATCCTCCGTCGCTGCAGCGGCAATAAGCTTGTCCGGGTCCAAAAATTCAGGACTGGTTTTATTTTGTAAGGGAGGTGGGACATAAGGCCTTCCGGGCATAACCTCTCTTACGCTGCTCACCGCGGAATCTACGTGCTTTATGGAATCCATGATCTTGTCCCGGTCACTTACAAGGATGATGTTGCTGTGGCGGCCCATGATCTCTACCACCAGTTTTTTGACGGTAAGGTCACCTATGTCGTTTACCGATTCCACTTCAACGGTCACAATTCTTTCATAGTCATGGAACCCTACATGGATAATTTTTCCGCCCGAAAGGTGCTTCCTTAAAAGCATGCAGAAAGCTGGCGCAACAGCTGGATTCTCCCTTTGAAGATTGGTAAGGTGAATCCTTGGGTAATTGGCGCTGGCACTTGCCAGAAGCTTAAAATTCTGCCCTCTTGCCCGTATATTCAATAGAATTTCATCCGCCTCCGGCTGAAATATTTTTTCAATACGGCCTCCGCAGAGGATTTCAGATAATTCCTTCACGATGCTTTTGGTCACTACTCCGTCGAAAGGCAATGGTTACACCCCTATCCGTCTATGTTTCACTAAAATAGCTTTGTCCCCAGTATATCATTTTCCATCCCGTATATCAAAGCATAATTGTGGGGAGGGAGGACAGGACGGGAATATGCCGGCCCCGGGACGGTGCTTCCCGGATCTGTGACAATGTTTTTTCTACTCTTGTGATTAAAAAGGTGGTAAAATAGATATGCGGTTTCTTTCGCTTGAAGCCCCACATTAGCAGGCCATGACCGGGGGGAGTTCGTGCAATAGACACAGACCATGGGGCGGCGGGGTAAAAGCGGAAGCGCGGGAATAAAAGCAGAGGGACAGGGGGATAGCATTGGTTATAGGCGTATGCAAGATTATTTTATCCATAGACGAGGCGTTTTCTTTAAAGGAAAAAAGGCATATACTTAAGAGCATCATCGAGAGGTTGAAATCCAGGTACAACGCTTCGGTTGCGGAAGTTGACCTGAACGATGCATGGAAAAATGCGGTGATCGGCGTTGCCTGTGTCTCCAACGAGACAAAGCACGCGGACAGCATGATGTCCAACATTGTCAATTTTGTTGAAAGCGACGGCAGGGCGTTTCTGGTGGATTACAGC
This sequence comes from Eubacteriales bacterium, assembly GCA_024655885.1. Lineage (GTDB taxonomy): Bacteria > Bacillota > Clostridia > Acetivibrionales > JANLFN01 > JANLFN01. The sequence continues at coordinate 197,463 of JANLFN010000002.1, read as the reverse complement.
ACCGAAATCATTCATACGGACTGATTTGCACAGTATAAAATCACAGGATTATGTTAGACGATTAATCAAAAATTATTGCTTGACGGCATCGCTTGTGTGTATTAAAATAATAGGGTGACAATTTTATTGCCTGTGGGGGTGTAGCTCACTTGGGAGAGCGCTTGAATGGCATTCAAGAGGTAAGGGGTTCGATCCCCCTCATCTCCACCAAAATTTGGAAACCCGTCGGAAAACCGGCGGGTTTTTTGCTACACTTTATTTGTATTGATCAAAAATATTGTGGTAAAATGAAGCAGTGACTAATTCAAATGAAGATGGTTTATTTGAAAAGAAGTTATACTTTTGTAATTACTAAAGGCCTTGATGATTATTATATTGCAACAGTACCTGAATTACCGGGTGTAACAACTCAAGCTAAAGATATTTTAGATATTTTTCCAAGGGTGAAGGAATCTATAGAAGCATATCTAGAAGCATTAGAAGATGAAAAAGATGAGTTCATCAAATTATGGAACGAAAAATGAAACAAAGGGCAAAATGTTTTTAAAATGAATCTATTGCCTTCTATATAGATCAAATGAGCATATAAAGCTTCGGCAAGTTTTACTGTCAAAGCTTTATTTTTTTGAGGTCAGTCTTAGAACCCATAATATTAGCATAATAAAAATTATTGATAACAAAACGACGTAACAGCGCTGTAACTGTAGGATTCACCTTATTTTTAAACAGAAAGGAAACATCAAAATGGAAAGGCTGACCGGAATATTTGAAGGCGAAAAAATAGAACTTTCAAAGAAGTCCCCTGGCTTAAAATATTTTTATGCTTAAAAAACTTTAATACGTTAAATTTTTTGGTAAAATTAAATTGGATTCCATATCTGGTGAGAGAATGTTTTAGGGTTGAGTTGTATAGGGGGCTGCGTTTCATGTCCAAAAGTGTGAAGGTAAAACCGTTTTTCATTTTGGGCCTGGCAATGCTTTTTACGCTGATGATGCTTTCGGCCGGCATAATGGCCGGACAAGCAGATTCCCTTTCGGGAGTTAAAGGGAAAGTAGCTGCTATTTCAGAAAAGGAAAAGGAAACCATTCAAAAACTGTTTACCCAGGCGCAAGAAATTGAACAAATGGAGAAGAAAGAAAGGGAAATTGCCCTTGCCATAGAAAAATCCAAGGGAGAGATTGAGGGCCTGCAAAGGGCAATTGCAGGTGAAGAAGCCGCCTATGGGAAAGAGCGGGAAAGCCTGAAGCAGGTCCTCCAGTGCTATCAAAGGATGGGACCGGGATCTTATCTGGAAATCATCCTGAAGTCAGAGGACCTGCCCGACCTTCTCAGGAGGATAAATACCCTGAGAGATCTCACCCGGAACACGGGAGAACTTTTGGACCAGATCACCGAGAGCAGAGAGAGGCAGTCGGCAGAAAAAGCAAAACTGGCCGAAAAACTTGCATTGGTGCAGGAAGAGCAGAAACACCTGGAGCAAACCCTGGCCCAAAAAAAGCGGTTAAAGGAGGATATGGAGAGCTATCTGGCATCTTTGAAAGAAGAAAGAGAACATTACCAGGAATATCTGGACGGGCTGCAGCAGGCATGGGCAGAGGTCAACTCTTTTTTCTCGGATACCGTAAAGGAGTTTTCCGGTTTTATCGAGAAGGGCGGACTGCCGGCAGATGCGCTGAAAATTACTTACGATTTCCCAGGCATTAAGGTGCGTATAGATGAAAAAACTATAAATGACATCTTTGCCGGTGCCCCACAGTTCCATAAAGTGGTGTTCGCTTTTCGTCCCGGGAGGGTTGAAATGAAATTGCCTGAAGAAAATCTCGTCCTCGCGGGAAAATTTGCCGTTGTTGACGGGCACAGCTTGGAATTCAAGGTGGAAGAAGGCAGCTTCTACGGCATGCTGCTGGAAAAGGATTTCATAGAAGAATTGTTTCAGGGAGGGTCCCTGATATTGGATTTTGAGTCGGAGCTAAATGGCTATACTCTGAAATCTGTGGATGTGATGGATGGGTATCTGAGTTTTTCCATTTAACCCAAATGAGAATAAAGAGGGGACAAAAATGATTGAGGCGGCAGGGGTCAGTTTGAAGTATCCCGACGGTACGGTGGCTTTGAAAGGGATTGACCTGCAAATCCAAGCAGGAGAATTGGTATATGTCACCGGCCACAGTGGTTCGGGAAAAACCAGTCTTTTAAAGCTACTCATGGGAATGGAGTACCCGACAACAGGGTACCTGAAGGTATTGGGACAGCCTATCATAAAAGGCCAGGCTGAGGGAATCCGGCGGCTGCGGATGAGGATTGGACCTGTTTTCCAGGAATTTAGGCTGATAAACGGGAGAACGGCCATGGAAAATGTCATGTTGGGCATGCGCTTTTTAGACATCCCCCGGAGCAGGTTAAAGGAAGATGCTCATCAGGCTCTGGTAAAAGTGGGTTTGGAGCACAAAAGGCTTTCCCTGGTGGAAAACCTGTCCTGGGGGGAGCGCCAGAGGGTAGCCATCGCCCGGGCGGTGGCCAGAAAGCCCGCTTTAATACTGGCAGATGAACCCACGGGCAACCTGGACAGGGATCATGCCCTGGATATACTGGAACTGCTGGCTTCCTTCAGGGATAAAGAAACGTCTGTAATTATTACCACCCATGCCACCCATTTGATTGACGGCAAAAAAGATGCCGGGCTGATAGTAATGGACAAGGGAAATATGCGATGGGAAAGGGTGGGGTGAACTTAAGATGAAGAACATTTTTTTAAATATGGGCTATTTCCTAAAAGAAACAATCACAGTGATGCGGTTGAACCTGTTGTCCAATATTCTATCCATTTTTAGCACAGGCCTTATTCTCTTTATTCTGGCCATGACCATTTCCGGCTGGCGGATAAGCGCCAAAGCTGCTGAAGCCATTGAGGGAGAGGCGGAAATCAGCGTTTACTTTGATAAAGGCATGGATAATCAAGGGGCCTTGAAGCTGGTTGAAAGTATTAAGAGGATAGAGGGGGTACGGGATTCGCGGTTGATTGGCGAAAGTGAAGCCTATGACAGGATGGTGAAAATTCTGGGGAAAGACGCCCAGGTACTGAAAGTCTTTGACGATAATCCATTCAGTCCTTTCATTGAGGTAAAAATCAACCTGAATGCAATGGACCATGTATTGGAGGAATTGGACCACATGACCGGCATCCAGTATATCAGGGACAACAGGGATGTGCTGGACCGCCTTGGGAATATCACACATCTATTCAGGATTCTGGGGTACCTGATGGGAGCCGCCGTAGGCATAGCCACCCTGGTTATCCTCTCCCATATGATCCGGCTGGGCATGCAAAATAACAGGGAACAGATAAATACCCTCAGGCTGTTGGGTGCCCCCGGAATTTTTATCGCATTTCCTTTTTTGCTTCAAGGGCTGTTGCTCACCCTGGGAGGAGGTGCCCTGGCAGCAGCTCTGGCGGCGTTTGCATTAAAGCAGCTCTACGCCCGGATGGCAGGACCCCTTCCTTTTATTCCCCTGCCGCCCGGCGGTGCGCTCATATCCGGTATGGTTATTGTAATTCTATCCGTTAGCGCAGTGCTTGGGATTGTAGGCAGTCTGCTGGGACTTTTATCGGCGAGAAACCATTAGAGTGATTGAGACATAAATTTGTTGACTTTATGTTAATTTTATATTAAGATAAAAGTGGACATATCAACATGTTAACATGCCAATACGCAAACACATATCTGCTGAATGGAGTGACATAAATTTGATAAGTGGAATGGCTCCCAAATATTATATTGTAAAAAATAAAATACTTGAAATGATTGACAAGGAAGAAATCGGCCCAGACGGTATGGTGCCCAGTGAACGTGAACTCATGAATATGTTCGAGATCAGCCGGATTACGGCAAAGAAAGCCATCGATGATCTGGTGAAGGAGGGTTATCTTTACCGTATACAGGGGAAAGGAACGTTTGTTAAAAACGATAAGCTGAATCAGGACCTAGTATCCATTACCAGTTGTACCGAAGACATCATCAAAATGGGAATGACGCCGTCAAAACAGCTTCTGGCCGCCGAGATAATGCCGGCTGACCAGGCACGCATGAGGAAGCTGCAGCTTAGCAACGGAGACAAGGTTTTTATGGTAAAACGCGTCTACTTTGCAGATAATGACCCGTTAAATCTGACGACCACCTATCTTCCGTGCAAGCTTTTCCCCGGGATAGAAAACTACGACTTTGGAATAGAGTCCATTTATCATATATTGGAAGAAAAATATGATACACGCATTACAAAAGCTACCAGGACCATTGAAGCCGTACTGGCCGTGGACGAGGTGTCTGAAATTCTGAAAATCGATGAAGGCGAGCCCATCCTTTTGTTCAGGGCGGTTACCCTGGGCGTCGTGAATGGGAAGGAAGTGCCGATTGAGACGTTTAAAAGCTATTACAGGACGGATAAATTCAAATTTTACATCAATCAGGTTAAATGATGGAAGGACAGTTTAAAGTACCATTTGGGCAATATACAAGTTTATAATTCAATCCTGTCATGAATAAGCCTTGGGTCCGGGGTTGATTATAATATCAAATTCGGCGGTTTCAACGTCGCGACTGGAACCGCTGGTAAAGAACAAATAAAAACATTTAAGGAGTGAAGGATATGAAAAGGAATCGTTTTATGGCGGCCGTCTCTGCTGCGGTAACAGTAATCATGCTGATGTCTCTTTTATTCACCGGTTGTTCAAGCAAGCCGAAAGACCCTGGCGTTGCCCTTATCACCTCTGCCGCCGGCGCTAATGACAAAGGGTATAATGAATCGGCCATCAAAGGGCTTGAGAAGGCGAAGCAAGAGTTCGGCATCGATTACAAGGTGGTGGAATCCACAGACATTCCGGGCAGTCTGACCCAGCTTGCGGAAGCCGGCTATAAAGTAATCTTCAGCCTCGAATACAATTTCGACGCGCTCATAAAAGGTGTGGGCGGCAATAAGCCCATTGCGCAGCAATTCCCGGATACCACCTTTGTAATCTTCAATGATAACCCCAATGTTAACCAGGACGGCACCGTGATTAACAAAAACGTGATTTCGGTGCTTTTCGATGTGCATGAAGCCTCTTTCATGGCCGGTGCACTCAGTACGCTTGTCAATGAAAACGCAAAGACCCTCTTCAGTGCCCAGGATTATAATTTTACTCAAGGGGATGCAGGAAGAAAAATCGGGTTCATTGGAGGTACCAAGTCCAATGGCATTACTGTGTTCAGCTATGGATTTGCCGAGGGCATAAACTATGAAGCAGAAAAAATGAATGTAAAATATACCTATTACAGCGATTACAATGCAGGCTTCACAGATTCCGCCGCAGGCTCCACCAAAGCGAACACATACTACCAGGATGGCGCCAACATTGTATATGCAGTGGCAGGATCAGTAGGCGACGGTGTGGACTCCAAGGCAAAAGAAGTGAAAAAGCTTTCCATTGAAGTAGACGCAAACAAGGACAACAATCAGCCCGGTTATGTTCTTACCAGTGTTTTAAAGAACACCGAGGTCCCTGTCTATGAAATCATTAAGCACTATAAGAATAATACGCTGGATGGGGTAAAGGGTAAGGCGTTGAACTACAACCTGGCTTCGGGAGCTACAGGCATCACAGATTTAAGTGTAATAGAGTCAAAGATCGCTCCTGAAGGAAAAGCGAAATGGAATGAGATAAAGAATGAGCTGGATTCTATTTCAAAGAAAATAGCCAGCGGTGAAATAAAAGTAACCAATGCCCAGGCGGGAGAAGCCTTTGACAAGACAAAGCTTAAAAATCTTTCCATGCCCAATGATTAGGAACTAATAAAGATAAATATAATGAAGGCGGGAATCATGAATGCAATTGCAGCCGTAAATTTAACAAAAAAATATGGGGACTTTGTCGCCAACGACAATATCAACCTATCTATTGCAAAAGGTGAAATTACCGCTATCGTGGGAGAAAACGGAGCGGGCAAAACAACTCTGATGAACATGTTTTACGGTTTGCAGAGGCCCACCTGCGGTGAAATTTATGTAAATGACCAAAAAGTAAATTTCAGCACTCCTCTGGACGCCATAAATTGTGGTCTGGGAATGGTGCACCAGCATTTTAAGCTGGTGCCCAGCCTTACCATCTTTGAGAATATCCTGCTTGGCGCTGAGATAAATCAAAGGGTGGTTTTAAAGGGAAGATTTGAAATTCATTTGCCTTTCATTGATAGAAGGCGTGAGAGAAAGGCAGTGGATAGGCTGATTCACGATTACAAGTTCGAGCTGGATCCCGATGAACGGGTGGAAAACATCTCCATTGGCGCCAAGCAGCGTGTGGAGATATTGAAGATGCTCTACCGAAATGTGGATATTCTAATATTTGATGAACCTACGGCGGTGCTTACACCGCAGGAAGTGGATGAGCTGCTGGTCAATTTCAAAGAACTTAAAAAACAAGGCAAAACCATTATCCTTATAACCCATAAGCTTCGTGAAGTCATGGAAGTCAGTGACCGGGTCATTGTTATCAAAAAGGGCAGGGTTGTAGGCAGCAAACCTACGAATCAGACAAGTCCTGAAGAGATCGCTGCGATGATGGTGGGGCGTGAAGTAATGCTTCAGGTCAATAAGGAAAAAAAACCTGCCCTGGGGAATAAGGTTGCATACAGGGTAAGCGGTTTGTCCACCAATAACTATTCGGGCAAGAAGGTTTTGAATAATATCAGCTTCGAGATAAGGGAAGGCGAGATCCTTGGAGTTGCCGGGGTTGAAGGCAACGGGCAGAGTGAGCTCGTAAAGGTTTTATCAGGGCTTATGGTGTCAACGGAAGGCAAGGTTCAGCTCTATGACGAGGATATAACCAACAAGTGGCCCAATGAGCTTCGCAAATCAGGAGTTGGGATTATCCCGGAGGACCGGTATGCCCAGGGACTTTGCAAAGAAATGTCCCTCAGCGACAACCTGATTGCAGGCTACCACTCGGACGGCAAATTTTGCAGGTATGGAATTCTGGATAAAAAGAATGCACGTAAAAACAGGGATACTTTACTGGAAAAATATGATATAAGGGTGGCGGATCCTGAAGGAGCGGTGTCACAGCTTTCGGGCGGAAATGCGCAAAAGGTCATTATTGCAAGGGAGTTTGATTCCGACCCTAAGGTTCTGATTGCAAGCCAGCCCACCCGCGGTGTTGACATCGGTTCCATAGAGTTCATCCATAACAAGCTGCTGGAGCTGAGAAGGCTTAATAAAGCCATTTTACTGGTTTCAAGTGAATTGAGCGAAATCATGGGTCTAAGCGACAGGATTATAGTCATGTACAAGGGGAAAATCGTCGGAGAGGTTGAAGGGGATAAGGCCGACAGTTCACGGCTTGGGCTGCTGATGGCAGGTATAACCAAATAACCCTATGATTTGAGGGAAACTATGAAAAATAAGAATGTAATTCTATCAAATATATATAGTGTGCTGCTGCCCGTAATTATTGCGCTCTTTATCGGGGGAATCATCATTGCGGCCATCGGGGAAAATCCGTTTTTGACCTATCAGGTCATGATACAGAAATCCCTTTTCAGTGCAAAGGGTATTTTAAAAACCCTGCATTTTGCGGCCCCTCTGATTCTGACAGGTCTGGCCATTGCCATTACCTTTAAAGCGAATATTTTCAACATGGGCGTTGAGGGTGCGGCGGTTTTGGGGGCCTTTTTTACCGGTGTGGTGGGGTTCAGCTTGAAGGGTGTAAATCCGGTGCTTCATGTCACCCTCTGCCTTCTGACCGGAATGCTGGTAGGAATCATTTTTACCCTGATTCCTGCCGTGTTGAAGGCCTATTTCAAAGTCAATGAAATGGTTGTCACCTTAATGCTTAACTATGTGGTGGCTGAGGTGGTAAAATTCCTTGCCCAGGGCATATTCAAAGACCCGGCCTCCGGATATGTTTCCACCTATGCCATTGCCGAAAGCGCCATGTTTAAAAAGCTTTTCAACAGCGATCTGACCTTGTTTTTCTTCATAGCCCTCTTGGTGTTCGGCATTCTCTACGTGATTTTTAAAAAATCAAAGCTGGGGTTTGAAATTACGGCCATAGGCAAAAACCCCGAGTTTGCCGAAGCTGCCGGAATGAATGTGGCTAAAAAGATTGTTGTGATTATGCTCATCAGCGGCGCTGTGAGCGGTTTGGCAGGAGCCGGATTCCTCATGAGTGAGAAATACAGGTTTACCCTTGATTTTTCAGGGAGCCCGGGACTTGGATGGGACGGCATGCTGATAGCCCTCCTTGGCAACCACAGCCCCATAGGCGTTTTCGTTGCCTCGGTCTTTTATGCGGCGTTAAAGACCGGCAGTGAATATATCGGCTTATTTACAAACGTGCCAAAAGATATTGTGGGTGTTATCCAGGGAATACTCATCCTGTGCCTTTCAGTAAAATTTGTAAGCCGGAATACCGGCCTGATGGGCAGGTGGACACAGTGGCTCGGCAAAATCAGAAGCAAAAGGGAAAACGCAATGAGTGTTGATGGAAGGGAAGGGGAACAGGGATGAATCTGGTCGATAATATATTGTATGACATGCTTTACCACAGCACACCCATCCTGCTGGCTGTTTTAGGCGGATTGTTCGCCCATAAGGCCAATGTGCTCAATATCGGGCTTGAAGGCATGATGCTGACGGGCGCTTTCTCCAGTGCCCTGGTAGTTATGCTTACGGGGAGCTTGTGGCTGGGACTCGTGATTAGCGTCCTGCTTACGCTTGTCCTAGGACTTGTATTCTCTTTCCTGAGCGTAACCCTTAAAAGCAATTTTATCATCACAGGCTTTGGAATCAACCTGTTTGCTGCGGCCTTGAGCGCATTCGTACTCAAGTTCATGAAGCTTGCGAACATTAATGTCAGCTCTGTTGTAGATGTGGCGAGCTTGAAAATCCATATCCCGCTCCTTGCGGATATACCTATTCTGGGCAGCATTTTAAGCGGCCATACGGCCATTACCTACGCGGGCTATATCCTTATAATCGCAGCGGGCATTGTGCTGTACCACACGAAATTCGGAGTGTATGTGAGAGTTGTAGGTGAAAACGAAGAAGCAGCCAAATCGGTAGGCATTAACGCAAATGCGGTCAAATACGCCGCTGTGCTTATAGGCGCGGCGCTCTGCGCTCTTGCGGGCATGGAGCTCTCGGTGGAAAGGCTGGCGCTTTTTACGAACAACATGACGGCGGGCAGGGGCTTTATTGCCATTGCCGCCATTTACTGCGGCCGGGGGGAGCCGCTGAAGTGTGCGCTGTACGCTTTGCTTTTTGGCCTTGCCAAATCGCTTGCCATCAATCTGGCTTTGTTTGCGGGCCCCATATCAGGATTGTTTGAAATTGTACCTTATCTTACGATAGTGGTTGTGCTCTTTATGGTTTCTGTTATACAGAACCGCAACAATAATGTAAGGGGGTTCAAACTTGAGTAAATCCGCTTTGATCATTGTAGACATGCTGAAAGATTTTACTGATCCCCGGGGGTTGGTGTTTTACCCTCAGAACAGGGAAATTCTCCCCAGAATAAAACGAGTACTGGAGGAATGCAGGAAGCACGGCCTTTTGGTCATATTCCTGAGGCACTGCTACCGAAAGGACAAGTTTGACAAAAATCTCCAGAATATGAGGCCCAACTGCATTGAAGGGACCGATGGGGACGAAATCGATCCTATGCTGGAGGTGGACCCTGTGAAGGATTATGTCATAAAAAAACGCAGGTACAGCGGTTTTGTCGGAACAGACTTGGACATGGTCCTGAGGGAAAATAAAATTGAAAGCGTAATTATCGTCGGCACAAAGACCAATTGCTGTATTCGTGCAACCGTTACGGATGCCTACAATCTGGACTATCTCCCCATTGTGGTGTCCGACTGTGTGGCAACCAATGACGAAACGGTCAACCAGGTGCATTTGACCGACATCCGGAAATACTTAGGACGCGTGGTGACCTCTGAAGAGCTTTTTGAGCTTTTGAGCAAAGGAGAGATTTTCTGATGAAATATGATATGATAACCAGCGGATATGTAAGCCTGGACAGGATCATCAAGACAAGGACGCCCGTAAGGTATGGATATACTTCTATTGTTGAGAACAGCGACAACGCCAGGATATATTACGGGGGCTGCCCCACAAATATAGCCTATCTTGCCGCTAGGCTCGGATTAAAGGCGCTTCCCATTATCCGGCTGGGAGAAGAGGATTATAAGGAGACCGGATTTTACGAGTACCTGAAAAACGGCGGAGTGTGCCTGGATGCCGTTGAATTGGTTCCCAATGAGACTACCTCCAGCTGCTATCTGATTGAGGACTCGGAGAACAACCACATAACCATTTTTTATCCGGGGGCAATGGACAGGAAGTATGCCGGGAACATGAAGGATGAATTTTTTGAAGAAGCGCGTATCGGCGTGCTGACCGTGGGTTCTTATGATGACAATGTGGAGTTCTACAATAAGTGCATGAAGCACAACATTCCGCTGGTTTTCGGCATGAAATGCGACTTTGATGCTTTCCCTGAAGAACTGTTTAAAAAAATCCTGTTTTCCAGCAAGATTATTTTTACCAATCAGGGGGAACGGGAGGAAATAGAGCGCATGTTCAGACTGGGAGCCATAACCGAGCTTTTCGAAAAAGGGAATGCGGATATCATTATCACGACGCTGGGCAAAAACGGAAGCGTATATTTCCAGAAGACAAAAGACGGCATGATTTCAAATGCCGTTAAAGCTGCCGCATTTGGGAAGGTGGTGGATGCGACGGGGGCGGGAGATGCTTACATGGCGGGGTTTCTTTACGGGTATCTGGAGGGGAAGCCTGTGGAAGAATGCTGCAAGTTCGGAAGCGTTCTTTCTTCGTTCGTAATTGAGACTGTCGGATGCACCACAAATGCGCCCACGCGTGAAGAGTTCATGGAGCGCTACGAAAGATTTATCAGTGGCTTTTGACATGACAGGTGTTTGAGGCATTCACAATATTAAAAAGCAACGACAGAGAGAGGATGACAAAGTGGAGACATTATATTTACGCGGTGAAGACAAAACAATTGCAAAATATGTTATATTCTCAGGAGACCCGTGGCGTGTTGAAATCCTGTCGAAATTGCTTGACCAGCCAAAGCACGTTGCATTCAATAGAGAATTCAACACTTACACCGGCCTGTATAAAGGCATGCCCGTAACCGTTTCATCCACGGGCATCGGGGCGCCGTCAGCCGCCATTGCGATGGAAGAAATGTATCAATGCGGCATGGAGGTGGCGGTAAGGATGGGCACCACCATGGGCCTTAAGGACGACCTGCTGGGAAAGCTCATCATCCCCACAGGGGTGATGCGGGAGGAAGCTACCAGTGCCACTTATGTTCCCGTGTCTTACCCGGCGGTTGCCGATATTGGGCTTGTAAACTGTATGAACCGAAGTGTCCTGGAAAACGGAAGGGACTATGTGAACGGCATTACCTGCACCATGGACGGTTTCTACAGCCAGATGCGCGAATCCAGACTGAGCCGAAAAATGCAGACAGATATTGATAAGACCTTCCGGAGGCTTAAAAAGTACAATATACTTGCAGTAGACATGGAATCCAGCTGCATGCTGGTTTTAGCCAGCCTGATGGGCATTAAGGGCTGCATTGTCACAATGACCACGGTTCTTGAGAACCTTAAGGATTCACTGAAGGGGGACCATAGAAAGAAAGCGGAGGAAGATCTGTGCAAAATTGTGCTTGACGGGCTTCAAATCTATAATAAAGAGGTTGATTTAAAATGAGCGGATCAGATTTTATTGAGAGAGGCAGGCAATTTGTCATAGGCATGGTGCACTGTCTTCCGCTGCCGGGAATGCCCGGATTTTGCGGAGATATGAAAAAGGTTATAGACCAGGCTGTCCATGATGCCATCACCCTTGAGCAATCGGGGATGGACGCCATTATCGTTGAAAACATGGGAGACAACCCTTTCGGGGTTGTGCTGGACACAGAGCAGTCCTGTGCGCTTGCGGTTGTCAGTGCAAATGTGGCGCAAAAGGTGAAGATTCCCATCGGAATCGACGCAGCCATGAATGATTACAAAACTTCTTTTTCCATTGCCAAGGCCATTGACGGAGCTTTTGTCCGAATACCGGTTTTTGTGGATACGGTTGAATTTTTCGGCGGTATAATAAGACCATGCGCAAGGGAAGCCATGATTTTCAGGAAAAACCTCCAGGCGGAAAACATTAAAATCCTTGCGGATATACAGGTGAAGCACACCCATATGGTGCTTCCCCATGTGAGCATTGAGGATTCCGCAAAAGCGGCTGAATCCTGTGGCGCCGACGGGATTATTGTAACCGGCACCCATATGGGTGTTGAGACGCCTATTGAGATCATTCAGCGTGTGAGAAAGGTTACCAGGCTTCCCCTCATTGCAGGAAGCGGCGTCAAAACAACCAATATCAAGGAGCAGCTCTCCATTGCGGACGGGGCCATTGTGGGGTCAAGCCTCAAAGAAGGCGGAGCCGTTGAAAATCCCGTTTCGTTGGAGCTGGCAAAAGATTTAATAAATGCATTAAGGGGATAAGTGATCAATGATGATGAGACCTATGAAACTCGCCGGAGGCGAATTGTTATTTGGCAGGGACTGCCTGGAACACCTGAAGACACTGAAGGGGACAAAAGCCTTTATTGTAACGGGCGGCTCCAGCATGAGAAAGAGCGGAATCCTTCAGGAGGTCATGGACCTGCTGGCTGAAGCCGGTATAAAAAGTGAGGTTTTTTCCGGGGTGGAGCCGGATCCGCTGTTTAGTACCGTATACCGAGGTGCTGAAGCCATGAAGGCTTTTGGCCCCGATGTCATTGTGGCCCTTGGCGGAGGCTCCGCCATGGATGCTGCCAAGGCCATGTGGGTATATTATGAGCACCCTGAGCTTACCAAGCTCTCGGACATTTTACCGCCTAACCCTGTACCGAAGCTGAGAAAAAAGGCAATCATGGTATGTATTCCTTCAACAAGCGGTACTGCCAGTGAGGTGAGCCGTTCGGTGGTTATCACCGACGATGAGACCCATGCAAAGGTTGGCATTGGAAGCATGGAGATGGTGCCGGACATTGCAATCTGCGACCCGAGAGTGACAGTCACCATGCCTCCGGCAATCACGGCAGAAACCGGAATGGATGCCCTTACCCATGCATTGGAGGCCCTTGTCTCAAAAAGAGCCAACTATCTCAGCCATATTCTGGCAACAGCGGCGGCAAAGGATATCATCCATTATCTGCCCAGGGCTTATAAAGATGGTGGGAATCTTGGGTACAGGGAAGTCATGCTCAATGCATCCATGACTGCAGGGCTGGCATTTACCAATGTTTCTCTTGGAATCGTCCATTCCATGGCTCACACCCTGGGAAGCTTTTTCGGCATATCCCACGGATTGGCGGATGCGGTTTTGCTTCCATACGTCATGGCATTCAATCAGGCGGATGAGTGTGCACGCAATACTTATGCGGCTTTTGCAAAAGAAATTGGCGCTAATGACCTTGTTGCAGTGATTAAGGAGCTTAACAGCACTCTGGGCATTGCGGGCTCTTTAAAGGAGCTTATCAAGGACCGGGCCGCCTATATGGAAAAACTGGATGCCATGGCGGAGATGGCTAAAAAGGACGGCTGCACCAAAACCAACCCGGTTATACCGGGTATGGATGAATTGAAAGCATTGTTTGTGGAAGCTTATTCAGGAAGCCGGAATTATTAAATTTTCGTATTAAGCATTGATACCGCGGATAATACACAAAAAGAAAGGTACGATTTGTCAATGAAATTAATTTGCTATTTATCCAACGGATATCCGACCATAGAGTCCGGCATCCGCATTGCGAAGGACTATGTGGAGGCCGGATGCGATATCATTGAAGTGGATTTCCCGTCTACCAATCCGTTCCTTGAGGGAGAATATATTGCCCGAAGAATGAAGGCCGCACTTGAAAACTGCAGCGACTACAGCAAGTATATGGATGGCATTAAACAGATGAAAAACAACCATCCGGACACCAAATTCATTGTAGTTGCATACGAGAATACCATATTGAGCATTGGTACCGAACGCTTCATTGAATTTTGTGTTCAAAACAACATAGGCGATATAATTTATGTAGGCGGCAACAATGAAGAAGTAAAAAATAAGATGATTAAAAATGGGATAAAGATTTCCTGCTATGTGCAGTTTCACATGCCGGAGGAAGAGATCAAAGCGGCCCTTGCGTCCAATGGGTTTGTATATATGCAGGCAAAGCCTACGAACAACAATATAAATCCTGCATATCCCACGTTGAAAGATTGCATAGACGAGTTGAAAAGAAGGGGTATTGCCGGAGAAATCTATGCCGGCGTGGGGATTTATACCACCGAGGATATACGGATGGCAAAGGATTCCGGGGCAGACGCTGTCTTCGTAGGCAGTACCATTCTGAAACTTCAGAATGATATTCCGAAAATGAAAGAGACCATTGCAAGCTTTAAAAAGGCATGCGGTGAGTAAGAGATAGTCAGTTTCATCTGATAACAGGGGAATATTTATAAGAGGTCGAGAAATCGGCTTCTTTTATTTTACAAAGAATGAATAAAAACTTTTCCTTTCCTTAGTTTCATTTGGATACATCATGGTATATAATAACGGAGGTGCTCAATGAAGAAAAAATATTTTCCAACGAAATATCCCGGAGAATTACCTTGCTTTCAAATATGCCGGTGGAAAGACCTGACCGAATGGCTTTAGAGCTTAAAGCCAAAGAAATTGGGACAACATCATTATAATAAATGAGGAGAGTTTTGCCAATGAAGTTAAAAACAGCGTTTGTGTGTACAGGAAATTCGTGTAGAAGCCAAATGGCGGAGGGTTTTGCAAAATACTACGGAAATGATGTTTTAGAGGTTTATAGTGCCGGCACACGCCCAGCACCGGAGGTCAACCCCAACGCCATACAGGTGATGGAGGAAATTGGTATTGATATAAGTAGCCACCGCCCCAAATTATTAGACGACATACCTTACGAAATGGATATTTTAATCAAAATGGGCTGTGGTGTTGTATGCCCGTTTGTGCCGAATAATCACCAAGAGGATTGGGGCCTTCCTGACCCTGCAGGGCAGCCATTGGATGAATTCAGAAGGGTAAGGGATATGATCAAGGAAAAGGTTTTAGAGCTTGTGGAGAAGGTTAAAAAAGGAGAATTAGGTTAGAAAAACAAGGAGGGAGGCTGGCTGTTTGGCAGAAATGTCCTTGTACCTTCGTTCGTATTCGTTCTTCCGCATTTTTGAACAGATTCGATTTGGTTTCTATAGGCTCAAACGCCAGAAAATAAAGCCTTACAAGCAAATATCAGAGAAAGAGATTCAAATTTGCTGAGAACTGCCCCCCTCTAGACTATTCTGCCGGCGGATGCGCTTCCTTTAGACGGAAATGCTTAAATAATATGGAATTGCCGCTCTACCTCCGGCACCTGCTGTTTTCATGCCCGCCCCTCCTATATCTCCTCCTTTGAGGACCCATGGGGATAAATCCCTGGATCTACTTCCGGGCTTTAATGTACGCTCCTGCGAAAGCCCCGTCGATAGTGTCCAGGTCATTTCTATCTACAGTTTCACCGAGGTATTTATGTTCAACGAATTCCTTTTCTATTAGGGATTTTGAGTATATGTGGACCGGTTCAATTTCAACATTCGTAAAGCCGACTTTTTCCAAAATATTTTTGTATTCATCAACTCCCAAAGTGCCTGCAAGACAGCCGCACCACATTTCAGCCTGTTTTTTTATTTCGGCAGGGATTGGCTTCATTGAAACAATATCGGCTATAGCAAGCCTTCCGCCCGGCTTTAGGACCCTGTATGCTTCTGATAATGCTCTTTCCTTGTCTTCTGAAAGATTGATAACGCAATTGGATAAGATAACGTCTATGATCCCATTAGGGAGGGGAATATCCTCAATATAGCCCTTGATAAATTCAACATTGGCGGCGCCCATTTTTCTCTTGTTTTTGTTTGCCAGAGCAAGCATTTCGTCGGTCATATCCAGTCCGTAGACCTTTCCGCTCGCCCCCACATGTCTTGCCGCCATAAGGACGTCCATTCCTCCACCGCTGCCTAAATCCAATACGGTTTCACCTTCCTTAAGCTCTGCGAAAACAAGGGGATTTGCACAGCCCAGGGAAGCGTCAACCGCTTCTTTAGGAAGTGCGCTTAAATCCGCGTCTTTGTAGAGGATGGATGTTTCTGTTATCCCTCCGTCGCAAGAACACGAACCTGAGCAGCAGCTTGCTTTTTCAGAGCTTTTGCTCACTTTTGCGGCAATTTTCCCATAATGTTCCCTTACTTTTTCTTTTACGTTAAAATCCATAACCATTCTCCTCTCATTATTTACAACACTCATTTTTACTGATAGCTTCAAGAAGTATCTGCAAACTTTCCATAACCTGTCCTCGTTTATCCTCGGGTATCCAGTCATAAACCCTTTTATAATAAAGGTTCATGCTTTCCTCAATCCCTTCATATATCTTTGTACCGCTTTCGGTAAGGGATATGGTTATGTATCGCCTGTCCTGCGGGTCAATATCCCGTTTTACCAATTCACTATTGACCAGGTTGTTCACTGTCCTGCTCATGGTGCTATTTTTAAGGTTAAGCAGTTCGGCGAGCTCATTCAGTGAAATATTTTTAGCACGGCCGACTTCCACTAAAGCATGGCATTGTGCCATTGTAATCCCGCAGCAGGCAACTTCGCTTTCCTCCAATATACCGAGCTTTCTCTCCAATAGTCTCATCATTTCACGCAATTGCCTTGAATCCTTTGTGTTGTTCATAGGTAATTACCTCCTAAAACTATTGTAACACACAACAGTTGTAATATGCAAATATATTTCATAAAACCAGCATGCTATTTTATAAAAAGGGTTTTCTTTTTAACCAAAATGCTATATAATATATGCGTATATTCGCATAGACAGATATAGATGAAACAGGGTGAAGGGATGAAAAAGCTGTTAAATACCTTAAAAGCATTGTCCGACGAAACGCGTCTGCGGATAATAAACCTATTGTACGAAAAGGAGCTCTGTGTCTGCGATATAATTGAAACGCTCCAAATTACGCAGACTAAAGCGTCAAGGCACCTTTCCTATTTGAAGAACGCCGGGCTGGTCACCGATAGGAAACACGCCCAGTGGGTCTATTATTCCATGGTGCATGACAATGATAATAAATTTTTGGACGGCCTGGTATGGGACAATTTAAGAAATTTGGAGCAGTTCAAGAGTGATCTGGAAAGCCTGAAAGAATGGCTTCAAAGAAAAAATATCGGGTGCGATTAGGGAGGGCTTGCAATGCAAAGCGAAGGGACGGCAAGGTTATCATTTTTAGACAGGTTTCTAACTCTCTGGATTTTTATAGCAATGGCTGTGGGAGTTGTTGGGGGCTACCTGTTTCCCGGCCTGGCAGGATCACTGGAAGGAATGAGTACAGGCACAATTTCCTGGCCCATTGCGGCAGGTCTCATTGTGATGATGTATCCTCCCCTTGCAAAAGTAAAGTACGAAGAAATAGGAAAGGTCACAGCCAATAAAAAAGTATTTGCGTTTTCTCTTGTCCAAAACTGGGTCATCGGTCCAATTCTTATGTTTGTACTTGCAGTTTTGTTGTTGCCCGATATGCCTAAATATGCCGTAGGTCTTATTATTATCGGGCTGGCTCGCTGCATAGCCATGGTAATCGTATGGAATACGCTGGCAAAAGGCGACAACGAATATTGTGCGGCACTGGTGGCTTTAAACTCCATATTCCAGATTCTGTTTTACACCTTGTATATCTACATTTTTGTAACCCTTGTACCGAAATGGTTAGGGCTTTCGTGGGGCGGACAGACGGTGGAGGTATCTATGGGGGACGTGGCAAAAAGCGTATTAATTTATCTGGGAATCCCCTTTGCTGCGGGGCTTGTTACGAGGTTTGGCCTTATGGCCGCAAAAAGCAAGGAGTGGTACGAGAAAGTATTTATTCCCAAGATATCGCCATTGGCTTTAATTTCACTTTTGTACACCATCATCGTTATGTTTATGCTAAAAGGGCAGTTTATCATAACGCTTCCGGGCCATGTGATAAGGATTGGAATACCGCTGCTTATATATTTTGGGGTCATGTTCTTCGCCAGTTTTTACATGTCCTATAAAAACGGCTTTAGATACGACCAAACGGTTACATTAGCGTTTACGGCGGCAAGCAACAATTTCGAGCTTGCTATCGCCGTTGCGGTAGCTGTTTTCGGTATCGGATCAGACCAGGCTTTCGCAGCTGTCGTCGGGCCGCTGATTGAAGTGCCTGTAATGATAGCGCTGGTTAACGCGGCGGCCGCCTTTAAACGCAAATATTTCACCGAAAACGGGTACCCGAAGAATATTGGCGGCATTGCTCAAAAATAGCATGGGAAATGGGAGGGAGGACCTATGAAAATTGTTATTATCGGTGCTGCAGCGGCCAATTTAAGAAAACAAACGGAAGATGGGCAGGGTATAACCGCTATTGGCGCAAGGAAAGAAGAACTTTGCCGGAGACAGGGAACCTTAACGGAAGAAATCCTCATATACGGTAGTAATTTTTGTACCATCCGATAAACCTCTTAAGCCCTTCTTCAATAGGAGTGGAAGGCTTAAACCCCACATCCGCCATCAGATCATCAATATCCGCAAAGGTTTCCGCCACATCCCCGGACTGCATGGGCAAATACTCTTTCACAGCTTTCTTCCCGAGATGTTCCTCCAGTACCGAGATAAAATCCGACAGCTCCACCGGCCGGTTGTTCCCTATATTGTAGATCTTATACGGGGCAAAGCTTGAGGCCGGGTCAGGCGCATCCCTGTCCCATGAGGGGTTGGGAAGGGGAGGTCTCGGTATGAGGCGCACGATCCCCTCCACAATATCGTCAATATAGGTAAAGTCCCTCTTCATTTTTCCATAATTGAAGACCTTGATGGGCTTGCCTTCCAAAATAGCCCTGGTAAATGAAAAGTAGGCCATATCCGGCCTTCCCCACGGCCCATAGACAGTAAAAAACCGGAGTCCGGTGGCCGGTATATTGTACAAATGGCTGTAAACATGGGCCATAAGTTCATTGGACTTTTTTGTGGCCGCATATAAGCTCACAGGGTGGTCCACATTGTGATGAACCGAAAAAGGCATGTGCGTATTGGCGCCATACACCGAGCTGGATGAGGCGAAAATCAAATGCTCAATCCGGCAGTGGCGGCAGGCCTCCAAAATGTTGAGAAATCCTGCGATATTAGAGTCTATATAGGCGCGGGGATTTTCAAGGCTGTACCTTACGCCGGCCTGGGCCGCTAAATTGATTACGACGCTAATTTTTTTCCTGTTAAAAATTTTCTGTATGGAATTATAATCCTCCAAAGAAGCTTTGATGAAAGAAAAGTTTTTATTCTCTGCAAGGAGATTTAACCTCGATTTCTTCAGTTCTACATCATAGTAATTATTCAGGTTGTCTACTCCAATAACAGAGTACCCTTCCTTCAGCAGCCTGTTTGACAAATGAAAACCTATAAAACCTGCACTGCCTGTTAAAAGAATTGTTTTGCGGTTTGCCATAAATACATTCCTCCAGCCGAAAGTGGACCCTTCCTGCCGTGAATTTTTTAAATTTATTCTTATATAAAGAAATGAACTTTATATCAAAATTATGACCGTCGATTCATAAACGGATTCTATTTTTTACTAAAATATCCAATTTGTTGTTTTGCCTGATCAGACGAATACTGCACAGTTTTGGAATTTAATTGACAATTTTTGTTTGAAGCGCTATACTAAATTTAATAAATATTAAATGTTAATAATCATTAATATACTGTACTTGCTAAGTATTCTACTACATTTTGCCATATGTCAATGCAAAAAGTCTTCGCCAGCAATGAACATGCAAATGCCGATGCTTATTTCCCTACTTTAAGCAGTCTTACAATTTCAAAGTTGCCGCATTTATTGACATGGGATACGATATTGATGATTTTTGAAATTTAATAGCAATTCTGATGATTGGGAGGGAGAAGATTGAAGAAACGACTGGTGACATTCAACAGCTTTTTTTAGAGTCTGTTTCCGGAATTAACGGCTGCGCAAATGAAAACAATAATAACATGTGAGGAGATTGTAACATGGATAACATGCAAAGACTGGGTGAAGAAAAGGTATCAAAGCTGTTGAGAGATTTCTCCATTCCCTCTATTGTCAGTATGCTGGTGGGGGCCCTTTATAATGTGATTGACAGGATCTTTATCGGGAACAGCGCCGGTTCTCTGGGAATCGCCGGAATCACCATCGGATTTCCCATCATGATGATTCAGTCCGCCCTGGGGATGATGGTGGGCATAGGTGCAACCGCGCTGCTGTCTATAAAGCTGGGCCAGCAGAAAAGAGACGATGCGGAGCGTATCGTGGGAAACACCGTGACGCTTTTGTTTATCATTTCCATTGTAATGACGACATTGGGGGTGTTTTTCCTGGACCCGCTGCTGGTGCTTTTCGGTGCAAGCGGAGAAGTTCTGCCCTATGCCAGGGATTATATGCGGGTCATCCTGGTTGGCAGTATTTTTATGGGATACGGCATGGGAATGAATAATTTCATCAGAGCGGAAGGCAAGCCCAATATATCCATGGCAACAATGCTGCTGGGCACCATACTGAACGCGGTTTTTGCTCCCATCTTCATTTTTGTGTTCAAATGGGGAATGACGGGCGCGGCTCTTGCGACGGTGACGGCACAGGGAATATCTACAGCTTGGATTATATTGTATTTCTTGACCGGCAAAAGCATTTTGAAAATCCGCAGAAGCAATTTAAGACTGCGGAAGGAAATCGTCAGCGGAATTTTTGCGCTTGGCGTTTCGTCCCTGGCCATGTCGGTGGCTCAGAGCGTACTGAGCGTCATAATGAACCGGAGCCTTTTGACTTACGGAGGAGACATAGCCATTTCAGGCGTAGGTGTGATCATGAGCCTGGTCACACTTATCATGATGCCGAACATGGGCATCAATACGGGGGCACAGCCCATCATCGGCTTCAACTACGGGGCCAGGAAGTTCGACAGGGTTAAAGCCACGCTTAAATATGCGATTATCGCCACAACGGTTATTTCAACCATCGGGTATATAGTCATGATGCTGTTCCCTACACAATTGATTTCTGTGTTTAACAGCCGTGATGCGGAGCTTATCGCTTTTGGAAGAAGAGCTATAGTATATTTCATATTTTTCCTGCCTTTGCTGGGATTCCAGATGGTAGGCGCGGGATATTTCATGGCGGTGGGAAAACCAAAGCAGTCCATCATACTGAGTCTTTCCCGGCAGGTGCTTATACTGATACCTGCGCTGCTAATCCTGCCCATCTTTTTCAAGTTGAATGGCGTACTTGCCGCTATTCCGCTGTCCGACCTGCTGGCCACTATTATTACCGCTGTGTGGCTGTTTGTGGACCTAAAGCGTGAAAGCCGGAAGAGCGTGGAAAGCCAGGGAGATGGATTCCCCGCTATGGATTTTGGACCCGATCCCGGCTTTGGCCCTGGCGGACGGGAGGGCGAGCCCGGCCCCGGTTTTGCACCGCCGGGCAGTGAAGCCCTGCCCTCCGCCAATGAACAGAAGGCCCTGTAAGAAAAGGGCCTTTTAACGGCAGCATGCCATATATTTCTTTGTTCTCTTTGTTCTTTATTAAACGATTTTTACTTGACTGGAAACCATAATTCGCCGGAAACGGCGAATTATTTTATAGCCCCATGGCCTGATGCCGCTGGTTGGTTCTCATCATCATGTGTCCAACTTTTGTTTTGATTCGCCGGAGGCCTCCATATAATCAAGCATCTTCAGCGACAGGTAAATATGCATGAGCAGGTCCCCGTTATTCCAATCAATGTCCACCATTTCGGATATTTTGCTTATGCGGTAATCCAATGTGTTGCGGTGAATATGCAGGGCATTGGAGGATGCAAGGGCGTTCCTATTGTTTTTGATGTAAATGTCGAGGCTTTTTAAATAATTGGTGTGGTTTTTTTTGTCGAATTCCTGAAGGGCAAATACCGATGGATGGCAAAAGGTCTTTAAATCATTTTGCTGGGCGCATACCTGGGCCAGGTGGATTAGTACGTACTCCCTGTAAATGTAAAGGTGCCTGTCGGCTTTCATATAGACACCCAGCTCAATGGCTTTTAATGACTGCAGGTAATATTTCTGCAGGTCTAGGATATTTTGAAAGCTGAGGCTCAGTCCTCCCACCAAGTGGTATGTGGTGAGGCATTCCTCAATCTCCTTTTCATCCGAGGGGTTCAGCAGATTTTTGGCGCTGCGGCTGATCAGGGTCACAATTTTATCCTTGAACACAATGGGCGTACTCCCTTTTATAATCTGACTTATTTGGTTTATGGCCGCGCGGAAGGTGTCATTGGAATCATTGTACCGGCTTAAATCAATGGTGAGTATATAGTTGAACTCCTCTAAATTTAGATCTGAATTTTTTATTTTTTCTATCATCTCTTTTTCACTGAAAATTTTTCCTTCCAGCAAATCATTGATGAAATACTCGTACATTTGCCCTTTATTGTACTGCATAGCCCTTATTTTTTGCATTTCCAGGCTAACGGCGTCGGCCAGAAGCCCAACAATGTCAAGATCGCTTTCATCGAATTTTCTTATAAGGTCCAGGACCACGATATGGGCGGCAATTTTCTCTTCTATGAATACATTCGCAACAAGGCGGTTTGTCTTGTTGCGATCTTCTTCTAAAAACACCGGAGTCTTACTTTTAAAGACATCTTCCTTCACACCGGTAGCTTTAAGCTTCAGTGCAAGTTCATAGGAAAGATATTTGTTTTCTACAAGCTCATTCCATAGGGGGTCGCTGAGTTTGACATTAGAGCAGGCCATGGTATTATTGGTAATGTTAAGTATAATCACGGGATTTCCCATTATTTCAAGACCCACATCCGCGATGTTCTGCAGCCCGTTTCCTTTGAGCAGGGAATCCATCAGCTTTTTGGAAATATAGGATCGCTTTTGCTGTTTGGTAAACAAATCCTGAAGCTCGTTAAATACGGCAAAAAAATTAACCTGGCGGTCCAAGATAAGCAAATTGAAGTGTGGGTTGTTCTTATATTTTTTTGAAACGTACCTGTCGGCAATACACACCATATTGATGCGGGTTTTATCAGGAAGTTTTTCAGGGAAACACGATAGCTTCCCCAAATATAACAAGTCCGGATCGAAATGCGTCTGATTTTTTTCAAGAATTTTAATCCCTTTAAGTAATACGTTCTTTCCATAGGGCATAAATAATTCAGGATTATAATGAGACAGCTGCTTTGAAATAATTTCCATATTAATGTCCATACCGGCCTCTCACCTCTACTATTAGATATGGAAACAACAACGGTTTATATGAAGGCAATACGGTTTAAACCTTACAATATTTATGCAATTTAATTATATATAAAGTAAAAAAAAGTTGCAATAACGGAAAAAGTGCCTTTTTAATGGGCAAACCGGTATGGGCCAAAAGTATTCTGCATTTATGGAAGGTCTTTAATTTCCGGTCCGTTTATTGCCGGTACCGCGTAACAGCTTTGTTTACTCTTGCCGGAGAGGAATAGTTAGTAGTAATATGGAATAGGGAGGGGATTCCGGACATTGTCCCTGAATATTATGGACTGAGGACAAGCAGGATGCAACGCATGTCCGTGCTGGAAAGGCAGAGAACAAGCACGAGCCGGACATGAGAATGGCTGATGTTTTCCGGAATAAAATATTCCCGTATTTAATATTAAGAGGACTCATGGATAATAAGCTTAAAAATGTAGGAATAAAGCTCACGGAATGGTACAGCGGCAATAAAAGGGACCTTCCGTGGAGACAGACAAAAGACCCGTATAAAATCTGGATTTCCGAGGTTATGCTGCAGCAGACCCGTGTAGACACGGTGACCGGCTATTTTAATGAATTTACAAGGAGGTTCCCCGATGTATTTAAACTGGCGGCAGCGGACGAGCAGTCGGTCCTTTCCGCATGGAAAGGCCTGGGATACTATTCCAGAGCCAGGAATCTCCACCGGGCGGCAAAGGAAATCGTGGCACGGTATGGCGGAAGGTTTCCCGATAAATATGAAGAAGTTAGGGCCTTACCGGGCATTGGCAGTTATACTGCCGGTGCCGTTTTAAGCATTGCGTTTAATCAACCCCATCCGGCGGTGGACGGCAACGCCCTTAGAGTTGTTTCGCGAATCGGGCAAATAGAGGGGGACATTGCCCTGGACAGCACAAAAAAGATGATTTCTAAACTGGTGGAGGAGATGATTCCGGAGGGAAGAGCGAAAGACTTCAGCCAGGCGTTAATGGAACTGGGAGCTTTAGTGTGCGTACCCGCCAAACCCATGTGCGGAAAATGCCCCATTGCTAACGGGTGCGGTGCATATCTGTCGGGTAAACAGGATATTCTTCCTGTTAAGAGAAAAAAGAACCGTGGGGAAAACCAGGTTTCATACTGGGTGGCGGTGGTCCGGGAAGGCGGTAAAATTCTTATGGAGCACAGGAAGGGAGAAACCCTGTTAGGACAGATGTGGGGCCTGCCCATGGTTGAACATTCCCCCGACTTTTCTGAGGAGCGGCTTTTTGCCGGGAAGTACGGCTTGAGTTTGAAAAAGCGTGAATGGCTGGGAACTGTGCGCCATGTTTTTTCCCACAGGACGTGGAAAATGAATACGGCTGTTTATTCCTTGCGGGAAAAGCCGGATCTGCCGCCAACGCTGCATTGGGTCCGGGAAGGGGATATGGATGATCTGGCCGTCCCAACCGCTTTCCGGAAGGTCTTACGGCTGCTTGGGCAGAAGGAGAGCTATGAACAGGTGAGCCTGGACTCTTTCTCGGAAGATTACGGCTGGATGACGGCGGAAAGCCGGGAGAGGTATGAGCCTGACAAATGATATGGTGTGTCCCCATGGACCAATGCCAGTTTTTATTTAATAAGCCTTTCAACCTTCTCTTCCTGCTCCTGGAGCCGGTCGTCCATCCTCTTTATATCATCCCATACATAATTGAGGTTGCGCTTGATTTCTTTCACATCATTCTCAATCTTTTTCTGGCCGGATTTTAAGTCTTTAACGTCCGACTTCAGATCATTGATTTCTGTTTTTATACCGCTTACATCCGACTTCAGATCATTGACGTCGGTTTTCAGATTATTGACATCTGTTTTTATGCTGCTTACATCCGACTTTAGGGTATTGACATCTGCTTTCAGGGTATTGACATCCGTTTTTATGTCGCTTACATCAGACTTTAAGTCTTTCAGTTCAGATACAATCTGTTTTAATAATTCTTCCATAAAAACTTCTCCCTTTTGCTTTATAATAACAATTATAACACATTTCTTGCATTGGGTATAGACAGCATATCAGTCAGCCCATGGGACAATGCTCCAAGGCAGGGGGCACGCCCCCTGAACACCCCCGGACGTGCTGCTGCACCACACTATAAAAAATAAAAATTTTTCAGTGAAAAGCAGGAAAAATATTTTTTGTGTAGAATATATTAGTGTACAACTTGTACGGACAACTGAACAAACGGAGGACAATATGCTGGACAGAAACGGCGTGATCCCTTTGTATTTCCAATTGGAGCGCATTATTAGGGAAGATATCGTGAAGGGAAAGTATAAAAACGGGGATGTGATCCCTTCCGAAACCCAGCTGATGAAAACCTATAATGTTACCCGGACAACGGTCAGAAAAGCTATATCCGATCTTGTGAACGAGGGCTTGCTGGCTCAGGTTCACGGGAAGGGAACTTTTGTCCGTTTAAGGCAGATAAAGTACAATATATGGAATTTCAGCGGTTTTACCGACTACCTGGCTAAAAAAAATGAAACCCCCGTTTCAAAGGTGCTTGAAAAAGAAACGGCTGTGGAAAACGGCATGGATTATTTTAAGCTGGTGAGGGCCAGGGGGGTGAAGAAGGAGGACGGTGTACTTTATCTGACCATTGATATGTCTTTGCTTCCATTATCGGTATTTCCCGGTATAGAGAAATATGACTTTTCTAAAGAATCCCTGTACAACGTAATGAAGCACAAGTACGGCATCTTCCCCAAAAGGGCTTCTCTGGGGGTGTACCCCGTGATGGGGGATGCGGTCACGAAAAAAATATTCGGGTGCAAAAGGGACATTCCCCTGCTGAAAGCCGAGGGCAGGGTCTATACCGAGGAAGGGATGGAAATTGAAAGGGTGAAGGTCATCTACAGCCCTAACATGGAATTTAAGGCCGTAACGAATATTGAGGGCTGATAGTCGGAGTTTTTATCCAATGCGGCGTGCAGCTTTGAGAATACATAAATTTTCAAACCGGTATGAGCAGGGGGTGATGGCAGACCTAATATACCGAAGATGCGCACAAAAGATAAAGTTTGTGGTTGGATCCACGGATGTAAGCTTTACTGGTACCGCGATTCTGAAGTAATGACTTAAAGGAGGAAAATTCATGAAAAGAAAAATTTTAAATTGTGCAGCGGTGGGTTTGCTTTTGGTATCCCTGCTATTCGGGACGGCGGCCTGCGGTTCGTCAGGCCAGCAGCCATCCGCCGGCGGCAACGGCAGTACTCAGGGCAGTGCGGACAAACCGACACTGGTGGTGGTCAACTGGAAGGACTACGGTTCGGACAATCCGGAGGCAGTACAGAAGTTTGAAAGTGAAAACAATTGTAAAATCGTCCACGAATATATGGCCTCCGAGGAAGAACTTTTAACCAAATTGAGAACCGGAGGGGTGGGCAAACTGGACGTGGTTCTGCCCAATCCGCAAATTCTTCCCACAGCCATCAAGGAAGGCCTTCTGGAGGAGCTGGACACAAGTAAACTCAGCAATTACCCAAATGTGTACGACAAGTTCAAAAAACTTCCCGAGAGTTCAATGGGCGGAAAAACGTACGCCGTACCCTGGGTATGGGGTTCCACGGGCATTGCCTATAATACAAAGCTTATCAAGGAAGACATCAATTCGGTCAATGTGCTGTGGGATCAAAAATACAAAGGGTTTATCGGCTTCAGGGATGATTTTAACGACGCGGTTATGACGGCAGCCATCGCCCTGGGACAGGACCCCAATAATCCGTCCGACTTAAATGCCATCAAGAACAAGCTAAAGGAGCAAAAACCGCTGAATAAGACCTATTGGAAGACAGGGGACGAATGGTCCAAATTTTTCGCCAATGAGCAGATTACCGTGGGACTCATGTGGAGCGGTCAGTCCGCCTCCATGAAAAAGGCAGGGCAGCCCATAAAATATGTGGTGCCCAAGGAAGGAGCCATCGGCTGGGTTGATTACTGGGCGGTTGTAAAGAATGCGCCTCATAAGGACCTGGCGGTGAAATTCGTGGATTATATGATCAGCGAAGGCTTCCAGAAAGACTGGGTGAGTAAGGGAGGACCGGCGCCTGTGAACAAGGTGGTGGCGGACAGCCTCTCGGAAGATTTCAAAAAAGATGCGGGCATCACCGAAGATATTCTTAACAGACTGTACTTTATTTCATACCATGACGAGGAAGTAAAAAAAGCGTGGAACGAATTGTGGCAGGAAGTAAAGGCCGAATAGTGCACCTGAGACGGGCCGGCATTGGATTGTCGGCCCGCTGTGCAAAACTTTTTAGGATAAATAGTATTGTAAAAAGTTATTTTTATGATTATTTATAGTTTCAGCCCTAGGAGGAAAAGCTGTGAAAAAGAAAGCATTGCTTGTGAGCCCTGCCATGTTCATCCTCATTGCCTTTGCCGTGGTTCCGCTTTTTATCATGCTGTATTTCAGCTTCATCAGCGATGGGGGTGTACCGGGCTTCACCCTGGAAAACTACGCCCGGTTTTTCAGTAAACCTCTGTATCTGGCACTTACCTGGAAAACCATCAAGATGAGCGCTTTAGTTACCCTTATAAGTATCCTGGTGGGGTATCCCATGGCCTATATCATCGCCAAAATCATAAAAAGCGGAAGGGAAATACTCCTGCTGCTCATTATTATTCCCTTCTGGTCCAGCCAGCTGGTAAGAGCCTATTCCTGGATGAATCTGCTGAGGGACGGAGGGATTTTGCAGGATTTTTTGGCAAAACTGCACCTGTTTAAGGGTGGCGAGCTTGGAATCCTATTCACCCAGACGGCGGTTATTATCGGCCTTGTGCATATATTTTGCCCCTATATGATTATCACCTCCTACATGACGCTGGAGAAAATCGACGATTCGGTGCTGGAGGCCTCAAAAAGCCTTGGGGCCAATCCGATCACCACGTTCCTGCGGGTGATTCTCCCCATGAGCAAAGCGGGGATTGTCACCGGGGCCATACTCATTTTCGTGCCGTGCCTGGGAAGCTTTGTAGAGCCCAGGATACTGGGGGGTGTCAACGGCTCTGTCATCGGTACGGTGATCCAGGACCAGTTTTTTGAAATCTACGGATGGAACTTCGGCGCCGCCATCGCCTTCATACTTCTGGCCATGGTGCTGGTTTCCATGGGTGTCATGTCGGCAGTCAACAGGAGGGGAGAGGAAAATGGCTAAAAAAATCATTGGCTGGTTTTATTCCATTATTATTCTGATTTTTTTCTATGCTCCCGTGGCCGTGCTCATGGCCATGTCCTTCAACAAGTCCCGGTACGGCGCCCTGCCCTTCGAATTTTCCACCGAGTGGTACAGGGTCCTGTTCAGCAATCAAAAGCTGATTCAGGCGGCTTTGGACAGTTTGGCTATTGCGGCGGTTACTGCCGTCCTGTGTGTCGTTTTAGGCACGGCCATGATGCTCGGACAAAGGGAGTTTAACTCCAGGGTCAAAGCTTTTTTCAATTCACTGGTGGTATTTCCCCTGGTAATCCCGTGGATTATCCTGGGGTTGTCGCTGCTGCTGCTTTTAAGGGCATTGGGCCTGGACCGGAATTATGCCATGCTTTTGATAGGCCATGTTGTGGTATCCTTTCCCTACGCCGTCATGGTTATCGGTGCAAGGCTGGAGGACATGAACAGCGAGATACAGGAGGCGTCGTACAACCTGGGGGCAAACGAATGGACCACCTTCAAAAGAATTACGCTCCCCATGCTGTCCCCAGCCATGCTGGCCGGGGGCTTCCTGGCATTTATGATCTCTTTTGACAATTTTGTATTGTCCTACTTTTTGATTCCTACAGGCAAGACCACACTGCCCATTGAGATATATTCATCCATTAAATTCGGATTCACACCGGAGATCAACGCCATTTCATCCATCATTCTCGCAGCCACGCTGCTGATGATCACCGTTATTGCAGTGCTTATGCGGTCATCGTTGATGAGAATGTTTAAATAGGGGGACTTTAAATGCCATTTTTATCAATTAAGGACTTAACAAAGATATATGACGGACAGCGCGTTCTGGACAGCATCAGCTTTGATGTGGAGCAGGGCACCTTTCTTTCCCTCCTCGGCCCTTCGGGATGCGGCAAGACCACAACCCTGCGCGTGATCGCAGGGTTTGTCAGGCCCGATGGCGGCAGTGTGAATTTAAACGGAATCCTTATAAACAACCTGCCCACCTATAAAAGGAATATAGGGATGGTGTTTCAAAGCTACGCTCTTTTCCCCCACATGACGGTGGAGCAGAACATAGCTTACGGACTTGAGCAGAGGAGGCTTCCAAGAAATGAAATCCGGAAAGAGGTGGCGCAGGTCCTGGAGATGGTGCAGCTGACAGGATATGAAAAAAGAAAGCCCAAACAGCTTTCGGGAGGCCAGCAGCAGAGGGTTGCCCTGGCAAGGGCGCTGGTGATAAAACCCAGCCTGCTGCTGCTGGATGAAAGCTTAAGCGCCCTGGATAAAAAGCTGAGGGTGGAAATGCAGGTGGAGCTGCGGCAGATCCAGCAAAAGGTGGGGATTACGACCATATTTGTAACCCATGACCAGGAGGAAGCTCTGACTTTATCGGATAAAATAGCGGTCATGGACAAAGGCCGCATTGTCCAGCTGGACACTCCCGTGAACGTATATGAAAGGCCGGCTACAACTTTTGTGGCGGGCTTTTTGGGAAAGGCCAACTTTTTTAAAGGGTCGGTGGTGGAAAAACATGGGGATGTTTACCAGCTGAAAATGGAGAATGGGCATGTTCTGCCCTTTGAATCCCTCCGGGACCCCGGAGTGGGAACAGACTTGACGGTGGCGGTAAGGCCGGAAAAGATTGCATTGTCTGGTGAAGAGCCGGAAGGGACATGGATCAAAGGGACCGTTAAATTTACAACCTATGCGGGAGACAGGTCCCTGTACAGGCTGGAGGCCCTGGGACAGACCATTGAGGTGGAAAGGCAGAACAGCCTGGGTATTTCAGAATTTAAAATTCACGACGAAGTTTATATAAGCTGGGACAAATCAAACACCCTGCTTTTGGATAGATGACCACAGGATGAGAAGGACCGGCAAAGGAGGTTCAAATGAGTTTATGTAACGGGATATTGGTGATGGGGGGAGTTATACTGGACCAGTACCTGGTGGTGGAAGACTATCCGGTCCGGGGCCAGGATGCGGTTATAACCGATTCCTTCGACAGGGTCGGGGGCTGTGCGCTGAATGTGGCCTATACCCTTAAAAACCTGGGATGCGACCCTTATATCACCGCTACCTTGGGAAAGGACGACAGGGGGGGGCGGATTTACGAATATTTGCGCAGCCGCGGCTTCAGGACCGACTGCGTCCGGCTGGACGGTGAGGCCCAATCCGGATATTGCAGCATCATTGTGGACGGGTCGGGAGAAAGGACTTTCCTGACCTATAGAGGCTGTGAGGCGGCTTTTTCCTCCGGAATGGTGGGTGACGGGATAGCCGCTCGCATTTCCTTCGTCTACCTGACGGGATATTACCTGCTGGACCCCAGGTATTACGGGGATATCCTTTTCATTCTGAAAAAGCTTAAGGCCCGGGGCAGCCGGATCCTCTTCGACCCCGGACCTCTTGTGAAACACGTGGGCAGCGACTTTCTAGCCAAGGTGCTGGAAATTTCGGATATGGTGGTGCCCAACAGGGCAGAACGGGATATGATTGCCGAAAAATTGAACATCAGGCAAGAATTCGCCGGCTGGTGCCTGGACAGGGGCTGCCGGCTGGTTATCGTAAAAATGGGGCGAAAAGGCGTGGAGGCCTGGACCGGCAGCAGGCATTACAGGGTCCCGGCCTACAAGGTGGAATGCAGGGACGGCACGGGTGCCGGCGACAGCTTCGCCGGGGGATTGATCTACGGCATGGTCCGCGGCCTTGAGGTGGAGGAGTGCCTCAGGATTGCAAATGCCTGCGGCTCTATAACCACCACCTTTATGAAACCCCATGGGGATTTTGGAATTGAGGATGTAATGGACATAATAAATCATGGAGAGGAAGATGTCTAATGCTGGACCGAGCTTACGGATGCCTGGTGGGGGCGGCCATAGGCGATGCCATGGGCATGCCCGCGTCTTTTATGCCGCCCGCCCAAATAAAAGAGGTTTATGGGAGAATCACCGACTTTTTAAAGCCTGCGGAGGAACAGACGGCCCATTTGGGCCTTATGACGGCCTCCATTACCGATGATACCGAGGAAAGCCTGATTGTAGCCTCGGTGCTTATAGAGGCCGGTGAATTCAATACGGATATTTTTATAGAAAAAATGCGGAAGTGGGCTGTGGAAAAAAAAGCGCTCGAATCCACCATTATAGGCCCCAGCACCAGGAGATTTCTTGAGACCATCGTCCGGGGCGGGGATTACCTGGAGGCGGGAAAAACGGGAGACACCAACGGGGGGGCCATGCGGGCGGCCCCTATAGGACTGTTCAATCACGGCAATGTGGAAAAAGCGGTGAGGGATGCCATGGCATGCACCCGTCCCTCCCACGGGAGTAAGCCGGGAATGGCAGGGGCCTGTGCCGTTGCAGCGGCCATAGCCACTGCTGTGGAGGGGGGATGTACGCCGGAAGCGGTTATCCAAAACGCCATTTACGGGGCTGTGGAAGGGGAGAAAGCCGGATTTGACATACCCGCTCCTTCGGTGGCTGCCAGGATCGAGCTTGCCAGGGAACTGGTTGAGAAGAACAGGGGCAGGGAACTGGAGGAAATATGCCACCAGCTGTACAGGTACCTTGGCGCGAGCATGAAAAGCTATGAATCCATCCCTATCAGTCTGGGAGTGTTTTATGCCGCACAGGGGAATTTCGAAAAGGGACTTATATCCATCATCAATATCGGGGACGATGCGGACACCAACGGCTCCATCGTGGGGGCGCTGTGCGGGGCCTTCGGCGGGGCAAGAGGCATCAGGCCCCAATGGATTGAGAAGGTTCAGCGGTCTAACGGCCTGAATTTTTTGGAGATTGCACGGTCCCTCATATCCCGCGGCAAAGGACAAAGCCCTGCCCAAGGGCTATAAAAAAATTACGGCAATTGGCAAATTGTCCTTTACACCGCATTGAAATGAGGATATAATAAAATACAAAAAAGAATAATTCAATTGTTGCTGGGGGAGCGAAAGCTGAGAAAGGCGCCAAAGGCCTGACCCTTTGAACCTGTCGGGGTAATACCTGCGTAGGGAAGTAATTGTATCTTAAAGTATATCTTAAGTGAGATAATCAGGGGATGCGTTACACCGGCGCATCCTTTTGTTTTTTCTTTAATGATTCAAACGGAATGCAAAGGAGGATGAGTATGAAAAATCTGTTGACTATTGCGGGGTCCGATTCCTGCGGCGGTGCGGGAATACAGGCGGACCTGAAAACCTTCAGCGCCCTGGGGACTTACGGCATGAGCGTCATAACCGCCGTTACCGCCCAGAACACCACCGGCGTCGTGAGCGTGAGGGAGATGGATGCGGATATTGTCAGGGAACAGATAGAGTGCCTGTTTGACGATATTGAAATCCACGGCATAAAAATAGGCATGGTATCAAGCATTGAAATCATTGATACCGTTGCCGAATGCCTTATAAGAAAAAAGGCGGACAATATTGTCCTGGACCCCGTGATGATTTCCAAAAGCGGATGTCCCCTGTTGAAGCCGGAATCAAGGCAAGCCCTTGTAAACAAGTTGTTCCCGCTGGCTTTGGTGGTTACGCCCAACCTGTTTGAAGCCGAAGTGATTACAGGCATGAAAATAGAAACGCCGGACCAGATGGAAAAGGCGGCGGTGGAAATCCGGGGAATGGGGGCCAGGAATGTGGTTGTAAAAGGCGGTCACCTGGAAGGCAGCGCCACCGATGTGTTCTATGACGGTAAAAGCTTTATCCACATCCAGGGCGCTAGGATAGACACAAAAAACACCCATGGCACCGGATGTACTTTTTCCTCGGCCATAGCCGCATTTATAGCAAAGGGAAATCCGGTGCTCCAGGCGGTCAGGCTGGCAAAGGGCTATATAAACGGAGCCATTGAAAATTCCATAGCCCTGGGACATGGGGTAGGTCCCACCCATCATTTTTACGATCTGTACAGGAAAGCGGGTGTTGTGGATGGATGACAGTGGAAAAAAAGGGGGCTTCAGCTTTTTTGCCCTGTGGTTCGGCGCAGCGGTATCCATGGCGGAAATAATGACGGGAAGCCTGATAGCCCCCCTTGGTATAATCAAGGGCATTGCCGCCATTGTGTCGGGTCACCTTATAGGCTGCCTGATATTGTCTTCCGTCGGATTGATGGGCTTTAGGGAAAGGAAGCCCTCCTTAATGGCAAGCCGGATCTCTCTTGGAAGGTATGGGTCCTATGTGGTATCTGTTTTCAACATCATCCAGCTCACAGGCTGGACGGCTGTAATGCTTATACAGTGCGCCCGTTCCTTGCAGCCTGTGACGGCAGGGCTGCTGGGGATAAGCAGCAGCTTTCAGCTCCTTGTGGTCATTGTGGGGATATTGGTGGGAATATGGGCTTTAACCGCCGACAGGGGCATAAACTTTATAAATAATGCGGCGGTTGTGCTGCTGGGAATTTTAAGCATTGTCATGTTTATCCTGGTGCTGAAGGGGGGAGAGGTGAAAACAGTGGCAGAAAGCATGTCTTTCGGTGCCGCCCTGGAACTCAGCATTGTTATGCCTCTTTCCTGGGTACCCCTGATTTCAGACTACACAATGACGGGCAAAAGCGCCACAGGCAGCTTTGCAGGCAGTTTTCTGGGATATTTCACCGGGAGTTCCTTCATGTATATCATAGGCCTGGCGTCGGCCATATATACGGGGAATTCGGACACGGTGGGCATAATGACCGGGCTGGGCATGGGTTACGCGGCGCTGCTCATTGTAGTGCTGGCCACGGTCACCACTACCTTCCTGGACGTGTATTCCTCGGTGCTGTCCACCCTCAATCTGGCGCCGCGCATGTCCAAGAAGAAGCTGATTGTAATTTTTACGGGCATAGGGACGCTGCTGGCCCTGTTTTTCCCAATGGAGCAGTATGAGAACTTCCTTTACATGATCGGCTCCCTTTTTGCGCCGGCATTTTCAGTTATAATCGCCGATTACTTTTTCTACAGGAAGGACAGGTCCGCCGATTATGTCAATGTCTGCGGCATTATTGCGGCCATACTGGGGACTGCCGGCTACTATGCCTTTAACAGGCTGGACCTTGTCATAGGATCGTCCATACCGTCCATGCTTTTTACAGTTGCTTTGTACGCCGTTATGCGGTTTGTTTTGAAAAAATTCCAGCTAGGAGAGGATAAATATGTTAAACAAAATGGCTGAGGTTTTAAAGGCCGTAAAGGAGAAGACTCCGTTAGTACAGGCCATCACCAATTATGTGACCATCAACGACTGCGCCAACATCCTCCTGTGCCTGGGAGCGTCGCCGGCCATGGTGGAGGCGGAGGAGGAGGCGGAGGAATTTGTGGACTTGATTTCCGCCCTTTACATCAATCTGGGCACCCTGACAAAGGAGCAGGAAGAAGCCTCCATACTGGCGGCAGGGAGGGCGGCAAAGCTGGGAAAGCCTGTTGTGCTTGACCCTGTTGCCTGCGGTGCCGTGAGCCGGAAAAAGGAGGTCATACGAAAGCTGACGGACTGTGGAAAAATATCCGTTATTAAAGGAAATATGGGCGAAATAAAGTCCCTTGCCGGCGCTTCGGGAAAGGTAAGGGGGGTGGATTCGGTGGACGATGGAGAAGGAGCCGTGGAGGCATGCCAAAGACTGGCAAAAGATAGCGATACGGTGGTGGTGGCCACAGGAAAGACGGATATCATAACCGATGGGGAAAGGACCTGCCTGGTGGACAATGGGACCCCAATGCTTACCCTCATAACAGGAGCAGGCTGTATGGCCGGAGCATTGGCCGCCGCCACCGCAGGTGTTTGCGAGGACAGGTTCATTTCCAGTGCGGCGGCCATGGTGGCCATGGGACTGGCGGGTGAAATGGCTGCAAGCGCTGTGGGGAAAGTTTTTCCGGGAAGTTTCAGGGCAAGGCTTTTCGACTTTATATGCGCTTTAACCCCGGAAGATATCATGAAGGGCGGTAAAGTAAGATGCCTGTAGATTACTCGCTTTACCTGGTCACAGACAGGGGTATTTTAAAGGGAAAGGATTTATTGGAGGCTGTGGAGGAAGCCCTCAGAGGCGGAGTAACCCTGGTGCAGCTGAGGGAAAAGGACATCTCAAGCCTTGATTTTTACAATACGGCTCTTAAAATGAAACGCCTTGCCCACCGGTACGGTGTGCCCTTCATCGTGAACGACAGGCTGGACATTGCCCTTGCCGCCGACGCCGACGGGCTTCACATAGGGCAGGGGGACCTGCCCCTGGAGGCAGCCAGGAGGCTGCTGGGAAAAGGAAAAATACTGGGATATTCAGTATCCAGTGTGGAGGAAGCGGTTTACGGTGAGAAAAACGGGGCGGATTACCTGGGGGCAGGTCCAGTGTACCCCACGGGAAGCAAGCCGGATGCGGCCAGCCCCATTGGACCCGGCGCACTCCGCAGCATCAGGGAGAGCGTATCCCTTCCCGTGGTGGGAATAGGGGGAATAGGCATTTCCAATATAGAGGAAATAAAGAGCACGGGCATTGACGGAATTGCCTTGATATCCGCCATATTGGGCAGCCGTGACATCAAGGAGGCGTCGGAAAACCTGGTCCGGCTGTGGAGGAAGGAATGAAAAAAGTATTTTTTGTTGACTTTGACGGTACGGTTACAAAGACGGATACCTGCTCCACCATGGTGCAAATCTTTGCCCGAGACGGCTGGAAGGAGCTGAACCGGCTGTGGGAGGAGAGGAAGCTGTCCACCAAAGACTGCGCAAAGGCTTTATTTAAGCTCTTTGACGCCTCCCTTGAGGACATAGAGAGTTTTCTGAATACCGTAGAAATGGACGGACATTTTAAGGAATTCCTTTCCCTGTGCAGGGAAAGGGGATACAGGGTGTATATTTTAAGTGACGGGTATGATTTCAATATCCGGACTATTATGCAAAAATATGGTATAAAAGACGTGGAGTTTTACGCCAACAAGCTGCTGTACCATCCCGGAAAAGGCTTTGACATCGAATGTCCTTATGAAAATCCCCGCTGCAAAAATTGCGGCACCTGCAAAAAGGGCCTGATGGAAAAGCTGAAAGGGGAAGACGCACAGGTTATCTATGTGGGGGACTCCTATTCGGATATGTGTCCGGCCGGTGCTGCGGACTTGGTTTTCGCAAAGGATGTCCTGTACCGCTATTGCATGGAAAAAGGCATCCGTGCAGTTCATTACAGCAGCTTCGGAGACATTTTGTCCGCTTTGGCAAAGCCTGAAAGTACCGAGGAAATTTAATACTGTATTAAACCACTCTGCAAGGGATGGATCCAGTGAGGATAAACCGGTGTTTGGCCGCGGAATTTTTTGAAAGGGAGGTTGGATTCCCTTGGGGCCCTCCCTTCCCCTTTTTAATTATTGGGATGAGGGATATAAACCACAGGCCACTCTGCATTATAGCTCCCCATATCCCGTGGGGGCGTAAAACTGTTGTATTTTTGTGCCAGATATTTGAAGTCCAGGCGTTTTACCGAATCCAGGCGGTAGGCGGACACGGTGGACCCGCTGATCCTGTTGTCGTTTAAGGCCCGGATAATTTCCTTCTCATCCGATATGCCTATGCCGTGGCCGTAATATTTCCCATTGCCCAGGTAAATGACATTTTCACCCTGCCATTCAGGTGTAAGCGGATTCACATCCGGGTTTTTAAAGTACATGCCGTCGCCCGGCAGATCATCCTCCCCGGGGCCGTATTCGCGAATGCCCAGGTCCCTGTCCAAGTGGCTCCAGTTCATAAGATATATTTCAGGAAACAGCCTGTTAAAAAGCTCTTCAGGAAATACATCTAAAACAGCCTTGTAATACACGATTACCATTGCGGTGGCACATTCGGTGCCGTATTTGGAGCTGTGCACGTAAATATCCTTAATGGCATCCGAGGGATTGACCCCTTTTTTCAGCAGGAACCCCCCGTCGTTTGTACGGTCCCAGAAATCGGGATTGCAACGGGATTTGCGGAAAACTCTGAAAGAAAAACTGCTGTTATTGAGGTCAATGGCGGCATTCACAATACTTTTCCTCATACTCAGCTCGAAATTCAACTCATTGAGTGATTTAAAACTATAAACTTTGCTGCTTGAGGACAATATATCAAAAGTATTTTTTTCAATGTCGCCCTGGGGGATTTGGTTCATAATGGCATTGGGGTCGATTACGCTGCCGGATATTCTTATCATGGTAATCCTCCTAACATTGCTTTAGCAATACTTATTTGTTTTCCAAGGGGATAGCGGACCCATAACTGCCACTGCCTTGGGTTTCTGCGGTACAGCCGGTAGGAGTAGTTGGCAAGAATTAATTTAGTATCCTCCTGCAGGGCGCGAAACCTGTCCAGAAGGGTACTTTCCTCCTCCGACAAGGACCGGAGTACATTTCTGCTGTCCGTTAATGTATTTTTGCACAGGTATTTGGATTCCAGGGATAAGGTGTAGGCTTCAGGACTGCCGGTCTGCTGGAAGGATTCCCCCTTGTAATGGAGAAATGGGTGGTTTTCATTGATCCAGTTGATGACCGCGGTGTACTGCCTGTTATTATCCATATCCGCATTCATACCCGCGGCAGGTATAAACTTTAGAAGCTTGCGCGCAAGTTCCACATCTCTTCCCCTGCCGGAGCGCAAGCGCTCTGCAATAAGGGTTAGGCTTTCGGGGATGCGGGCTTCAAAGAAAGCCCATATCAGGTCGTATATAGGGAAGCCTTTCCGGTGCCGGTTGAAAACCATTTCCGCAATAATATGTAAGCACGAGACATCCCTGTATATTTTGACCAGGAGTATTGCGGCTGTTTCCAGTATCTCGTCGTATTGATCGTTCAACCCGTCATCCATATATCCTGTTTCAAGAATCCATTTGAATGCGGAATAGGTGGTTTGTTTGTATTCAATGGGCAGAAATTCGGATATGGACAGCTGTTTTGTCAGTATCCCGTTTGCAATGTTCAAAGCGCACTGGTTGTTGGTGCTTAAGCGGTTGAAAAGGTCGAGCTTGATGATTTCCGGCTGCAGTGCAAACAGGGAAGGAAAATGCAGGTTCCTGTCATTGATTAAATCGACGGCCTTTCCGGGATCCTCCGTCAGCAAGTCGTGAAAGTGTGCTTTCAATGCGTCGACACCATTATTTATCCTTATCCTGTCCAAAAAACTTATGCTGCTTTGACCGTTTGAATTTAAAGGCATACAATTCCCCCTTTCAAATCGAAATTGCGGTTTCTAAACTATCATATGCCGGAATGTACGCAGGTGCTCATGAATTACCGGATGAACAAGAGTAAAGATGAGCTTTCGGAAGGATGGGACGTAAAATATCCGGCTATCGTTAAATTGCAGGAAAATTCCTCTTGAAAAAGTTCGGGAACCATGCTATAATATGCTCTGTCACAAACATTGCGGGATTGTGTAATGGTAGCACAAATGACTCTGGATCATTCTGTGAGGGTTCAAATCCTTCTCCCGCAGCCAGGACCTCTGAATTTTTAACCGGTTCAGAGGTCTTTTTTTGCGATAAAATTCCCCATAAGGTGTGTAAAAGCCCACGGAATCCTATGGGCCACTAAAGCAAAAAGATACGTGTAAAAGCAAAATACTTGAAATTATCGGTTTCTAAGGTATAATATGTTTTATATCTACACTATAGAAGGAGAAATTCATGTTTAAAACAGCCGTGCAAAAAATTAAGACTCTGGACAGGGATTTTTTACTGTTTATCGCCGCCGGTATTTTTTTGGGGATAGGGCAGAGTGTTGACGGTTCGACGCTGGCCAATTTTTTAAAGGAAAAGCTGCATTTTTTAATATTGCAGCGTTCGGCCCTGGAGATTCCCCGTGAGCTTCCAGGCTTTCTGGTTTTCTTGATCATAGGGTTCCTGTATGCCCTGGGGGATGTGAGGATAGCTGCTTTAGCCAATGTGCTGGCAGGGGTGGGCATGCTTTTGTTCGGCACCGTACCCACCTCCAGCTATACGGTAATTATTGCATTTTCTTTTATATACAGCTGTGGACAGCATGTATATATGCCCGTGTCAAACAGTATCGGCATGAGCTTTGCCAATGACGGGAGGCTTGGGAGAAAGCTGGGACAGATTAATGCGGCCAATACGGCGGCCCTGGTAATAAGCAGTGCCCTGCTGTGGTGCCTGTTCAATTTCTTTAAAATTGACTACTGGATTTCATTTACCCTGGGAGCGGCTTCCTTCTTTTTTGCCGCCCTTTGCATAATTCTTATGAACCCCAGGCAGACGGTCAGGCCAAAAACCAGGTTTGTCTTCAGGAAGGAGTACGGGCTGTACTACTGGCTGTGTATTTTATATGGGGCAAGGAAGCAGATATTCCTGACTTTTGGTCCGTGGGTGCTGGTGGATGTTTTTAAACAGAAGGTCACAACCATGACCATTTTATTTTTCATCATTTCGGTACTTGGAATTTTCAGCAAGCCCTTGATAGGATACCTGATTGACAAAGTTGGAGAAAAATTTGTTTTGGGCAGTGAAGCGGCTGTCCTGATTTTTGTATGTATTGCATATACCTTTGCCGCCGACATTTTTGAGAGGAACACAGCCATAATGGTTATCTGCCTGTGTTATATCCTGGACCAGACCTTAAGCGCCGTAAGCATGGCGCGTTCCACTTACTTGAAGAAGATCGCCGTCAGGGAGGAAGACGTGTCTCCCACCCTCTCCCTGGGAATCAGCCTGGACCACATTGTCTCCATGCTTTTGCCTGCTTTTGCAGGGTTCATATGGTATGCCAACGGTACCACAGGTTATAAATACGTTTTTCTCGGGGGTGCGGTTATTGCCCTTGCCAATTTCATTTCCACCAGGTTTATGAGCGTCATGTCCCCTGCCGTGGCAAAAAGCACCGAAACAAATTTAATGTAGGATCGCAAGAACCCTACATTAACCGTTTTGTTTCTTAAATAATTGTTACCCGGGTAAACAAAGAGAGCTGCCTTTAACAGCAATGCTACTTTATTATACTAGGGCTGTGTCCTTATGTCAATATAAAAAATTATATTATTCCCGAAGCGAATTTAACGTATCGCTTCCCTTAATACGGCTTTTTCGCGTAGATCCGGTAGTCCAGTTCGGGGAAAATATTGTCCTTGTATTCGATGTCCCTCAGCCAGGCTTCATCGATGCTGTTTTCCTTGATATCATGATAAAGTTTTGAAAAACGGCCTATATGGCTTTTAGTACGGTTTTCGGCATACCGCGCCATTGTGCCTGTTTTCATTATAAACGCCCAATCGCTGCTCTGTGCAAGCAGCAATTCCCTGGCGGCCTGGTTCAGGGCATCACGCTTTATCCCGTCGGCATAAATATTTTCATCCGCCAGTTCGGACATCCTTTGGGCGGATTTGTGCAGATGACTGTAAATCCAATCGTTTGAGCCATTCAGCCACATCTCGTTGTAGCCCTTATAGCCCCATGAGGAGGCGGATGGGGTAGAAACCTGCATCACAGGGTTTTGGTGCATGTATTCACTAAGGGTGATCAGCTTAAATGTGTTTTGCTCACGGTGAATTTTTTTTATGAGGGAATACAGCCAATAGGGCCCTTCATACCACCAGTGCCCAAAAAGCTCGGCGTCATAGGGGCATACGACGATGGGGGGACTACCCATTTTATCGCTTATGAATTCAATTTGTTTTTCTCTGTTGAACATAAAATTTCCTGCATGC
Source organism: Eubacteriales bacterium (assembly GCA_024655885.1). Classification (GTDB taxonomy): domain Bacteria; phylum Bacillota; class Clostridia; order Acetivibrionales; family JANLFN01; genus JANLFN01. Next base: position 156,210 of record JANLFN010000002.1, on the reverse strand, counting down.
AGGTCCGCTTTATTTTTTGCCCATGCCGGATTGTAGGGCTGTTTTTCGCTGGTTTTCCCCGTGATCCTGTAATATTTGATTCCCGTGCTTATTCTCTGGCCGTCAGGGGATATAAAGTCCTTTATATAATCATAGTCGAGGTCGTAGCCGATATCCCTGTAAAATTCCCTGTAATCAAAGTCTCCGGGGTAACCTTCGCTGGAACTCCATACCTGCTTTGAGGATTCCATATCCCTGCCGAAAGCCACGATACCCTTTGGCGATACGATAGGCGCATAGGTGCCGAAGACCGGCTTGGGATTGGCGTAAAGAATTCCATGGGATTCAGTTATGATATACTCAATGTTGTTTTCCTTTAAGGCCTGCTCCAGGTGAGGGGTATATCCGCATTCAGGAAGCCACATACCTCTGGGCCTGCGGCCAAAGTATTTTTCATAGCTTTTTACACCCACTGCGATTTGGGCTTTGAAGGATTCCGGCGTTGCGCTCATGAGTGGAAGAAAACCATGGGTGGCGGCACAGGCTATAATCTCAAGCTTTCCCGCCTCCTGAAGGCCTTTGAATGCCGTTGTGATGTTGCAGCTGTATTTGTCCTTGAATACGAAAAGGTCGGACCTGTATTTATCCCTGTACATTTTTGCAAGGCACTGGAAATCAGGCTGGCCCGACGTCCTCCCTATTTCTCTCTCCGCCAGCAAAATCAGCTTTTCCAGATACCGGATGTATTTGCCCTGCAGCACCGGATCGGTCAGCATGGAGAGGAGAGGTGGGGTAATGGACATGGTGATCCTGTAGTCCACACCCTCATTCAACAAAGCTTCGAATGTACTTAATAAAGGTATGTATGTCTCGGAAATGGCTTCAAAAAGCCATCTTTCTTCCAGGGCTTCCTCCTGTTCGGGGTGGCGGACATACGGCAGGTGTGCATGTAGGACGAGTGCAACGTATCCCTTGGTCAATGGAATCATCCTTTCTCCGCGTTTATGGACTCCTCGGGGTTGATTTCCGGATGGCCGGCCCTCAACAGCTCGGCAGAGCTTATCCCGAAAAGCTCAGCAGAGCTAAGGCCTATAAGGCCCTTTGAATCTTGGCCGGAGCCGCAATTTTCATAAATGCGGCAGCCTTCCAAATCAAGCCTGCCCTTTGTGAAATCCCTGTAGTCGGCAAAATAAGCGGTGGTATTGGAGCTTACATTTTCAGATGGGGTGGCTATATAGTTGGAGCTGGCAATGTTAATAAAGAATCGGCCTGAAACCATCCTGCCCAGTTCAGCAAAATACAGGCTGTCTGAATCTTCCACACGAATATACCAGTTGGTGGCGAAATCGTTGACCCGGATATGGAAACTGGAGTTTTTCGACACGTTTGTCACTTTCAGTACGGGAGTGGATTTATCCCACAGCTCACTGCCGAATTCCTCAATAAAATGGCTGCGTGTGTCGCCGGACACCTCCCAGAAGGCGAATATACAATGCGGATCCCTTGCCAGCAGAACAATACGGCTGTCGTTGTATCCTGCGGGCAGATGGTATGTGTCTTGCGAATAGGCCACAGGCATAGATTCATTCCTCCTTTTTGAAAACATAAACTTTATACAAAAAGCATGATGACAGTAGTTTGCAAACAATATGGACGGTTTTATGCAACATAATCATGCTATAGTTGTAAACAAGTGCATAAACAGGCAGCGGAATAAAACATCTAATATTACTTTCTAATATAACAAATATCCTCATGCAAAAAAAGGATTTTATAGACCCGGAAAGTATAAAATGCAACCACTGAAATATTTTTTGATTTTTATGCGGGTTTTATTCAAAAAATATCTGTTTAACTTGTGCCTAAATTAGATATAATGTAGTTGTCAAAAGTTTTTTAAAAATATCTGTCAGGTATTTGATAAAGTGTATTACAAATTATTACCGGAATTGTTATAAAGCGATAAACATAAAGCGGCTGCAATAAGTAAGCAGGGAGGCTAATATGCGCATATTGATGTTGTCGTGGGAATATCCTCCAAGAATCATAGGCGGAATTTCGAGGGTTGTACATGACCTGGCACAAAAGCTGGGAGAGAGAGACAATGAGGTTCATGTGGTTACGTGCTGGGAGCCGGGAACGCTTGAACTTGAAAAGGACAAAAATGTATTTGTGCACCGGGTCCATACGTATGATATAAATGCAAATAATTTTATAGACTGGGTTTTGCACCTAAACTTTATGCTTGTGGGGCATAGCATTAAATTGATCAATGAAACAGGACCCTTTGATATCATTCACGGGCATGACTGGATTGTTGCGTTTGCTGCATGCACCCTTAAAAATGCATATTCCATCCCCCTGGTTGCCACCATTCATGCCACCGAATACGGCAGAAACTCGGGCATACATAATGACACTCAGAGGTATATAAGCAATGTGGAGTGGTGGTTTACCTATGAATCGTGGAGGGTAATCGTAAACAGCGAATACATGAAAAACGAGGTAAAGTATGTGTTTCAACTGCCTGAGGATAAAATCCGGGTGGTCCCCAATGGGGTGGATATTTATAAGTTCAAAGGCCATGAAAGGGACTACAATTTCAGAAGAAATTATGCGGCAGATCATGAAAAAATGGTTTTTTTTGTGGGAAGGCTGGTAAATGAAAAAGGTGCCCAGGTTTTGATCGATGCCATACCAAAAGTGCTGAGCGCTTATAATGATGTAAAGTTTGTCATTGCCGGTAAAGGACCTCAGCTGGATTACCTGCGCGGTAAAGCCATGGCCATGAATATATCACAAAAAGTGTATTTTACAGGATATGTCAGTGACGAAGACCTGCTAAAACTATACAAGTGTGCAGATATTGCCGTATTTCCCAGCCTTTATGAGCCTTTCGGCATTGTTGCACTAGAGGGCATTGTTGCGGATGTCCCCGTGGTTGTATCGGATACGGGAGGATTGGGAGAAATTATATACCATGGAGTGGATGGCATGAAATCCTATACCGGAAGCCCCGAATCACTGGCGGACAGCATTCTGGAAATCCTGCACAACCCGCAGAAGTCGGAGGAAATGAGAAAGAGAGCACTTGAAAAAGTAAACAGGATATATAACTGGGATGTCATTTCGCGGCAGACAGCGGATGTATACAGTGAAATAATTAAGGAAAGCACCGGTATAGAATGGGGGACCGGAAGTATAAAGAAAAGAATTGATTCTATCAGGTAAAGGGACTGATAAAGGCGGTCCTTTCTTTATTATTGCGGCGCACAAAAGTATTTTATTTGACGGAAATATGGTATAATAGACTTTTAGTGCTTACATTATGAATTTTTAATAGGGAATTTAAATAAATATTAGTGTTAATTTGGAGGTTTAGTTGTGGCAAAAAACAAAAAAAAGTTAAAGGTAATACCTCTCGGCGGACTGCAAGAGATCGGAAAAAACATTACCGTGTTCGAGTATGGAGATGATATCGTCGTTGTAGACTGCGGGATGACGTTTCCGGAAGATGAGCTGTTGGGTATAGATCTGGTGATACCGGACGTGACGTATTTGACAAAGAACAGGGAAAAAGTTAGAGGGATTGTGCTTACCCACGGGCATGAAGACCATATAGGTGCACTTCCCTATATCCTGCGGGATATCAATGTTCCTGTCTATGGCACAAGACTTACCCTGGGACTGCTGAAGTACAAGCTGGAGGAACACGGGATGCTTTCGGAGGTGGATCTCCAGACCATCCATGAGGGGGAGACTATTGAACTGGGGGCGTTCAAAATTGAATTCATCCGTTCCACCCACAGTATTGCGGACTGTGTTGCCCTTGCACTGCACACCCCCGTTGGAATCGTTGTTCACACATCGGATTTTAAAATCGATTACACACCCATTGAGGGCGAGCCCATGGACCTGGCGCGTCTTGCGGAGCTCGGGAAAAAAGGAGTCCTGCTTCTTTTGTGCGACAGCACCAATGTGGAGCGGGAAGGGTATACTATGTCTGAAAGGACGGTAGGGGACACCTTTGAGCAAATCATGATGAATGCAAAAAGCAGGATACTCATTGCTACTTTTGCATCCAATGTCCATAGAATACAGCAGGCAATCAATGCCGCAATCAAATTCGGACGAAAAATATCCTTTTGCGGAAGGAGCATGCTGAATGTGGTCAACGTGGCTACCGAGCTTGGCTATATGAATATACCTGAGGGCACGGTTGTGGATGTGGACCACATCAACAGGTACAAGCCGGAAGAGCTTCTCATTATAACGACGGGGAGCCAGGGAGAGCCTATGTCGGCGCTGTCAAGGATTGCCGCTTCCGAACATAAAAAGGTGGAAATCATTCCGGGGGATCTGGTGATCATCTCCGCCAGCTCCATACCCGGAAACGAAAAGCTGATATCAAAGGTTATCAACGATTTGTTTAAAAAGGGAGCGGATGTGATTTATGAAGCCCTTGCGGAGATTCATGTTTCAGGACACGCATGCCAGGAGGAGCTGAAGCTGATACACAGCCTGATCAAACCCAAGTTTTTCATGCCGGTCCACGGAGAATACAGGCATTTGAAGCAGCATGAAACTCTGGCAAACAAGCTGGGCACTCCCCTTGAGAACATTTTTATCATGGAAATCGGGAAGGTGCTGGAGCTGACTGCAAATTCAGCCAAAATCAGCGGATCCGTCACTGCGGGGAGAGTTCTGGTGGACGGGCTGGGCGTAGGGGATGTGGGCAACATCGTATTAAGGGATCGAAAACACCTATCCCAGGATGGGCTTATTGTGGTTGTGATCACCATTGAAAAGGAAACGGGCACTGTGATTGCCGGCCCGGATATCATCTCCAGGGGCTTTGTGTACGTGAGGGAATCCGAGGATTTAATGGAGCAAGCCAGGGAGGTAACAAGGATGGCCCTCCAGAAGTGTGAGGAGAGGAAGAAAAACGACTGGTCCGGGAAAAAGGGCATTATCAAAGAGGCATTAAGGGATTACCTGTTTGAGAAGACAAAGAGAAAGCCCATGATCCTGCCCATAATTATGGAGATTTAAGTGACAGGAAAATTAAAGAGCTAAGGGAGCAAATCCCTTGGCTCTAAAAATACATGAAAAATGCACCACTCTTTAAAACACGGCTCCTCCATTAAGTATGACCAACACCACTTCCACGGTTTTTGACGGCTTTGCCGGAATTCCTATTTAGAACACACTCTTGCCGCTTCTTCCGCTGCCGAGGCAGCGTCAGGAGTGTAGATGTCCGCACCGATGCTTTTGCAAAAATTTTCATTCACGGGTGCTCCGCCGATCATGATTGTAACCTTGTCCCTGATACCCGCCTCCTTGACAGCCTCCACAATGGTTTTCATCTCGCCCATTGTGGTGGTCAAGAGGGCCGAGCAGGCTATAATCTGCGCTCCCACTTCCTTCGCCGTATGGACAAATTTATCTGCAGGAACATCGATGCCTATGTCTATAACTTCAAGGCCTTTGCCTTCCATCATCATCCTCACCAGATTTTTGCCTATGTCGTGCAAGTCACCTTTTACAGTCCCCAAAACAACCTTGCCCGTAGCTTTTACACCATTTGAAGCCAGCAGCGATTTTAAAAGCTCTGAACCTGCATTCATGGCTCTTGCCGCAATCAATACATCCGGAACATATACTTCGTTATTTTTAAACTTTGCACCGATAATGCTCATACCCGCCAGCAGGCCCTCCTCAAGAATGACTTTTGCACTGATGCCTTCTCTGATTGCTTGCTGAACCAGTTCTTTGACGTTTTTTGCTTTACCCTGCTGCAAGTTTTGGGAAATTTCATTCAAAATGCTCATAAAAGGTACCTCCTATATTTTTTGTTATTTCTGGCTTGTAACACCCTATTGTCACAAATCATCCGCTTTTATACTGCCCCCTAGACTCTCTGTACTTTCCCGGGCTCATCCCCGTCATTTTTTTAAACACTTTGGAAAAATAGCTTTGATCTTCATACCCTACCAGGTTGGAGACATCCACCAGCGCTATGGAGTCATCCAGCAGCAGCTTTTTGCTCATGTCGATTCTGACCTTGTTAAGGTAACTGTTAAAGTTGCACTTCATTTCATCCTTGAAGATCTTACTGAAATAGGAGACGCTCAAATATACGTGGGAGGCTACTTCTTCAAGGGTTATTTTTTCCATATAATTTCTTTTTATATAGTCAACAGCCTTGTAAATGACGTCCACATGCTTGATATCCGTCAGATTGAATACACAGTCGGTAAACCTTGCCATAATTTTGGACAGCCAGAAAGAAAGGTCTTCAATGGTCTTAAAGCCGTGAATTTGTCCCAAAAATTTATAATTCAGACCGAATATTTGCTCTACATCCGCTCCTCCCTCCAGTGCGGCCCTGGAAAGCAGAACGATCAATTCCAGAACTCTTGCCTTTATGACCTCGATATTTCCGCCGGTGGAAAAGAAAATGTGACCGAATATTTCGTTTAAAACCTTCTGTGAACCGGCCTTATCGCCTATGGAGATAAGGGAGGTCAGCTCTTTTTCCTTTTCAAGAGGGTAGCTCTGTATTTCGCTCACATTGCCTCCCATGGTCTTGATGTAATGGATATACTCGGATATATCGGACTGCTGGTCCTGGTATTCCCTTTGCTCAAGATACTTCGAAGGCTGGATGTCGGAAATATGTCCGGCTATGATAAACAGCAGTTCCGAAAGATTATTTACTATTTCGGGTTTTACAATAGGGACATGGCTGATATATTTTTTTAATTCAAGAAATGTGTGTTCATCCAGGTTGTTTTTGTCAATCAGCTCATACAAAAGGAATTCCTCCGGTTCGACCATAAGCACCGGACCGCCGACAATGGCGCCTCTCATCATGCCGTCGGTGGTGATGGGAGATGTCCAGTGGGCCAAACCCAGCGCACAGAAGAAAATATATTTCCCGCCAAACCTTTCTGCCTGGTAACAGCCGTACAAATGAGCTTTTTCACAGCTGAGCTGCTGGTTTGAAGCAATGCGCATCTGTTTACAGTAATGGCAAATGCTCATTTCATTTCCCGTATCGTACAGGGTGGACCCCTGAGGGTCTATAATGATACATTGAACACCCACCGATTTACTGTAAGTCTCAGCACAAACTTTGGCTCTCGAAAGATCAAATCCAATATCATCTTGGTTCTTGTAAGCAGGCATTCTTTCACTCTTTCCTATTGCATAGATTTGTAGACAACAACATTATTGTATCAAAATCGCAGAATAGTGTAAATAGATGATATTGAATACTCTATATACACCTATAGTACTATATTTATTTAGCCGGGGTATTGAAAAAAATCATGATATTTTGCACAAATTTGTTATAGCCTTGAGAATGGGTTTGTCCGGCATGCCATAAATATTTTGGAATTTTTTACCAATAAAAAATTTTTTATAAACAGCGACTAAATTTTGCACATAGTGTATAATATAAAACAATATGGACAGAAAAGTGATGGAAAAAATTACTAAGAATAATAGAAAAAAATTGGTGCTTTATATTGCCATCATAGGGCTGTTTATTTCCGCCTTTATATTTTTCGGCGTGAAGTACGCGCCTTCTGTGACCGCGCTTCTGGCAAAACCGCAGAAATTCAGGGAATTTCTTCTTTCCTATGGATATGCCAGCGCTTTTGTTTTCATTTTTTTTCAAATTTTACAGGTCGTTGTTGCGTTCATACCGGGTGAAGCTGTCCAGATTGCGGGGGGATATGTATACGGGACCGCCCTTGGCACTTTATACTCCATTACCGGAATTCTATTGGGGACAATCATCGTATTTTATACTGTGAAGCTCATCGGATATCCTCTGGTCAGGATGTTCGTATCCGAGCAAAACCTTGAAAAGTTTCATTTCCTGCTGAACAGCCAAAAGTCTGAAATCGCCATATTTATTCTGTTCCTGATCCCCGGCCTTCCCAAAGACGTACTGACCTATATGGCGGGCCTTACGCCCGTGGATTCCCGAAAATTCCTTCTTATTGTGACCACTGCCAGGCTCCCCGGATTGATAGGCTCCGCCCTCATAGGATCCAACATTCAGAATAAGAATTATACTGCGTTGGTAATACTCTCCGCAATTGCTCTGCTGCTGTTTGCAGCAGGTGTTTTGGGCAGGGACAAGCTCATTGCCCTGGCAAGCAATATTCTTCACAGGGATAGGTAAACTCAATCCAACCGGATGATGTTCCGGGTAAATTCCTGGCCTGCCTTTTTAAAAGCGGCGTTTTCATAGCCCAATACGTACATGTCGGTTGAGAAGGCTTCCAGTGCCAGCATTTTTCTAATGCAGGCGTCGGTGGAATTTTTAAAATCCGAGGTCTTGGCAATGACAGGCAGAGAAGCGGTTCTGCGGATGATGGAAAGGAGCTTCCTCCCCTTCCCGTTAAACCCCAATATCCTTATGTACTGGGGGCCGCCCTGCGCCATAAACTCGTTTAAATCCTTTGCGGTTATGGAATTCATTATGCAAAAAAGGGTTCTTTGTATTCGTGTCCTTGTATAGCGCTTTGTGAGGATTGCGTCCACAAGCTCTTCAAAGCTGCCGCTCTCATCGGCCGCATTTTTAATCCGGTTTTCAAGACCTTCCGAAACATAAGGATATTCTCTGATTTGTGAGCTTGTCATTTTCCTTATAATAGAAATAAGAATATCCTCAAAGCTGCTTGAGAATATGGGTCCTCTTCCTTGGGCGAACTCTTCGGCCAGTATTTCTAAACTTGCCTCAGGCAGGACCTGTTTCAGGCCTTGCCCGGGCAGGCCGTGCAAATTGTCCGAAAGATATTTTCTGATGGCTGTGGCGCTTGAAATGCTGCCTGTCATATATCCGGTGCCGTATGTGTTGCCTATACGGGGGATGGTCAAAGGGATTATAGGGCTTTGAAGCTTTTTTAATGTCTTGATGTATTCAATCCCCAGGATATTGTTGGAAGAGCGGATGATGCCCTCAATATTCAGCCCGAAGCCTTCCGTTTCGTTAAAGTGCCGGATTAATGCCTGTTCTCTTGCCACGGGGTAGGAGAGCCCCTTGCTTAATTGCTCTTTCAGCATTTCCCGGTAGGGAGGCGGCTCACTGCACAACACCGAAGCAATCCGCTCAAGCTCCTCTATCCTTCCGTGCTCGCTCCCGAAGCAAACATAATCGGTAACTCCCAGGCTGTCCAGAATTTTTACCGCCCCATAGGCGAAAAGCTCCGCACTGGACATGGCGAAAATCACAGGCAGTTCTATTACAAGATCTATCCCCGACATCAGAGCGGATTTGGCCCTTGCCCACTTGTCTATTACGGCGGGTTCGCCCCTCTGGATAAAATTTCCGCTCATGACGCACACGGCATAGTCCGCCCTGCTCAGCTTCAGAGCCTGGTTCAGGTGGTAGATGTGGCCGTTGTGCAGGGGGTTGTATTCTGTTATCAGACCTAAAACCTTCATTATAAATTTTCAAAAAAACCTTCCCTGAATTTTACCATGAATTCCGTACAAAAATCGTCCAGCCCCATCAGTGCCTCGGTGGCATAGAGGAGAGCCATGAGCTTCCTGTCAAGGGGGTCCATGATGGCCCCGTCCATGCCCGCAGCCATGGCGGCTACCAGGAAAGCCTGATTCATCAGCTTCCTGGCGGGAATTCCAAAGGAAATATTGCTGAGCCCGCATGCGATATGTATTCCGGGGTAATCCGCTTTTATCCTGCGGATGGTTTCAATGGCCACTACGCCGTACTGAGAGCCTGTACCTATAGGCCTTACCATAGGATCAATAAAGATGTCGCCTATGGCCACGCCCTTTTTGGTGAGCTTCTCAATGAGCCTGCCGGCGATTTTAATCCTGTCCTCCACGGTTTCGGGCATGCCGGTATCATCCATGCAAAGAGCTACAATCCCCGTATTGTATTCAACCACAAGAGGCATAATCGAATTATATCTTTCCTTTTCGTCGGTAATTGAGTTGACCAGGGGCTTATGGTTCTTAACGGCTTTTAATGCCTTTTCCATTGCCTTGGGATTAGGCGAGTCAATGGCGAGCGGTGCGTCTACAGCTTCCTGCACGGTTTTAACCAGCCATTCCAGTCTTTCAGGCTCATCGTCAAGGTACATGCCGGCATTTACGTCAATGTAGGCGGCACCTGCTTCATACTGCTTTTTTGCAAGCTCCTGTATGACCGCCGCATCATAATTATCCATGGCAGGTCTTACAGCTTTTAAAGTGCTGTTGATCTTTTCCCCTATAATGATCATTTAAAATCCTCCTAATTGTTTTACAGAATTACTGCGGACACATGGACTGACAATAATACTGTTTCCTTTTTTGCATAATTTATTTTTATAAAAAAAATCATAGAATAAATATTTTTTCTTGCTTTATACTATATATGGCTGTTTTTATACATGATTCTATTTTTTTCTTGCTTTTTAATTCCCAATAGGAAATTTCCGACAGCCTTATTATAGCTTAAACACTTGCTGTTAGCAATACTTTCTGCAGGTATTTTGAGGCTTTGAAGCGTAATATCAAAGTAAGTGAAAAAATACAAAAAACAAAAATTTTTTTCAATACCTTGATTTTGTTAAGTGCTAATATAAAATCAACGAAATTTAATATCTATTTTTTTTCTGAAGGCGGTATCTTTGTGGAGATAGGTCAAAATCTGAAGAACAGTTATTTAGCAGCATATGCAATAGCCTGCAAAGAACTGATTGATAGAGATCCTGAGGAAATAAGCATAAATACGAATGCAGTATATGACAGAGAAGATGGTGTGCTTACTGTAAAGTATCTCAATAGAGATTATTCCGTAAACTGCCATACGGGGGAAGTTGCTACACAAACTGTAGGGGAGGAAGTGGCGACGACCACGAAAATTCTTATACTGCATTATCTTTTGCATTCCAGGATCAGGCCGTTATCGGGGAATCTTGTGTCCTTCAAGGATTTGCGTAAAGGTGCCGCGATATATTACCCTTCCTTTCACAAAAGAGCTGTTGTGCCTTTGCTGAAAACCTTCGGGAATAACTTGGCCGGCCTGTTCAATGCCGCATACAAACTAGGCGGTGTAAAGGAAAGGTACGGACATGCAAGTGTCAGCATTCAAGTGCTTCCGCTTGTACCGGTAACTTATGTATTGTGGCAGGGAGACGAAGAGGCGCCGGCGTCCGCAACCATACTGTTTGACGATTCGGTTGAAAGCTTTCTGCCTGCTGAAGACATCGTTTGTGCGGCAAGTTTTGGTGTGTACGAGCTTATAAAGATATTGCATTCCAGCGGGTCATAAACGTGCAGGTCATAGGCTGAAGAGAAAGGTGATAAGTGGTATGAAGATTGCAGTGTCGGGAAAGGGTGGAGTCGGCAAAACTACCATATCCTCCAATTTGGCAAAACTCTTTGCAAGCAAGGGATATAACGTATATGCGGTGGATGCTGATCCGGACAGCAGTTTGGGACTTGCCCTCGGAATTGATGAGAAAACCCTGGAAAAAATCAAGCCGGTTATTGAAATGAGGGATTTTATCGGAGAACAGGTAGGAGACGGCGCCTTTTACACCCTTAATCCCCTGGTTAATGACGTGGTTGATAAATTCAGCGTGAATATCAACGGTATAAAGTTTTTAAAGATGGGTGGGATTAAACAGGGCGGCTCCGATTGCTACTGCCGTGAAAACACTTACCTTAAAGCAATAGTAAATTCGCTTCTTTTAGATACAAATGACGTGGTTATTCTGGATATGAGCGCGGGGATAGAGCATCTCACAAGGGGCACCTCCAGGGGGGTGGACCTGATGGTCATAGTGACCGAGCCCGGAAGGTCCAGCGTCCAGACAGCAAGGATTGTAGAAAAACTGGCAAGAGACCTGGAGGTTAAAAACATAAGGTTTATTGCCAACAAGATCCATATGGAAAAGGAAGAAGCCTTTATAAAAGAGAACTTTAAGCCTGAAGAACTGCTTGGGATCATACACTATGACGATGCCATAAGCGAGAAATCCATGGGATTGGTTAAGGATTCAGGGGTGGCAGACAATAAGGAACTGGAAGAAATTCTGACAAAAATAATCGACGGCCTCAAATGATCAAAGCTAATTTTGTTGTTTAAATAAAATAAATTTCATTATCTTAGCTGTTTTATTTAATCTGAAGACGGTTGTAGTAGGAAACGACAATCGGAATTCAAAACTAAAGGGAGGTAAAAAAATGTCAACACAAACGAACGATAGACGGACTATCGACCCGGCAGCCATAGAGATGCTGGGAGTAGCAGAAGCCGCTCAAATTTCGACAGCATGGGACCGCTACAAAGCGCAACAACCCCAGTGTAAATTCGGTCTCACCGGCGTATGTTGCCGTATCTGTATCCAGGGCCCATGTAGGATCATCCCTAACAAGCCGGGACAGGACAAGGGTATTTGCGGCGCCGACATATTCACTATCGTGGCAAGGAATATTGTGAGGTATATGGCAGGTGGAGCATCCGCCCACTCGGACCACGGTAGGGAAATCGCCCACACGTTGCTGAGCGTAGCCGAGGGCCATGCCCCTGACTACAAGATTACTGACCCTGTAAAGCTGGTAAGGGTTGCAAAGAGGATTGGCATTGAGACCGAAGGCAGGGATATGAAAGAGGTCGCAAAAGATGTAGCTATCAAGGCTTTGATGGATTTCGGGAAATATGACTCCAATCCCTGTACATGGCTTGAGACGACCATAGATGATGAAAGAAAGGCAAAATTCAAACACACGACAATAGCTCCGACTGCAATAGACAGGGCTGTTGTACAATTACTGCACCAGACTCACGTTGGAACGGATGCTGATCCCGTAAACATTATTTTCGGCGGATTAAGGGCTGCCCTTGCCGATTACACAGGAATGCACCTGGCCACCGATTTGACCGACGTGTTGTTTGGAACTCCCAAGCCGGTCATAACAGAGGCCAACCTGGGTGTTCTTGACCCTGAGAAGGTGAATATAGCCGTTCACGGCCACAACCCCCTGCTGAGCCAGATGATTGTGTTTGCAGCAAGGGAACTGGAAGAGGAAGCAAAAGCAGTGGGAGCAAAAGGAATAAACCTTGTAGGCATCTGCTGTACCGGTAACGAGGTCCTCATGAGAGAGGGCGTTCCCACGGCCACCAACTTTGGGTCCCAGGAGTTGGCCATCATGACCGGTGTGCTGGACACGATGATTATGGACGTTCAGTGTATTGCGCCGGCGGTTAAAGATGTATGCAACTGCTTCCATACCGAACTGATATCGACATCCCATATAGCAAAGGTTCCGGGCTCACATCATATAGCTTTTAATGAAGCAACGGCTATGGAGGATGCAAGGAAGATCATCAGGTACTCCATTGAGACGTATAAAAAGAGAAAGCCGGAGCTTGTAAGGATACCGAAATATAAGAAGCAGGTTGTCGGCGGGTTCAGCTTTGAAACACTGATGGAGCTGTTTGCAAAAGTTAATCCGGATTCGCCCATCAGCGTTCTCACCGATGCCATACTGGCAGGAGAAATCAAGGGCGTATGCGGCTTTGCAGGATGCAACAACCAGAAGACCGTCCATGACAACGCGCATATCACTATAGCAAAAGAACTGGCCAAGAAGGATGTATTCATGGTTACTACCGGGTGTGCCGCCGGCGCCTTTGCCAAGGCGGGCTTGCTCTCATCCGAAGGAGTAGAGGCTTATGCCGGACCGGGCCTGAAGAAATTCATCAAGCGGCTGGAAGAAAAGTGCGGGTTGAACGCCGGACTGCCTTTGATATTCCACATGGGCTCCTGTGTTGACAACAGCAGAATTGCCGACCTCTGGACCGCCATGGCTCAGAACCTGAATATCACCGTTCCGCAGCTTCCTTTCGTAGCAAGTGCTCCGGAAGCCATGTCAGAAAAAGCTATCTCTATCGGTTCCTGGGTGATCTCCATGGGTATCCCCTGTCATGTTGGCGTTATGCCTCCGCTGGACGGAAGTGAGCTGGTGTATGGAATAGCTACGGAAATTGCCAGAGACGTATTTGGCGGATACTTTATGTTCGAGACAGATCCTGAAAAAGCCGCACAGAAGTTAATTGACAGACTTGAAAAGAGAGCATGGAAGCTCAGGGTTCACAGGGAAACTGCAGAAAAATACAACAGCGAACTCGCTAAGATTTATGAAGGTTAAGGAGGGGGAGAAAAATGGCGAATCATTTATTCAAACAGGCTTATGACGGAGCAATCATTGCTACCAGTTATGCTGAAATACTATTAAACCAGGCGATTAAGGAGTATGGTGAGGACACCCCCGTCGCTTATCCCGATACAGCTTACTATCTTCCCGTAATGACGGCTTTAAGCGGTGAAAAGGTAAAAACCTTAAAAGAATTAGTGCCCATTTTAAACCGGGTGCGTACAACCTATATTAAACCGGATTATACCTTTGAAGGCGCAACCCTCAACGGAAAAGCGGCCATGTACTCCGCAGAAATCATTGAAGCCCTCAGGTACCTGAACGGACAGAATCCTCACGTGGCGCCATGGACAGGATTCCTTTCCGATCCCATCCTGAGGAAATTCGGTATCCAGCTGGTTGACTTCACCATCCCCGGCGTGGCGGTTATCGTGGGAAAAGCAAAGGACAGCAAGGCAGCCGTAAAACTGATCAAGGATTTGCAGGCCAAGGGTATGATGATCATGCTTGTCAATGAGATCATTGAGCAGCTGTTGGAGGAAAATGTAAAACTTGGTGTGGACTACATTGCCTTCCCTCTTGGGAACTTTACCCAGGTCATTCATGCCGTTAACTTTGCCTTAAGAAGCAGCCTGGCCTTCGGCGGCATCGCTCCGGGGAATACCGAAGCGCACCGTGAATACCAGAGGAGCCGTGTTAGAGCGTTTGTTCTGGCCTTAGGACCCCAGGACGAAGTAAGAATAGCCGCTGAGTTTGCTGCAGCCTACCTGGGCTTCCCTACCATAACCGACCAGCCTTTAGAAGAAGAAGTGGCCGACTGGTATGTTTCGGAGCCGGATTACGATAAAATGGTGCCCCTGGCATTGGAAGTCAGAGGGATTAAGCTGAAGATCACCGAGATCAATGTACCCATTACCATAGGACCGGCCTTCGAGGGTGAAACCATCCGGAAAGGGGACACCTATGTGGAATTCGGCGGAGGCAGGACCCCGGGCTTCGAGCTGGTGAAGATGGTGGGGCCGGATGAGATCGAGGACGGCAAGATTACGGTCTACGGACCTGAGATCGACGAGGTGGAAGAAGGCGGAAAGCTTCCCCTGGGGACCGTGGTCAAAATCTACGGCAGAAAGATGCAGGAAGACTTCGAAAGCGTGTTGGAGAGAAGGATCCACTACTTTATCAACTACGGGGAAGGCCTGTGGCATGTCGCCCAGAGAGACCTGTGCTGGCTGAGGATCAGCAAGGACGCCAAGGCGAAAGGCTTTAAGATCAGGCACTTCGGAGAAATCCTCATCGCCAAGTACAAATCAGAGTATCCGTCCCTGGTGGACCGTGTGGAGGTAGAGCTGTACACCGATGCAAAGCTGGTGGAAGAGAAGCTGAAGGAAGCCAGAGCGGTATACGCCAAGAGGGATGACAGGCTGAGAGGCCTGACCGATGAGTCGGTGGAGGAATTGTACTCCTGCACCCTGTGCCAGTCCTTTGCCCCGAACCACGTGTGCATCGTAGCGCCCGAGCGTGTGGGACTGTGCGGGGCCGTGAGCTGGCTGGATGCCAAAGCGTCCTATGAAATCACTCCCACAGGGCCCAACCAGCCCATTGTGAAAGGAGAGGCCATAGATGCAAACAAAGGGATCTACAAGAGCGTCAATGAGTTCGTGTACAACGCTTCCCACCAGACCCTTGAAAATGTATCCCTGTATACCCTGATGGAAGCCCCCATGACCTCCTGCGGCTGCTTCGAAGCCATCATCGCCATGGTACCCGAAGCAAACGGAATCATGCTGACCACGAGGGAACACGGGGGAATGACACCTGTGGGAATGACCTTTTCCACCCTGGCCGGCACTGTGGGCGGCGGAATGCAGGCTCCCGGGTTTATGGGAATCGGCAAGAGGTACATTGTAAGCAGAAAGTTCCTGAAAGCGGACGGAGGAATCGCTAGAATTGTCTGGATGCCGAAGGAGTTGAAAGACTTCTTGAGGGAAGACTTTGTAAAGAGAAGTGTGGAAGAAGGACTTGGAGAAGACTTTATAGATAAAATTGCAGATGAATCCGTTGGGACCACTGCGGAAGAAATTCTTCCTTTCCTGGAAGAAAAGGGACACCCGGCATTGACCATGGACCCGTTGTTGTAAGATTGTAAGGCGAGCTATAAGGTGGACCCCTACAGAGAGATTTGTAGGGGTAACCTTGTGTACGCCGATTGAATTAATATAAAAAGGAGATGCATAAAATGGCACTGACAGGTTTAGACATTTTTAAACTGTTACCAAAGAAAAACTGTAAGGAATGCGGTCAAGCAACATGCTTGGCATTTGCAATGGCTCTGGCCGGAGCAAAAACATCCCTTGACAAATGCCCTTATGTTTCGGAAGCAGCAAAGGAGACTTTGGGAGGAGCAGCAGCACCGCCAATAAAGCTGATCAAAGTGGGCAAGGGTGAAAAAGAAAGGGAAATTGGCGATGAAGTAGTCATTTTCAGACATGATAAAACATTTTATCACCCCACATGTTTGGCCATAAGGGTTTCCGACAAGCTTTCAGGCGCAGAGCTTGATGCTAAAGTGGAAAAATTAAATGGTTTGGTATTTGAAAGGGTAGGACAAAAGGTTTCTATCGATCTGATCGCAGTGCAGAATGATTCAGGGAATGCCGACACTTTCGCAAACACAGTAAAAACAGTTGCTGCTAAAGGCAATTATGCACTGGTTTTGATCAGCGAAAATACGGATGCAATGGCAAAGGCTCTCGAAGCTGTTGGTGATACAAACCCACTGGTATATGCCGCTACTGAAGCGAACTATGAAAAAATGGCGGAGCTTGCAAAGAAGTACAACTGCCCTCTGGCTGTAAGAGGAAATGGGCTGGAGGCGACGGCCGCTCTTGTTGAAAAAGTTGCAGCTATATATAAAGAACTGGTAATCGATGTGGGGACCAGGAATCTGTCTCAGGCTCTGGCTGAAATTACCCAGACGAGAAGGCTGTCCATTAAGAAGAAATTCAGGCCTTTCGGTTATCCTGTGATTGCATTTACTACGGCCGACAATCCGAGGGACGAAGTTGTGCAGGCAAGCGTTTATATAGCGAAGTTTGCCAGCATCGTGGTGCTGAATGCGGATGAGAAATCCCAGATCATACCTTTAACGGCACAGAGAATCAACCTGTTCACCGACCCGCAGAAGCCAAGCCAGGTTGAACCGAAAGTACATGAGATTGGCGCAGTGACGAAGGATTCACCGGTTTACTGTACAACGAACTTTTCACTTACCTATTACACGGTGGAAGGTGAGATTTCAGCCAGCAAGATTCCTTCCTACATTATCGCATGCCCTACAGACGGGACTTCGGTATTGACGGCTTGGGCTTCAGGCAAGTTTACGGGTGAAAAGATCGCTGAGTTCTTGAAGACCTGCGGAATAGAGGATAAGGTAGATCACAGGAACATAGTAATCCCGGGATATGTTGCAGTTATTAAAGGCACCCTCGAAGAGAAATCTGGATGGAAAGTTATGGTAGGACCTGGAGAGGCTTCAGGACTTCCGGCCTTTGCCAAATCTCATTTTGCATAAATGGAAAAAGCATAATATCCGGTAATGGTATATAATTGATATGATATTAAGGGTAAGGCTATTTTAATTAGATATAAAGCAGTTGGGCACATCTTAAGCATAAAGCCGGTAGTTACAGGATTTCTTTAACAGCAAGTGCAACAAGTGTCAGCCCAGAGAAGCGGAAGAAGCTGCGGCGAGCAGTAAAGTGGTAGGATGAAGTGTATACAAAATGCTTAAGTGATAATAAGGAACGAATATAACAATATCTTCACTGATATAAGGGTGGATTTGATGGAAAAATTCCAAGTAACTATAATGCCTGAAAACATAGCTGTAAGTGTAGAAAAAGGGACCAATCTCCTTCTTGCGGCAAGTGCGGCAGGAATCAGCATAGAGAGCCCCTGCGGAGGAAGAGGGACGTGCGGCAAGTGTGCGGTCAGGGTAATTGAAGGAAGGGTTGAAGTAGGAGATGATACCCATATTTCTGATGATTTAAAAGCATCAGGGTATATTCCTGCTTGCCAGGCAAGGGTTATGGAGGATGTGGCTGTTGAAGTTCCTTCATTTTCCAGGCTGACCAGGCATAAAGTAGTGCTTGAGAATAAAAAGACAAAATACAGCAAGGAAAATGACTATTTTGCCGCAAAAAAAATGAATCCCATATGTCAGAAGCTGCATTTAGAACTTGGAAATACGGATTTAGCGGACAATATCAATGATTTGGACAGGGTAAAAGCCGTTTTAGCCACCCAGTACGGCATAAAAAACCCAAACATCAGCCTGGATGTGTTAAGGCGCCTTCCAACGGCCATACGAGAAGGCAATTGGGAAATTACCCTGACGGTGTCTAGGGTTAAGGGAATCACTGAGATCATAGATGTAGAACCCGGCAAGTCGGAACGTCCCTTGTACGGTATGGCGGTTGACATCGGGACGACGACGGTTGTGGTATACCTTGTGAACACCACCAGTGGAAAAGTAATCGACAGGGCAGGGGATTACAACAGGCAGGCCACATACGGCTCCGATGTAATATCCAGAATCATTTATGGGGATGAGAATCCCGACGGCATGGAGATTTTGCAGGAAGCTGTAGTCGGTACTATCAACGGATTGGTACAGGAATTGCTTGCAAAAAACGGGTTAAAAAGCAGCGATATTCCCGTGATGGTATGTGCAGGGAATACGGTCATGACTCATTTACTATTGAAGGTTCAGGCAACCTATCTCAGGTTGGAACCGTATGTCCCCTGTGCTGTTAAATTTCCGGTAGTAAAAGCCAAGGAGTTGAATATAGGGATAAACCCCGAGGCAATCATCGTCACTCTTCCATCAGTTGCCAGTTACGTAGGAGGAGACATTACGGCCGGTGTTTTGGCGACCATGCTGACCTGTACCGATAAGCTCACGCTGTTTATTGACGTGGGGACCAACGGTGAACTGGTTCTGGGGAACAGCGATTGGCTGGTGACCTGTTCATGCTCCGCAGGACCTGCCTTTGAGGGATCGGGAATCACCAGCGGAATGAGGGCGATGGATGGGGCCATTGACTGGATCGATATCGACAGGGAGACCCTGGAAGTAACGTGCAGGACTATCGGAGATGTGAAACCGTTAGGAATATGCGGATCAGGCCTTATATATTCGCTGGCTGAAATGGCGGATGCAGGTATCATCGACAGGGCGGGCAAAATCTTAGAAAGCAAGGTTTCCAGGAGAATCAGAAGAAGAGATGACGGAGTAGAGTATGTTCTTGTTTTCGCTGAAGAAAGTGGAAGCGGACAGGATATTGTTATCACTGAAGGGGATGTAAAAAATCTACTGAGAGCTAAAGGCGCGATATTTGCCGGGATCAGGACCATGCTACAGCAGGTTCAAATGGATTTGAGCGACATTGAAAATGTTTATATTGCCGGGGGATTTGGAAAATATATAAATATTGCGGATGCAATAAAGATAGGCCTGTTGCCCGACTTACCCGATGAGTTGTTCGAATATGTCGGAAACAGCAGCATTCAAGGAGCGGTGATCGTGCTTCTATGCCAGGAGGCGCTGGAGGAAGCGGAGGCCATTGCCGACAAGATGACATATCTTGAACTGTCTTTAGGCAATACTTTTATGGATGAATTTGTGTCCGCCCTATTTATACCGCATACGGATTTAAGCTTGTTTCCCAGCCTAAAAAAGGACGGCTAAAAATGGGCTGAGGTTTTACATTGAAAGCTTGATATGGTAATATAAATGTATTCACAGCTTTATACAGCAGAGAGATTTCTTCTAAAAGAAAGTCCCTGCTATATGCAAAATGGTCTCGGATCGCATTAATTTAAAGGAGTAGTGGAAGTATGACAATGCAAATTGCTGTAGCTGGAAAGGGAGGAACGGGAAAAACTTCATTCTGCGCTTTACTTATCAAATATTTGATAGATAAAGGCAAAACACCTATTCTTGCCGTGGATGCAGATGCAAATGCAAATTTGAATGAGGCCCTGGGCATTAAAATTGAAAATGAAACCGTATCGGAACTGATAGCTAAAACCAAGGACCTGCACGGAATTCCCGAAGGAATGTCCCAGGAGACCTATATCGAATACAGACTCAATGCAGCGCTATCCGAAAGCAAGGATGTGGACCTTCTTGTCATGGGAGGTCCGGAGGGGCCCGGATGTTACTGTTTCCCCAATAATCTATTGAGGAAGTACCTGGACCACCTGTCCGGGGGTTACAAATATATCGTTATGGACAATGAAGCCGGACTGGAGCATATCAGCCGGAGGACAACGAGGGATGTGGACATATTGTTTGTAATCAGTGACAATTCCGCCAGGTCCATCAGGTCGGCGGGCAGAGTGAACGAACTGGTTAAGCAAATAAAGACCAAAGTAAATAAAATTTATCTGATTGTCACGAGAGCGACTGAGCAGGACATAGAGAATTTGCGGGAAGAGATTGAAAAGACCGGGCTTCCGCTGGCGGGAATCATTCCCACCGATCCATTGGTTACCGAGTATGATATAAAGGGCAAGCCGCTGTTTGAACTTCCTGCGGATTCGGGAGCGGCTAAAGCGGTCAATGAAATTCTTGACAGGCTTAAATTATGACGAAAGATGTAAAAAATGGCGCGTATGATAGAAAGATACAAGACAGCACCTATAACTTGAACAATTATTGTTAATAATGAAAGGGGAAGAGTTAAGATGGCAGTTCAAGTCTTAAAAGACAGGAATCCGGGCAAGTTAACTACTGTTACTCTTGGCGCTACCAAGGAACAGGGCGGAACCAGGACAAAAACTATTACTGTAGGCGGCGACGCATGCTTACCGTTTTTGCACTTTGAAGGTGAGATACCGAACAGGCCGGTTATTGCGATGGAAGTATTCGACAGGGCACCGGTTGAATGGAACGATGAATTGAAAAATGCCTTGGGCGACGTTATCAATGATCCGGCAGCATGGGCAAAGAAATGTGTTGAAGAATGGGGAGCCGACATGATTTTCTTAAGGCTGCAAAGCGCAGACCCTGAACTGGGGAACAGCTCTCCTGAAAAATGCGTTCAAACCGTAAAAAGCGTTCTGGCGGCTGTCGGTGTGCCGGTGGCAGTGGTGGGATGCAAGATCGATGAAATTGACAATAAGGTTATATCGGCTGTGGCAGAGGCCTGTGCAGGAGAAAATCTCTTGCTGGGTTTTGCGACACAGGATAACTACAACACCATTGTTGCCGCATGTATGGTTCACAAACATACAGTTATTGCGCAGTCTCCTCTGGACATCAACATATGCAAGCAGTTGAACATTTTGATAACTGAAATGGGAATTCCTGCGGACAGAATTATCATTGACCCGAGTATAGGCGGATTGGGCTATGGAATTGAATACTCCTACTCCATCGGTGAAAGAGGAAGACTTGGCGCTCTGCAGGGCGATAAGATGCTGTCAATGCCCACCATAGGCACTGTGGGATTCGAAGCCTGGAAAGCGAAAGAAGCCAATGTAAGTGCTGAAGAATTCCCGGGATGGGGAGACCAGGCGGAAAGAGGCATCCTCTGGGAAGCAATAACGGCTTCAACCTTAATCCAATCCGGTATGTCCATTGCGGTTATGAGGCATCCGGAAGCGGTCAAACTGGTTAAGAAGAATATTGAGGAACTTATGGTTCCAAGCAGCCTGTAAGGTGTAGGTTAAGGCTAAGATTTAAAATCAGAGGCTTAAGTTAGAAAGGTGCAGTTTAGATTAGGTTTAGGTGAGAAATACATTTCCTTATAAACTAAGATTTTTATCTTAACCTCAACCTTAATCTCAACCTTCTTTAAAATAATTCAAAAGGGAGAGATATAATTTATGGAAATTATCGGCGAAAGAATTAATGGTATGTTCAAGGACATAAGAGAAGCCATAAAGAATAAGGATAAGAAACCTGTTCAGGATATGGCTATAAAGCAGACGGAGAACGGAGCGGCATGGCTGGACATCAACACAGGGCCCAGCGCCGAGAACCCGATGGAAGCTATGAAGTGGCTTATTACCACAGTACAGGAAGTAGTGGACACACCTCTGTCTCTGGATTCTACAAACTACGACATCATCGAGGAAGGCTTGAAGCTATGCAAAAGACCTGCTTTAATAAATTCATGCCATGCCGACAGGTACAAGATTGAAAGGGTTTTCCCCATGGCGGTAAAATATAATGCAAAAGTCATAGGACTTGCCATGAGTGAAACATCAGGCATACCTAAGACGGCTGATGCAAGACTTCCTCTGGCAATGGAACTGGTAGCCGCGGCAGACGAGTTCGGACTTCCCATGGAGGACCTCTATATTGACCCGCTGATACTCCCTGTAAATGTTGGACAGGACTATGTAATAGAGTCTCTGGAAACCTTAAGGCAGATCAAGACACTGGCGGATCCTGCTCCAAAGACAACCGTAGGTCTTTCGAACATTTCACAAAGGTGCCAGAACAGGAAACTCTTGAACAGGACAATGCTCGTTATGCTCATGGCATACGGCCTTGATTCCGCAATAGCCGATGCCAATGATGATGACTTGATGGCAGCGGCGGCAACAGCCAGAGTTCTTATGAACAAAGAGATTTACTGCGATTCCTTTGTTGAATTGTATAAATCAAAGAGATATTAAAATAATTCTTTCATAATCTCTTAACAGGGAAAGTTTTTTATAGAGGCTGTGAGCTAAGAGCGCATTCTGTCAGCCTCTTTTTGTTTTTGTGAAAGCCCGGTAGGCGGATAGCCACAGTCTCCTTCCGATGCCGTAAATATTTAAATATTTTGTGAACCTTTGTGGATAAGAGCTTTAACCAATAAGCTATAGATATAATTCCCGAACAAAAGGTAATGGAGCCCACCTTTGCCGCAGTAACGCTGATGACTCCCACAAATAACAAGGTACTGTTGTTTGAGGGAGTTTTTTATTTTTAACATTAAATAATTACGGTGTATAAAAGAAAATACAAATATATATTCCGGATCATTCTATCCCCACTTGCAGTATAAAAATTGTTGTAATATACTAGAGTTGGACAAATAAAAAACAATGTACAAAAATAAATGCACATAAATAAAAAAGTACAAAAAATTATAAATTCTTTACTATACCTAAAACCTGTTAGATAGTACTATTTTTATAGGATATGAACATAAACGTGTTAATGGAATTATTGTTTTGAAATGTATGTAAACGAGTACAATATTGATGGCGAATGGATTTCAAAACTGCTCCAAATTCAGATGAGGTCACTTAAACAGTAACTCTATATAAAAAGTATTATAAATAATGCTGATTATAAATTTATCCTAAAGAGAAAAATAAAACTAAAAAACTTTTGCATGTGATATGTACCCGGGATTTGACACCCGTAAACATAAATAATTTCGGACAAAAAAATTAATTGAATTACCTATTTAATTTTTTTACGAAAGAAGGGAGGCTGCCATTTTAAACAGGAATGTCCAATTAACAGCAAAGGTTCTTTATATACTGAAAGGAGGATGACGGGTGGATAAAATGTTTTTTACGCCTGTAGAGATTGCAGAAAACTTTATTGATACCGGGTGCAAAAAAGCTGGTTTGGCAGTGTACAAACAGTTTTTGCTCGCGATACTGGCGGGTGCATTTATTGCGTTTGCCGCAGAAGGATCCAATGTGGCAATACATACAATAACTGCAGTGGGAATTCAGAGGGTTTTGGCAGGTACATTATTCGCAGCCGGGCTGATGATGGTCGTTGTGGCGGGTGCCGAACTCTTCACCGGAAATACGCTTATTGTTGTATCCTGCTGTGAAAAAAAGGCAGCATGGCTGGCCCTATTAAAAAACTGGCTTGTGGTTTATATTGGAAATTTTTTGGGTTCTATTCTTATCGTATATATGGTTTTACAGACGGGTCAATTAAATTATTCAGGCGGTATGCTCGGCGGATTAACAATCAAAATTGCTGCCGCTAAGACAGGTCTTACTTTTGCAGCGGCGTTTTTTTCAGGGATAATGTGTAATTGGCTTGTGTGCATAGCCGTATGGATGGCTTCTGGTGCAAAGGATATAGCCGGCAAGCTCATTTCTATATTTTTTCCCATATGGCTATTCGTAACATCAGGCTTTGAGCACAGCGTTGCCAACATGTACTATATTCCGGCAGGAATACTGGCAAAAGCAAATCCTGCATGGGTGCAGCAGGCCGTTGCTTTAGGAGCAAAGCAGCATGCCATAGATGTGTTGAGTTGGGGTACCTTTGTGACAAATAATCTTATACCGGTGACACTGGGTAATATTGTGGGAGGAGGCTTGTTCGTAGGGGTTGTATACTGGCTGGCCTATCTTTACAAATCCAAGAAAAAAGCGGCGGCCCAATCCTATAACGCTTCGGCCAGCAACTGAAAATAGACCTGTGGCTAAACTATTTTAATTATTTATTAACTTATTATGGGAAGCAGACAAATTAGACACAAATAAAATACAAAATTAAGGAGGAAATTGGCATGGGTTTTAAAAGTGATATTGAAATTGCGCAGGAAACAAAACTGAATCCTATTGAGGAGGTTGCGCAAAGCATAGGCATTTCAAGGAAAGATTTGGAATTGTATGGGGATTACAAGGCTAAAGTAAATTACAACCTTCTGGAAGAAATGAAGAATAAGCCGGATGGGAAACTGATCCTTGTGACCGCAATCAATCCTACCCCTGCCGGAGAGGGAAAAACAACCACAACTGTCGGACTGGGCGATGCCTTGCATAGACTGGGCAAAAAAACCATGATAGCATTAAGAGAGCCTTCCCTTGGCCCTGTATTTGGCGTCAAAGGTGGAGCAGCAGGCGGCGGATATGCGCAGGTTGTTCCCATGGAAGATATAAACCTTCATTTCACGGGAGATTTTCATGCCATCGGTGCGGCAAACAACCTCCTGGCAGCGATGATTGACAATCATATTTGGCAGGGAAATACATTGGACATCGATCCCCGCAGAATTACATGGAAGAGATGCGTTGACATGAACGACAGGCAGCTCCGTTTTATTGTCAACGGATTGGGTGGAAAAGCGAATGGAAGCCCTCGTGAAGATGGATTTGACATTACTGTTGCTTCTGAAATTATGGCAATTCTCTGTCTTTCAAAGAACATTGACGATTTGAAGGAAAAATTAAGAAAAATTGTTATCGGCTACTCAAGAAGCGGTCAACCCATTACAGCTGGTCAACTGAAAGCGGAAGGCGCAATGGCTGCTCTCCTCAAAGACGCATTGAAACCCAATCTTGTGCAAACCCTCGAGCATACTCCTGCGTTTGTACACGGCGGTCCATTTGCAAACATTGCACACGGCTGCAACAGTATCATGGCGACGAGAATGGCACTCAAACTGGCCGATTATGTTGTCACGGAGGCAGGTTTCGGTGCAGACCTGGGAGCTGAGAAGTTCCTGGATATTAAGTGCAGGATTGCCGGATTGAAGCCATCGGCCGTTGTTATCGTTGCGACCGTAAGGGCTTTGAAGCACCACGGCGGATGTGCAAAGGCAGACCTCAACACTGAAAACCTTGCAGCGCTGGAAAAGGGTCTTCCTAACCTCTTGAAGCATATTGAGAACGTAACCAAGAAGTTCAATCTTCCCGCAGTAGTGGCCATCAACAGGTTCCCGACGGACACCGAAGCGGAACTGGCTCTGGTTGAGAAAAAGTGTAAAGAGTACGGAGCAAATGTTGCCTTGTCGGAAGTGTGGGCAAAAGGCGGCGAAGGTGGAAAAGTGCTTGCAGAAGAAGTATTGAGGCTTATCGATGCGAACAAGCAGGATTTCAAGTTCATATATCCTGATGAGCTTGGATTGAAGGAAAAAATCGAAGCCATCGCAGTTGAAGTATATGGCGCGGACGGCGTGGATTTTACACCGGCAGCCTTAAAGGAACTCCAGAAGATTACGGAGATGGGCTTTGGAAAACTTCCTGTCTGCATGGCAAAGACGCAGTACTCCTTGACCGATGACCAGACAAAACTCGGATGGCCAAAGAACTTCAGAATATCGGTAAGGAATGTAAAGGTTTCCGCAGGCGCAGGCTTTGTAGTGGCCCTGACCGGAGAAATCATGACCATGCCCGGACTGCCCAAGGTTCCGGCGGCTGAAGCCATTGATGTTGATAACACCGGTAAGATTTCGGGATTGTTCTGATATTCAAATTTGCTGTAAAATAGTTTTAAATAACGTCCTATAGAAAAAGCCATAATAACAGGGGGGTTAAGGTAATTAGAAGTTAGAGTTAGAAATTATTTTTCTCAATCTAAATCTAAACCTTAACCTCATTTTTATATAAGGCGGGAGGGAATTTTTATGATGACGGATAAAAGCTGCAAGGAATTTATTGACGTACTTGCCTCAGCAGCGCCGGTTCCGGGCGGAGGGGGAGCTTCCGCTCTGGTGGGAGCAATCGGAATGGCTCTGGGCAGTATGGTGGGAAACCTTACCCTTGGCAAGAAAAAATATGAGAGTGTTCAGGCCGATATTAAAGTAATTCTTGAAAAAGCAGATGCCATACAGAAGGAACTTATGCTCCTGGTGGAAAAGGATGCCGAAGTTTTTGAGCCCCTTTCAAGGGCATACGGACTTCCTAAGAATACCGAGGAAGAGAAGCGGCATAAGGAAAAGGTGCTGGAGGAAGCACTGGATTTAGCCTGCAGTGTGCCTATGAAGATCATGGAGAAGTCTTTGGAGGCCATCAGGCTTCACGAAGAACTGGCTCAAAAGGGGACAGCCATTGCCATAAGCGACGTGGGAGTGGGTGTGCTGTTCTGCAAATCCGCATTAATGGGTGCAAGTTTAAATGTATTTATTAATACAAAGCTTATGAAAGACAAAAACCGTGCAGAAATACTGAACAGCAGAGCGGAAAGAATGATTGATGAGGGTGTAAAAAAGGCGGACGAAATTTATCAGGAAGTACTGGGAAGGATCCAGAGATAATGCGCAGCCTGCTGTCCATTATTTGCTTTTAAATACGATGGGAGGTAGTGAAATGGCGGTTGTAATGAAAGGCTCCGAAGTTGCCAATGCAATGAAAGAGAAAATGATTAAGGAAGTGGAAGCACTCAAAGCGAAAGGTATAGCACCCACTCTGGGGATTGTCAGATTGGGAGCAAGGCCTGATGATCTTGCCTATGAAAAAGGAGCGGTTAAAAGGTGTGAAACTGTAGGGATAGGCAGTAAGGTTTTTGAATATCCTGAAAAAATTACCCAGGCAGAGTTGATTGATGAAATTAACAAAATCAATGCCGACAAGACAATACACGGCATACTGCTGTTCAGACCCCTGCCCAAGCATATTGATGAAAATGTCATCAAATATGTGATCAGCCCGCAAAAAGATATTGACTGCTTGAATCCCGTAAATGTAGCAAAGGTGTTTGAAGGCGATGAAAGCGGTTTTGCTCCGTGTACTCCTACGGCAGTAGTGGAAATGCTTGATTTCTATAATATTTCTTTAGAGGGAAAAAGAGTGGTTGTTGTGGGCAGAAGCCTGGTTGTAGGTAAACCTTTGGCAATGATGCTCTTAAAGAAAAATGCCACCGTAACCATATGCCATACAAGAACCCGCAACCTGCAAGAGACCTGCCGAAATGCGGAAATCCTTATTGCCGCCGCCGGAAAGGCCAAGATGGTTACCGGTGACTTTATACCCAAGGGTGGCGTAGTGGTGGACGTAGGAATAAACCTGGATGAAAACGGAAACCTGTGCGGGGACGTAGATTACCAGGCGGCAGAAGGCATTGCCTCCCACATAACTCCCGTACCCGGAGGTGTGGGGACGGTAACGTCTTCAGTGCTTGCAAAACATGTCATAAAAGCTGCCAGTGCTTTTTAACATAACAAATTCTAACGTATTATAAGGGGAAGCCGCGGCTTCCCCTTATAATTTTTATATCAATGGTTATATTAACTCTATATAATTTGCGGCAGAGTACAGCTTAATGTAGAATTAGCTGCCCCAGAGAATATCAAGGAAATCCAATAGGTTTCAGCGAAGCTTAAACCTATTCCATATAGTGAACGAATTTTTATCAAAGGGAGAAGGAACCGTGTCTGTTAAGCTGGTTGAGGTTAGAAGAGGCAGTGTCGTCGAAAGTATACATAGGGGCCATATAGAAGAAAGACCAGGGGAGCTTCTTCTGTCTGGGTAACCTGAGACAGAAGCGCTATCCCCTGGTCTTTCTCTGGTTTTTACTGGTTTCCGACAGATACTCCGGCGCTGGATGTGCCGCCCGCATTTCCTCCACCCCGATTGGCCTGCTCCTCTATGGCTTTTTCCAGCGATTCAATATTTGTCAGGGCCACTTTGCCCTTAATATCGGTGAGGGGCTGATTTTTTTCCTTTATTACGCTTTCAAGCTGATATATTGAGAAATCAAGCCTGTTTCCCGCATCCTGCTGCTCTTTTGGAATGGTGCTCTTACATAATGACCATGAAGACTTCAGACTCTCTATATCTGCTTCGGCCTGGGGCCAGTTCGGCGTCATTGAATTGAGCATGGCGTCTCTTGCATAATACCTGATCCTTTTTATTTCCGGCGATGTTTGGCTCCTGTACAACGAGTAAAAATCAGGTATATAGGAGTATAAGTGGCTGGCTCCCATAAGCGTGTTTGTTTTATTTTTGCTTATTATGCTGTTTGTAAGGCTGTTAAGGGCTGTGTCAAAATTTCCAATTAATGTCTTGCTTGCTCCCGCTTTTACAGCCTGGGCCATATAGTCATTCCAGCTATAGTGGAGCTTGTTGATGATTGGATCCACTTTTCCCCAGGGGTCCTGGGGGGCAGCCTGGTTTCCTTGAGTGCTTGCCTGGGGCTGTTTGCCCTCCTGGGATTGCCCCCCTTGTTTCCCCTGGCCCCCTTGCTGTCCTCCCCCTTCCTTGGCTCCCACAGCGGGACCGTTCATTGCTTGAAAAATGGATTCAATACTCCCTTCTATTTCCTTCAATTTATCCGGAACCTTGTTTCCCTGCTGCTCGCTTTGCATCTGTTGGACTTGAGGTGTCTGTTTTGGTGAGGACTGACTGCAGCCTGATAAACAAATGGCTATGACCAGAATTACTTTCAACATTTGAAACATTCTATATGGTGTCTTAGATTTCATGGCTTCTTATGCAGCAAAACTGCTTATTCCCTCCGTTTAAAATTGACCGATTGGTATTATTATTTCTTGTTCTTAAATTATTAATACTCAAGCCGGGGCTAAAAAGCTTGAAGAAATTACCTAAAGGAGTCTCTTAAAAAATGTCGAATATATTATGTAAACATTACTGTGCTTTTCAGTATGTTATTATTTTACAGAAAGTGGGCAAAAATAAATGTCGGCGCTTATAAGCTTATGGTCTAGAAAGACGGGAGAAATCAAAAAATTCCTGGAGAGCTATTATCAGAAGGAAATAGAAATGGATGATGACGTAGAGAGATGGATTTATGTATACAACAAACCTTTGGATGTGGTAGATATGATCAGTACGGTAATGGACAACAATGACAAATATGACATTGCGGTATGCCTGCAGATAGATAAGGGAGATATTCATCCGGTTACTGTCGAAAACCTTAATGACATTATCAAGGGAATCTTCTGTTTATACTATGAAGAACCAAAAGAACTTACATATTGACAGGCAGCAATAAAGGCTGCTTTAGTCGCACAACGAGGTTTGGCGAAATAAAGAATAGGTGTTTTGAGTAATGCAGCTCCGGTGTCATTGGCCAAATTCATGGTGAATCCGTCGCCATGTCTGCTATTCCCGCCATGAGCTGCTTTTTTTGCTGCCTGTAATTTTAGGCTGAGCTGTGGTATAATAAATGGTACTATTTGTACATACTTAATAGCATTGAATATACACAGGTGATAAAATGAGAAAGATACATCTGCTCCTGCTGATTATTGCGGCAGTAATGGCAGTTTCTTCCGTTTATTCCCTTGCGGCGATAAACCAGGTATACAGCATAGGATTTGAGTGGTACTCACAATACTACGGCAAATTCCTCCAGGGGCCGAGGGAGACGTCAATGGACTCATGGAAACTCCAGGGCTATCCCGTGAATATGCATTTTGATATAATTCAAAGCAACTACAAACCGCCGTTTTTAAAGGGTTTTGGGAAGATTAAGGACACTGTGCTGTCAGGGGTGGATTACAACAGGTATTTGCTGCTTTACTGCACCCTTGGGGAAGTGAATTCATTTGATTACAGGGTTAAGATTATAAGCCTCGCCCAGAGAGGAAAAGTGGTAGAAGTGATGGTGAGTGTTAATAGCCCTTCAAAGCAGGAGGAAAACAGGACCGGGAGCACAGCAAAATATTTTCCCGAGGATATGGTGAAGATAGAAAAATCCGCTTTTCCTTTAAAAGGGAAACTCAATTTTATTTTTAAAAATCAGGACGGCATAAAATTGTATGAACGGGATTACTACATAAAATAGTTGAAATATTGCCTTCCCCTGGAAAGCGGAAAGGATTCCGGCAGTATATCCCATATCGCATATTTGACGGCGTGGGAAAGGACCCTATTGCCTGGAATGGGCAGGCCGCTGTAAAAGTTAAAATAATTAATAATGTTATTAAAATAATTAACTTATATATTGATTTTTTAAAAGAAATAGAGTATATTATTATTATAGGATTGATTTTGATAGTTTATTTGTGAAAGGAGAGCTACATATGTCAGTATTTGATAATATTTCCAAGAAAGTAACCGAAACAGCCAAGGCGGCAGCCAAAAAGTCCAGTGAAATTGTGGAAATTACAAAGCTTAACGTGAACATAGGAGCGGAAGAGGATAAAATTGAAAAGACTTATGCAGAAATAGGCAAAGCCGTCTATGCTTCTTTTAATGAGGGAAAAGAAGTAGGGGAGGCCTTTACCGAACTCTGTGGAAAAATCAAATCCTACGAGGAAAATATCCGTTCCATGAGGCAAAAGATTTATGAATTGAAAAACACGAAACTTTGCCCGGGCTGTGGTGCGGAATTGGATATGGAAATTGCTTTCTGCCCGAAGTGCGGGACAAAACAGGAAATGCCGAAGCCGGCAGAAACAGAGGATGAAGAGAAAAAACCTGACCCCAAGGTGTGTCCGTCGTGCAATACATCCAATAGCCCCGAATCGGAGTTTTGCATTAACTGCGGTACAAAGCTGAATTAAAGGGAAAAAGCGCTGTGAATTTTCACAGTGCTTTTTTGCGGCAACAGAATTGGAAGAAAAACACCATCTCCACCATTTCCATTCGCCCAATTTATCTTTCCCCTTATGTTTGTAATATGTGATTATATGTTATATAATTATAATGTTACTTTGAAATTACAATTATCTAATAAAATACATAGGGGATGATACCATGTTATTTCAAGATACTCTTAATGAAATAGGCGGTTTGCATACTGAAATGATGAATAAGGCCCAGGCCAGATTGGACAGCCTTTCAAAGCCTTTGGGAAGCCTTGGAAGGCTTGAAGACGTAGTGCGTCAGCTGGCCGGCATTACAGGGGAATTCCTTCCCAGGGTGGACAAAAAAACAGTTGTCATCATGTGTGCCGATAATGGGGTTGAGGAGGAGGGAGTAAGTTCTTGTCCCAGAAGCGTAACCTCTTCGGTTACGCAGAACTTTACACGGGGAATAACATGTATCAACGTATTTACACGGCATGCGGGAGCGGATATTGTTGTAGTCGATATAGGGGTGGATGATGAAATCAGCTGTGAAGGCGTTTTAAACCGGAAAATCAGGAGAGGGACGTGGAATATTGTAAAAGGCCCTGCGATGACGAGGGAAGAGGCGATCAAAGCCATGGAGACGGGAATTTCCATCGTGAAGGATCTAAAAAGCAGGGGTGTCAACCTTCTCGGTACAGGGGAGATGGGTGTCGGAAATACTACGACAAGCAGTGCGGTGGCGGCAGTTCTCACCCAGTGCGATGTGAATCTTATGGTGGGCAAGGGGGCGGGATTGACCCGTGAAGCATACAGCCATAAGATCAATGTGATCCAGAAGGCTATAGAGGTGAACAGTCCGGATCCCGGCGATGCCATTGATGTGCTGGCGAAGCTGGGCGGGTTTGATATCGCCGGAATGGTGGGATGCTTTATCGGGGCCGCGGCATGCAGAATACCCATACTGATTGACGGTTTTATTTCTTCGGTAGCTGCCCTGACGGCTATAAAAATCAAGCCGGAGGTAAAAAACTTTATTTTGCCTTCCCATGGATCGGCGGAGCCCGGCAGCAGGCTGGTCCTGGAAGCCATAGGCTTTGAGCCCATGCTCAATTTGAGAATGCGTGTGGGTGAAGGAACCGGGGCGGCACTTGCCTTCCACCTTGTCGATGCGGCTGTGGCTGCCTATACTCAGATGGGAACTTTTCAAGATGCTGAGATTGAGCAGTACGTACCATTGGAATAAAGGGCCCGGAGCTATTGCTCCGGAAAGGGAGTTCATGGGGTCTGCGGTAAGAGAAGGATAATGCCGGGACAAGATTTACACTTCTGATTGGAGGAATTTATTTGGACACCCCCCGTTTCGAGAATAGCAAATGCAGCTACTGCGGTGAAGAGATTTCGGCAGGGTCCAGGCGGTGCCCGTATTGTGGAAGCCTGCTTGGACTTAAGGCGGAGGAAATGGCTTCGGACACTTCGGGACCGCTTTGCTGATATCTTCCCTTATCGTGTTTTTTTTATCGTGCCTGTTTTATTTTGTGATCGGCGTCCTGCTGGTGTCCCTCAAACAATAAGCGGAAAGAAAAAATCGGAAAAGGAACAAGAATGGTAAGGAGAACCATCAAAGTGGAAAATTTAAAAAAAGAACTGAGAAATAAAATTTTAGCTGCAAGAAACCAGCTTACAAAGGACGAGCTTAAGGCTAAGAGCGATAAAATTTTTGAAAAGCTCAAAAGCCTGGATGAGTTTAAAAGAAGCAAATGGATCCTGTGCTTTGTGGATTTCAGAAATGAGGTTATGACCCACGGCTTTATAGAACAGTGCCTCAAAACCGGTAAAAAGATTGCTGTTCCCGTTATTGTGGACATAGGGGACCGTAAAAAGGATATGATAGCCTCGGAGATTCATGATATAGGCAGCGATCTGGAACCTGGATTTTCCGGCATAGAGGAGCCGAAAAAAGACAGGATAAGCAGGGTAGATCCCAGGGGAATAGACCTGGTTGTGGTGCCTGGTTTGGCATTTGATGGTTTAAAAAACAGGCTTGGCTATGGAGCAGGGTATTATGACAGGTATCTTGCCAGGGTAAGGCCTGACTGCAGTAAAATTGCGGTGGCTTTTGACCTTCAGATTGTTGATTCGGTGCCGGTTCAAGAGTATGATTTGCCGATGGATAAGATTATAACCGAAAGCAGGATTATTGAGTAAAAACACGGCTTAAATTCAAACCTGAAAGGATTCCCACATGAAGGGCAGAATAACTGTAACAGGCGCAAACATGGTGTTTTTGGCTTTTGCGCTTATATTTTTCATTTGGCAGGTTGTGCTGTCTTTTTTAAGTAATATATTCGGAACAGATTTTGTTGACAAACATCTCTATGGGATTTTAACCGTGAACCAGCTTGTTGCAATACTTCTTCCCGTATTGGTTTATGCGCTTGTGAAGGGATTGGACATTAAACGCGAGTTCCGGTTTAATAAGCTGGACGGTAAAGCCGCCCTTATCATCATTCTCATATCCGTATTTGCGAATATTTCCGCATCAATGTTCAATTCACTGGTAGTATTCCTGTTGCAGTTTTTGGGAGAAATACCCAGGCAGCCTCTTTCTGCCCCACAAAATCCCTTTGAACTTGCATCGGGGATTTTTATGATTGCCGTAGTTCCGGCCATATGTGAGGAGCTGCTTCATAGAGGGCTGTTTTTGAGAGCTTATGAGAGCAGAGGGTCCATAAAGGCTGTTGTAATAACCGCCGTCTTTTTCGGGTTTTTCCATTTTGATATAACAAATTTTCTAGGACCTGTGTTTTTAGGCCTGCTGATAGGCTATTATGTGATAAAGACGGATTCAATATTTGCCGGAATGCTTGCCCACTTTATGAATAATGCCCTGAGTGAGTTTTACCTGTATATTTACAGGAATGTGCCGGATCAAAAAGAAGTGACCTTGTCGTCCCAAAACATGGGGTCCATCCTGGTAATGGGCCTGATAAGCCTGGCGGTTATCTGGATGCTTATAAAAGTTTTTGACAGTGTAACCGAAGGGAAGTACCGCTTAAAGCCTTCCATCAGCGGTATCAGGGGCGATATAGCTGCCGTGACGACGCACTGGCCCGTCATCGTCGTATTTATTTTGTATGTTGTAACGGCGGTCCTTTATCTGTTCACCATAACCTTTGCAAGAAATAAAGGAATTTCATACTGAATTTGTCCCCTGTATATAATATACCAGTAGCATTTTTACGGAGTGAACACCTTGAATTTAAATCCCGAAATAAGGTCTGTCAGGTCTTATAAACAGTTGCAAAACCCCCGGCTGAAAAAAGCTTTGGACATACTGGAGATGAACGCCCAAGACCTGCTTGAATATGTGCAGGAGCAGCTTGAAACAAATCCGGTGCTTGAACTGGTGGACAGCGACGGGGACCTTGAGTTTGAAAGCCCCTGCCCCCAGGGGGAAGCGGAGGAAGAAGCCGATGCTTCGGATATGGAAGCTTCCGGGGAGAAGGAAAACGACGGCATTGAAGAAATGCGGGACTTTATAATTCACAATTATGTGATACCTGATCTAGTCATAAGAAAAATAAAAAATAAATTCGAAGTATTCCTCTACGATGAGGCTGTTCCCAATATCCGCATTAATTCCTTTTACAAGAGTATGGCCTGTGAGGATATGGGCGAAGAGGCAAAGGAGTTTATCCGGGAAAAGCTTGAAAGTGCAAAATCGCTGATAAAGCATATAGAAGAGAGAGGCAGCATATTGAGGGACGTAGGGGAATACATCGTAAACAGCCAGAGAGATTTTTTTGAAAGAGGCAAGAAATACCTGAGAAAAATATCCATAAAAGAGGCCGCAAAAGACTTAAATATTCACAGAAGCATTTTGACCAGAGCGGTTAACGGCAAGCATATCCAATGCATCTGGGGATACTTTGCCATGGAACAATTCTTATCCTGTGGAAAACTGTCCAATGATGACACAAAAAGCGTGAGAAGAAATATAAAAAACATGATACAAGAGATAATAAAATCGGAAAACAGGATGAATCCTATGAGTGATGTAAAGATTTTGAGCGTTTTAAGGGAAAAAGGCATAAACATATCCCGGAGCGCAGTAAGCAAATATAGGAATGAAATGGGCATTGCAGCCTCTAATAAGAGAAAACAAATGCGGAGTAACAACAATTATTGAATATGCTTTCATAATAATCCCCTTGGGATTAGCTTTAAAAGGCAATTGTAAGAAATGTGGCGGCAACGTGCCGAGATTTCTGTGGGGGATGAAAACCTAAAAAACTATTGGACATTACGTTTCGTTAGGGTATATAGTGTATTTAACACCGGATACAGGCTAACCAAAGACGAGAGGAGGTACCCGGAGGATGAAAGGTTTGACCAGTATATTGGGATTTGATGATGTATATCAGGCTCAATCCTGTTTCCGGAGAACCGATTATGAGTGGATTGACCTTTCAGATGTTAAAAATGCAAATAGATATTGTGAAATACAATCTTTGGAGGTTATCGGCGAAAGGCTGAGAAAACGCAGCAATAAGGGAATTACCTTTATTGGAAGCGGCAATTACCATTATGTGACTTACCTGCTTTTGTCGGAAGTAAAATCTCCGTTTACCCTGGTGCTGTTTGACTACCACACAGACATGATGCCTCCGCCCTGCCAGTCCGTTATATCTTGCGGATCCTGGGTGCTGACCTCCATTGAGCGGCTTCCGTCGCTTAAAAAAGTTGTTGTTATTGGTGCAAAAAGCGATTTAGACGTAACCATACCCAAACATTTCAATAAGAAGGTTTCGGTGTTCCCAAACGATTCTACATACCGGGAAGATAGGGTGAAAAATGCTATTATTTTTGCAATTCCAACCGTCAATGTCTATGTCAGCATTGACAAAGATGTTCTTGATAAATCGGAGGCTGCAACAGACTGGGATCAAGGAAATATGACTCTTGCACAACTACTCCGTTTAATTGAGCATATTGCCCTGCATAAGAGAATTTTCGGTATCGATGTATGCGGAGAATATCCCGTACCTCCGGCAGACCGCTTTTGCCGGGAGAGTCTGCTGGCTACACGCATCAATGAACAGGCCAACCGGAAAATTCTGGATAGTGCCATGAAGGTAAAAACTTTAAAAAAATTAGCTATGTAATGGAATATATACTCATAATTTCTGCGGACTGAGGAATGTCCTCCTTATAGCATGACGGGCCGAAATTGCGACCCTGACGCTGTATTTTAAAAACTTATTTCTGATTATCTTCTTTTCACAATCTCTGCTGTTCCTGTTGTCATATCATAAATTTTCCGGTTTTGGTAACATAATATAAAAATATTAATATTATGTTAATGAGCAATACTTTCAGCTCAAAAAAAATAAATAAGGAGGGTGTCATTGAATGAAATACCAGAATGAATCCCAGGGCACAAAAGCGGACCTCAAACAATATCTGCAGAGTGTTTTGAAAGACATTTTTGGAAACTGCCTGGTAGTGGAAGGACAGAACGTTGAAATTCCTGATGAAGCAGGCCTGGATTACAAAGTCAAATATTCTGTGGATGAGGACGGAGGCTCATTAGCAATCAAGATTTCCTGGGAAAATAATCTCACTGAAGAAGCCGCAGAATAGAGAACACCCCTAGATTATCAGCAAGGGAGATTAACTCTGTCCTTGCCGTTTCGGAAACTGAGCGGAGGGGTTGGAGCATAAATTTCCAACCCTTCGCTTCTTTCTTGTACCCATAGGACTATAGGAAAGGAGAGATAATTTTGCCATTGGTAAGCCGGGAGCCCTTGGACGAAGTTTTAAGCAACTATGATATAAAAGTATCAGGCATTAGAAATGAAACCTATAAGGATAAAAAAGGCGTTTGGTGGATAAAAACCTCTTCGGGCATGAAAGTTCTCAAAAAAATATCAAATTCCGAAAGTACTTTGAAATTCATTCTTTCTGCCGTCAGCCATCTTACACAAAATGGTGTGCTGATGCCGGCTGTAAATAAAGCAAAAGATGGCAGGGATTTTGTTAACATAAATGATACCTGTTATGTACTACTGGATGCAATTGAGGGAAAAAATCCGACTTACGGCTCACAGCACCTTGCTATTATAGTCAGGGAAATGGCAAGGTTCCACAAAGCTTCCGCCGGCTTCAGGCCCCCGCCTGATTCAAAACCCAAGTGCCATCTTGGGACCTGGATTGATGATTATCAGCAGCAGATTGAGGATATGAACAGCTTCTATAAAAAGGAACTGGAAAAAAAAGCTGCTGACCCAATTGGAAAAACAGTGATAGAAGAATTTCCTTACTTCTATTCGCGGGCGTGGAAAGCCATAGAGGGCTTAAGGTGTGAAGAATATGCGGCATGGGTTAACAAGGCTAAGAGCACAGGGTGTCTTTGCCATCAGGATTTTGCGGCCGGGAATTTAGTGTTGACCGCATCAGGAAAGCTGTATGTTCTTGATACCGACTCAATAACCATCGATATTCCTGCCAGAGATATTCGAAAACTTTTAAATAAAGTAATGAAAAAGAACGGCAAATGGGATGTGGAGCTCACTAAGAAAATTTTCGGGTATTACCAATCGGAAAATCCCCTTACCAGGGATGAATGGAAGGTTGTAGGGCTGGACATTTTATTTCCGCACCTTTTCATAGGGGCGATGAATAAATACTATTACCAAAGAGATAAGGAATGGTCTAAAGAAAAATACCTGGAGAGAATAAAGGAGATGTCTGCGCTTGAAAAGACGATAACTCCTGTTATGGATAGATTTGATTCGCTAATACCCGCATGATGGCGCTGGAAAGGGATGAAGGAATGTGGACAATCAACGGATGGAAACGGATAAAACTCTGAATTCATTGGCGGCCAAAGTATTGGAGAGATATGGCATAGTGCCGGAAAATATCGCGGTAGTTCAGAGTGGAACCATTAAAACGGTATGGAAGATCAAAACGAGAGAGGGTTATTTATGCCTGAAAAGGTTGAAGCAGTCCTATGATAAGGCGCTTTTTTCAGTTAATGCCCAGATTTTTATCAGTAAATCAGGGGGGAATGTACCTCGTGTTATTTTGGATAAAAGGAACCAACCCATTGTGCAGTATGATGACCAGCTCTTTGCTGCATATGAATGGCTGCAGGGAAAGGATCTCAATTTCGGCAATCCTGCCGACTTGCGCATAGCCATCCTTGGGCTGGCCGGATTTCATAGAGCATCCAAAGGGTATAAACCTCCGGAAAATTCGAGAGTATCGACAAAACTGGCAAAATGGCCTGAACAGTATAATTCCATGAAAAACAGGATGCTTGCCTGGAAGGAAGCTGCAAAGAGCAGGGAGTCCATTCCCTCAGATAAAGCGTTCTTAGGTTGTGTTGACACCATGGTGGATATGGCAAATCAGGCTCTGGAATTGCTTGATAAAACATCTTACAGGGATTTGACAGCCGAAGGTTCTTCCAGTATTGTTCTCTGCCATCAGGATTTCGGTCCGGGGAATGTTATTTCTACTGACAAAGGGGTGACCGTACTTGATCTCGACGGCGTCACCTT
The DNA here is from genome assembly GCA_024655885.1 of Eubacteriales bacterium. Classification (GTDB taxonomy): domain Bacteria; phylum Bacillota; class Clostridia; order Acetivibrionales; family JANLFN01; genus JANLFN01. The sequence goes on along the minus strand of JANLFN010000002.1, from coordinate 117,230 downwards.
CGATTTGCCGGCGCGTGATTTACGGAAAATCATAGGCAAACTTGCTGAGAATAAAAACCAATGGGACAAAAATACAATAAAAGCTGTTCTGGAGTGGTATGGTTCGGTTAATCCCATGAGCCAAAAGGAAAAAGAAATCCTGTATGTAGACCTGTTGTTCCCCCATTGGTTTTTTGGACTGTTGAAAAATCAGTTTGATAACAATAAGCGGCTTAAACCGGTTGAAATTGAAAGAATAGCAAAACTGGAGAAAGCAAAAGTATCCTTGCTGGTGGATTTACTGAAAAGGGGTGAGTAAATTGAATATAGCGTTGATCAGTTCAGAGAAACTCCCTGTACCTCCAATAGCAGGTGGTGCAGTTCAATTATATATTGACGGGATCCTTCCATATATTTCAAAACACCATAATATTACAGTTTTTAGTATAGATTACCCTGGTTTGCCGCAGGAGGAGGAAAAGGATGGGGTAAGGTATATCCGGGTTCCGGCAAAGGACGAAATGGGATATGTAAACAACTTGAAAAATAAACTGACAAAAAATTTTGATTTAGTACATGTTTTCAACAGGCCTGCATGGGTGCTTGAGCTAAGCAGTGTTTTACCCGGCACCAGGTTTAGCCTAAGCCTTCACAATGAAATGTTTGCAACTGAAAAGCTGCCGCCTGCAAAAGCGGTGGAGTGCATATCAAAGCTAGAATTTATTAATACGGTCAGCAGATTTATTGCCGATAGGGTAAAAAACCTTTACCCTGAAGCCGAGAGCAAGCTGAATGTTGTATATTCCGGTGCCGATACGGACAAATACAAGCCAAACTGGACAAAGGAAGGCGCTGCCAATAAGAAAAGGCTTAAGGAGAAATATAAAATCCAAAACTACAGGGTGGTCTTGTTTGTTGGGCGGTTGAGTGTAAAAAAGGGAGTTCATGTACTGCTGAAAGCAATGAAGAGAGTAATGGATGTGCACCGTAATGTTGCGCTGGTCATTATAGGCAGCAAATGGTATGGCGGGAATATGTCGGACGATTATACAAAATCCGTTGAAAATCTTTCAAAAAGCTTAACCGGCCCCATTGTTTTTACAGGTTTCTTGCCTCCTTCCGAAGTGATCAGCCACTATAATCTTGGCGATATTTTCGTGTGCGCGTCGCAGTGGAATGAGCCTCTGGCAAGGGTTCACTATGAAGCCATGGCTGCAGGACTGCCAATAATAACAACAAACAGGGGAGGAAATGCTGAAGTGGTGTCAGGCAAAGGAAATGGACTGGTTGTAGATGACTACAGCAATCCGGATGCTTTGGCCGATTCTATAGACTATTTTCTAAACAGGCCTTCAAAGATCCAGGAGATGGGGAGAACAGGCCGAATGCTGGCTGAGAGAATGTACAGTTGGGAGAGGGTTGCAACTGAGGTCCTGCAAGCATTTGCCCGTGTTGAAGAAAAACTTAAGGTACCTGCCAAAGGAGTGGAAGAGATCCCTCGGCAAAAGATACAGCAAAAACTGGAAAATGGCGCCCGTGTAAAGCCCCTGCCCAATAAGGAAGCAGCTCCCCAGATCAAGACGCTGAGAAAAACGGAAACAGCTTCCCAAGCAAAAAGCCGGCAAAAAACAGAAGCCGGAAGAAAGACGGCAGCACGACAGATAGATTATTCCGCCCTTTCGGAGACATACAGGAACTACCTTGAAAAATGGCGTAACAGGAATTATTAAGGAGAATTGCTATGAACATCTCAGTTATAGGCACTGGATATGTTGGTCTGGTCACGGGAGCCTGCCTTGCAGAGTTCGGGATGAACGTGCTTTGCGCCGATATTGACGAAGAAAAGATCAGCAAATTGAAAAGGTGTGTGGTACCTATATATGAACCGGGGCTGGAAAATATCATTAAAAACAATGTCCGCAGGGGAACTCTCAAGTTTACTACAGATATAAGGGAGTCGGTGGAGCACGCCGCAGCCATATTTATATGTGTGGGCACACCTACGCTTGCGGATGGTTCGACCGATCTTCAATATGTATTCCATGCCGCAAAGGAAATAGCTCGATACATGGAGGATTACAAGCTTATTATAAATAAGAGTACGGTACCCGTGGGAACAGGAAGGGCCGTTAAGGATGAAGTGAACAATATACTGCTTCAACGGAATAAATCCATAAGCTTTGATGTTGTTTCCAACCCGGAATTTCTCAGAGAAGGAATGGCGGTAAAGGATTTTATCAATCCCGACAGGATAGCTATTGGAGCGGAAAGTACCAAGGCTGTGAACATAATGAAGGAAATATACAATCTCCAAATACTCCACGACATTCCTTTTTTTGTTACAGGAGTTGAGACGGCGGAAATGATAAAATATGCTTCCAATGCATTTTTAGCCACCAGGATAAGCTTTATAAATGAAATTGCCAATATGTGTGAATGCTGCGGCGCTGATATAAGTGTTGTATCAAAAGCTATGGGGATGGACAGCAGGATAGGGGCCGGATACTTGAATCCCGGGCCCGGTTTTGGCGGAAGCTGTTTGCCGAAGGATGCAAAAGCACTTCTGAATATGGGGAAAGCTCTGGGATATACACCCAGGATAGTCAAAAGTGTGCTGGAGGTCAATGGCATCCAAAAAAAACGAATGCTGAATAAAATCAAAAAGGCTGCCGGTAAGCTGAAAAATAAAACAATAACCATTCTGGGAATCGCCTTCAAGCCGGAAACCGATGATATTCGGGAATCGCCTGCTATTGCAGTTATAGAGGAATTGCTGGATAAAGGGGCAACAGTAAAGGTATATGACCCAAAAGCCATGCCCAACGCAAAAAAGAGCTATCCTTTGCTCAATATACATTATTGCGACAGTGTCTACTCCGCCTGCAGAAACAGCGACTGCATTGTGCTGTTTACCGAGTGGGAGCAGTTCAGGCATCTTGATTTCAAAAAGCTAAAATCAATTGTCAATAGGTGTGTTTTCATTGATTTGAGGAATATGTACGAACCGGAGCATGTTAAAAACGCCGGTTTTGTATATCAGGGAGTAGGCAGGAAATAAGGGGTATAATGGTTCAACATTAAAAAACCGGTGCCCCGTCCCATAACAGAATTCGGTTCTGGAAGCGGGGCACAACAATCAAAGCAGTGCTTTTTAACATTTTGAATATATTAGAGTTTTGTTATGTTAAAAAGCACTGGTACTGGAAAAGGGGTATAAATATCGTGATGAAAAAAATCCCAGGAGTAATATTATTCAAGCATTTCCTCCAGTTTCACAGGGTTGATGATTCTTATTGATTCCCTGTAGAAATCAATGATACCGCTATCTCGCATTTTGCACAGCTCCCTGGACATGGATGGCCTTGAAACATTCAAAAAGTCTGCCAGCTCCTCACGGTTTAAAGGTATCGTAAATGTGGAACTTCCGGCTTTCTTATACTGCTCAAGAAGGTATTTGCTGAGTTTGCCGTTCATACTTTTAATCGTTAGATATTCAACCTTTCTGTTTAAAAGAAAGGCCTTTTTGGAAATTATTCTTACCATATTGGAAATTAAGGCCTTATGAGAGGAACAAACTTTATCGCAAACATCCAAAATTTTCTCGGGATGAATATACATGATGGTGCAATCGGATTGAGCTAAAACCGTTGCCGGCCACTTATTTTCTCCATAAAAGGCAATTATTTCTCCAACCAGATCCCCCTTTTTGAAAACTGCCAAAAAGGTACGGCTTCCACTGTAATTTTCTTTAATAACAGCCACTTCACCGTTTAAAACAAGTCCAACCCCGTTAAATACTTCATCTGCCAGTGCGACATACTCATTTTTTTTATAGTCCACAACCTTAGAATTTAAACAATCAAGTATTCTTGGGATTTCTTCCTCAGCTACCCCTTTAAAAAGAGTGGATTTTGATATTACTTCAAGCCAGCTGGAATTCATATTCATCACCCTATCTGCGTAACCTGGGATACGTAATTATTTTTCTATTATAGAATAATATCTTTCATAATGCAAGTATTCGATAAAGTCTGTATCTTTTTACTTTTAGTGGCCCACAGAATCCCACCGGCTTATTGCTTCAAGTTTTCAGAGCCTGTAAATTCAATGGGGGGCAAATCAAACTCCGTTATAAGTTCATGGGGCATTTGCTGCAACAAACCCGGTTGGCCATGGAGGCCGCGTGAATCGGTTATTCAATTGAAATTGCTTCGGCAGGACACGAATCTGCTGCTTCGCCGGCAGCTTCCGCCGAACTCTCAGGGATTTCCGAAACTTTTACCCTTGCAAGGCCCTCTTCATCAAGTTCAAAGACCTCAGGACAAATATTGGTACAAAGTCCACAACCTATGCACTTTTCTCTGTCTACACGTGCTTTCATTTGAAACACCTCACTTTTATTTTTGCCTCTGAATTCATTATACCAATTAAATTGACTTTTTTACGTAGCTATAGATACGTAAATAGAATGTGGTTTGCGGTATGATGGCTGTAATATTTTTGGCCATACAAGAGAAGCTAATGTCGAAATAAAAATTGATTTTTATTACCAACGAATGAGGGAGAAGGTTAAAATTTTCATGCCGGAATGCAAGAATGGCTTTGATTGGCTGCGATTTTAAGTTTGTTTTTAAAGGGAGGCGTGAGGTTAATGTTGACAACAATATTTCCCAATAATACAATTACCTATATGACATAGGAATAGGAGGTAGTTTTGCATGCTTTTTGACCTGTTAAAGTCCAGAAGAAGCATAAGAAAATTCACTGGCAGGGAAGTGGAAAAGGAGAAAATAGATATCATCCTGAAGAGTGCTCTTTTGTCCCCTTCTTCACGGGCCATAAGACCCTGGGAGTTCGTGGCTGTTACCGATAAGGAATTACTGCAAAAACTGTCCCGATGCAGGGAATACGGCCCACAGTTTTTAGCAGGTGCTCCTTTGGGAATTGTTGTCATTGCGGACCCGGAAGCATGCGATGTGTGGATAGAGGATGCTTCGATAGCCTCCATTATTATCCAGCTGACCGCACAGTCATTGGAGCTGGGCTCTTGCTGGATTCAGGTAAGAGAAAGATTTTATTCCGGCGACCAAAAAGCAGAGGATTATATCAAAGGGGTGCTGGGGATACCTGCAAAATACAGGGTTGAATGCATTGTCGCTATTGGCTATCCGGCAGAAGAGAAGAAGCCTTATGACGAAAGCGAGCTGCTTTACGGCAAACTCCATTATAATAAGTTTTAACGGCCTATGTTTGCGCGGAAGTGTGCCGCATTCCGGTTTAAAAAAGAAAGAAATAAATATTTTGAAGAAAAGAAGTATTAAAAATATGGGAAAAGGAGGTGCCCTGGTTATGAAAAGTGGCTTGTTTGGACTCCCGGCTCTCCTGAATTTTGCAGCGGAAAAAAGACAATAGGATGGATAAGGTGGGACTTGGACATGGAAAAGAAATTGAACAAAAGAGAGCTGCAAGCAGTAAAAACACGTGAAAAGCTGTTGAAAACAGCAGTGCAATTGATTATAGAAGAGGGCTACGAAAATGTGACGATAAGTCAAATCTGTGCTAAATGCAAGGTGGCAAAAGGGACGTTTTACACATATTTTAGTTCCAAAAAAGATATAGTGATTGAAATATTGGCGGATGTCAATGAAAAAATGTTTGGCGGAAAAGTATGGAATACTTCACTGCCGTCCATTCAGCGCATTATGGAATATATCGGCTGTTATATGCGGACCATTCAAGATCAAGGCCCGGACTTTACAAGAGCATTTCTCAAAATTATGATAGAGGAAGAATTTGAGCCCCAGTCGGTAGGTGCCCATTTGCACCGAAAACTGGTGGAAGAAATAATCAACAGCGGTAAGGAAAAGGGAGAGATAAGAACCGACATAAGCACCGACAAATTGTGCAGATATTTGCAAGGTTTTATTTTCGGCATTATGATCGACTGGTGCAAGTGTGGCGGCAAATATGACATTTTAGAAGAAGGCAGTGGGGCTGTTTTTGCATTTCTCGATATGATCAAACCCAATAAATAAAGGCCGATCCGTTTTCTATCGCTCAATTTAGCCTGCGGCGGAAAGATAATAAATTATATCCAATCAACTTGACAAAATTTTTTAATGTAGTAAAATATGGTTAGTGACCTCGGTCAATGAATTCAGTCAATGAATTGTTTTCCAAAAGGAAACAACCAGTCTATGTGAAAGCTGGATTCGTCTGGAGTATTTGTGACAGAAGCGGTTTTATGCAGTTTAAGCTTCTGAGAATAAAATTATATGGATACTACGGCGTTATGGGACAAAATAGAGTGCTTGGGCCCAGGGAAGGCCCCGAACCGGCTGTAGTGCATGCGAGCCGGTCAAGTTATGAGGAGCCTTTTTCCATATGGAACACAGGATTTCAAAAACAAAATTCTTAATAGTGAAAAACCTGCTATAAACTAAAGACAATGCCATTAGACCACGCATTAACCGGTATGGATAGTTTTCATGCTGCTGTCTCTATCCTGCAGGGGAATAATTTCGAGAGAAGTAGTGTTAATGTATGTAATATTATGCAAAACATATTTATATATACATATATATAAATAAAATATAAAGGAGCGAAGAAAAATGAAAAGAGAATTTTGTTTGCTGATGGTATTGACATTGATTTTTTCCGTCATGTTGACCGGCTGCGGCGGCGGCACCAGCAGTACCACCGCTACCGGCAGTACAAGTGTAAAAGCAGGGACCTATACTGCTACTGAAAAGGGGCTTGGCGATGTCACCGTTACTGTTACCGTTGACGACAAGGGCACCATTACGGATTTAAAAATTGATGCTCCCAAGGAAACGGAAAACGTAGGTGGGGCAGCCGCTAAAAAGCTGAGGGAAACAATCCTGCAAAGACAGACCGTAAAGGTTGATACGGTTGCAGGGGCTACATATACAAGCAAAGCCGTAATTGCAGCTGTCACTGCGGCCTTGAAGCAGGCGGGCATCGACACCGAAAACATGAAAGGTAAGGAAGCGACGGCAGGCAAGGATGAAGAAGTTACGGTTGATGTTGTGGTTGTGGGTGCGGGCACTTCGGGAACAGGGGCCTCCATTGCCGCTGCTGAAGCCGGCGCCAAAGTGCTGACCCTGGAAAAGCTGGACCGGGTGGGAGGACTGGCCACAACCGGTATGGGCTTATTGGCAACAGAGTCCTCCCTGCAGAAAGCGGCAGGACAGAACGTTACCACCGAACAGATTTTCAACCATTTGGTAAAGTATAACCACTACCGTTCCAATGGCCCACTGATGCGCGCTATCCTGGAAAAGTCCGGCGATACCATTGACTGGCTGATGAAAAACGGGATCGGTTTGCGCTTGGGCCTGGGTATTGATCAAAAGCTGCATATCGACTATCCGAAAACCTATCATATGTGGACAAACTCGCAGCAGGATTTCCCCAAGGTCTATGAGAAAATTCAAAAAGAGTATGGGGCTCAGTTGAGGCTCAATACCAGGGGTGAGGAACTGATTTGCGACCAACAGGGCAATGTGACGGGCGTCATCGCTAAGAAGGAAGACGGCGGCAAGCTTACCGTGCATGCAAAAGCGGTTATTCTGTGTACCGGCGGCTTTGGCGGAGATACCGAAGCGGTAAAGGAAAAAGCGGAGATTAATAATTACAACTATTTCGGCCTGGGCAACCAGGGAGACGGCGTCAAGATGGCCTGGGCAGTCGGTGCCGATAAATTCGGGGATCATGCGCTTCAAATTCACCTGGCTGATCTGGTCGGCTCAAAAACCATTATGGAACGCTATTTCGACAACGCCGTTTCCCAGGTGAAAGATGTTCCCCTGCTGTTCGTCAACAGGGAAGGCTCCCGGTTTGTGGATGAAGGTGTGGTGTATGACAATGTGCTCTGGGGAAATGCGGCTTACTCTGTAGGCGGTGAATATTTTACAATCGTTGACCAGGCAAGCATTGACGAATTCACAAAGAACGGCATCAAAATGACGGGCGCATATCAGATGAACGGCTCCGGTTTGATGACTCCCCAGGGAGGCAATGACGTGAACATAACGGTTCCTCCGCTGCCCAACCTGCCAAAGGACATTGAAACCCTCATGAAAGAAGGAAATATCGTCTACAAGGCGGATACCATTGAAGAACTGGCGAAAGCCACAGGAATGAATGCACAAAAGCTCACAAAGACCATCGAAACATACAACAAGGCGGTTGAAACAGGCAAGGATACCACCTTCTACAAGAAATCCGAATATTTGAAGTACCCTGTGAAAAAGGGTCCCTACTATGCCATCCGTGTCCGCGGTTCCGCTTATGCCACCATCGGCGGGGTCCGCATCAACGAGGATATCCAGGCCCTCAAACCGGACGGCCATCCCATACCGGGACTTTATGTGGCAGGCTGTGATGCGGGAGGAATGTATGACAATTCCTATCCTGATCTGGAAGGTCTGACCATGTGCTTTGCAATGAATTCCGGCCGTATTGCGGGTGAAAATGCAGCCAAGTTGGCCCTGGGCAAATAAGAAACGAGGGGAGAGCTTCTAGTAACCAGGGAGGTCTAGGCATCAGGTGGAGTGAAAAATCACTGGCTTATAAACTGAGTATATAAGAGGAAGCCTTCTGGCTTGGCGGGGAACTATTTTATAACATAAAATAGTTCCCCGCTTTATGCTTAAACCCAATATTTGCAGCATTTCACCGGCTGTAAATATATTGATAACGAACTTTGAAGTTAAATCTTCCGGCTGCTCCAACACCGCTAATGCCGGTGGTTTCCCAACTGGTTATTGTAAGGTCTAAAGTGCATTATCTTTAGAAGCTTATTATGTTAAAAAGCACTATATGTTTTACGAAAAACCTTTTACATTCTTGTTCGGATTTCGTAAAGCATATTCCTTGGCTGTTATTGAATATGCAAAGCTGCCTTGTAAATTCTTCAGCGTATTTAATATAGTTTAAAAAAGCGGGAACATTTGAGGGGCACACTAAGTCTGATAAAGGAAAACAGAGGGCGGGTGGCCGAAAACATGAAAAAATTGCTTTCATTATGCTGTATTTTAATATCCCTGATTCTATTGACGGGCTGCCAGATGGTAAATACTGCCGTACCTGCATTACAGACACAGTCCAGGGAGCAAAAAGAACTTAAGGACAGTATGAGCGACCTTGCAGGTGAAAAAAACCCGGAGCTTAAAATTAAACGGTTAAACGGTGGAAATTATAAGGCGACACCGTATTTTGCCGCAAGGGTTGTTGAAATGCTGGAGAGGAACAGCCCATTGGAACAGGGAATGGCTGACCCGACGTCCTGGGATATAAAACTGAGCTTTGCCGGCTACAAAGATATTTGCATGGACACACAGAACGGCCGGTTCTGGTTTGACGGAGAAAACCGGATGTACGGAATAGACCAATGGTCGGACCGGTACTGGAACAGATGTGTTCTGAAAGAAATCAATGGGGAAGTCATGGTTGCCTCCTTTGAAAGAGATATTATTGAACAGAGCTGCAGCATGGATGTGAACGGGGATGGAAAAAACGACGATGTAGAATTGTATTATGATGGAGATATAAGGCTGAAAATAAAGGATGAGGACCTTCCGGTACTGCTGGCGGCAAATGGAGATGCCATTTCCAGTATTGCTCCGGGGAACCAGTATATATGCCACTTGTATATAAGGAAAGATCCAACGAAGAAGAGATGCCAGTTCATGGCGGGAATCACCTATTCGTTTACGAATAAATACGGTTCTACTTCCTGGCTTGTGTGCTACCAATACCAGGACGGAAAATTGGAGAAAACCTGGTCGTCCGACGGGGAGCTGCAAAGGGAGATCAAGGTGGGAGATTATCAGAACGGCGCTTTAACACTCCACATAGGAGGACAAAAGGCTGCAAAAAAAATTCTTTTGGACCGGGATGAAATGAGTGTATTACAGAATTACAAAAAGGATTTGGAGAGTAAAAATGAAAAATTTGATTGGGATAAAATATCTTTTTTGTTTCTAATAATGCCCCAGTATACGTTCTATGACTATGACAAAGATGGAGAAGACGAGCTGATAACACGAACCATTGTCGGTGGCGGGCCCTGCTTGTCCATAGGGGATTCCCTCTATTCAATCTATGAATTTACGGGAGAAGGAATAATTCTAAAAGATTCATTCTTCGGCAGCTATAACCACACTTTAACAGGTCTGTTTTTTTAATAATAAAACAATTTACAATATTTTTAAAATAATTATGGGACATATCCTGGGAATTCAGGGGCTAAGACTGAAATCAAGCGCTTTCTGGCCAGGCTTTTCTCATAATGCATAATTTCAAGCCCCTTTTCTTCAGCTTTTTGTATAATGATTTGCTTGTATTAATATGATAATATAGTTATATATACAAATAGTGAAGGGGGATACATATGGGGAAAAAACGGGGATTTAAAAAAATATATGGAGGTGAAGTAAAATGACGCCACAGGAAATGACCGAACTGCGCACGAACAGGTTTAAAACAGCCGTAGCCCTGGGAAAACCGGACAGGGTGCCCATAAGCCTGAATGGTCCATGTTTCATCAAATTTGGGGATCCCTCGGCAAAAATGGCGGATTATATCCGAAGGCCTAAATGGGCGGATGAAATGGTTTTAAAAGCCTATTCACTGCCGGTGCTTGAGGAAATCGATGCTCCTCCGGCGGCCGGAATGAATATAGAAGCCTTTGGAGCCATGTGGTTCTCCAGGATGAAGCTCCCCGGACGTGAACTGCCGGAGGATGCCATATGGCAGATTGATGAACAGGGCCCCATGACGGAGGAAGACTATGATACCCTCATAGATAAGGGATGGAATTATGTAAGCCGTGAGCTTCAGCAAAGAATCGGATTTTCGCCCGATTTTTTCGCTCCTAAACCTGAAGATATCGAATATATGGCTGAATTCCAGAAAAAGGTGGATCAAATGGGACGTGCGAAGCTGGGAGGAGGATTGTTCGCAGGGGCCGCACCCACCTTTGAGACGCTCAGCGCCGCCCGTTCAATTTCCAGGTTCTATAAAGACTTGCACAGGATACCTGACAAGGTATCCGCGGCTTTAGAGGTTATGGAGAAAGAAATACTTGAAGGCGTAAGAAAGGCCGTACGTGAATCGAAGCCGTTATGGGCAGGCATAGGCGGTACCCGTGCAGGGAGCGATTTTATATCCAGAAAGACGTTTGAAAAGTTCTATTGGCCTTTTGTAAAACATTGTGCAGATGTGGCCATTGAAGAGGGGTCAAACATATTTTTCCATATGGATTCAAACTGGGAGGGTTTCCTGCCGTACTTCACCGAAGTTCCCAAGGGGAGAGGAATTTTTGACCCCGACAGCCTGACGGATATTTTCAAGATCAAGGAGGTCCTTGGAGGCCATATGTGCATTACGGGCGATGTTTCGCCGGCGCTTCTGACGCTTGGCACATCTGACGAGGTATACAGGTACTCCAAGAGACTGGTGGATGAAATCGGCCCTGCGGGGTTTATTATGTCCTCGGGCTGCAGCGTGCCTCCCAATGCCAAGCTTGAGAATGTAAAAGCCATGATTCTGGCCTGCCTGGAATAATTCTCGGAAGGAATCGTCCGCTCAGGATGCGGACGGTTCCTTTCACATCTCCTGGCGTACTTTTCGGCGCAATCATGGGGTTTTCAAATTTGCCGCAGCTTGTTGATCATTTCAAGCTCAAGCAGCGCACAGGACTTGGAGAACTCATAATTATAGTACGAGAAGGGGGTAAGCTCTTTTTTATCGGTGATGTCGGCGATGATCTTTTCCAGGTGCTTAAGCTGATTTTCCAGCGCTTCCTTTCTTTTGTTTAATATGTCCTGACGGCTTTGCTCATCCAATAGGTGAAAGAAACATAAACGTACGCAGAACTCACTGTCATTGGAAGCGATTTCAGGCGGATAGTCCTTTAGCATTTTATAGAAAAGGTCAAGACCGGTTTGCGTAATGTGATATATATGCCGGTTGGGTTTGCCTTCCTGCTGCTTAACCTGTTTATTCACCGCACCCATTTTTTCGAATTTTTTAAGGATAGGGTAGAGCCTGTTGTTGCTGAACGCATAATAAGGGCCTAAAAGATACTCCACATTTTTTTTGATTTCATAACCGTGCTTCGGCCCGTTCTTTAGCTGTGAAAGTATATAGATATCTATGAACATTCGGACTCCTGTTTACTCCTTAAAAGACATAATTTGATCAATTGCCCCGCCGGCAGCATTAACAAAGCGGCACAGCATATAACCCACCATTGATTATATGTTTTCTCCATCTTTTTATCAAGAAAAAGATTAAGGAGCCCATGGCGGATTAATCGAGAAAGGGCCTATTACTTTGAATAATAAGCCCTTTTTAATCATAGCTCCCATGCCTGCTATAGACTTACCGGGTTATATCCTTACGGCCAGCCTGGCTCCTTCCGAGATTGCCTCCAGCGCTTTTCTGGCTTTGACTGCGTCTCCGATTACATGCACTTCAGCAACCTTGTCCTTTATCTTATCCTCCAATGGGTTGTATGCAACGGAGCCTATGGCCAGGACAATGGAATCATAACCTTCAAGCTTTTGCTCAATGCCGTCTTTTTCACACAAAACGCCGTCATCAAGGACCGCTTTGACTTTAAAGCCGGTAAGCATTTCCACACCGTAATTTTTTAATCTGTCCAACAAATAATATTTGGTTGTGGGATTTTCATCCCCGGCGATTTGGGGGAGCATTTCGACGATGGTCACCTTATGGCCGTGCTCACCCAATAAATCGGCTGTTTCAACCCCTACCAGACCACCTCCGATGATAAGCACTTTTTCTCCGACGTAGACCTTTCCCTCAATCACATCAACGGCATTGACCACCTTGGGACTGTCTATTCCCTGGATTTTGGGTATCAGCGGTACTCCTCCGGTAGCCAGAATGACCGCGTCGGGTTTTTCCTTCTCAATCAGTTCCGCATTGGCTTCGGTACCGAATTTGTATTCTACGCCATATTTTCTACCCATGGTCATATAATAATTGATTGCTCTTGAAATATCCTGTTTGAAGGGGGGAATGGCACCTGTACGGTACTGTCCGCCCGGTGCGTCCAGCTTTTCATAGACCGTAACCGAATGCCCCCTCATTGCGGCGACCCATGCAGCCTCCAGGCCGGCGGGTCCTGCACCTACAATAAGGATCTTTTTGGGCTGGTTTGTCCTGTCCATTTTAAGGATGCCCTCTTTCCCCGTAAACGGGTTGACGAGGCAGGACACGCCCGTATCCTCCGCATCCACACCGGCGCCCTGGCACCTTTGCATGCATGCGATGCACGGTGAAATTTCATCGATTCTGCCTAAGGCCACTTTGTTAGGAAATTCGGGATCAGCCAGGGATTCCCTGCCCAATGCCACCATATCCGCCATTCCCGATGCCACAATATCCTCGGCCAAGAAAGGGTCATTGATTCTGCCGACGGCGATGACGGGGATGTTCACAGCCTTTTTGATTTCGGCAGCCGCACCCGCGTTGTATCCGGGAGCGACTGCGGCGGGAGCGATGGTCCAATGCAAGCTGGCGTAGACCCCCGTTGAAACGTGAATTGCGTTTGCCCCGGCCTCTTCAAGAACTTTGGCCACCAGCCTGGATTCGGCGATTGTCCTGCCGCCGGGTACGTGCTCGTCTCCACTGATCCTGAAGCTGATGGGGAAATTATTTCCCGCCTTGCTGCGAATATTTTTTATCAATTCTACGGCAAATTTCATTCTACCGGAGAAGCTTCCGCCGAATTCATCCGTCCTTTTGTTTGTATAGGAGGAAATGAACTGCGCCACCAGATAGCCATGGGCGGCGTGAATTTCAACCCCGTCAAAACCGGCAATTTTTGCACGCAGAGCGGCATCTCCGAATTTTTCAATAAGGTCGTACACTTCTTTTGTAGTCAGTTCCCTGGGCAGTTCCCTGTTTACCGGACAAGGGATGGGCGACGGGGCTACAGGCTGGTTCCCCGTGACGAAGTGATTGGTTTCCCTTCCGGCGTGGTGAAGCTGAAGGAAGGTTTTTGTGTTGTATTTGTGCACTGTCTCGGTAAGTTTTTTTAAGCCGGGGATAAAATCATCCTTCCATACGCCTAACTGGGAAGGAATGGCCTGACCCAGGGGGTCCACATGAGAAAATTCAACAATCAGCAAGCCAAAGCCGCCTTTTGCCCTTGCCTCCCAGTAGTCGACGAGCCGCTGGGACACAGTGCCGTCGGGATTGGGGAGAGAGGTTCCCATGGCCGGCACCACAAAACGGTTTTTGATCTCTATTGCGCTTACCCTGATGGGTGAAAGTAGAGTGGAAAAGCTCATAAATCGTCCTCCTTTGAAATTAAGTATTGTATATTCGCCCTGTTCATGGAAACAAGAAATCCCGTTAAAAACTTAACATATTGAACTGCTAGAAAATTTAACTATACTCAGTATTATGACCAGCGCGTATCCAAAATATTTGCCGGATAGGAATAAGTCATTATAGTTTATGATAAAATGTCATAGGTCATATTGACCTATGTATATTATAAAATTTGCCTGCTGCTTTTGTCAAGCAGAATAGCGCTCAATCAAAGGTATAGAAAATAGAAAGGTGTAAAAAAGGAGAAAATCCTTTTTCTTCAAGAATTTTCTCCCGGGAAATTATGATTTGCCGAAGTTATTCAGCATTTATTTTTATTTGCCGTAATTTGCCGCTTCCTTTCCTGCGATCCGGCCTAAAGTAAGACACATTTGAATGGAAGTGCCGCTGGCGGGGTATGTATCCTTAAAGAACTGGCCGTTCGCCACTTCTCCCGCCGCATACAGGCCGGGGATCACATTTCCCTTGGTATCCAGCACTTCTGTTTTAGTATTTATTTTAGGTCCTCCCATGGTTCCGATGGTTCCTTTAGACATTTTCACCGCATAAAAATCGGCTTTTTCAATGGGGGTCATTGAAGCCTTAGGCTTTTTAAAGTCCTCGTCGTTGCCTTTCTTTGCCAGCTCATTGTATCTCTTAAGGGTAGCGGCAAAGGTGGCTTTGTCTACGCCTATTTTCCCCGCCAGATCCTCTACGGTGGAGGCCTTAAATACATAACCCTTTTCTATTCCGGATTCCAGTGCGTCCTTTATGTTTTGGGGAGCCGTGCTGTCGAAGACGGCAAAAAACTTGCTCCCGCCCGTCTTAACCATTTCGTTGTAGAACAGGGGATAATCGGTGGCCTCATTTATAAACCTCTTCCCTTTTTCATTTATCCAAAGGGTGGGATTAAAAGCGGTTCCTCCCAAAGGCGTCATGAAAGGAAGTTCGGGTGCAACCCCCCTGAATCCGATGACACCGCCTTTTGCAACAATTTCAGCACCTACATCCCTTGCCATAATTAATCCGTCCCCGGTATTTCCTTCACCCACCCAGGTGAGAACATCCTTGGCGGTTGGCACATACTGGGCCATTAATTCCGGGTTTCTGTCAAATCCGCCTGTGGCCAGGATTACTGCTTTTGCTTTAAAGCTGGCCTCTTTTCCGTCGCTTGTCTGTGCAGTCACCCCTGTGATCTTACCGCTTTCGACAAGCAGTTTTGTAGCTTTTGTGCTGGTCAATATTTTTACGCCCTTTGCTTTTGCCTGTTTCTCCAATGCCTTAATTATGGCTGTCCCTGCGCCTTCCTTCACCAGGTGTCCCCTGGGTACGGGGCTGGTTCCTGCAGGCATGGGATCCCTAAATGTGACTCCTAAACTTTCAATCCAGCCAATAGTTTCGCCGGATTTTTGTGCCACAACCGTAAGAAGGTCCTTATCCACATCTCCATCCGCTCTCTGGACCCAGTAATCCACCAGGGCCTGCCAGGTGTCGTTTATACCTGCTCTTTTCTGGTCCGGTGTTTCTGCGCCGTATATGATTCCTCCAGCATTGGCGGTACTGCCTCCAACCGCTTGCATTTTTTCCAGAAGAATCACCGAAGCACCGGCTCCGGCAGCCTCAATAGCTGCAGACAGCCCTGCGCCTCCACCGCCGACCACCACAACGTCTGCCGTTTGCTCTGCGGGTTGTGGAGCAGGCTGAGATGTCTCTTGTCCTTTGGAGGTATCCTGCCCCTGGGGAGCACATGCTGCCAGCATAGAGGCAACCAGGACAAGCGAAATCAGTAATAAGACTGCTTTCCTTTTAAACATTTTAACCCTCCTTAGCTATAGGAAAATTTTATATTTACATGCAATTTTAACATATATATACAAATTATACAACATCTATTTCTACGGATACAGGCCTATTTCACTATGGCCGCTTATATTTTGCGGGGTTTACCAAGGCTAAAGGAGGATGTGAAAACCACAGGGATTCTTTTTTGCGGGCCGCTTGCAGACGGCTGCACGCGGTGTTGCAAAACCTATAGAACCCCTTTTTTCACAGGGCTTTTAACGCTTGAATGATCCTTTCTCTGCTGAAGGATTTGAGCAAATACTCCTTTGCCCCTAACGCAGAGACGGTGCGGATGGTTTTTGAACAGTCCTGGGAAGTTATTATCGCTACTTTTGCGTCAGGGTCCATTTGCCTTATAGCCTTTAATGCTTCCAGCCCATCCATCAGGGGCAGGTCTAATTCCATTGTCACAATATCGGGAGTCAACTCTTTAAATTTTTTGACCGCAATTCTTCCATCTTCCGCTTCGCCGACAACCTCGAAGCCATGTTTTTGCAGCAGCATCTTCAGCTTGTTTCTCATATTTGCCGAACTATCCACAATTAACACTTTTTTCATGCAAGACACCTCAACGGCTGTCTGTAAGGTTTGAGGCCAATCTCCTTTCAATGCCCTGCAGACTTATGGAGTGCTTAGGACAACCTCAAATGGTTCTGTCTTTTTGCCTCTGAAACCAGAAATTGATTACCAGATTTAGAAGTTCCAGCTCTAATTTGGCCCTGTCAAAAGGCCCAAGCCTGGATTCGGTGTCGGAATCATAGGTTATGATCGGCCTCGGAGCCCTTCTTATAATCTCTGCGTAGCCTTTCTCAATTGACACCTCTTCAGTTTCATAAGAAAACTCTATCCTATAGTGAGGGTCATAGCTCTCATTCTTTAGGATATTGCCCTTAAAAGCCATAGAAATCTTTCCTTAACCAATAAATAAATTTGTAATGAAAATAATAAAGCCATGGCCTTAAGAAGCCATGGCCTTAACCGCATATGAAATTCGCCTTGGCAACCCGACCGTCATAGTGTTTCACACCGTAGACTCGAAGCTTTGCGTCCCTATCTTTCGAAAGGTTTGCCCTTTTACAAGCTCTATTGTTTCCTTCAAAGTCCAATTACACACTATAGGATGCTAGGACTAATGGTATAGGTAATTGGTACTAAGTAAATCATAATGCCAATTATATTACCTTTGGCTATCATTGTCAATATATCAATAATGATCCAGCACAACTTGGCGCAAGTATATTTTAAAATAACCGGCATATATGATATAATTTAGCCGTAAAGATATTTTTGAGAGGTATGAATTCTGGTAAATAAAAAATTATTTAGCTTTTTATTGTTCTTGCTGATATTCATATTTGTTCTTCAATTAGCGGCAATCCCCGCATGGTGCTCCGGCGGGGGTGATCAACATGCCCAAAATGCAAAGTCCGTCATGCTGGCCGGCAATTTCAACGATCATATCCCGGTTTTCAGCCAGGATAATAAAAAACCTTCCTTAAAGTTATCCACAATAAAGCTCCAGGATTTTTCTAAGGCTCAGGGATGCTGTCAAGACTATTCGGTAAACGACTTGAATTGCGGGGGAGTCATTTTTGATTTCCGCCGTCAGATCCAAGATACCATCTCGCATTATTTCCACGCGAGTAAATACAAAATCAGCCGCCTCTTTATCTGACGAATAGATATGGGAGGTGATTCAATGAACGCAGTAGGCATGGGCATCGTTATTTTCGTGGTGATCCTTATGGCGGTGGGCTTTGTCGCGGGTCATTACGCGACAAAAGCAAGCTACAAAGAAGCCGATGAAATGAATAAAATTCAAAATAAAAAATAAAGTATTATCAGGTGTCAGGTATTTTGCCTTGTTTGGCAAAGTGCCTGATATCCTGTGTCGGATATAAGCTTGTAAACCGTATAGCGACGGGGGGGGGGACTGTAAATGATGAAAAACAACCATCTTTTGTTAAAGGCCATCCAAAAATATTTTTTCCTTTTTATAGGTTCAATATTAGCAGCTGCGGGGCTGGAGATTTTCCTGATACCCAATAATATCATAGACGGAGGCGTTGTGGGAATATCCATCATAGCCAGCCATTTCACCCAAATACCCCTTGGAATTTTTACCTTTGTGCTAAATATTCCTTTCCTGTTTTTTGGCTATAAGCAGATAGGAAAAACTTTTGTCGTATCCTCGCTGTTCTCAATTACATGCCTGTCCTTTTGGGTATCCGTTTTCCACCCTATTCCGGGCTTAACCAACGATGTACTGCTGGCCACCGTTTTTGGAGGTATAATCCTGGGAATCGGCGTGGGACTCATAATACGCTACGGAGGCTCCTTGGACGGAACGGAAATTGTTGCCATCGTGCTAAACAAAAGAACCGTGTTTTCGGTGGGGCAGATTGTTATGTTTTTTAATATTTTTATATTGAGCAGCGCCGGCCTTGCCTTCGGATGGGATAAGGCCATGTATTCCCTTATTGCCTATTTTATAGCTTTTAAGGTGATCGACATTACCATTGAAGGGCTGGATGAGGCCAAAGCCGCAATCATTATCTCGGAGAAAGGGCAGGAAATAGCAGAAACCATCATTGCCCGCCTGGGAAGAGGTGTAACGTTTTTAGACGGTAAGGGCGGTTATTCCGACAGCCGGAAGACCATCCTCTACTCTGTGGTCACACGTTTGGAAGTGGCGAAGCTGAAATCCATCATCAATGATAAAGACGAGGGCGCTTTTGTCACTATTACCGATGTTTCGGACATTATGGGGGGAAAACATAAAAAGAGGGCCATTCATTGATTTCCTATGGCCTTTGGCAGGATTCCCCATTGTGATATAATGGTTATAGATTTTAGTAACGGTCAGGGTGCCTATGCAAAGAGTTATATTTCTGGTGGACATGAATGCCTTTTTCATAAGCTGTGAGATGACCCGGAATCAGGATCTGGTTGGAAGGCCTGCGGCGGTGGCCGGGGATCCAAAAAAACGCACGGGAATTATTCTGGCTGCAAATTATGAAGCCCGCGAATACGGCGTAAAAACCGCTATGGTGCTGCATGAAGCCAAAAAACTGTGCCCGGATATGGTCCTGGTTCCGCCGGACCATGGCTTTTATGAAAGCATGTCCAAAAGAGTTATGACAATCTTAAACAGGTATACTCCCATTATTGAACAGAACAGCATCGATGAAGCCTGGCTGGACATGACAGGCTGCGAGAGCCTGTTCGGGAAACCCTCGAAAGCGGCGCAGGGAATTATGGACAGCATCCGCGGCGAGCTTGGCCTCTGGTGTTCTATAGGCATATCTGAAAACAGGTTTTTGGCAAAAATGGCCTCTGAAATGAAAAAGCCTTTGGGAATTACCGAACTGTGGAGAGAAGAGATTCAATACAAGCTCTGGCCCCTGCCTGTAAGTTCCATGTACGGGATAGGAAGACAAACAGCTGTAAAGCTGAAGGGCCTCGGCATTGAAACCATCGGGGACCTGGCGGTTTTCAACAGGCAGACCCTTGAGGAAAAGCTTGGAAAGTATGGGGTCCAGCTTTCAAACCTGGCCAACGGGCTGGACGATTCCCAGGTGATACCCCATAACCGCGGCGAAATGAAATCCATCGGCCGCTCAACCACTCTTCCGGAAGATATAACAGATATTGAACAGGCTAAAAGGGTTTTAATGCTTCTCTGCGAAGAGATAGGAGCTGAGGCAAGAAAGTACGGCAAAAAGGGAAGGACGGTTCAATTAACCATCAAATACGGAAATTTTCAATCCATCACACGGCAGACAACATTTAAGCCAACCTATTTGACGAGAGAAATCTACGGGGCAGGGCTCAAGCTCCTGGAGAAAAACTGGGATGCCAACAAGCCTGTAAGGCTTTTGGGTGTTTCACTGAGCGGCTTTTTTTCTGACTGTGAAATGGACCAGATTTCCCTATTCAATTGCGGTGGCGGGGAGCGCGGCTCCGAAAAGGAAGAAAGGCTTGAAAGGGCTATGGACGCAATAAGACGCAAACACGGGTACAGAACTGTGGGGCGGGCGGCATTGATGAGCTATAAAAGGGAAAGATAAAACTTCATTCCATATTTTTACATTTTACCAGATATATTTTATATTTGGATTCAGGAATCCTAAAAATCATCTTCCTTAGCTTGATGTTGCGTATGCATGATTCAAAATAAGTTTCTGAGTACATTCAATATATTCTCCAATCCATAAAATGAAAAAGCATAATTTTCAACGGTTTGTAACTTTTTTTTCCTATCTTAATATAATGATACTGAAGTGCCGTATCAAGATAAAAACAGGTTGATACACATAGGAAAACCGAATTGTCTATCATGAAATTTAGTAGTAGGGAGGTTTATGTATGCCTAAGTATGATGAAGCCAACAATGTAAAAATTGAGGCTGGGCAAATTTGTGATCCGGAAAATTTTCCACCGCCAAATGAACTGGTTTGTGTTGAAGTTCAAAAGATATTTGATCAAGTGGCTTTGAGGGACTGTGTAGTCAGGACGGTTACACTGATTCCCGGGTCGGGGGTTATCAATCCCATGTTTACTTTTGAAGGGGCGGACAGTTTTGATATCGTAGAAGTCAGGGTGGTATCAAAAACCGACTCTTTAGTAAAGCCGGGATTTAAGAAACTTAAATTATTTGTAAAAATCAGGTACAATATTTATTATTCAGACAGCATCAACCATCTGACACAGGTGGACGAGGCCGCTTTCAACCTGACAATCAATGAAATCTATTGTCCCAGTTGCCTGACCCAGATAGGTGTCATCCGTTATCCTGAAGACCAGAATAATACCATTGATCCGGATGGGTTGCTTATCAAGATTGAGGCTTTGGCGGAAGCGTTCAACGATTCGGTGAATCCTGCAAGCGGACTTCTTTCTCTCGATATCGGCGTATTCTTTGTTGTGAAATGCGCTTGTAACGTCCAGCTGCTAATTCCCTCATACGGATATTGCCCAGTGCCGCCTGAACAAACGGTCAATTCTTCTACACAGAACTGCCATACCTTTAATGACAGAAAGAAGACCCCTTTCCCCACCCAGTTTTTCCCAGAGCAAAAGTTTAATCCTTTGGATAAGTTTAAAAAAGATTATGAGAGGGATGACGATTAAACGGCTACATATGGGTATAAGCATATTCCAATATAGTCGTGTGTTGCCGGTAATGCCCATGGCCAAAAGGAAAGCTCCATGAAGATGTTTAAAAATTTGGGAACCTAAAATACAAATTTGTGGTATAGGGCCCTCGTGTTTCAAACCGGGGGTTTTATTATTTCGGTATTGAACCGCATAGGTGTAATAACCAAAAATCCATATTCATACATATAAATGTGGCGGCGGAATGGTGGATGGAGTACGGGGCCTGGCAGCCAAGTCCGTTTAAATTTTAAATCTTGCCCCAGGTTTGGACAGGACACCGGGCAAGGGAATTGTTATCGACATATTCGTACGTGTTTTGTATTGTGGGACTGGAACTTGTGACCAGAGGATGCCATCTCGGTATCCGAAAACAATGGAATTTTTAAAGTGACTATTGCCAGAAGATAGATGGAATATAGATGTTTTAGTACTACATTGTTTGGCTGGAAAACGATATCTTTCGGAAGGATTTTCAATAGCATCGAAAAGTCCATTCCCTTAGACGGGTCGAGTGAAAATCTTCCTTCAGATATGTTTTCCTGTACCAATATGTCATTGTAGGATTAGTTTGATGACCTCTTGCCGGTGGATGGACTGATACAGGGCAAGAGGTTTGTTCTCTAAACGTAACCTGGGATATGATCGGAGGCCTTTCTTCCATCAAAGCCCGTTTGAGGGAGTGCATCGAATCGCCCCTGAAGTATTCCGGAATTTTTTCGGCAATGAAGATAAAAAACCTCAGGGGAATACTGCTCTATGGTCCCCCGGGTACGGGAAAAACCTTGGTAGCAAGAGCAATAGCCACCGAGAGCGGTGCCAATTTTATTTCGATCAAAGGTCCCGAGCTGCTGTCCAAATGGCAGGGAGAGACCGAAAAAGGCATCCGGGAGATATTCAGGAAGGCTAAGCAGATCGCTCCGTGCATTGTTTTTTTCGATGAAATTGACTCCTTGATGTCGGTGAATGGGCACAGCGACTCCCGCCAAATATCGGTTGCGGCGCAATTCCTCACAGAACTTGACGGGATCGAAGGCCTGGAAAATGTTATCGCCGTGGGGGCTACAAACCGGATGGAGGAATTTTAGTGTGAACAAGGGCAAGTATGTATACTGCTTTATTGAAGGAGAGGTGTCCGGCGGAACGGATCTTACGGGAATGCGGTCAATAACGATGTAAATAATCCGTTGATGGTGATGAATGCGGCGTTCTTGATACCGAAAAACCAGGAGCGGGAATTTGACAGCCTGGTTGAATCCATCATAGATAAGTATTCGGATGCTTTGGAGTTCAGCTATTCCGGACCATGGCCTCCCTATAATTTTACCAGCATCACAATGAAAGCCTAAAAGGCATCCTTTACTTTATTGCCGCTGGTAAGGATTTGCCGCTTAGAGTCCTGAATGAACAGTTATAAAAACCCTGCATAAAAAATGGAGTTTTACCGGGCAGGCTTCAGGAGAGGATGTGTATCATGTATATCATAAAAAAGCTTTATAACCTTCTGGAAACGATAACCGATTATGCGCTGAAGGAATTGTACGATGAAGACCAGATAAAAAAAGCTGATGGACCTGGCGGTCCTTTATGAAATGGGATAAATTGGAGAAAACGAATTTGCGGAATCAGAGCAAAAACTTCTGAATCAATTGAGGGCAGCCAGGGAATATAACCGTGCTCATGCAGAAGAAGAAAGTGACGAAAAAAAAAGCGGCGAATGGGAATAAAAACGAGGTCTCCTTTGAAAAATGCACAGGAATCCACCATTGGTACAACTGTTTCATCCGGCAAAAAGGTTCGGATTTTTTACGAATCAAGGAACAAATCGGACCTTTATTTAATATATTGTATGTATTGAAAAGAATTAGAAGGTGAGACCTATGCTTTCTAATGAGAATTATAAAGATTGCCTGGAATATGTAAAAAAATAATCTGGATAAGGTTTTAAAGGACAAGGAAATCGATTATGAATTCCCCTTTTGCCAGCAGGTGGAAAGGCTCAAGATACTGAGCGCAGACCGTGCCGAATGCTTGAATTGCGGAAATAAATTTAAAATAAAGATTCGGCTGCAAATAGATTGATTTTTTAATTCCCTGGATTCGGTCATCTGAAGTAGAATTGTCCGGATAAAAAAGAGTCCAAGCATTTCTTTCCGCTCTTTTTTATCCGGATCCCTGGTTTTACTCAAACGTTACAGCACACGTTGCGGGCCACCAGCATTTAACGTGATCTGTTGTGTGAAGCTGTCCATGTCCTGCTTTCAACAGTTGTCCGGCTTTTGTCGTCATATTTTGATGCCCACTTGACTACTTTATAAGGGCGCATCATCTCGTAATCCTCATGTTCAAGAATATGGCAGTGCCATACGTATAAACCTGCAAAACCTTCAAAGTGTGCGATGATTCTTGTAACAAAACCCGCTTATGTGAATGCTATTTCTGATGAAACTATTCAAAAAATATTCGGAAAATAAAAAAGCTGGCTTCGCCGGATTTAAGGCTTGGGTATTCCTCTACGGCGAAAAGCCCTCCGGCAGACTTTTTTGATGCCTGTGGAAACGAACTTTTCTACGAAAAAAACCGCATTGGAAATGCGGTCAAGGTGCATTCAAGGAGTTTTTCCATGGACCCGCAGTATAGGGGGGAATCATTTTTTGCCCATGCTTCTCAGATATTCCGGCGTTATATGGGCAAAACCGGTGCCGGGGATCATGGCTGTTTTCCTGGAGTAGTTTTTTTTGCTTTCCGTTTCATCCGATGGACTGTTGGCGTTTACTTCATTCGAGGCATCCGGAGAGCTATCCGGCTCTTTCAGTTCTTCTACAGTAACTTTTTCGGCCTGCTCCTTTGCTTCCGAAATTTTCAAACGGTCCAGCATATTTTTTATATCATTAAGTGCGGTTTTTATATTTGTGATATCCGGATAGATCAGATCCAGCTTCGCGATGTACTTGTTCAATTCCGATTCGGAGTGCCGCTGTCTTTGCTCGATTTCATCCATTTCATGCTTTAACTTATCGGTGAGCTTTTTTTGATCATCCACATTGGCTGTGAGAATTTTCAAGGTGTTAATGATTAACGCTTGAGAATCATTCATATTCCGGTCTCTCTCCTTTCTTTCCAATGAATCATCATCTATAAATCCCAGCTTATAGCCATAGGCTAAAATCCCGGGAAGTTCATTTGTAAATAATTCGGTGCCGCTGTCAATGGAATTTTGAAAATATTGGATACAGTATAAAAGTGCATCGCTGTAGGATGTATATTTCTTGGAAATACTCCATTTTTCTCCCTCATCCTCAGAAATGCAGTAAAAAATGTTTTTATCCCTTACCCAGTACACAATAATTTTTCCGTTTATTGAAAGAATGGAGGAATTGTAAAAATCACTGGGAGCAGTGGCAACAGTATAGTCTTTTCCGATTTCGGAAGAAGCATCTCTCCTGGAGTATATAAGTTCATACTTCAGGGGGGTAGTTTTCTGCCAGCAGACATGCAGGCGGCCCTGAGCATCCATCAGAACCGAAGTCAAATGAACTTTTTCATTTTTATTATTGTTTATCAGGGGATAAAAGGGGCTCCATTTATTTTCAGGTTCGTGGTACACCTGGTATCCGATTTGATTCCAGCTGCCGGTGGTGCGGCTGTAAAAAACGTAAAGGTCGTTTCCCCGCACCAGGACCCTGTACGGACTTTTTTTCGAATAGTCCAGAGAAGTTATTACCTGTGAAGGTGTAGGGAGGTTTCCTCCACTTTTGCTTTGAAACAGTAAAAGATTTTTTCCCGCTTCTTCCACTACATAAAAGAAGTAGACCGTGTGTTCCATGCTGACCACATTTAAAAATTTGCAGTAGTTCTTCAGACTTCTTCCCTTCTGCAGCTGAGATGCTTTCCACTCATTTTCGGATGACCGGATATGTATTAAGCTGCCGTCTTTCATCTGACAAAAGATATGAACCGTATCATTCCCGTCAAGACAGGCACTGAAGCCGGGTACTGCGTCTTCCAATAAGACGGAGGGCTCGGACCAGGTATTTGCCGTGCTCATGGTACGGGTGCATAAACCGACACCGGGTTTGAAAAAAACGTTTTGTACCTGCTCATCAGAGGACTTGAATATATATTGTTTGGCGCTTATCTCAAACATAGTATATCCCTCCTTGATTTCATTATATTACACGGTTTTGTTTTTGTTCTAAAGAGGAGGGGATAATTTAATGAAGCAGGGACGGCGCACGCCCATATTTTTCATTCTGCTTCTGAATTCATGGGATCCATTTTTTCCCTCTCTTCTATATTATATTTGGGTTGTTATAAAACTATCCGATTTTATGCGCAATTTGTTGATAAATATAGGTGTAATAATCAAAAATTCATATTCATACATATAGACTATGACAGCCAAATAATAAATGGGGTGAAGCATGTGGGAGGCAAGTCAATTGAAACTTCAAGCCTGGCAGAGGTTTTGGATAGGATACTGGAAAAGGGAATTGTTATCGACATATTCGTACGTGTTTCGATTGTGGGAATCGAACTTGTGACCATTGAAGCAAGAGTGGTTATCGCAAGCATTGAACAGTATCTGGTTTATGCAGATGCTGTGGGACTGACGGCCGGAGCAAATCAGTCACTCATGGAATAGGAGGGGCTAAGGATGTATATAAAGGAAATTACCCAGGCAGTAAAAGATTTCCTTAACTATAATGTATTGTCCTATCAGCGCTCCCGTATCCGGGAAAGAGGAAAACTGCTGGATGAATAGAAAGGGGGCTGTTATGGAAGAAATTACACTGGTAGATTTTAAACAGAGGCAAAGCTTTGTAGAAACGGAAAAGATTAACGATGTGATTACAAGGGCCGTAGCCTATCTGAACGCAGGATTCCCCGTCCACTTGAGAGGGCCGGCGGGTACCGGGAAGACAACCCTGGCCATGCACCTGGCCCATCTGTTCAATCAGCCCACCATTATCCTTTTCGGGAGTGATGAAATCTGTTCTGCGGAGTTTGTGGGAGGCCAATTCGGGTATAGAAAAAAGGTGGTAATCGACAACTACATCCACTCGGTGCTGAAGACGGATGAAACGGTGGAGCAGCAGTGGATTGACGGAAGACTGGTGGATGCGTGCAGGGAGGGGTATATCCTGATCTATGACGAGTTCAGCCGCTCGACGCCGGAGACGAACAACGTTTTACTTTCAGTTTTGGAGGAGAGGGTGCTGGAACTGCCCATCAACAGGACGGGAGAGAATTACATAAAAGTACACCCGAATTTTAAGGCCATATTTACCAGCAATCCGGAGAGATACGCAGGGGTGTATGCGACGCAGGAAGCGCTGCTGGACCGGATGATCGCCATCAATTTGGACCACTGGGACAGGGAAACGGAAATCAGGATTGTGGTGGCAAAGACGGGGCTAAACGTGGAAGATGCGAAGAAAGTGGTAGATCTGGTGAGAAATTACCGGAAGAGAATGGGAGCAAACATATCGGTGCGGGCGGCCATCATGATAGGGAAGGTATCCAACCTGTTGAGTGTGCCCATCGGAGCGGAGAGTGAGATGTTTGTGAAGATCTGTGAGGATGTTCTAGGAGGGAGGGGAACTGCGGACAGACCCGAAGGGGGCACGGGAGGCACGGGAAGGAGCCAGGGGGCTCCTGTGACCATGGAGCATGTCATACGCAGTTTAATCTCCAGGTCGGTGTAGAGAGGAGTGAGGTTATGGAAGTGCAGACGAACCGATCCGCATATAAGAGGCCGGCAATCCGAAGCGGCGGTTCGAAAGACAAGAATTATCATATGAGGGCATATGCGCTGTCCAGCGAATTAAGCCGGCTGGAATATGAGAGGCAGATGGCGGAAACGAGGATGGCGCGGATTGAGAGAAGGATTGAGCAGGTACAGAGGGAAATTCTTGAAATCAATGCATATTTCAGACAGCAGTATGAAATTGTGGAAGAGGATGTAATACCGCCTTCAAGATCCAGAACAAAACATATTACTTTCGAATATTAACCCGTAAGACAAAGCGAACGGCAGGTAAAACCGCAGACAATCCGGTTGACAAAGCGGTGGAGATGGGTATTGACTGGTGGCGGAATGAGCCTTTCCTTTCTTCACAGGCTGTAAAAAATAGGGATAAGGATTTGGAAGAAGAAAACAGAGCCCTTAAGGAAAGATTGAAATGGTTGGAAAGCCGGTGCTGACCGCAATATAGCCTAGGGCTTGTATACATTTTATGTAAGGAGATGAAGATTACAATGGATGAAGGCAGAATTGGGTTCTAGAACCCAATTCTGTTACAGGATATTCAAGGATTGCGGATATGTAAAACAATAGGCTTAAAGGTAAATTATTTATTAAAGCCTCATCTTTTGACCATCAAGCGGTCGCTCTAATATTCTTCCTTAAGGTTCGGAGCAAGTAATCCGACGGCTCTGGCGTAAACCAACCAAGTTTCTACTCCTGCGATAACGATTCTCCCGTCAATGACCAGCAATTCAATGCCAACTAAGGATACACGGAGGAACAGGTAATAACAATCCCCTTTTCAAGTATTCTATCCAGCACTTCTGCCAGGCTGGAAGATTCAACAGAATGTTTCACTGACATGAGTAAACCTCCCCTGTTTTTATATTTAATTTTACATTTACATCTACAGTATATGAACTGCGATAAAATATGTAAGTCTTTGTATCATGGTTTCATGAAGGATAATAAAAAGTGAGTCAGTGGATGCTAAAACATTTTTTCTGAATTTGTACTTAAAAAGTGTAACTCCATTATGTTTACAGAATATATTATTATTGTAAACTGATTAAAAGAAGTCTGGAGGCTGAAAAATGGCTGAACAGAATGCCTTGAGCCTGCATACCTATGTGGAGGCCATGAGAAAATACAAGGATGATATCAAAAGAGAGGTGCTGTCCGAAAATGAGCAGTTAAGAGCTGAAATAAAAAATCAACGGATGTCTCATTTCCAGGTGAATACCCCTTATACCATGAGAAAGATTTAGATATTGATTTGGCGTTAAAAGCTTTTATATTGCATCTTTTATTGATGTAAACAAACAAAAGGGCCAGAACATTGCTCTAACAAACGGCAACAACAGCGAAGAACAAATTCCTAACGAGCAAGGTCCTGGAAGTAATATACAGGCATGATCAAAAAGGAGGGCTGTCCTTTGAGGCGGTCCTGCTTTTTTATTGATGCTTTTAATCTTAATACTACAGATGCTTACAATAGTGGTATAATGGTGTGTGAATGGTCCTGCAAGTGGGCAAACAGCATAAATGAGCCTGCTTGAAAACAACCATCCTGAATAGTGCTATAAAAAGCAGATTGCGCTGCTCCCATAGGAACGGTTTTTATGCTGTTTTCGCCGGATGCGCCGCTTCATAATAATTGACGGACAAAGGAAGGAATGATGGGATAATGTTGATGGACGCTCATGTACATATAGCTTTAAATGGTTTGTTTAACAGGCGGTCATGGAAGGCTTCCCCTATAGAACGGAAAACCCAGTGGATCAGGGAGATTTTCAAGCAGTATAAAATGCGGAACATAAGCATTTTAAGAGATGGCGGAGACGGCATTTTTGCCTCCCGCTTAGCCAGGGAAATAGCGCCTTCCGAGGGAATAATTTATAAATCCCCCATCTATGCCCTGTACAGGAAGGGTTTTTACGGTTCGTTTTTAGGCAAACCCGTAGACGGCCTGGACAGCTTTAAGGAAGAATTCAAATCTCTCCTGGAATATAGACCCGACCATTTAAAAATTGTTTTAACAGGGATAGTGAATTTTGAAAAATACGGAGACGTGGGGGCTACAACCTTTACCCTGGACGAAATGAAGTATATGGTGGAATGGGCAAAGGACTGCGGCCTGCCTGTCATGGTGCACGCCAACGGCAGGGAAGGGGTGGGAAGAGCCGTAAAAGCCGGAGTCAACACCATTGAGCACGGATACTTGATATCCGAGGCAGAGCTCTACGGCATGGCTGAAAGGGGTATTGTATGGGTCCCCACCCTTGCACCCTTGGGAAACATTCTGGCTTCGGAGGACGGACGATTTGAAAAGGAGCGGGAAGTGATTCAAAGAGTGTATGAAGGGCAGGTTGAAAATTTGAAAAAGGCCCTTGAAATAGGTGTCAAGGTAGCTTTAGGCAGCGATGCGGGAGCCTACCTGGTGGGCCATGGAAGCGGGCTGCTGGATGAGGTGGAACATTTTGAAAGAGCCGGTCTGAAAAGAGGGGATATAGAAAGAATGTGTTTGGAAAATGGGGCTAAAGCTTTACAGTTAAAAGACTTTGAGATAAATCCCGGTATTATTCGATAAAAACCGCCGAATACCAGTTTTGCTGCTGGTCTTTTCCGCAACACTGGGAGAATTGGGCCTTGAGGGGCATGTATGGCCCTTTCCCCAGTCACTGCAGCCAAACATGCATTTAAGTATGGTCCGCGGGTCAAACTCAATGTCACTGATGTTAAAAACCACAGCATGATCTGCTCCCAGGCTTAAGGCCTTTTCTACAAAATAATCCTTCATCCTATGGACACTCCTTCAATTTACGTGGATAAACACTATTATATCAGTTTTTACGGGAAATGGATATAGGAATCTCTTACTTAATTTTTTACAACGTAAAACGATAATAATTTATCGAAAAACGATAAAAACATATTGATAATTATTAATAGCTGCTGTATACTGGATATGAATGCAGTTAAAAACTAAGGAGGGTATGGACGATGGCGATTTTGGATGAGAAAGGCCTGTCGGGCTGGGTGAAACGGTTTTTAGACCTGGTTTTTATCGGGGGGATTGGGATATTTATTTTTCTGCCTCTGCTGCTCAAATGGTATTTTGAAAACATATACCGCATCAACGGGGAAAACTACAATTTTTTGCTTGTCTTTTTATACATCACAGGCTTTGCATGCCTTGTCATTGTAAATGAACTGCGGAGGATATTCAAAGCTATAAACAAAGGAAATCCCTTTATAATGGGGAATGTACATAGCCTCAAGCGCATATCCTTTGCATCCTTCTTTATTTCCCTGGCTTATGTTGTAAAAATTATTTGCTTCAACTCCTTTTTGACCATTATTATTGCTATGGTTTTTATCATCGCCGGACTCTTTTGCATTATACTGGCCGAGGTGTTTCATCAGGCGGTCATAGTCAAAGAGGAAAATGATTTGACCATATAGGGGAGGATGCTATGCCGATCATTGTAAACCTGGATGTTATGATGGCTAAAAGAAAAATGGGCTCTTCCGAACTGGCTTCGAAAATTGACCTGACCCCGGCCAATCTGTCCATCCTGAAAAACAATAAAGCGAAAGCTATACGGTTTACTACCCTGGAAGCAATATGCAGGGCTTTAAACTGCCAGCCGGGAGATATTCTGGAGTATTTGCCCGGGGAGAATGAAGACGGGACGGATAAAAAGGAAAGCGAAGAATAAAAGCGAATTTGGACAGCGACAGGACAAATTCAATTGAAGGAGGATCCTTGAAGTGGAAGATTTGACGGAAGTCAAAAATGAAAATGGTCACCAAACCATAAAGGGGAATACAATCAGCACGGAAAATATATGTCTGCTGATATCCTGTGCGGTTTTAGGCGTTCTCTGCGACTATTTGTTCTATGGGAAAACGGTGGGCATCTCTTACCCGATATTTATATTGCTGTTTTATGCCGCATTCATCTATAACTCCCGCGGCATTCTGGAGTTTAAATTTAATTTTGGGTGGCTTTTAAGCATACCTGTGGCGCTGCTGTCCTTTACTTACTTGATTTTTTCAAACAGGGTTTTCGGGGTATTAAACTTTTTAGGCATACCTATGCTTATCCTTGCCCAGACCACCCTGCTCACAAAAAACAACAGGCATGAGTGGCATAAGGCGGGTTTTATTAAAGATATTTTAAACAGCATGTTCTGCAGGACATTTTTGCACATAGGCAAGCCTTTTGTCCTGTTGGTGGAATTGGTCCGAAGAAAAGTGGGAAAGGGCCGATACGGCGTGGCAGTGAAAATTTTTACCGGCCTTTTTATTTCAATTCCGCTGTTTTTGATCATCATTCCCCTGCTTTCTTCCGCAGACCAGGTTTTTGGAAACTATGTAAGCCACCTACCCGACCTGTTTAAGAGCCTGAATCCGGGGGAGTGGATCGTGCGTTTCATTTTCATCCTGTCCGCTTCATTGATATTTTTCAGCTATCTTTGGAGCTTACTTGAGGCAAGGGCAGGCTCAGCCGCTGCCGAACCCCAGGACAGCGCGCTGAAGAACGGCCTGATAGATCCGATCACAGCGGCAACCGTACTTCTTTCCGTGAACATTATTTATGTTGTCTTTACGGTTATACAGTTTACATACCTTTTCGGCGGTGTTGTACCACAGAATTTCACATACTCCGAGTATGCCAGAAGGGGTTTTTTTGAATTAATTGCCGTCACGCTGATCAATTTGTGCATTCTGCTGCTCGATATGTATCTTACCAAAAAGGACCGCCAAGCGCTGAGCAGGCTTATCCAGGTATTTAACTCCCTGCTGGTTGCCTGCACTGCGGTAATGCTGCTTTCGGCCTTTTACAGGATGTGGATGTATGAGGAGGCTTATGGTTACACCTATCTGAGGATACTGACCCATGCCTTCATGGTATTTGTGCTGGCCATACTGGTTATCACGGTGTGCAGGGTGTGGAGCGAAAAGGTTCCTATGCTCAAGGGGTACATTGTCACCGCCTTGCTGGCCTATCTGATCGTCAACTATATCAATATCGACGTGATTATTGTGGAAAACAACATTGAGCGTTACAGGAATACAGGCCATATTGACGAATATTATCTGGGCAGGCTGTCCTATGATGCCGTACCGTTGCTAGTACAGCTGGTGAACGACGAAAATCTCTCCCCTGCTTTCCAAAACAGCTTATACGGTGCCAAAAAAGCCCTAAATGAGGGTAGGGGCTGGCAGTCCTTCAATATTTCCCGGTATAGGGCCAAAGCCCTACTTGACAAATACGACCTGAAATACGAAAATGAATGATCATATTGATGCTGAGTTATGTATGCTGCCCATTGTGGAGGAATTATGAACAAATTGCTTGATACGAAATTGGAAGGCTTTAAGCTCCGCTTTGCGGAGGAAAGGGACACGCCTGTCATTCTGGGGTTGATCAGGGAACTGGCCGAGTATGAAAATATGCTGGACAAGGTGGCCGCAACCGAGGAGTCTCTGCGGGAATCGCTTTTTGTACGCAGAGCGGCGGAAGTAGTCCTGGGTGAGTATGAAGGAAGAACGGTGGCATTTGCCTTGTTTTTTCACAACTTTTCCACATTTATGGGAAAATATGGAATATACCTGGAGGATTTGTATGTAAAGCCGGAAATGAGAGGCCGGGGAATAGGCAAGATTATCCTTTCCTTCCTGGCAAAGCTGGCGGTGGAGAGGAACTGCGGAAGGCTTGAATGGTGGTGCCTTGACTGGAATGAACCCTCCATTGGGTTTTATAAGCGGATGGGGGCAGTGCCCATGGATGAGTGGACGGTGTACAGGGTCAGCGGGGATACCTTGTTTGATCTGGCAGGCAAGTATTGAGGAAAACACCGCTGTGGAATAATGTTACAACCAGTTTACAATATAATTACATTAAAGTAATTTCATTGACAGTATTGAGTGTCCTATTATACAATTTTTTATAGAGAGATCATTCTTAAGAGGATTGCTAATGTGTAAATATTTTAGCCTGGATCTCAAACAAAATGATGCGGCAATCGTATTATTACTTAGTATAGGAAAATATCTATTGACATACAGGCTTAATCCTCTTTCGTTAAAATATGAAGGCATGGATTTCTAAAGAATCACGATCATATTTAACATAAGCGGTTAAGTCTAATGAATCGGCTTAACCGTTTCTTCATTCACAGGTAATTTGTATAGGCTGTGTGAAAGGTGCTTCACGGAAGAATGCGCAGCCTGTGAAATCAAGGAATATGCTTTTGCAAGAGCCGGGTTGACCTATAAAAGGAACAATTGCAAAACATATAGAAGGTGGTTCAAAATGTTTATCAAGCTTGCTTTTATTGTGTTTTTACTTGTTGCTCTCTATATTATTGAAAAAGTGGATAAAAAGCAGGAAAATGAAAACTATGACAGCATTCCTAAGAAAGAAAAGGTCTGATTTCCACAATCCCATGGAGTACAATTTCATTTAAAAAAAATAAATACCATATTGGATGATGGGAAGATGACCGTTGTTTGTTATCTTCCTTTTTAAACGGTCGAACTTAAAGACGCACATCCCAACACAGCCCTTATCACGGCCGTCGGTCAAAATGGCATAAAGGTGATGCTGTAGGGAGCTTCAACGGGCGCCGGCGATAAGACGACCGCCGCCGGAGAACTGGCGGCGATGCCTACTGCACAGAGAATGTCCCTGGGGATTTTTAAAGAGCGGCAGGGGTGAACAAACGGAGCCGGGGGTCAGGGCTTTCTTATTAAATCCATATCCAGTCCGAAATATTTTTTTAGTATTTCATCAAACTCGGCATCACTGGATAACTTTTTCTCCGAAACCTGGCCGTTTTCAAGTATCTTAAAATTCCTGTCGGTCAATGTAATGCGTCCTTTTATTGTAGGCATGGTGCACATTTTCATTGTGGTAAAAAAGGAACCGGGAAAAGTAGCGGTAAAATGGTTGGACATCAGATAATCCGCGGGATAGCATTCCTCCAGTGTGAAGGCATACATATACCGGTATTCGTCCCCCACTTTATTTTGCAGCACATAGCCGAATTTAGGGTCTTTAAGAAGCCGGAAGGTGTGGGTGAACTGCTGCTGGTCTATGCCCTCCTCCAGCAAAACGGGAGCCGTGATGCCGTCGTTCCCAAAGCCCACGTCGGCCAGCCATCTTTTTTCCCCGATTTCTACCATTAATACCTGATGAGTCTTTGCAAAATAAGTTTTACCGTCCATAGTTCCTCTCGCCAATAGATTGGTTACTTTAAACCCAAGCTCTTGAAGGACGAAGGAGAAAATGCCGTTCATTTCAAAGCAATACCCGCCTCGTTTATTTTCAACTATTTTTTTGAACAAGGAATCCCTGTCAAGCAAAATGGGCTTTTTGAAATAAACGTCCAGGTTTTCAAAAGGTACGTTCAGTGTGTGTGATGTGTGCAGACCGTACAGGGTCTCATAAGAAACGTCTGTTTTCCCTTCATACTTGATTCTTTCAAGATAGGCGTCAATGCTTAAGAATTGATTTGACATAGCAACCCCCACATTCATATAATCTATGTATCGAATTGGATATTGAAAGGCTTGAAGTGCGTTATCTTTAATCCAAGACAACTACACAGTGTTAGTATTAATATTAACATAAAATTTACTTTTTGACAACCTTAAAAATATTAGTGTTTTTCACTTTTAGTGATCCATGGTATTGGGATTAAAATCCCAATCCGGTAAAGGCATACGATACAATTATTATATTTATATATCGAGATATATTGATATAATATTCGGCGTTTGTTATAATAGAATCAATAAGGGTACATATAATTTATGGGTAGGAGTGCCCTTGCCCAAAGGGAGTGATGGTATTGAAGGTAGTGGTCCACAAAAAGCTGTGCCCGCAAAATCATAAATGTCCCGCAGTCAGCGTATGTCCTGCCGGGGCTTTGACCCAAAAAGGGTATGAAGCTCCAATAGTTGACAATGAAAAGTGCCTGGCGTGTGAAAAGTGTATTTTCGTCTGTCCTATGGGAGCCATAAGAGATGAATAGCGTAAAATAAATGAAGACCATGGTGGAAATAATAAAAAAATAACTTAATTATTATGGAGGTATAAGAAATGAATGTTACTGTGTATACAACCAAAACATGTCCTTGGTGTACCAAAGTAAAAGAG
Organism: Eubacteriales bacterium; assembly: GCA_024655885.1. Taxonomy (GTDB): domain Bacteria; phylum Bacillota; class Clostridia; order Acetivibrionales; family JANLFN01; genus JANLFN01. The sequence continues at coordinate 81,957 of JANLFN010000002.1, read as the reverse complement.
TATTTGAATTCCAAGGAAGTGAAGTTTAACGAAGTCAATGTTTCGGAAGACCGGGCGGGCGCTATGGAAATGATCAGAAAATCCGGACAAAGGGGAGTTCCGGTACTGGATATCGACGGCCATATTGTTGTGGGCTTCAACCAGGGAGAAATCGACAGGTTGCTGGGCGCCAGCCAATAATACGATTTAAAGGAAGCATAGAGATTGGGTTTTTAGAGCAAATCACAGGAGAACTGCTGAAATTATATCGTGGATCAATTTTAAAGCGTTTTGCACACTGCAATGCGCTTTTTATTTTATAGCCCTTCCGGAAAATAGTCTTCCTTTTCTTAATCAAACTCTGGAAGAAAAACGATTTTTACTTTATAATACTTTATAATAACTATTACTTTAGTAGAGAACATGGTCTATGGGTAAAAATCCGATGGCTGCCGCTGTTTTCTTTCACGCATTCTTTACCCGTAGACTGTGATGATTTACAGCCCATTTATTTTCAGGGAGGGTTTCCTATGAGAGCAGTGTTAACCGTAATCGGACGCGACCGTGTGGGTATTATCGCGGGTGTCAGCCGCGTATTGGCCGACTGCAACGTAAACATACTGGATATATCTCAAACTATAATGCAGGATATTTTTACAATGATTATGCTGGTGGACATATCAAAAATAAACGCTAACTTCAGCGAACTGTCCGACAAGCTTGAGAAAAAGGGTGAAGAGCTTGGGGTTTCAGTGAGAATCCAGCATGAGGATATTTTTAATTCAATGCATCGCGTATAGGGGGACAGAGGATGATCAGACCGTCAGAGGTAATGGAGACAATAAAAATGATACAGGATGAAAATCTTGATATCAGGACCATAACCATGGGAATATCCCTCAGGGATTGCTGCCATTCGGACAGCAAAGTTGCCAGGGGCAGGATATACGACAAGATTGTTTCGATGGCGTCAAACCTTGTAAAGGTGGGAGAGGACATTGAAAGGGAGTACGGCATACCCATCATAAATAAGAGAATATCCGTGACGCCTATATCCCTTATAGCAGAATGCAGCAGTGACGAGGATTATGTGGGATATGCGGAAACCCTGGACAGGGCGGCGGATACCGTGGGGGTCAATTTTATCGGAGGGTTTTCGGCGCTTGTGCACAAGGGCTATACAAAGGGAGACTTAAAATTGATGGAATCCATTCCTTATGCCCTTTCCGCCACGAAAAAGGTGTGCTCCTCCGTGAATGTGGCAACCACAAAAGCAGGGATTAATATGGATGCGGTAAGCAAAATGGGGGAGATTATTAAGAAAGCCGCCGAGCTAACGGCGGATAACAGCGGGGTTGGCTGTGCAAAGCTCATTGTATTCGCAAATGTGCCGGAGGACAACCCGTTTATGGCCGGCGCCTTCCACGGGGTGGGCGAACCGGAATGCGTTATCAATGTAGGCGTCAGCGGCCCCGGCGCGGTGAAGAGCGCCCTGGAAAAGGCCAAGAACGCCGATTTCGGAGAGGTTTCCGAGATCATCAAAAAAACCGCCTTCAAAATCACCAGGATGGGCCAGCTTGTGGCCCAGGAGGCGTCCAAACGCCTGGGCGCGCCTTTTGGAATTGTGGACCTGTCCCTGGCTCCGACACCGGCGGTGGGGGACAGCATAGCCCATATACTTGAGGAAATGGGCCTTGAAAAATGCGGAGCCCATGGAACTACCGCCGCTCTTGCGCTTTTAAACGACGCGGTGAAAAAGGGAGGCATCATGGCTTCCTCCTATGTCGGAGGCCTGAGCGGCGCCTTTATTCCCGTCAGCGAGGATGCCGGAATGGTGGATGCGGTGAAGGCCGGCGCACTCACCATTGAAAAGCTTGAGGCCATGACATGCGTGTGCTCGGTGGGGCTGGACATGATCATTGTTCCCGGCGACACCAGCGCGGAAACCATATCGGCCATCATTGCCGACGAGGCAGCCATCGGGATGATCAACAACAAGACGACGGCCGTAAGAATCATCCCGGCTCCGGGAAGAAAAGTGGGCGATGTGGTGGAATTCGGAGGGCTTCTGGGTTCAGGCCCCGTTATGAAAGTGAACCCTTTCCAGAGCAGCAATTTTATAAAGCGGGGAGGAAGGATTCCGGCGCCCATTCACAGCCTGAGAAATTAGGGCTTGCACTCAAAGATTACGGTATTTCGTCCCTTGGCCCCATTGCCGGCCCATGCAAACCGGCATGTGGGAATAGCCGTTGTGGGGCCACAAATCAAAATTCCGTCGGGATGACTTGGCGGCATCAAATTGACCCGGGCAGAATCCTGCAACAACTGATAGCCGCATTAATATAATACTATTGTAATCTTTGCGCATAGGATGTGATGATCATGGCTCTTTCGGATGAGACCCAACACAATCTGCTGTTTGTTATTACTTCCCTGCTGTTTATTATCTATATTACCGGCAATGCCACGCCGCCCACTGTGTCGACGGAACCGGCCATTTTTACCACGGTTTAATTAACAAGAAGGAGGAACCTCGTTGTTTTCATCCGACCAGTTTGATTCATTAATCAAGGAAGTTGCGGCCCGGTTAGGTGTGGGAGATACGGCGGCTACGGGTTCAAAGAACAACAGCAGTGGCGGTAAGGACGGAAAACACAATAGCAGCGCCGGGAGCGGCAGCAGCGGCACCAGCAGAAATGCCGCCATTTCTCCTGAAAAGGCACTGGTAATTGCAGGACTCCTGGGAGGGGTTTTTGAGGTTACCTCTGTTTTAGTTGATAAGCGTCAAAGGGTTGAAATTTTGCTTTCCGGTTCGTTAAGGCGCAAAACCCAGTTGGATATGCTGATGGATCAGATTGGGCAGCTCCCCTTTGACGAGGTGGTGAGGGCCATCATTGACAGGTTCGACTGAGCTTTTCCGCCGCAGGGCGTGTAATTTTTGCACACCGCGCCGGATTTTTCGCCGCCGAAGCAATAATCCCTGGTGGGATGGGCTATAATACGGACATAATTTTAGTAAGGAAAAAGGTGAAATGAAGACAAAAAATATGGAGGTTCCTCCTGAGGTACATGAAATTATTGAGACTCTAAACGGTCATGGGTTTGAAGCATATCTGGTGGGCGGCTGTGTACGGGACAGTATCCTGGGCAGAATACCGTCGGACTGGGATATTGCCACAAATGCCAAACCCCATGAAGTGAAGAACTTATTTAAAAAGACCGTTAATACGGGAGTCAAGCACGGTACTGTAACTCTTCCGGCTAATGATGCCAGCTACGAGGTCACTACATACAGGACTGAAGGCGCATATATAGATCATCGCCGCCCCGGCACCGTGCGGTTTACGTCTTCCCTTAAAGAGGATTTGGGAAGGCGGGACTTTACGGTTAACGCCATTGCATACCACCCTTTGCACGGGTATGTCGACTTTTACAACGGCATGGAGGATATTTCCCGCCGTGTCATCCGTACCGTGGGGGACCCGGCCCGCAGGTTCGGCGAGGATGCCCTCAGGATGCTGAGAGCCGTCCGGTTTTGCGCCCAGCTGGATTTTTCCATGGAGGAGGGCACTTTTCATTCCATTCGGGAAAACAGCTCCCTGATTGATAAGATAAGCGGGGAGAGAATCAGGGATGAGCTGACAAAAATTTTACTGTCCCAACACCCTTTGAAGTTTTCACTTTTAAACGATACGGGACTGCTTCAATATATTCTTCCCGAATTCATACCCTGCTTTAGTACAGGCCAGAAGCATCCATACCACATTTATGATGTGGCGGAACATACCTTAAGATCCGTGGGCTGCATTGCCGGAGATAAAATACTCCGCTGGACCATGCTGCTGCACGATATAGGAAAACCCGGAACCAAAACCACCGATGCCGCGGGAATAGACCACTTCTACGGACATCCCCGTGAAAGTGCAAACATAGCGGGACAGGTTTTGAAAAGACTCAGGTTTGATAATAAGTCCGCTAAAAGCATATTGGACTTGATAGAATACCATGACAAAAACATTGAACCAAGCCCGAAGTCGGTAAAAAGGTTTGTCCGTCAGCTGGGTGAGGACCTGTTCCTCGACCTGCTCAAGGTGAAAGAGGCAGACAAGAGGGCGCAGAATCCCCAATATTCAGAGAGCAGGCTCAAGGAGCTGGAGCGCATCCGGAGCATTTTTTACGGGATCAAGGAAAAAGGTGAGTGCATGGACCTAAAGGACCTGGCTGTAGACGGCAACGATTTGATGAGCCTCGGCTTTAAGCGTGGAAAGGAAATAGGGGAGATGCTGGACAGACTTCTGGAGCTTGTGATTGACAATCCCGAGTTGAACTCCAGGGACCGGTTGATGGACATTGTAGCGAGAGGCTTGAATAAATAAGGTCCATTCCGCCGGATGGGGTCTATAGAAGTACGGGGGCCATATGAGCAACCGGCTTTGCGATATATATTTTGTGAAAGCTAGTATTTTTAAAATGTTTTAAAAATATAATTATAACATGGATTGAAGTAAATAAGATAAATAGGTGAAGGGTGATTTCCATGAGGTCTGCTCGGCATTTTATTGCTTCAATTATGTTAAAGCATTCACTGAACTATGTCTTAAAAGATCCCGATAAAAACCTGCCCGGACTTTTGGATAAGATTGAAAGGTTTGATCTGACAGGGGCATATAAAAACACCATTGAAAAAACAAGGCATATTATAAAAGACGATAAAAACAACTGGAATCTTTTAATTAGAAACGCATTGCATGATCTGCACCCCAACGTGATTCAAAAAATACTCCTCAACTTTGTTGTGAATGCATCTCTCATAGGCGGCAAGATTACCGAAAAAAACAGAAAAAAGCATCATTGCGCGGTACCCTGGGCTGTTCTTATGGACCCGACGGCTGCCTGCAATTTAAGCTGTACGGGATGCTGGGCGTCAGAGTACGACAGGGGCTCAAGCCTCAGCCTGGAAACCATGGACAGGATTATTAATGAGGGCAAAAAGCTGGGGATTTATTTTTACCTGTATTCGGGAGGGGAGCCTCTGATGCGGAAGGATGACCTGATCCGGCTGGCTGAAAAACATCATGACTGCATGTTCCTGGCCTTTACCAACGCGACGCTTATGGATGAAGCCTTTGCAAAGGATATGCAGAGAGTGGGCAACCTGGCGTTGGCCGTCAGCATAGAAGGCTTTGAAACAGAGACGGATATGCGGAGAGGCAGGGGAACTTATAAAAAAATTATGAAAGCCATGGATATACTCAAGGAACATGGTTTGGCTTTCGGCTACTCAACCTGCTACCACAGCAAGAACACCGAAGTGGTGGGTAGTGAGGAATATGTGGACCTGATGATTGACAAAGGCTGCAAATTCGGCTGGTACTTTACTTATATGCCCCTGGGAAAGAGAGCCGTACCCGATTTGCTGGCAACTCCCGAACAGCGGAAATTCATGTACTACCAGGTAAGAAAGTTCAGGGAGACCAAACCCGTATTCGTTCTGGATTTTTGGAATGACGGTGAGTATGTAAACGGCTGTATTGCGGGAGGGAGGCACTACCTCCATATTAATGCCGGCGGAGATGTGGAGCCCTGCGCATTTATACACTATTCCAACGTGAACATCCGTGACGTGAGCCTGCTTGAATCCTTGAAATCGCCGTTATTCATGCAGTATAAGGAGAACATTCCCTTCAATAAAAACCATCTGAGGCCGTGCCCGCTGCTGGATAACCCCGACAGGTTGAAGACTATGGTTATAAAATCGGGAGCTCACTCCACCCAGCCCATGGACGGCGAACCCGTAGAAAAACTTACCGAAAAGTGCCGTGAGATATCTCAAAAATGGGCGGATACGGCGGATAGGCTGTGGGAAGAGGCTAAAGCCGCCAATTCCCAAAAAACATAAGAAAATACAAGAAATTAGCAAAGTAGTATTCGTCCCTCTTCCATTTAAGTGATATAATATAAAAAGCTGTTTAATTTTAGCTAAGGGGTTGAAATGATGATTGGATTAGGGACTATTGTAAATGCGGCTGTGGTGGTTGCCGGAGGGGTTGCAGGGAGCTTTATCAAAAACGGACTTCCCCAGAGGTTTAAAAATATCATTATGCAGGGCGTCGGCCTGTCGGTGCTGTTTATCGGCATATCCGGCGCACTGCAGGGGATATATAAGGTTGCGGACGGCGGAAAATTGGACAGGCAGTACATTATGACCATGATTTTCAGTCTGGTCCTGGGAGGGATTATAGGGGAGCTCCTGGATATAGAGAACAAGCTGGAAAAAATGGGATCGTGGATTCAGAGCAGATTCATGAAAAGCGGAGGAAATGTGGCGGAAGGGTTTGTCACCGCGAGTCTTGTATTTTGCGTGGGGGCAATGGCCATTGTGGGCTCAATTGAAGACGGTCTGACGGGAAACGCCACAACCCTCCTGGCAAAGTCAATCCTGGACTGTGTTACCTCGGTTGTTTTCGCCGCCTCCATGGGAATAGGCGTTGCGCTTTCAGCTCTTACGGTTTTGATTTACCAGGGAAGCATAACGCTGCTGGCCGGTTTTATAAAACCCTGGCTGGCAGATGCCGTGGTAACGCAGGTATCCCTTGTGGGAAGCATCCTGATTATGGCCATAGGAACCAACCTCCTGGAGTTTAAAAGGATCAAGGTGGGGAATTTGCTCCCTGGTGTTTTAATTCCTTTTGTTTATTACATAATTACGGTGGCCATTGGGAAATAAGCGCTGCAAATCCAAATATTTAATCGGGCAATAGGATGTTACAAGTGATAAAATAGTGGAAAGATAAAAAGCAAGGTGCTTGATGAACATTTTCAAGAGAACAAATACGACAAAGAGAGGTCAATTCTATGGATCTTATGACTCTTCGCAGGTCGCTGGATGCCGAGAGCTATATATTTGAAGAGGATTTTCTTATAACCGTTTATATTGCCCTAAAACTGGGGAAGCCTTTATTGATAGAGGGAGCGGCCGGTGTGGGCAAAACGGAAGTCGCAAAGGTCCTTGCCTCCGCATTGGGGGCGGAGCTTATCCGGCTGCAGTGCTACGAGGGACTGGATGAATCCAAAGCCCTTTACGAGTGGAACTATCAGAAGCAGCTGCTGAGCATACAGCTTGGCCTGGCACAGGGGAACGGCGAAGGAGGAAAAGCCGGCGGAAACAACGCCTGCTACAGTATTGAGGATCAGCTTTCAAAGCTTGGAAGCCTGTTCACCGAGGATTTTCTGCTGGAACGTCCGCTCCTTAAAGCCATAAACAGTGAAAAGCAGTCGGTGCTGCTCATAGATGAAATCGATAAAACCGACGAGGAATTTGAAGCCTTTCTGCTTGAAATACTGTCGGACTTTCAGGTTTCCATACCCGAGCTGGGCACCGTCAGGGCAAAAAACAAGCCGGTGGTTATCCTCACAAGCAACAATACAAGACAGCTTTCGGATGCTTTGAAAAGAAGGTGTGCGTACCTTTTCATAGATTATCCTTCGGTTGAAAAGGAAGTAAGGATTATAAACGCAAGGCTGCCCGGGGTATCGGAGAAGCTTGCGAGGGATGTGGCGGCAGCGGCGGCCTATCTAAGAAACAACGACAGGATTTTTAAAAAACCGTCCATTGCGGAAACCCTGGATTGGGTAGCTGCGCTGATGGCGCTGGATAAAAAACGGCTGGACGAAGACGGGACTGAAAAGACCATAGGCTTTGTGCTGAAAAGCAGGGAAGACCTGGTTGAATTTTATAAGAGCGGGGGATTCAGCGGATTTGTTGACGGAGAACATAGTTGAGTTCATTGATGTTTTAAGAATGGCCGGAATCCGGGTGAGCATTTCCGAATCCATGGATGCGGTACAGGCCTTAAACTACGTGAATGCCCTTGACCGGGATCAGGTCAAGACGTCTTTGGCCGCATGCCTTGCAAAGGGGGAGGAGGAAAGGAGGATTTTTTCAAAGTCCTTTGATTCATTTTTTGTCCCTCCCGGGGAAAGGGTGGAATATGTGAATCAAAAGCTGGAGGAAATCAGCCGGAGAAAGCGGGAAATCAGCGAAGAGGTGTCGAAATTGAAATTCCAGGAAAAGGAAATCAGGCTTTCGGATGAACAAAAGATGGTGTACGCCAGCCTGACTGGAGAGGAAAAGAAGAGCATCCTGGATTTTCTCGAGAAAACCTCCTACGGCAAGAATGTAAGGCCGGAGTTCCGCTCGCTGGTGGAGGGCCTTGTCCACGGGAAGCTGAACAGCATGAAACAAAGGCTGGAAGGAAATTGGGATCCGGCGGAAGATATATTCGGGGAACTGCCCTCTGAAGCCGGAATACTGGCGTGGAATGTAAATAATGAAATGCGCAGGGAAAAAAGCCTTTTATACAAAAATATCAGCGGCATCGGCGACGCCGACATTCCCCAGGTGGTGCGCCTGATTCAACTGATGGTGGAGAAGCTTAAGAAGAAAGCCTCCCGGCGGTACAGGAGGAGCAGCAAAAAAGCAAGGCTGGATATAAGGAAAACCATCCGGAGCAACCTCAGTACCGGGGCTGTGCAGTTCAGGCTGGAATATAAAAAACGTCCCAAGAGAAAGGACAAATACCTGATGCTGTGTGATGTGTCGGCATCCATGTACAGGTTTTCAGGCTTTGTGCTTCAATTTATGATGGGAATGCATTCCCATGCGGCGGCGGACAGCTATATTTTTTCCGAAGAGGTGGAGCGCCTGAATCTCCGTGAGTTTGTAAATCTGCCGGGCTTTGAACAGCAAATTGTGAACAGCAGCGTGTGGAGAAAGGGAACCAATATCAACACGGCGGTGTCCCATATACTGGAAGAGGCCCATGCAAAGCTTAATTCATCAACCATTGTGCTTATTGTAAGCGATGCCAAGACCCTGGAAACGGATAAGACCATAGAGAAAATCAGGGTGCTGGCTTCAAAGGTTAAAAAAATCCTCTGGCTTAATCCCGTCCCGGAAGCGGAATGGAGCCGGATTGCGGGTATGGAGGGGTTCAGGAGACACTGCACCATGCTTGACTGCAGTACCCTGGACAGGCTGGCGAGGGCCTGTGAGAAAATGGGGTAAGGCAGGGGGACGGACCGGTCCCCTCCTTCCCCAAAATATACCTGCTCCCGCCTAATTTTATTCAACCACGGCGGAGTATTTATATACAGCTCCGTCTAAATTCTTTTCAAGGTTTGCGGGGATGAGACACACCTCGCTGTAGTAGTCTCCAAAGGAGTCGCACAGGATTTCCGCTCTTTGACGGCTGCTGTCCAGCCTGACTTTGGCTTCATCGCACAGGCCGTCTATTTTCCGCCTTTTCTGCACTTTAATCCCCCAATTTACATCTTTTGAACCTTCCACCGTTATTTTTAATGATTTACTTCCCTGGGAAAATGGCTTGAACAACTGGTAGTTGGATGCCAGGTGGTCCAGCTTCCCATCCCTCTGCGCAACGGGGTAAGCCGTATGGGTGTCTCTAATAGAAACGGACTGCTGCCACAGCTTTCCTTCCCTGTAGTACTGGGCGGGATTGAAATTGCAGGCCGCGTAACCGCCGTATAGAGTGCCGATGTTTTCCCCGCTGTAACTCTGCCTTATGGCATAGTCGATGGCGTTTATGCTGTTCCTGAACCTTTCGGCCTGGCATTCCCAGATACTCTTGATTATGCTGTAGCCTCCGTAGTTTTCAGACAGGTATTTTGCAAAAACCACACCGCCGTAGCTGCTGTTTTCCAACGGCTTGTCAGGGGCTGAGAAGACATTACCCAGATATTGGAAATAGTCGTTGACCGAATCATATACCTCATCTTCGTTCCATGTGGCCGAGGCCTCCTTCCACCAGGAATCCGCATCCGCATTATAGGCGTTTTGAACCGCGTGAAAGAATTCGTGGGCTGCCGTCACTTTCAGACAATCCTCCCAGCTTTTCTTAAAGCCCTTGGCACTTGAGTAGTTGTTGTCTATGCTGATAAAGCCGGAAGCCACCCTTGGCTTGTACTTGCCCGTATTATAGAATGAAATGGGGAAAGTGATGCCGTATTTTCCCTTCAGATCGTATATGTAAACATGGTAGCTTTCCTTTCCGTAATCCAGGACAGGTTTTTTAAAACCCCGCAAATCACATGTTACATATTTGCTCCTGTCAAAATATTCTCCTGCCGCTTTTACATAGGCAGGAACTTCAATGTTCGGGGAGCCGGAACCCGGAACGGCATTCGTCCCTTTGGTCGTATAGTGCAGGGTGAAAAAACCGCCGGGACTGGTATAGACCCTGTCGAGAGGGGGAACCGCCGATTCCAGATAGCGGTTTGCCTCTTCGACAATATCCTTTCTGGCATTTCTTTTTCCTATATAGTTGTAGATTTCCTCTACAATGGTGGTACCGCTTTTTATGGGTGCATCGGGGATGTATTCCCGGGAAAGGTGCTCGGTGTCAAATAGAAGACGCAGATACAGTAGTATTTTTGTTTCTTCGTCAATGCTTCCGCTTCTGTAGGCGGTCATGATTTTATCCTCATAGACCTTTGGCGCAGTTGCTTTCGATTTTCCGGTTCGTTCTCTCCTCATACGCATAAATACAATCCTCCCGTTAATATGTTATATTACTTGAACTGTGGGTTTAAACTAAAACACAGGTATTACATTATATGTCTTTCTCTATGTTATGTTACCTGGCCCATTCTTGGAACCTATTTTATATAGCTAAAAGGTCCAAATAAGGTGTATAATATATAGAATGAATGCACTGCTGCACGTTGGATGAAGGATGAAGCGAAATATGGAACAGAGGCTGCTGCATATATACAACCTGATGTACGAAAAAGCGGGCCCTAAAAACTGGTGGCCTGCGGATACAAGCTTTGAGGTAGCTGTTGGGGCTATTTTAACCCAGTTTGTATCGTGGAAAAATGTTGTTACGGCCATAGACAATTTGAAAGCTCAACAGTTATTAAGTGTGGAGGGTATATGTGAAGCGGATGACGAGAGACTTGAAGAACTGATAAGGAGCACCCGGTTTTACAAGCAAAAAGTAAGGAAGCTGAAAAGCTTTTGCATGCTTTTAAGGGAAAAGTACGGGAGCTGTCCGGACCGGTTCTTTGAGCAGGAAATGTACGCCCTTAGAGAGGAACTGCTGAAATTATACGGAATAGGGGAAGAAACCGCGGACTGTATAATTCTGTATGCGGCTGAAAAACCAATATTCGTAGTAGATGCGTATACGAGGAGGATATTTAACAGGCTGGGCTTCTTTGAGGAGAATATCCGCTATAGGGAGATGCAGGAATTTTTTATGGGCAACCTTCCGCACGATACCCGGCTGTTTAATGAATTTCATGCGCAGATTGACGGGATAGGCGGGCACTACTGCTTTTCAAAAAAACCTGACTGCATGGAATGCCCTCTCGGTGTCCTATGCAAGTTTAAAAAAAGCAATAGGGCTACGGCGCCTGTCCGCCAGGATGCCCAGGCCACGGTAAAAAGAAAATAGAAGGGAGTGTATCAATATATCCAAACAAGTTTGGAAACCCTCGACCATATTAAACCCGGTACCCGTAGTTTTAGTGACATGCGTGGACCAGGCAGGAAAACCTAACATTATTACGCTGGCATGGGCCGGCACCATTAATTCCGAGCCTCCCATGCTCTCCATATCCGTTCGCAAGGAGAGGTATTCCTATGATCTTATAAAAAATAAGGGAGAGTTCGTGGTCAACCTGACCACAAGAAAGCTTGCCCATGCTACTGATTTTTGCGGCGTAAAATCGGGAAGGGACACAGATAAATTTGCTTCAACGGGGCTGACGCCGGAGAAAGCTTCCAGGGTGGATGTGCCTCTCATAAAGGAAAGCCCCGTGAATATCGAATGCCTTGTAAAGGATGTAATCGAACTGGGCTCCCACCACATGTTTTTAGGGGAGATAGCGGCGGTAAACGTAGATGAAAGCCTGATAGACCAAAAGGGGAAGCTGTGTCTCGACAAAGCCGATCTTATATGCTTTTCTCACGGAGAGTACTGGAGCCTGGAAAAGCCGTTGGGATATTTCGGGTATTCAGTGACTAAAAAAAAGAACCTGAGACGCGGGACAAAGTAATATTTTCACTTGCTTGTCGAATATCCGGTTATTAGGAAAGGAGCTGTGCCGATGTCGATACTGGAAGGCGCCCGCAATAAGCTGGCAAATTCTGCAAGAGCTGCGGTTAACTCATCAAGGGAGTTTGTGGAGATATCGAGAATCAACATGGATATAAAATCCGAAGAGGACAGGATAAGGACTTTGATGCTTGAGATTGGGAACTTGGTGTACGAGGCATATAAGGGTGAAAGGCCCATAGAGGAAGAAATAAACTTAAAATGTGAGAAAATAAGAGATTGTGAAGACAGAATAGAAAAACTGAAGGAAAAGATCGTTGAAATCAAGGGCCAAAAGCAATGCCCGGGGTGTAATGCCAAAGTGCAAAGAGGCTATATATACTGCCCCAGATGTGGATCAAAGCTGGACATGTGATATAATACACCGGCCTGCATACCTAAAAGGAGAAAGGTGGGCGTATGGGTTGACCCGCCTTTCTCCTTTTAGCGGGATATCCGTCAATGCCTATTGATCCACAAGCACTTTCTTCAACCGGGAAAATCTGGGAAGCCCATTTTCCATCGGAGGCTTTGATTCGCCCTGGATTAAAGGCAGAGCATATTTTATAAAATCTCCGGTTAAACCGTTGCCCTCCTTATTGATCCATTCTCTGGGAATTTTTTTCTCGGCATTGGCAACATCGGTGAGATTAATCAGCTTAATGTTGCATTTGTATTCCGGACCTTCCGCTCTTTCAAAAGCAACCATGTAATCGGTTTTACCCTCCACCGCATATTTAACAGCCATCTGGCCTGCCCAGTAGGCTTCATTCACATCCGTCAGCGATGCCAAATGCGCTGCACACCTCTGGAGAAGGCTGAACTCAATGCCTCTGACCTTGGCGCCCGTTTTCTGCTTCGCAATGCTTGCAAGGGTTGCAGCCAGGCCACCCAGCTGTGCATGGCCGAAAGCATCCTTTGACTGTGCAAGGTCGGAGCCGTATTCGGAAATGTATTTTCCGTTCTTGTCCTTGATTCCTTCGGAAACTGCAACAATCACATTCCCGTTTTTCCTGTAGATGGAAGATGCTTCATCAAGAAACCTGTCCAGGTCAAAGTCAATTTCAGGAAGGTATATGAGATCCGGTCCGGCACCCGCATGAGAAGCAAGGGCTGAAGAAGCCGTAAGCCAGCCGGCATTTCTTCCCATAATTTCAAGGATGGTTATCATTCCCTTGTCGTATACTCTTGCATCATGATATACTTCCATGACGGAAGTGGCAATATATTTTGCAGCGCTGCCGTAACCCGGGCAGTGGTCGGTTCCCCACAGATCGTTGTCAATGGTTTTGGGTATCCCCATAACCCTGCATTCATAGCCTGCTTTCTGCAGGTATTTGCTCACCTTGTTGCAGGTATCCATGGAGTCGTTTCCTCCGTTGTAGAAGAAGTACCGGATATTGTGCTTTTTAAAAACTTCTATCAGCCTCTTATAATCCGTTTCGTCCTCCTCCGGGCTTTTCAACTTGTAACGGACAGAACCGAGAGCGGAGGAGGGAGTCGTTTTTAAAAGATTCAGCTCATGGGGGTCTTCCTTGCTCATGTCATAGAAATTTTCGTCCAATACGCCCTTGATGCCGTGAGCAGCGCCATAGACATTGGTAATGCAGCTCTGATTCATGGCTTCCTGTATAACGCCTGCCGCACTTGCGTTGATTACGGCAGTGGGACCGCCGGACTGGCCAAATACACATGCACCTTTCAATTCACTCATTAAAATAACCTCCTGTTATTCTATTTCAATCATATTAGGCTTCTGGGGTTTAAAGAACAATTTGATAATATATTTTTGCATTATTCGATTATTTCAATACGTTCCACTGGCTTTATTGTCCTGCGATAAACTAAAACCAATAAAAATATAGCATAATCGGATGCAAAAATCAACCAATATATGTTAATTTTTTAACAATAGTTGTAAAAATATTTATTTTCTGTTTATAAAAAATGGATTCAATGTTAAAATAATATCATTACCGATGTCATACATGAGAAGGAAATTATAGGATTGCTATGTCTATTTACACAAAGCCCCTGCCGCTCCAAAACCGCATATGGGAACTGGATTTTTTCAGGGGGATAGCCCTTTTATTAATGATCTATTTTCATATCATATACAATTTGAAAGAATTTTATAACAGCCCCGTTTCTTATTCCTGGGGACTCAATTATTACATCGGAAAGGTTTCGGTTGTCCTGTTTATGCTCATTTCCGGCATAAGCTGCCGGTTCAGCAGGAATGTAATCAGAAACGGCGTTAAAATATTGGGCGTTGCACTTATTATTTCTTTTGTCACCCATCTGGCCGATTATCTTGCCGTATCGGTGGCCCATTTTTCATCTTCGTATATGGGAATAAAGTTCGGCGTGCTGCATTTTTTCGGTATCAGCATGCTGCTTTTTCCTGTGCTTGAAAAAATCAGCCCCTATTTGCTGGTGGCGCTGAGCGCAGGAATTATTGCTCTGGGACAGGTATTTTCAAGGCTTAGTACCTCGCTGGATTTCCTGTTTCCCATCGGGATCATCAACAGCCGTTTTTACTCTTCCGATTATTACCCCCTGGTGCCCTGGCTGGGAGTTTTTATCATAGGGATAGCCCTAGGCAAGCTTATTTACAGGGAGAAGAGAAGTATTTTCCGTTTTTCGATAAAAGACAATATCATAAGCACTTTGGGGAGAAACACCCTGCTGGTGTATGTGGTGCACCAGCCGCTGATCCTTCTTATTCTTGCGGCAATTAACTTTTTTGTATTCAAAATTTAGCAAGTTGGGCGGGGGGTTCAGGCAGCAAGATTTTTTGTTTGATGCTTTATTTTTTCGGGTAAGTATTATAAATTATATATAAGGAAGATTATGCCTGTTTAAACCGGGTTATAATAATAAATATATAAATTCGAAGGAGTGTTCTTTATGCCACTAGTTACATCGAAGGAAATGTTTAAGAAGGCCTATGAGGGCGGCTATGCCATTGGCGCGTTCAACGTGAATAACATGGAAATCGTTCAGGGCATTACCGAAGCCGCAAAAGAGGTAAATGCACCTTTGATCCTGCAGGTATCCGCAGGGGCAAGAAAATATGCAAAGCACATTTATCTCATGAAGCTGATTGAAGCGGCTGTTGAGGATACAGGATTGCCCATATGCGTCCACCTGGACCACGGGGAGGATTTTGAAATATGCAAGGCCTGTATTGACGGGGGCTTTACTTCGGTTATGATCGATGGGTCCAAGCATCCTTTTGAGGAAAACATCAGGCTGACAAAACAGGTTGTTGACTACGCACACTCTAAAGGGGTTGTTGTTGAGGGAGAACTTGGAAGGCTGGCGGGAATAGAGGACGCTGTAAATGTTGCCGACAAGGATGCGGCCTTTACCGACCCCGGCCAGGTAGAGGAGTTCGTGAGCAGGACAGGAGTAGATTCTCTGGCAATTGCCATAGGAACAAGCCATGGAGCCTATAAGTTTAAGGGAGAGCCAAAACTGAGGTTCGACATTCTTGAAGAAATACAGAGAAGAATGCCCGGATACCCCATCGTGCTGCACGGAGCGTCTTCGGTAATCCCTGAGTTTGTGGATATGATCAACCAATACGGCGGACAGATGCCCGGTGCCAGGGGCGTCCCTGAAGAGATGCTTAGAAAGGCCGCGTCCATGGCTGTGTGCAAAATCAACATAGATTCGGACCTGAGGCTTGCCATGACCGCCACCATCCGGAAACATTTTGCCGAAAAGCCGGGAGACTTCGACCCCAGGCAGTATTTGGGGCCTGCCAGGACTGCCATTAAAGAACTGGTTAAAAACAAGCTGGTCAATGTATTGGGCTGCAGTGGAAAAGCTTAGAGGACCCGGAAAAAGGAAGGCTGTTTTTGTGCGGTATTTTAGATAATGATGGTTTTGCCCAGAAGACGGATGGGTGTTTCAAGGGCTTTGCCCTGAAAAACCGCTGAGGAAAAGAAGGCTGTTGCGGCCTTCTTTTTTTGTATAATTAAAAGTTTGAAGGTTAATAATACTTTTCGAGGTGTTGCTAATGAAAAAAAAGATAGGGATTCCGAGAAGCCTGTTTTACTATCAGCTCTTTCCATTCTGGAAAACATTTTTCGAGGAACTGGGTGCTGAAATTGTGGTATCCGACCGCACCACAAAAAAAATACTGGACGATGGAGTGAAATCCTGCGTGGATGAAGCGTGCCTGCCCGTCAAGCTGTTTCACGGACACGTGATCAACCTGAAGGACAGGGTGGACTGCCTGTTCATTCCCAGGTATACAAGTATTTCGAGAGGCGAGTATGTATGCCCGAAGTTCGGGGGACTCCCCGACATGATAAGAAACTCATTTGAAGAACTGCCTCAAATCATCGGTACCGAGATCAACCTGAGAAAATCAAATGCAGCGGCTTTCAAAGCCGCACTGGAAATTGGAAGCTACTTTTGCAGCCATAAGAAAAGAATAGAGAGAGCTTGCCATATGGCTTTAAAAGCCTACGGCGATTTTGTAAAACAGGGGGTAAACGGCAAATTCCCCGGAGATTTGCTGGACGGCAGCCAGCCGAAGGCTGTGGCCGGGTCCCGGAATGGCCGGCTAAACATTGTGGTGATAGGCCATGCGTATAACCTCTACGACAGCTACATTAATATGGACCTGGTTTATAAACTCAGGTGTTCCAACGCCAATGTCATAACCGTGGAAAACGTGAGTGAGGAGATTATCAATGAAAAATCGGCACAGCTTTTTAAGCGGATGTTCTGGAATTTCGGGAGAAAGGCTGCGGGAACAGCCCTTCATATTTTAGACAGGAGCGATATTGACGGAGTAATATACCTGATGTCCTTCGGGTGCGGCATTGATTCCTTTGTATGTGATCTGGTGGAAAGAAAGCTCCGGCACAGCCGGGATATTCCTTTTACCATCCTGACCATTGACGAGCACTCGGGGGAAGCAGGCTTAAATACAAGACTTGAAGCATTTCTAGATATGATCCGGTGGAGGAAGGAAAATGAAAATTACATTTCCGCACATGGGTAATGTGTATGTTGTAGGGAAAATACTTCTGGATGAGCTGGGGGCCGAGTACATAGTACCGCCCTTCAACAATAAAAAAGCGCTGGAGATAGGCACAAAGTATGCCCCTGAATCAGCATGCCTGCCTTTGAAAATAAACCTTGGGAACTATATCCAGGCCTATGAGCAGGGAGCGGATACCATTCTGATGGTGGGAGGGTGCGGACCGTGCCGGTTCGGCTATTACGGGGCACTGGAAAAGGAGATTTTAAACGACGCAGGTTTCAATATGGATATCATTATACTCGAAATGCCCAACGGAAACCTTAAAGAATTTTTAAACAGGGTTAAGCGGTTGGCCGGAGGTTTTGACATTCATAAAATTTTTAGGGCCATCAGGAATACCACCCGGATAGCCAAACAGGTGGACGAGCTTGAAAAGCTGACGTTTAAAATCAGGCCCAGGGAAATTGTGAAGGGGTCCACCGACAGGATATACAAGGCCTTCCAGGAGGATATGAGGGAGGCGAGAGGATATGACCAGGCCCGGAAACTCGTGGAGGACACGCGCAGGGAGCTGCTGTCCCTCGAAATCGACAGGAGCTTTAAACCTCTAAAAGTAGGGATCGTGGGGGAAATCTACACCACCATAGATTCCTATACCAGCTTTTATTTAGATTCCAAGCTGGGCAACATGGGAATTGAAGTGGAACGTCCCGTTACCATCAGCAATTGGATTATTGACCATATCATTAAGAGCGCACTGCACCTTCCGAGGGATTTGAGGTATGTGGAGGCGGCCGCGCCTTACCTGGGAAAAATGATCGGAGGCCATGCCCAGGAAACCATAGGGAACGCCGTGCTTTTTGCAAAGGACGGCTATGACGGAGTGGTGCAGGTGTATCCTCTTACATGCATGCCGGAAATAGTGGCCCAGAGCATCTTGCCTGCCATATCCCGGGATTTCGACATTCCCGTGCTCACGTTGATTATTGATGAAATGACCGGAGAGGCAGGGTATTTGACAAGAATTGAGGCATTTACGGACTTGTTGGAAAAGAGAAGGGAGAGGACAACCATTGAAGAAAACCGGGTATTATCTAGGAGTTGATGTTGGATCTGTCAGTACAAACCTGGTTGTTATGGATGAAGATGAAAATATTGTGTACAAGCTGTACCTCCGTACCTGTGGAAAGCCCATCAATGTGCTTCTGGACGGTATGAAGACCCTGGCCGGAAATCTGGAAAAAGATGTATACATAAAGGGCGTAGGAACAACGGGAAGCGGAAGACAGCTGGCCGGCGCGATTATTGGCGCCGATGCGGTTAAAAATGAGATCACAGCCCATGCGGTGGCCGCACAGCGGATGATTCCGGATGTAAATACAATCCTGGAAATTGGAGGCCAGGATTCGAAAATTATTATTCTTAAGAATGGGGTAGTATGCGACTTTGCCATGAACACCGTGTGTGCCGCCGGCACAGGCTCCTTTCTGGACCGGCAGGCCTCACGCCTGGGCATTCCCATTGAAGAGTTCGGCTCCTATGCCCTGCGGTCCCAATCGCCGGTGAGAATTGCAGGAAGGTGTGCGGTATTTGCGGAGTCGGACATGATCCATAAACAGCAGACAGGCCACAGCCTTGAGGATATCATCGGCGGGCTGTGCGAGGCCCTGGTGAGGAACTACTTGAACAACCTGGCAAAGGGGAAGGAAATCTCCGAACCCATTGTATTCCAGGGGGGAGTGGCGGCGAATGTGGGCATAGCGGCGGCTTTTGAAAGGGCTCTGGGAAAACGGCTTGTTATTCCCAAATACTATGATGTGATGGGCGCATACGGAGCGGCATTGATTGCGAAGAAAAAGATGGAGGAAGGAAAGGGGAAAACCAATTTTTACGGCTTTGAAACCGCTGAATGCAGCTATAAGTCAAAAAGTATAGAGTGCAAAGGCTGTTCCAACCTCTGTGAGGTTATAGAAATATCCTCCGATGGAGAGACCATTGCCCGGTGGGGCGACAGGTGCGGCAAATGGTCGGCGCAGCTTAAAAGTGCGACAGGGGACGGTTCTTTGATGTGACAGGGGAGGACTCCTTGGCACCCATGGCGCGCATGCTCATAACGGGAGCGCCCGTCTTTATCCTTTTTTGTCACTGGACCACCCAGCGTACAAGGCCCATTTCAAATTTATTGATGAGTTCGGGGTGATAGGGAATCACACGAAAGGTGTAGCCGTATTCCCCCCCTTCCAGCAGCTGGATATAGGCGGAATACCGGAACATACCGGCGTCCAGCTTTTCTTCCACCTGCATCTCCTGGATTTCCGGATTTTCAATCATGCCGTTCTTTCCGATGCCGCCGTAGTAAAGCTCAACCTTGACGCTGGAGGGCTGAATTTCCCCCAGAGAAACCGTGGTTGAGATCTTGATGGTTTCACCCGACATGGATTTATGCTGCATGAGCTGGTTCATGGCTTTATCCGCCATCACCTGAACGTTTGACCAGTGCTTTTCTATAAACTGCTTCCAACCGGATAAATCCCTGGCAAGACTGAAACCGTTCCGGACAATTCTGTCCGTTCTTTCCATGGAAGGGATGTACATTTTCGCTATGTAGTCCTGAAGCATTCTATGGGTGTTGTATTTGTAAGCCAGCGATTTTATGGATTCCTTCATGATACCCACCCATTTGACGGGGACCCCTTTTTCGTCCCTGTCATAGAATAGGGGTACGATCAAGTTTTCAAGGGTGTTGTACATGGATTCGCTGTCCGCATTGTCCTGGGAAACCTCGTTTGGGTAAAATGTATCATCCCCTATGGCCCAACCATTTTTCCCGTTATAGCCTTCACACCACCATCCATCCAGAACGCTGAAATTTATAATACCGTTGATACAAACCTTTTGTCCGCTGGTCCCGCTTGCTTCAAGAGGCCTGCGGGGATTATTGAGCCATATGTCCACACCCTGGACCAGCTTCCTTGCCAGGGTCATATTATAGTTCTCCACAAGAATGACCTTTCCCTTGAAACCTTCCTGTCTTGCAATATCATTTATATTTTTGATAATCTCATGGGCCGGCCTGTCCGCAGGATGGGCTTTACCCGCAAAAATAATCTGAACAGGCATTTGGGGATTGTTCAGTATTTTTTCAATCCGGGCGGCATTCCTGAATATGAGGTTGGCTCTTTTATAGGTTGCAAACCTGCGTGCGAACCCTATGGTCAACGCTCCGGGATCCAGCAGGGTGTCCACCTCCCGTATGCTGTCCATGGGTTCGCCGTTTTGCGTTTTTTGCTCCCTCAGCTTTTCACGGACAAAATTGATCATTTTTGCTTTTAGCACACAGTGGGCTTCCCACAGCTCCTCGTCCGGGATATTGTCGATTTTGTCCCAAACCTCCTTTTCAAACAGCCTTTCCTCCCAATCGTTGTCCAGGTATTTGGCGTAGAGGGACTTAAATTTCGGGGACAGCCATGTAAGGGTATGAATGCCGTTGGTAATGTGTGAAATGGGCACCTCGTCCTCGGGCAAACCGGGCCATACGTTGTTGAAAATATTTCTCGATACGGCTCCATGGAGCTCACTCACACCGTTTTTCCTTCCGGCCAGCGTTAATGCAAGCACCGTCATGTTAAAATTCTGGTTGTCGCTGACCTTTAGTCCCAGGTTCAAAAACTCGTGCCTGCTTATGCCAAGCTTTACCCAGAAGTTGTAAAAATACCTGTCGATCATCTCTATGGGGAACACGTCGTTGCCGGCAGGCACAGGGGTGTGGGTGGTAAACACCAGGGAGGATGCCACAACCTCCTTTGCCTGGCTGAAAGGGATATCCTTTTCCTGTACCAGCTTGCGGAGAAGCTCCAGCCCTGCAAAGGCGGAATGTCCTTCGTTCATATGGTATACCGAAGGCTCTATTCCTAAAGTCTCAAGCACCCTGATACCGCCTATGCCCAGAAAAATTTCCTGCTGGATCCTGGTTTCCTGGTCTCCGCCGTACAGCCTTGCCGTCAGCATCCGGTCATTGGGGCTGTTTTGCTCTATGTCGGTGTCCATCAGATACAGCTTTACCCGGCCTATGAATACCTGCCAGACTTTTGCGTAAACAACCCTGCCCGGAAGTTCAACACTGATAACAACTTCTTCCCCTCTTTCATTATATACAGGCTTGATTGGCAGTTGAGAGGTATTTAGAGCGGAGAAATTTGTTTCCTGCCATCCTTCAAGGTTAATCCTCTGGCTGAAATAACCCTGCTTGTAAAATATGCCGATGCCTGTAAAGGGTATGCCTAAATCGCTTGCGGATTTACAGTGGTCTCCCGACAGGATTCCCAGCCCCCCCGAATAGATGGGAAGTACTTCGCTCAGACCGAATTCCGCGGAAAAATACGCTATGCTTTGGTTCAGCTTATCGGGATGATTCCTCTTAAACCACGTATCCTTGCCCTCCATATAGGCATCAAATTTTTTTACAATTTCCCTGTACCTTTGCATATAATCCGGAGAATTAAGCTTTATTTCAAGTTTTTTTTGACTAACTTCCTGAAGGAATCTTACAGGATTCTTACCCAGCCTTTTCCACAGGTCAAGGTCGATTTCCCTGAAAAGGTCGATAGCTTCGGAATTCCATGACCACCAAAGATTATAGGCAATATCCCTAAGACGCTTCAATTCATCAGGTAGAACTGCTGTTACGGTTATTTTTCCTATTAAATACATAAACAACCTCCGATTATTATTATTTATATTATTACCCATTATTTAATTATATTAAGCATAGGGTGGAGAAGCTATCATTTGTGAGATAAAATGTTTTTGCCACTGAGCATAGTTACCACTATAATAACATATGGATTCTTTTACTGGTATAACTATATAATAGGACGGGTTTATAGCAAATGAAAGTGCCTTGGGACACTTTCACTTGTTTTTGGTTGTTAAGTTATTGGGGGGAGTCTTATAAGGATTCCTTTTTATATATCTCCCGGTGGGATCCTGGTCCATAGGATCCTTGTCATCCACCAGCTCACCCTTGAAGCCGGGATTCTGGGTTATCGCCTTTGTTTTTCGGCTTTTCATGGTCTACCTCCTTTAGCTCTGAATTTATTTTTTGCTTAAATCAAAATGGTTATACCCCATCCTGTTTTTGTTATAAATTTCTATTGTTAAAAAACTCATTTGCTGTAAAAAATATTTTTATTATGATGAAGCGTTTTTTTATTTACGGCATATTAGGATGGGGAATAGAGATCGCGTGGACCGGCATCGGTTCTCTTATCAATGGGGATGTAAGGCTTTGGGGCTTTACAAACATATGGATGTTTTTTATTTACGGATCGGCTGTTTTCCTTGAACCCATTCATGATGCAATAGCAAGCTGGAAGTGGCCGGTCAGAGGGATTATATGGGTTGTAATCATTTGGGGTATCGAGTACACCAGCGGGCTTATCCTGTACAATATTCTGGGTACTTACCCATGGCTATATACGGGCCCCTTTGCTTTCCATGGTTTCATAAGGCTGGATTACGGACCGGCCTGGTTCGTGGCCGGGCTGCTTTTTGAGCGTGTCCACAGTACTCTTGACAAGTATGCCATTGTGTGAAGTATAATTTAATTTGTTAAAAATTTTTTAAATATTCCTTATTATTATTTAAAACTTGACTAAAATCAATTATTATTAATAATAAGTAGAAAAAAGATATTTCCTGAGGAAAATGACCGCCGGCGGTCAGGGAAGAAGCCGGCGGATTCTTTGGAAATAACGGAAGGGAAACCAAATAGGTTTCTATGATTTATCATTGACGAGGGTGGGTACATCTTGTGAGAGAAATAGGAAGCAGGGAAAAAAACAGAACTCAAAAGAAAAAAAAGACGTGGAAAAAATTTCTAATATTCCTGGTTTTTGAGATTGTCTTTACGGCTGTAACAATGCCTCTATTAATTTTTTACGGACCATTTGAAAATGTAAAAAAGACTCTCGTAGGAACAGCATGGAATACGTTGAGACACCAGTACATAGCGAAAATTTTTCTTTCGGATGAAGCGATTCACCGCATTCTGGGAAGCAGCTTTTCGGCGGATCCTGTAGCATCGGGGGAGGAAGTCCAGAAGTTGGAGTTCGGTGTAAACCATTCGGATAGAATTGAGATATATAATATAGATGGGGGCAACTTTAAAGGGAAATTGATGATCATATTCGATCCTACAAAAGTGAAGGTAGGGTATTCAAGCCAGATGCCGGAATCCGGGGAGAAAACCAGCTCCATCGCAAAGAGGAATGGCGCAATAGCCGCTATCAATGCAGGAGGATTTATGGACAAGGGCTGGACGGGAACCGGCGGTGCGCCCATGGGCTTTATTATCCATGACGGAAAGATCATCGCAAACCAGATAAAGGATGAAAATGTGAAGCAGGATACGGCTGCATTTACCGATAAGGGCATGTTGATTGTAGGCAGGCATTCCATGGCGCAGCTCAAGAAGCTTGGCGTAAAGGAAGGGGTAAGCTTCGGTCCCCCTTTGGTCGTCAACGGCAAGCCTACCATTACCCAAGGAGACGGGGGATGGGGAATCAACCCCAGGACTGCCATAGGGCAGAGAGAAGACGGAGCCGTACTGTTTCTCACCATTGACGGCAGAAGTTTAAACTCTTTGGGTGCAACCCTGAGAGACTGCCAGGATATACTCTTGCAATATAAAGCGGTAAATGCGGTTAATCTTGACGGCGGCTCCTCGACTACAATGTATTATAACAATAAAGTGATAAACAGGCCTTCCGATGCTCTGGGAGAACGGTTTGTACCTTCCGTGTTTATGGTTGTTCCAGGTAAGGAAGGTGAACAATAATGAAAGCCGCAGTCAGGGTTTACAAGTGGATTATTATATCGGTATTTTTGCAGGTCGCCGTATTGTGCTTCATAAATTTTGTATACCTATCCCATGATGAAACAATTAAAGCTACCAGCTATGAAATATCCGATAAACCCAAAAAGGATGTTAGTATGAAATTACCGGAGGATGCTTCGGAGGCAAAGGTATCCTTCGATGGTTCCTATGTAGGGTATATGCGGGACAGGAAGCTGGAGATCGTGGATTTACAGACCCAAAAAGTAAAGAAAACCATCAACGAAAGTATGGATAACCTTACTTACTACAGATGGCTGCCGGACAGCAATATGGTAATATATTCCATAAGCTCCCAGGACAACAAACCCGGAAACGTCCAAATTTATACTTATGACGTGGATACGGACGTGGAACGCAATTATCCAAAAATATCCAATTTGCCGAAAGAAAGCAGGGTTGAGGACATTGAACTGTCACCGCAGACCAATGTGATCTATGCGAAAATCAGGACAGGGCCCTCACAGACACAAATATACAAATTTAACATTATGAATAATTTAAGCTATATTATGACTGCCACCGCAGATATAGAAATTAAGGAGACAAGCTTCAGCGACAAACTGGTTTACCAGGACAGCAAGGGCAGGCTTTTTGTCAGGAATGGGCTTCAAAATGCAACTTCACAGCTGCAGTTTAAAAACAGGATGGCCTTGCTTGAAATCGATGCGGAAGATAAAATATATGTCGGAGAACTGGACGAGCAGGACCGTGTTGTAAAGATATATTACGGCAAGCTTTCTTCCACCCAGTCCGAAAAAACATGGACTGAAGTATCTCTACAAACACCGGTTGAAAGCAGGAATATTTTTATAACAAGATCAGGCAATATTTATGAAATTGTTGACAGTGAAAAAACGGCGTATAAAATTGGCGGCAGCGGTAAAATTACTTACAAGGGAGATGTTGTTGAAATTTTGGACGACTACATTGTTACTAAAGACGGCCAGGAAATTAAGCTGACTGCCATTGATCCTGAAAGCGAGAAATTAAAAAAATAGGATCAACCCCATAAAATAGTTTTGCCATTCGTGTTATATTCACCCGGTGCAAGGGTATAAACTTATAAGAGAAAAAAGTTTTTCTCAAGTATATTTGAGTATAATAGTATTGCATAATTGTTTTAACACTCGTATGTTTTCCTTTATCAGATTGCTGATAAAAACCATTATTGTATAGGAGGCTTAACGATGACTGGCGAAAAAGTTAAGGTTTTGACAAAAGATAATTTTGATGCTGAGGTGCTGAAATCGGACAAAACCGTGGTAGTGGATTTCTGGGCCCAGTGGTGCGGACCGTGCCGTGCGGTATCTCCGATTATAGAAGACCTTGCCAATGTATATGAAGGCAAAGTAAAGGTGGGCAAGGTCAACGTGGATGAAGAAGGCGAACTTGCAGCCAAGTTCCGAATTATGAGCATTCCCACTATCATGCTTTTCAAGAATGGACAGATGGTGGATAAGGTGATAGGCGCAAGATCAAAGGAGGAATTTTCCAAGCTTATAGATAAAAACCTGTAATTTGCAGGAACAGAATACATCCTTAAGTTGAAGGACAAGTTAAAAAGCGCTTAAAGGCGCTTTTTATATTGGTCTGGCCCCCATAGACTTGCGGCAAAAGAGAAATAAATTTATTGTTTTTCTTGGTAAAAAGGGAGGATTTTAGAAATATATATTGAATATATATTAGTGGGCAAAAGGGCAGTGCCCGGGCGTGAAAAAATCCTTTTTTACTATTTACACGACGGCTGTTTGTGTGAGGAGGATACGGATGAGTGGGGAAAAGCGTTTTAGGACTTCAATTTTCGGCTTTAGCAAATCCGATGTAAATTCCTATATTGAAAAAATAATCAGTGAGTATGATCATAAATTAAAGGAAAAGGAAGAAGAGATTGCCGCCTTAAAAAATAATGCAAAAGAGACCAGGCTAAAGTATGAGGAGCTTTTCAAAAAGGCGGAGCAAATTAATGAAGATCGCGCTAAAATTGCAGACGTCCTGATAAAAGCCCAGGAAAAAGCGGAGATCATGATTGAGGATGCAAAAAACCAGGCCCTGGAGGAAAAAAAGAAGATTGAAAAGCTGGTGGAGGAGGAAAAGGAGAAGCTGGTGGATATTAAAGAACAGTTAAAAGTGCTGAAAACGGAAGTAACAAGCACTCTTAAAAGATATGAGGGACAGCTTGCGGAGTTTATAGAAAAATAATCACATTATAGAAAAATAAACTCTTGATTAATATTCTTTTCTTTAGTATAATAAACCTTATAATTCGATAAGCAAAAGCTGTGAGAGGGAAGAGTATATATAAGCCCTTTTGAAGAGAGTTAGAGGATGGTGCGAGTCTAACAAAGGATTATATAGAAAGCAGCCCTGGAGCTTCTTCTTGAGAAATTGGAATTACCGGCAGTGCGGCCCAAGGGGTTCCAAAATAGAGTAAGACGCAGCCCTGCGTTATCGGGGAGCAATGTGATTCGCATTGGCTGAGATGGCGTTTCGAAACGTCAATTAGGGTGGTACCGCGGAATAAGGCTCTTTCGTCCCTACAAGGGGATGAAAGAGTTTTTTAATTGGGAAAATATATTATCAAGGTTTACCTAAAAGAATAATGACAGGAGTGGATGATCAATGGAAGAGATATTGGAAATTCTGGAAAAGAACAATAAGCTGACCGAGGAACAGATAGCAACCATGCTGAATAAAAGTGTTGAAGAGGTGCGCGCGGCCATTAAAAAATTAGAAGAAGACAATATTATTCTGGGGTATACTACTTTAATCAACTGGGAAAAGACCCGCAAAGAAACAGTTACCGCCTTGATAGAGGTGAGGGTTACTCCGCAAAGAGGGGAAGGTTTTGACAAGGTGGCTGAAAGAATTTACAAGTACCCCGAGGTGAAAGCATGCTACCTTATGTCCGGCGGATTTGATCTGACAGTCATAATTGAGGGAAAGACGATGAAGGAGGTTGCGTTGTTTGTTGCGGAAAAACTGGCGCCTTTAGAATCTGTTTTAAGTACGGCAACTCACTTTGTATTAAAAAAGTACAAGGATGAGGGCTTGATTTTTGAAGAAAAGGAAAAGGATGACAGAGAGGCGGTAGTTCTATGAATATAAAAGAGATGATTTCACCCGCAGTTAAAAAGGTACCTCCTTCGGGTATAAGAAAATACTTTGACTTGATTAATGAGATGAAGGATGCCATTTCACTGGGCATAGGAGAACCGGATTTCGTCACCCCTTGGACTATCAGGGAGGCAGGAATATATTCCCTCGAGAAAGGACATACCCACTATTCGTCCAATGCCGGCGTTATTGAATTAAGACAGGAGATTTCCAGGTACGTTAAAAGGAAATACGGCCTGGACTATGATCCCAAAAACCAGATGATCGTCACCGTGGGAGCCAGCGAAGGCATAGACATTGCCCTGCGGGCACTGGTGGGGCCGGGCGATGAGGTGATCCTGCCTGAACCGAGTTTTGTTGCGTATAAGGGCTGTGTTGTTTTTACGGGAGCCACACCGGTAGTTGTGAATTTGAGGGCTGAGGACCAATTCAGGCTGACTCCCCGGCTGCTGGAGGAGGCAATAACCGACAGGACAAAGGTGCTGATCCTGCCGTTTCCCAATAACCCTACAGGGGCTATAATGACAGGGGAAGACCTTGAAAAGATTGTGAAAATCTTAAAGGACAGGGATATCATCGTTATTTCGGATGAAATTTACGCCGAACTTACATATGAGGGACAGCATATATCTATTGCGAGCCTGCCCGGAATGTATGAAAAAACTCTGGTCGTAAACGGTTTTTCCAAGGCTTTTGCAATGACGGGCTGGAGGATAGGGTATGTGTGCGGACATCCCGACTTAATTGCCGCCATGTATAAGATACACCAGTATGCGATTATGTGCGCGCCGACCACAGCGCAATATGCGGCCGTTGAGGCATTGAGAAACGGTGATGAGGATGCGCGGGTGATGGTAAGGGAATACAACAGGAGAAGAAGGGTTATGGTGGACGGTTTCAGGAAAATGGGGCTTGATTGTTTTGAGCCTTTGGGAGCCTTTTACGTATTTCCCTGTATCCGCTCCACCGGAATGAGTTCGGATGAATTCTGTGAGAACCTGCTCAGGGAAGAGAAGGTATTAATCATACCCGGAAATGCTTTCGGTGAGTGTGGGGAAGGATTTGTAAGGGCTACATACGCCAACTCCATGGAAAATATCTTTGAAGCGCTAAAAAGAATAGAGAAATTTATTGAAAAAAGTAAAAAATAAGGGGTTAAGAATGTATAAGCTCATGGCCATTGATTTGGACGGTACCTTGCTGAATTCCAGCAAGAACATATCTAAGGAAAACGTGAAAATGCTGCAGCTAGCTATGAATGAAGGAGTAAAAATTGTCATATGTTCCGGCAGGATTTTTAAGAGTGCACGTATTTACGCAAGGCAGGTATGTGCCAGGGGTCCCTTAATAGCCTGTAATGGAGCGGTTATCAAGGATATGGAGACGGAGCAGGTGTTCTATAACAACACCTTAAGCAAAAAGGACTGCTTTAACATCATTGATATATGCCGTAAGCAGGGTATCTACTTTCATATTTACATTGGAGATACCCTATACGCCCAAACATTGGAATTCGGGGCGGCTTTTTATAAGAAACTGAATGAAGAACTGCCTGAACAGGACCGAATCAATATTGAAATTGAGAAGGATTTGAACAGAGTGGTTGAAGAAAATCCCATCTCCCCCTCGAAAATTGTGGTTGTGTCTGAAGATTTGGAGCTGCTTTCCAGGGCGAGAAAAAAGATCTCTGAAATAGATTCGGTTGAGATCATGAGTTCCTTTTACGATAACTTTGAGATAGTAAACCGGGGAGTCAACAAGGGAAATGCTTTAAAATTCCTTTCGGAAAAAATGAATTTGGATAGAGAGGAGATTGTCGCCATAGGGGATAATGAAAACGACTATTCCATGATACGGTTTGCAGGTGTGGGTATTGCAATGGGTAATGCAGAAAATTTCATAAAAGAAATTGCGGATTATATAACCCTTGACAATGACAATAACGGGGTAGCTGCAGCTGTTAAAAAGTATATATTGAAGCACTAGGCAGTGAATCATTACCAGTTGCAATATTTGTAACGTCGCCTGAAGCGGAAATGAATCCCTTATTATTTATTTTTATTCATAAATTTGTCTTCCATATACCGATATATCAGCTCGTCCAGCTCCCGGCTTACAGTGAGGATTTCATCCTTAGTTCCTGACTCCATGATTTTGTGCAGTTTTTCTCTCAAAAATTCTATCTGATCCACAAAACAACCTCCAAGGTTATATAAGAATTCTTATACTATTTTATAGCAACATATTGTCGTTGTCAACAAAAAAAGGAAAATTAGTAATCATTTTGTTGAAAAATGGCGAAAAGCTTGCTTAAGGGAATTTAAGCATTGGACAGGTCCGTAGAGATGAAATTATTGACGGCGGATTGCCAAAATTAATTTATAAAGAAAAATTTTTGCCAGCCATCAATAGACATAAAACATATAATTAGTAACTTAAAGAAAAAAGCAGCATATAATATATTAAAGTAACTTAAGGGAGGTTATTTTGTGAAATATTTTCCTGAGGTAGAAGTAATAGGACCAAGTCCGTATTGTCCGCCTAAGACGCAGTATCCTGTAGAACGGCTTGAAGATATGTATCCGGAGATTTACCACAGGGTATATCCTAAGATTATGAGGGTGTGTGCTGAAAAGGACGATCCGGACATGTACCCTTATCCCAGCAGGGCTATGGTTGAGTCCATGACCGACGAGGTCTACATGAGAACGGTAATGGAAATAGGCGACCCGGAGGATGACGGCTATGGCATGATGCAAGGCAGACAGGTAGCACCTTTTGGATTTGGGAGAAGGAGGCGGCTGCTGCGCGACCTTATAAGAATACTGCTTATAAGGGAACTACTGCGCAGAAGGCGGAGATAATAAAAATTTAAACCGGTCTATAAAAATTTTTTACAGACCGGTTTTTATATGGCGATGTAATCCTGTTTTATACTGCCGCTTCCCCTTGCTCGCCGGTTCTTATCCTGATGGCGTCTTCCACGTTGTAGACAAATATTTTCCCGTCACCTACTTCACCTGTTTTGGCCTCATTTACTATTAGTTTTATGATTTCATCCACAAAGTCATCCTTGACAACGATTTCAATTTTAATTTTAGGAAGCAGGTTCAGCGTAATTTCCGTGCCTCTGAAGATTTCCTTCCTGCCTTTTTGCAGTCCGCATCCCATCACCTGGCTTATGGTCAAGCCATGGACATTGTACTTGTTAAGGGATTCCTTTATATCCTCCAGTTTTCCCGGGCGTATAATCGCTTCTATTTTTTTCATGGTTCCTGTCCCCCTTTATTTAAATAAATTATAACGCGATACTCTGGTCTGAAGTGAAATCCGGGTATGCGTCTTCACCGTGCAGAGTTACATCCAGGCCGTCATCCTCTTCCGCTTCACTTGCACGCAGTCTTGTGAAAAGGGATACTATTTTTAAGATAATAAAGGTAACGATGCTTGAGAATGCTAATGTGACAACCACAGCTATCAGCTGTACCAGCAATTGGTGCGGATTTCCGTAAAAGAGTCCGTCTGCGCCGGCGGGATTAACGGACTTGGTGGCGAATAAACCTGTGGCCAGAGCTCCCCAGATACCGCCGATGCCGTGACATCCGAAGGCGTCAAGGGAATCGTCATACCCCAGTTTGGGTTTAACCACACTTATTGCAAAGTAGCAGAGAGGGCTTACCATAAAACCGATAAGGATGGAGGCCATGACATTTACGAAGCCTGCCGCCGGAGTGATTGCAACAAGTCCCACAACCGCACCGGTAGCGGCACCCAGAAGTGTGGGTTTTCCGTGGTGTATCCATTCAACAATGACCCATGACAGCACAGCGGCGGCAGCAGCCGTGTTTGTGGTGGCAAAAGCGTTTAAAGCCAGGCCGTTGGCTGCCAGCGCACTTCCCGCATTGAAGCCGAACCAGCCGAACCAGAGCAGGGCGGCTCCCAGCAGCACAAACGGAATATTATGGGGTATCATGGGGATGGTCTTGTAGCCTTTGCGTTCCCCCAGGACAAGAGCGGCGGTCAAACCTGCAATGCCCGAGCTGATATGCACGACGGTACCTCCGGCAAAATCAAGTGCTCCCAGGGATCTAAGCCATCCGCCTACACCCCAAACCCAGTGTGCCAGCGGATCATAGACAAATGTTGCCCAGAGAACAATGAAAACCACAAATGCAGGGAACCGCATTCTTTCAGCAAATGATCCCGTGATGAGAGCCGGAGTGATGATGGCAAACATCAGTTGGTACATGGCAAAAGCCGCATGGGGAATTGTACCCGCATAATCGGGATTCGGGTCGCCTCCCACACCGTTTAATCCCAGCCAGTTCAAGCCGCCTAAAACACCGCCGTGATCCGGGCCAAACGCAAGTGTATATCCTATAAGTACCCATTGGACCGAAATGAGAGCCATGATTATAAATGAGTTCAGCATGGTGTTTAAAACATTCTTTTTTCTTACCATCCCGCCATAAAACAGGGCAAGGCCGGGTGTCATCAAAAATACCAGTGCCGAAGAAATAATTGAAAAGGTTGTGTCTCCGGAATCAATTGCGGTTGTGCCTTCTGCAAATGCCGCAACAGGAATACATACCAATACGAATAAAATCAACAGAATTGAAAATGTTTTCTTTTTCATAAAAATACACCTCACCATTCATTTTTGATTCATTTGAATTATCCTCATTGATAATCAGGGAAAAAGAATTCTTTGAACCACTCCGGCGGGATTCAACGAGAAAAGAAAAGCGCATTACCAAGAGAATAACAACTCCTGATAAGCGCCTTTACTTAACTTCACCATTGTAATTATTTTTATTTTAACATCTGTGTGGCAAAAATGCAATATGCAAACAACAAAAATTCAAAAAATATTGCCTGTGTCCAAAGCGGATTTGCAGATCAGCGGGTAACAGGTAAAAAAAACTTGAAAGAATGGGATCTGTCCGTCCTTCTCTAAAACTTGAGTGAAATATAAACTTGCATGCGGCAACCCCATATGTTAATATAATGAACATAATATGATATTCATATACGCCGGAAGTAATAAAAAAGCTTTGATAGAATAGCCTTTCCTTGTATATAATGAATGCAGCGAGAGGTTTTTCTAATGCACGGAAACCATAGTTCTTTCTGTATAATATTTAATACTTATGTTTAATGTGCTTTTCACAGCAGTATAATTAAATCCTCATCGCTTTTTTTGAAGGAATTTGGCACTAAAGCTGTGTTTCCTGATAATTTTTGCTTCATTACTATGGAAGAAGGGACAGGATCCCGGGAAGTTCGTTTATCATAAGATATTCGGAAGGCGGTTATTTTAATGGCTGGGGAAAAATATGTTGTAGCAACGGCTGAAAACCCTTTGCAAATAACGATAAGAAACATGCTGAACCCGTACGGTTATATGTTTTTGGGAAATTGTTATGATTCTCTGTCGCTTATGAAGCTGATCAGGAGCTGCAATCCCGATTTTGTCGTAGTGGACCTGGGCCTGCAGCTCCGGGAACTGAGACAGACCATAGAAACAGTGGATGATGAAATGCTTTGCGCCTGCATTGTCATTGGGGATTATAAAGATGTGGAGCTTACAAGCCTGGTGGAAAAATCCAAGGTGCTGTCCCTTTGCCCCAAACCGTTGAGCAAGGAACTGCTCCTCCATACGGTAGAAATGGCCATGATAAATTATAAAAGGGTATTCGACTTAAACAGGAAGCTCAAGGAAATGACTGAGAATTATGAAACGCGGAAGGTTGTGGAAAGGGCAAAGTGGATTTTAATGGAACGGGATAAGATCAGTGAAAACGAGGCGTACGAACGAATGAGAAAAAAGAGCATGGATTCAAGGATGTCCATGAAGTCTATAGCCGAGGCTATAATTTTTACCTATGAAATAACGCATAAAAAATAGCCATGGGCTGCAGTTTTCATCGCATAAATCCCGGCATGAAAGATATAAATTGACAAGGTGCTGTTTTCAATGGATAATGAAAAATAAAGGAGTTGATAAAATGCTTGAATTGGAACAATTTAAACTGGAAATTCTTGCGGTAAAAAAGGATCTGGATGAAATGGGGGCTTCTCTTTGACATCCCAAGACTGAACGATGAAATTGCCGAACTGGAGCAGAAGGCGGCAGAACCGGATTTCTGGGATGATATCGAAAACACGCAGAAGGTTCTTCAAAAAACCAAGGCCTTAAAAGCAAAGGTGGAAAAGTACCAGAAGCTGGAAGCTCAATGGGAAGACTTGAGGGTTTTAAATGAGCTGGGACTTGAAGAAAACGACGACAGCATCATTCCTGAAGTCGCCGAGAATCTCAAGAAATTCCGGGAGGACTTTGAGAGGCTCAGGATTGAAACGCTTTTAACGGGCAAATATGACAGAAATAACGCCATACTGACGTTCCACGCAGGTGCGGGAGGAACAGAGGCTCAGGACTGGGTTCAAATGCTGGTGAGAATGTATACCCGCTGGGCCGAAAGAAACGGGTTTACGGTAAAAACACTGGATTTTCTTGCCGGAGATGAAGCGGGCATCAAAAGCATGACCCTCCACATCATAGGGGAGAATGCCTACGGGTATTTAAAAGCTGAAAAAGGCGTGCACCGCCTGGTGAGGATTTCACCTTTCGATGCGTCAGGAAGAAGGCATACTTCCTTTGCTTCACTGGATGTTATGCCTGAGCTGGATGATGACATCGAGGTTGAAATAAACCCCGATGACCTCAGAATCGATACCTACAGATCAAGCGGCGCAGGCGGACAGCATATCAACAAAACGGAATCGGCTGTGAGAATTACCCATATCCCTACCGGGATAGTGACTTCATGCCAGACCGAGCGTTCCCAGTTCCAGAACAGGGAAACCGCCATGAAAATGCTGAAGGCAAAGCTGCTGGAATTAAAGGAGCGCGAACAGAAGGAGAAAATAGAGGACCTGAAGGGCATACAAATGGAGATTGCCTGGGGGAGCCAGATAAGATCCTATGTATTCTGTCCGTATACCCTGGTGAAGGACCACCGGACGAATTATGAAGAGGGGAATGTAAATTCGGTAATGGACGGTGAAATAGACGGTTTTATAAACGCGTACCTGGCCAGCGGGACAGGGGGCGCAATGTGACGTAAAAGGCCTGGATTCAGGCCTTTTTGATTATATCCCAGCTGAAATATCCGTCTACAAACCGGACGTTGACTTTATACGTTTCCTTAACGGGTTGGAAGGTTTTCATATCCAGATACCTTACATGAACCTCCATATTTCGGGTATCAGGAACAATATCCACAATGGGCTTGCTTTTATACCGCTTTCTTATATCCTTCGCCGCGGATGCGATTACCTCAGACTTTGTCATTTTGGCCGTAATTTGAATTTCCTTTGCGGCAAAGTCCACCTTTAACCTGTAGAATCCGCCGCTGCTGCCCGCATTGTCCACAACCGCAAATACGTCATTTTTGGAGTAAAGATAGGCGGCACTGGATATCCTTGCGTTTTCCGAGAACTTCTGCTTGAAATAATTTTCTATAAAGACGGTTTTTCTGCTCCTTGTTTCTCCCTCCGCCTGCTTTTTGAGATATTCTTCGGTTTTTTCAAGTGTAAAGGAACCGGCAATCCGGTTGATGGCGGAATCCAGGCTTTTGTCCGACACCCTTCCGTTTTGGGTCGCATAGTCGCTGACGATAATAAAAAGGGAATACAGCTTCTTCTTTCTCACCATATCTACAGAGTAGCACAGCTTTACCCTGTCATTGCTGTCCAGGTAGTTTACAAGCTTAACCAGGCAGGGGACCCCATTTTTCACAGAAAAATTGTATGCCAGCAGCCGGCTGGGTTTGTCAAGGTAGGGAGCCGAATACTTTTTTAAATAGGAAGTGTCCAATCCCGCCACTGCTTTCAGTATTTCGGTATTTTCGCACTCATTGTTCAGCTCGCCTTCGGATGCAAGTATTTCAAAGGAGCCTGAGTAATCAGGGTTTTTTATTGAATAGGACTCGTAATTGATGCTGGATAAATCGTTTTCCGAGAAGCTCCATTTTTCCGGGTATGCAATGGAATACCCTTCCTCGGGGTTTATAAATTTCGCAAAATCAGAACTTTCTTGGTAAATAGAGCCGGATGGTTCTATAAATTCCAGTGTTTCGGCTATTTTTTGAAATTCCTGCATTATTCCTTGGGAGGGTTTTCTATAGGCGCTGTGCAGTTGAATACTGTACAGCCTGGAATTATATAAGGTAAAGTATTCATAAACGTAAAAAAAATCTTTAAAGTCTTTCAACTGGTAATTAAGATAAAAAAATGTATTTCCGTGCAGTTTTACCTCACCGGTATCCAATCCGCCGATTTTATCGCCGTAAAGCTTTTTCACCGAATCGATTTTTTGGCTTATGGCCGCTGAATCAAGGGCAGGCTCCACAGAGATGGAAAAAAAGTCGTTGGAATTAATTCTGTAGCTGTGATAGTCCAAAGAATGGATAACATTGTTCTCCATATACGGTATAAATGTAACAGGGTAGGATATCTTGTAGCCCAGTTCGCTGTTGGTAAAACTTGTATAGACGGTGTCCCCGCTTCCCAAATCCGGGTATATACCTGAATTGCATAACTCTAAGGCTTTGCTGTCTGAGAAAAAGCCCAGAGGTGTTTCCTGGGGAGGAAGGCCTATAATATGCATTGAATCTATCAACCCGGATATGCTTTTGACTGAATGTTCATTCAGGCTGCCCTTGGCTAATTTGAAATTTATGGCGTATATAGTGCTTTTGGAATTGACGGGCACCGTGATGTCTATGTGTGTTTCCTCCTGAGAGTCCAATTTATCGGATTTTATGGTGTTATACAGTATAACATGGCAGTCCTGGCCGTAGATCTTTTCATTATATTCCCCGAACACCTTCATGGCGGACCCGCCGGCCCCATAGGCGTCTCCGCCGAATAAATAGTCTTTCGCGTAATAGGCCTTCAATGCTTCAAACCAGCTGTTCCGGTATTCGCTAAACCTTTCAAACAGTTCCCTGTCCGAGGACTCATTGTCGTTTAAATATTCGCGCATGGTTTTCAGTGTATCCTCGTCCAGTTTTTCATAGGCTATAACAGCGGAGTACATCCCATCTTTATCTTTCAGGGACAGGATGCCGCTCTGGGCATTGCCCTCGTAATTACTCTCGTCCATATAAATATCATCCTTCAGGGATAGATAATACCCTTCAAAGGAATACGTCTTTCCGCCGTAGAGAAGCTTTTGGCTCTCAGCTCCATAACAGGCGGCAAAATTAAAAAGAATAATAGCGAAAAAAATAAAGAAAAGAACTGTTTTTTTCATAGCATTAACCCCTCACCTGTATAATACCAGAATATGAACCTTCGGACAAGAAATGTAAAGCACTTGTAAAATAAGTGAAACAAAAAGAAAAAAAAGACAGAAAAAGACAAGGGGACGGTTCTCCTGTCTAGCGAAGCCAGACAGGAGACCGTCCCCTTGTCTTTGGCAATATAAAGCGTATATATTTATTTTAAGAAAAATGTGGTATTATATATGGTAGGCCATAGATCCTTTGACGGCCTTGTAAATCTTATACGGTCAATAGTTTCATACTTAATAAGGAGGGTATACCGGTGAGGCTTGACGAAAAATTGGAGCTTTTAAAAAAAAATATAGAAAAAATGGAGAGTATGGCCGTAGCCTTTTCAGGGGGAGTGGACAGCACATTTCTTCTAAAGGTGGCACATACTGTTCTGAAAGATAAAGCAGTTGCGGTTACCGCACGTTCATCGACCTATCCCAAAAGGGAACTGGATGAAGCGGTTGAGTTTGTCAGGAGTATAGGAATAAGGCATATTGTCATTGACTCTGAAGAGCTTGATATTGAAGGTTTTTCAGGAAATCCTGTAAACAGGTGCTATTTTTGTAAAAAAACGCTTTTCAGCAAGATCCGTGAGGTGGCCGAAGAAAACGGCATTGAATTTATTGCCGACGGTTCCAATATGGACGACCTGGATGACTACAGGCCCGGAATGCAGGCAGTGAGAGAGCTTCATGTGGCAAGTCCTTTGAAGGAAGCCGGCCTGACCAAGAATGACATCAGGCAGCTGTCAAAGGAAATGGGACTTCCCACATGGGATAAGCCTTCCTTTGCGTGCCTGGCGTCAAGAGTGCCTTACGGCCAGGAGATAACCCGGGAGAAGCTGAACATGATTGAAAAAGCGGAACAATACCTCCTGGACCTGGGCTTTAAACAGGTGAGGGTACGGCACCACGGGGATATAGCGAGAATAGAAGTGCCGCCCCAGGAAATTGGAAGATTTTTTAATTCGGAGTTGACAGGCAAAGTCCACGACACTTTAAAGGAAATAGGATTTTCCTATGTGACTCTGGACTTAAAAGGCTACCGTACAGGCAGCATGAACGAGGTCATTAAGACGGCCTGACAAGTGGAGACGGGCGCTTGAATTGAATACAGGTGAAAAGCGTGGAATAAAGGGTGTGGTTTAATGGACATGGAGAATTTAAAGCATTTACTGGAAGGTGTCAAGGACGGGCGGGTTGAGATAGAGGAAGCCCTGTCGAAGCTTAAAAACTTGCCCTTTGAAGATGTGGGATTCGCTAAAATAGACTATCATAGGGCCATACGGAACGGCTATCCGGAAGTGATCTACTGCCAGGGCAAAACCATTGAGCAGATTAAAGTGATTGTTCAAAAGCTTTTGGAAAAAGGCAATAACAACATTATGGCCACCAGGGCCGACAGGGCGGTATATGAAGGCATAAGGGAAATTACCGGGGATACGGAGTATTATGAGACGGCAAGAATTGTGGCGGTAAAAAGAAGGGAAATACTGAGAAGTGAAAAAATAATTGCCGTTGTCTCCGCAGGGACGTCGGATATTCCTGTGGCCGAAGAGGCGGCGGTAACGGCCGAAATTCTCGGAAACAGAGTGAACAGGCTGTATGACGTGGGTGTGGCGGGTATACACAGGTTGCTTGCCTGCATGGAGGATTTGATGAACGCCAATGTTTTAATTGTGGTGGCAGGCATGGAGGGAGCGCTTGCAAGCGTTGTCGGGGGTCTGGTAGACAAGCCGGTCATTGCAGTGCCCACCAGCATAGGCTATGGAGCGAATTTTGGAGGCCTTTCGGCTCTGCTTACCATGCTTAACAGCTGTGCAAGCGGCGTAGGTGTGGTTAATATTGATAATGGCTTCGGGGCCGGCTACCTTGCCGGTATGATAAACAGGTTGTAGGTAATAAAGCGGATTCTATGCAGGGAGGATTACTACATGAAGGTACTATACTTTGACTGTTTTTCGGGAATCAGCGGAGATATGACGCTGGGAGCCTTGCTGGACCTGGGCATTGATGTGGAAGTGTTTAAAAGGGAGCTTAGCAAGCTGAACCTTAAAGGATATGATATTGCCGTTGAGAAAAAAGCCAGCGGAGGGATTACAGGCACGGATGTGCAGGTTGTCATAAATGAAGAGTATGAGAGGATTCAGCAAAAGCTTAAGCAGCATGAACACGAGCATGAACACGAGCATGAACACGGACACGAACATGAACATGAGCATGAGCATGTTCACGACCATGGAGGGGATGCCCATGGCCATTCCCATCCTCATCCCCATTCCCATACCCACTCCATGCGAAATCTGAAGAGCATTGAGATGATTATTGATTGGAGCGACTTAAACGATAACGTGAAGGTTTTGAGCAAAAAGGTGTTCAGAGAAATCGGAAGGGCGGAGGCAAAAGTACATGGCAAGCCGGTGGAGGAAATTGAGTTCCATGAGGTTGGGGCTATCGATTCCATTGTGGATATTGTGGGAACGGCAATATGCCTGGACCTTTTGGGTATCAAAAAGGTTTTCTCTTCACCCCTCCATGACGGAAAAGGGTTTATAGAATGCAACCACGGGTTGCTTCCGGTTCCTGTCCCGGCTGTTATGGAGATGCTGTCGGGCAGCAATATTCCATTTATTACCGAAGATGTGGATACCGAACTTGTCACCCCTACTGGCATGGGACTGATCAAATGCCTTGCTTCGGATTTCGGGAACATGCCTGCCATGCTGGTAGACCGGATCGGCTACGGCTTGGGCAAAAGGGAAATCGGCAGGACAAATGCTCTGCGGGTGGTCATGGGAACCCTTCTGGGTGAGGACGATATAAAGAAGGAAGAAATAGCCGTACTTGAAACAAATATTGACGATATGAGCCCGGAAATGTTAAGCTTTGCCATGGATTCCCTGTTTGAGGGAGGGGCCCTGGATGTATTCTATACCCCGGTGTACATGAAAAAAAACCGTCCGGCGGTC
The DNA here is from genome assembly GCA_024655885.1 of Eubacteriales bacterium. GTDB lineage: Bacteria > Bacillota > Clostridia > Acetivibrionales > JANLFN01 > JANLFN01. Next base: position 42,533 of record JANLFN010000002.1, on the reverse strand, counting down.
AAACTGACGGTGCTGGTTGACAAGGACGCGGAGAAAGAGGCTGTGGATATTATTTTGAAGCAGACCACCACCCTGGGTGTAAGGAGGACCTATGTGCAAAGATATTGTATGGATAGGGAAATCCACAGCGTGGATACGGAATTAGGGGAAATCAGAGTCAAGGTTGCCACCTGCGGCGATTTTAAAAAGCTGTCCCCCGAATACGAAGACTGCAAAACCATAGCGGCAAAATGGGGAATGCCGCTGGACAGGATTTACGACCTGGCCCGGAGGAACGCCCAGCATCTCCTGTAACATTTCGAACACGGGTAAAGGAGATGTGGACAGAAAAACACATAGGAGAGACAGGAGCTGGGGAGATACTAAATGCTTTATTACAAGTTTTCCGACTACTTGAAACAAAAGTATGGTGAGAAGGTTTACAAGCTTCCCATCAATATACCGGCAGGCTGTCCAAACAGGGACGGCACCATTAGCCGTACGGGATGCATATTTTGCGGCGAGGAAGGGGCCGGCTTTGAGTGCCTGCCCAATTCCTTGAGCGTAAGTGAGCAATTGAGCCGGAATGCCGGCTATATAAGCAAAAACTATAAGTCCGGAAAATTTATAGCGTATTTTCAGAATTACTCCAATACATACCTTCCCCTGGAGAGCTTTAAGAAATACATTGTAGAAGCCTGTGCCGACAATGTGGCCGCAATCTATATATCCACCCGTCCTGACTGCATAAATGACAAATACCTTGATTTCCTGAGCCATGTGCAATTTTCCCGGGGCGTTGACATCGTTATAGAACTGGGACTCCAGACGGTGAATTACCATACCCTGAAGCGGCTCAACAGGGGGCACCTTCTTGCTGAATTCATTGATGCGGTGCTTCGCATCCATGGGAAGGGGCTTGGGTCCTGCGCCCACTATATTGTGGATTTGCCCATGGACTCCATGGAAGATGTGGCGGAAGGCGCCAGAATACTCTCCGCTCTCGGTGTAAAACAGGTGAAGTGCCATTCATTATATATACTGAAAGGCACTGTACTGGAGGAAATGTATACCAGGCACGAGATCTCTCCCGTTACCATGGAGGAGTATATGGAGAGAATAGTGACCTTTCTTGAGTACTTGGCCCCTGATATTGTGATCCAGCGGCTGATAGGACGTGCTCCCAGGGAAAGGAGCCTTTTTTGCAACTGGAACACAAGCTGGTGGAAAATACGGGATAAGGTTGAGGAAAAAATGGAAAGGGAGGGAAGGTACCAGGGCAAAAGGTTCAACTATTTGAATGGGGAGGCGTGCCTGGGGCAGTTTTGCATTTAGTTTTGCAATGCCGGGAAAAATCCTTTATAATTACAGTGTTGTTCTAATCCCATGTAAAAATCGCAAAGGGGAGTTGTTGATTTGAAGAATGAATTAGTCCTGGTTATGGATTTTGGGGCCCAGTATAACCAGTTGATTGCGAGAAGAGTCAGAGAGGCCAATGTCTACTGTGAGGTCATCCCTTACAATACTTCAGCCCACACCATCCGGTCCATGAATCCCAAGGGCATTATTTTTACCGGAGGTCCGGCATCGGTACTGGATGAGGGTGCGCCGTTTTGCGACAGGGAAATATTTAATCTTGGAATTCCCATCCTTGGAATCTGTTACGGCATGCAGCTGATGGGAGTGTCCCTGGGAGGAAGCGTTTTAAAGGCTGAGCAGAGGGAATATGGCAAAGTGAATATCCAGTTGGACCCTTCCAGCCGGCTCTTTGAATCCATTGATTCCGAAACCACCTGCTGGATGAGCCATACGTATTATGTGGATAAACTGCCCCAGGGTTTTGCCAATACGGCACGGTCAGCAAACTGTCCGTCTGTTGCCATGGAAAATCCGGATAAAAAGCTTTATGCCGTGCAGTTTCATCCTGAGGTAATGCACACCCTCAAGGGAAGGGAAATATTGAACAATTTCCTCTATAAAATATGCGGCTGTTCCGGTGACTGGAGGATGTCGTCCTTTGTGGAACAGTCGGTGGCGGCCATCCGTGAAAAGGTGGACGGCAAAAAGGTGCTCTGTGCCCTTTCGGGCGGGGTGGATTCCTCTGTTGCCGCCGTTTTGATCCACAAGGCCGTGGGAAAACAGCTGACCTGCATTTTTGTGGATCACGGCCTTCTCAGAAAATATGAGGGAGACCAGGTGGAGCAGGTATTCAGGAACCAGTTTGATATAAACCTTATCCGCGTGAATGCGCAGGAAAGGTTTTTAAGCAGGCTGGCGGGCGTTTCGGATCCGGAAATCAAGAGAAAAAGGATTGGAGAGGAATTTATCCGGGTATTTGAAGAGGAAGCAAAAAAAATAGGCACTGTAGATTTCCTGGTACAGGGGACTATATATCCCGATGTGATAGAAAGCGGCGTGGGGGACGCGGCTGTTATCAAGAGCCACCATAATGTAGGCGGGCTGCCGGATTACGTGGATTTCAAGGAGATCATAGAACCTCTTCGCAGCCTTTTCAAGGATGAGGTGAGAAAAGTGGGGGAAGAGCTGAACATCCCCGGGGATATCGTATGGAGACAGCCGTTTCCCGGCCCAGGCCTTGCTATAAGGATCATTGGAGAGGTCACAAAAGAGAAGCTGGAAATACTCAAGGATTCCGACTACATCTTCCGGGAGGAAATAGCAAAGGCAGGTCTGGAGAGAGAGATAAACCAGTACTTCACTGTCCTCACAGGGATGAGGAGCGTAGGGGTCATGGGGGATGAGAGAACCTACGACTACACGCTGGCCTTAAGAGCGGTGACCACTACCGATTTTATGACGGCGGACTGGGCGAGGATTCCCTATGATGTGCTCGAGAAAATATCAAATCGCATAGTCAATGAAGTAAAACATGTCAACCGGGTTGTCTATGACATCACCAGCAAGCCGCCGGCCACCATTGAATGGGAATAGTAAAGAAAAACCCTGCAACCCTTGATTTTATAGGGTGTGCAGGGTTTAGTTTTCTTCAAACGTACTAAAAACGTACTATTTTACTATTCCTTATTATTTTCATGATTATTTTCAGGGATGTTATTAGTTGTTTTTTCATTAAGTTGTTGCAGTTTGTCAGCTACTTCACTTTGCTTATTCTGATAAAGGTGGGAATAAGTTTGAAGGGTAGTTTCAATATTTTCATGCCCAAGCCTTTCTGATATAAGCAGCGGTGAAAATCCATTTCAATCAATAAGGATGCGTGAGAATGCCGCAGGTCATGAATTCTGATTTTCTTTACCTTTGACTTCTTGACTATTGAAGTTGATGGTGAATTAAACTTAGAAGTTCAAAATGATTTTAATGAAAAGTTGAAGAAATGCCCTGCAATTGGTGGAACAAACTATCCCCTTCAAAATAGTTTATTGGCAGCTTATAGTGTTCTTGAATCAGTTTTCTTTGATGATGGTTCAATCCCAATAATTGAAGCTGTTGGGGATATTGGGAAAATACCAACTTATGATATTGATGGTATTGTTTATTAAAGCACCCGCTTGTTTAATGGCAGGTGCTTTTTATTTGGCTTTTGAGGGGCTTTTTTACCCTGGGTAATATAATTCCTTCCTTTAATTGTTATATACAATGCTGAATCACAGGATGTTCTTTATACTGTTAGTGAAGTAGCTGAATTGGTTAAATGTAATAATGCCTACATTTACAGTTTAATCAAAGCGGGTTTACTTCCAGCTTTAAAACTTGGAAGCATGAAGATAAGAAGAACTGCATTGTTGGAATTTTTTGAAAAAAATGAAGGGAAGGATTTGACTGACCCATTTAATGTAAAGGATATTGAAAGTTAATTTTCAAAAACTTGTTGTTAGTTTAGCATAATTATGATAAAATTATGCTAAACTAATTGAGGGGTGAATAATATGCCGCATATCAGACCAGTTTCAGATTTAAGAAATAATTTTGCTGATATTTCAAGGGTTGTCCACGAAACTGCCGAACCAGTATTTTTAACCAAGAATGGTTATGGGGATATGGTTGTAATGAGCATGGAAGCTTATGAACGTCATCAGTTTGAAAGTGAAGTATATTTCAAGCTGAAGGAAGCTGAATTGGAAGCCAAAACTACTGATAAGAGATATTCCCATAAAGAAGTTTTTGACGAATTAAGGGTAAAGCTTTCGGACAGGATGGAATCTGATAATGTATGAAATTAGATACCTGCCTTTGGCAAGGAAGGATTTAACTGATATTACAACTTATATTGCCGACCATTTAAAAGCACCAAAGGCAGCAATGGATTTATTAAATGCCTTGGATGAATCTATATCTAGGCTTGCACAGTTCCCTTATTTGTGCAAGGTGTATCAGCCAATCAGAGAATTGGAAAATGAATATAGGCTTTTACCAGTCAAGAATTATGCTGTTTTCTATGTGGTTAAAGAAAAAGTTGTTGAAATCCATAGAGTTGTATATGCTAAAATGGATTTAACAAAAATTATAAAATGATATAATTGGCACCACAGAAAATATAAAAATAAGTGAAAACAAGCGTACTAAAAACGTACTAAAATTTTCTGAAGCCTGTTTTTTTCATTGAAAATAGAAATAATAATGGCGTGAAATGCAGTAAAATCAACACATGAAATTTAAGAAAAAGACTTAAACACAGAATGGGAATAAGGAAAAGAAAATACGGCATATTGGTTAAAAAATACGAATATTATATTATAATATGAAAAAAATGTTCGTATTTTTTATGGGTATGAATTGACAACCTTGGGGCTTGTTTGATAGTATAGTTTGTATAGAAGATCTATTGAACGGGTTTTATATGGACACCCCGAATTTGGATTGTCAAAAGGCCTGAAGTCTGGTTGAAACGGGATTTCGGGCATTTGAATTTAATGGACGGAAGCGGCCTGCCGCTGTGCCCGGAGCCGCATCTTCACTATAACTTACGGAGGTTTACACCTATGTGTACAAATAAAGAGCCGAAGGCGGCGGTGATTATGGGGAGCGATTCGGATTTCCCCATATTGGAAGGCTGCATAAAGCTGTTGAAGGATTTTGGAGTCCAGGTGGAGGTCATGGTATGCTCTGCCCACAGGACACCGGACAAAGCGGCCGAGTTTGCCAAAAACGCGGAGGATAACGGCATAGACGTTATCATTGCAGCGGCGGGAAAAGCGGCGCATTTGCCGGGCGTCCTGGCTGCCTACACCCCGCTGCCCGTGATAGGGGTTCCGGTTAAATCGTCAACCATGGACGGACTGGATTCGCTCCTGTCCATGGTGCAAATGCCCAGTGGTATTCCCGTAGCCACCGTAGCCATTGACGGGGCTGAGAATGCCGCACTCCTGGCGGTGCAAATCCTGTCTACAGCCAGTCATGAGTTGAGAATGAAAATGAAAGCATACAAAGCGGCACTGGCGAATAAGGTGGAAGAGAAGAACAGGGCCTTGCAGGAAAAACTCAAGGGAATATAATATGGGATGGGGATTGAAATCCTTTGTCCAGGCAATTGGTTTTACCAGTAAAAAACAATCTTAGAGTTAAGGCGCAGGCCGGGGAGAACTAAATGATTGATGCTAGACCGGACAAAATGAAGGAAGAATGTGGGGTATTTGGGATCTACAACAGCGACCAGCATGATGTGGCCCATGTGACCTATTACGGGTTGTATGCCCTTCAGCACAGGGGACAGGAGAGTGCCGGCATTGCCGTTAATGACGGAGGCACCATACTTTACCATAAGGATATGGGCCTGGTACCTGAGATATTCGACGAAGTGGTGTTAAACCACCTGAAAGGCAAAATGGCCATTGGACATGTGCGCTATTCCACCTCAGGGGCGAGCCTCAGGGAAAACGCCCAGCCTGTGGTTGCAAAATACAGGAATGGACAGCTGGCCCTCGCCCACAACGGAAATCTCGTAAATGCGGCGGAGATAAGGGAAAACCTGGAGGAAAGCGGGGCCATATTCCAGTCCACGTCTGATTCTGAAGTGATTTTAAACCTGATTTCCAGGTACAGGATATCCAGTGTCAATATTGAGGAGGCAATCCACAAGATGATGCTGGATGTGAGCGGTTCCTATGCCCTGGTAATTCTGACGCCTCAAAGGCTTATCGGGGTGAGAGACCCCCTGGGCATCCGGCCTCTTTGCATAGGAAAAATGGACAATTCCTATGTGCTTGCGTCGGAGACCTGTGCCCTTGACGCCGTGGGGGCCGAATTCATCCGCGATGTTGTTCCGGGGGAGGTGGTCATTATCGGAGAAGACGGAATCAGGTCGGTGCTGCCTGAAAAACGGCAGGAATCCAAACTTTGCATATTTGAGTTTGTCTATTTTGCCAGACCCGACAGCTTTATAGACGGAGCCAGTGTCCACCAGGCCAGGATTGAAGCCGGGAGGAGGCTTGCCGCAGAATATCCTGTGGATGCGGATTTAGTGATAGGGGCTCCTGATTCGGGCCTTACAGCTGCGCTGGGCTACTCCATGGAATCAGGAATACCCTATGGGCAGGGTCTTCTGAAGAACAGATATGTGGGCAGGACTTTCATACAGCCCGACCAAAGCCAGCGGGAAACCGGCGTGAGAATAAAATTTAATGCTCTAAAAAGCGCCCTTGAGGGAAAAAGGGTTGTCATGGTGGATGACTCCATCGTAAGAGGAACCACCACAAGACGCATTGTGAACATGATTAGAAATGCGGGAGCAAAGGAACTGCATTTACGGATAAGCTCACCCCCCATAAAATACCCTTGCTACTTTGGTATAGACACCCCCTCCCGTAAGCACCTGGTTGCCTCAAGCCACTCTGTTGAGGAGATAAGGCAGATGATCGGCGCCGACAGTTTGGGATACTTAAGCCAGGAGGGGCTTTTAAGCACGCCTGTGGGCGCTCAATGCGGTTTCTGCACCGCATGTTTTGACGGGAAATATCCCATGAGGGTACCCGGGGCGGAGAACGAGGGCTCCTGTGGGGGATGCGCATAACGACAGGACAGGGGAGGACAAGGATGACGACGTATAAAGAGGCCGGTGTAGATGTAGAAGCAGGCTATGAAGCCGTTAGGCTGATGGGCAGCCATGTGAGAAGGACGTTCAGGCCTGAGGTGCTGACCGATATCGGAGGTTTTGGAGGGCTTTTTGCCATCGACAGGAACAAGTACGAGCATCCTGTCCTGGTATCGGGCACCGACGGTGTGGGAACAAAACTCAAAATCGCTTTTTTAATGGACAGGCATGATACGGTGGGGATAGATTGCGTTGCAATGTGTGTGAACGATATCGTGTGCAGCGGAGCTGAACCCCTTTTTTTTCTTGACTATATTGCGCTGGGGAAGAACCGGCCCGAAAAGGTGGCGGAAATTGTCAAAGGAATAGCGGAGGGCTGCGTAATCTCCGGCTGCGCCCTTATAGGCGGTGAAACGGCGGAAATGCCCGGTTTTTACCCCGAGGATGAGTACGATCTGGCAGGGTTTTGTGTAGGTATAGCGGACAGGAGTAAAATCATTGACGGGAAAAGCATAAAAGCAGGGGATAAGCTCATTGGCCTGGCCTCGTCGGGACTTCACAGCAACGGTTACTCACTGGTAAGAAAACTTCTCAACCCCAAGCCCGAAAAACTGCAGGAATACATAGAAGCGCTGGGGTCGACCCTGGGGGAGGAACTGCTCAAGCCCACCAGAATTTATGTAAAGACGGTGCTGGATTTAAAAGACAAGTTTCAAATCAAGGGTATTTCCCACATTACCGGCGGGGGTTTTATCGAAAACATCCCCAGGATGGTTCACGGAAACCTGCGGGTGAGGATCTTTAAAGGTTCGTGGCCGGTGCTGCCTGTATTTGACCTCCTCCAAAGGATTGGAGATATAAAGGAACGGGATATATACAACACCTTCAACATGGGCATAGGAATGGTCCTTGCCGTAGACGGGGAAACAGCGGAGGAAGTGGTGAAATATTTGAACAGAGACTCCGAGGAAGCCTACGTCATAGGGGATATCACCGCAGGAGGAGCGGGAGTGGACTTATGCTGAAAATAGGTGTTCTGGTCTCGGGTGGAGGGACAAACCTCCAGGCTGTGATAGACAAAATCGAAGACGGGTATTTAAAGGACTGTGTAATCTCCACGGTTGTTTCCAGCAGAAGAGAGGCTTTCGCCCTTGAGAGGGCAAAAAGACACGGGATTCCTGCGGTCGTTATATCAAAAAGAAACTACCCTTCAACCGTTGATTACGATAAAGCGCTGATCGCGCACTTTGAAAAATATGGGGTTGGACTCATCGTAACGGCAGGCTTTCTGACAATCCTCGGAGAAACTTTTATCCGGCGTTATTCCAATCGGATTATCAATGTCCACCCCTCTTTAATACCGTCTTTCTGCGGGGACGGCTATTACGGGCTGATTCCACATCAAAAGGCCCTTGAATACGGCGTAAAGGTCACCGGAGCCACGGTGCATTTTATAGAGTATGAGACGGATGCGGGTCCCATCATTCTTCAAAAGCCTGTCTATGTTGAGGAAGGGGATACCCCCGAGAGTTTACAAAAAAGGGTGATGGAACAGGCAGAATGGGAGCTTCTTCCCCAGGCCATAAAGCTGTTCTCGGAGGGAAGGCTTGTGGTGGAAGGAAGGAAAGTGCGCATACTTAGATAACAAGGAGGGGTATGTTATGATCAAACGTGCTTTAATAAGTGTTTCCGATAAAACGGGAATTGTAGACCTCGCAAAGGCACTGGCAGGCTGGGGGGTTGAAATCATTTCAACGGGCGGTACGGCAAAAGCATTGAGCGATGCGGGAGTTGGGGTGGTCAATGTGTCCGATATTACCCGATTTCCCGAGTGCCTGGACGGAAGGGTAAAAACCCTTCACCCCAAAATACACGGGGGATTGCTGGCAATCAGGGATAACGCCGAGCATATGAAACAGCTCAAGGAACTGGGGATTGAGCCCATAGACATGGTGGTAATCAACCTCTATCCCTTTAAAAAGGCGGTTTTAAAGGAGCATGTGGAGCTGGAGGAAGCCATTGAAAATATAGATATCGGCGGACCCACCATGCTGCGTGCGGCTGCAAAGAACTACCAGGATGTGGTGGCCATTGTGGACCCCTCCGACTACCAGAGGGTGCTGGAAGAATTGAAGGACAGCGGGGCCGTATCCCTTCAGACCAAATTCAAGCTGGCATATAAGGTGTTTGAACACACCAGCCATTACGACACCCTGATTTCAAATTACTTGAAGAGCAAGCTTGGCGAGACATTTTTTCCCGAAACCCTTTCCCTTACATTTGAGAAAGCACAGGAAATGCGGTACGGCGAAAACCCCCACCAGAAAGCGGTGTTTTACAGGGAGGTGGGGGCCGGCAGGGGCCTCCTGACCTCGGCGAGGCAGCTCAACGGCAAGGAACTGTCCTATAACAATATAAACGATACAAACGGGGCCATCGAGCTGCTGAAGGAGTTTGAGGAGCCTACCGTTGTTGCGGTGAAGCACGCCAACCCGTGCGGAGTCGCCAGCGGCAAGGATATTTATGAAGCCTATGTGAGGACTTATGAGGCCGACCCTGTATCCATATTCGGAGGAATCCTGGCGGCCAACAGGGAAATTGACCGAAAAACGGCAGAGGAAATCAACAAGATATTTGTTGAAATCGTCGTGGCTCCTTCCTACTCGGAAGAAGCGCTGAAGATCCTGTGCCAAAAGAGCAATCTCCGGGTCCTGCAGCTGGACGGCATTGCCGATCCCATTCCTGCGGGCACCTATGACATGAAAAAGGTGGCGGGAGGGCTTTTGGTACAGGATTACAACACCCAGCTGGTAAATATGGGTGAGCTCCGGTATGTGACCGAGGCCAAGCCCGACTCCCGGCAAATGGAGGACCTGATTTTTGCCATGAAGGTGGTGAAACACACAAAATCAAACGCCATAGTCATCGCAAAAGACAAGCAGACGCTGGGTGTGGGCCCGGGCCAGACAAACAGGATCATGGCTGCCAAAATTGCCATAGAGTACGGCGGAGAGAGGACAGAAGGTGCCGTGCTGGCCTCGGACGCCTTTTTTCCTTTTTCCGATTGCGTTGAAGCGGCAGCCGCTGCCGGGATTAAGGCGATTATCCAGCCCGGGGGCTCCATAAAGGATAAGGATTCGGTGGAGGCATGCAATAAATACGGTATAGCCATGGTGTTCACGGGCATAAGGCATTTCAAGCACTGAGCCCCAAAAGCAGCCGGGAAGCTGAGTGGCTGAGTGGCTGAGAGCTGAGAATGGAGGGTTGGACAATGAAGGTATTGGTAGTGGGCGGCGGCGGAAGAGAGCATGCCCTGGTTTGGAAGATTTCGGGGAGTCCGCTGGTCCAAAAAATATATTGCGCACCCGGAAACGGCGGAATAGCCGCACTGGCAGAATGTGTTCCCCTGAAGGCCACCGACGTGGAAGGAATGGTGGAATTTTCAAAGAAAAACCGCATAGACCTGGTGGTGGTAGCTCCCGACGATCCCCTGGCGGCGGGAATGGTGGATGCGTTGGAGGCCCAAGGAATCAGAGCTTTCGGACCCCGGAGGAATGCGGCGATGATTGAAGGCAGCAAGGCTTTTGCAAAAGGGCTTATGCGAAAATATGGTGTACCTACGGCCAGCTATGAAGTGTTTGACAGCAGTGAAGAGGCCATTCAATATTTAAAAGGAAGGAACTACCCCATTGCCGTAAAAGCAGACGGCCTAGCCCTGGGCAAGGGCGTGGTCATTGCAGACAGCTTTGAACAGGCATGCGGGGCCGTCAAAACCATCATGGACGACAGGGTATTCGGGAGTGCAGGGGATAAGGTTGTAATTGAGGAGTTCCTCACAGGGCAGGAAGTTTCCATTCTGGCATTTACCGACGGAAAAACCATAGTTCCCATGGTCAGCTCCCAGGACCACAAAAGGGTTTTTGACAACGATCAGGGCCCAAATACAGGGGGAATGGGGACTTTTTCCCCAAGCAGGATTTATTCCCGTGAAATCCACGAATACTGCATGGAAAATATATTCACGCCCACAATCGATGCCATGAGCAGGGAAGGACGCAAATTTAAAGGGGTGCTCTATTTCGGATTGATCTTGACAGAGGAGGGGCCCAAAGTGCTTGAATACAACGCAAGGTTTGGAGATCCTGAAACCCAGGTGGTTTTGCCCAGGCTAAAAAACGACATTGTTGAAATATTTAATGCGGTCATCGATGAGAGACTCCATGAAATAGACATAAAGTGGGACGACAATGCCGCCGTTTGTGTAGTCATGGCGTCAGGAGGCTATCCCGTGGAATATGCCACCGGGTATGAAATAGAGGGAATAGACGAAGCGGAGAGAGAGCCGGGTGTTCTTGTGTTTCATGCCGGAACCAGGCTTTCGGACGGAAAGTTCTATACCGCCGGAGGGCGTGTTTTAGGGGTGACGGCCCTTGAAAACACTTTGGACGCCGCCATAAAAAAAGCCTATGGGGCTGTGGGCAAAATTCATTTTAAAGACGTGCATTTCAGGAAGGATATAGGAATCAAATAATAATGGAGTCATGGATACAATTTTATACCGTGCTGCACAATAAAGGTTTTTCCTCGGGAAAAACCTTTATTGTGCAGCACCGCTCTTTTTGGTATAATGACAGGAAGCAGGGTGCTGTTGATAAGGAAGCTTTAACGAATAAAGAGATTTTATCATAAAATAATATAAAGGTGTTGATTTATGCAAGATAAAAACCTGAGGATTGGGATTCTGGGAGGGACATTTGACCCGGTGCATTACGGGCATTTAATTATTGCCGAGACCATCAGAGAAAAGTTCAATCTGGATAAGGTTTTATTTGTGCCGTCCGGACATCCTCCTCACAAGGCCGGCTTAAATGTTACCGAAGCAAGACACAGGTTTAACATGGTCCGTGCCGCCATCTTGTCCAATCCCTGCTTTGAAATATCGGACATTGAAATGAAAAAGGCAGGCTATGGCTATACTGTGGATACAATGACCCAATTAAGAGAAAAGTATAGAAGCGGCACTGACCTGTATTTTATTTTAGGTGCGGATGTGGTGCGGGATTTGTTAAAATGGAAGGATTGTGAAAAATTGTTTTCCCTTTGCGAGTTTATTATTGCCTTGCGGCCCGGTTACATGATAGACAAGCTGCGGGAAGAAATAGAGTGTTTAAAACAGGGCCATGGAGCCAGGATCAATATAACCGATACGCCCGTCATCGGGATATCTTCCACTGAAATCAGGGAGAAGGCGGCCAATGGAGGGTCAATAAAATATCTTGTACCTGAGGCCGTAGAGCAGTATATATGGGAGAACAATTTATACAACGCGCCGTAGCCGTTGAGGGCTGAAGGATTGTTATGCCAATAATTTTGCAGTCTTAATGGGCTTTGGAACCATTGAATACAGGTGATGGGATGACTATAGAACAAATTAGGAATAAACTGGAACACGAGCTGTCCCCTAAAAGGTATACCCACTCGGTAAATGTTATGAAAACGGCAATAGAGCTTGCGGCAAAGTACGGAGTGGATGTCAAAAAAGCGGAAATGGCGGGAATTCTTCACGACTGTGCCAGAAATATAAAAGGGGAGGAAGCGCTAAGGCTGTGCAGAAAATTTGGGATTGATGTGGATAATATTTCCAAAATTCAGACTGAACTCCTCCACGGCCCTCTTGGGTCGGTGCTGGCCAGGGAGGAATATGGAATTGAGGATGAATCCGTATTAGCGGCGATATGCTGGCATACGACGGGCCGTGAAAATATGGACATGCTTGAGAAAATCATTTTTACAGCAGACTTTATTGAACCGGGAAGAAAGTTTGCCGGGGTTGAGGATGTGAGAAAGCAGGCGTTTATTGATATCAGCAAAGCGGTGCTGATGTCGCTGGACTGTACTATACACTATGTGATTGCAAAAGGCGCACTTATTCATCCGGCAACCATTCATGCCAGAAATTATATAATTTTAAACGGCTAAGAGGGATGTATGAATAAAAAATTGTTTTTTAATATGGTTTTTTTCATAGTGGGCACTTTTATGGTGGTTCTGATGGCGACCATTGTTGCCCTGAATTTCGCAAGAGATGCAAGGATATTCCAGAAGGCAGTGGTTACGGCCACCGTCGAAGACACATCGAAACCGGCTGAAGAGGGTGGACCGGATGATTTTAAAACCGTGCAGTACAAAAGGGCGGAAGAGCCGGCGCAGGCAAAAACGGATACTAAAAACGAAGAAGGGACATCGCCTAAACCGGAGAAAATCAAGGTTGAGGTCATAAATTACACCAATGTGAAAAACCTTGCGGAGGAAGTCAGGGCAACGCTGGAAGCCAGTGGGTATTCGGTAAGCGCAGGGAACAAAAAGACCAACTCTCCCCAGAGCACGTTAATTGTTGAAAGGAATGACAAAAAGGCGGGAGAGGGGATACAGAAAATTCTTAAAGCAGGAAAGGTGGTAAAATGGGCTGACCCCAATTCAAAATATGATGTCACGGTGATTATAGGGGATGACTTTAAACCGTAAAACCGATTGACAATCGGCGGGCTATAACCCATAATGAAATAAGTGAATTTGTTTAGAAGCCATAAAGGGAGGTAGAATAATTTATTGGATTCCAAATTAATGGTAGATAAAGTTGTTGAGTTTTTAAATGAAAAGAAGGCGAAAGACGTCGATGTACTGGATATAAGCAAGGTTACCATCCTGGCGGACTATTTCGTGATTTGCAGCGGTACATCCACCACCCATATTAAGGCCCTGGCGGATGAGCTTGAAGTGAAAATGGAAGAGCTGGGCTGCAGATACCTTCATAAGGAGGGTTACAACAGCGCCCGCTGGGTTTTACTGGATTACGGTGAGGTTGTGGTGCACATTTTCCACGAAGAGGACAGGCACTTTTATAATTTGGAAAGGCTGTGGTCGGATGGAATTTTAAGCCGTAAATAAAAGGACAGCAGGTATTGATTCATAAAAATGAGGGGTCAATACTGTTTGTGAAGAATATTAAATTGATTTTTAGTAAACGAGGATGTGTAAAAATGACCGAGTATAATCCGAAACAAATTGAAAAAAAATGGCAGGATATCTGGGAGAGGGAAGGGGCCTTCCATGCTTCGGAAGACAAGACAAAGCCCAAATACTACGCGTTGATCGAGTTTCCCTACCCTTCGGGACAGGGGCTTCATGTAGGCCACCCCAGACCTTATACGGCTTTAGATATAGTTTCAAGGAAAAGAAGGATGCAGGGCTATAATGTGTTGTATCCTATAGGGTGGGACGCTTTCGGGCTTCCCACCGAAAATTATGCCATTAAAAATAAAATCCATCCCAGAATTGTGACAGAAAGGAATATAGCGAGGTTTAAAGCTCAACTGCAGGCCCTGGGCCTGTCCTTTGACTGGTCGAGGGAAATAAATACGACAGACCCCAATTACTATAAATGGACCCAGTGGATTTTCCTCAAACTTTTTGAAAAAGGCCTTGCCTATAAAAAAGAGGCGGCCATTAACTGGTGTACCGACTGCAAGGTGGGACTCGCCAATGAAGAGGTGGTTAACGGCGTATGTGAACGCTGTGGAGGAGAGGTAGTCAGAAAGGTTAAAAACCAGTGGATGCTTAAAATTACTGAATATGCGGAGAGGCTGATCAATGACCTGGATACGGTGAACTACATAGAAAGGGTAAAAATTCAGCAAAAGAATTGGATCGGCCGTTCGGAAGGCATGGAAGTGGACTTTGAGATTACCGGAGGAAGCAAAATAAGGATTTTTACAACCCGTCCCGATACCCTGTTTGGGGTGACCTATATGGTTCTTTCGCCCGAGCATCCCCTCATCGACAGCTTAAAGGAAAAAATTGAAAATATTGGCGAGGTGTTGGAGTACAGGGAAAAAGCTGCAAGAAAATCGGACTTTGAGAGAACCGAAATTGCCAAGGAAAAAACAGGAGTGCCGTTGGGCGGCATCACTGCCGTTAACCCTGTAAACGGAAAGAGGATACCTGTATGGGTGTCGGACTATGTTTTAATGTCTTACGGTACAGGCGCCATTATGGCTGTGCCGGGCCATGACACAAGAGACTGGGAGTTCGCGAGGAAGTTCAACCTGCCCGTAATCGAGGTTGTGAGCGGCGGGGATATAGAAAAAGAAGCCTTTACCGACACCGAGAACGGTATTGTGGTTAACTCGGGATTTATCAGCGGCCTGACCGTCAAGGAAGCAAAGGAAAAGATCAGTGACTGGCTTGAGGAGAAGGGCCTTGGACAGAGAAAGGTCAATTACAAGCTTAGAGACTGGGTGTTTTCAAGGCAGAGATACTGGGGTGAACCCATACCTCTGGTTTACTGTGAAAAATGCGGATGGGTGCCGCTGCCGGAAGAAGAGCTTCCTTTGCTGTTGCCCGAAGTGGAAAGCTATGAGCCCACCGACACCGGGGAGTCACCCTTGGCCAATATGACCGACTGGGTGGAGACCACCTGCCCGAAATGTGGAGGGAGAGGAACAAGAGAAACGGATACCATGCCTCAGTGGGCAGGCTCTTCATGGTATTTTCTTCGCTATACCGACCCCCATAACGACAAACAGCTCGCAAGCAAGGAAAATCTGGAGTACTGGCTACCGGTAGACTGGTATAACGGCGGAATGGAGCATACGACACTGCACCTGCTGTATTCCAGGTTCTGGCATAAGTTCCTGTATGACTGCGGAGTGGTTCCCACGCCTGAACCATACCGGAAAAGGACATCCCACGGGATGATTCTGGGCGAGAACAATGAAAAGATGTCCAAATCCAGGGGAAATGTGGTGAATCCTGATGATATCGTAGATGAACTGGGCGCAGATACCCTGAGGACATACGAAATGTTTATCGGGGACTTTGAAAAGAGCGTCTCCTGGTCTCAAAGCGGAGTAAGAGGGTGCAGGAGGTTCCTGGACCGGGTTTGGAGGCTTCAAAGCATTCTTGTGGATGGGGAAACCTATTCCAAGGATTTGGAAATCAATATGCACAGGACAATAAAAAAGGTCAGTGAAGACTATGAAAACCTGAAATTCAATACGGCCATTGCAAGCCTCATGGCGCTGTTAAACGACTTTAACGGCAAAGGAGCCGTAAACAGGGCGGAATTTAAAACCTTCCTGATCCTGCTGAATCCCGTAGCCCCCCATATAACGGAAGAGCTCTGGTCCATTCAGGGGTACCCCGGCAGAGTATACAGCCAGGTATGGCCTGAATGGGATGAAAGTAAAACGGTAGAGGAACGGATAGAGATCGCCATACAGATAAACGGCAAGGTCCGGGACAAAATTTTCCTGCCTTCAGGGCTTGACAAGCAGAAGACGGAAGAGGAAGCGGTGAAGGATCCGAAAGTTCAGGCGCTTGTGGAGGGAAAGACGGTAGTAACGGTTATTGGAGTGCCTGGAAAGCTGGTCAATATCGTGGTGAAATAGTAACGGAGTAAAAACGGGCCGGCGGAATTTTCCGCCAGCCCGTATAATGTTTCAGTATAAATGAGGATACTGCACTATTCATCGTCCTGTCTCTTTTTTGCTTTCACTGTCCTGGACAGCCTCCTTAAAATAAACCTCAAGCATCCAAGCAGCACTAAAGCCAGGGCTGCACTTGCGATGACCCTCAAAAACCAGGAGTTTTTGAAAATGTCTTTTACTCCGTCCGTTATTTTTGCTCCCAGGCTCTTTTCAACGTCTCTGGAAGCGATCAGGTTCACTTTTCCTAAAAGTACTCCATTTCTCTTATACTCTATGTAGCCCAGTACATCCCCCTGTCTTACAGGAGCTTTCACATCCGGTTCAATATGCTCTTCCTTCACCACATTCCATTCATTTTTATCCTTAGGCAGGGTGCAGCTCAGTTCATCGGCGGTTAGCAAATCCAGTCCGGTGTTTTTTGAAGAATCGGCTACGGGGACTGTCTTTACAAATTGGTTTGCACCAACCAGCCTCTGGACAGAATAATTTTTAAATCCGTACTCCAGTAACTCCACAGAATAATCCTGGCATTTTTTCTTTGCCGCTGTCCCGTAAATATTTCCCTTCACTCCCAGGACAACGGCAATCAATTCCATACCACTGGCGTCGTCTACGGCGGAAGTGACCAGGTTATGTCCTGCTTCGCTTGTATAACCGGTTTTAATCCCGTTTATGCGGGAAAAGAAATCCGATTTATAATTTAAAAGGGCATAATTGGATACGGGCAGCGCGGGCCAGCTGTCGTGCTTGTTTGTAGGAGGCAGTGTGTAGGACTTTTTTGCTACAATATTCCTGAATTCCGGAATACTCATGGCATAGCGCGCGATTTTCGCCAGGTCCCCTGCCGTAGTATAGTGGTCCGGGTCGTGAATGCCGCAGGTATTTACAAAGTGGGTGTCATTAGCCCCAAGCTCTTTGGCTTTGGCATTCATAAGGGCCACAAATTCACTGCGGGTGGGGCAAATGTTTTCTGCTATGATATTGGCCGTTTCGTTGGCGGAGCTTATCAGCAGTGCATTCAGCAAGTCCTCCATACGGAGTTTCTCACCCTCGTTTATACCGATATTCATGCCGCCTTCCCCTATTTCATACACAGCAGATCTGCTTGCGGTCATCATCTGGTCCGGCTTCCCCTTTTCCAGGGCCAGTATGGCCGTCATTATTTTTGTTGTGCTGGCCGGATACACGTGCTTTTCATCGGTTTTATACTCGTATAATACCTGTCCGGTTTTTGAGTCTATAAGAATGCAGGACTGTGCATAATCTAAATTGAGAGGCTGTGCATAAGCCACAGGGGGTAAAGAAAAAAACACGCCGAAAATAAGCAGCCATGGTATCAGTACTTTTCTCATTAGTAAATGTTCCTCCAGGCACAAGGGTAAGAATTAAAATATGTAAATTCAGTATACCAGAAAAGGGAATAAAAAGGTATAAAAAATGCAAAAAAAATTATGTAAAAAAAAGGAGAAAATAGAATTAATAGAGAATAATATATGGACAGGAGGGTGATGGAATGACGGTCAATTTGTTTGGAAAGCAGGTAGATATAAAAAAGTGGCAGGTCATAGCTGCCGCGGCGGTGCTTACAGCTGCGGCGGGAATTACAGGCGTGATTATCAGCAAAAGCGGCGGGCAGGTTATTATTGAAAAACCGCAGCAGCAAGCAGCGGACAGCACGGTTCAAGGCAGCGGGGAAGCAGGGGAGGGTGCGGACAAAAAGCCTGGGCAGGGGGATACGGATAAGGAGGACGACGAAATAAAGGTGTATGTGACCGGATGTGTTAAATCCCCGGGAATTGTCACTCTTAAGAAGGGACAGCTAATCGACGATGCCGTTAAAGCGGCAGGAGGCTTTACGGAAGCTGCGGATACCGACAATATCAACCTTGTGTATAAGCTCACAGCCAATGTCACCTTAAAGGTCAATCCTAAAAACCCCGTTAAGCCTGCCGGTGAAAACAAGCCTGCCGCTATAGGCGGGCAGGGAAAAAATGTGGAGACCAAAAGCGAGGCCGGAGGGGGAGTTACACTAATAAAGAACAGCGGTGGAGCCATTCTTAATGAGAATACGTCCGACAACAGCGGAGAGGATATGGTCAATATAAATACGGCCACAGCGGAACAGCTTACTGCCCTGCCGGGGATAGGAGAGAGCTCTGCCGGGGATATAGTGGCTTTTAGGGAAAAAAACGGCCCTTTTAAAACCATTCAGGATATCATGAGAGTGCCGGGGATCAAAGAAGGCAAGTTCAATAAAATCAAAGACAGGATTACTGTGGATTGAACGGATTAAGAGGAGGTATCCCCCGGCAATGTGCGGCTTAATAAAAAACAGGGGCTGCTTTGACGGCAAGGATAACAGCGGTGCAGGCTATTTGATCGCCGGAAGGATAAGCAAAGCGGTGATCAAATAGCCTAGAAAAATGGACGCACTGGGCAGGACTATGACAAACAAAATGAATCTGTGCCTTTTTTTGCGGTTGTACCTTTTAAACTTTTCTACTCTTTTAACTCTCATCTGCATTTTCCCTCCTGGGATATTATACCACCGGTTTGACGGGACATGCTATTGCCAGGAAATATTCGCAATACAAAAAATCCGGGGAACTTTTTTATTGACAATGGGTTTCGGTAAAGCTATAATTATTTGAAACAATATTTTATTCGACGATGATGAGAAGAGTAGATTATCCATTTCCTTCAAGAGAGGAGGTGCCCCGGCTGGAAGCGCCTCTAAGGAAACATAGTTGAAAACCGCCTCTGAGCCGAAGCGTTGATGACGTTACAATCATAATGAGTTGAATTAGGGTGGAACCACGGGAACCAGCTCTCGTCCCTTATGTAGTTATAAGGATGAGGGCTTTTTATTTTGTATTTTTAAGTATTATTAAAGACCATTGATTTTTTAGGGAGGAAGAAACATGATTAAGGTTACGCTTAAGGACGGAAGCATAAAAGAGTACAACCAGGGTGTTACTGTTAAAGAAGTGGCGGAGAGCATCAGTGCGGGACTTGCCAAGGTAGCCTTAGCGGGAGAAGTGGATGGACAGGTCAAGGACCTGGGCTATCCATTGGAAAAGGACTGCAAGCTCAGCCTTTTGACCTTTGACGATGAAGGAGGAAAACATGCCTACCGGCATACCACTTCCCACATCATGGCCCAGGCCGTAAAAAGGCTGCATCCCGAGGTAAAGCTTGCCATCGGTCCGTCCATTGATAATGGATTTTATTATGACTTTGATTCTCAAAAGCCTTTTTCGGTTGAAGAACTGGAAAAAATCGAAAAGGAAATGGAGCGAATTATCAAAGAGGATTTGCCCCTGGAAAGGTTTACGCTTCCCAGGGATGAAGCGGTAAAATTCATGCAGGATAAGGACGAACCCTATAAGGTCGAATTGATCCGGGATTTGCCCGAAGGAGAAGAAATATCCTTTTACAGGCAGGGAGAGTTTGTGGACCTCTGTGCGGGGCCGCACCTGCCTTCTACAGGTAAGGTCAAGGCCTTTAAGCTTTTATCGGTGGCAGGCGCATACTGGAGGGGAAACGAGAAAAACAAGATGCTCCAGAGGATTTACGGCACCGCCTTTGCTAAGAAAGCGGAACTGGACGAATACCTGTTCAGGCTGGAGGAAGCGAAAAAAAGGGACCACAGGAAGCTGGGAAAGGAGCTGGACCTATTCAATATACTGGATGAAGGCCCCGGATTTCCGTTCTTTATGCCAAAGGGAATGGTTTTGAGAAATATCCTGGAGGATTTTTGGAGGGTGGAGCACAGGAAGAGAGGGTATCAGGAAATCAAAACCCCCATTATCCTCAGTGAGGAATTATGGCACCGCTCCGGACACTGGGACCATTACAAGGAGAATATGTACTTTACAAAGATAGATGAAGAGGATTATGCAGTGAAGCCCATGAACTGTCCCGGAGGCATGCTGGTCTTCAAAAGACGGCTCCATTCTTACAGGGATTTGCCCCAGAGATTGGCTGAACTGGGGTTGGTGCACCGGCATGAGCTTTCAGGCGCCCTGCACGGATTAATGAGGGTAAGGTGCTTTACCCAGGACGATGCCCACATTTTTATGACCCCGGAACAGGTAAAAGATGAAATCATCGGCGTTATCGACCTGATAGACGATTTTTACAAGGTGTTCGGGTTCAAATACCACGTGGAATTATCCACAAAACCTGAAAAATCCATAGGTACCGACGAGGAGTGGGAGATGGCGACCGCTGCCTTGAAAAACGCTCTGGAAATCAAGGGAATGCAGTATAAGATCAATGAGGGGGATGGCGCTTTTTACGGTCCCAAAATTGATTTTCACCTGGAGGATTCCATTGGGCGCACATGGCAGTGCGGCACCATACAGCTGGACTTCCAGATGCCCGAAAGGTTTGACCTGGCCTATATAGGGGCAGACGGTGAAAAACACAGGCCGGTGATGATTCACAGGGTTGTTTTCGGGAGCATAGAGAGGTTTATAGCCATTTTGACCGAGCATTTCGCCGGGGCGTTTCCCACATGGCTGGCTCCCGTCCAGGTAAAGATTCTGCCCATAGTAGAAAAACAGCACTCCTATGCGCTGGAACTTGAAGGCATGCTGGAGAAGAGGGATATCCGTGTGGAAATGGATTTAAGAAATGAAAAAATCGGCTACAAAATCAGAGAGGCTCAAATGGAGAAAATCCCGTATATGATCGTCATAGGCGACAAAGAACTGGAGCACAGGACTGTTGCCGTGCGGTCCAGGAAGGATGGAGACCTTGGAAGCATGTCGGTGGAGGATTTCATTGACAAAATAGAGGCAGAGGTTGCCAACAAGTTGATATAAGTGCGACAGGGGACGGTTCTTTGTCGCATTTCAAGAAATGTGACAAAGAACCGTCCCCTGTCATACCCGATATTTTCATAATTCTATATTGAACTTTAATATTAAATGTGTTAATATTACACAATATAAAAACACATGTACATGATACATGGACACGGAGAGAAATATGAAAAAAAGTTCAGTGTATTTTCTTGTAGATTCCAAGGTGTTGCCGGAAGTTTTTTCCAAGGTCATTGAGGTCAAGAAGATACTGGGTATGGGTGTTATAAAAACGGTAAATGAAGCTGTAAAGGAAGTTGGCTTGAGCAGAAGCGCTTATTACAAGTATAAGGATTATGTGTTCCCGTTTTATGAAACGTCCAGAGGAAAAGTGATCACATTGTTTTTTGTTGTAGAAGACTTTTCGGGGATATTATCCAGTATTATCAACCAGATTGCCCTTGCAAAGGCAAATATTCTGACCATAAATCAGAATATCCCCATCAATGGCCTTGCTGATGTAACAATAACTATAGAAACCGAGGGAATGACAAAGGATATTAGTGAACTTATGGATAATATTAGCAAAATAGAAGGGGTGCGCAGACAGGAAATTCTGGCTAGGGAGTAGGGAGGATTTTTATGATCAATGTGGCAGTATTGGGTTATGGAGTTGTGGGCTCAGGAGTTGTAGAGGTTATTAGAAAGAACAATTCAAGCATAAGCAAAAAGTCGGGTCAGGAAATCACTGTAAAAAAAATACTGGACGTGCGCGATTTCCCTGACAGTCCTGATAGAGACCTGCTGACAAAAGACAGTGAGGAAATTTTTAACGACAAGGATATCCACATTGTTGTTGAAACCATCGGCGGAGCCAAAATTGCTTATGAGTTTACAAAAAGGGCTTTGCGCTTAAGGAAGCATGTTGTCACATCAAACAAAGAGCTTGTTGCAACCCATGGGCCGGAGCTTTTGCAGTTGGCAAAGGAAAATGGAGTACACTACCTGTTTGAGGCCAGCGTGGGAGGAGGAATCCCCATTATCCGCCCTTTAAACCAATGCCTTGCCGCCAATGAGATAAAGGGCATTACAGGCATATTGAACGGGACAACCAATTATATACTGACTCAAATGAGGAGAGAGGGCAAGGATTTCTACCAGGCCTTGAAGGAGGCGCAGCAGAACGGATATGCGGAGGCAGACCCGACGGCGGATATAGAGGGATACGACACCTGCAGAAAGATAGCAATTCTTTCTTCCATAGCATATAATGAGTTTGTCGATTATAATAATATTTATACCGAAGGAATCACAAAAATAACTCCGGTGGATATGGAATACGCGGAAGAATTAAATTCGGTTATAAAGTTAATCGCCTTCAGCAAAAGGGCGGAGAAAAAAATCATTGCCTGGGTAAGCCCGGCCATGGTAGAAAAATCTCATCCCCTTGCAACGGTGGAAGATGTCTTCAACGGTATTGTGGTCAAGGGAGATGCTATCGGCGAGGCCATGTTTTACGGCAGGGGGGCTGGAAAGCTACCTACGGCCAGTGCTGTAGTAGCTGACATAATAGACATTGTTAAACACCTTGACAGCGGGGCAAGAAACATCTGGACCGTTACCCACGGCAATAACGTCATTCCTATGGGAGAAACCTTTACCAGGTATTTCATTCGATTGAAAGTGAGGAATTTTGAAGAAGCAGGAAAGCTGGTTACGAGAGCTTTCGGCAAGGTCGAATGGGTCAAGGCCGCAGCGGACAGGGCGGCGGATGAAATTGCCTTTACCACCTGCAGGGATGCTGAAAAGAATTTGCAGGCCGCTTTGGGCAAGCTGAAAGGTACCGGCTCCATTAAAGAAGTTGCAAGTGTGATCAGAATGTTGGATGAATAGGGGTATACCAGGAGAAGCGGATGACGGCCTTGAAAATAGATATAGGATATGGAAGAAGACAATCAGCTGGATTCACTACTGAGCATAGATGGGGGTATTCACCATGAAAGTGGCAAAATTCGGAGGCACATCACTGGCCAGTGCAGAGCAGATAAAAAAAGTTTGCGATATAATCCTTTCGGATCCGGAGCGCAGGCTCATTGTCGTATCTGCTCCCGGAAAGCGTTTTAAAGAAGATATAAAAGTCACCGACCTTTTAATTCAATGTGCTGAAAGCCAGATCAAAAACGGCAGGGCTGAAAAAGAAAGAAATGCGGTTATCGATAGATACAGGGAAATAGCGGATAACCTCAATTTGTCCGGGCATATTGTGGATGTGATAGAGGAGGACCTTAACAGGAGGCTTTTAAGCAATACCGGGAATGAGGACAGGTTTATGGATTTGATGAAGGCGGCAGGCGAGGACAATACAGCGAAGCTTGTGGCCGAGTATTTAAACAGCAGGGGAGTAAAAGCCGAGTACATAAATCCTAAGGCGGCAGGCTTGCTTTTGAGCGATGAATTTGGAAATGCCCGCGTATTACCCGAATCTTACGACAATTTAAGGAATTATTTGAGCGCCAGAAGTGGAATCATGGTGTTTCCCGGATTTTTCGGCTATTCCCGGGGGGGAGATGTGGTCACCTTCCCGCGGGGCGGATCGGACATATCTGGTTCCATACTGGCGGCGGCGGTTCAGGCGGAGGTCTATGAGAACTTTACGGATGTGGATTCGGTGTTTGCCGCAAACCCCAATATCATATCCAATCCCAAGCCCATCCCTGAACTGACCTACAAGGAGATGAGAGAGCTTTCCTATGCGGGATTCTCGGTGCTGCACGAAGAAGCGCTGGAACCCGTATACCGTATGGGCATTACCGTTTGCATTAAAAATACGAATAATCCGTCCGCCCCGGGGACCAGAATTGTTGCGGACCGCACCAGCAGTAATGGACCGGTGGTGGGAATAGCAAGCGACAGCGGCTTTTGCAGCATATTTATAAGCAAATACATGATGAACCGTGAAGTGGGCTTCGGCCGTAAAGTCCTCAGCATACTGGAGGATGAATCCCTCTCCTATGAACATACGCCTTCAGGTATAGACAATATTTCAATCATCCTCAATCAAAAGCAGCTTGACAGTGAAAAGGAGGAGAGAATTTTAAAGAGAATAAAAGATGAGCTTAAGGTAGACGATATATATATAGAGCGTGATCTGGCCATGATTATGATTGTGGGAGTGGGAATGATGAGTACGGTAGGTGTTGCTGCAAGGGCCACAGGAGCATTGGCCAGGGCTGCAGTCAACATAGACATGATAAACCAGGGGGCATCGGAAGTAAGCATCATGTTCGGCATTAAGGCGTCGGACAGTATAGAGGCGGTAAAGGCTTTGTACCATGAATTCTTTGAATAAAGTTCAAAAAGGAGGTCTTGCCAGGTGAGCTTAATCGTTCAGAAATTTGGAGGAAGTTCGGTAGCGAATGCAGAAAGACTGTACAATGCGGCATCCAGGGTTATAGAGACATACCGGCAAGGAAATTCGGTAGTCGTTGTGGTATCCGCACAGGGGGACACAACGGATGAATTGATAGAGAAAGCCAGGGAAATAAATCCTAACCCTTCAAAACGCGAAATGGATATGCTTCTTTCTACAGGTGAGCAGATTTCAATAGCTCTCCTGGCAATGGCCATAGAAAAGGAAGGGTATCCTGTGATTTCCCTTACGGGATATCAGGCGGGAATCACATCCGACAGCAATTACGGAAATGCCAAGATCAAGAATATAGACACCGAAAGGGTTTTCAGAGAGCTGGACCGCAAGAATATTGTGGTTGTAGCAGGCTTTCAGGCCTGGAACAAATTTGAGGACATAACCACCCTGGGGCGCGGAGGCTCCGATACTACTGCGGTAGCCCTTGCGGCTGCTTTAAAAGCGGACCTGTGTGAGATATACACCGATGTGGACGGGGTCTATACGGCAGACCCGCGGATTGTAAAAAATGCGAGCAAACTGCCGGACATATCCTATGATGAAATGCTTGAGCTTGCCAGCCTTGGAGCCATTGTACTGCATAACAGATCGGTGGAAATGGCTAAAAAATATAATGTGAATCTGGTGGTCCGGTCAAGCTTCACCAGGGATCCCGGAACAATTGTTAAGGAGGTTGGTAGTGTGGAAAAAATGCTGGTAAGAGGAGTAACCAGGGACAGCAATATCGCAAGAGTTGCGGTTATAGGGCTTGAGGATAAGCCGGGGGTGGCATTTAAACTTTTCTCTCTCCTTGCAAAGGAAAATATAAATGTGGATTTAATCATTCAGTCTATAGGCAGGGACGATACAAAAGATATTTCCTTCACCATAGCGAAAAGCAACCTCGACAAAACATTGGAAATACTCAATAAGAATCTTGACTTTGTGGGAGCCAAAGAGGTCAAGTACTCCGACAAGTATTCCAAGGTTTCGGTGGTAGGGGCCGGAATAATGAACAATGCCGGTGTTGCGGCTAAAATGTTTGAAGCTCTGTACGAAGTCGGTATCAACATTCACATGATTACTACTTCGGAGATCAAAATATCGGTGCTGGTTGACATACAGGATGCTGAAATGGCCGTGAACGCGGTACATGAAAAGTTTAAGCTGGACCAGGTCCGGGGATGACACAGGTAAAGACACTGGAACTCCCGGACAAACCCGTGATTATCCACGGGTTTTGTTTTTTTACAGTATTACTGTCTTTTCTTTTTAAATTTTATGTTATAATTTTATTCGTGTTAAACAGTGCTTATTTAACAAATTTCTGTTTTCCCTTTGCCTGATTTTGTGGAAAAGGATGGGAATGAGGTCTAAAACTTAATTATTAGGAGGATGCCATGGGTAAGCTTACACTTGTAACAGGCGGGGCAAGAAGCGGCAAGAGCACATTTGCCGAGGAAATGGTAAAGAAATATGGGAATGAGGTGGTCTACATAGCTACTTCCATTCCCTTTGACGATGAAATGAAGCTGAGGATAAAGAAACACCGGGAGCAAAGGCCTGATTATTGGGAGACGATAGAAGCTTACAAGGACCTGGACAGGCACCTGAAGGACAGGCTGGAAGGAAAATCGGCGGTTTTGCTGGACTGTATTACGGTTATGGTTACAAACATAATGATCGAAAATAACACCGATTGGGACGCCATTGAGGCTGAAAGGATTGTGGAGATTGAGGCCAATATAAAGAGTGAGATCAGTAAACTTATCCGGCTCATTAACGGATCACCGGTGCCTTTTGTACTGGTTACCAATGAAGTGGGTATGGGAATAGTTCCTGAATATCCTGCCGGCCGGGTATTCCGCGATATCGCCGGAAGGGTGAACCAGATGCTGGCGGCGGCGGCGGATGAAGTATATCTTTGCATCTCGGGGATCCCGGTGAAGATCAAAGGGTAAGGCGGCCTGAGGTTTCAAGTGTGCCGTCTTTATGCAGGACATGATTTATCATTATGTGAAAGAAGGGATAGCTATGAAATATTTTAAGCGGTTTTTGCTTATGCTCCAATTTCTTACCGCCATCCCACTGCCAATAAAACTCAATGTGCAGCAGGAGGACTTCGGAAAAGGACTGGTCTTCGCCCCTGTGGTGGGGCTGGTACTGGGAGGTGTGCTGATGGGGTCGTACTATGGGCTGCGCATCCTGTTTCCACAGTACCAGACAGCCGTTTTCATTGTCATTCTGTATATTCTTTTAACAGGCGGCCTTCACCTTGACGGACTGGGAGATACCTTTGACGGCGTTTTTTCAAACCGCTCAAAAGAGAAAATATTGGAGATCATGAGAGACAGCCGGGTGGGTACGAATGCGGTGCTGGCGGTTGTCAGCATACTTTTGGTGAATTCCGCACTGCTTGCAGGGATGGGACAGGCCGAGGCCCCAAAAATAATTCTTCTGATGCCTGTGGCCGGAAGGATAGGGTCCTTGATATCTACGGGTGTTTCCAACTATGCCAGGAGCGGAGAAGGTCTGGGAAAGTCGTTTATTGATTACTGCGGTGTGAGGGAAATCGCTGTCGGGCTTCCTATTTACGGAGTGATTTTTTTTGCGGCAGCAGGTACCGCCGGTCTCATGCTGGCCGCAGTTCCTGTGGTTTCAGCCTATTTCCTTGTAAAAATGCTGGGAAGGAAAATCGGAGGTGCTACGGGAGATATTCTTGGGGCGGTTTGTGAGCTGAACCAGACGATTTTCCTGGTAGCGGCTTTTATTTTTCTGACTTTGGGATACAGGTTGTAATTGAGATATGGGGAGGGCGGCTATGGTTGAACTTATCCTTGTGAGACACGGAGAAACGGCCAGCAATAAAAAAGGTACATACTGCGGATGGACGGATGTCGAATTAAATGAAGAAGGCATAAAACAGGCCCAAGAGGTTCAAAAAAAACTGGCCGGGCTGCAGGTGGATTCCATTTATTCAAGTCCATTGAAAAGGGCTTCTAAAACGGCGGAAATAATTAATGAAAACTTCAAATTGGAAATTATGTATTCGGACAACCTTAAAGAACGGAATTTCGGAGTGTGGGACAACCTTGACTACGGTGAGATTGCAGGGAGGTTTCCGGAGGAGCACAGCCTGTGGGTGAAAGACTGGGTCAATTACTGTATGCAGGACGGGGAAAGCGCATATCAACAGTATAAAAGAGTTGCTCAGTTCACCGAAGAATTAACCAGCAGTCATGAATCGGGAACCTTCGTCATTGTGACTCATCATGGCTGTATCAGGATTATTCTGGCCTATTTGCTGGGTATGAAGGTGGAGGATACCTGGCATTTTAAAGTAGGCAACGGAAGTATCACCAGGATTGAAATTGTGCACGGGTATCCGGTTTTAACGCTTTTAAACGGCTGACATGCCCGGGCACTTAAATTCGATAAGTTGTTTATCAGGATATCCGGGGATTGAAATCCCACTTTGACTTCTAAATCCAGTTAAAAGCATTTAGGAAAAATCCGTGTACAAAATTTTTGGATATTATTACATTTTATATTGACAAAGGGAAATTAGGTCATTAAAATATCTCTAACAAATAGGTACAGTTAAAAATCGTATCGATACAATAATTTGATGGAGGGACAATATGAACGGAAAATCAGTCAAAAAAATAGTCTTAAATGGCCTAATGATCGCCTTAGTATGCTTGGCTACTTATTTTACACGCATACCTGCCCCTATCCCTCCCGGATACGTAAACATAGGAGATGCGGTGATAATGATTGCCGCAATTCTTTTGGGGAGAAATGCGGGATTTATAGCGGGCGCAATAGGTTCATGCCTTGCGGACCTTGCGGCAGGGGCTTTTATCTATGCGCCCATTACCTTTGTAGTAAAAGGTGTGGAAGGGTATATCACCGGGCTGATTGCTTCGAGGGAGGGAGCAGAAAAGTCCGGAGAGGTTTCCAGGATTATGGCAGTGGTCATCGGAGCGTTGATCATGGTGGCGGGATATTTTGCGGCGGAAGCCTTTATATTGGGGTGGTTTGATGAAACTTTCGGTATTTCCGCCGCCTTGACGAATCTCCCCTTAAATCTTGTTCAGGGAGGCGTCAGCGCTGTTATAGGCTATGTGCTTTCGGCCATGCTGGTGAGGACTAACATTCAGAGAGGCCTGTATAATTAAACACTGCTTGTGAAGATAGGGACGGCGGTTCCCTTTACACTTTTGTAAAGGGAACCGCCGTCCCTATTTTTTTATCTTTCCTATTGACATTGGCTGGAGTGCGATTGTATAATTGTATACAATTATACAATCGCACAGAGAGTGAGGGAGGTTACTCAATGCTTGAATTTAACAAGAGAACCAATACATTGGAACAAACCCAGTATAAATATGCACTTCAAGATGTTTCCGAACCCAATCTTTACCGTGAAATATACAGCTATGATGAAATACCCAAGTGTGCGTTTAACCATCGAAGGGTACCTATGGCTCCTCCGGATGAAATATGGATCACCGACACCACTTTCCGGGACGGCCAGCAGTCCAGGGCACCCTATACGGTGAAGCAGATCGTGGACCTCTACGACATGCTACATAGGCTTGGGGGCCCCAAGGGAATCATCCGCCAGAGCGAGTTTTTCCTGTACAGTGACAGGGATAAGCAGGCTGTGTATAAATGCCTGGAAAGAGGGTATCAGTATCCTGAGGTTACAAGCTGGATACGGGCGACAAAGAGTGATTTCCAGCTGGCAAAGGATATGGGGATGAAGGAGAGCGGGATCCTTGTCAGCTGTTCGGATTATCACATTTTCAAAAAACTGAATATGACCAGGAAACAGGCCCTTGACCACTATATGGCTATAGTAAAGAGCGCCATAGAAGTGGGCATCAAACCACGTTGCCATTTCGAGGACATTACAAGGGCTGATTTTTATGGGTTTGTCGTACCTTTTGCCCTGGAATTGAGAAAGCTTATGGACGAAAGCAAAATTCCCATAAAGATCCGTGCGTGCGACACCCTGGGCTACGGTGTTTCCTATTCGGGAGCCGCGCTTCCCAGGAGCGTGCCCGGCGTAATCTATGGGCTCAGGCATCATGCCGGATTCCCCAGCGAATTGATCGAATGGCATGGACATAATGATTTCTATAAGGCGGTTTCCAATTCGGCAATTGCATGGATGTACGGTGCGGCAGCCGTTAACTGCTCTCTCCTGGGCATCGGGGAAAGAACGGGCAATACCCCGCTGGAGGCAATGGTCATTGAGTATGCCCAATTAAGAGGCACCACCGACGGTATGGACACCAGGGTAATAACCGAGATCGCCGAATATTATGAAAAGGAGATCGGTTATAAAATACCCGAGCGGACTCCTTTTGTGGGAAGGCATTTCAATGTGACACAGGCGGGAATCCATGCCGACGGGCTGCTGAAGGATGAGGAAATTTACAATATATTTGATACGGGCAAGCTTTTGAACCGGCCGGTAGGGGTGGCTATCAACACGCATTCCGGGCTTGCAGGTATCGCCCACTGGATCAACAACTATTTCGGCTTATCCGGAAGTAAAAGAATTGATAAGAAGGATGAAAAGGTTGCCAAGTTAAAGGACTGGGTGGACCAGCAGTATCAGACCGGAAGGGTGACCGCCATCGGCGACGAGGAGCTGTTGGAGGCCATGAAACTTTTGACGCCGGAGATTTTTGATCTGGCACTATAGAAGAGGTGAAAAAGCGGAGAGTAGAGATGATGGTTACTTTATGGCAACTCTCCACTTTCAGCGAATGAAACGAGGAGGCTAAAATACGTGGGACAGAATCTGGTACAGAAGATTATAAAAGAACATTTAATAAGCGGTGAAATGACGGCGGGAAAGGAAATTTCGATAAGAATAGATCAGACCTTGACCCAGGACTCCACAGGGACTATGGCGTACCTTCAATTCGAAGCTATAGGAATTCCCAGGGTCAGGACAAAGAAGTCGGTGGCCTATATTGACCATAATACCCTGCAGACGGGTTTTGAAAATGCGGATGACCATAAATACATACAGACGGTGGCGGCAAAGCACGGTATTTACTTTTCAAGGCCGGGAAACGGCATTTGCCACCAGGTGCACCTGGAGAGGTTCGGGATTCCCGGGATGACTCTTTTGGGTTCGGACAGCCATACCCCTACCGGAGGCGGAATCGGCATGCTGGCAATCGGAGCCGGCGGCCTGGATGTGGCGGTGGCTATGGGCGGAGGTCCGTACTATCTGACCATGCCTAAAGTGTGCAGGGTTACTTTGAAGGGAAGCTTGAAGCCGTGGGTTTCGGCAAAGGACATTATCCTTGAGGTATTGAGAATACTGACCGTAAAAGGTGGAGTGGGCAAGGTTATGGAGTATGCCGGAGAAGGGATTAAAACGCTGTCCGTACCTGAAAGGGCTACCATAACCAATATGGGTGCGGAACTGGGTGCGACCACTTCCATTTTTCCCAGTGACGGCATAACCAGGGAATTCCTCAAAGCCCAGGGCAGGGAGGATGACTGGAGAGAGCTGCTGCCGGATGCCGATGCCACCTATGACGAGGAAATCGAGATAGACCTTGAAGGCTTGGAGCCGCTGGCCGCCAGGCCTCACAGCCCTGACAACGTGGCCCGGGTTAAGGATATAGGCAAAATAAAGGTGGACCAAATTGCCATCGGAAGCTGCACAAACTCTTCTTATACCGACATGATGAAGGTGGCGCAGATTTTAAAAGGAAAGACCGTTTCTCCGGGGGTGAGCCTTGTGATTGCCCCAGGTTCAAAACAGGTACTGACAATGCTTGCTGAAAACGGGGCTTTAGCGGATATGGTAGCGGCAGGTGCAAGGGTCCTTGAATCGGCGTGCGGTCCATGTATAGGTATGGGGCAGGCGCCTGCCACCGGTGCGGTTTCTCTCAGAACTTTCAACAGAAATTTTGAAGGCAGGAGTGGAACGGCTTCCGCAAAGGTATACCTCGTAAGTCCTGAAGTAGCGGCGGTAAGCGCTATTACCGGGATGTTAACCGACCCAAGGGAAGCAGGGGACCCTCCTGTGGTTGAAAAGCCGGAAAAATATGCTGTGAACGACAATATGGTCATTCCGCCTGCACCCGAGGGTGTGGAAGTGGAAGTGGTAAGAGGACCCAACATCAAACCCTTCCCCGTGAACAGGGAATTGCCGGAAAACCTTGCGGGAAAGGCGTTAATCAAAGTGGGGGATAACATAACCACCGACCATATCATGCCGTCCAATGCAAAATTGCTTCCTTTCCGCTCCAATGTGCCGTATCTGGCGGAATTTTGCCTTACACCCTGCGACCCTGATTTCCCGGCAAGGGCTAAGGAAAATGGAGGAGGCTTTATCATCGGAGGTTCAAATTACGGACAGGGCTCAAGCCGGGAACATGCTGCTTTGGCGCCGCTGCAGCTGGGGGTGAAGGGTGTGATTGCAAAATCCTTTGCCCGCATCCACATGGCAAACTTGATTAATTCAGGGATTATCCCCATGGTTTTTGTCAACGAGGAGGACTACGACGGCATAGAAAACGGAGATGAAATCATCCTGTCCAATGCCAGGGAACAGGTCAGGAACGGCGGCGAAATGACCATCAGAAATAATACAAAGCACAAGGATATCAAGGTTGCCGTATATTTATCAAGCAGACAGGCAGAAATAATACTGGCAGGCGGATTGCTCAACTACACACGGCAAAACGGCAGTTAATACCTGCTGTTTTGCCTTTGCTGCTTAACTTTTTGAGCTTGTAAGGGTTAATTTTTATTATAAATCTAACCATAAACTGCTCTGCAAGGAAGGAGAGCTTTTTTATGTCTAAGATAGATATTGAAGAAAGCGGCAATAACAGTTCGCTTAGGGCGCGGGTTTTTAACCAGCTGCAAAATGACATACTGAACGGAAAATATCAATATGGTGAAAGCCTTATCGAAACAAAGCTGTGCGACGAGCTGGGGGTGAGCAGGACTCCCATAAGGGAGGCCATCCGGCAGCTGGAGCTTGAAGGCCTTGTGATGTCAATACCCAATAAAGGGACCATCGTAAAGGGCATAACCAGCAAGGATATCGAGGACATATGGACCATAAGAATGATGATTGAAGGTCTTGCTGCAAGGTGGGCAACCGAAAAGATGACGCCGGAGGAACTGGAGGAATTGAAGGAGGCGGTTGAGCTGGAAGAGTTCTATACACAAAAAAACGGGGTGGAGCAGCTTTTGAAGTTTGACTCCAGGTTCCACGAAATAATGTACAGGGCCAGTAAAAGCAATCCCTTAATGCAAACGCTCAGCGCCTTTCACCACTATATCCGGAGGGCCAGGAGCGCTTCCCTCTGCTCCCCCGGCCGGGCACGGAAGGTGCTGGAAGAACATAAAGCCATATTGCAGGCGATGATGGAGGGAGACGCGGATAAGGCGGAAAAACTCACCATAGAGCATGTCCGGAATGCAAGCCTCAATTTTATCAATTCTATAAAACAGCGAAATAAATAAGAGAGTACAGTTCCGGGGAAAGAAAAAACCTATACATAAATGTATAGGTTTTTTTGGTGACCCATAGGGGATTCGAACCCCTGTTACCGCCGTGAGAGGGCGGTGTCTTAGGCCGCTTGACCAATGGGCCCTAAATGAACCGCATCAAGATAAAATTAACAACCGTGTTTATTATAGCACGGCCGGTTTCAAATTTCAAGATAAATATATGGAATAGAGGAATGTATGTATAATAAAAATTATTGCCTATTATGCTATAATATAAAACATGAAAAATCATGACGGGGTGCTTCTATGAAACTGCCTGAAGAGTTCTTGCTGAAAATGGAAAACCTGCTGGGAAAAGAATACGGGGAGTTTGTTGAGTCTTTCAACAAGCCCAGGGTTTATGGGCTCAGGGTGAACACCCTTAAAATCAGTGTGGAGGAATTTCTTAAAATCTCCCCCTTTTATCTTGAACCTGTCCCATGGGCCACCGACGGATTCTACTATGCGGAAGGGGAAAGCCCGGGAAAGCATCCGTATTATTTTGCCGGACTATACTATATACAGGAACCCAGTGCCATGTTCCCGGCGGCGGTTCTGGACGCCAAACCGGGTGAAAGGGTGTTGGACCTGTGTGCCGCACCAGGCGGAAAAACGGTGCAGCTTGCGGCGGGAATGAAGGGCAAAGGGCTGCTGGTTGCAAATGATATCAATTCGGACAGGGTAAAGGCACTTGTCAAAAATATAGAATTGTGTGGCGTAAGAAATGCCGTTGTGACAAACGAAACACCGGAAAGGCTTGCCCACAGGTTTGAAGGCTTTTTTGACAAAATACTGGTGGATGCCCCCTGCTCGGGGGAGGGAATGTTCCGGAAGGATGAAGAAGCTGTGAGAAGCTGGGAGAAGTACAAATGCGAGAAATGCGGAGAAACGCAGTGGGACATACTCCAATGGGTTGACAGGATGCTGAGGCCCGGTGGTTCTTTTGTGTACTCCACGTGTACTTTTTCGCCGGAGGAAGATGAAAGGATGATCTCCCGGTTCATGAACAGCTTCCCGGAATATCAACTGGTGGATGTACCGAAGCCGGCCGGCATTTCCTGCGGCAGGCCGGAGTGGGGAGACGGGAGCGAAGCGCTTGCCAGGACCGCCAGGCTATGGCCCCACAGGCTAAAAGGAGAGGGCCATTTTACCGCTCTTTTGAGAAAAAGGGCGCAGGCGGAAATGAAAAATCCCGGAGAAAAAGATGGGGATTTCGGGAGGGTCACGGCAGAACGGGGCCAGGTTTCCAATAATAATATTCATGTTGGATTCGCCGCCTTTGAAGACTTTATGGAAGAGTGCCTTAATACCAGAATTGAAGGGTACTTTGAAATAAAAGGCGGCAATTTATACTGCCTGCCCGGGGAGCTGCCTGACGTAAGCAGAATAAAAATTGCAAAGTTCGGCTGGTACCTCGGAGAGTTTTCCAGGGATAAATTCATACCTTCTCACTCACTGGCGGTTTCCTTAAAGAAAGGAGACATAAAAAAGGTTGTGGATTTGAGCTCCCGGTCAAAAGAGGTATTAAGCTACCTCCGGGGTGAGACCCTGATGATGGAGGGGGAAAAAGGTATGACAGGCGTGTGTGTGGACGGCTATACCCTGGGATGGGGGAAGCAGATGGGAGATATGCTTAAAAACCTTTATCCCAAGGGCTGGCGCAAGATGAATTAAGACTGCAGCGACATATGGGTAAAGGAAAACATAACAGGACGTTCCTCATCGTAAAAGGAAGCCCTGTGGTTCAGAGAAGTGTGTCCATTACCCTGGAGTGACGGAGGTGTTTTCTTGAGAGAGACCCAGAGGCTGGACAAGCTGCTTTCAAATTCCGGCTACGGTTCCCGCAGGGAGATAAAAGAATTGGTTAAAAGAGGCGCGGTCAGTGTGGATAACGTAACGGTCAGGGATGAGGGCATGCATATTGACCCCAAAACCGTTGTAGTTAAAATAAACGGACAGGTATTAAACTACAGGCGGTATGTGTATGTGATGATGAATAAACCGTCCGGCGTTGTTTCAGCCACCTATGACAGTAAATTAAAGACGGTTGCGGATATACTGCCCGAAAGGTACAAGTGCTTCGGTTTATTTCCCATAGGAAGGCTGGATATTGATACCGAAGGGCTGCTGGTAATGACCAATGACGGGCAGCTGGCCCATGGGCTTTTATCTCCTAAAAAGCATGTAAGAAAAAAATATTATGCCCTTGTCAGGGGAAGGGTGGATAGGGAAGACGCAGTCCTGTTCCAAAGAGGAGTTGTCCTTGACGACGGCTATAAAACAATGCCTGCTGTTCTTGACATACTTAGGCAGGGGGAGTTTTCGGAGGTGGAACTGGTTATTTATGAAGGCAAGTTTCACCAGGTAAAGAGAATGTTTAAGGCTGTAGGCAAAGAAGTAAAGTATCTTAAGAGGGTGGAAATGGGGAAGCTTAAGCTGGATGAAGGTCTCAAGCCGGGAGAGTGCAGAGAACTTGCTCCGGAAGAGGAGAAACTTTTGAAAGATTCCGCCGGGCCAAACAGTGCGGGATAGCTTCTCTTGAACCTTTTAAACATTCGTTGGAATATTTGTGACAGCTGAAATTTTTCAGAAACCAGAGATTTCCTGGGTTTTGAAAATGCTGTCCAACCTAAGACGGAAACGGATTCTTATTTAGAGCTGAAACTGTGAAGGGGAACAGCCACAGCTGCTGCAGTGTCTGTCCCCCCAACAGAAGCTACTTCTTTTTTAATATTTCCAGGGCGTCATCCCTGTAGCAATCCATGATGTATGGTATTTTAGTCACTTTTGAGCATTCCTCCGTAAGGGACATAAGCTCATTTCTTGTAATAGCGCTCAACCTGAAACAGCGTGCGCCTGCCATCAATTGCTGCAAGCCGGTTTTTATCTTATCGGCATAGCTGAAAATACCTATGGCACCCAACGGAATATTTTTAATTTCATTTCCGCCGACAATGTCCTTGACCTTTTCGTAGCAAACAAATATTTCCTCCGGCGTTGTACCGAATTCGCTTACTGTCTTGGGAAGGTCATTGTCCTTTATCCATTGGGCAATATTCTTCCCCACCATACCGGGAATCATTAGAGCTCTTCCCATACATACGGCTTTTACGAAAGGTGCTCCGAGGGCCAATGCCTTAAAAACTCCGTCTTCACTGCTAAAACCGCCGGCAAAAGCCAGGTCGGGCACCCTTTCGCCGTTATCCTGCAATATTTTGGAAAATTCATAGGCCGCAGAATGTAGATAAATCGAAGGCATTCCCCATTCTTCCATCATTCTCCAGGGACTCATTCCTGTTCCCCCCGGAGCCCCATCTATTGTCAAAAGGTCGATTTTTGCCTTTGAAGACCATTTAATCGCCATGGCCAGCTCACGTAGGCTGTAAGCTCCGGTTTTCAACGTTATTCTTTTAAATCCAAGCTTACGGAGCCTTTCTACTTCGGCAAAGAAACCTTCTTCACTTATAAATCCGAGTCTGCTGTGTCTTTCAAACTCTTTTATTGCCCCTTCTTTGAAGGCAGTCTGGATAACAGGATCACAGGGGTCAGGCGTAACGATATAGCCTCTTCTTTGAAGCTCCAGCGCTCTCTCAAGGGAATTCACCTTGATCTCTCCGCCTATACACTTGGCTCCCTGTCCCCATTTCAGTTCAATCGTTTCAATACCGTGTTTTTCAATAATGTATTCGGCTACTCCCAGACGCGTATCCTCCACGTTCATCTGGATGAGGATTTCACCCATTCCATTGTAATAGCGCTTGTACGCTTCAATTCTCCTGTCCATGTCCGGTGCGCGTTTGATCTTGTTATTGCTGTCCAGCTCCAGTTCCGGGTCTATACCGCATACGTTCTCCCCGCAAACAATGGTAATACCGGAAATTGCAGCGCCTACCGCAAAGTGATCCCAGTTTTTTCGCGCAATTTCGGTTGATCCCAGAGCACCTGTAAATATAGGGATGCTCATTTTTACTTTTCTATCCCATCCATATTCCGTTTCCGTGTTTACAGCGGGAAACCTTGCATTGTCAGGATTTGCTTCCACTCCGTCGGGCAAGCCCCTTGCACCAAGGGCATATCCTTGAATATTAAGATGTGAATAGTCTACAGGGTAGTTCTTGTCGCCTCCGGCCGTAATATCACCGAAAGGACCGGGATAAATGAGCTCCCGGCCGCGAAAAGTGGATTTAAAAATCTCACAGTTTCCGCGGCAGCCGTCAATACATCTTGAACATAAACCGCTTGACGGTACAACATTTTTGGAACGATTAAAAGTTCTTGTGGCATCATTGCCATTAGGTGTTTGAAGATTCATTTTGACCCTTCCTTCAATAAAATTTTCTTGCAGAAATTTAGTGGGCGATAGGACTTCATTGCCCTTAACCTGAAATATAGACGCCATTGTCGTATATCGGGACTATACTTGAATTATATAATGGATGGAACAAAGCTTCAATATATTATAAATAAAATAAATCATTTACATACGATAAATACACCTAAGGCCTATGATAAATCTATATTTTTGACCTTGTCTTCTTATCCTTCCTGAACATTTCGTAACAGCCCATGAAAAGGAGGAATACGGCAAACAGCCTTTTTAGAACCGAAGCCTGCAAGGCTATGGCCAGGTGCGAGCCTATGAAAGACCCGGCCAGTCCCAGGACGATGATGGGAAAAGCCAGCTTGAAATCGATATTCCTGTTTCTTATATGTACAACCAGGGCAATCATGGCTGTGGGTATGAAGAATAGAAGATTGACGCTTTGGGCGATATGCTGCTCCGGATGAATAAAAATGACGAGCGCCGGAATCAGGATGGTGCCTCCGCCTATACCCATACCGCTTATAATTCCCGCTGCCAATCCGATTAGAAAAAGTATCATTGTAACCTCCGGCTCCAGGATATTATTTTATCCTATCAGCATCCTAAAGGAAGCAAATATCATGAAAACCGCAAAAATTTTTCGTAACAGGGCGGTGGGGCATAGATTTAAAAGCTTTGCCCCTGCGTAACCGCCCGCCATACCTCCCAGCATGGTTTTCCATGTGAGTTCCCAGTTTACAAAATGGTTTGCAATATAAAAAAAGGCACTGACAACGGTTAAAGGCAGGATTACGGCTATAGCCGTCGCATGTGCCCTATGCTCCTCCACCCCCAGCAGCAGGGTCATTGCCGGAACTACTATGGTGCCTCCGCCTGACCCGAAAAGTCCGTTTGTCATACCGGTGACAAGGCCGATAAAAATGTACTTTATATATTTCTTAATGGTTGCGTTTGTTTTTTTCAAGAGAGCACTCCTATATTGTTGGATCGGTATCCATTGCTTTACTGTATAGTTTAAAGAATTTTCTCCGGTAATATGCAAAAATTATATTTACCTATTGAATAAAAATATGGCAGGGATTATAATAAGTGAGTAATCACTCATTATCAAGGAGGATATGTATGGACATTTGGGGCTTATCCGGTGAGGACATCCCGGAAAAGGAGAGAAGAATCCTGGAAGCCGCCATAAAAATCTTTTCTGAAAAAGGATACAGCGCATCTACCACCAGTGAAATAGCAAAAAGTGCGGGGGTTGCCGAAGGCACGATTTTCAGATATTTCAAAACGAAAAAGGATATTCTGAGGGGAATACTAATCCACGCAGTGAACATATTGAGCGGCAGGCTTGTAATCGACAGCCTGGAAAAAATTATGACAAGACTTGAAGAAAAAGACCTGAGAACAGTACTGAAACAAATTCTTGTTGACCGTTTGAAGCTGGCGGATTCCCTTTTCCCCATGGTCAGGGTCCTATTGACGGAAGCCCTGTATCATGAGGATGTGAGGGAAGCCCTGTATCAGAATATTGTAGTGAGGGCCCTTACAATAGCGGAAAAATTTCACAGAGAGATGGTTCAAAAGGGCATGATGAGGGATGATATCGACCATGTAATGCTGCTGAGGGCTATCATGGCCAATGTGGCTGCGCTAGTGGCACAGAGAAAGATATTCGAAGGCAAGATAGAAGTAAACGACATGGGTAAGGAAATTGATACGATGATTGATGTACTGATGTACGGTATTGCAAAGCAGACAGGGGAGGATAAGAAAGGTTAAATGGCTTTATAGTAAATATAATAAAAAATCTAAAATAGTAAAGAGGAGCGGAATGTATATGGATAAACCACGCGGCAGATTTACGACTATAAAAGTCCTCGGAGCGTTTTTGGCGGTCCTGTTTGCCCTGTCGGGGTGCGGGAAGTCTGAAGGCCTT
Source organism: Eubacteriales bacterium (assembly GCA_024655885.1). GTDB lineage: Bacteria > Bacillota > Clostridia > Acetivibrionales > JANLFN01 > JANLFN01. The sequence goes on along the minus strand of JANLFN010000002.1, from coordinate 3,042 downwards.
GTGCTGAGCGGAACCGTTGAGGCGGAACAGATTGATGTCAATTCCGAAGTTTCAGGAAAGGTTATTAAGCTTGAAAAGGAGGAGGGCAATTTAATCAACAAAAATGAGACCATTGCCGTTGTCGACTCTTCCATGCAGGAATTGGCCGTAAAGCAGCAGGAGGCGGTGGTAAGCCTTAAACAGGCAAAGCTGGATGAGCTTAAGGCAGGGACCAGGCCTGAGCAGATAGAGCAGGCCCAGGCGGCTGTTGAAGCTGCAAAAACCGGGTTGAATACGGCGAAGACGGGGGTGGACACCGCGCAGATCAGCTATAATTACTGGCAGGATAAGTATAATAAAACCAAGTCTCTTCTGGATTCCAGCGCCGTATCGGAAAATGACCTGGCAGACGCCAAATATAAGCTGGATACCGCACAGCAGCAGCTCATAACAGCGGAAAAGCAGTATAACTCCGCCCAGTCCCAACTCAAATCCGCCCAGGCGCAGCTTGATCTGCTGAGAAACGGCTCTACCTACCAGACCATAAAAGCGGCGGAAGCAGACCTGGAACAGTCCAAGGAAGCCCTGGAGCAGGCAAAGCTGGTTTTATCGAAATATAATATAAAATCGCCCATAACCGGGACCTATCTTTCAAAAAACATAAATCTGGGAGATATAGTGAGTGTTGGAAGCAGCGTAGCCACTGTAGCCGATTTGAACAACCTGTGGCTCAGGGTTTATATTCCCCAGCGGAACCTGCACCAGGTCAAGCTGAACCAGGAAGTAAACCTGACGGTCTCATCCATGCCGGGCAAAACCATCAAGGGTAAGATTATATATATAGCGGATGAAGCGGAATTTACCCCCAAGAACACCGAGACCACCGAGGCAAAGGAAAATACGGTTTTCAAGTTGAAAATAAAAATCATGGACCATATTGACACGCTGAAGCCGGGAATGCCTATGGAGGCGCGAATCGAATAGTGAAAGGGGACACATCCTGTCAGAAGTCAAAGTCAGTTTAAAAAAGGAGAAGACGGTATGGAGTATGCGGTTGAAATAGAAAATCTGACAAAGAAATTCGGCAGTTTCACGGCGGTTGACAATATCAGCTTTAAAATTCCCAAAGGGAAAATATTCGGCTTTCTCGGCCCCAATGGCTCGGGCAAATCCACAACCATAAGGATGATATGCGGCGTCCTGCACCCTACCTCGGGAAAAGGACTGGTTATGGGCAGGGATATTGTCAAGGAAACCGAAGCGGTAAAGCAGAATCTGGGCTACATGTCCCAGAAGTTCAGCCTGTATGAGGACCTGACCGTAGAAGAAAACCTTGACTTTTACGGAGGCATCTACGGGCTGGATAAAGAGACAAGGGATTCCAGGAAAAAAGAGCTGATCATGATGGCGAACCTGATAGGCAAAGAAAAAAGCCTTGCGGGCACTTTGTCCGGCGGATGGAAGCAGCGCCTGGCCCTGGGCTGCGCCCTGATCCACAAGCCCCAGCTTCTTGTCCTGGACGAACCCACCGCAGGGGTGGACCCGGTATCCAGGAGAGTATTCTGGGAAATTATCCATGCCCTTTCAAGACAGGGCATAACCATACTGGTTACAACCCATTATATGGATGAAGCGGAGAGCTGCGATACCGTAGCATTTATTTTCAATGGAAAACTAATCAATATAGCTTCTCCACAGGAGCTGATAGCGCAGGAAAATGCAAAAAATCTGGAGGATATCTTCATCACTTATGTAGAAAGAGTCACCAACAGGAAGGTGAGTTCAACCTTCACCGAAATGAAGTTCCTGCGTGGGGAAGAATAGGCGTGGAAAGGGAGTGGGGCCGTTATGGACAGAAAAATGTTTTCTTTGAAAAGATTTTTAGCCATCATAAAAAAAGAATTCATACAGGTTAAGAGAGACCCGATCAGCCTGAGGCTGCCTTTTGCCATGCCTATTATCATGATGCTGCTTTTCGGGTACGCAGTGAATACCGAAGTAGATAATATACCTACCGTTGTATTTGATCAAAGTAAAAGCGCCGAAAGCCGGGAGTATATTGATAAGTTTGTGGCATCCAACTATTTTACCGTAAAGTATTATGCTTCCAGCGAGAAGGAAATGTCCGACCTGATTGACGGCGGCAAAGCAAAGGCCGGATTAATCATACCTGCGGATTATGCCGTGGATTTAAAGAAGAATAAGACGCCCCAAACCCAGCTGATTATTGACGGAACAGACCCTACAACGGCCAGGACGGCCTTAAACAGCGGGCTGCTCATTACGGAGGTCTACGCCAAGACCTTCAAGGAAAAGGCGTTAAAGAAGCTGGGGATCTCTTCGGTCAATGTGCCGGGGATATCCTTAAATACAAAGGTATGGTATAACCCTAACCTGGAGAGCAACCGTTTTACCATTCCGGGGCTTGTAGGACTTATACTGCAAAATATAACCATCATGCTGACGGCCTTTGCGCTGGTCCGCGAAAAGGAACGCAGCACCATTGAGCAGTTGATCGTCACGCCCATAAGATCGGCGGAGCTGATCCTGGGAAAGCTGGTGCCCTATGTCATTATCGGATACGCAGGCTTCCTTTTTGCCCTGTCCATATGCCTGTTCTGGTTCAGGGTTGAAGCGGCGGGCAGCTTGTCTCTTTTGCTGCTGCTGGGGTTTCTTTTTGTCTATTGCTCGCTTTCCATAGGCATGCTCATCTCCACCTTTGCCAATAACCAGATGCAGGCCATGATGGTGATGATCCTTGTCTTGCTTCCCAGTATCCTGCTTTCCGGCTTTATATTTCCAAGAGAGGCCATGCCGGCGGTCATCAACTGGATAGGCTATGCTATTCCCCTCACCTATTTCCTCGACATCATCCGCGGGATTATGCTGAAGGGGGTTGGGATAGACTTCTTGTGGAACGATGTGATTGCCCTGTGCATCTTTACGGTGGTCATACTGACCATCGCCATCTTTAGATTTAGAAAAAGCCTGGATTAAAGGTGAGGAAGAGACAAGGGGACGGTTCTTCTGTCTGACTTAGTCAGACAGAAGAACCGTCCCCTT
>JANLFN010000013.1 GCA_024655885.1 Eubacteriales bacterium | reverse complement strand
AGTTGCCTCCAGCACTGAACACTCTCCTCTCCCTCATCTTTTAGATGGGTTGGCAGCCCCCCTTCAAAGGGGCTGGCACATCTTTCAGATGGGTTGGCACTTTTTATACGCGTGATGCAAAAACTCTTTTGGATTGAGCTCAAGGTTGTTTTTGCATGACGCTCGGCGCCGTTTCTTGAGAGCACTCAGTGCTAAAGGCAACTCCGTTCGACTTGCATGTGTTAGGCACGCCGCCAGCGTTCGTCCTGAGCCAGGATCAAACTCTCCAATAAAAAGCGAAACTTTTATCCGAGAGCCTTAGGCTCTTTTCTTTCCATTCTGGCTTGTAGTTCCTACAAGTTACTCAAATTCATTTCCGAGTTCCTTTTCTTTCACACTGTTTACTTTCCAAAGTCCACGATGTCCTTGCGGACAGCTTTTATATAGTATCACATTTATTTCCCGCTGTCAACACTTTTTTCCGGCTCCCTCCTGTCCCGGCCTTGAGCCTTCAAGCGCTGCAGCTTTTTTACTATACCACCTTTTTCCCTCTCCCTTCAACCTCCCTTTCATATCATTTCCTTCAAATTATTAAACTTATGCGCCTTTTCCTTTTTGATTCTCCCTTTTTTTACTTTATGTTTGTTTTTGCATTACATTCATTTTCAGATGAGAAGGCTTTTTAACCTTATGACATCCCGGATGTATACGTCCTTAAGGTCTCTATTGTAGATAATGCTTGCAGGGTGATAAAGGGGAAACAGCTTGAAGCTGTTTTTGCCCACGTCCACATCCATCAGTTCCCCGTGTATGGTTCCTATACTTATGTCATAGCGGCCGGTTATTGCCTTTAAAGGTACGGCCCCCAATGTTACTACATAGGGGGAGTTGATTATTTTTATCTCATCCAATAGGAATTGTCTGTTTTTTTCTATGTCCTCCTTGGTTGCAGGTCTGTTTGATACCCTTCCGGTTTGAGGATTAGTCTTGGAAAGCCTGTATTTTACAGCGTTTGTTATATAAATAGCCTCCCTTCGGATTTCCATAATGTCCAGAAACTCGTTCAGGTTTCTGCCGGCCATCCCCACAAACGGTTTTGACAGCTTTACCTCATCCCTGCCCGGGGCTTCACCCACCAATAACAGCTGGGTATTGGGATTACCCTCACCCACCACAATCTCCTGTCCTTGGAATTCTTTTTTGTATTTTTCGTATAAAGCCGTCAGCCGCTCTATTTTTGACATAACTCCTCCAACTTTTGCTTAACCTTTTTAAAATCTTCCCACATCAATACCTTTTTTGATTCATCCCTTAAAAGGGCGGCAGGATGAAAGGTAGGCATAATCCAGAAACCTTTTCTTTCTACCCACTGTCCCCGTATTTGAGTTATTTTTGCATTTCTGTCGATGATATACTTCATTGCGGTGGCACCTAAGCATACAATGATTTTAGGCCTAATTAAAGACACCTGGTTTCTCAAAAAAGGAAGGCATTTTTCAGCTTCTTCCTCCAGCGGGACACGGTTTCCCGGAGGACGGCATTTTACAATATTCGCGATGTAATAGTCCCCTTTCCTTATGGGAAGGGCATCCAAAAGCAAATCCAGCAATTTGCCGGCCGATCCCACAAAGGGAAGTCCCTGCAAGTCCTCCTGTTCGCCGGGCCCCTCTCCAATCAGCATCAAAGGGGCCTTCTGGTTGCCGCGCCCTATGACAATATTTTTCCTCGTATTCCCTAACGAGCACAATTTACAATTGGTGCACCGCACTATTAGCTCTTCCCAACTAAGCATATTAAAATTCATATCCTCCGACTGTCGCCGCTGTTTGTCATGCCATTGTCATGCCATTGGCTTTTATCAACTAAATATTACTATAAAATAAACTAGAAGTACATAATTTGAGATGAATATCTGACAAGATGCCGCCTGCCGCTGCCGGGGATTCACAAGGGCAAAGGGTTGTTTTTTTCCATTGAATACGGGTGAAAACTGGCTTGTATTACATTATCGTTTTTATCAAGCTCCAATACCGCGTGATGGAGAAAGCGGTATATTCAGCAGAGAACCAGAGATATAAAAGCCGCTGACACGGCAAGTCCTAAAATTGAGTGGGTCGCACCCCTATGATGCTTTAAGTATACGCAGTTGCCCCATTTTCTCAGAACTATGTCTATATCGGGAAAAACAGAACCGATAATTATCCCGGCCGATACTGCGCCGGATATGTTCGGACCGTCTCCTGCCATCTTTGAAATTACCATCCCGATAACCGCATGTGTAACCGGATCCATTTTAACCGCCCTCACTGTTATTGATGTCGCGCTTCGCTCATTATAACACCGTATAATTCATGAGTCACGGGAAAATAATTGTATTTGCATTACCTAAAAAAGTGAGTTTCAATTAAGTCTCTGGTCTTTTTTTCATCACATATAAAATACCATATATTATTTATATAAGCCGCCTCTCCGGGAATGGTATAGGCCTTGATTTCGTCATATTTGATCGTTTTAAGGCTGTTTAAATAGTAATTGACATCTCCTATTTCAATATTGGTTTTCACATATTTTTTTAGCGTATAAAATATTTCCCCGGCTTTAGATATGTACTTGAATTTTACCTTTTGTTCCAGAAGGGCCTTCATAAACTCCTGTTGTGCTTTAATACGGCCTATATCCCCGTCCGAGTAGCCCTGTCCCATCCTGTTTCCCTTCCTGTACCTCACGAACTGTTCCGCCTTTTTCCCGTCAAGGAGCTGTCTCCCCTCCTTAAGATGGATATGAAGATTTTGTTCAGGGTCGTCATAGTTCATGTTAAACGGGACATAAACCTCCACTCCCCCTAAAATGTCAACAATTTTTCTAAAACCTTTAAAGTTCAATAGAATATAATAGTTTATGGGCAATCCTGTCAATTTTTCTACTTCCTCTATCAAAAGCCTTTCTCCGCCTATGGCTACCAGCGCATTTATTTTGCTCGTCTTTCCTTTTACGCGGACTTTGGTGTCCCTTGCAATGGAAAGAATATTGAGCTTGCCTTGTGCGGCATTAAAGTTTAGTACTGCAATCACATCGGTTCTTACCCCCTCCTCATCCACTCCCAGGACCAGAAGATTTACAGGTCTCTCTTCGATTACAGACATCTGTTCGCTTGGATTTTCCGCTTTATTCGGTTCCTGGCCAAGCTCTTGCTTAATGTAAATTTTTTCTTTCACGCTTTTATTCATAAAGGCCAATAGGGATGCACCATCTATGAATAAAACCGCAGAAAGCAGTGTACAAGCAACCAATAGGCATTTCCTTGTCAGCATAGTCCAACAAATACTCCTAAGAGGAATTTTAAGCTATAGTATGTGTATTTGCCGCAGTTTTATAAAAGATTTGCAGGTTGTAATTTTTATTTTTCTTTTATGGAAAAATTTTTATATATTGCAAGTGCATGAATGCGTTGACTTCATTTTTTGAAATTGATATGATTCAAATAAGAAAATCTTTTTTATAGGGAGGATACGATTTATGGAAATCAATCTGAAAAACGTGCTTTTAGCCGGTATCGGAACCATTGCTTATACCTATGAAAAAGGCATATCCATGGTTGAAGACCTGGTTAAAAAGGGTGAGCTGACCTTCAACCAGGGAAAGGAACTGAATGAGGAGCTGAAAAGAAAATTTGACCCTGAAAATAAAAGGAATCAAGCCGGGTCTACCTTGTCGGAAGAGAGATTGAAGGAAATTTTGGCCGGTCTTAACCTGGCAACCAAGCAGGATATTGCGGAACTGAGCGAAAGAATATCAAAACTGGAGAATAAATAAAATACCTTGTTTGCAAGGTATTTTTTTAAATGGGTTTTATGAAAAAGAAAAGAGAAAGAGTAAAAGAAATTGTTGCCGTATTTATCAAGCATGGGGTTAAGGACGGTATAAGGAATATCAACAACCCGTCGCAAATAAGGGAGGCCCTGGAAGAACTGGGGCCAACCTTCGTTAAAATAGGCCAAATACTGTCTACCAGGCCGGATATGCTCCCCGAGTCATACATACAGGAATTCCAGAAGCTTCAGGACGACGTAACCCCGGAAAATTTCGATGTAATCAAAGGAATTGTGGAGAAAGAATTGAACGGAGCTATAGAAGACCTTTTCCTGACCTTCGACAGGCAGCCCATCGCTTCCGCTTCTCTCGCCGAAGTTCACACAGCTACCCTAAAAAGCGGAGAAAAAGTGGCGGTGAAAATTCAGCGCCCCGGGGTGAGAGAAGTAATGATGACGGATATCGCCATATTAAAACGCCTGGCCGGCATTATAAAATACACTCCCCAGGGCAGCGTGCTCAATCCTAAGGAAGTGGTGGAGGAACTCTGGCTTTCGCTGAAAAAAGAACTGGACTTTTTAAATGAGGCTGAAAATATTAAAAGGTTTTATGAATACAATCAGGATGTCAAATCCATAACCTGCCCGAAGGTTTTTGACGAATACACCACATCCAACATCCTGGTCATGGATTTTATCGACGGCATAAAAATCGACAATATTGAATTACTGTCTTCCCAGGGATACGACTTGAAGGATATCGTTCTAAAGCTCTCAAACAACTATTTCAAGCAAGTTTTCGAAGACGGCTTTTTTCATGCGGACCCTCATCCCGGAAATATCATGATTAAGGACAATAAAATTGCATATATCGATTTTGGGATGATAGGAACCCTCAGTAAACCCATCCGGGACAAGTTAGGCACCTTTTTCTTTTCAATGGCTACACGGGATATGGATGCCATGACGCAATCCGTACTGAAGATAGGAATCAAGAAGGGAAGTATCGATGTAAAAAGGCTCTACTCGGATATAGAGGAAATCTATAATAAATACATTGAAGCCTCCCTTTATGATATCAACCTCACACAACTGCTGGATGAAATTTTTAAAGCTTCCAGGAGAAACAATCTGGTCATGCCCAAGGATATCACGCTGCTTTCAAAAGGCATCATGACCCTTGAGGGCGTAATAGCCAAAATATATCCCGAAATCAATATCATGGATGTTGCCGTCCCCTATGCAAAGGCCATGGTACTCAAAAAAAGCGACTACAAGCAGGATATTGTGGAGCAGCTTGAAAACCTGTATACCCTCTCAAAATCCGGGTTAAAAATACCCCTAAAACTGCTTGAGCTCATAAACAGCGCCCTCTCCGGGAAATTGAAAATACAGTTGGAACACATTTATCTTGAAAAGAGCGTCGGTGAATTGAATAAAATGGTCAACCGAATGGTATTCGGGATTATCGTTTCATCCCTCATCATAGGTTCATCCCTGGTAATCCGGTTGGAAACAGGTCCCAAAATGTTTGACATCTCTGTTTTTGGGATGGTAGGCTATATTGCTGCCGTAATCATAGGGCTGTGGCTGCTGATATCCATCTTCCGTTCGGGCAGGATGTGATAGGGAAGGGACGGTGGCCTACATATCTGGGGAAATATGGGGACCCCGTCCCCTGGTCCCGTTGCATTACAGCTTTAATCTGGTCTTAAACCTTTCCACAGCCTCTTCGGTGCTTTCCCTGCCTCCAAAAGCAGTCAGCCGGAAGTAGCCCCGGCCGCTTGGTCCGAAGCCTGATCCCGGTGTCCCCACGATGTTGGCCTCACTGAGCAGCTTGTCGAAAAACGCCCATGAATCCATTCCGTCAGGGGTCTTAAGCCATATGTAGGGCGCATTGACGCCTCCAAACACCTGTATTCCAATGCTTTTTAACCCATCCCTTATGATCCTTGCATTTTCCATATAGTAGCCTATGGTTGCTTTTATCTGCTTTTGCCCTTGTTCGGTATAGACCGCTTCCGCACCACGCTGTACAATATAGGACACCCCGTTGAACTTCGTGGCCTGCCTCCTATACCACAGTCTGTTCAGGGATTGGGCCTCTCCGTCCGGCGCAAACACCTTGACCTCTTTGGGTATAACCGTATAAGCGCACCTGGTTCCGGTAAAGCCGGCGGTTTTGGAAAAGCTTCTGAACTCTACGGCGACCTCCCTTGCGCCCTCTACTTCAAAGATGCTGTGAGGCACATCCTCCTCATGAATATAAGCCTCATAGGCGGAATCGAAGAGAATAACCGACTTGTTGGCTTTAGCATAGTCCACCCACTTTTTCAGTTGAGCTTTTGTTAAGGTCATGCCGGTGGGGTTGTTTGGGAAGCAGAGGTAGATCATATCCACTTTTGCGTCAGGCAGCTGAGGAACAAAATTATTTTCTGCGGTGCAAGGGAGATACACCACCTTGCTCCATTTCCCATCTGCCCCGTACACGCCCGTCCTTCCTGCCATAGCGTTGCTGTCTACGTAAACGGGGTATACCGGGTCGGTTACGGCAATAATATTGTCACTGCCGAACAATTCCTGTATATTGGCAGTATCACTTTTAGCCCCGTCGCTTACGAAAACTTCGTCAGCCTCTATATGAATCCCGCGTTTAAGATAATCATATTCAATGATCTTTTGAATCAAGAAATCATACCCTTCATACTCGGGGTACCCCCTGAAGGTCTCTTCACGGCCCATCTCATCTACAGCCCTGTGCATCGCATCTATACAAGCCGCCGGGAGAGGCCTGGTTACATCGCCGATACCCAGTTTTATTATCTTCGCCTCCGGGTGGTCATTTTTAAATAAATTCACCCTCTTCCCTATCTCTGCAAACAAATAATTGCCGGGAAGTTTCAAATGGTTCTCATTCACATATGCCATATTGATTTCCTTTCTATGTATTTATATAAATTTAAAGGGGAGATTCTTTCTTCGTCTCTGTCTAAATCTCTATAACCCCATCAAATACTTTAACGGCAGGTCCCGTCATATATACGCGGTTATCCTTTTCATTCCACTCGATGGTCAGGTCTCCGCCCAACAATTGAACCGTAGCCTTTCTCTCAGTGAGCCCGTTTAAAACCGACGCCACAAGCACGGCGCATGCTCCTGTACCGCAGGCCAGGGTTTCACCGGCTCCTCTTTCCCATACCCGCATTTTGAGCTTTCCTCTGTCCACAACCTGTACAAACTCCGCGTTTACTTTTTTTGGGTACAGGCTGTGGGTTTCCATTTTCGGCCCCACAACCTCCAGCGGAAAATTCTCCACCTCCTCGACATAGGCTACGGCATGGGGATTTCCCATGGAAACGCAGGTTACTCTGTATGTATCGCCGCCAATCACCACAGGTTCGTCCACAAACCTGTTTTTATCACTGTTTACGGGAATTCTTGCAGGGTCAAGAATGGGTTCTCCCATATCCACCCTCACCCTGGAAACCTTCCTATCTTCTACGATCAATTCAAGGATTTTTATTCCTGCCAGTGTCTCAATGCCAACCGTTGTTTTATCGGTTAAACCGTAATCGTACACATATTTCCCCACACATCTTATTCCGTTGCCGCACATCTCGGACTCAGAACCGTCGGAATTAAACATCCTCATTTTAAAATCCGCCCTTTGGGACGGCAGGATCAGTATCAAACCGTCGGAACCTATTCCGAAATGCCTGTCACTGACAAACCTCGCCACCTCGGAAGGGTTGTCAATCATCCCGTCCATGCAGTTTACGTAAACATAGTCATTGCCCAGCCCTTGCATTTTAGTAAATTTCATGTTACAGCCTCCACAATAAATCCGGTTAAAAGTTCATGCCCTATAAAGTATTGAAGGGGAATGAACCGTTATCCTTATTATATAATATATACCAGCCGGGCTGCAAGTTTATTAATATTCAAACATGCAGCGCCGCGGCAATTTATGATATAATACCAGTTAAAATATGTTCCTGTGGAGAAGTTTATGCTTATAAATTCTATGATAGCCAAACTGATGAAAAACAAGCTTGTTTCCAGTCTGTTGGACCGCCGGACCCTCCTGCAGTTCGGCAAGTATGTAATAACCGGGGTTATAGCTGCGGGAACCGAATTTTCAGCCCTTGTCCTGCTGACTGAATACGCAAAGCTGTGGTACATCCTATCCAATTCCATCGCCTATGCCGGCGGCTTTTGGATCAGCTTCCTGCTTAACAAGTACTGGTCTTTTAACTCAAGGGATCATTTCGGCAGGCAATTGGCCATGTACGGCCTCCTGTTCCTGATAAACCTTGGACTGTCCACCGCTCTTATGTACCTTTTAACCAGCGTTCTGGGACTGTTCTACACCATTTCCAAACTGTTGGTCATGGGATTAATTGTCCTGTGGAATTTCGCCATCTATAAAAAAATAATCTACAGGTCATAGACTGCGACAGGGGACGGTTCTTATTTGACTCAATTCTCACCCTTTGCACAGGGTTGCGATTAGCCACTTAAGACCTTCCACAATTTTTCTACTTGAGGAATTTTGACGACTCTTTACTAAGCCTTCATACTCATGCCGGCCATTTTCTGCTTATTTTCCTCAGCAGGAAAGATATTCTTTTTCCCATTTTCACCTAGTATGGCATAATAGATACCATTTTCGCGCGGAATATAAACATTTTACCACATTTATTTTTCAAAAATTTCATATTTTGTAACATTGTAAATAAATATTTCATATTTTCTATTTTAATACATATTTGAGATATTCTTTTTATAAAAATGGATTCCATAAAATGATTTTTGTAATATAATATAGCTATAGTATATTACCATTTATTAGAAGACTGTAAATGTTATTTCTTTAATATTAAATACGCTAGATTAACGATATAAATACTACAAGGAGAATATATAGTGGAAAGTTTACGTTTTATATTTTAATAGTAATAGCTCTTATATGTATGTCTATAATAATTACAAGAATATTTATGGAGACTGCGAATTTTATAGGTAACCGGTTTAGAAAATTTATAAAATTTCTTATGAATTTGATAAAAAAAAAGAAATAAATAACTTAGCAGGCGCATTATGCAAGCAAGGACGTGTACATAAGAAGAAAAGTGAGAAGCAGCTTATCAAAGAACCTGCGGGAATGTCCGCTTTACCGGGCAGGCAGATTTCTCTTTTTCACCGGTATAATTAGATAAACAGCAAAAAAATGATATTGTCACAGCAGCCGTTCCCTGTTCTTTTCTTCCTTGTGTTCCTTATACCCCAGCTTCTTATCCACAATGTACAATGGCCGGTTCTTAGTTTCATCATAGATTCTGCTCAGGTATTCACCGATAATGCCGATGCAAATCAGCTGCACCCCTCCTAAGAGCAGGATAGCTATGAGCAGGGACGCCCAGCCCGATATGGCGGCATTAAAATACAGCTTGGCGAACAGAGCGTAGACTATATAGATGAAAGCAAAGCCCGAAATTGTATAACCAAATATACTGGACAGTTTAAGAGGGTAAGAAGAAAAAGACAGCACCCCGTCCACGGCAAATTTAACCATCTTTGCCAAAGAGTATTTGGACTTTCCAAACACCCTCTCGTTGGCCTTATAGTTTATGTAAGCACACCGATAGCCCATCCAGCTGATGATGCCTCTTAAGAACCGGCTCCGCTCCCTGAATGTATTGAGGGTGTCCAGCACCTTCCGGTCCATCAGCCTGAAATCGGCACAGCCCGGCTTGATTTCAATCTTTGCCAGCTTGTTTATAATTTTGTAAAAAAGCCTGGAGGTGACCCTTTTAAAAAAGGTGGTATCGTCCGAGTCCTCCCTAATAGTAAGGACAATGTCAAATCCCTGCTTCCATTTTTCAATCATTTCCGGGATCAGTTCCGGCGGGTGCTGCAGGTCCCCGTCAAGGCAGATGACCGCCTGGCCTTCCGCAAGGTCATAGCCCGCAGTAAGGGCAATCTGGTGGCCGAAATTCCTTGAAAAGCTTACCGCCCTCACCCTGTCATCCTTTGAAGCCAGCGCTTCAAGCTCTTTAAAGGTGTTGTCCCTGCTTCCGTCATCAACAAAAATAACCTCATAGCTTTCAGCTCCCATTACCTGGACGAGTTTTTCATACAGCAGGGCTATGTTCTTCTCCTCGTTATAAACCGGGACCACTATGGAATACCTAATTTCGGACAATATTTCCTCTCCTATCCCACTTTAAATGTCAGCCGCATGAATCACATTTTCTGCTTTATTTTATCAGTAATTGCGATATTGTGCAAGCCGGAGGGGGTTTTTGCAGCTTGAATATATAAAAATCCGTCCAATATAGCGATCCCATTTTAGATAGGGATTCCCCGCTCCTGCAGGCTCAGGGAAATATGCCTCTGATTTGCTTGGCCTTGACGATCCTGTCGATAGCCACCATATAAGCCCCCATTCTCATGGTGGTGCCCTTTTCATTTTTCTTCTCCCATACCTCGTTGAATGCCCTGATCATAATTTTTTCAAGGGTACGGTTGACCTCTTCCTCATCCCACATCAGCGACTGTATGTTCTGGACCCATTCGAAGTAAGATACCACAACGCCTCCCGCATTTGCAAGAATATCGGGCACAACCACCTTGCGATTCCTCTCGAGAATTTTATCCGCCTCTACCGTTGTCGGCCCGTTGGCCCCTTCCACGATCACGCTGGCCTTAATGCGAGGTGCCAAAGCCTCGGTAATCTGGTTTTCCAGTGCGGCGGGGATCAGTACGTCGCACTCCGTTGTAAGCAATTCCTCATTGGTAATATGGACAATTCCGGGGGCATTATAATCTTTGAGAAGCTTTCCTTCATCCGAGGAGAGGAAGCTTAGAATTTCATTCACGTCCAGCCCCGACCGGCGGTAGACTCCTCCCGAGACATCACTTACCGCCACGATCTTGCAGCCTTCATTGTGCAGTAATCTGGCCGCTGTGCCGCCAACGTTTCCCATACCCTGGACAGCAACCTCGGCGCCTATAATGGGCATTCCCAGGCGGTGGAGTATCTCCCTTGTCATAAACATCACTCCACGCCCGGTGGCTTCCTTTCTTCCAAGAGATCCCCCTATCTCTACAGGCTTTCCGGTCACCACCCCGGGAACGGTATACCCTTTGAACATGCTGTAAGTATCCATGATCCAGCCCATAATCTCCGCATTGGTATTCACGTCAGGTGCCGGAATGTCCGTTTCCGGGCCGATGAGCGGCAATATCATGGCCGTATACCTTCTGGTAAGATTTTTCAACTCATTTTTGGACAATTCTTTCGGATTCACTTTGACAGCCCCCTTGCCGCCGCCGTACGGGATATTCACAACGGCGCACTTAAAGGACATCCAGGCGGCAAGGGCTTTAACCTCGTCAATATCCACATCCTGGTGGTACCGGATGCCGCCCTTGCAGGGGCCTCTCGAGCTTGAATGCTGTACGCGGTAACCTTGAAAGACCCGGATGGACCCGTCATCCATTTCAACCGGAATAGCCACCTTTAATTCTCTTTCAGGATACTTAAGGGCCTCATAATCCTTTTCATCCAAGCCCAGCATTTTTGCGGCTTTTTCCAGCACCTCCAGCATGTCCTCATAAGGATTGTATGCTTTACTCATGTTTTCTTCCCCCCTTTTCTTTAAGAGCCCTATGGGTTTTTGGTAATTCCGTATTATGAAATATTGTTTCATTTATATTACACGTCTTAAGAACCAATGGAAATAACATGTTATCTTTATAAACAGCACGGGGTATCATTGAAAAAACGGAGGCAGCTTTTGGGAGGCCTTCAACGCATAAATCGGAATCAGGTTTCGATAAATAAATCCTTTTCGTCTTCCAATCCGTTGGGCTTGCTTCCGCGCAAACCGGACAGGATGTCCCTGCATGCCTGGTAGAAAATACCCACATCTACCGAATAGGAGATATATTTGACTCCGGCATTTCTCCACTTAATTGCATTGTCCGGGGTATCCACAAAGGTGCCCACCCCAATTCCTTTTTTGCTGCATATATCTACAATCTCCATCATTTTTTGGGTGACCAGGGGATGGTCGATCTGGCCGGAGATGCCCAGAGACTGGGAGAGATCGTAGGGCCCGATAAAGATCAAGTCAATGCCTTCCACCTCTAAAATGCCCCTTAATCCGGCAATGGCATCCTGGCCTTCAATCTGAAGGATAACCATGGATTCGTTCGCCTCCTTGAAATAGCTGAACCGGTCCATGGAAGAATAGCCGGCGGCTCTTACAAACCTGCACACCCCTCGTTCCCCCAGCGGGGCAAACTTGGCCCGTCTCACCACACTGCGGGCCTGCCGGGCGTTTTCCACCTGCGGCACCTGGATGGCTGCCGCCCCGATATCCAATACCTCGCCGATGATGGAAAGGTTATTCTCTTTCACCCGGACAACGGGCAAAATGTTTGCCACCTGGGCGGCCCTGACCAAATTTTGCAATGTCTGCACGCTGTTGGGGCCGTGCTCCAGGTCCAGAATGACAAAATCAAACCCGGAATAGCCCATGATTTCTATAAACGCCGGGTCTTGCGTTTTTGAAAAAGGGCCTATCACATAGCTTTCCTTCACCTTTTTTTTAAAATCACGAATCATATTCGTCAGCATAAATTCACCACCAGTGATAATTTGGGAAGATATATTTCTACCTTTACCGCAAGGATTTCATAAACTCTTCCATTCGCTTGAGCCCTTCGGAAATGTTTTCTTCGGATGTGGCATAGGACAGTCTTACATAGCCCTCCCCTGCTTCTCCAAAGCCTGAGCCAGGCACAACAACTACGCCCGTGCTCTTAAGCAGCCGCACGGCGAACTCTTCCGATCCCATCTTGGAGCCGCTTATGTTCACAAAGGCATAAAACGCACCTTTAGGCCTGATGCAGGAAAGTTTTTCAATATGGTTAATCCCCTCCACCATGATTTTCCTTCTTTCGGTATACCTGTCGATCATATGCTTCAACGGTTCCTGGGTGCCCTCCAGGGCTTCAATGGCCGCAAATTGGGCCGATGAATTCACACATCCGATGACGTTCTCCTGGTATTTCACCATGTTTTTTATAACCTCTTCAGGGCCCACCGCATAGCCAACTCTCCAGCCCGTCATGGCATAGGTTTTTGAAAAGCTGTCTATGATTACCGTCCGCTCCTTCATTCCCTCAAAGGTTGAGATGCTGACAAACTCCGCGCCTTCATACAGGAAATGCTGGTATACCTCGTCGGATATTACAATCAGGTCGTTTTCCACTGCAATTTTGGCAATCTCTTTCAATGTTTCTCTATCGGCCACTCCCCCTGTGGGATTTGCGGGTGAATTGATGATTATAGCCTTTGTTTTCTTATTAACCGCTTTTTTAACATGATCAACGTTATAAATAAACCCGTCTTCTTCATATACTTTGACAAACCGGGGTATTCCCCCGCACATCTGCACCTGCCTGGGATAGTTGGACCAGTGTGGGTCGCTGATGATGACTTCGTCGCCGGGATTAATCAGCACCATCATGCACAGGAAAAGTGCTTCCATGCCTCCTGCCGTCACAATGATTTCTTTATCCGGGTCCACATCCATGGAGTAATTTTCCTTCATCCTCTTTTGGATCGCCTTTCTGAGGGGAGGTATACCCGCATTCAGCGTATATTTCGTCTGCCCGTCCCGGAGGGAGCGTACGGCTGCATCGATGATATTTTTCGGTGTAACAAAGTCAGGCTCTCCAACAGTAAAATTGATAACGTCGCTCATGGTACTGGCAATATTGAACATCCTTCTTATCGGGGAGTTGGTCACTTCCCGTGCGATATTTGAAATACCGGTCATAAGTCCTCCTCCATTCTAAGCACCAAGGTATGCTTTTTTTATTTCATCATTTTCAGCCAGGTCCGATGCACTGCCTTCAAGAACAATGTTGCCCGTCTCAAGCACATAGGCCCTGTCCGCTATACTTAATGCCATATAGGCGTTTTGTTCGATTAGCAGGATTGTGGTTCCCTCGTTGTTGATTTCCTTAATGATTTCGAAGATGTTCTCCACAATCATTGGAGCCAAACCCATGGAAGGCTCATCCAGGAGCATTAATTTACCTTTTGTCATAAGGGCTCTTCCCACGGCAAGCATTTGCTGCTCACCGCCGCTCAGCGTCCCGGCCAGCTGGTTTTGTCTCTTCTCAAGAATGGGAAACAGTTCAAAAACCTTTTTCATATCCTTTTTTACAGCTTCTTTATCCTTCCGGAGATTGGCGCCCAGCTTCAGGTTATCTATTACACTGAGGTTGGTGAATACCCTTCTTCCTTCCGGAACATGGGAAATACCCAGCTCTACGATCTTATGGGGCGGCATATTGTTAATGTTTTGGCCCATAAAGGTAATGGTCCCGCCTGCGGTGGCCTCAAGTCCGGAAATGGTCCTTAAGGTTGTGGATTTACCGGCCCCATTGGCACCGATGAGTGTTACGATCTCACCTTCCCTGACCTCAAAGGAAATACCTTTCACGGCCTTTATGGCCCCATAGGATACATGCAAATCCTTTATTTCCAACATTATTTCCTTCCCCTCCTCCCCAGATAGGCTTCGATTACCTTCGGGTTATTCTGGATCTCGTCGGGAGCCCCTTCCGCTATGGTCTGACCGAAATCCAGCACCTTAATTCTGTCCGCAATTGTCATAACCACATTCATATGATGTTCAATAAGCAAAATGGTCAACTTGAAGCTCTCTCTTATTTCAGCTATCAGACGGATGATCTCTTCGATCTCATTGGGATTCATTCCGGCCACGGGTTCATCCAGCAGAAGAATCCTGGGATTCGTGGCCAACGCCCTGGCAATTTCCAGCCTGCGCTGCTCGCCGTAAGGCAAATTCTTAGCTAAAATGTCTATTTTGGCATCCAGTCTTAATATTTTTAATATTTCAATGGCCCTATCCTCTATCTCGTCTTCAATCTTTAAAAATTTCCTGGTCCTCAACAGGGCTTCCCTCAGGCTGTATTTGGCCTGTAAAGTCAAAGCCGCCTTGAGGTTGTCTAAAACGGTCATTTCATTAAAAAGCCTGATATTCTGAAAGGTCCTTGCGATGCCTCTGGCAGTAAATTCATTTGGCCTAAGGCCTACCAGACTTTCTCCGTTTAGCCTTATATCTCCTGTTGTGGGCTTATACAGCCCTGTGATCATATTGAAAGCCGTCGTTTTTCCCGCACCGTTGGGTCCTATGATAGCCACCAGTTCTCCCTGTTCCAGTGCCAGATTAAAATCACTGACCGCCTTTAATCCCCCGAACTGTATGGAAACATTTGCAACATCCAGTAAAGCCACAGGTTTTTCCCTCCTCCTTTAAATGTAAATGTCTTTTGCTTCCCCCGCCTTTTATATTCTCTATTCCCTGCCTAAGATGCCTTTTCGGTACGCACTTTTTTATCCTGCCTGACAATTTTGAGGAAGCCAAATTCCTTTCCTCCATAAAAGCCTTCCGGCTGCTTAAGCATCAATAGGACAAGCAATACACCATAAATTACAATACGCCAATTTGCCAGGAACCTTAAAAACTCGGGCACTGCCGTCAGAATGCCGGCGCCTAAAATGGAGCCGCTGATGCTTGACATGCCGCCCGCATATAGAAATACCAGGTAGTCGATGGATTTCAAAAAGCTGAAGGTATCCGGCTGCAGGAACATAAGCAGATGGCCGAAAAGTCCGCCGGCCACCCCGGCCATAAAGGAAGCAAAAGTGAAGGATATAATCTTATACTTTGTGGTGTCGATCCCCATGGCCTCGGAAGCCACTTCATTCTCCCTGATTGAAATACAGGCGCGTCCGAAGGAGGAGTTAACGAAGTTCCTCGCCGCATAGATGGAAAGGATGGTGAAAAGGAACACCCAAAAAAGGTTTGTGTATTTAGGAATACCGGCAAGGCCTCTCGGTCCGCCCACATAGTCAATCAAACGGATGGAAGCTCTCAGGAGCTCCCCGAAGCCTAGTGTTACGATGGCCAGGTAGTCACCTTTAAGTCTCAGGGAGGGCAGTCCGATCAGGAATCCTATCAGGCCTGCCACCATTCCCCCGACAATGAGAGATACCAGGAAGATGGGCACCTGGAAATACACCGGCCAGCTGGAGGTGTGAAAAAACACCGTTGTCACCACCGCCGAGGAATAGGCACCCACGCCCATAAAGCCGGCATGGCCGATGGAGAACTGTCCGGTAAAACCGTTGACCAGGTTCAGGCTGATGGTCATAATAATATTGATCCCGGCCAGCATGATGATCTGAAGAAGGTAGGAATTGAGGATTCCCAGCCTGTTCAAGGTCTCTAAGAGCAGATAGCTAAGAATCATAATAATATATACTTTATTCGCCTTTATGAGTCTCAACCCAATCACCTACACTTTCTCGATGGTAAACTTGCCCATAATTCCCGCCGGTCTTACCAGGAGTATGAATATTAGAATGACAAATCCGATTCCGTAGCCTAAATCGGAATTGATGGAGGTCGCAAAGATTTCCGCAATTCCCATAATGATACCGCCTACCATAGCGCCGGGGATATTCCCTATTCCTCCCAGAACCGCGGCGATAAAAGCTTTTAAACCCAGGACAATCCCCATATAGACGTCAATCATGGGGTAAGTGGAGGCATAAAAGATTCCTCCCGCAGCAGCCAGGGAAGCTCCTATAAAAAATGTAACGGAAATAACGCTGTTGACATTAATGCCCATTAATGAAGCTGCATCCTTGTCCAGAGATACAGCCCTCATTTTTCTTCCTATCTGGGTCTTTGTCACAATAATCTGCAGCATTACCATGAGCAGTACCGAAAGTGCGATCATGATCAATTGGACACTGTTGGTGCTAACTCCCAGAACATTGAATTTGACCATAGGTATCATCTGCGGAAACGGCCTGGGTGCAGGTCCGATAAAGGGCAGGGCTCTAGGAAAATTTTCCAGAACTATGGAAACTCCGATGGCCGTGATCAGTGCAGACAACCTGGGCCGCTTTCTCAACGGCTTATATGCAATCCTTTCTATGGAAACACCTAAAAGCCCGGTGATAATCATACTTATTAATAATGCCGGCACAAAACCCAAACCGAAGAGGGTTACTGCAAAAAGTGCGACAAAAGCGCCAACCATAAGAAAATCGCCATGGGCAAAGTTGATCAGCCCGATGATACCGTAAACCATGGTATATCCAAGGGCGATGAGGGCATAAATGCTGCCCAGCTGCAACCCGTAGATCAAAAGCTGTAAAAAAGTTTCCAATGAAACCACCTCTTCCTATTCATCATAAGGATATTGGACCGGCAGTCAGACTGAACCCTGCCCCCGGTCCATATCGCATCCTGCTGTTACGGGTTGATTGAAGTTACATAAACCGGCACCCCGTCTTTGTAGGCCATGACAACGGCACCCTTGATGGGGTTTCTGTTCTCGTCAAAGGTAACGGTACCGGAAGGAAGCTGAAAATCCTTTATCTTGGCCATTGCATCGCGGACACCCTGTCCGTCAATTTTTTCCGCATCCTGAACTCCCTTCAGCACGATTTTCATTGCCTCGTATGCCAAAACGGCGTTGGAGTTCGGATTCACGTTGAATTTTGCCTTGTATTTGGTAACAAAATCCTTGGTCAAGGGATTGGGGTCCTCAGGAGAGAAGGCTGAAATGAAAGCAGCTCCTTCAACTATATCCTTACCAGCAATTTTAGGTACGTCGGGGCTGTCCCATGAATCCCCGCCGATAAACTTGGCTGTAATTCCCATTTCTCTGGCCTGCTTTGCCTGCAGGGGAACTTCACTGAACAGATTGGGCATGAACAGGACTTCGGGATTCGCCGCTTTTATTTTGGCCAGCTGCACATTGTAATCTTTTACGTCGGATCCTCCGTATGCCTGTATCTCCACAACCTTGCCGCCCATCTCTTCAAATACCTTCTTGAAGTTCTCCATCAAACCCTTGCTGTAATCATCCGCATTGTTATACAATATTGCAGCCGTATTTGCATTTAACGAACCTCTGGCGTACTTTGCCGCCACCTTGCCCTGGAACGGGTCTATGAAGCATGCCCTGAACAGGAAGTCCCCCACCTGGGTAACTTTTTCGTTGGTTGTGAAGGTACCGATAGCCGGAACCTTGGAGCTCTGAGCAATAGGGCCCCCTGCCAGTATGCACTTGCTCATATCCGGGCCTACAATCGCTACCACCTTGTCCTGGTCAATCAGCTTTCTGTAAGCGTTGGCCGTTTTCTCAGGGGTAGCTTCATTATCTTCGACGATCACTTTTACAGGGATCTTTTTCCCTTTTACCTCCAGGCCGCCGTTTTTTTCCAGTTCATCCGTTATGAGCGAAATGCCATTCTTTATGTATTCGCCCGCAATCGCCGATTGTCCGGACACAGGACAGACAACACCGATTTTGATTTCCTGGGCCGTGTTGGAAGACTGGGAGCATCCAAACAAGGATAGCATCATGGCAACGGCCACCAGCATACATAATAACCTTTTCATAAAATTTCCTCCTAATATCGATAATTTATACACAACCGCATTACGGTTTGTACCTTAAACAAATATAGACCCCATACTTTTCAGTATAGCCGCCGACTTTTCCTCAGTACAGCCGCTTCTCCCTTTGTATGAAATGAACCATATTCCCTTCCATATCTCTGAAAAAAAAGGTTTTTACCCCGTTGGAACCTGTCTTGAGTCCTTCGACTATTTGCACATGATTTGCTAAAAGCCTGTCATACTCTTTTTCGATGTCATCGGTGCCAAAGGCAAGATGCCGGATGCCCTGACATTTATTATTCTCTTCCGCTGCCGCCTTTTCCATAGGATAAATTTCCAGCATGCACTGGTTGTCCATGAGCAGAAAAAAGGTTGGCTTCTCTTTCCCGTTGTCATATACGGTTTTAAAACCAAACAGCTTTGTATACCATTCCTTCAAGGAAATCGTGTCTTTTGCACATATTCCCACATGTTCCAATACAACCATGGTTCCACCCCCCATATCTTATTGATAGCACACCATCAGCGCTGCACCCGGCCCGAGCCGTCGCCTTCCATCAAGGTTTTCACTTCTTCGACCGAAGCCATGTTGAAGTCGCCCTCTACGGTATGCTTTAAACAGGAAGCCGCAACGGCAAACTCCAGGGTGGACTGTAAATCCATTCCCGAACTCAATCCGTAGATCAGTCCCGCCGCAAAGGAATCTCCTCCGCCTACCCTGTCCACAATATGTACGTTATATTTCTTGGATGTAAAATAGTGGGAGCCGTCATACAGCACCGCCGACCAGCCGTTATCCGAAGCCGAGTAACTTTCTCTAAGCGTGATTGCCGCATATTTCAGCTTAAACCGGTCCACCAGCTCCTTCGCCACTTTCCTGTAGCCTTCGCCGCTGAGCTGTCCACCTGTGATATCCGTCTCCTCGGCTTTTATGCCGAACACTTTCTCCGCATCTTCCTCGTTTGCGATTACCACGTCACAGTATCGGATGAGTTCCCCCATCACTTTTCCCGCTTTTTCACCGCTCCACAGTTTTTTCCTGTAGTTTAAATCCACACTGACGGTCACACCCGCTTCCTTGGCAGCTTTAGCCGCATCCATACAAACCTGGGCACAATTGTCGGACAGGGCCGGGGTAATCCCTGTAAAATGGAACCACTCAGCTCCCTCAAAAATCTCTCTCCAGTTAAAATCTTCCTTCCCCACTTCGGAAATAGAGGAATGGGCCCGGTCATAAACCACCTTAGAAGGCCTTTGAGCGGCACCCTTCTCACAGAAGTATATGCCTATCCGTTCTCCGCCTCTCACGATATAATTCGTATGAACCCCAAACCTTCTCAGCTCATTGACTGCTGCCTGTCCTATTTCATGTTTCGGAAGCTTCGTAACAAAATAGGCTTCCTTCCCAAAGTTGGCTAAAGAAACAGCTACATTCGCTTCCCCTCCGCCATATACCACTCCGAATTCCTTTGACTGCACAAACCGCTCATAGCCGATGGGAGCCAGCCTCAGCATGATTTCACCAAAAGTAATAAATTTACCCATGACCCATCCCCCTAATTTCTAGCCTTTTTTACTTCATATATGAATTTTTTTGCAGTTTCAGTAATCAGGTCATAGTCCCCGATTTTTGCTCCCCTTGTCAGGTCGCTGCCCGTACCCACGGCAACCGCGCCCGCTTTGATCCAATCCTTGACATTTTCCAGGGAAACCCCGCCCGTAGGCATAAAATTAGCCTGGGGCAGCGGCCCCTTAAACGCACTGATGATGGAAGGCCCAAATGCGCTTCCCGGGAAAAGCTTAAGTATTTCCACTCCCCATTCCAGGGCTTCTATTGCTTCCCTGACCGTCATAATACCGGGCATAACGGGAACCCTATACCGGTTGCAAAGCCTTACCGTATCCAGGTTAAGGCTTGGGCTCACAATATATTGTGCGCCTCCCAGGATGCAAGCCCTGGCTGTTTCCGGATCCAGCACCGTACCTGCCCCGATAATCACATCATCATTTTTGAATACTTCCGATATTTCTTTAATAATATCCAGGGCTCCGGGTACCGTCATTGTTACCTCCAAAACCTTTATTCCGCCGTTTTTTACGGCGTTTACAATCTTAATTCCCTGCTCCTTCGCATCGGCCCTGATGACTGCAACTACACCGCAGTCTATCATCTGTCTAATGGTTTCCAGCCTTTTCATATTGACCTCCTCCCAGGTTATTCCGCATCGCGGAACATTGTTTCATATATATGGTATTTTTTTGAGAATCAATATATAGATACCGCATTTTACATATGTAAGATTCAATGTGCTATCTATATATCAATTCTGTATAACAGCCTATTCCCCAATGTACCACAATATTTAATTAATCCTGACCTTTGATTTTTATTCCAGATAGCCTAACTGACAGGAAATTGCCTTTGCAGTCCTTGTGATTTTTTCAGTCAGCTCTGCCATTCTTTCCTGTGTAATATAAATGATAGGGCCTGAAATACTTATAGCTGCAACAATTTTACCTCTCCGGTCGTATATAGGTGCCGCAACGCACCGAATACCCTCTTCGTGTTCAATTTCATCAAACCCGTAACCTCTTTCACGGGTTAAGGCAATCTCCTCTTTGAGTTGCTGAAAATCGGTTATTGTTTTTTCGGTATATTTTTTCAGTCCTTTTGCCTTTATTATTTTTTCAACTTCAGAGTCACTCAGTCCTGAGAGCAGCACTTTTCCCAAAGCCGTACAGTGGAGGGGACTCCGTTTGCCGATTTGAGAGTAAATCCTTATGCTGTGGTCCGGGCTTTCTACCTTATCGATATACACAGCTTCCCCCTCATCCAATATGGCAAGATGAACAACTTCCTTGGTATCATCGGATAATTCCTTAATATAGGGTCTAGCGGTATTCCTCAGGTCCATCCTGTCCAAAATAGCGCTTCCCAATAACAGCAGCCGAATACCCAGACGATACTTATCACTTTTTAGATCTTTTTCAACATAGCCCCTGCTCATCAGGGTGTTTAGAAGCCTAAATACCGTTGTTTTGTGCAATCCTGTCACATTGGACAGCTCGGTTATGCCGTATCCGTTTTCCCCTTCGGCAAGTGCCTCCAAGAGTGTAATTGCCCTGTCAACGGATTGTACTAAGTTGTCATCTCTGTCCTTCACGATTACTCTCCCTGTTATGTTTGTTTCACAATACGGAATTATGTTCCATTTTATTTCTACCAATACTTTATCTCACTTTTATCTGCTTGTCAATATGGGCTTTTTATTTTTCTTTCCTGTGGAGCAAATCGTAGACTTTATAAGAAAGGCAAATGCGGAACAAAAGCTCGCTGTCAGCGAAGTTAATCCCGGTGATCTCGGTAATCCTTCGGATTCTGTACTTCAGAGTATTGTAGTGGATATGCAGTTCTTTTGAAGCCTCATCAATATCCTGATTGTGGCGGAGATATGCGTTGAGCGTGTCCATAAAATGGCTGCCCTTTTCGCGGTCATGCTCATCAAGGAGCCGGAGCATAGGATGGATAAGGCAAGTTATATCCGTTTGTTCGGAGAAAGAATGGATCATGTGCAGCACACACAAATCATCGTAAAAAAGAACGGTGCCTTCAATTTTCAGCTTGGATGCCAGAGAGAGACATGTTAAAGCTTGCTGGTAATGCTCTGAAAGCTGATAGATGCTGTTAAAACTCTGGCTTATGCCCGCACGGCATCCGTGGTCCTCCAGTATCCGCCTAAAGCTCTGCATTTCACCGGGCGTGAAAAGTTCAGCGTTCTTGCTGTCATATAAAATCACCAAATTCCCCCCGTAAAACAAAACCGTATCCCTGTTAAAAGCGTTTTGGAGCTTTCGCTTGATGTAATAGACCCTGTCCATCAGACTGCCTGATTCGCCAAGCTCAACAACCAGAACGCACAGATTGTCATACAGCTTCAGGTTGAAACGGCGGACGCGCTCGTCAATGGCGTCATGATCGTACAGCTTTTGATTGAGCAGTGCTGTGAGAAAAGAGTCGATGAGGGGACGGGTGGAAGGCAGGAAGGTGGAAGAATGCTCCTTAAGGGACATGGATATGAACCTGCAGAGGATCACCAGCATTTTCTCGTCGGTTTCGGTTATAGGCCTGTTGTACTCCAAAAGCTTGACATATCCCAGAGGAATTCCGTCACTGATCACCCTGCCCACGATCTGACGGTGGTTCAGCAAGCCGGATTGCCACCGGATAGGAATATCGGTTCCGCTGTTCCCGTCGGTGGAAAAATCACCGTTTCCGGTCATAACCGAGTGTACATATTCTTCGGTAACATATCCTTTGGACAGTGTCCACTCCCACAGCGGCTCATTTTCAATGGTGTTGCCGCCGGCGTGGGCAATGAAGCAGAGGGAGATGTCCACAAGGAGAAGAGGGTTCCCCAAAACCTCGTATCCTATATCAAGAATCTGCTGTATGTGTTTGCCGGCCTGGCTGGCTTCAAGAAGGCGGAAAATAAAGTTTGAAATTTTTATTTCATTTGCAAAAACATCCTGCACTTTGTTGGAGATGGACAAGCTTTCGGCCGTGCATTTTACCATGATTGTATTCAGCGCTTCTGCATATTCTTTGGGCAGCGGGGCATCCTCCCACAGCAGCAGGGAGAGGAGTCCGGGAGGAGGTGGGAGCGGAAGGTCGGAAATCTTTGCAATATAAAGGCAGTCAGGGAAGTAGGTCTTGCTGTCTTTTTCAAAGTATCTAAAGCCTGAAAGCTCGCAGGGAAACGGAAGATGGACAGAAGGGGAGTACTCCTCCAGAGCCGAAACAACATCAGAAATATTTACTGACATACTCTTCACTCCTTCATAAGATTGTAGTTATCATAACAAAGTATACAAAAAAAAGCAATACGGGCGTGTAAAATATACTTCCCCATCGGATGCCTTGTCAAAAAAAGCACCTGCTGTTAGCGTCCTATAAAGCAAATTGTTAAAAAGCGACAAATTGGCATCCGGTATTAATCAAAAATAGATAAAACCCCTTTGTCAAATTGGTATTTTCTTATCCGGACAAGTTCTCAATGTCAGATAAAGTGTTTTCGTAAAAAATGTGATATAGTTAACTGGAATTATAGATTATACTAATTCATATTGATTAATTTTTAACAATAAAATGAAAGGGTGAAAAAGATGGTAAGCAAATATTCTCAACTTTGCCCCGTCACCTTCGGAGCCGGCGCCATTGACACGGTTGGGCAGACCGCAAAGGAACTGGGAATGACGAAGGTCCTTGTAGTCACCGATAAGGCAATTGCCGCTGTGGGGCATCCGAAGAAGGCCATCGACAGTCTCAAGGAGAGCGGCATTGAGTCGGTTTTGTTTGACGGCGTTGAGATGGACGCCCCCGACTACACCGTCGTAGCCGGCACCGAGCTGGGCAGAAAAGAGGCGGTGGACGGCGTGGTGGGCATCGGCGGCGGAAGCTGTCTGGACACTGCAAAGGCCATCTCTTTGTTTATCAACAACTGCGACAGGATGACCATTCAGGAATTGATCCGCTTCAACCCCAGCAGCCCCGTAACGCCTGCTCCCGGTTTAAAAAACATCATGGTCCCCACTACCTCCGGCACAGGCTCCGAGGTTACTTTCGTAGCCGTTATCACTGATACCCAAGCCCATTTCAAGGCCGGCTGCATTGTTTTTCCCAGCGCCGCCATCGTCGATCCCACGCTGACGCTGGGGCTCAAGCCGCTTATCACCGTCTATACCGGTATGGATGCCTTCTCCCATTGCAACGAGGCGCTCTGCTCCCTGTCCACCAATCCTCATTCCGACACCCTGGCCCTGAACGCCATTGAAAGGATTGTCAAGTGGCTCCCCGTTGCCGTTGAGGACCCCAACAACCTTGAGGCCAGAGAGAACCTGGCCATAGCCAGCAACTTCGGCGGAAAGGCCTTCCAGGACTCCACGGTCAGTGTGGGCCATGCCATAGCCCATGCCCTCGGCGCAAACCTGCATGTTCCCCACGGGGTGGCCTGCGCCATCATAACACCTCTTGTCATTGAGCATGTTGCCGTCGCAAGGCCCGAGATCTACAGGAAAATCGGCGAAATCATGGGACTGGACCTCTCCGCCTGTGACGGGGACCAAATAGGCAGGCAGGTGGCTGACGCGGTCCGCGCCATGATCAAAAAGCTGGGCATTCCCTCCCTCAAGGAGCAGGGCTTCACCCGCCAGCAGGTCCTGGCCTGCGCGGATTACGCCCGCAGCGAAGGCTTGCGTAATTTCTGCTGCGTACCCGTTTCAGATGAGAAGATCGATGAAATGCTGGCAAAGGCCTATGACGGCTATCAGTGACAGCGCATCGGGCCAAGGCTGCAATCATGATGTGATCGGACTTTTCGACTCCATTGAAACTCACCGGGATGGATGTGCTTTTCCCATCCCACAAGGCAGTACCAATAAATTTTCACAGGAGGTCAATTATGAGTTATGAACATCTTTTGTCACCTATAAAAATAGGCTCTCTGACCATACGAAACCGCGTTATCATGGGCGCCATGGGCAACGGAACGGCAAACAACGACCAGACCATTTCCGAGTGCTCCTGCGCGTACTATGCGGAGCGTGCAAAGGGTGGCGTAGGCCTGATAGTAAACGAAGTCACCCGGGTCAACGATGCCCACGGCATGATGGGCGACCGGCAGACCTCGGTTACCGACGACAGATTTATTCCGGGCCTTAAAAAGCTGGCGAATGCAGTCCACTTTTACGGCGGCGCAATCTTTATTCAGCTGCACCACCCCGGCCGCCAGACCTTTGTTCCTGGCGGTGAATGCTACACCCCCAGCGGCGTTCCCAGCTTTTTAATCAACGCTCCCTGCCACGTGATGACCACCGACGAGGTAGAAAGCCTGGTCAAGGACTTTGTGGACGGCGCGGAGCGCTGCTATAAGGCGGGGATTGACGGGGTTGAGCTTCACGCCGCCCACGGCTACATGCTCAACCAGTTCCTCTCTCCCTTTACCAATAAGCGGACCGATGCGTACGGCGGCAACACTGAAAACCGCGCCCGCATCCTCAAAGAAATCATCGAAGGCATCCGGGAGAGAGTGGGACGCGATTATCCTGTAATGCTGAGGATCTCCGCCGACGAATTCCTTGAACGATCCCCTTTCCCTATTCCGGAAGGTGAAATCGGACTTAAGCTGGATGAGGCCGTTCGGATCTGCAAGTATCTTGTTCCCTTCGGACTCGACGCCATCAACGTTTCCGCCGGCATCTACGAGACCATGAACGAGGCGTGGGAGCCCATGTCTTATGAGGAAGGCTGGAAGCTTTACCTGGCCGAGGAAATCAAAAAGGCCGTGGATGTTCCCGTGTTCGGCGTGGGCGTGATACGCAACCCGGACTTTGCCGAAAAGGTTATCGCCGAAGGCCGTGTGGACGGCGTTACAATCGCCCGGGGCCTGTTGGCCGACCCGGACTGGGTGAACAAAACCGCCACCGGCCGTGTGCATGAAATCCGCAGATGCATCTCCTGTCTCAACTGCATGGAGACCATGGGCGTCAACGGAGAAAAAGGCGAGCCCATCACCTGCTCGGTAAACGCGCGGAACGGCCGTGAGTGGTTTTACAATGACGCGCGAATCACCGGCAATGGCAGGACGGTGGTGGTAATCGGCGCCGGTCCCGCCGGCATGGAAGCTTCCCGTGAGCTGGCCGAAAGAGGGTTTAAGGTGGTTCTCTTTGAAAAGGAGGGTCAGCTGGGTGGACAGCTCCGCATGGCCATGAAGCCTCCTCACAAGGAGAAGATCCATTGGCTCATTGAGTATTTTGAGGGCCAGTTCAAAAGGCTGGGCGTGGAGGTCCGCCTTAACACACCGGCCACGGTGGAGGCCGTCAGGGCGCTTGACCCCTATGCCGTGTTCGTGGGCACCGGCTCAACCCCCATCGTTCCCCGCTCTATTCCCGGCGTGGAAGGGAAGAAGGTCTGCACCTCCGCCGACATTCTGACCGGCAGGGTAAAGCTCAGCGGGAAGAAGGTGGCCGTGATCGGCTCCGGCATGACGGGACTTGAGACTGCCGAACTTCTCGCCACACAGGGCAACCGGGTTTCCATTGTCGAAATGGCCGACAGGATTGGCCCCAGCGCTTATTGGCAGACCCTTACCGATGTTCAGAAGCGCCTTAACGCTTTTGATCCCGCCTACTATCCCGGGCACAAGCTGGTCAGGGTCACTGAAACCGGTGTGGTCCTTGAGAAACAGGACGGAACCCTGGTGGAGCTTGAGGCCGACAGCATCGTTCTGTCCTTGGGCGTTGCCGCCGGACAGTCTGTGGCCGAGGAAATGGCCGCTCACTTTGACAAGGTCATCCGGATTGGTGATACCGAAAAGGTGGGCCGCATTCAGAGCGCTATTACATCCGGCTTCTCCGAAGCTTACAGGCTTGACTGATTCTGAAACGCCCACAACTAAAGTGAAAACAGCAAAAAAATAAGAAACAGCACCGGATTTTTATCATTTTAATAAAAAATCCGGTGCTGTTTTTCTTGTAATGCCTGAAACATTTACTTTTCAGGCAATGTTTGGTGGAGGGAGATGGATTCGAACCATCGAAGTCAGTGACAACAGATTTACAGTCTGCCCCCTTTGGCCACTCGGGAACCCCTCCGCGTCGATCTGGCCTGTGGACTGTGTCCGGCGCCGCATTCGCAAGGCCTCACGTCCCAAACCGCATTTAATATATTACACGAGGTTCTGCTTTTTGTCAACATTAATTTTGGGAAAAGGGTCAATAAAGGGGGCCTGAAAACCGCGCCGGGCATATTTTCACCCATAGGCGAAAATACTGTCCAGCAGCCTGTCGAGCATCACTGCAATCTCCGCCCTTGTGGCCATGGATTTGGGGTTTACTCCGCCTCCGGAGCCCTGAACAAGGCCAGCTTTTGTCAGGCTGGCCACCGCTTCCCTGGCATAGCCGCTTATCCGGCTTGCGTCATTATATCCCTTCAAATACTCCTCCCCCGCCTTTTCAAGCTTTATCCCCGATGCCTCAATAGCCCTGACTGCCACAACCATCATATCCTCCCTGGTTATGTTCCCATTGGGGTTAAAGGAGCCTCCGTCGCCTTTGGCAATGCCCAGCGTTTTTGCAGTGCCTATGGCGTCATAATAGTATGAGCCTTTCGCCACATCCCTGAAGTTGTCCTTAAAGTCCGCCTTCAAATTTAAAGCCCTGACAGCCATAAGGATGAAATCCCCTCTCTTTGTGTTCTGCCCGGGATTAAACCTGCCCTGGTCATCCCCCTTGACGATTCCTTTTTCGCAGAGCCCGTCAATGGCCTTCACAGCCCAGGAGTATTCCCTGCCCACGTCGGGGAAGTACTTGGATTGTTCCGTGCTGACCACCAGTCCGCCGCTTTCATTGTGAAGCCGGTCAAGAGCAGTGACGACATAGTACACATCTTCCGCATTCTGAGCTTGGGTATCCGTATATTCCTGCCGGCCGCCGCCGTTTTTCCTTACAGTGCCTACAAGCTTTGCGGTGCTCGCATCCGAAGTGATATCCATTTTCTCGCTTTTATTAAAACGGTAGATTGCATAATAGGCTGTCCCGGGGTCGTTATCGGTCCATGAAAGCTTAAGGCCGGTGGAAAGATTGTCCAGTTTTCCCTGTACAGGAGCTGCAGGAGCCTTTCCTCCCTTCCAGGGCATTACGGGGACAAGGGCTTTTATTGACCAAAGGTCGCTCCTTATGGCGCTTATGACCTGCTGTTTGCCCTGGCTGCTTAGGTCCTGGGCCCTGAACAGGATGCTGCCCATGATTTCAGGCTTTGCCCCATTGAATTTAAGCTGCCGTAAAAACTCTTGCACCGCGTTTTCACCCTGGAAATACGGATCAGAGTCGTCATTGACCTTATAAAGTGCCTGGCCTATATAAAGCTGCACCTTTTTTCCCCTGCACACATTTGACCACCAGGTGGCGACCTCTCCATAGGGTGCTGCGGTATTTGCAAAGCTAAAGTAAATCTGGGGGGCAATATAATCCACAAGTTCTTCCTCCACCCATTTCTTTGTGTCGGCAAAGGACCTGCTGTAATTTGTATAGCCGGAACTGGTATTTGAGCCGTCGGGAAGGCCGTCTTTCTTATTGCCCCACACGCCGGCAGGGCTGATGCCGAATTTTACCCATGGTTTTGCTGTCCTTATCCTATTGGAAAGTTCTTTTACCAGCAGATATGTATTATTTCTTCTCCAATCACCTATGTTTGAAAACTGACCCTTGTTATATTTGTTAAAGGTGTCCCGGTCTTTCATTTCCCCTTCATAGTTTTCATTGTAAAAATAGTCGTCGAAGTGGATCCCGTCCACATCATAGTTATCCACCACCTCCATGACACGGTCAATGACCCACGCTCTCGCCTCCGGAATGCCGGGGTCCACCACCAAACGGTTGGCAGAGGTCTTTATCCATTCAGGATGTTCTTTGTAAACACTCTTTTCAATATCCAGTGAGGCTATGGTAGCCTCCTTCGTATCCATTGATACCCGATAAGGGTTGAACCAGGCATGAATTTCAAGATTGCGTTTATGGGCTTCCTCGATGGCAAAAGCCAGAGGGTCAAAGCCCGGATCCTTACCGAAGGTTCCCGTCAGATAACGTGACCAAGGTACAATATTTGATTTGTAAAGCGCATCTCCCCCAGGACTGACCTGGAAGAAAACAGCATTCATATTCATCTCCACTGCCCTGTCTAAAATTGCAACAAGCTCTTCCTTGCTTTTCCGTATCCGCTCGGCATCGCTGGCGATCTTCATGGTTTGTGCCGTAGGCCAGTCAAGGTTGGCTACCGTAGAAATCCATGTCCCCCTCAGCTGTCTTTTTACAGCGGGTGCTTTGTTCGGTATGTACTGTGCATAGGCATCCCATGGTTTCACTTCAGCAAGCACATTCACCGGCAGAGCGGCAAACATTACGGCAATAGCCAGCAAAATGCCGGCAAAGCTTCTGGTATTTTTCTGCATTCTCACTAGACCCCCCAAAACTTTTCGCCCTAAAGGAAGATGTGAAAAACACAGGAGTTCTTTTTTGCGGGCCGCTTGCAGACCTGCCGCACGCGGCGTAGCAAAACCTATAAAGCTCCTTTTTTCGCAGCCTCCTATAACTTTATGTTAAGTTATCCGGCATTTAAAGTCAACCTGCAAATCCCCCAATAATTTTCAGTATAAATCCTGTGCCCCGGTTTTAGCAACCCGAAACCGGCGGTCAGAAGCTCAATTTATACTTTGGAGAAAAATAAATGGAAAAGTTCCGGGATTTAAAAATCCCGGAACCTTTGAAGTTGCTGGAGCTGGTGGACGGAATCGAACCCCCGACCTAGTGATTACAAGTCACTTGCTCTACCTGCTGAGCTACACCAGCCTGTTTTACTGTATAGACAGTTGATTTCTTCCGTGTAAGAGCAAATGATTATGCCCTTGACATTATGATAGTATAACAGCAGAACAATGTCATGTCAACACATTTTGCCAATAAATGCCATCTTACCTTTATCTCAAGTCTTAATCCCATTCCGGCATTAGCCGGGAAAACCATGGCGACCCGGAAGGGGCTCGAACCCTCGACCTCCAGCGTGACAGGCTGGCATTCTAACCAACTGAACTACCGGGCCAAATATTCAGTTTAACGTTTATTGAGACACCGCTAAACCTTCAACTGATTTTATTGGTGACCCATAGGGGATTCGAACCCCTGTTACCGCCGTGAAAGGGCGGTGTCTTAGGCCACTTGACCAATGGGCCCTATAAAAAATCTCCATTTTATCGATCTATGCGGCTGAACCGGTCTTTCCATGCCGACCGACAAAGATTATTTTAACCAGGGTCAGGTAAAATGTCAAGCAAAAACTCAAATATTTTTTTAGAAGTTATTGGAGAGCCAACCTGCTGCGTTCTTATAGCAGCACTGCTTCGGGAGCCCTTTCACAGAAAGCTCCTCAGCATCCCGGAAGAGCTTTCTGTATAAAATTCTGGTGAACCATCCGCGACTCGAACGCGGGACACCATGATTAAAAGTCATGTGCTCTGCCAACTGAGCTAATGGTCCATATTAAAAAAGAATTCTGAAAGAGGAGAACCGCTGAGTAAAGAAACCGCCTCAGCCATGAACCTCCTGCGCCTACCCCCTCTTTCCGCCACACAGATATATATGATACATTATAAACAACATTTTTGTCAATCGTTTTTTGTATTATTTGTATTATATCTAAGATTTATTTCTGCTTAGCGGCAAAACTGCTGGATTGCATAAAAAATAGTTTCGCCACTAATTATTAAGGAAAATATTAAAATTGTTTTCCCTTTATACAATGATGGTTTGGGACCTGTCTTTACCCACGCCTATCAGTTTTATTTTAACCCCCACCAGCTCCTGGATCCGGTTGAGGTATTTCCTTGCATTCAGCGGCAAGTCCTCAAACCTCCGGATATTGGATATATCCTCATCCCACCCGTCAAACTCCTCATAAACCGGCTCACATTTTGCCAGCTCCTTCAGATTAGCCGGGTAGGTATTGATTTGCCGTCCGTCTTTTTTGTATGCCGTGCAAAGCTTGATTCTACCCATCTTGCCTATAGTATCCACGTGGTTTACGGCCAGTCCCGTCAAACCGTTTATTCCTGCCGCGTACCTGATCATCACGGTGTCCAGCCAGCCGCATCTTCTGGGTCTTCCTGTTGTAGTCCCATACTCCCTGCCCAGTTCCCTTATCCTGTCTCCGGTTTCATTGGCCTGCTCGGTTGGGAAAGGCCCTGCACCCACCCTGGACGTGTAAGCCTTCATCACTCCGTATACTTCATCAATATATACCGGGCCTATGCCTGCGCCTGTGCAAACCCCTCCCGCCACAGGGTTGGAAGAAGTTACATAGGGGTAGGTCCCATAATCCAGGTCCAGGAAAGTGGCCTGGGCGCCTTCAAACAATACGTTCTTTCCGGCCTTTACGGCCTCAAAGATTATAGTACTGGTATCGGCCACATATTTTTTCAAAATTTCAGAATACTCCAAATATTCGGAAATGATACTGTCGGCGTCAAATTTTTCCCCACCGTATATTTTTTCGATAATGAGGTTCTTCACCTCCAAATTGGCTCTGACTTTTTCAATAAAAACTTCTTCATCTATCAAATCACACATCCGGATACCGCATCTTTCCGTCTTATCGCTATATGCGGGTCCTATTCCCCTTTTTGTAGTCCCCAGGCTGTTGCTTCCCCTGAACTTTTCCTGCAGCTCATCCAGTGCTTTATGGTAAGGCATAATCACATGGGCCCTGTCGCTGATCAGGAGCGCGTCGGTACAAATCCCCTTTTCATTCAGGTCTTCAATTTCTTTAATCAATACCCCGGGGTCAATTACAACACCGTTGCCTATGATGCAGGTTTTCCCCTTATGAAGTATTCCGGATGGTATAAGATGAAGGGCATATTTTACTCCGTCTGCCACTATTGTATGACCTGCATTGTTACCTCCGGAAAACCTCACCACAATATCCGAATCTGCTGCGAGCATATCAATATACTTCCCTTTACCCTCGTCTCCCCATTGGGTACCTACTACCACTCTAGCCGCCATCCTGCCATTCCCCCTACCCTTTTCCTGTTTCATGAATTTTTGATCCGGGCCACATCCAAGGATCAATTCCGCAACATTTAAATTATAACCGTTATATTTTTTTTATACAACATCCGTCGCAAAATGATTCCACTATAGATATAATACCAAATTGCCTGAAATAAAATCAATAAAAATCCGAACATTTTTTTATAAATTAAAAAAAAAGTTCGTGTCTACTCAAGGCAAAAAATAAGACATCCGTGATGTCTTATTTTCAAAATAATTACTTATTTATCAGCAAGGTATTCATTCAATTCCCTTACTACTTTATCGGTATCAATCCCGTGGATAGCGCATGCATCTTCAAGGCTTTCCCCCGCGGATGAAGGGCATCCCAGGCAGTGCATGCCACTGTCCAGAAGGATGGGAATTGTGCCTTTATCTAATTTTAAAATATCCGATATGATCATATCCCGAGTAACCTTAGCCATAATATTACCTCCTGATTTATTTACTTATTATTATATACTATAGTTTACAATAAATATACCCCTTTTTCAAGGTCGACAAACCCCTGAATCATAATTATTTTTTGTTTTTGTTATGCAATTCTCTCAGTTAAAAAATCAACCTTGCATGCGAAACATCTTTTTTCCTGTTTCATAAAGGCTGTTTCCCCGGCTGTCTATGACCACCGTGGCAGGGAAATCCTTTACCCAAAGCCTTCTTACGGCTTCAGGTCCCAAATCGTCAAAGGCAACCATTTCCTCGCCCACAATGGTGCTGGCCATCAGCGCACCCGCTCCACCAATGGCTCCAAAGTAAACAGCCCCGTATTTTACCATGGAATCGACAACTTCTCTGTTTCTTAAGCCCTTGCCTATCATGCCGGTCAAGCCCATTTCAATCAGCCTGGGCGTATAAGCGTCCATTCTCCCGCTTGTGGTGGGGCCGGCGGAACCGATGATTTCGCCAGGCCTGGCAGGGCATGGACCAACATAGTATATGATTTGATTTCTGACATCAAAGGGCAATTCCCTATTATCCTGCAGCAAACCGATCATACGCTTATGGGCCGCATCCCTCGCCGCATAGATTACTCCGTTAATCCTTACATTATCTCCGGCTTTCAAGTTCCGTACCATTTCCTTGGTTAAGGGAGTATGTATGATTATTTCCACTAATTTTCATCCTTTCAGATTAAATATAATCTTAAGGTTGAAGACAGTCTTTATTATAGACTACCCCAACCCGAATATAGAAAAGCCCGGCCTATCTATAGGATTGCTTCCGCATGTCTTGTGGCATGGCAGCTTATATTCACCGCAACAGGCAATCCGGCAATATGGGTGGGAAATACTTCAATATTTACACCCAGCGCGGTAATTCTTCCCCCCAGCCCTGAAGGTCCTATGCCCAGCCTGTTAATACTTTCAAGCACTTCCACCTCAAGATTTCTTACATATTCTATGCCGCTTCTCTGGTGGATGGGTCTCAAAAGGGCTTTTTTGGCCAGATAGGCCGCCATTTCCATGGTCCCTCCCATACCGACCCCCACAATGACCGGCGGACATGGATTAGGTCCTGCGGCATCAACGGTTTCCAGAATAAATCTCTTTGCGCCTTCCAAGCCGTCCGAGGGCTTCAGCATTTTCAAGGCACTCATGTTCTCGCTTCCGAAGCCTTTGGGGGCAACGGTTATCTTCAAGGCATCCCCATCCACAATGCTGAAATGAATTACGGCAGGGGTGTTGTCTCCCGTGTTAACCCTGTCAAGGGGGTCCCTCACCACCGACTTTCTTAGAAACCCCTTTTCGTAACCCCTCCTCACTCCTTCATTGACGGCTTCAACCAGGCTGCCTCCCGTAATATGCACATCCTGGCCTACCTCCAGGAACACCACGGCCATGCCCGTATCCTGGCATATAGCCATCTTTCTTTTCTCAGCAATCTCCGCATTTTCCACAATCCGGGCTATAATGGCTTTACCCGTCGGAGATTCTTCCTGAGAGAGGCTTTTCCTGAGTGCATCCAATATGTCTTTATTTAAATAGTAGTTTGAGTCAATACACAGCTTCTCAATAACCTCCGTTATTTTTTCCACGCTTATATGCCTCATTTTTCCCTCCTGTATTCAACAATCAATACATAAAATGATAATATACCATAAATCAAAAAGCAAGCTGAGGGCTTCCGCCAAAAAAATTTGGTATAATAGTATTTACAGGGGATAAAGTGACACTGACCAAACAATATGAAAGGGGTTTTTTTATTTGAATTCGCCTCAAAACATACTGGTATGCGTAACACAGCAAAAAACCTGCGAAAGGTTGATCATAAAAGCTGCCTTGCTGAGAGATGAAATAGCCGGAAGGCTGTTTGTGATTCATGTTGCAAAAGATGAATGGAATTTTCTTGACAATGCAAAAGAGGGTGAGGCCCTGGAATACTTATTTGCAATCTCCAAATCCGTGGGTGCAAATCTCACGGTGTTGAAATCCAATGATATAGTAAAAACGATAGCAGATTTTGTGGCAGAAAATAAAATTAATTGTATCGTAATGGGAGAATCCCCAAACGACCATCAGGAGAATAATTTTTATTCCCAGCTGAAAAAGGTGCTGAAAAATGTAGAAATATATGTTGTACCCTAGCGCTTAAACTCATTCTATTTGCAATGAAGGAATGCTGTAAATTCAGGTAAACGGAATAGAAATTCTCATGTTTTACTTGAAATGGAATGAGTCGATTTTACTAAAATACTCAAAAACATAGGGCCCCAAGACTAATTTATTCTGAAAAGCTTGACTTGACGCCGCTTTCGTTATAAAATAATGTCGAATTCCAAATATAGGAGGTTGTGTACATGAATAAGACCGATTTAGTTAACTCCATTGCTGCCAAATCAGGATTAAACAAGAAGAATAGTGAAGCTGCCCTTAACGCTTTTATCGCATCGGTAGAGGAATCCCTCAAAAAAGGGGATAAGGTTGTACTCGTTGGTTTCGGAACTTTTGAAGTAAGAAAGAGAGCAGCCAGGAAAGGCAGAAATCCACAGACTAAAAAGGAAATTACTATTCCTGCATCAAACGCTCCGGTATTTAAAGCAGGAAAAGGTTTAAAAGACAAGGTTAACAAAAAATAGCCAGTACTGAAGCTCGTTATATTTTCAATAAACGAAAGGCTGCAAATATTGAGCGAAAGGATAGGGACAGGTATTTTGTGTCTTTAGGTCTTTAAAACTATTTTAAGGCATACTTTGAAGCAGAATCCTCAAGCAAAACTAAAGCCGATTCTGTGATAATGCTTTTGGAAAATATGAAGAAAAAGCATATTCCGGTGCAAAAAACATTCCATCAATTGGAAAATTAAGGGAGAATTATAATTTTCTATATAATTTCCTATGCATTATAAAAACAGAATATAATGAAAACCCTGCTATTTGGCAGGGCTTTTCATTATATTCCGCAGGATAAGTCCATTTCTTACAGGACAATTTATTTTTTTCCCCCATGTGCAATCTTTATTTGGTCCACAATCATGGCAATAAATTCGGAATTTGTAGGTTTTCCCCTGTTATAGTTGATGGTATATCCGAACAGTGAGTCGATAGAAGCAGCATTCCCTTTGGACCAGGTGGTTTCAATGGCATTTCGGATGGCCCGCTCCACCTTTTGTGGAGTGGAATTAAACTTTGATGCCACTGCCGGATATAAGAACTTGGTAATTGAGGTAAAAACATTGGGATTGTTCAGCGATTGAAGGATGGCCTCCCTTATGTACTGATAGCCGGAAATGTGGGGAGGTATGCCTATATCGTGCATAATGTTTGTTACTTCCATTTCCAGGCTGTTTACTCCTGTCTCCGGATTACTGTAATTTTTGGATGCGGTGGTTGAGAACGGCTTACTGCTGGAAAAGGGGGACAGGTTTTTTTCTCTATAAATTTGCCGTATTCTCGATATCAGCACGTCGGCATCGAACGGCTTCACAAGATAGTATTCCGCGCCGAGAGAAATGGCTCTTTGAACAAAGATATCCTGCCCTATGGCTGAAAGCATAATAAACAGGGGTTTTTCCCTTGGCTTTTGCCGTGATATGTTTTCAAGCACTCCAATGCCGTCCAGGTTGGGCATTACAACGTCAAGAATCACCACATCGGGTTCCTGTGAAGCAATCATTTCAAGGGTCTGAATCCCATCCCGTGCAACCCCTACAATATTCAAGTCTTCCTCCCTTTTTAAATACTCACAAAGAAGATCGCCGAATTCAAGATTGTCGTCGGCAATTAAAACTTTGATTATGTCACTCATTTTATCCGCCCATTCCAAATAATTATTTCGCCGAAAGGCTTTTAAAAATTCTTTAAGTATATTATTTGACAAATAATTTAAAATTCCTGCATTTCTTGATATTTTTTACATGAATTTATTCTCCATGAATGGTTTAATAAGGAAAAAGGGAATCCATGGGATCCATCACACCTTATCCCACTTGGGGTGAATAGAAGCTACCCCTCGATAGCCTCCGGCCATATAGATGGCATCCAGAATGGCAATCCTGACCATAGCCTCACAAACAGGGTAGATCCTGGGGCAAATGGAAGGGTCATTCCTGGTTTTAAATGCTTGGGTGACATTTTCAAAGCTGTCTATATTTACGGTGGACTGGGGTATGGATATGGTGGGCGTAGGCTTGACCGCAATCCGTATCCGGATGTCCTCTCCGTTAGAAATTCCTCCAAGCAGGCCCCCCGCCCTGTTTGTTTTAAACCTTATCCTGCCGTTCTGCTCGTCCACATAGGGAGTGTCATTGGACTCCGACCCTTTCATCCGGGCATGCTCAAAACCTGCCCCGAACTCGATGCCCTTGACCCCTCCGATGGACATAATCCCATGGGCGATTGTAGCAGAAAGCTTGTCAAATACCGGTTCACCAAGCCCTGCGGGGACCCCCCGGGCAATTACCTCCACAACCCCACCGCAGGTGTCGCCTTCCGCCTTGACCTTCATAAGGTCCCTTATCATCTCTTCGGCTTTTTCCTTATCCGGGCAGTTGATCTCATTTTTCCTGTAGTTTTCCTTCGCAAGCTCATAAGTTATGGGACCCGCTTTAATTCCATGGGATTCACTGATAAAACCAATTACATCAATTCCCATTTTATCCAATATGGCTTTTGCCACGGCTCCTGCCGCCACCCTTGCCGCGGTCTCCCTTCCGGAAGCCCGGCCTGCACCCGCCCAGTCCGCATATTCACCGTATTTCTTATAGTAGGTGTAAGCAGCCTGACCCGGCCTTATTATATACTTATAGCTCCTGTGCTTCTCTATCTGGCTGTCTTCTATGTCCGTATTGGGAATCACCAGGCCCACCGGGGCTCCTGTGGACATGTGATTTTCCATTACGCCGGAAAAAATATAAACCCTGTCTTTTTCCTTTCTGGGCGTGTCCAGTTCCGATTGCCCCGGCCTCCTCTTTTCAAGCTCCTGCTGTATGAGCTCCGGAGTTATTTTAATTCCGGGAGGCACCCCGTCAACGATTGCCATCAAGCCGCCGTACAATTGGGGGGGTATGTTCAAATCCCTGTTGAAGCCCCCGGAATAAGACTCTCCGCAAGTGGTCACCCTGAACAACCTGCCGAAGGTATTTCCCATCATTCCACATCACTTCCTCTTATGTCGTACTCAACATTTTATTTTTTATCTCACGGACCACTTCCTCCTCCGTCTTGCCCGAACATTCAACCGTCACATCTGCGTAGGCGCGGTAAAGCGGCTCCCTTTCCCTGTAAACATCAAAAAGGCTCTGCTCCCTGTTCCTGGCAAACCTTCTTCCCGGAGCTACCCTTTTTTCTATATCCGCAAAATCGGTTTCAAGGTAAACAACGAGGCCATTTTCTTTAAGATGAGCCATAGAGGTCTTCCCACATATGACACTTCCGCCTGTCGCGATCACATACCCTTCCAGGTTGAGTTCCCGGACAGCATCCTCCTGAATGCGGAGGAAGGCTGCCGTCCCGTCCGCCTCCACAATATCTCTTAAAGGCCTTTTTTCTTTTTCCATTATGATTTGGTCGGTATCAATAAACTGAAGCCCCAGCTCCTCTGCAAGGGCCCTTCCGATGGTGCTCTTTCCGGAACTGGGCATCCCCACCAGGACAATATTTTTCTTATCCATTTTCATCCTCAACCATCCTCATATTGGCACCGCACTGTTTCATTAACAGGGCAAATTCGGGAAAAGTTACGTCTATGGCCTCCGCCGTGTCAATCACAGTCTCTCCCGGAATATTCAACCCGGCTACGGCCAGGGCCATCACAATACGGTGGTCGTCATACCCGCTCACCCTGCAGCCTTTAAGACGGCTCTGCCTTATCACAAGCCCGTCGGGGAGCTCCTTTATATCCGCACCCATTTTGCTCAGCTCAGTAAACATCCCATGGATTCTGTCCGTCTCTTTAAGCCTTGCCTGCGGCACATTAACCAGTCTTGTTTCACCCTCGGCAAAGCATCCTGCAACCGCCATGGCCGGAAGGGCATCGGGAATGAAATTCATATCGATCTCCATGCCTTGAAGCCTGTCTCCTTTTATCCGGATATTATTCCCCTCAAAGCTCACCTT
Source organism: Eubacteriales bacterium (assembly GCA_024655885.1). Lineage (GTDB taxonomy): Bacteria > Bacillota > Clostridia > Acetivibrionales > JANLFN01 > JANLFN01. Next base: position 51,893 of record JANLFN010000013.1, on the reverse strand, counting down.
AGCTCCCATCTTTTCAAGGATGGACACTACCAGTTTATCCCCCTGGGGGTCAGTCATATCCAGGTTTTCCAGAATAAATTCACCTCCGGATACAGCCGCCTGCACCAGGAAGAACGTGGCAGAAGAAAAGTCTCCCGGAATAACGGCATTGAAAGGCTTATACTGCTGTCCTCCCTCTATGGAAAAAATCCTGAAACCGTCGTTTTTATACCTTATAGCCTGTTTATCAAGCCACCATAAGGTCATTTCCACATAGGGCACCTCATTCAGCCTTGTCACCGTAATTTCCGTATCATTGTCAATCAGCGGGGAATTGATAAGCATTGAGGAAAGGAATTGGGATGTAACGGCATCAATCCGGGCCGCTCCCCCCTTCAATTTTCCTCTTACAACAACGGGAGCCATACCGTTTCCTCTTGTGGAAAACACGTCTGCTCCCAAGCTGTTAAGGGCATCGATCAAGGGTCCCATGGGCCTTCTCCTGATCTGGTAGTCCCCCGTGAAAACCGAACAACCTTCTCCTAAGGCGGCGGTCATAACGCCGAACCTTAAAGTTGTCCCCGAGTTTCCCACATGGATTATATCCTCCGGGGTTTGAGGCTTACCGGAAAAGCCGTTTACTATAAACCTGTCTTTGGTTTGGGTAATCTGTGCGCCTAAAGCCCTGCACACCTCCACCGCGGAAAGTGCATCATTTGAAATCAGGGGGTTTATGATTTCACACCTGCCGCCGGAAAGGCTGGCAATAAACAGTGCTCTTATGGTGTGGGATTTGGAGCCCGGAATTCTCACCCTTCCCCCTACATCCGATTTGCTCGTTTTCAAAAACATATGACCTACCCTTTCTACCGTCCTGCATTTATTTTATTAATATACCATATTAAAGCATGCCCTTTGTCAAGTCAAATATTTTTTCTATATTATTATTTATATCATAAAAAAATACTATATTGAACATGAAAAATGATTTTGCATTTATACATTTTCACCCTTCAATTACCTTAGCGCATATGGTGAAAATCTATTTTTTTCCTTGCAATTTCTTTTTCGCGATTCATATAAAATATAGCGGAGTTGCAATAAAAGGGTTCAAGATGGCATTATTAATCGCACTTGTCCTCCACCGTGATTTGGGACACAGCCGATGGGCTTTGTATTTCCTCCACGGTGATGGTGAGGATTTCCTCCAGGGATGCCCCGCCGGATATAACCCTGGTAAACTCGTTGATGGCTGAAATGGCCTTGGGGTCGCCGGAATATTTTCGGAGGACCCGTTTGACCCCGTTGTACATCTTTCTTTCATCGTTGGCATTGACCTCATCCTTGAACATCTCGGCAAAAACAAGAGGCACACTGCATTTGTTCTTTTCAAGATCTTCAAGCTGCACTGTCAATTCTTCAATTTTATTCCCATTTCTTCTGTTAATACCCATCCCTCCTGGTAATGTAAAGCCTATCCTGTTATCTGCTTTTATCATTTCACAAAAATACGGATTTATAACATAAAATTAAAGCCTGAACAAATTCCACGGATATGCTCCGGGAGGAATGCTGGCAAAGGTCATTTCTTCCTGCCTGGTGGGATGAATGCATGTGATTTGGTTTGACCAGAGTGCAAGCTGCTGGCCGGGCTTATTGAGGCGAGCCCCGTATTTTTGGTCCCCGAATAAAGGGTGTCCTATGGCCGACAACTGGACCCTGATCTGGTGGGGACGTCCTGTATGCAGACGGACCCGCAGCAGGCTGAGGTTGTTTTCAACCCCCACGACCGTATAGTCCAGCAAGGCCTCCTTTGCGCCTTCAGTCCATGCACTGACGACCATTACGGTGTTTGTGGAGGCGTCTTTTTTTAAAAAATGCTCCAGATGCCCTGATACGGCATCCATCTCTCCATGGACAACCGCCAGGTACACCTTTTTGAGCTTTCTGCTCCTGATTTGTTCGGAGAGCCTGGCCGCAGCCTTGGAAGTCTTGGCAAGCACCATGACCCCTCCCACAGGCCGGTCCAGCCTGTGGACGAGACCCAGATAGACGTTGCCCGGCTTATTATACCGTCTTTTTATGTCTTCTTTCACCATTGTCAGAATATCGGGATCCTCTGAATCATCCTTTTGGGATGGAACATTTACAGGTTTTTCCACTACCAGAAGATGATTATCCTCATATAGTATTTTCATTTACTTTTCCCTTGCCTTTCTCTTTAGCCCTGCTTAAATCCTCTCTCCTGCCCACAACCTCTATTTGCCTGTTTCCCACCGGCCATAAATTCCGCAGGGCAGTATAAGTCCGCTGGATTTCACAGGTAAGCCGATTTCACCGCACGAAACCCGCCCTCCACATCTTTTTCCCACCAGCATTTTAAGAATATTGGCAAGGACTGTGGGAGAGAAACCGGTGGTATAGGAATTAACAAGAAAGAACAGGGGCCTTGGGGAAAGTATTCCAATGCACTCCTCCACAAAACCGAACAATGCATCTTCAATCTTCCACACTTCCCCTTTAGGGCCTCTTCCATAAGAAGGAGGGTCCATAATGATCCCGTCATAATATTTTCCTCTGCGTTTCTCACGCTGGACAAACTTGATCACATCATCGGTGATGAACCTCACAGGCCTGTCCCCCAGACCGGAAAGCGCAATATTTTCCTTGGCCCAGCTCACCATGCCCTTTGCGGCATCTACATGGCATACTTCGGCACCTGCGGACGCCGCTGCCACCGTGGCGCCGCCGGTATAGGCAAAAAGGTTCAACACTTTTACCGGCCGGCCGGCAGAGTGAATCTTTTCAATTATCCATTTCCAATTAGCGGCCTGTTCGGGAAATAATCCGGTATGTTTAAAATCGGTAGGTTTTATGCGAAAAGAAAGCCCGTTATAGGAAACCGTCCAGTGTGAAGGCAACCTTTCAATATACTCCCACCTTCCGCCCCCGCTCCGGCTCCTGTGGTAATGGGCGTCCGCTTTTTTCCACCGGTCTTCATTTTCGTTCCTGGGCCAGATGACCTGAGGATCGGGGCGGATCAAGACATACTTTCCCCATCTCTCAAGCCTCTCCCCGTTTCCCGTATCCATCAGTTCGTAATCTATCCAGTCCTCTGCTACCAGCATGTTCCACAATCCTCCGATGCAAATCACAGTACTTATTATTCATAATTTTTCCGTTCCACGCCAAAACTCAATATCTGCAGCATTTCATTAATTCCAAATATAATGCGTTTCAGCACTAGTATACAATTTTAGCTTTATATCCACACTAGAAAAAGCTGTTTACCGGATTTTATATATCCTGTTAAAACCATCATATTGGACCCAGGGCTAAAAGTCAAGGAACGTCCCCAGAGATATTGAAGCAAATTCACATAAAGTGAATAAAATGAATTGATGAAATTTTATGCTAGGAGGCTTTTCCATGAACATGCCATATACCATGGTCCCTCCGGGCCAGCACAGACTGCCCCCCCTTCCCTATCCATACAATGCCCTTGAGCCCGTCATAAGCTCAAAGACACTGCAGCTGCACCATGACAAACACCACAAGGCTTACGTGGACGGTTTGAACAAGGCTGAGATAAGTCTCGTCCAGGCCCGTGAGAGAAAAGACTTTGAATATGTAAAATACTGGGAGAACGAGCTCGCCTTTAACGGCTCCGGCCACATACTCCACAGCATCTACTGGACAATAATGGCCCCTCCGGGCACGGGAGGACAGCCGGGGCCCAACACGCTATACCAGATAAACAATTACTTTGGAAGCTTCAATGCCTTTAAGGAGCAATTCACAAATGCCACCGAGAAGGTTGAAGCCTCAGGATGGGGAATCCTCACCTGGCAGCCCACCTGGAGGCGTATGGAGGTTTTGCAGTCCGAAAAGCACCAGAACCTCACCCAGTGGAGCGGAACCCCCATCCTGGTCTGCGACGTCTGGGAGCACGCCTATTACCTGGACTACCAGAACAGGCGCGGGGACTATATAAACGCCTGGTGGAAGCTCATCAACTGGTATGAGGTGGAGAGAAGGCTGGCATGGGCCATAAACGCCCTGGTTCCGCTGACCTTGAACGGCACGTGAAAACTGGGGCAGGGGACTGTGGCCGGGGGCCGCGGATGTGGCAGGGGACCTCCCCTGCCACACCTTTAAAAGCAGGACAGGGGCCCCCTGTCACATCTGCTTCACCCTTGCATTATGGATGATCTTGGCCATTTCAACAACGGGTACGATAGCCAGTGAAGCTGCCAGTACAATGCTCCACTGCTCAAGGGTGAGCATTTTTACCCTGAATATGCCGTCCAAAAACGATACAACGATGACTACCAGCTGTAGCAGGGCTGAAACGGCAATGGCCCCTATGAGGTACATGTTGGTGAATACGCCCAGCTTAAAGAGGGATTTGGTGTTGGACCTCACGTTCAGCGAGTGGGTCAGCTGTATCAGTCCCAGGGTGGCAAAAGCCATTGTGGTGGCGACCTCCGGCGTGTACAACCGCAGGCCCGTATAATAGGCCGTCAGAGTCAGCAATTCCTTAAAGAGGCCCTGGTACAGGATGCTTAACTCAATGCCCTCTGAGAAAAAGCTGTTTTCTCTTCATCCGTCAGGCCGTTTTTGTCCGACTGCAGATGTTCTAAAGCCTCCCCCGGGCTCATGGTATGAAAAGGGATATCCTTAAACTGAGGGTGCACTTTGACCATTTTATTTCCTCCCCAAATTATAATGTGGTACAAATATTTTTCTAATAACCCATAAAATTGCTTTCAGAGCTTTTTGTATATAAAAAGACCTTTAACATAATCCCTGCAAAAGCGGGACCAGGTTAAAGGTCTTGCTTTCCGCTGCCGGAGTATAAGGCCAGGCACTGGTTCCTGCCGGTTGTTGGCCTTATAGCTTGTAAGCTACTCCCCTATTAAAACAAGTTTAACACACTGGCTTCACTCAGTCAATATATTTAAACTCTATACTCCATATTTTATAATATTGCATAAACCAAAAACACCAGAAAATGGTTCTATGTCGTGTTCTCCACAGATCTAACAAAATTAAGTGAATAATATGTTTTTTATCAAAGATACTAATTATAGAAAAATATATGAAAGGAGTTATACTTAATGACACAGCTAAATCAATTGGAACTACAAAACCTGAGACACCTCATCGGGTCTCACGAGACTTCCTACCAGAAGCTGAAAACATATGCGCAGCAGGCCACCGACCCCCAGGTAAAGCAGATGTTTGAAAAATCTGCCCAGGACGCATTGAACACCAAACAAAAGCTACTATCACTATTAAGTTAAGGAGAGGACCAATATGCAGGAAAAAGATATGGTAAACGATACCTTGTCCCAGATCAACAGCAGTTTAACAGGCTATGCCAATGTGATTGCGCAGGCGTCAAACCCGCAGTTTAGGCAAATGGTCCAGCAAATAAGAAACAGCTGCGAGACCTTCCAGTATGACCTCTACAAGCTTGCGGAGCAGAAGGGCTTCTACAAGCCCGCCATGCAGGCTGAGCAGAGCGAGATCATGCAGGTTAAAAGCCAGTTTTCCGGCTGATATGCCGGAAAGCCGGCTTAATAGGGCTATTGCGTTTGGCACGCAGTAGCCCTTTGGTTTTTCAGAGGACCATGGCACAGCGGAGCGGGAATAAAAGGGCCGCTGCCCCGGCGGCCACGGCGGCAAGGCCTGCACCCCTGCCAAAAAACTGTTGAATATCTCTTACACTGATGCTAAAATATGAGTAAAAAGATGAAGGGCCTGAATAAAAATACAGGCATGATTCCGGTTGGGCGAAGTGAGCCTTCGCTTTCAAGAGTTGCGGCTTCTGGGGTGGGAAGCTCGGTGTCGAGTTTTCCGCCTTTTTATTTTTATTTATGGGGAGGATTTAAATGGATCACGCAGCTGTGCAAATGGCTCTTGCCGCAGCCATATTCCTTGCGGCCTATGTCCTTATCATCCTGGACAAAATCGACAGAACCGTTGTCGCCCTTGCAGGGGCATCCCTCATGGTCCTCTTGAGGATCTTGTCCCAGGAGGACGCTTTCATGGAAATAGACTACAATACCCTGGGGCTTTTAATCAGCATGATGCTTATGGTCATGATCAGCAAACGGTCGGGGATGTTTGAGTACCTGGCCGTGAAAACGGTAAAAGCGGCCAGGGGAGAACCGGTAAGACTCATGCTCCTCTTGTCCCTGATTACAGGCATTCTCTCTGCCTTCCTGGACAATGTGACCACCATACTGCTCATATTGCCCGTTACTCTGAGCATCGCAAGGGATTTGCACATCAATCCCATTCCCTTTATCATCTCAGAGGTGTTTGCTTCCAATGTAGGCGGGACAGCCACCCTTATCGGCGATCCGCCCAATATTATGATCGGAAGCTCGGTAGGTTTAAGCTTTACCGACTTTTTAAGGAATGACGCCGTAATTGCTTTTCCCCTGCTCTTCCTGTCAACTTACGTCTTAACCCTGCTGTACAGAAAAAAACTGGTCGCCTCACAGGAGGCAAAAGAAAAGATCATGGCCATGGACGAAAACCAATGCATAAAGGACCGCAAGCTCCTCGTAAAAAGCCTTATTGCTCTTGGCCTGACCATTGCCGGCTTTTTACTGCACGGGGTGCTTCACTATGAGTCCGCTACGGTTGCCATGGGCGGCGCCGTCCTTCTCCTGCTGATTTCCGGGATAAAACCGGAAAAAATATTCCATGAGGTGGAGTGGAAAACCATATTCTTCTTTGCAGGCCTGTTTATTCTTGTGGGAGGTCTGAAAGGAACAGGCGTAATAGAACTGCTGGCCAGAGGAGTGCTTGACCTGACCCAAGGGGACCTTGTTCTTACCGTCATGGCCATATTGTGGGTATCCGCCGTGGCATCCGCCTTTATCGACAACATCCCCTTCGTAGCCACCATGATCCCCATGATAAAAGACATGGGGGCCCTGTCGGGTATGAACCTGGACCCTCTGTGGTGGGCCCTGTCCCTTGGCGCATGCCTTGGTGGGAACGGCACCATCATCGGCGCAAGCGCCAATGTAATCGCCGTGGGCCTGGCGGAGGAGCATGGGCAAAAGATAACCTTCAGCCGCTATTTCAAAGTTGCATTTCCGTTGATGCTCCTCACTGTGGCCATATGCGCCCTCTATCTTTACATGGCTTTTTTAAGGTGACCGGTCCGGCGGATTCATGGGAAAAGGGCAGGGGCGGTCTTTGACCCGCTTTCTGGCAGGCCGGAGGCCGTCCCTGTCCTGGTGTGAAACTACACCTTAAACCTGGACACCAGGTGGATAAGCTTATCCGCACTTTCCCTGGAGTGGTCCGCCTGCCTCATGACCTCATCCGCTTTTTCCACGATGACCGTTGACTTTTGGGCGATGCTTGCCGTTCCTTCCGCTCCTTCATTGGCAGCCGACGTAATCTCGTTGATGGCTTTAACCATATTTTCCATGGATGCGGCCAGCTCCTCCGATGTGGCACTGAAATCCGCCACCAGGTCATCCATATATTCCGCATCCTTCTCGTACTGTTCAACGGCATTCATCATGGACTGGTAATCCCTGCCCACATCATTGGTCATAAATACCAGCAGGCTGTTGGAGTTGCTGGACAGGTTTTCTACAGATCCGATTACGGCTTTTGTAATGTCTTGAATCTCCGTCGCCGTCTTTTTTGAGTCTTCCGCAAGTTTTCTTATTTCCTCGGCAACAACGGCAAAGCCCTTGCCCGCCTCCCCGGCTCTTGCCGCTTCAATCGCCGCGTTCAGGGCAAGCAGGTTTGTCTGGGACGTGATTTCCAGTATTGCGTCCGCCAGCAGGTTGATCTGATTAACGGCTTTGGACTCCTCTAGGGCCGTTTCAAGCCGGCGGCTCACTTCATTAATAATTTTCATTCCGTTCTGCTGTGTAGCTTGAAAGCTTGTCTTCAGGCTTTTGGCCCTGTTTTTGACCTCCCCGGCGGAAATCGCTCCTTCTTGCGCCTTTGACGCTATGGAGCCAACCGCCTGCTCTATTTCCAGTGCCGTAGCATTCATTTCCTCGGTAGATGCGGCGGTCTCCTGCATGCCTGCCGAAAGCTCCTCGGTGGTAGCGGATACTTCCTCTATTTGGGACAGGAGTTCCGACATATTTTGCCTTGACGCTTTCACCGATTCGGTTACATTCCTTGATTCCCGTATGACACCATCAATAACCTCTTGTACAGAGCTCCGCATGGTTTCCACCGCTCTGGACAGCACGCCGATTTCGTCTTTCCTGGCCGCAAATTCTCCGGAAGCAGCCTGCGTAAAATCCCCTGCAGCAATTACCTTAAGGTGCTCGGAAGCTTTGATAACCGGAGCGGCTATAAGCCTTGCGATGAAATATCCCAGGAGAATACCGGCAGCCAAGAAAATTACGGATGCCAGCAATACCGAATATCCCAGCGTTTTCAGTCCCGATAAAACTTCTTCTTTTGGCGCGGCCACCGCTAGAAACCAGTCGGTGCCTTCCACGGGTGCAAAGCCGAGATACTTCTTAATACCCTCGTAGCGGTATTCACCGGCTCCATAGCCCCCTTCCGTCATCTTTTTTTCCAGCTCCGCCAGCGGCTGGAGCGTAGCATCCTTTTTCACATTTTCAAAGTCGTTATCCATTTTGGTCACAAGGTCCAGGTTGCTGTGGGCCACTTTGACCCCCTGCTTGTTAATCATAAAGGCTTTGCCGGATTTTCCGTAGGTGATGTCGCTGGTTATTTTGCTTAGGGCAGTCCCATCCCTCAGAGCAGCCAGTACCCCCACCACTTTACCGTCTTTCCGGACGGGTACGGCATAGACGACGGTCAGCGTGCCGTCATCCCTGCTGATCAGAGGGTCGGACACCGCTCTTTGGCCTGAAAGCGCCTTTATAAAATAGTCCCTGTCTTTTATATCAACTTCGTTGCCCGTAGTAATCCGGGCAGAACCGTCAATCCCCGCCAGAAGCATGGCTTTGTGGCCGCTTCTTTCGGCCTCCCTTTCCAGCAGGGCCTTCTTTGCCTCCCATGGGGTATTGACATCCGTCAGTTCTTCCCGCTCAGCCACAGCTTCCAGCGTGCTTAAAAGAGTATTCACCCTTTCCTGAACTACCTTTGCCCCTTCTTTGGCAACCTGGGGCAGTGTCTCCCTCGTCTGCTGGATTATGGCATTGGCCGCGGTGATGTACGCAAGAATACCCAATCCTGCACAAACTAAAAGAAGCAGTGCTGTAACGCTCATTACCATTCTCGTCTTTATGCTCTTCATATGAGTGGTCTCCTTTCTGCTCTAAACTTTATTACAGTATTCCATGCGGGTGTCCTTATAAGATGTATTTACCCCTTTTACTTCTGCAATAACAGGCATTAATCGCTGCTGAAATTTAAAAACCCTTTTGATTGGAAAATGTCGAAATAAATCGTTGGCAAAAGCCTTCAAAAAGTTCTCAGCAGTTTTTGTCCCTTCACAGCCATGCGTATCATATTGTGGGACACCGTACCTGTAAATAAAACGATTCCGTCCGGGTTTCCGATGGCCTTGTCAAACCTGGCAGGCATTTGTGTATACACTTTTACATAATGGCCGCGCCGGGTGCATATCTCCTTATATTCGTCATGCATCCTGTCATGCCCTCCCACAAGCACTATGCTTATATAGAATCCTCCTTTCCTCTGTACATGGAAGCATTAAAAGCAACTCTATTACTAATAATAATAATCATTATCAATAATGGAGCAAAATTTTTTGTTTATGCCTTTTTACCGCAATCGCACCGGCTTTCCGCGCAGTCTCCGCAGCTGCAGGCTTGCCCTTTCCGCATGCGCGAAACAAACCGTATGATAATAAAAACAGTTAATCCGACAATGAGTCCTCCAACGATCCAGTTGATCATATGATCACCCGCTTTCCTCTTTAATCCGGCGGTTCCGCCGGTTATGCTCCCGCAAAAATTTAGTATCCCCTCTCATCAATTAAACCCCAGCAGGCTTCCCACCTGGTATATGAGGAATGCAACCACCCAGGCCGTCCCTGTCTGGTACGCCACCGTAAGAAGGGTCCACTTCCATGAGTTCATCTCTCTCTTTATGGTTGCAAAGGCGGCGACGCAGGGCAGGTAGAGCAGGGTGAAAGCCATAAACGCGTACGCCCTCAGCGGTGTGAAAGTGGCCTGCAAAGCGGTTGCCAGCTCCACCGGATTCTCTCCTGCTTCCCCGATTCCGTGGAGGATTCCCATGGTCGCCACCACCATTTCTTTTGCCACAAAGCCTGTAAGAAGCGCAACCGAAGACTGCCAGTCGCCGAAGCCAAGAAGTGCGAAAAAGGGCGCTATTGCTTTTCCGATGCCGCCCATAATGCTATCCGCCGGGTCCTCCACCATCTGGAAGCCAAAGCTAAAGGATTGCAAAAACCAGATGATAACGGCGGCGGCAAAAATAATGGTTCCCGCCTTTTTGACAAAGCCTTTTCCCCTGTCCCACATATGGATGAGCAGACCCTTAAGAGTAGGAATCCTGTATGGGGGCAGCTCCATGACAAAGGGGGCGGCCTCTCCCTTCAGCAGGGTCTTCTTGAGCAGAATGCCCGAGAGGATGGCAACAACAATCCCCAGCAGGTAAATGGAGAATATGACCAGGCTCTGGCTTTGGGCAAAGAAGGCCGCTGTAAACAGCGCATATACCGGAAGCCTTGCTCCGCAAGACATAAAAGGAGTGAGCATGATGGTCAGCCGCCGGTCCTTTTCATTTTCCAGGGTTCTTGCGCTCATAACCGCCGGCACACTGCAGCCGAAGCCCATGAGCATGGGAATGAAGGACTTGCCCGTCAGGCCCAGCCTTCTGAGGAGCCGGTCCATGACAAAAGCCGCTCTTGCCATATACCCGCTGTCTTCCAGCAGCGCAAGGAAGAAGAACAGGGTCATGATCTGGGGCACAAATACCAGCATGCTGCCCATTCCTCCGATAATCCCGTTTACAACCAGCGCATGCAGCCATTCCGCCGCTCCGCCCGCATCAAGCCATCCTGAGACAATTCCCGCAAAAGTGTCATTGATCAGGGCATCCATCCAATCGATGGTAAAGGAGCCGACGACCCCGAAGGTCAGTTGAAATACCGCAAACATGATGGCCAGAAACAAGGGAATGGCCAAAATCCTGTGGGTTACCACCTTGTCGATTTTGTCCGAGAGGGTTAGTTCCGATTTGCCTGATTTCTTTTTGACCGCCTTTTTGGTGATATCGGAGATAAATCTGTACCGGTTGTCGGCTATAACCGTTTCCATATCATTGTCATAATGCTTTTCAAGCTGTTCCCTGCATGGTTTTATTTCTTCCAGCAAAGTTACGGGAACATCCAGCTTCTCTACCACCTTCTGGTCGTTTTCCAAAAGCTTTAGGGCGACCCATCTTGGATTGTCCGTTTTCTTATTCAGAGAGGAGGCGACTATTTTTTCTATGTCTGCGATGCATTGCTCAATCCCTTGATCGTACATTTCAAGACCTGAAACAGTTGCTTTTGCAGCCGCCGTCTGGGCGATTTCCAGCGCTTTTTGCATCAGCTCTCCCACACCGCGCCCCTTATTGGCGGAAGTGCCAATGACCGGAACTCCAAGGTGCTTCTCAAGAACCCCTATATCGATTTGATCCCCGCTGGCTTCGACGGCATCCATCATATTCAGCGCGACCACCACAGGAATTCCCAGCTCAATCACCTGGGTGGTGAGGTACAGGTTCCTTTCAATATTTGTACCGTCTACGATATTAATGATCACATCCGGCTTTTCATCCAGGATATAGTTCCTGGCGATGATCTCCTCCATAGAGTATGGGGATAATGAATATATTCCCGGCAAGTCAATGACCCTTACATCCCCTGAAAGCTTCCTCGCCCTGCCCTCTTTCTTTTCCACAGTAACTCCCGGCCAGTTTCCCACATACTGCGTACTGCCTGTGATTTCGTTAAACATGGTGGTCTTCCCGCAGTTAGGATTTCCTACCAGCGCAAACCTGTATTGCATTTGCAGCCCCCTTTCATCGATTATGAGAATCATTATCATTATATCTTTAAAAAAAACACTACTTATTTCAACAACTCGTAGCTTTGCTCATTCCACAATAACATTTTCTGCTTCCGCTTTTCTAAACGTCAGCTCATATCCCCGGACATTCACTTCAATAGGATCTCCCAGGGGTGCAACTTTTCTCACCAGCACTTCTACCCCACGGGTTACTCCCATGTCCATCAGCCTTCTCCTTACCGCACCTTCACCGCCAACCTTTACCACAACGCCCTTTTCACCCGGCTTCAGTTCCTTCAAAGTCCTCTCCAAAGCACTCTCCTCCTTTTTCTATGCCACCTGCACCAGCAGCTGCTGGGCTATACCTTTGTTCAAAGCCAATCTGGAACCTTTCACACACACAATCAGATTCCCATCCATTTCCGATATCACCGATATGGTCACCCCCGGCAGGATACCAAGTCCTTCCAGAAATTTTTTTGTTGAGTCCTTGGCTCTGCAGATATTAATTATTGCCTCCTTGCCCGGGGGCAGCATCGTCAAAGGCATTTTCACCACTCCCTGTACCCGCTTGATATGTTTATGTTTACGTTGATATTGATAATTATTATCAAATTTCTATATATATTTTACCAGCCCCTCGGTGCTTAGTCAACAAAAATATAATTTTTTTGGTGTGGACTATATCGGATGCCCTGGTATTTTTTGTGCGGTAAAATAGTTTTTGCCGCTGAAGCAGGATTTTGTTCCCCAGTGAAGAATATACCCATAAAAGTTATATTTTTCGGAAGGAAGAAAGGACTGTTTCATGTACAAAGACATGGCTGGCTTTTTAGAAAACGACCGGTTTGCAGCTTATGTAGGCATAAAGCTTTTAAAGGTGGAACCGGGATATGCGGTAGCGCAAATAGAGATTAACGACCATCATTTAAACGGGGTAAATATAGTGCAAGGAGGAGTACTGTTCACACTGGCGGATTTCGCCTTTGCCGCGGCGTCAAATTCAAAAGGGTCGGTTACGCTGGGCGTCAATGCAAATATATCCTTTTTTAAATCCCCAAAGGGTAAATTGTTAACTGCGGAAGCCCGGGAAATATCCTCTTATAAAAAGCTGTGCGGTTACAGCGTGGATATTTTTGATGAAGATAGAGATTTGATTGCCAGGTTCTCCGGGACAGGGTACATTAAAAGGGAAAAATTGGAATTCGACGGGGAGAAATAGACTCTGCCTCTTGTTGCTAATGTAACCCCATAATGTGGAAGATCTCCTTTTGGATTTCCAGGGCCTCTTCCTCTTTCACGTTGTCAAAAATATGAAGGAACTCCCCGGCAGCCTTTACAAACTGCAGATAATCACAATTCCCGGCTCTTTCGCCGATTCCGCCCATGGTACAATCTACAAATTCCGCCCCTGCTTTCACAGCGGAAATAGAATTGGACACGGCCATTCCAAGGTCGTTATGGGCGTGTATTTCCAGGGCTATATCCGTCCGGGCTTTGATGGACGATATTTCGGCAAAGGTCCTCTTCCTGTGCAGGATTCCAACGGTATCCGCATATCTTATTCTTTCCACCCCCTCCAAGAAAGCTGCCGAAATGAGCTGCAAAACAAATTTTAAATCCGCTCTTGATGCATCCTCCAAGCCCACGGTTACCTCAGCTCCACTTTCACGGGCATAATTTATGCACCTTTTCATCGTTTCTATTACCCACGTCCTATTTTTTTTCAGTTTGCAGCGGATTTGTATATCCGACGCCGGCACCGAGATGTGAATAATATCCGGCTTGCACTGGATAGACTGCTCAATATCCTTAAGGTTCATCCGGTTCCATGTGGAGATTTTGCTTCGCAAATTCAGCGCCATCATCTTCTCAACGCTTTTTTTCTCTTCTCCTCCCATGGCAGGAATTCCTGCCTCAATCTGATATATTTTTGCGCTGTCCAGCAGCCGTGCAATTTTAACCTTATCCCCGGCGCCAAGAGCTATGCCGGCCTGCTGCTCCCCATCTCTCAAGGTGGTATCCACAATTTTTACATTCATTGAGACCCCTCCCGGCATTTCGGCAGATTTCAGATACAGCCTCCTTCTCCCTGCAATCCCTTCAGGCTGCCTGCCACCTGCATGCAAATTTCCTTCAGTTCCTGGTCGGTAAGGCTTCTTTTAAGCCCGATGCTTTTTTTTCTGACATTCTCCAATATGGTTTTTAAGTCTGCCGGATCAAAATCTATCTGCAGTTTTTGTGCTATTGCACCGGTTCCTGAATGCTTTCCTATGGTCAAACTTCTCTGTTGTCCAACCATTTCAGGAGCAAAAGGCTCATAGGTCAACGGATTTTTTTGAATGCCGTCCGCATGAATGCCGGACTCATATTTAAATATGCTTTTGCCAAGCACCGGCTTATTATCTGGAACCGCAATTCCTGTCATTTTATTAAACAGGCCGCACAGCTGCGGCAGCAGCCTCAGGTTAAACCCTGCCTTTGCGCCTTCAAAGACCTCTATGGCGGCCAGTACTTCTTCGAGAGGAGCAAAACCATGCTTTCCTCCATAACCTGTAAAAGTAACCGTGATGGAATCCAGCCCTTCCAGAAACGCCTCTACCGCTGTTGCTGTTGCACAATAGAACCGGTTGACAGGACATATATCCACCGCCGTTTTCAGTGCCTTGCCTATACTATGAGCAGCCATTACCCAGCTGGCCGAATCACACCTGCTGAGCCCCATAATTCTTATGCAGTCTATGGCACCGGTGTATTTTGACTTTCCCAGCCTTTCCAATGCATATACCTCCTCCGGGGTGTCCGCTTCAGCTTCCACGGTGATGCTGATTTGACGTCTCACCAGCCCTTTGAGGAGCCCGGAATTTAAAAACACGTCTTCACTGAGGACACATTCCCGGATACCGTATTGGCGGCACAGCTCCGCATCCCTTTCCGATTCCACCCTGTAAATAAAATCTATGTTGCCGGGCAATTCCACCATTTTATCCAGACAGGCAAAATTGATTTCAAACAGGTCAATCCCCATTTCCTTCATGAGAAGGCATAAATCCGTTAAGTCGCTTTTTCCGGCGAAGCCCCTCTCACAGATTTCAGGAAGGGTCCTGTCAATAATCTTCTGATTCATATTTCCCCCCGAATACGGCTCCCTCCGGCCAGTCCTGAAAACTACTTCATTTCCAGCCTTTCAACCTTACGGCCGTTTTCAAAATGGGATTCCACAATTTCCGGCACATCCTCCACCGTAACCTCCGTGTACCACACACCTTCCGGATAAACCACCACCACCGGGCCCCGGCTGCAAATCCCAAAACAGCCGGTATTCGTCACCATGACCTCATCCGGCAGCTCCCTTCCCTCGATTTCCTCCATAAAGGCCTGCACAACCGCTACCGATTCCTTGGAATAGCAGTAGCCCTTTTGCTGTCCGTTGATTCTTGAACTTGTACAAACAAACACGTGATACTTTGGTTTTTGCATAATAAATCACTCCTCTTTCATCCACATATTAGACTGCCGATCCCAGCCGGTTTTTCGCAATATATAATTGTTTGACCGCATATTTGATTCCGTCCTCAATTTCTCCACAGGTTTGGATAACACGGATTCCCTTGTCCTGCAGAATTTTTGAGGGGCGATAGCCTATTCTCAGCACAAGAACTGCATCACAATCTCCAATTGTGTCAATAATCCTCTGAAGTTTTGTCTCCCCGTCGTCGCATTCCTCTTCTCCTCCGCAATATTGGGCGACAGATCTTTTTTCTAAAAACCGAGTACCCGATGCACTGGATTTATATATATAAAACTCCTCCACATGGCCAAAATGCTCGTCGATCATCATACCTGTCTTGGATGCAACCGCAAAGGTATATGTTCCTCCTGGATTATTTTCCACTTCCATTGAGCAGCCTCCACAACCCTTTGTTCTAAATTCTGCCGAAATATCTTCCCCTAGAACGCCTATGGCATCAGCCCGGCACTGTTTGCAGTGATACATCTGCTTGATATCTATTTCACATTTCTTTCTAAGTTCATTCAGCTCTTTGCTGTTTGTCAGGGGCATATTTTCAAATACACTGCCCGGAGCGGGAATTAGCGGCATAATATTGGTCATCACCGCACCACACTCCTTTACTTTTTTTACCACTTCCCCGATGTGCGAATCGTTTATCCCTTTGATCATCACAATATTTACCTTACAGGCCACGCCCTTTGAGGCCATATACTTCAGTCCATCCAGCTGGTTTTTGATCAATATTTTCGCCGCATCTACCCCCGTGATTTTCCTGCCCATGTAGTTGACCTCCCTGTAGATTTTTTCTCCAATCCCCGGGTCTACTGCGTTGATCGTTACGGTAATATGGGTAACCCCCAGGTTTAAAATTTCATCTGCATAATAGGGAAGCATCAATCCATTGGTAGACAGGCAGAAAATGATCTCCCCATCCACTTCTTTTATCAGTTGTATTGAACGGGCCGTGTTTTCAAAGTTGGCCAGAGCATCTCCGGGACCGGCAATACCTACCACCTTCAGGTTATCAAGTTTCTTACGGACTTCTACAAACTTGATGGCCGCTTCTTCAGGCGTCAGCACCTGGCTGGTGACTCCCGGCCGGCTTTCATTCAAGCAATCATATTTTCGGCTGCAGTAGTTGCAGGATATGTTGCACGCCGGTGCGACAGGTATGTGCATTCTTGCATTCTCAGCTGCACAGCTGCTGAAGCAGGGGTGATTTTCGGTTTTCTCCGCAGTGGATTGATTCAAGCTGCTTTTCAATTCGGTTTGATTCACTGTGTTATCCCTCCCTCCGGCATAATATCTCTCAAACATAGACTGCCTGTATTTTTCATATTTGTTTTCCAGGAGCGTATTCGTAATGTCGTCCAGCAACTTCAACGAACCGTCATATCCGGTATAGACGAGTCTCTGTCCTCCTACCCTGTCATGAATGGGGAAACCGATTCTCACCAGCGGGATTCCTTCCTTCTCCGTAATTATCTTTCCGTCCGAATTCCCGATTAAAATATTTGATTTCAGTTTCACGGCGTACTCCTGAATGGTTTCAAAATCCGTGTCATCGATGATGAGGATCTTTTCTTCCGGATATTCCGGCCCACTCTCCAGCAATTTTTGAATGCTGTCATTCCGGCTTCCGGAAGAAATCAATACCGGTTTGATTCCATTTTCCAGGCAAAGCCCGGCAACGGCATAGACCAGTTCCGGCTCTCCGTAAATGACAGCCCTTCCCTCCCCGTTGTACTTGTGGGAATCAATCATCCCGTCCAGCAAGCGTCCCCGTTCCTCCTGGATCTGGGGAGGAACCGGTTTTCCGCTGATATCGGATATCAACCGTATAAAGGTATCGGTATTTTTAACACCGATGGGAAGCGGGCACCTGTAGAGCGGCACCTGATATTCATCCTGAAGGTATTTCCCCGGAGACATGTTTTCCATGACCGTCATTCCCATCTCAACCGTTGCTGCCGCTCCCGCCATTTTCCGGATATCTTCCACCCGCGTTCCTCCTTCGGGGATTTTTGTATATCCTCTGCTTTTATAAACCGCATCCAGTGTGATAGATACATCCGGCAGCAGGATATACTCAACACCCAACAGGTTCAGCATTCTCTTTATATTTCTTACGTCACCGGGGCTTATGTTTCCGGTGATGATATTGATTTTCCCGTTTTGTTCGGTATCTACAGCTACTTTTTTCACAATCTCCGTTAAAGCCGTATAGTAGCCTTCAAACTGGGTGGCACCGTATCCCGGTGTTGAAACCGGAATAATTTCTATCCCCTCCAATTTCTCCTGTACTGCAAACTCTTCGGTGATCCGCCGGATATCTTCTCCGATGGTCTCCGCCAGGCAGGTTGTAGCAACACCAATCACTTTGGGCCTGTAGGCCTGGATCAGGTTTTTCAATCCCTTCTTCAGGTTCTTTTCCCCCCCATAAACCGTCCCCTCTTCATTCAGCGACGAAGACGCAATATCAATGGGCTCATTATAATGGCCTGCCATGTGCCTGCGGATATAGGTGCTGCATCCCTGGGAACCATGCAGGATGACCATACTGCTTTCGATCCCTTTGAAAGCTGTAACAGCGCCAAGGGGCATACACATTTTACAGGGATTTACATTTAAGTTTACGAAATTTCTGCTTTTCATAGCCGTTATCCCCCCTTTCAATTAACCAGCTTCCACACCGGACTGTTCATGGACAGGTTGATTTCTTTTGCAAAGTTCACGGCTCCCTCGAAGCCACACAGCGGATGCTTTCTTTCATGATTGTGGTCACAAAAGGCAATCCCCAGCTTGTAAGCCAGCGGCCTTTCCTTAACACCGCCTACCAGAATATCCGCCCCTTTTTCCTGGATAAATTTTACCAGTTCGGAGGGATTTGTATCGTCCAGGATCACCGTACCTTCTTCGGTAATATTCCGGATCTCTTCGTATTCATCCGCCCTCCCGGTTTGCGTCCCTACCATCACCGTTCGGATTCCCAGGTCCGCAAATTGTTTAATCAATGAAATCGCTTTAAATCCACCGCCCACATAAATAGCGGCCTTTTTACCCTGCAGCCTTTTTCTGTAATAATCCAGCCTGGACTGAATTTTGAGTTCTTCCACAAATATCAGTTGTCTTGCCTTTTTCACGGCCTCCGGATCTCCCAGGGCTTCGGCAATTCTCAAGAGGGACATCCTGGTATCCTCAAGGCCGAAAAAGCTGACTTTCACAAAAGGAATCCCGTATTTTTCTTCCATTTCCCTGGCCAGATAAGTCATGGAGCCTGCGCATTGCACTATATTCAACGATGCTGCCGGTGCTTTCATAATTTCGTCGCACCGCCCGTCACCGGTAATTTTCGATATTACATTCACTCCAATGGTTTTTAAGTATTGATGGATAATCCATATTTCGCCTGCAAGATTAAAGTCTCCTAAAAAATTAACACCTTTTACTTTTGAATGTTTTTGATCCCCCATCAACCGGAGCAGTGCATGGCAGGCTGCCTTGTAGCCCATGGATTTGTTGCCTGCAAAGCCGCTGGATTGTACGGGAATGACCCGTATGCCGTATTTCTTCTCTGCCATCCTGCACACCGTTTCGATATCGTCGCCAATAACACCGACAATACAGGTGGCATAAACAAAGATTACTTTGGGGGAAAACCGGGATGCGATTTCATCAATCGCCGCCGTCAGTTTCTTAACACCCCCGAAAATCACGTCCTGTTCCCTCAAGTCGGTGGAAAAGCTGTTTCTATATACTTCAGGCCCACTGGACAGGCTTCCGCGAATGTCCCAGGTGTAGCTTGCACATCCGATGGGACCATGGACAATATGAAAAGCGTCGGTAATAGGATTGAGTACGACCCTTGCCCCGCAGTACACACAAGCCCGCTGGCTTACCGAACCGGCTACACTGTCTTTTTCACACTTCAGTTTGCCCCCGCCGTCTTTTGAATTGCAAAATATAAAATCTTTTCTTTCCTCAAGAATTCCATTCAAATACTTGCTGTCCATATCCATCCCTCCTGGTGCAATTAACAAATATATTTTCCTCCTGCTTGCGCTCACGAAGTTTTGTCAATTATGCACTTCCTTGATTGTTGTGCCTTGCATGCTAAAAATAAATTGCGCTGCAAGATAATGGATATTGCCCTCAGTCTCACAATATTCCTTACATAATCAATTCCATATCCTCATCCGCCGCATCTCGATCCTGACGATCCAGTAATGCATTACTGATCATTTCAATCACCCGCATAGCCCCTCTATAACCGGTAATCGGCAGATAGGAATGCACGCTCCGATCCAGAATCGGGAAACCGATTCGTACAAAGGGAACATCCTCCGCCCTGGCAATATACTTACCATGGGTACCGCCCATGAGCAGGTCCACCGGTTCTTCTTTCATCCACTGGTGCAGGGTGAACAAATCGCCGAGGGCTTTTACTTTTCCCTCAATGCCGGCGGCATCGAGCATTTCCTTAATCTCGTTCTCAAAGCTGTCGCCGGGGGTTCCCGTTACAATATATTTAGGTATCATTCCGAGATTGATGGTAAACTCAGTCAGTGCAATCAGAAGGTCCGGATCGCCGAACAGGGCAACGCTCTTTCCATGGTAATGGTAATGGCAGTCAACCATAACGTCTACCAGCTGTCCCCGCTCTTCTTCGACCTCCTCCGGAATTTCCCTGCCGGTCAGTTTGGAAACCGTCATCAGGAAGTCATCGGTTGCCTTGATTCCAATAGGGGTTTTTAACACTTTCTGTGGAACTTTGCACTTCTTTTCCAGTTCATAGGCTCCATCAGCCGATGCAAAGCTTCCCAAGGCCAGGGTTGCCGTCGAATTCCCCGCATCGATAATATCCTCTACCCGGGCTCCCCCTTTGGGATACAGTTCAAATTTCCCGGTCATGGGCGCATCCAAAACGCCGCTGGTATCGGGGAAGAGGATAAAAGGCACGCCCATCGCATTCAAAAGCCTTTTAATCTCTCTCATGTCACCCGGATTTATAAATCCGGGAATTACATTGAATTTGCCATTTGATTTTTTGTTGTTAACCGAGAGATATTTCACCATTCCTTTCACCATATTGGAAAAGCCAGTAATATGGGACCCTACATAGCTGGGCGTATTGGCATGAATTACATATTTCCCTTCGGGTATCTGGGCCCCCATAATGAAGCTCGGAATATCGTCTCCGATGGTTTCGGACAGGCAAGTGGTATGGATGGCAATGATGTCGGGATTGTAGATGGCAAAAACATTTTTAATCGCCGTTTTAAGGTTGTTACCCCCACCAAACACAGCAGCCCCTTCGGTAAATGAACTGGTGGAAGCCATAACCGGATCCCTGAAGTTTCTCGTCAGAAATTTTCTGTGATAGGCACAGCAACCCTGGGAACCGTGACTGTGGGGCAGACACTTATGAATGCCAAGGGCCGCATACATGGCTCCTACCGGCTGGCAGGTTTTTGCCGGATTTATGACCAATCCGCTTCTTTCAACATATTCTTTGGGTGTAGCATCTAACATATTCATTCCTCCTTATCCTACAAGGCTGCCTTCCAGCATAGGCTCTTTTTTCCATGGTGGAGTGACAAACTTCCATGCCGGGGTGGTTACGCCCATTGCAATATCCCTTGCAAAGTTCACAGCACCTTTGAATCCTGCATAGGGTCCGCTGTAATCGTAGGAATGGAGCTGCTTGGAAAAAATCCCCGCCTTGTGTGCAATATATTTGTCTTTGATTCCCGAACAAAAAATATCGGGCTTCAGTATTTTTAAAAATTCTTCTGTTTCGAAGTGGTTTAAATCATCTACTACAATACTCCCGTCGTCCATTTCCTTGATCATGCCTGCATAATAATTTAGCGGTATTTCATTCTTCAGCTTTTCGTATCTTTCCTTTGAAAGGAACACCCTGTAATGTTCCGGATCGGCAGATACTTCGAGACTTTCGATATTCTTGCTGTCCGCATCCGCCTTGATGCTGGGAATGACTTCCCTTCCTTCGTAGTCGTCCCGGTGTGCGAATTCGTAACCGGCCAATAGGATCTCCACACCTAAATCCTTTAAAAGGTGCTGGTAATGGTGGGCCCTGGAACCTCCCACAAATAGTGCAGCCGTCTTGCCCTTCAGAATATTCCTGTAATGTTCCATCACCGGACCAATCTCCGAAAGCTCGTCAGCAATAACCTGTTCGGTCCTCGCCGTCAGGTCCGGGTCATCAAAATACTTGGCAATGTTTCTCAGGGATTTGATGGTGCTCTGTACACCGATGAAATTGACCTTAAGCCAGTCCTGCCCATATTTGGTATACATCATCTCACCGATATAGTTGATGGAACGATGGCACTGGATGAGATTTAGCGTTGCTTTGTGGGCGCTTTTCAAATCTTCGGCCATACCGTCTCCGGTCATCATGGAAACGATCTCATAACCTATCTTCTTCAGTATCCGTTCCAGCTCCCATCCATCTCCGCCAATATTGTATTCACCGAGAATGTTCAGGGAATACTTGCCCACTACCTTGTCACCGGTACCGATGATATGCTTGATTAAACCGTTGTTTGCGATGTGGTGTCCGCCGGACTGGCTGACCCCTTTATATCCTTCGCAGCTGAAGGCTACCACTTTGATTCCGTATTCCTTTTCCGCTTGGGCAGCAATGGCATGAATGTCGTCTCCGATGAGCCCTACCGGGCAGGTTGCACATATAAAGACAGTTTTGGGTTTAAATATCTCCACCGCTTCCTTAATTGCCTGCCGCAGCTTCTTCTCGCCCCCGAATACGATATCGCCTTCCTGCAAATCAGTAGAAAAACAGTAATTCAATAAATTCAACTCATCTCCCCGGGTTTTACCTTTGTTTCTCCGTGTACCCCAGGTATAAAAACCGCAGCCGATAGGTCCATGGGTCAATATAACCGCATCTCTTAAAGGCCCCAGAACAACACCTTTACATCCGGCATAGCAGCAGCCCCTGTTGGTTATGATTCCGGGAATGGTCCTCGTATTGGCTGTAATGGTTTGAGGTTCCTGGAATGTGTTATTTTTTACCAGAACATGCTCTTTCCTGTTTTTATATACGGCTGCCGGATACTGTTCTAACGTTTTGTCCACTCTTTGCTTTATGTTTGTTCTGCTCATAAACAACCCTCCTATATTGCTTTCTCTCCTGATTCACCCGTTCTTACCCTGACCGCATCAAAAACCGGCATTACAAATATTTTTCCATCTCCCGGATTTCCAGTCTGATTGACACCGATAATGGTTTCCACCACTTTCTCAACATCACTGTCCCTGACAACAATGGATAAAAGCCTTTTAGGGATTAACCTGTGCCCTTCGGAAAGGGATTCGGCAATAACGGGGGAATCCACTGCTCCGCTGGATAGAATATCATCAATCAATTCATAATTGACCTTTTTCTTTCCCCTGCCCATCACCTTCCTGCAATTTAATGCCGGGAATCCTTCCAGCGCCAGCGCTTCTTTGGTCTGATTCACCTTGTTCATTCTTATGACTGCCAAAACTTCCTTCATAGGAGTTCCCCCTTATTACAGTTGCTTTAACCCGGAACTGATGGTATATACTTCATCCACCGGGCTGACAAAAATCTTTCCATCGCCAAAAGCGCCTTTTTGTTCGGTTTTTGCATTTTTTATAATAATTTTGATGACATCGTCCTTATCTTCATCTTTTACAACCATCATCAGCATTTCTTTTGGAATCTCATCGTAAAATACATCCCCAACTTTCACACCCCGCTGCTTTCCTCGGCCGCTGACATCGACCTTGGTAACCGCAGGAAACCCCGCATCGCTCAACTCGGACAATACAACCCCGACTTTCTCAGGTCGGATAATCGCTCTAATCATTACCATAATTACGCCCTCCAAACCATTTAATAAATCAACGCTTCGTTCTTATATCCATTTCCCTGGAATTAATTGTCTAATATGCCGTGTTCCATCAGTATTGCTTCCAACCGCTCCTGGGGCATGGGTTTGGGAATCACAAACATGTCGTTTCCGTCAATGGCCCTGGCAAGCCCTCTATAAACATCCGCCTGGGCTTCATCCGGAGCAAAGTCAATCACTGTTTTTCTGTTGATTTCCGCTCTTTGTACCAGATTGTCCCTGGGTACAAAGTAAACCAACTGGCTTCCTAATTCTTTTGCAAACGCTTCCAGCAATTCCCTTTCTCCGTCAACCTTCCTGCTGTTGCAAATGATGCCGCCAAGGCGGGTACCGCCGGTATTCGCATACTTCTGGATACCTTTGCAAATGTTGTTGGCAGCATATAAGGCCATCATTTCTCCGCTTGCAACAATATAGATTTCCTGCGCTTTTCCTTCCCTGATGGGCATTGCAAAACCACCGCACACGACGTCGCCTAATACATCGTAGAAGACATAATCCAGATCATCTGTATAAGCTCCCAATTGTTCAAGCATATTGATGGATGTGATGATCCCTCTGCCTGCACAGCCCACACCCGGTTCGGGTCCCCCTGATTCAACGCACTTAATGCCGAATGCGCCGGTCTTCATGATATTTTCAAGTTCTACATCTTCGCCTTCTTCCCTTAAAGTGTCCAGCACACTTTTTTGTGCCAGGCCGTGCAATATCAATCTTGTTGAATCCGCTTTCGGATCACAACCTACAATCATGATTTTCTTACCCATTTCACCCAAACCAGCCGTTAAATTTTGTGTTGTGGTAGATTTTCCGATACCACCTTTTCCATAAATTGCTACCTGCCTCATAGTCATCGACCTCCAGTTTAATAAAATTTTGAATCTTGAAAAAGCAAAAAGGCACCAAAATCATAAAAGATTCTGGCGCCCTGGCCTTTTGATACTTCATTCGGACAAAGAATTCAGTAACATCAATATTTAATTATGAATTATAGTACTACGTGAATTTCATATTGTCAATATATTTCTAAAGTTTTTTCATTATTTTTATTGTTTTTTGCAATTTGACCTCTTTATAAACTTCATTCCTGTATTCTGACCAGTGTCAACTCAACTTAAAACAGACCGGTGGCGCTCCTCTAAACAGCAAATATAAATATAAAATACACAGCCATCATCAGCAGTCCCAGGGGCACACCTACACGTGCCCATTCATAACTGCCGATATCCAGCTTCCCTGCCGAGATAATGTTAGGTATATTCCCGGGAATGAGCATCCCTCCACTAATCAGGAGCCCCATGAGAATTGCGTGAATTTGCTGGGAATTCATTCTGGTACTTATCTCCGCAGCGGCCAGGGTCGCATTATCCAGAATAGCGGAAATCATATTTCCAAAGTATAAAATGCGGCAGTCCAGCCCCACCACATACCCATCTATCAGTGGTTTAAAACCGGTTCCCAATAATTCAAGAGCAATGATGAAAATAAAAATTTTCGCCGTTCTCATAGCTATCTGACCATAGCTTTCATCACTGATTATTTTTTCGAGCACCTTTTCCTCGGAACCAGCCTCATCGCTGACTTTTTCGGGAACCTTTGGAAATTGCCTTCCCACCAGCAGAGCACCAAACAAGCCTAAAAGTAGGATTCCCGGAATAATATAATAAATCCCTATCTCTCTTGCCAGATAAAAAAAATCCTTATCCAGCCTGGAAGTAGTAATGGTAGCCAGAGGTTCCCCCACCGGCGTAAGTACCGCACCCAGGCCTATAGAAAAGCATGCGACGACGTCCAAGCTTATTTTATCTTTTCTGCTCAAAGGCAAAATACCAACAATCTCAACAAGAATAAGCGAAGCAACGATTGCCGTAATGACGCTGGATGCTAATCCCAGTAAAACAATGACCAGGAATATCAACACCTTTGGTGGCATATATTTTAAGGCTGCATCCTTCAGGCGCACAATCCTGTGAATCTGATATTTGAATAGAAGCCCGGTGATGAAAACCGCACCGGTAATTAAATAGAGCAAATGGTTTTGCAAAATAGAAAATATCAAATCCAGGGATATGCTTCCTGAAACGATTACCGCAGCCAATCCCATGAGAAAAATAAATATTTCCAGATTCCGCTCTACCCGTTTTGAGCAGAAAGGCATCGTTAATGTCAACAACAATATGACAATCAAACCGATGAGCATATCCATTGTCATCTCCCGTATTCGTTTTCTTTTATTGCGTATCGGATTTCCCGCCATTCAGAAATGTAAAAACATTTCATCCATATGGTGTCCATGCTGCTCCGGTAGAGAGCTCTCAAACTCGTCTCTTAAATAGCAGCCGCCCTTATAAAGGCCGAAACCTTCAGGTTCTGAAATTTCCCCCCTCCAAACCCGGTCTGCGGGAACTTATAAAAAAGGATGGCTGTGAGTGGTTTGCAGCCTTTTTAACTCACAGCCTTGACAAAGTCATAGAATTCCTCAAACCTTTACTCAGTAAACCGCGTCCTTTTCCGCTTCATTTACACGGAGGCATAACCTGGGCTTACTCAATAAACAAATCGCCTTTGGATTTGATTAATTCAAAATCCGGATACGCATGGCAGCCCATTTCAGGAATATCAAGCCCTGCCTCTTCATCTTCAGGCTTAACTCTCAGCCCCCACACCTTATCCACAATTTTATAGAATACATAGGAAATACCAAATCCCCAAACAATCAGCACACCTATATTTATGAGCTGAGCTACCAGCTGGCCCGGATCACCGTATAACAGTCCTCTCACTCCTCCTGCAATCCCATTGAGCCCATCTCCGTAAGTACCATCGGCAAATAGACCCAGGGATAAAATTCCCCAGACACCGTTTACAGCGTGTACTGAAACTGCTCCAACCGGGTCGTCAATTTTAAACTTATACTCAATGACATAAACGGATACGCAAACCAGAATTCCTGCAACAGCCCCTATGAAAAATGCGGCTATGCTGTTTACGAAAGCACAAGGGGCAGTGATTGCAACCAATCCGGCCAGAGCGCCGTTACAGGTCATGGAAGGATCCGGCTTTCCATATTTGATCCACATATAAAACATCGCTACCAGTCCGCCGACAGCTCCTGCAATCATTGTGTTTGTTGCAACAACTGCCAGCCTGAAGTCTGTACCGTTGGTAGTACTGCCTGCATTAAACGCAAACCAGCAGAAGAATAACACGATGGTTCCGAACATTGCCATTGGGATATCATGTCCAGGCATGGCCACCGGCGTTCCGTCTTTTTTGAATTTCCCGATTCGGGGACCAATGATGATTGCGCCGGCTAAAGCCATCATGCCACCCATTGCATGAACTACCGAAGAACCGGCAAAGTCAACCGCACCATGGCCAAGGCCAAAGTTTTTACCTAATTGGGATAACCATCCACCGCCCCACATCCAGTTACCGAAAAGCGGGTAGTAAATCATGGATACAAACAAGGATCCTATAACAATTGCGGAGAATTTAACCCTTTCAGCCATACTGCCCGTGGGTATCGTACAGGTGGTATCCATAAACACCATCTGGAAGAAGAAAAGCGCAAATACAGCAACATCATATGTTCCACCGCTGCTTAACATAAAACCTTTCGTACCGAAGAGTCCGCCAAACCCGGGAATCGAAATTTCACCATTTAGAGTCGCAGCACCTGCTCCTAAAGAAGGCCAGCCGCCCACACCGCCGAACTGAAGTGCAAAGCCCACTAAATAGTAACCTACGGCTCCAACGAGGAATACCATAAAATTCATCGCCATGGTATGCATGGCATTTTTAGCCCGGGTAAATCCGGTCTCCACCAATGCAAAACCTGCCTGAAAGAAAAATATCAACATTCCTGTTAACAGAACCCATACATAGTTAATGCCAAGTTTATTCTTGCCTACCTGCGTGCCGATTTCATCCAGCGTCGGCTGACCTGCGTTTGCCGCGGCAATATCACTGATGGATCCCGTATTTGTACCCCCCGGATCCGCGACGGGCTGATCGCCTGCGGCAAATACAGTCATACATAAGCTGCTGAATACAATTACTGCAAGAATGATTAATGTTGTTGCCTTGAATACATTTTTCATATTTAATCCCCCCATTATATTAAATTTTTTTGTTTACCCGAAAACGGTTTACCCAGATAAGTATTTTTAGCGTTCTAAATGGCTTTATCTCCTCTTTCACCGGTCCTGATCCTGACGGCATCCTCTATGGGATATATAAATATTTTGCCGTCTCCGATTTCACCGGTTCTTACAGCTTGAAGTATCTTTTCGATTAAGCTTTGAACTATTTCGTCTTTGACCACAATTTCAACCTTGATCTTTGGAAGTAAGTTGATACTGTATTCTGTGCCTCTGTAGACCTCCTTCCTTCCTTTCTGTAAACCGCATCCGGACACCATGCTGACAGTCATTCCATAGGTTTCCGCCTTGTTAAATACCTCTTTCAACCCCTCAAGTTTTTCCGGTCTTGCAATGATTTCCAGCTTTTTCATTGAATTCACTTCCTCGTTTTATTTTTTTTAATAAAAAACGCCAAATACTGTAAGGAAAGTAATCTCCATCTAGTATCTGGCGTCACAGCCGAAAAGGTGTAAAATTCTGCTTGGAATTCTCTACCTTCTTAATATTCAATTTTTGAATTTATTATACCATCAAACTTGCATTTATGCAATAGTTTTTATCTATTATTTCCGTTTTTTTATATTTTTTTGCAATTTTACTTAATCAATATTGCATTTAAACTATTTTTTAAACTTCTGTACCATTTTAGGTCAACCCCGGGTTAGAATCAGAGCCTCGGCAATTTCACGCATCGGAATCCTGTTGTCCCTGCTCTTTTTCTTTATGATTTCATAAGCCTCGGCTTCAGAGTATCCTTCTTTTTCAACAAGGATCCATTTTGCCTTTTCCACAACTTTCCTGCTTTCCAGCGTTTCATTCAATTTTTTAACTTTCCGTTCATATTCATGGATTCTTTTATAGTTCATCAGTGATATATCAACAATTTGGAGAATAATTTCATCATAAACCGGCTTTGTCAGATAGCTCATGATTCTTGATCCATGAATGAAGTTAAAAACCTCTTCACTTTTTGAATCCATAATCAAAATACAGCCTGCCAGGATCTCCTCATCAATTACCTCCAATGTTGGTTTATAATCCTTAAAACAATTACTTACATCAATGATCACAAGGTCCGGTGTACAGTTCCTTATATGACGCAGAAGGCCAAATACCTGTTTCGTATATCCAACATAGATATGTCCATTGGAAGCTAATGTATTTTTAATTCTGCCTAATGTTTTTTTATCCTCACCACATAATATAAACTTGCCATATTCCATCCAAATCCCCCCGGATTATATTTGTGTAGAATGTTAAGATGGAATAAAAATTTTCATTTCCACCTCATTGAGGACGCCAGATACAGTCCGCTGGATATTAATCATTTCCGCAATGGTGGGAATGCCAAGCCCCTTCAGTTTTCCATTGCAAGTACAATCTCTACCTTTTGTGCAGAAATTGCACATCATATTGCACAATGGAGCCACTGGTAATGATAATTCCTCAAACCATGGTTTAAGACCCTATGAATCAGCACAGGTTCCTGTCTTGTTTAAACCGCAAAGCATACATAGAATCCCTCCCTCATAAGCTTTGTGTAAAAAAGAAAAGCTTTCCCGGTCTGAAGGGTATCCCTTCCTCAGGAAAGCGTCTGCGCTAGTATCCAAACTACAGCAAGGTAGTTTCAAACATATTAAATTATCGTTATAATAGCATATTTTTTGGCTTTATGCAAGTACCAAATTAAAGAATTTCATTTATGTAATCACTGCCTATTGTATATCCATATATATAGCATTGTATAAAATACAATTCGAGTTGAACTCCTATATTGTGCAATTTTTATTAAAACGAATTTCATTTAGCATATTCCCGGCATCCTATCATAACCTCACCTTATAAGTGAGCATTGAATAGATGAATAGTTATACCGTCAGACCAATGTGCTGTATAGTTCCCGCACTCCCGTTTCCCCTGGGATTCACCGCTTTTTTTCAGCAGACCTGAGCGCCGTTTGCTCGCCTCATTTACAGTACATGCCGTCCAGGTAGCACAGCCCTGTATTGGTTTTAAAATATTTCTGTCTAATGGTTTTTATCTGCTCCTTGTCCATACTGTCCTCAAAAATATTCACAAGAAGATCTGCCTCTGCGAGAATTTGGAAATCTATAGCGTCGATTTTGCTGTAAGTGTGATGGTTTCCTATTAAATAGCTGACCCTGTCCAGGAACTCTTCGCTCAATTCAAACTCCTGCAAAATGTCCCTGGCAATAGGCGGTCCTTCCATTTCCTGGTATTTTCCAGCCGATGACGAGTATTTCCTTTCACTTTCTTTAATTCCGATATCATGTAAGATGGCAGCCGTTTCAAGGATTTTGAGTTTTTCTTCCGGCATATTCTCAAGCTCCCCTATGCTTTTCGCAAACCCATACACCTTCAGCGCATGATTAATTCGCTTAACGTCACCGTCAAAATAGTCTATCATTTTCTTTGTGATAGCACTTACGATATTCACCATATCCTTTCTCCCCCTTTTTGCAACATATTTGCGCCCTAATTCCGCATCCGTTGTCCTCTACCCGTTTCATCCTCTTCCCATTGCATGCTGCTCACAGCCCGGTCTTCCAAAACCGGGAGCGCTTATGCCACAGATAGGCTGTTGAAGCAAGTGCTCCCAGGGCAAATATGGAGAAGAAAATCAGGCCGAATGTTATCTTTACCGACAGGTCCCTTACCATTGTGCAAGTCATAGTGTAGACCCAAATTGCATTGGCCATCATTGCAGCGGTCCATCCCCAGGGTTTCATCTTCCAAAGTCCGAAAATCGCCAATAAAAGGGTTAAGTTGGACCAGATTGCGTCGGCAACAGTAAAACCATTTACAAGCCCGATATAGGACTTTTCCCAGAAGGAA
Source organism: Eubacteriales bacterium (assembly GCA_024655885.1). Classification (GTDB taxonomy): domain Bacteria; phylum Bacillota; class Clostridia; order Acetivibrionales; family JANLFN01; genus JANLFN01. The sequence continues at coordinate 21,463 of JANLFN010000013.1, read as the reverse complement.
TTCATTGATGCAATTTCCGGTATTTGACGGGTAGCATGAAGGTAGAGCCACATTCCCTCTGTAGTTATCCATCCCAGGATATTGAAAATAACAATTACTGTCACACCCAAAGGTCGTTTAGATAAATATTTCGCCCTACCCACATTTTTTCCATTCACGAAAAGCTTCCTCCTTTTAATGCTTTACACAAAAGATATTATGCTGAGCTAAATCCGCTGTGCCTTATCAGATCAAGCATTTTACATATCATATGGCTACATAACGATATACAGCATATCTGGCGATCCACCCATTTATCACCTTTTAAACAAAAATCATGCCATTTTAGGGTCCGGTGCCTTCGCCTTGAATCCTCCAGCCACTTTTCTCCGACTCCTTTTTTAAAATAATGAATCTTGGCTGTATCCCACTATCAGTAACATTAATGTCGAAACTCTTTTTAAAAGTATCCTTGATGACTTGCTCACTGGGTTTTAAATCTACCTGAAAGTCTATAGTTTTATTTCCATGATTGATTAGATTTAATATTGCATTCAATTTCACTGTTTTATCTCCATCATGAATATCATATTTAATATTGCTGGCCTTTTTTACGTATTTATTATTCATATTTTACCCTTTATACACATCTACAAGCATCTCAATAAACGCCTGTGGCTTTCTACTAAAACTATTCTACAATATATTCCTCAAGAATTTCTCTCACACTATCTGCAAAGTCATCCCCTGCACCCCAATCAAAGTTAAAAATCACACCTCGGGAACTTGCGGTTGCTATCACCCGAACCTCGGTTTCACCTTTTACATTATCAAAAATCACTATCAGACCGGCTCTATTGCTTACCCTCATAAAGTATTTTTCAAAAACAAGAATGGCAATATATTTTTGATCTCCTACATTATTTAATTCTTCATGAATCAAATCGGCATCCTCGCTCTCTTTGACCAGTTGAAATGCTTTTACAGGGTTAATGCTTATTTTGAAACTTGCTTTACTCATATCACTCAATCCTTTCATTTTTTGTATTGCATTCCGATAGCAAAGGCTGGTACATCATGATTGCATTATTCTCTGTAATAATTTCATCCTTTACCAGTTGCTCCATCTCATATATACGCCTATAGATAGTGTTATGTCTAATATATCCGTCCCAGAAAGTACTCCTTATGGAATGTTCTTTTTCATAAACCTCATAGCGATATTGCGCAGGTTCATTAGACCTCCACTCCCCAACAAGGCTATCTTCAGAAAGACGAACAAGCAGTTGATATTCCGCATCGGTTCCATTATATATTTGCAGGTCCAGATAATTATATACGAAAGTCTGTAATTTAATCATATAAAGTTGATTACTATTCCCGGAACCGCATTAACTGGTCTTTTTTAAACTGCCATTCGGGTGTACTAAGTGTTTCACCAAAATTCACTGAATACCAGGGACTCAATCCTTCATTTTGCATGTTTTTGAGTATATGAATGTTTTGGGCTGGCATGTAACTCTGTGCGATAATAAATATTTTTTCTCCTGTTGTCTTATTCTCCGCCATATCCAGGATAATTACCGCGTGTCCTGGGCCCTCTCCTTTAATGAATACATCTCCGATTTTCATATCTTCCAGAGGTACTTCTTTCATTTCTTTAGAAAGGGACAGCGTCCCCGCATAGGCAAAGACCATGTCGAGGTACTTTCTAAAACTGCTGTATTCATTAGAATATCCAGTTTTCTTGACCCAATAGGCTTTATTTCCTTCAACTGCAATCCTGCTTCCATTCATCCAGGTAGGATAATCAGCCTTAAAGCCATTTGTAAAATTGAAATGTATTTTATTATACAGTCCTTGACGGTATAAGTATTCCGCCCTTAACCTGATGGCAGCATCGGCACACTGCTGCAAATCCCTGTCCCCTACATCAATATCCAATACAGCAGCATGAACATCTTTATTTTTCACTTGGCCATTGTAGAGTTTTACTTTCGTCCCGTCAGGCTTAACCGGCAAGGTTCTTAAATATTGACCATAGGAGTTCTCCTCAACTTTCACTCTTTCAAACCCTTCAGGGACTTTGATTCTTTCCTGAACAGTATTCCCACTTACATTAATTAAACTTTCCTTTACCTTTCTCTCATTTGTTTTCTCCAGCTCTATATCTTTATCCATTTTGCCAGTATTGCCTTGTCCAAAATTAATATTTGCACAGGATGTAAGAGAAAGCAAAAGAAGTAGAATCAAAAACCGTCTCACCCTTAATCACCTTGTCTCTGTCCAAGAATATTGCTCATAGAGGTTACAGGATATTTATTCTGAGTATTTTCAGGTATATCTTTTTTACTGACTTTTACAATATTAACAAAGCAATGTTCCACTCCCTCGATATTTTGTGCATAGACATGCGTTGGCTCATCCGTATATTCTACTTGTATTCTATTGTTTTTTAAAGTGAGACCTTTTATATCAAATGCCTGGGAATAAGTGGGGCGTGCTGGGAAAATCCCGTCATATATTAAACTTTCGGTGGAAAAATCGACCACAACGTCATAAGGAATGCCTGGAACATATTTATCCATAAAATTATGCCACTCTTCCTCGGTTTCAATGACATAGGTTCCTCTCGGATATGTACTTATATCATCTTCTTTTACGGTGGCAAAGCCCCTATAAAAATACTCGGATTTTATTTTGGATGAATTTAGTGTACCGTTACTGTTTGTTGCTGTACTGAGGCTCGCATTTTGAGGTGTGCAAGGAGAGAATATTAGAATTACAATAAAAATCATTGGGAAAAGTATTATTTTTTTCATAGGCACAACTCCTCATATAATCCGTTCTCATCCTTGTTTGACGTTATCAACTCCATAAAGTTCCATTTAAATATGCCCCACTATTGGCCCCGCTAAAGTAAAATTGTCTTAATAATCATATATGTTCAAATAGTAATCATGGATTATAATGGAACTCTGGAGCATTGGGAATTTTAATAGGGGCTATGTATCTGATTATTTCGTTTACCTGTTCAATTGGGAAGCCATATTGTATGTCTCCCGATTTAAATACCACCATTTGTTTTATACCCCGTACATTTTTCACCTCTTTATACCTTAAACTGTGAAACTGCCTTTATCAACGAATCTGACTTTCCTTTTGCCGATTCTGCCATTTTGATAACATCATTTGACATCTGTGCTATGGCTGACGCTTCCTGTGCTATGTTAGTAGCTCCCTGAGCCTCTTCGTTTGAAGCATTCGCTATTTCATTTATAGCTTTCACCATATTCTGGACCGAAGCCAAAAGCTCTTCGGAAGTAGCACTGAAATCAGTCACCATGTCATTTATGCTGGATGAATCCTGGCTGTATTGCTCACTGGATTTGACAAGGTTCTCATAGTCACTCAATACCTGCTTATCAATAAACTCCAGAATTTCACCCGAACTGGATGAAAGGTTTTTGACAGCTTCCAATATTATCTTGGTGACTTCCTGTATCCTGGCTACCGTATTTTTAGAATCCTCTGCCAGCTTTCGGATTTCATCCGCAACAACTGCAAAGCCTTTTCCCGCTTCACCCGCCCTGGCAGCCTCAATTGCTGCATTTAACGCAAGCAAATTGGTTTGTGAAGTTATTGCAAGGATCGCCTCGGATAGTTCATTGATTTGGCTTACTGCTTTTGATTGTTCAATAGCACTCTGCAGGCTGTTTTTTGTCCTTCTATAGATTCCAATAGTATTTTCTTTTGACGTTATTGCGTTTTGTTTCATTTCTTCGGCCATCTTATTTACACTGCCTGCCGTAACGGCACCTTCCTGCGCTTTAGACGCAATAGACTCCACAGCTTTTTCAATTTCCGTAGAAGTGGCATTCATTTCTTCGGTGGATGAAGCGGTTTCCTCGGTTCCTGCCGACAGTTCTTCCGTTGTGGCGGAAATTCCTTCTATGCTTTTGTTAAGCTGCTCCATCTCGGTATGAATATTGATAAGCATCTGGCCTACAATAGATGACTCATCAACAACTTTTTTTATAATATTTTTTATGGATTGCTGCATAGTATGTATTGCATTTGCAAGGGTACCTGTTTCATCCTTCATTTTAAGCAGCTTTGCAGGGACTTCCTTTGTAAAATCTCCTGTTGCTACTACTGTAAGGTAATCTGAAGCATTCTTGATAGGCTTTGATATGCCTGATGCTATCAGGAATGTAATCACTATACTGGCCCCCAGAAAGATTATTGATATAATCAACATTATTCCAGCAAGGCTATTTACTTTTGCCATGGCTTCAGACTTTGGAGCTGTTATAGCCAGTGACCAGTTGGTCCCTTCTACTGGAGCGAAACCCATGTGTTTGGTTACACCCTTGTAAGTGTATTCGCCCACGCCTTCTTTCCCTTCAGTCATTTGCTTTTCCAATTCAACCAGAGGCTTTAGTCCAGGATCCTTTTTAACGTTTTCAAAGTCATTGTCCATATTGAGGACAAGATTCTTATCTTTGTGGGCTATCGTCGTGCCATTATTATTAATCATAAAGGCTTCTCCGCTTTTTCCAAAGCGGATGTCGTCCGTAAGTGCGCTCAATTGATTTCCATCACGGGTGGCAACAAGCACACCCTTGACCGTATTGCCGTCTTTGATGGGAACTGCATAGCATAATACCACATTATTATTAACCTTGCTAACAATTGGATCTGAAACTGCCCTTTCCCCCGCCAATGCTTTTTTAAAATAGTCCCTGCCGGAAATGTTTATGCTTTCGCCATCGGTATATTTGACATTGCCCGACATATCTGCAATACCCATTCTTAAATGACCGCTTCTTTTTACTTCATTTTTTAACAATTCCAGCTTTTTATCCAATGTCAATCTATCACTTCTTATTGAATCACTTTCAGCTAATGCCTCCATGGCATTCAACTGGGTATTGATCCTTTCCTGGACAACCTTGGAAGCCTCTTTAGCCAATTGGGACAGCGATTCGTTTATACTGGATGACAAGGCATTGCTGGATTCTATATACGCTATTATCCCAAGTCCTGCACAGATAAGAAACAACAATCCGCCAAAAAATAAAGATAGTTTTGCTTTAATACTTTTCAATTGCAACATAGGTACCTCCTCATAATTGATTTATATTTTTGCTAAAGGCAAAAGCCAAAGAGCACTGTTGTACTTTAGTACTTTAAAATCACCATCCGGCATAATTAATACCACTATGCCAGATGTAAAAAATATTCTATACAACATTAGCAATAGGGATTTCTATTCGACAATTTTCATATATACAACAGGACAAATCATAAATGTCACTTTTTTATTCAGCTAATGTAACAATATGTCTAAATTGATACTTTTACTATTCTAATAATATGCCTGTTTATCGGCTTTTATATATTGGATATATAAAAATAGAGCTTTATATTAGTTGACTTTATATGTAATAATAACTATAATTTTTATATAAAATGTTACATTTTTTATAATAGAAATTCAGTTAACCGAAATTGGAGTATCTAGCCAGAGGAGATGACTTTATGACAGTAGAACCCTTAAGGGATAAAGCAAAAATAAAGCAAGTGTACAATTATTTAAACGGGAAAAATCCGAAATATGGTTTGCTTTTTAAATTTGGACTTAATACTGGATTACGGATAAGTGATATTCTTCCAATAAAGATTAGTGATGTATTTAACATTAATTGGTGCTTCAAGGATCACTTAATATTAAAGGAAAAAAAGACCGGCAAAGAAAAGAAAATTAAGCTCAATAATGCTTTACGCACTTCTATCCAGTCTTATGTAAAAAACCAGAAACTTTCTTTAGACAGTTACTTGTTTTCCAGCCAAAAAGGTGCCCATATAGGGAGGGTACAGGCTTACCGCATCCTAAAAGAAGCTGCTGATGCTATTGGTATTGAAAATTTTGGTACGCATAGTTTGCGCAAAACATGGGGGTACTGGACTTATAAAATATCACGCTATAATATTGGGCTTATTATGGATACCTTTAACCATAGCTCAATGAGTATCACTCTGCGTTATATAGGGGTGAACCAGGATCAAAAAGATGAATTATATTCCCTCGTGCAATTTTAAAAATTTTGAATTTTTATGGAGGAAATATGAAGTTTATGTCGAATAATGTAAATACAACATTATAGACATATTGTTACATTTTAAAATGAGTATATAAGCTATTATATAGTATTCTCTTAAGTCTTTATATATATTCAAGGCAAAATCTCATGAGTTAATATATTAGACTTTTTTAATGCTTACATGTGGTAGTGCATTCATAAAAATACTCTTTTCTGATCTGTATTGCTAATTCTTACCAAAAAAGAGTATTCCCTATTCTGCATACACAAAAATCTTGAGGCGGGTCATAAGGTTCATAATAATATTCTTTTATATAGCTTAATAAGCAATGTTTATAAAAACCAATACCCTGTGAAAGATTTTGGTCGCTCGCATTTATATATTCTTGCCACGGCTTGTGGTTTATTTCAAGAAGCTCCTCATACGGAAAAATCATCGAAACCGTATACAGTATGTTATCCACGGCTGATCCAATACCTTCCGATGGCAAACTGCTTAATGAATCATTTTTATAAAAATCTTCTGGATTTACATTCGTATTATTGGCATAATTACAGTCATATAAAAAAAGCTCCATGCATTCTTGATAACAATATTGTCTCCCACTCTTATAGTAAATACATAATCCATATTCCTGCTGTCTTGCTCCTAAACACAAAATATACCACAAATGCCCCTTTTTGTACATTATTTTATAGCAATATACTCCATTTGCAAATTCTATTTAAGGGCAAATAGTATATCCAAAATCAAAACTTGACAACACACCTATTCAAATTTGAACCATGAACTACGTGAACTGGAACAAACCCGTGTACCACTATGTAGCTGTTTGTTGCTCCCACAAATGTTGCAGCTGTACGCAATATGTTTCCAAACAAGTTATGGCTTGAGAATAACATCAGCGGCTCCATTGGTGTTATCAAGGACAATAGTATTGTGCTTTTGGTTTCACGCAACACATTACCTAAAAAGCGGTCTCGAGTGCCAACCAAAAGCATTGAGAACTATTTAAGAGAATCGGAATGTACAATGGGTATCAGCAGAAACTTTGAGAATCTCGATGAATTTCTGCAATACTATGCACAGGCAGCCACCGCATTGGATCTCTGCAGAAACCTTTCCCCAAACAGCAGTCTCTGCTCCTTCGATGATTTCTATCTCACTAATATTTACAGAAACATACTGGCAAAGAGTGTCGGAAACGATTTCATGGACTCAAGGCTCCTTGATATTCTTAGTTACGATAAAATCAACGCCACCGACTATCTGTACGACCTTTATCTATATCTTGTTACTGGCTGTTCCGTAACAAAAACATCCGCTATTTTAGGTATACACCGCAACACCGTAAACTACCGTATTCGCACGATATGCCAGCTTTTCTCCTTGAATTTAAAAGACCCCGAAACCGTATTTGCGCTTGGGCTGTCCCTACGGGTTTATTATTTCAAAAACGAGCAGGAAAAAAAGAAGATAAACACAGATTTTCTCTAAGAAGATTTCCCTATTCAAATGGGATGTCAGTGCAAAGAGCGAGATGAGTGACAATCGGATAATAGCTATAGTTCCTCGTTCATTTGGAAAAGCCTTGGCGATATTCCCGGCAGAAGGGGAAGCGCTGATTATGCTTCCCCTTCTGCCGGTATGTGCAATAAATTTAAGATCTGATTCTATAATAAGCTGCAATAATAATTATGTAGAAATGATACAGCGTTTATGCATTATTTTTTAAAGTGTGGAATGCTCTCAACGTCATAATCTCGATTTGTCGGCAAATCAAGTATTGGAAAGCGCTCAACGGTGGCACGGATGTTCTTTTTGCGGTCATCCGGATTGCCCCAAACTACAGTAACCTCCTTGCCGATTTGTGCGTACTCGGGATCGATTATGCACAGTGATATGAGCTTACGGTTGGAGATGTTTGGATTTTAGTGTTGACATATCTTTTGGTATACCTAATAATGGAAGTATCGATAGCATTTTTATTCTGCACGTTTGTATTATATATAGTGAATTGTAATATAGTTAAGTATAAAAATTATTTTATGGGGGCGTTAAATTATGTGGGAATTATTTGCAATACTATCAGCTTTATTTGCTGCTTTAACTTCAATTCTTGCTAAAATAGGTATAAAAGGTGTGGACTCTAACCTAGCTACAGCTATTCGTACAACTGTTATTATTTTTTTATCATGGGGCATTGTATTTGCAACTGGCGTACAGTATGAAATTAAAGGTTTGACGAAACAAAATTGGATCTTTTTGATTTTATCTGGACTGGCGACAGGATTATCATGGATATTTTATTATAAGGCAATATCCATAGGTGACGTATCAAAGGTTGCACCTATTGATAAATCCAGCATTGTCCTAACTTTGATTTTATCTTTCTTTATCCTAAACGAGCAATTCACCGCAAAAACTTTAATTGCAAGCGTACTCATCACCGCAGGTACATTTGTGATGATATGGAAATGAAGGCTGTGTGCTTTCAATATTCTTTATGATTCAATTGTACCTGCAAAATAAACTCGCTCTAAATATAATAAAGATGCGCTTGACCCTTTTCCCTTAATCTACGCTGCAAAGAAGGATAGAGAGGATTACAGAAATAATCCAACTCTACCCTTTATTTGTTTCTAAAGGTATTGAAAGAGAGTATTTGAAGCAAGTCTAATCCACTGATATATTTTTTGACGTGTAATAGTTAGGGAATTAAAATAAAGAAATGTTAAAAATGTTGCAACTTTTTATACTTTGCTTCGTGTAATATGTGATGGGTCATAGAAAAGGATTAATATTCTGCTTTGAAGGTTGAGGTGGGCGTAAATTGTGGACGACAATAATTTAATTAAGAAATGTCAGCAAGGGGAAAAGGAGGCATTTCAATTACTTATAAGCAAATATCATCCTTTAGTCTATAAATTTCTCCTTAAGCTCACTCAAAACAGGGAACTGGCCGAGGATTTAACACAAGAAACCTTTTTAAAGCTAATAAGAAATATAGAGAAGTATGATATATATGGAAAAGCCAAATTCTCAACCTATATAATGACAATGGCAAAAAACTGTTATATAGATGAAATCAGAAAGAGTCGCAAAATAAGTTTGGACTACAATTTAGAGGATTATGCAAATAAACTGCCTAATGAGAGACAGATGGAAGAAGATGTGGTCAGTAGGATGTATGCTTCGGAAGTAGAAGGTAGGTTGGAGGATTTAACGGAGGAGCAAAAGCTGGCCATAAGGCTTAAGTATATCGAAGGCTTAACCCTAAAGGAAATTGGCGAGGTCCTTAATGTTGAAACTACAACGGTAAAAAGCAGGATACACAATGGGATTATCAGATTAAGAAAGTTTTTTGAGAGGTGATGGAAATGAGCAAGGAATTGGATACCCAGTCTACTAAAGATTTATTGCTGGCACTGGACGATGAAATAGATCAAAAATGCTTTGAGCTAAAAGAAAAGAAAAAGGCTGAAAGGCTTAAAAAGGTATTCTTTTATGTATGCATCCTGGTGATTACTTTACCTTTCATAAGCATATTTACTGGCTTTTCACTTTGGAGCTTTCTATTGCCGATGGTCGTTTTCCAGGGCTTATCACTTATTTTACTTGTGTCTGGGATATTGAATTTAGACAAGGAGGCTGTTTGAAGTGAAGAAATTTGACGAGTTTATTGAAAGGGTCAATTTTAGAAAGGTTACAAAGGTATATATAATTCTCTCAATTGTGCTGCTTGCCATTAGTGTTGCGGGTACAGCATACTTTTTTAGAGAAAAAATCATATTCACTATGGACTATTTTAAAATTCACAGGCAAGTTGAAGAAAACGGTATCGGGGATTCCATTAAACCACAGTTAGATAAACTGGCTAATGCTTCAAGTGATATAAAGGATATATTGTTGCTGGATAAGGAAAATAATATCGTCTACAAATCAAAGAATTCTGATATAGGAAAGAATAACAAATTAGTGTTGAATTTAAATAAAGATAATAGGAAGTTCCTTGAAGATGCTAATGACCCAAATGTTTTTTATAAACTGGTCAGGCCTGAAAGGCTGATTTTGTCGAAGGAGTCCATAAAGAAACCAAGGGAAGTAGAAGAAGAGTACGATGACGAATATTTTTACAATACAAACTTTAATGCAAAGAAAGTATATCTGCTGAATTATCTGGTTGATAAGAGAAACGGCATGAAGGTTTTTATAATCAGTGATATAAAGGCTATGCCTTATGCCGAACAGCTATTGGAGACGATAGGAGGCCTCTTATCCGTAATATTCTTTGTATACTGGGTATTACTTGCTTTGTGGGTATACAAGGACGCAGGCAGGCGGTATTTGAATGCTGCTTTGTGGGGATTGCTTGTTTTAGTTACCAACATAGTCGGGTTAATTGTATACCTGCTCTTCAAGCAAAATAACCAAACCTGTTATAAATGTGGAGCATTGCAGAGCAGGTCCGACGTTTTTTGCAGCATTTGCGGAACTAAAATTAATAAATCGTGTGAAAAGTGCGGGAATATTGTTGTAAAGAATGACAAATATTGCAGTAAGTGCGGTGAGAAGTTAAATTAACAGGATTGTTGAAATAACAGGAGGCATGGATATAGAATGGACATAATAAAAAATGGCATAGACCTTATACTTCATTTAGATAAGTATTTAAATTTTGTTATACAGGCTTATGGAATATGGACCTATTTGATACTACTTTTTGTCATATTTTGTGAAACAGGGCTGGTTGTGACGCCATTTCTTCCAGGAGACTCCCTGCTGTTCGCTGCAGGTGCTTTTGCTTCAACTGGTTCACTGGACATAAAATACCTGTTTCTAACATTTGGTATGGCGGCAGTGCTGGGGGATACGGTTAACTATTTCATAGGCAAATCTATAGGGTTTAAGATATTTGAAAAAGAAAATTTAAGGTTTATAAAGAAGGAACACCTGATAAAAACTCATAAATTTTATGAAAAGCATGGGGGCAAGACTATTATTATAGCAAGGTTTATCCCAGTTATACGTACATTCGCCCCCTTTGTAGCAGGAATTGGAGAAATGTCTTACAGGCGTTTTATAAGCTATAACATCATGGGAGGTATCGCATGGGCGGCTTTATTCCTTTTCGGGGGCTTCTTCTTTGGTAATCTACCCTTCGTAAAAAGTAACTTTACTTTTATTCTTATTGCAATAATAATTATTTCTATTCTTCCAGGAGTGATTGGCATTATTCGGGGGAGGAAACAAAATTTAAGTGACGCATAAGGTAAGCTGCAAGATGTTTTGTAGGTCATATGGTAGAAAGATTAAAAAGTGCCTTTTATAATGGGGTTTTATGAACGGGAGACTAAAATGCAGGATTTTAGACAGGATTATGCCTGTCCTCACAACTTTTAATAGGAGTTACTTTTGCTATAATTATACATTTTACAATAGATGGATTTGTTCTGTAAGTCCTTATATTTATATATTTATAAAAAACGATATAGGGGAAAAGTTTAATGATGCAGATACTAGAAAAGATTGATATGAATTTACTTAAATTTATCCATGATTATTCACAAAATGCCCTATTTGATAGGGTTATGCCTGTTATAACTTTCCTGGGGGACAAAGGGCTTATCTGGATTGTCATATCATTAGCTTTAATTGTAAGTAAGAAATACAGAAAAGTGGGTATTATGACTTTAGGAGCATTAGTATTAAGTACAATTATTGGTGAAGGAATCTTGAAACATCTGATCCGTCGGCCGAGACCATTTTTGGAAGTTCCTTCAATTCACCTATTAATAGCAAAACCCTTATCCTACTCCTTCCCGTCAGGACATACTGCAGCGGCGTTTGCAGCGGCAGGAATACTTGCAACAATGTTGAAGAAATACAGGGCTTATGCGATAGCGTTAGCTTTGCTGATTGCTTTTTCAAGGATGTACTTATTTGTCCATTATCCTACAGACATAATTGGAGGAATTATAATAGGACTTATCTGCTCAAAAATTGTATTGTACTTTTTTGAGCTTGTGAGTGAAAGGTTAAATAGTAAGCAAAAGGGTAAAGGTGGCGTTGGTTTTAAAGTTCATAGAACAGGGGACGGTTCTTAGAACAGGGGACGGTTCTTTGTTTAGAACAGGGGACGGTTCTTTGTTTGACATCGTTCCCTTATTGTTGTAAAATAATGGTGAGGTGACGTTTGTGCCGAGGAGACCCAGAGAAAAAAGCAGAAGCAACATATACCATATTATGTTAAGAGGAATAGGCGGGCAGAATATTTTCCAAGAAGATGAGGACTGCGAAAAGTTCATCGAGGTACTGTACTCATATAAAAAAACCATAGGATACGAGATCTATGCGTATTGCCTCATGGGAAACCACATACATCTGTTGATAAAACAGGGGAAAGAGGACCTCTCCAATACGATGAAGAGAATAGGGGCCAGCTATGTATACTGGTATAATTGGCAATACGGCAGAAAAGGCCACTTGTTCCAGGACAGATATAAAAGTGAGGCCGTAGAAGATGACGCTTATCTGTTGACGGTGATAAGGTATATACACCAGAATCCTGTAAGGGCAGGGTTAGTAGAGGAAATCGGAGCGTATAAGTGGAGCAGCTATAAGGAATACATGGAGAAGGAAAGGCTTGTGAGCACGGACTTTGTTCTGGGTATATTCAATAAAGACAGGGAAAAGGCAATTCAGAGCTTCATAGAGTTTAACAGGGAAATGAAAGAAGAAAAATGCCTTGAAATAACCGAAGAAAGAAAAACCATATCAGACAAGGATGTAAGAAAAACAGTTGAAGCAAAATACAAAATGGAAATAGCTGAATTACAGAAGCAAGAACCAATGATTCAGACCGAGGTACTGAGGTTTTTGAAAGAGTTGGAGGGGGTCTCACTAAGGCAGCTGTCAAGGATTACAGGCTTTACGGTAAATAGGATATTCAGGGCATAGAACAAAGAACCGTCCCCTGTTTTATGCTGCGGGTGTATTATATATGTTTGAGATAATTTCCTCGCTTTTGAAATATGTTTTTATAACAATTATTTATATTTTCATCTTTGGTATCATGCGGCTTATTTACCTCGACATCAGGTCAATGAGTGCAAAAAACTTCCCCAAGGCGGTCAGTTTGCCTTATCTTAAACTGGTCAGTCTTAAAGACCACTTTAATTTCAAGGTTGAAGAAAGTTATCTGCTGACCGAGGATACCACTATCGGACGTTCACGGGGAAACAGCATCCATATTGAAGACCCTTTCCTCTCGGGCAGACATGCAATTTTGACAAAAAAGGGGGGCTCCTTTTATATTCAGGATGTGGGAAGCACCAACGGGACAGAACTCAACGGCACACGTCTCGGCACAGAGCCCGTCCTGCTTAAGGACGGAGACAGAATTCACGCAGGACAGCTGGATTTTCTCTATGTAAGCGGTGAAAGGCAGGGTGAAGGCAATGCAGCTGATGAGAAGCGCCCATAAACTCCCCCATCCGGTATATATGCTGGTCCTGGTAGATATCTTCGCTTTTTCGCTGCTTTTTTTCAGGGAAACCCCTTATGACATCAGTCCGCTTATAGTAGGCCTTTCCTTGATTGCATCCATCCTGATGGTGTATTTCCTGATACGGGGGTTCAAGCTTGGTGATGAATACATTTTCCTCATTGTCTCAATGCTTTTTTCCATTGGCGCGGTGATGCTTTACCGCCTTGACAGTGAACTGGGCATCAAACAGGCAAAATGGCTTGGAATAGGCCTTGTGGCATTTTTTGCCGGCTATTTCATCTTCGGATGGTTCAAGGTATGGGATCGGCTTCTGTTCTTTTATATGGCGGCGTCAATGGGGCTGTTTGCCGTTACAATGGGGTTCGGGAGGGAAATTAAGGGCTCCAACAACTGGATCGTGTTTCAAGGGTTCAGCATTCAGACATCGGAAATAGCAAAAATCCTCTTCCTGTTTTTTCTGGCCTCCTACTACAGCCAAAGGGAGAAGCTTTTTGCCCGGTTTTCGAAAGTGCGGGTGACGGCAGCTTTCATGCTGGTAGCCTATCTGCTCATGGGACTTCTGGTCCTCCAGAAGGAGTGGGGCACCCCTCTGGTGCTTTTTCTTGTATACTTTGCCGTAATCTATATTTTTGAGAAGGATGTGCGCATCCTCCTCGTCAATGCACTTGCAGCCGTAACCGCCGGAACGGCAGGCGTACTTTTTGTGCACCACATCCGGGTGCGGGTGGACGCGTGGATAAATCCGTGGGCGGATATAGCCCAAAAGGGGTATCAAATTGCGCAGTCGCTGTTTGCCATAGGGGCAGGAGGCTTTTTCGGAACCGGCATCGGACTGGGAAGGCCCGAACTCATCCCTGAGGTGCGGACCGATTTCATTTTCTCGGCCATATGTGAGGAAATGGGCATTTTCGGAGGGGTCGCGGTAATCCTGCTGTTCCTGCTGCTGGTGTACCGCGGCTTCAAGATAGCGCTCCGCTGCGGGGAGGTCTTTGAGAAGACGCTGGCCCTTGGAATAACGCTTATGTTCGCATTCCAGACCTTTGTCATCATCGGCGGAGTGATAAAGCTTCTGCTGCTCACGGGCATTACCCTCCCCTTCATCAGCTACGGCGGAAGCTCCCTTGTGACAAATTTCGCGGCCCTGGGCGTACTCCAGAGGATCTCGGCAAAGCAGGCGACGGCAGAAAGGAGTACAGCCTATGAAGACCGATAGAAAAATCATCCATGTAGTCATCAGCGTATGTTTTCTGTTTTTCCTGCTGATTGCATACTTGACCTACTTTGAGCTGTTCGTGAAGGACAGCGTCATTGAGAATTCATATAATCAAAGATTAAATGGAAGCGAAAACAGTGTACTGCGCGGGAGCATCTTCGACAGGAACGGCAAGCTGCTGGCAAAGAGCCAGATCAACGGAAATACCCAGGAGAGGATATACCCTTTCGGCAGCCTCTACAGCCACATCATCGGGTATGATTCGAGGGTGTACGGAAAATCGCTGCTCGAGGCAAGCTACAACAGCTATCTTTCCAACCAGTACGACATCCACTCCATCCTGGATATAAGCGGAAAGATAGCCGGGTATAAGCCCTCGGGCGCCAACATGTCCCTGACCATCGACCATCAGCTCCAGACAAGGGCGGAGAAGCTCATGCGGAATATAAAGGGCGCAGCTGTCGTCATGGACCCGAAGACAGGTGAAATCCTTGCCATGGTTTCCAAGCCTGACTTCGACCCCAATGGCCAGGAACTGGAAAATAACTGGACAACTCTCGTGGAGTCATCCGATGCCCCCTTTGTGCCAAGGGCGACGCAGGGCCTGTACCCACCCGGCTCCACGTTCAAGGTTGTCATAAGCGCCGCTGCCGTTGAAGACGGCATGTCCGACATGTCCTTTGAAGACAGCGGCGTAATAACCATCGACGGCAAACAGTTCCGGAATTCGGGCGGAAATGCTTACGGAAAGCTCAACATTCAAAGCGCCATGGCGGTGTCCTGTAACACTTTTTTTGCAAAGCTGGGCACCGAGCTGGGCTTTGAGAATCTCAAAGACGCTGCCGCCTCCTTCGGACTTGAGAAGGAAGTCCCCTTTGATCTGCCTGTGAGCCAGAGCATTTTCCCCTATGACGAGATGAGCAAAACGGATATGGCCAGTGTTGGAATCGGGCAGGGAAAGGTCCTTGTAACTCCGCTGCAGATGGCCATGATCGCCTCGTGCATAGCCAATGACGGGGTTATGATGAAGCCCTGGCTGGTAAAAAGGGTGGCAACGGTAAGCGGGATCCAGCTTCACGCTGGCGGCCCTTCAGTCCTCTACAGGTCCGTCTCTCCCGAAACAGCGGCCTCTGTAAAGGATATGATGGTGGGGGTGGTGGAAAAGGGGACGGGCAGGAATGCTTCCATCCAGGGCATTCATGTAGCGGGCAAGACGGGTACGGCGCAGAATGAGCTTACCGACAGGGGAAAAGGGAAGGAACATGCATGGTTTATCGGCTTCGCCCCTGCCGAAGACCCAAAGGTTGCGGTGGCCGTCATTGCGGAATACAGCGGTGCCAGCGGGGGCAGCCTTTGCGCCCCCATCGCAAAGGAGCTTATGTCGGCATGGCTGGGCCTGTGATCCATATATAAATACAAATACATTAACATAATTGTTCTTTTAGGGACGCCAGTGCATATCTACTAATGTTTAATCCCGCATTTTTGTATTTCTTTTATTCCACAGATCAAGTATTATAATATTATAATACGATTGGCTATATGGATTCTCAATATAGTATTTTTGTGTCAAAGTCCGTATTTGCTTCTGCTGTGAAGGACGAAAACAGCAGTTCTGCAGCGGATGACGAGGAGATGGAATATGTTTGCGAACGGATACTTGAATATTGTTTTTAGTTCAGTGGCGGTATATGTATTCATAATTATAGCGATAAGATTATTTGGAAAAAAGGAATTATCTCAGCTCTCGGTTGTTGACCTGGTTTTTATCCTGCTCATCAGCAATGCTGTGCAAAATGCGATGGTGGGTTCGGATTCTACTTTAATCGGAGGGCTGGTGGCCGCGGGTTCACTATTTATTGCAAATTATATATTCAAGCTTCTCCTGTATAAGTTTCCCCAATTAGGACGGTTGATTCAAGGAGAGCCGTTGATGTTGATTTACAAAGGGAAAATAAATCAACAGAACCTTGCGAAGGCTAAGTTTACAATGGAGGAACTTAAAGAGGTGGTAAGGGAGCATGGTGTAGCCTTATTGGAGGACGTAGACCTGGCTGTGCTTGAAACGGATGGGAATATCAGCATCATCTCCAATGACTTCAAGCATAAAACCGTTAAGAAAAGAGTGCCCCATAAGTTGAACGTCCAGAAGCAGTAACATAGAACAGGGGACGGTTCTCTGTTTGGTATCGTCCCACCATTGTTGTAAAACAATGGTGGGGAGCATGTTTGACCAAGGAAGCACAGAGAAAAAAGCCAGGGCGGCCTGTATTATACCATATATTCTGCTAAGGGGAATAAACAGGCAGAATACCTCTGAAAAAGAGGAGAACTGAGAAAAGTTCATCATATACTATATCCATATAAAAAAACAGCAAAACATTCAACGCCACCGGCGAAGACCTGACTGCCCGTGTGCTCAAAACAAAGGACGATGTCGATACTCTGAAGAAGGAGCTGGTCGCCTACAAGGCAAATGAAGCCGAAGCTGCGGCTGAAAAGCTTCTTGCTGATGCGCCGGTGCTGGGCAACTGGAAACTGGTCACACTGGTGATGGATGGCGCAGACCAGAACACGGTTCGCAATCTCTTTACCAAGCTGACTGCAGGCCCTAGAGTAGTCGCCTTGTTGGGCGGCACCTCTGACGGAAACGCCACGCTGATATTCGGCTGCACCAAGGGTGCCAGGGTAATTGACAGAATTGGAAAAGGAATCAGAACTGCACCGCGGGATGTAATGGTAAGCGAAAGCACAGGAAAAGGACAGGCTGGTATGGCATTTGGTGTCCACAAAGCACTTGACATGGCTGGCTCGGCAATAGGAATTTTGATAGCATATCTTATACTTAAAAGTTCAAATGGGAACTATGACTATAAGCAAATCTTTTTAATTTCAATTATTCCAGCTATTCTTAGTCTGGTTTTTTAAGATCAAGGAAAAAAGATGAACGGATTATAAAAGAGCGTGAGCCGTTCTGGAAGAATATGAATAAACTTGATAGCCAGTTGAAGCTATATTTGGTCGTAGTGCTCCTATTCACATTAGGAAATTCCTCTAATGCATTCTTACTGTTGAGAGCAAAAAGTGTGGGATTTGATGACACTACTGTAATTCTGTTGTACTTTATTTATAGTATTACTGCGTCGTTGCTTTCAATACCGGCGGGAAAAAGATCAGATAAGGTAGGAAGAAAGAGGCTCCTGGTTGCGGGATATGTCGTTTTTGCTTTAGTTTATTTCGGCTTTGCCTTTGCTTATAATAAAGTCTTTATGATTGTTATGTTTGTTCTATATGGTGTTTATACAGCTATGATTGCTGGTGTTGAAAGAGCATTTGTTGCAGAAATATCCCCAAAAGAATTAAAGGGTACAATGCTGGGACTGCATTCAACAGTTGTTGGAATTGCACTGCTTCCTGCAAGCACAATCGCAGGTATTTTATGGACAACTCTAAGGGCAGAAGCTCCGTTTATATTTGGGGCCTGCATGTCTTTAGTTGCAGCCTGTATTCTGCTATTTTTTATGAAAGACCAACTATGAGGAGTCAATCCCTTAACGTCCAAAAATCAAGATTTTTGATTGTAAAGGGATTGATGAAAGAAGGGCAACACAAAATGGCCTGCCAAGCAGGCCGCAAAAGGAGTCGACAATTACGGATTGCGAACCTCGAAAGGCCGGTTTTCATTAAGGACAGAGTAAATAATGTAGCAGAGTTTGCGGGAAACCGCACCGACGCAGGTGCTGTGGTGCTTGCCCTCGGCCAGATTTTTCTGGTAAAAGGCCGAGAGGGCAGGGTCCGAATTCCTGCCGACCGCCGCAAACACTCGGACAATTCCTTTAAATGCCTCTCATAGCTTAAAAGGGCGCCTCTTACGCCGACATCGGTCTGAGGGTATGCCGGGAAGGTTACCGGAGAAACGTCAAAAAGCTTCACCTTGTGAAGCTCCCTGATATCACCGCCGTCCTCGGTGCCCCAACGGTCCTCAATAACTAAAAAACCGAAGGACATCTGCGAAATGTCTCCTCGGTCTATGCTGACTAAAAGGTCTCGGGCCCATTGCGTTTCCGGAGGTGTTATCCTTACCAGCAGCCCCTTTTGCGTTTCCTTGAGTTCAAGGGTGCCTGAACGGTTCCTGCCCAGCACATAGCTTGGATCATGGTTGAACAGCGCCCGGATGTCATCCACCTGAATGGTCTCCTTGAAGGCACCCGGCATTACCTTTTCCCGGAAGGGAAACATGCCGCCAAGCTCCTCCGACCACTGGTTGAAAACAGCGGCATGGCCCTCAATGATGGGCTTTGCCGCTTCCTCACCGCCCTCGCTGAACACCCTGAGCTCCAGCATGGATACCGTCCTTCTCTCCAGCTGCGCTGGCTCAGCCTGTCTGCTTTTCTGTTTGTCCATTTGCCTTTTCACCTCCTCCTGCCTTGCTTCCCGCCATCACAGCCGGCAGCATATTTCCGTTTACAAGATATATATCTCCGCCTGCTTCCTCAGGGATAGGGTTCATATCCTCCAGTTCGCGGATGTCGTTGGCGCTGTACCAGCCGTTCTGGCGGCCAATGGCATAGCCCTCCATCCTTGTCTTGAAGTCGCCCCGTAAAAGGCCGTCAACGTTGAATCTTGGAAAATACAGCTTTCTTTCCTCGGGCAGCAGCAAAGCCTTTACAATGGACTGCTCCCAGCGCACCAGCCAGGGTCTTATGGTATGCACCACGAAGTCGATGCTCTGGTGCTCGATATTGGAAAAAGTGGCTCTCTCCAGATCACCCACCAGGTGCGGCGGCACCCTGAAGATACGGCAGATTTCGTTAAGCTGGAACTTGCGGGTTTCAAGAAACTGCGCATCCTCCGGCGGTATGCCGATTTCATGGTATTTCATGCCCTCCTCGAGCACTGCTATCTTGTGGGAGTTATGGACGCCCTTGTAGACTTCTTCCCAGGATTTTCTCAGTTTCTCCGGGTCCTTCACCACTCCCGGGTGTTCCAGGATGCCTCCCGGACGCGCCCCGTTGCTGAAAAACCTCGCGCCGAATTCTTCCGTCGCCAGCGCCAGCCCGATGGCTTCCCTTGCCACAGCGATTGGAGACAAGCCCTTCACCCCGTCAAAACTCAGGCCAGGGATGTGGAATATCTGCTCCGGCTTGTATTCGATGGTTTTCATGCCTTCGGTATACCTTTAGACAAGCTGTTTGGTTTTCTCATCCCGGACGAGCTCCATCCCTGCGGGCAAAAGCGGCCACAGCTCCATCACCTGCCTGCGCTTGTCCCTCACTATCTGCGCGTAGGCGTTTCCCCATAGTAAAAGCTGGGTCATCAGCACCTCCCGGAAGGTGAAGCTGGTCATCTCCGGGTTGGGCATATCATGAAGTACCGGATACAAAGGATGGCCTGTGACCTTTTCCTTGCCCCGGTCAAGCCTCCTGTACAAAGGCAGCGGAAGGCTGGCCACCGTCTCGGCAATCACCCTGACACAGCCATAAACTGCAGTCACGCGCAGCGCAGTTTCCTCGTTCACTCTTATACCTGCAGTAGAAACCAAACCTGGACTGATATCCTCCCCCAGCAGGAATGCCTTCAGCCTGCCGCTTATCGGGCTGTCGCGCTTATTAATAGGACCCGCTCTTGGCTGAAAAAGCCTTGATAATATTGATAGTTTCATGCTCGTTCCTCCTGAAAATTGGCATAAAAAAAGCCAGCACCAATTCGGTAATGGCTAAAATTACATGAAAAAACTCCTCCCAAAAGCGGGAAGAGTATATTATTCTTTTGCCCTTTCGGCATTTGAATATTTTATAAGCCTTTCGCTTATTATTTTGTTTGCCCTTTCGGCTTAAAAATCTTTGTTCGGCCTTTCATCTAGTAAATAATATTTGCTTATATCAATTTATTGTAATCTTGAGCGCCGTAAAAGAAGCGCAGGATGCTCACTTTTTTGGCATCTTCATCTACTTTGTAGACGATAATATAGTTTTTTACCACGGCCTTGCGGTAACCTCCTTTTTCCAAGCGGCTGTCGTGACACCTGGAATACATCATCGGATTACTTTTCAAATACCCGTAGCATTTTTCGACATCATCAAGAAAATTTGATGCAGCCGCTGGATTTGCCAATTGAACGGCAATGTATGAAACGATATTGTCCAAATCCTGATGAGCAAGTTCTGTGACAATCAACTTATACATTGTATTTTTCTCTTATACTCTTCAGAGAAGCATCTCCGTCAAGTATTTTTCCCTCCGTCAATTGTTCCTCGGCAGCGCTTAATTTCCTGTAGACATCTGACATGAACATCTTTTCCTCGTACATTTTCATGCTCATGATAACCATATCGCCATACCCGTTTTTGGTCACAAAAATAGGCTCATCCGAAGCATGGCACATTTGAGAAATTTCGCTTGTCTTTTTTAAATCCCGAATCGGAATGATTTTAGGCATAATTACCAGCTCCTTTCGTGGCTCTATTGTACCATAACTATGCCCTAAAATCAATGATTTACTCTTACCAAAATAAAGTTATAAAATCAAAAGCCCCGATTATCATATACGAACGGGACTGAACCTCCAAACCCCTATAAAACCAGAATGCCTCTTGAATCATAAACCGAGCTGCCGCCCTCGTGCCTGAGAGCCCTATCCAAGGCCATGATTA
>JANLFN010000033.1 GCA_024655885.1 Eubacteriales bacterium | reverse complement strand
ATATTTTTTGATTATGCTTTGGTGTTATTTTCCATCAACTGCATAACTCCTGTAAAAGAAAAGATTTATATATCTCCTGTAGAGGTGTTAATGGGCGTAGGCTAAAAAAATAACAGTAGATGGAACTGAAATTGCAGTAGTTCAATTTGAAGAAAAGGACTATATCTCTCTTACAGATATGGCCAGAAACATAGAAAACGGATTGGCTTTAATCAAGAAGTGGCTTAGGAACAAAAATACCATTGAATTTTTAGGAATATGGGAAGAAATGTACAATCCAAATTTTAATTCCCCCGAATTCGAGGGAATTAAAAACGAAGCGGGATTAAATCGTTTTGTATTATCCGTAAAACAATGGACAAAAAAAACAAATTCTCGTGGCATAATCGCAAAGGCTGGCAGATACGGTGGTACATACGCACACGAAACAATCGCTTTTGAATTTGCTTCATGGGTATCTCCAC
This sequence comes from Eubacteriales bacterium, assembly GCA_024655885.1. Lineage (GTDB taxonomy): Bacteria > Bacillota > Clostridia > Acetivibrionales > JANLFN01 > JANLFN01. The sequence continues at coordinate 9,530 of JANLFN010000033.1, read as the reverse complement.
AGTTCAAGCTGTATCTTAATTAAAGAATTTCAGCGTTTGAAAGAAGAGGAGTACAAGCAGCTTGGCTGGGATATTAAGCGTAACTTAGCTAAAATAAATTATCGGATTCACACAGATGCAATCAAAGAGAATTTAATCCCTCCACAGCTCACGCCCCAGCAGGTTAATCAGGTGTATGCCAGCGAAGCAGATGTATTAAATGTTGCCTTATTTGGCATGTCTGCCAAACAATGGCGGGACGCTAATCCTGAACTCAAAGGGAATATCCGTGACTATGCTAATGTTTCCCAACTTGTTTGCCTTTGTTTGTGGTTTCTCCAAGGCGACTTCGCTAAAAATGTTTTGCTTTAAGCGAAAATAACCGCTGCAAGGTGTTAACCGTTACGAAGTGCCCCGGAAGCACTTGTTCTTTCTTTAAAACCCCGGAGCAAGCGGCAGAGTCTTGCCAAAAAGCTAATGCCAGACTGGCCAGCCTGGACAAAGCATATCAGAAACACATCGCCGATACTTATTACCGCGGCAAAATGCCCTGGCTGGAAGGCGGTGATGGTTGTGACTGTTAAAGAATATTTGACCCAGACCTATCGTATTGACCGGCGCATTAACAGCAAACTGGAGCAGGTGGCATCCCTCAGGGAGTTGGCAGCCAAAGCAACGGCAACCCTGTCCGATACGCCCCATAAATCCAATAAAAACACCAGCTCTATGGAAACAATCATCTGCAAGATGATTGATCTGGAGAACGAGATTAACAGCGATATTGATACCCTGATAGATTTGAAGCGCGATATAGTAGCCATGATCAAAAGAATTCAAAATCCGGAATACCAGACACTTTTGGAATTGCGCTACCTCTGCTTTAAGACATGGGAGCAGATTGCGGTTGATATGGGATATAGCCTGCAATACGCCTTCAGAATACACGAGAAAGCGCTAAAATGTATCGAGTTTTTAAAAGAGGAGAGTAAAGTTGATAGAAAGAGAGTTAAAATGGCGCTAAAATAGTATCATAGAAAAGTATAAACGAGCCCTCGCGGGATGAACTGGCGGGGGCTTTTTTATGCCTGGACGGAGATGAGCATATTGCCATATAAACCGAAACGGCCATGCAGCTATCCCGGCTGCCCGAAGCTGACGGAGGGACGCTTCTGCGAGGAACATGCCAAACAGGAAGCTGCTAGATACGAGAAGCACCAGCGGGACCCAGCTACCCGCAAGCGCTACGGCAGGAGCTGGAAGCGTGTCCGCGACAGGTTTCTGGCCGAACACCCGCTTTGTGAGCGGTGCCAGAAGGAAGGCAGGCTGACGCCTGCGGAGGAGGTGCACCATATTGTGCCGCTATCCAAAGGCGGGAGCAACGCAACGGAAAACCTGATGAGCCTGTGCAAGTCCTGTCACTCGGCGATTACGGCCAAAGAGGACGGGAGATGGGGATGAAACTATTCCCGCAAATAAAATCTTGGTCAGAACAAATCGCTGTGAGTTCCTGTTCGGGTAAGGGTCAGAGTCAAAATATCTTTTTCAATTTTATATATGAGCAGCCAATCCGGCGTGATATGGCATTCACGATGACCGCCATAGTTGCCGGCCAGAGGGTGGTCAAGATATTTGGGAGGCAAAGGCTTTTCCTCAACAAGTAAGCGCAGCACCTCCTCAAAAAGTTTAACATCATAGCCGCGCTTAACAATAGTTTTGAAATCTCTTTTAAACCGGCTGGAGTATCGGATTTTAAGCATTTAAGTCCTCCATCAGGTCATCGACGCTGGTAAAGGTTTTGCTCATATTGCGGTTGCTGTTGACATCGTCGATTGCCGCCAGAGTTTCCGCGTTAGGCTTTTCGACGCGCAGTTCAAAAGGGATGCCGCCGTAACGGACGGAATAGCGAAGGAACATATTTATTGCCGTGGACATATTAAGCCCGAGCTCTGAAAAAATGGCATCTGCCTGGCGTTTTAACTCCTCGTCGATACGAATGTTTAAATTGGTGGTGTTAGCCATCGTATCAGCTCCTTTCTAACCTTGATTATAAAGTATTATATGCAATCATTCAATATAATATACTGAATTGCTTTACAACGCGATTACAAATTGCAAGATTTAATGGCTAGGGGGGTCAAAATCTTTACAACTCTGGCCGTGGGGAGCGGGCGCGCGGGCACGCGTGAAAAATCGCGGTTTCAAACGGGGTATTGCCCCTCAAAAATTTCCAGAAAAAAGAGGTGATGCGGTATGGCCAAGGACGGCACCAACCGGGGCGGCGCGCGTGTCGGCGCGGGACAAAAGAAAAAGGCGCTTTCAGACAAAATACTGGAAGGCAATCCCGGCAGGCGCAAACTGACGGTCGTGGAGTTTACCGCCACAGCGGATTTACAGGGCCAGCCGATGCCGCCGCCCAGAGAATACCTGGCCGCCAAACAAAAAAACGGCAAAGAGCTTTTAGCCGTTGAAATATACGAAAAAACCTGGCAGTGGCTGAAAGAACGGGGCTGTGCGCATCTTGTCACGCCTCAGCTTCTGGAACAGTATGCCATGAGCGTCTCGCGCTGGATCCAGTGCGAGGAATGCATCACCGAGTTTGGTTTTTTAGCCAAGCACCCCACTACGGGCAACGCGATCCCTTCGCCGTATGTGGCCATGAGCCAGGGCTTCATGAAACAGGCCAACAACATCTGGTACCAGATCTACCAGGTGGTAAGGGAAAACTGCTCAATGGAATACAAAGGGGCTACTCCCCATGATGACGTAATGGAAAAACTACTCTCGGCAAGGAAGGGTGGTTGAATTGGAGATAGAGAAAATAAAGGCGGAACTTTTAAACCCGGCGGCATATAACCCAAGAAAGGACTTAAAGCCGGGGGATAAGGAATACGAGAAGCTGAAAAGGTCCATCGAGGAATTCGGCTGCGTGGAATTAATCGTTTGGAACAAACGGACAGGGAATGTGGTATCGGGGCACCAGCGCCTGAAGATTTTACGGGAATACGGCTATAGCGAAATAGACTGCGTGGTGGTGGATTTGGACGAGCAGCGGGAAAAAGCGCTGAATATCGCCCTCAATAAAATCCAGGGCGAATGGGATACCGAAAAATTAGCCTCCCTGATCGCCGAGCTGGATGCAAGCGCCGTATCGCTTACCGGTTTTGACGCCGCTGAGATAGACGAGCTCATGAACCAGTGGTATTCCAAGGAGGCGGTGCAGGACATCTTTGATGTGGACAGGGAAAAGGAACGCATCGAAGCCAAAGGTACCGTTACCCAACGCGGGGACATCTGGCTTTTAGGCAACCACCGGCTCATGTGCGGCGACTCTACCTCGGCAGAGGATTTTGCAAAACTCATGGAAGGCAAACATGCGCAGGTTTGTGTCACTTCCCCGCCATATGGCGTAGGCAAAGATTATGAACAAAAGGGTATTGAACCATGGTTTGCCACCATGAAGCCAGTCATCAAAAACATTTGCAAATATGCCGATATCGTCTGCTGGAACCTGGGAGACCTCTATGCCACCGGTTCCCAGTTTATCGAACCGACCGGCGTCTACAGCGTGAACATGTTTGCCGACAATGGCTTCAGGCCGATCTGGATCCGCATCTGGAAGAAGCAGGGCATGAACTTTGGCGTCGGGCCTTACCATCTGGTTTCCAACAAGCCGGTGCAGCAGTATGAATATATTTCCTGTTTTTCAAAGAATGGTGAAGCCGAGGAATATAACGACCAGGAGTATGTATGGCTTTCTGCTTTTGCCAGCCACAGCTACAAATTTGTAAAACGGCTTACTAAAGAGGAACGCAAAAAGTGGGGCTATGCAGGCATTTGGGAAATGACAACGGTGAGAGCCAACAAGGAACACCCTGCGATGTTTCCGGTAGAACTGCCCTGGCGCTGTATTAAAATGCACAGCGATAGAGGAGGTATTGTGCTGGAGCCTTTTTCGGGGAGCGGCACCACCATTGTTGCCGCAGAGCAGGCCGAAAGGTGTTGCTATGCCATGGAATTATCACCGGTATATTGTGACCTGGCAGTTAAACGCTGTTATCAGTACAACCCAAATATCAAGATAAAATTGAACAACAGCCCAGTAGATGCCGGACTGCTGTTCAAGAATTCTTGATAAACGCTGGGAGGAATTCACTGGGGGCAAGGCTGTCAAACTGGAGGTGTAAGCATTGGAAATACAGAAAATATCAGCCGAAAAATTGAAAGCGGCTAAATATAACCCGCGCAAGGACCTTAAACCGGGTGATCCTGAATATGAAAAGCTTCGCAGGAGTATCGAGGAATTCGGCTATGTGGAGCCGGTTATATACAACAAAAGAACCGGCAATATTGTCGGCGGCCATCAGCGATATAAGGTGCTCACAGCCCTGGGGATTAAGGAAATTGACTGTGTGGTTGTCGATATGGATGAAGAGAGGGAAAAAGCGCTGAATGTGGCACTTAACAAGGTCGGCGGCGACTGGGATATTCCGTTATTGACAGATTTGCTGAAAGACTTGGAAAGCAGCGGCTTCGATGTCTCCCTGACAGGCTTTGACGCGGCGGAGCTTGCTGAGCTGTTCGGGGATTCGGCATCCGGTAAGGTGAAGGAGGATGACTTTGATGCCGGCAAGGCTGCCGCGGAAATAACAGAGCCGGTCTCCAGACGAGGGGATATATGGCTATTAGGCAGGCACCGCCTGATGTGCGGAGACACCACTAACCTTGAAAAAGTTTTGAGACTAATGGATGGAAAGCGTGCACGCTGCATTTTCACTGACCCGCCCTGGAATGTGAACTATGGCGCCGATGTGGAGCACCCTTCCTGGAAGCCCAGGCAAATACTAAATGACAGCATGAGCCCGGATGAGTTCCGGGCGTTTTTACTGGCGGCCTTTAAGAACATGAAGGCGGTTTCAGAGGCAGGCTGCATGGCCTATGTAGTGATGAGCGCCCAGGAATGGGGAAGCCTCATGAGCGTGATGCAGGAGGCGGGCTACCACTGGTCCAGCACCATCATCTGGAAGAAGGACACGCTGGTTTTATCCCGCAAGGACTACCATACCCAGTATGAGCCCCTTTGGTACGGCTGGGTAGAGGGCGCAAGATTATGCCCGCTTAAAGACAGGAAGCAGAGCGATGTCTGGGAAATCCCCAGGCCTAAAAAGAGTGACGAGCGCCCGACCATGAAACCTGTTGCCCTGATGGACAAAGCGATCTTGAATTCAAGCCATAAAGGAGACTTGATTTTAGATCCCTTTGGTGGTTCAGGCTCAACCCTTATTGCGGCGGAGCAGACAGAAAGACTCTGCCATATGATGGAGCTGGATCCAAAATATTGTGACGTGATTGTAAAGAGATATATTGAGAACACCGGAAACGCCGGCGGTGTTTTTCTTTTGAGGGAAGGAAATAAAACTGCGTGGGCACAGACAGGCTAAAGTGAAATTGCCTTGACTTCCTGTGGCTATCGAGCGTTAATTATACCCACAAAGCACAGGAAGGAGAGAGGTTTAATGCAGGAAAACACATTCATTTACTCCACCGGGATTTTGGGACTTTCCCGTAAGGAAACGGCAAAAACCATCGCCGCCCGTTTCGGTACGGAAGCCGCATACAAGGGAGCGCCTACCTTTGAGTACACTGTCCGGGATAAAGCAGGCAGGAAATGGCGGATTGCCAAAGACGGAAGGTTTTTTACACCGGAACTTACCAGGGAAGACCTGGACAGCGCAGAGGTTTTTAAGGATTTGTCCGAGGCAGGCGCCCGGAGCGAAGGCGCCGCTTCGGTTGCTCTGCCTATAGCCGGCCATAACGGAGTCACCTTAAGAAACCTGGTAAACATCATCGCCAGCAAGCAAGTGCTCGTCTTCAAAGCCTTAGGCATCGATGAAAAGTATACTTTCAAGCAGGAGTTTGTGGATTACCTGAACCAGGTCAGGGTTTGCACAATTGAGAATTTCCTTGAAATCGCCGGCTCCTTCGGCGGGGACGAAGCCAGCCCGGGCCTAGGCTTTACCCAGGACAGCATCAGCTTCCGTTGGTTCCCTGCCGCCTTGGAGCCGGAGTATATCAAGGCATATATCCAGTTTGCGCAGGCGCTAAATCGAATGGCGCTGGCGCAAAAGCACTCAACGCCCAGGGTGACCGGCGGAGAAAACGAGAAATACATTTTCCGGGTTTGGCTCTTGAGGCTCGGCTTTATCGGGGACGAATACAAAACCGCAAGAAAGCTTTTTCTCGACAGGCTTTCAGGCAACGGCGCTTTTAGGACCGAGGAAGCCATGAGGGAGGCTTTGGCAAAAAGAAAAACAAGAACCGGGGAAAACGCCGAAGATTCTTTGATTAGCTGTTTTCAAATATTATCAGGGAGATGACGATGAAGATGATATCGGAACCATTCATATAAACTGGGATTGCGGTTCTTCGCTTGGCGTGGCTTATGGCAAAGATGTGGTCAGGAGGCTGTAACAGCCTAAATGTACATAAATTCCGATGCGGAAGATTGTTGAAAATCCGGCGGAAACTCATGCAGAATTGCCTTGCTATCCTGTGCTTTCCATGGCCTAATGTACACTTGCCAAAGGGCAGAAAACACAGGGGAAGCGAGGAAAATTACAATGCTTGAAACGAGATTCGGAATCGAGGTTGAATTTACAGGGATTACGAGGGCGCAGGCGGCAAAGACAGCTGCGGAGTTTTTGGGCGGGAGGGTCGAAAGCGGAAACGATTATTACAACACCCAAAAGGTTATCGCACCGGACGGACGGGTCTGGAAATTCATGAGCGACGGCAGCATCCGGACGCAGAAAAAGGAACGCGGCCGGATTGTCGAGGCGGGCCGGGAATACAGCGTGGAGCTGGTAAGCCCCATACTCACCTGCCGGGAGGATATTGAAACCCTGCAGGAACTGATCAGGAGGCTCCGCAAGGCGGGCGGCTTCAGCAACAGCAGTGCAGGTATTCATGTTCATCTTGACAGCGCAAACCACACACCGCGAAGCATCCGCAACTTCATCAACATCATTGCCAGCAAGAACGACCTTTTCTACAAGGCGCTGCAGATTGAGCCGGACAGGATGCGGTTCTGCAAGAAGATGGACGCGGCGCTGGTGGAAAAGATAAACCGTCGCAAGCCCAAGACCATGGCGGCCATCGAGAGCATCTGGTATGAAGGCTATGAGGGAAGCCGCAGGCAGCATTATCACAGCAGTAGGTACAACTTTTTGAACCTGCATAGCTTTTTCAACGGCAACGGAACGATTGAACTAATGCAAGGCTCTGAGCGGCAACGCCGCGTGGCGGTTTCGGGCGGCATAGATGAATGGGCGCTTGGGGCGGACAGCCGCCCCTTGCCCGCGGCAAACACAAGGAGGATGATGCAAATGAACGAGGAAAAAGGAACAGTTTATTTGGCATACGGAAGCAACCTGAATTTAAAGCAGATGGCATACCGCTGTCCGACGGCGAGAGTACTGGGCCAAGCGAAGCTCAACGGCTACCGGCTGTTATTCCGGGGAGGAAACGGCGCAGCGGTGGCGACGATAGAAAAGCAAAAAGGCGGAAGCGTGCCGGCATTGCTTTGGAGAATCACGCCTTATGACGAGGAAGCGCTGGATCGATATGAAGGATATCCGCATCTGTACCGGAAAGAAACGGTTAAGGTACGATTCAAAGGACAGTGGGTGCCAGCCATGGCATATATCATGAATGACGGCAGGCCGCAAGGCGCGCCGAGCCGCTACTACTACGAGGTAATCGGGCAGGGATATATGGACGCGGGCTTTGATATTTCGATTCTTGATAAAGCGGTTCGGGATTCGGCGGCTCAGGCAGAGAGGTCAGAGGTTTAGAAGAAAGACGCTGGCAGCGTAAATAACTTCATAGAAATCCACTTGATAAAGGAGCTTCGCTAGGAGGTTCCTTTTTTTGCTGGGCAAAAGGAGGCTGCAGATTTTGGAAGGAAAAAACAGATACCATATTTCTGAAGACGGGAGCTGTGTTGTAGGCTTTACCAAAAAGGGAGAAGAATTCTACTTTGACATAGAAGACTTTGAAAAAGTGAAGAAGCATTCCTGGAATCTTTCAAAACGCGGATACATCACAACCAACATCCATCGCAGGGCGCGGCCGATGCATAAGGTTCTTCTGGGGGATATCAAAGGCGCGGACATTGACCATATATCCGGAAATAAGCTTGATAACCGCAGAAGCAATCTGCGCGTTTGCACCCATCAGGAAAACATGTTCAACCAGAGAAGAAGATGCACCAACACCACCGGTTTTATGGGCGTGAGTTTTATGAAAAGGGTCGGCCGCTATGAAGCATATGTCCATTGCGGAGGGAAAAAACATTATGCGGGCCTGTTTGACAACGCGGCAGATGCGGCAAAAGCCAGGGATAAAAAAGCGTCCATACTTTTCGGCGAATTTGCGAGGCTGAACTTTCCGGCAAGGCGGGAAAGCAGTGGGTAGGGCAAAGAAGAAATTCAAGCCTACCCGGTTTATGCTGCCCGATTCCCGTTACGATAAAGCCCGTGCCGATCATGCCGTCGCTTTCATAGAAAACCTCAAGCACACCAAAGGGGTTTGGGCGGGGCAGCCCTTTTACCTGCTCGATTGGCAGGAAGAACTGATCAGAAATGTTTTTGGCGTAATCAAGAAGAACGGGTATCGCCAGTTCAATACCGTATTTATCGAAGTGCCGAAAAAGAGCGGGCAATATCAAGCCGGACAAAGAAAAAAGCACCGAGCGGATTGACGGAGCTGTTGCTTTAATTATGGCCTTGGACCGGGCCTTACGGCATGCGGGCGGCGGTTCGGTTTATGATTCAAGAGGCATTCTGGTTTTGTAATTTTTATGGCCAGGGAAATAACATCATTGATATAAGGGCATAATTGTGGTACAATAAAGCCACGAGGGGGCTGGTGATTATGCCTAAGATAATTCCAATTCGTGATCTAAAAAAAACAAGTGAGATTTCTCAAATGTGTCATTCTTCCGATGAGCCAATCTTTGTGACAAAAAACGGATATGGCGATATGGTCATCATGAGCATGAAGTTGTACGAGGAAAAGATGTTCATGTCAGATGTCCACCGCAAATTGAAGGCTGCCGAGGAACAATTGGCGGAAGGGAAAATACTTGACGGAGATGCTTCTCTGAAAAGTATAAGAGAAAAATACAATGTATAAATTGATTGTCACCGAACTTGCTCACCAGGATTTGGACAATATCGTTTCATACATTGCCGTTCAATTGGCAAATCCGACAGCCGCATCAGATTTTCTTGACGAGGTCGACAAGTGTTACAGTTATTTGAAAAGAAATCCGCTGATGTATTCCAAGTGTCAAGATAGCCGATTGGAAAAAGAGGGTTATCGCAAGGCTGTCGTAAAAAACTATATCATCGTCTACAAAGTGGATGAAACCGCTAAAAAAATAATCATTCTGCGTTTCTTTTACGGCGCTCAAGACTATGCCAAATTGATATAAGCAAAATCACTAGCGTTGCATAAAAAAGATTAACCAATTTACAATGCTATCGGGTCAA
>JANLFN010000032.1 GCA_024655885.1 Eubacteriales bacterium | reverse complement strand
CCCGGAGGCTGTGCGAGGAGATAGGGCCCGTGGGCTTCATCATGTCCCAGGGCTGCGCAATGCCTCCCAACGCGAAGCCGGAAAATATCAAAGCCATTGTGGATGCCACTGTCGGAAAATAAGGTATTTATACCGTATATCAGGTAAATTTTATTTTGAGAGGATGTAAAGAGATGACTAAAAACAAAACTTTGATAATCATAGCAATACTGGCCATGTCGACCATTGGTATGGTTCCGGGAACAGTCACACCTGCAATTGCGAACCTGGCTATGGCTTTTCCCCAGGTAGATCCGTCCTTGATCATGATGCTTGCCACGCTGCCATCTTTGCTGATGGTACCGGGCAACCTGATTTCAGGAGCCGTAACAGGCAAATTCATAAAATTCAGAACAATGATTATATTTTCATTCATACTCCTTATAACTTGTGGTGTAGCCCCTTATTTTTTGAATGACTTTATAGCCATATTGATTACGAGGGGTGTGTTCGGACTTGTTTTGGGCTTTATAATGCCTCTTGGCCCGGCGCTTATCTTCGGACTTATCGAAGGAAAGGATCAAGCGAACGTAATGGGTTTAACGGGTGTGTTTATGAACATCGGAGGTATTGTATTCCAGATGCTCGGAGGAGTTCTGTGCGTAATCAGCTGGCGCCACACCTTCCTGGCACACCTTGTGGCTGTTATATTGTTGATAGCCATCGTCTTGTGGCTGCCTAACCCACCTGAAGCGCCTAAAGCACCGGCCGGTGCCCCCGCGGCTCCGAAGGTCAAAATGCCCATCATGATTTGGGTTATCGGGGTTTTATTCGGTATCAACTTTGTTTTAATGATGCCTGTGTTCTTGAACATGTCTTTGATTATCGTGGGCGGTAATATGGGCAACGCTGCTTCAGCAGGCTTTGTGCTTATGATGAATACCGTCGGTGGAATGGCTGGAGGCGCGCTATTCGGGAAAGTATTCCAGAAGGCTGGAAGGTTCACCCTGGCGGTTGGATTAAGCATAGCGGCTGTAGGGTTTGCACTGCTGGCGACTGCCGGCAACCTGCCCCTTCTTACCGTGGGAAGTGCTATCACCGGTTTTGGATTCAGCCTTGGAATGCCTGCGGTCATGATGGCGGTCGGAGCAATGGTGCCTCCACACGCAACACCGCTTGCGATGGCTATAATGAACAGCTTCAGCGGCGTAGGCGGCTTTGTAGCGCCGATGATTTTCGCCGGAATCATGGGAGCTTTAAAAATTACATGGATCAGGTTCCCCATCGTAGTCGGCCTGGTCTGTATAGCAATATTTGTTGTGATATATACCCTCATCAACCTGAGATCCAAACCCGCACCGTCCGTTTCTGGAGGTCCTCCGGCGGATATGGCGCAATAAAGCCGAAAGCATTTATAGATGCGCCTGCTGCCTTTTAACGGGCCTGAGGGTCAAAAGGGACTATGCCTCTAATTTAGAAGCATAGTCCCTCTTTATTTTCTATTATTTTTAACAAGATATTTTTTGCAGATTAATTCATAAAGGCTTCGAGTCCGGGAAGCACTATCTTTTTCCCCAGTGCATTTGAAGCGGCACTTGCGCCTGCCATACGTCCGGAGTTATAGGCCCAGCCCTGAGACCCGCCTTCAAGAAGCACGTAATGGTCGCTGTAGAGACCGCCCACATCGGATCCGCATGCATACAGGTTCGGGATAGGAGCATAGCTGTTGGGGTCATCCTTTACTACCTGCAGATCTTCATTTATGCGGATACCGCCGAGCGTGCACAGGTTGGTGGGCACGACCTTGATTGCATAATAGGGCCCATCCCCCAGCGGAACCATATGTGCCGCGCGTTTACCCATCAATGTATCTTTTCCGGCTTTAGCATCAGCGTTGTATTTGTTCATGTAGAAAACAAATTTGTCGGGATCCATGCCGGCAGCTTTTGCCAGCTCCTCATATGTATTGCCTTTGAACGCCACTTTTTGGTTAATAAGCTCTTCGATCATGGCATTCAGGCCGGTCCAGCCTTTTTTCATAGGAGTGAGCTCTTCTATGGGACCCATGGCGACCTTTTCCTGCAGACCCAGTGCTGCAGCTCCTTTAGCTTCAAGAGTATCCAGCATGTTTTTCGAAAATATGGTGTAATAGAAATTGCCCTGCATTATGGCCGCATTCGAAGTAAGCGCACGGTCCTGTATTATATCTTCGTTTGCGAAACGGACTCCCTGGGAATTCACCCACGGATTTATAGCCAGGTATGCAATGGAAGAAGAAGCGAGCATGCTCTGCGCCGGGTCAAATTTGCTCAAGTCGCCCGGGACCTTGGTAACATGTGCAAGATGAACATTTTCACCGCGGTGTGCGGCTCCGGCTTCCCATGCCATCTTTATGCCGTCTCCCACATTGGAGAGAAGTCCGGCAGGGGCTACAGTAACTCCGTCAAATGCTTCGGACACCCATTTGGTATCTCCAACATAGCCGCCTGTAGCGATAACCACTGATTTAGCCGTTATTTCAAGCTGGGTCCCGTCCTTTTTCTCGGCAATTACGCCCGTAACAGCGCCTTTTTCGTCAACAATCAGTTTCTTTGCAGGTGTCTCAAGCAATAACTGCCCGCCGTTTTTCTGGAAACCTGCAAGCAGCCTTTCAAAGTATTTCGTCGGCGGGAGCTCATTGTACTTGTGGTATCCATGGAACTCATGCCCCAGTTGGACGGCGGCCACCTTGTGCAATTCATATCCGCGTTCCAGCAGCCAGTCTACTGTTTTTGACGACAGGGCAAGATACTTGCGGACAAGGTTGGCGTCGGCTTTCCAGACCATTTCTTTCTCCCAGGCAGCAAATAGTGCGTCTGTATCCACCGGTTTCTCTCCGTTTGCCTTCATCAGCTTGCTGTCCGCACCGAAAAGTCCGCCGCCCATAGCGGTTGTTCCACCGGGCTTAGCAAGCTTTTCAAGCAGTATTACCTTTGCGCCCAGTTCAGCTGCCTGGGTGGCGGCTGCGCTTCCGGAACCGCCCGCACCTATGACCACAACGTCGGTAGTCATTTTTTCTACCTTTGCTGCCGGAGCTGCAGCCGGAGTTGAAGCCGGAGCAGCGCCCGAACCAGTCTCTGAAGCTGCAGGGCCTCCACCGGAGCATCCTACCATTGACAAGACAAAAATAAGGCTTAGTGCAATACAAAGTACCCCTCTAAAAAAATCTTTCCTCCTCATATTCAACCCTCCTGTTTTTTATGTTTTTACAAACGGCCGTAATTTCGGCCGTTAAATAAAACTCTAAAGGAAGAGCCCGGTCATTGAATAGAAACATTCCATCTCCAATACTTTTTAGTACAATATAATACTAAACTCTGTAGTTAATACGGAGTCAATATATAAGTTAAAGCAGTTGCAGTCATGTCTAAGTAATATAAAAAATCATGCATTTAAGTTTTAATTAAATGCATGATTTTTAAATGCAGGTTTACTTATTCCCTACTGGAGTTGATTATTTATCCGCAACCGGCAGCCAGACTTCAAAATACCGGCTTATTCCGGAGTTGTCATGTTCCTCGTTGATGATTGACCCGATGGCGTCGCCATTCAGAACAAGCCCGTTTTCTTCCATAAAGCGGAGAACAACCTGCATTTTTCTGGGTGAAAGTATCTCATCGCCGCTGACTTTAAAAATAGTAAAAACGCTCTTTTGAGGCGGAATTCTCCTGGTAAGCGGCAAGTCAAGCTTTTCTGCTATATCATGGTAAACGGTGCGTAGTGCATAGCCCCATTGGACTACTTCTCCATATGGAATTTCTTCTTTTGGAATGAATAATGCCAGCCAGACAAAAGGCAGCTGATTAAGCCATTTTCGGGTCACTTCTCTTTGTAAGGCATCCATTCCAAAAGTGTCATTGACCTGATTGCAATAGATTAAAATTTCGGGGCTGTCCTCTATTCGAAATCTGCCCTGCATTACTTCAATTTGCTCGAGAGAATGCTTCAATTCTTTCATGCGCATCAGCAAATACTCATAATGCGTTATCTTTCTCCGGATTGTTTCAAGCTGGCGCTCCAATTGACCGACCGATTCGAAGTGGGACAGGGAATTGACGATATCAGCGGATTCCTTGACAGAAAACTCCATGCTGCGGTAAAACTTATAAGCAACCAGCTTATTGATATCAAGGGCATCATAATAGCGGTAGCTGTTGTTTTCATCCCTCTGCGGATTGATAATCTCTTTTTTCTCAAAAAAACGCAGTGTTTCAACGGGTATACCCAGAATGCGCTTCACGTCACCAATCCTGTACTTCATACCATTGACCTCCATTTAACTGCTTACTGCTGCGGCTGGAATAAATCCTATAATTGATAAAAAATGGAACTTTCAACTGCGTTCTCCAGGCCCTCTTAAGACACATGGATGTTAGATTTTACACAATATTAGTATAACTGTGGTATTATACCAAGGTCAATGCTTTTATGCAATATTTTACAGCAGGTAAATAAGTCTCTGTGCATTATTCTATGCTCTATATCTGCTACAGAGTCAATATAGAGTAATAGCAATTTACTTGTTTCTTTGTTATTTACTCTGGAATTGCAAAGCGGCTGTCCCTGGGAATTTTTATGTGGGATTAAAATGCGGCGCCGACTTTTAACTGCGTAAAAAAGGCTCTTATGAAAAAACATATGACAAAATGTATAGTTATATAGGTATATATTTTTACTTTTTGTATGATAGAATTTTTGAATAAATCTGATAATATAGAAGTATAGACAAATAGTGAAGGGAGGGAGATCAATGGGGACAAACCGGTGGAAGCCCCGGCTGACCTCGATGAGGACGCCGTACTGGAAGAGGTCGAAGCCTTAAAGTCAAAGAATGTGCCCGTCCCGGACGTCATCGCGTCCTTGCAGGAGGGTATGGCATCCTGGGAAAGAGGCCCGGGGGAAAAGAGTATTTCCTGACTCTTGACCACCGCCTTCGGCGACATCCAGGAGTGCATCCGGACCCTGGACAAGGAAGGGCCGGGAAAGGACGTGAAGGTCCTCACCGGGGGAGGCCCGGTGGACGAGGCCACCTGCAAGTATGTGGGAGCAGACCACGTGTGCAGGAATGCCCAGGAAACGGTGGAGTATTCCAAGAAATATATGGAAGTACAGTAGATTGGAGGCCCGCAAAGGACTCTACAATAAACGGTTTAAACTGATTAAGGACGCATTGAACCTGGAAAACCAGATACCACACCTGTTGTACATTTCATGGGCTCTTTTTGCGCAAGGCATAGGAGCGCAGCTGTCCAATTTTATTTCAAGCTTGGAGCTGTCCACCCGGACCCATGATGAAATCCCTAACGGGGCTTGGAATAGATGGGACAGAATCCCCATGGGAGGGCTGAAAATAGGAGGGCAATGGCCGCTGCTGCCCACAAAGGATGGATTTCTCTTTTTTAGCCGTTAGGGTGTTTAGATAGATCTATTTCATTCCGGTTAAATCAAATGAAATGAAAGGGTGTAAAAAATGGTTAAAAAAAATATGTTCATGATTAAATTTGCAATTTTGGCCATGACGTTCAATGCCTTTTGCGGCGGTTCACTTACGCCTGCGCTGGCCGATATCATGAAAGCGTTCCCTCAGGTGCCGCCTTCGGTCGTAATGATGCTGGTAACCCTGCCGTCCCTGATTATGGTGCCTTTCACGCTGCTGACAGGAGTGATCGCCGGCAGGTATGTCAAATACAGGACCTGCCTGCTTTTAGGATTTGGGCTGTTTGCAATTACGGGCGCAGCACCGGTCTTCCTGAATGACTTCAACGTCATTATGGTGATGCGGGCCCTCAACGGTGCAGCCACCGGCCTGATTGGTCCCCTCTACATGGCGCTTATTTTCAGGCTTATCCCGGTTGAAGAAAGGGCCGGCCTCATGGGCCTGACAGGTGTGTTTATGAGCTTGTCCGCGATGGTGTTCTCCATGATCGGAGGATTCTTAGCCGTTATGGATTGGCATTTAACCTTCCTGACCAACCTCTTTTCTGTTTTCATGCTCATCATCGTGTTCTTCTTTGTGCCGGAACCGGAAGATGTGCCTGCGGGACCCGCAACGGCAGGCGGCCCCATGGGTGGACCCGCGGCTGCTCCCCAAAAACCGAAAATGCCTGCCATGGTTTGGGTCATATGTATTTTATTCGGAATATATAACTTGTTATTTATGCCCACAACATTGAACATATCGCCCATCATAGTTACCGGTGGCATGGGAAATGCAGCCATAGCAGGGACAGTCATCACCGTTAACACCTTGGGCGGAATGGTGGCCGGCTTGATTTTCGGAAAAGTATTCCAGAAGCTGACAAGGTTCACCTTGCCTCTTGGATTTGGTATAGGCTGTGTAGGTTTGATACTATTCCTTGCGGCCAACAGCCTTCCCTTGATCTTTGTTGCCATGGCAGTCATGGGATTCGGATTTGCCCTCGGCGGACCTGCCATCAATATGGCAATCGGAGCGATAGCACCGCCGCAGTTGATCGCATTGGCCACGTCTGCACTGAACGTCTGCATGGGCATAGGCGGCTTTGCATCCTCGCTGTTCGCCGCAGGCCTGGCGGGAGCCCTTGGAGTGACGGGAATGGCTGCTCTGAAGCTGCCGTTCATAGTCTTTTTGATCGGTGTGGCAGGCTTTACGGTGATATACGTGCTGTATAACCTCATGAAAAAACCTGCACCGGCTGTCCCCGGAGGTCCGGCAGGTATGGCCCAGTAAGGCTTGAGGCAGCGGATCATTGCCGGCTGCAGCATCTGCAGCCGCTGCAGGCTTCCAAAATTTAAAAACCGTACGATTTTCATAACTTGCCCAAAAGGAATTGCTTGTTTCAGGAAATTGCTTTTGGGAATTTTTTTCATGATCTGCGGCTGCCCTGTTCAAAGCCGGCACTTTACACATTGCAGAGTTAAAGAATATTTTTTGTTTTTAGATGATTTGCCTAAATAAATATGATAATATAGATATATATACAATATGAGGAGGGATCTATTATGGATGAAAATACGAAAACAGGACAGGAATTGTACAAGGAACATCTTGAAAGATTAAAAAAGGCCGTTGCCAATGAGAAGACCGACAGGCCGCCTATTAACTTGAATGCCGACGCTTTTCTGGTGCAATATGGAGGAGGTAAGGTGTCCGACCTGGTAAACGATCCGGAGTACGGCAACGACCTGATCATTAAGGCATTGCAAAAATTGGGCGATGTGGACTGCGGAGGGCCGGGAGCGTTCCCCGCCATGGGGGGAGGAGCCTTCTTCTTTGCCAGAATAAAATTGCCCGGCCGTGAACTCCCTGACAACATGATATGGCAGATAGACGAACTCCGTCCCATGACCGAGCAGGACTATGATGTGATAATCGATAAAGGGTTCGGCTATTATACCGAGCAGTTCATGAAAAAGTACTTCCCTGAGACCGAGGAGTCCAAAAAGGATATGGAGGCCATGATGCAGCTGGGACCCAAGGTTGCCCAGAAGTATATTGATGCCGGGTATGTGACGCTGGGAGTGTCGCAGGAAGGGGGCACACCTCAACCGGGTATGATGTGCATAGCCGGAGCTCCGTTCAACTCCTTGTCGGCTGCGCGCGGAACAGGAGAGTTCCTCAGGGACATAAAAAAGATGCCGGACAAGGTCCTGGAGGCCATGAACGTAATGCATGAGACCAACCTGAAGACATTGAGGGATACGGTGCGTACCGCCAAGCCCCTGACCGTATTCACGGGGGGCGGACGTGAAGCGGGAGACTTCCTGTCCATAAAGGATTTTGAAAAGTTTGCATGGAAGTATTTTAAAGAGGCGGCCAATGTTGTTATTGAAGAAGGCTCCTATTGCTACCTGCACCTGGATTGCAGCTGGGACCGCTTTGTAAAGTATTTCCTGGAGCTTCCCAAAAACAAAATGGTCTTTGGGCCCGACGGCACCACCAACATTTTCAAGGCAGCCGACGTTCTTTACGGCCATACGGCCTTCTATGGCGACGTCCACCCGTCCATGATGTCGCTGGGGACACCGGACGAGGTCTATGCCTACTGCAAGAAGCTGATGGACCGGTTTGCGGATAAAGGCTTCATCATGTCCACCGGCTGTGCGGTACCCTCCAATGCCAAACCGGAAAATGTGGAGGCGGTGGTTGCGGCTGCTCTGGGCAAATAGGACCAATTTCCCATTGACACAGAGTTGCAGACAGACCGTATTCACATCAAAGAAGCGCTTTGTGGGTGGAAAATCCCACAAAGTGCAGAGTTTGTCACCCTATTTTTTTTACTTTATGCATAATGATTTATGCAGACAAACATGGTAATATAGTTATATATATAAATTTAAGAAAGAGGGATACTTATGAGCAATAAACTAGTGGAAGCTATGGCTGACCTCAATGAAGACGCGGTATTGGAAGAAGTCAAGGCCTTAAAGGCAAAGAATGTGCCTGCCCTGGACATCATCGCATCCCTGCAGGAGGGGATGGGCATCGTGGGAAAGAGGTTCGAGGAAAAGGAATACTTCCTGTCCGAGCTCATCATGTCGGCGGAAATATTCAACGAAGCCTCCCAGTTGCTTGGAGGCATGGGGGGTGCCGGGACCGCATCCAAGTACGGCACCTTTGTCATGGGCACCATCTATGACGACATCCACGACATCGGCAAGAACATCGTCACCACCGTCATGAGCAGCAACGGCTTCAACGTCATCGACCTGGGGGTGGACGTGCCCACGGCCAAGTACGTAGAGGCCATCAGGCAGTACAAGCCCAAGGTCATCGGAATCTCCTGCCTTCTGACCACCGCCTTCGACAACATCAAGGAGTGCATCCAGACGTTGGAGAAGGAGGGGCTGCGCAAGGACGTGAAGGTCCTCATTGGGGGAGGCCCTGTGGACGAGGCCACCTGCAAGTATGTGGGAGCCGACCACGTGTGCAGGAACGCCCAGGAAACGGTGGAGTATTCCAAGAAATACATGGGGGTGCAGTAACATGAAAACAGCGGAAGAATTAAGAAAGGAGCATCTTGAAAGGTTAAAAAAGGCCGTTGCCAATGAGAAGACAGACAGGCCGCCCATCACCCTGAATGCCGATGCCTTTCTGGTGCAGTACGGAGGGGGCAAGGTATCCGACCTGGTATTGAACCCGGAGTATGGCAACGAGTGCTGCATTAAAGGACTGCAAAAACTGGGCGACATCGACTGCGGCGGGCCGGGCACGTACCCTCCCGTCATGGGGGCCTTTGCCTTTGCAAAGATGAAGGTGCCGGGCCGTGATCTTGCCGACAATATGATCTGGCAGATCGACGAGCTTCGTCCCATGACGGTGGAGGATTACGATGTCATCATCGATAAAGGGTTCAACTACTATTCCATGGAATTCCAGAAAAAGTACCTTCCTGAATTGGAGAAAGAAATGGAATACTGGGCGCCGTTGGCGCCGAAAATCGCCCAGATGTATAAAGATGCGGGCTATGTCACCCTGTCCGGCGACGGGGATGCTCCCTTTACCATTGCCGGAGGAGTCTTTGGCGGATTCATGAGTGCGCGCGGGTCCAAAGCACTGCTTATGGATATCCGCAGGATACCCGACAAGGTTATGGCCGCTATGGAAGTCGCCTATGAAGAAAGCTCCAAGGCGTTGAGGGAAGCAGTCCGCAAGTTCAAGCCCTTGACAGTGTTTACAGGAGCGGCTGGAGCCGGGGACTTTTTGAGCATGAAGGATTTTGACAAATTCATTTTTCCCCAGTTTAAAAACGATGTAGATATCATCGTGGAGGAAGGCTCCAACTGCTATCTGCATCTGGACCTGTGCTGGGACCGCTTTATCGACCATCTGCTTGAGTTCCCAAAGAACCGTTGCGTCTTCGGCCCGGACGGCACCACCGACATGTTCAAGGCTGCCGATAAGCTCTATGGGCATATGGCATTCTACGGCGACGTCCATCCGGCACTGCTGACGCTGGGGACTCCGGACGAGGTCTATGCCTACTGCAAGAAGCTGATGGACAGGGTGGGAGATAAAGGGCTGATCATGTCCACCGGGTGCTCGGTGCCGGCCAACGCCAAGCCCGAAAATGTGGAGGCGGTGATTGCGGCCGCCCTGGGCAAGTAAAAATTACGGCATGTCCCGGGCAATTTTCCGGGGAAATGCATCCAAATTCATCAGGGGTCCTGGGAGCACTGTTCTCCCGGACCCCTGAGCTGTTTCCGGGATATATGAGCCTGCCCGTTATTTTTTTATTTAGGAGGTGCTTTCCTTGCATAAATGTGGTAATATAATTATATGTATATACATATACACAAAATCAAAAAAGGGGGATACATATGAGCAAAAAACTGGTTGACGCCATGGCTGACCTCAATGAGGACGCGGTATTGGAAGAAGTCAAGGCCTTAAAGGCAAAGAATGTGCCCGCCCTGG
>JANLFN010000031.1 GCA_024655885.1 Eubacteriales bacterium | reverse complement strand
TAGAGAAAGAAAAAATTGTGGTAAAAAAGCAAGTTATAAAAGAACAGGTGCCGGTCATCTTCAAGCGGCTTGTGATATCCGTCCTTTCGAATACGGAATTTGCCTGCGAGCTGGCATATAACATTGCAAAAATGGCCCGGTGCAGGGTATTGCTGCTCAACCTGGATTTCCTGTCCGGGCATGTGGATATCTATTTCAATCTTTCAGACAATCAGCCGGAGCAAAATGCAGCGAGTCCGACAGACGGCTCCATGCTGGATTCCTGCATTCTGGTGGAAGACAGCCTCTACCTGCTGACAGGGCCTGCCGGGTATGAGGTGCTTGAAAAATGCCGTTCCACAGACTACACCGCCCTTGTGGAAAGCTGCTACAGGGAGTTTGATGTGTCCATTATCTCCCTCGGATTTCCATTAGAAGGATTTGCTGTAGGCATACTACAGCGTTCGGATTTTTGCATTCTACCCAACTGTACAAATACGGTGAAAGTCAAGGAAGCAAAGGAGCTTTTAGAGCATGTTGGCAGGAAGTATTCCATCCCTGCTGATAAATTCAGCTTTCTGGCCTTTGAACATAAAAAAGGCGTCAATCTTCCATCCACAATATTGAAACGGATTTATGGCAAAAGCTTTATGGACTGTATACCCTATGACCCCGCCAGAGAAGCCTACCGGGACCGTGAAGATAAAACCGGGTTTTACGCCCGGTATGCATTTCTTAGAAACAAGAAGTCGTATCAAAATCTTTTGCGAGCTATGGATATCCCCTTTCAAATAAGCTTTTGGGATTCTTTCACTTCTTTTTTTAGAGGCTATTAAAGTTACAGGTTGATATTATATAATACTATTAATGGACATTTGTTTTATATTGTTCATCAAGAGCCAACATGTAAAA
Source organism: Eubacteriales bacterium (assembly GCA_024655885.1). Lineage (GTDB taxonomy): Bacteria > Bacillota > Clostridia > Acetivibrionales > JANLFN01 > JANLFN01. Next base: position 10,006 of record JANLFN010000031.1, on the reverse strand, counting down.
TGTAGGCTCTTTTATTATAATATACAAAAATTAACCTTCTGCTTTACAGAGCCTTTCAAAAAAATAATGGATATCCAGAAGAATATTCAAGAAACACAAATAAATCATTTACCATACTACTATTCAGCACCGTTAATCCAGCGGTGCTTTTTATATAGATTCAAATAAAACAAATGTCGAAAGGAAGGTTTAGTGAATGAGGAGACAAAACATTTTTTTCGCTGCTGCAGCAATGCTGCTGGTTATCGCAGGGATTCTTTTTACCTACAACAAGGTAGTCATCCCTAAAGTGAAGCAGCAGACAGAAGCCCAAATCCGTATGCAGTTTGACGACAGCGTGATGCCCAAAAGGAAGGTCGCTGTTGTCGTGGATAAGGACGGAATACGAAAATACACCGTACTTACCGACGACATGCTATCTAGAATCAAGCTGGTGGATATCCCGGAAAAGTATGCCGAACCGGATGCGGTGTCCAGCCTTGAGGAGCTGCGGAACATGGTTGCTTTGGAAGACCTGCGCTATGGAGAGCAGATCAGCCTCGGCTCCATAAGTAAGGATAAAAAGCAGTTCGAAGACTACGACAGGATGAAGGAATACCCTATTAAGAGCATTGTTGCCGGAGAGGTCAAGACCGGAAACTACGTGGATGTAGTGGTCAGCTACAACAATGGTGACTACGATGTGGTGGTTGCCAAAAAGAAGGTTTTAAAGCTCATAGAAACGGACGTTGACCCTTCAAGAGCTCAGGTGCAGCAAGAAGCGCAAAAGAATAATACAATAGGTGCTGCCCCGTCCCAGGAACTGAATAAGCCGCAGACGATCCAGCTAAAGGAATACACCATGATTATATCGGTTAATGAGGAGCAGTACCGGGACATGGAACTTGCAAAGCAGATAGGCTCTCTTGAAACCCGGCTGTATTTTGATGAATCCCAGCCACCCAGCAATACTACCTTTAACTATGACAGTGCCATGAAAAAATCACAGTTGAAGGTCATCAGCGAGAAGACGCTTCAAAATCTCATACAAGGAAAGGCTGATGCCGGAAGCCAATTGGCTCCTTCCATCGGGACATCCAGCCAGCCGCCTGAAACCAGTCCGGCACCACAGCCTTTGGAGCAGCAGGACGGCAGCGGCACGGTTTTTGTTCGTCCATAGAATCAGGATAAGGAGGACTGATCACAATGATCATTGCAGTAATTGCACCCAGGCATGGTCTGGGACAGACGGTGACAGCCATTAATCTTTCGGCAATGCTTTCAGAACAGGCACGGGAGAAAGTTCTGATTGTTGATACCAACCGATATTGCCGGGACATGGACTATTATCTCAGCAGGACAAATATTACAAAGGGAATGGATGAGCTTTGCAGCCTGTCGGCTTCGGGCTTGCTCACCCATGAAAGCTTCAAGACCTGCATCAACAAGGCGGATGACAAATCGGATGGAACATATATAAATTTCGATATCCACGTTGCTCAAGGGACAACCAGTATCCGCTACAGGACAGTAGGCTTCAATATTACAGTAGGTGGCAGCACTATTATATATAATTATGAACCCGGCCCCGGTAATGACCTGCCTTTCTCTTTCAAGCTGTCCAGTATCATATCTGAGTACGAGAGACAGTATGCAAATTATGGCGGAAAAGATTCCCCACAATACAAAGCCGCCTATGAAGCCATGTTTAAAACCGGGGGCACCATTACCTTTAACGCCATTATGACGGTTGTATACTCAGGAGAAAAGCAGGGAGACATAATCGATGGAGCCCGCTATCCGGATTCCAAAGTTACCATCTATGTAATTTTTCCCGTCACATATAATCTTCAAAAAATTACCGTGACCGGCTTTGGCAGCGGAAGCTTCGGCGGCTCCGGCGGTACGGTCAAACTTACGAAGGAAGGAACCGGCTCCATGAGCGCTGTAGGCACCTGGGGACCTCCCCAATATTCCGCATCGGGCTTAAGCGACCTCCAGATCCCTTCTCCGCCGGATAATCCCACAGGCAGCAGTGAAATCTATAGGCTGGACTGGACAACACCCGTGCTCAACTATAACTCCCCTCACTCCACAAATGGAAGTTGGTCAAGAAATCCTTACAATATCAGCTTTTCCATTCATGAAAACCTTTCCGGCTTTTCAGGAACAAGCTACAGTATCAGTGACAGCAGCTGGTACAACCGGGACAGTTCCGGCAGCGCACCCGGCGGTGGACTGGACTACAGTAAAAGCATCACCCTGCTGGACGGTATGTACTGCATATCTATCAACTATGGGGATATCGCAGGAAATAAGGGAACAAATAGCTTCGGTGAATACCTGGTAGATACAACAGCACCGGATACAGCACAGTTTTTATTTGACACCACTACTGATACAAATGTGGTAAGCACCAATCCTTCCAAGTGTATTTACCGCAATGGCAGGTATGAATTCATGTGTGATGCCAACAACCAGGTGAAAGTGCGTATAGGCGATAACTTATCCGGCGTCACTGAAACTCGATATCTATGGTCACAATCCCCTTCCTTCCCCTCTACAAGCAATATGTAGGGTATCAGCCAGGCCATGACAACAGAACGCACCAAATCCACAAAAGATATGGTGATTTACTTTAACGGCAGTACCAATTATCAAAGCTTAAAGAAAGGACTATGGTACTTGCATATATACCAGCGGGATAGGGCGGGAAATGAAACCCGAACCACTTCACCACAGATATTTATCAATAAGGTGGAAAACCTGCGGGCAACTGTGGTATTTGACCCTCGCTGGAAACAGTATTTTGAGAAGGAAACCAACTTGTCTCAAAACCCACCGACCCAATTGCAGATTGACGGTATCAAGGTGGCCGACATGCCCATCCAGAGGAATAAAGAGCAGTTCGGCATCAAGCTGGGGTACATGGTGAAGTTTAAGATTGACACTGTAGGATTTAATAACTTTGGGGACGTTATTGATATTACCGCTCATTTCTTTGCTATGGACAAGAAGGGTTATATCTATCCGGCAGATATCCATATACCGGATAAAAATGGCACATACCGGCTGCTGCAAAACAGTGAGTATATCACTGAATGCCAGCACCTCACCGTTTCAACTACCAACAGGTCAGTCTCAGAGTCCAATCCGGCAGACCCGGAATACAACACATGGACATTCCAGTATTATATCCCCTATACTGCAAAAGCGGTACGACAGGGTACAGTACTTGACCTTTATAATCCAAATGCCTTTGACAACAAGCTACTGGTAGTTTTTGACCTTCGGGGAATCAAGCGGGAAGGTGATTTCTGTGACTACACTTTGAAGGAAAGCGATTGGGCTATAGGAAATGGAAGTGTTTACGGATACAACTATCCTTCACTGAATAACTTGATTGGCAAGGGTGTAAATCATGGAGAGGTGTTCTGGTACAATCTGTTTGAAACTGCAGCGGAAGACCTGCGGCTCGACCGGGAATGGTAAACCTATGATATCCATATTGGAGATGCTTAAACCAATAGTTTTTTTAGCCTATATTGCACTGCTTATTACAGCAGGTGCAATAGATATACAAAGAGGTGTCATTCCAGACAAGCTTGTCTTTGTTATTTTGTTTCTTTCAATACCTTTAGCACTTCTAATAAGAACAGGTATTTTAGAAAGACTGGTTATATTTTTACCGATTATTGTTCTATTGGCCTTTCTATGGCTTTATACCGGAGGAATCGGTGGAGGTGACATCAAACTTATCGCCGCCTCCGGTATTGCTTTAACTGCTGTCAACTTTTATTCAGCTTTATTGATTTCATTTGCAGGAAGTGCTATTTTCCTGAATGCTGCATCAATATTTAAAATTAAACGAATTAAATACACTCCCTTTGCGCCATTCTGGGCTATTGTAGTGCTTGTCTCACATTTTTTGTGCAAAAGATAATTCTTTAACATTTGCCAAAGGAGGGTGGATGTGTGGACAGAGTAAGGAAAGATGAGCGTAAGAACTGGTTTTACAGCTATAACATGATTTTCAATATGGATATTTCCTGTCATGCAAAGCTGATTTATCTCTATCTATGCCGCTGTTCAGACAGTGAAGCGAAGAGCTTTCCATCTAGGAATACCATTGCGAAAAGCTGCAGCATTTCTCTAACATCTGTTAAGAATGCTATCCGAGAGCTTATCAAGGAGCGGCTTTTAAAAAGAGAAGAGCAGTTTCGGTCCGACGGCAGCCAGACCTCCAATCTTTATACCATATTCAGTGAACCCTATGAATTGTAAGTATCTTTGAAGGGCAGAAAAGGACTGATTTTCTCCCAGGGTGAAGTATGCCCATGGGAGGACATAATACGACCTCCCCCGGTCAAAATCAAACCTCCATCCCGGACACAATATGACTGCCCCCGGGTCAAAATGTGCCTTCCAGGAAGGACTATCCAATATATGGACTACCTATCAGGAGGTACGGATAAATAGCGGGCTGAGATGAAAAATCAAATACATGCTAGATGCTTGTCAAATCAATTTGATGCTGTAGTGTTTTATTTTACAGGAAAATGTTGTATAATGGCATTGTACAAGGGATAGAAAGGGAAATGCCAAAGGTACACATTCACATAATTCAAGGTGATATAACAAAGATTGAAGCCGATGCTATAGTAAATGCAGCAAACAACACGCTTCTTGGAGGCGGAGGGGTGGATGGTGCCATCCACAGGGCTGCCGGTCCGGAGCTTCTGGAGGAATGCCGCAAGTTGAACGGCTGTGAAACCGGAAAAGCGAAGATTACCAAGGGGTATAAACTGCACGCAAAGTATGTGATCCATACCGTGGGCCCAATCTGGCATGGTGGAAATGACAATGAAGACCGGCTGCTGGCCTCTTGTTACCGGAATTCTTTGCAGCTTGCTGTAGAGAACGGAATAAAAACAATTGCGTTTCCGTCGATCAGCACGGGTGCTTATAGGTTTCCGGTAAAGCGTGCCGCAAGGATTGCCGTGCTGGAGATATCCAGATTTCTGGAGGAGAACGGCAGCATAGAAAAGGTGTTTATGGTGTGCTTTGATAAGGGAACTATGGAGGCTTATACAGAGGCTTTAGGGAGATTGGGGAAAATGAGAGTAATCAAATATAACAAACTTGTAAGAGATAGAATTCCGGAGATTATTGAGAAAAGCGGCAAGAAGGCAGTTGTTGAAGAGCTTGGGAATCAAGCCTGTAAGAAATACCTGGATGAGAAACTGGAGGAAGAACTGCAGGAATATCTTGCTGCTGACAGTGTAGATGAATTAGCTGATTTGGTTGAAGTTGTTTATGCGATATTGAAATATAAAGGTGTTGATATTAAGGATTTTGAGGATATACGGAAGAGAAAGGCCGAAGAACGGGGGGCTTTTGATAAGAGGCTACTGCTCAAGGAAGTTGTCGAGGAATAGGAGTGTATGGTGTGGAAAACGAAGTAAGATATGCTTCCAGCCTTGCCAGCATTGCTGAAGATCTGTTTGTGGAAGTATTCTGTGATGCTTTCGGACCAGAAAAAACGCAATATCTTTCAGTGCAGCATCCTTTTGTGGACATATACGGCAACAGGAGATTCATTGATTTCGCCCTTGAGAGCGATGACCTGAGAATTGCGATAGAAATTGACGGGGAGAAATTTCACAATCCCAATAAAGTTTCCAGCAATAAATATTATGACGATCTTCTGAAACAGAACAGTTTGATATATAACAACTGGAAAGTATACAGATGGGCATATACCCAATTGAAGAAGCAGAAGGAAAAGGTAAAGGACGAGTTAATCACCTTTGTCGGTGAAATGCCCCAATTCAGGACGCTGGAGGATTACCTGCCGAAACAGAAGGGAAAGGTTATTGAACTGAAAGACCATCAGCAGTCTGCAATTGACAACCTTCAAAAAATGAGGGACAGCGGAGAAAGCATCGCACTTCTGTACCATGCAACAGGTACAGGAAAAACCGTCACTGCAGTCAGCGATGCCAGGAACTTTGGTGAAAGAACCCTTTTCCTTGCCCACACCCGCGAGCTTGTGACCCAGGCAAAAAGCACATTCGAACATATCTGGACCGGAAAACAAACCGGCATGTATGTGGCTGAACAAAAGGATGAGGATGCATACATAGTATGTGCAAGCATACAAAGCATTGCGCAGAATCTTGACCGGTTCAAGCCGGACGACTTCGGCTATATCATTATTGACGAATGCCATCACGGTACCGCGGATACATACAGGAAGATACTTGGATATTTCAAACCGAAATTTACCCTTGGGCTTACGGCAACTCCCGAGAGGACTGACGGTGAGGACTTGCTGGAGTTATTCAAAAATGTCGCACATAAACTGGACCTGAAAACGGCTGTTGAAATGGGTGAACTTACTCCAATCCGGTGTATACGGGTCAAAACAAACGTAGACCTTTCCACTGTCAGAATCAACGGTATCAAGTATTATTCCCAGGATCTTGAAAGCAAGCTGTTTGTCCCGGAAAGAAACAAAATTATTGTTGATACATACCTTCAATATGTAAAAAACAAGAAAACCGTTGTATTCTGTGCATCGGTAAAACATGCGGAAGAAATAGCAGGGCTTTTCAAGGACAACGGCGTAAAATGCGAAGCCGTTTCAGGAACACAGAAGAGCTCCGAAAGAGAGCGGATACTGGGGAACTATGAAAATGGGAATATCAACGTGCTGTGTGCCTGTGACCTTTTGAATGAAGGATGGGATAGCCCGAAAACAGAAGTGCTTTTCATGGCAAGGCCAACAATGTCGAAAACTCTCTATATGCAGCAGTTGGGCAGGGGAATGAGGAAATGTGAAGGCAAGGAATACCTTATGGTATTTGACTTTATAGATAATGCCAATATGTTCAACATGCCATACTCCATTCACAGGTTGTTAAACCTCAAGGACTACCGCCCCGGTCAACTGGTGCTTGCTCCGGCGAAACAAATGGAGCTTGACCGGGATTTGCTGGCGAGAGGAGAAAAGCCCGAGGTATACTTGGATTTCCCGGTGGATGTGACGGATTATGAACTGATAGACCTGTTCAATTGGCAGGAGGAAGTCAAGGATATGATATCCCAGCTTGAGTTTGTCAGAATGGTGGATGTCCAGACCGAGACCGTTGAAAGGTACATCAGGGAAGGAAAGATAAAGCCTGATTTGGAGGTTCCGGTTGGCGATAAACGCAGTTTTAAATATTTCAGGGAAGAAACGGTGAAGAAATATGCTTCCGAATTCAGTTGGGAGTTGATAACCGCTGCCAATATGAAGGATAAGTTTATGGATATGGTTAGAGCCATGGATATGAGCTTTTCCTACAAGCCCGTACTTCTCAAAGCCATGTTTGAGCATGCTGACGAGAACGGAAGGGTCAGGGTGGAGGATATTGTAGATTATTTTATCGGATTCTACAGTGACCGAAGGAATAAGGGACTGGTTGTGGAAAAGAAGACCAGCATATTCTGCAAGGAAGGTTTTACAAGGAAGGAAGTTGAGAGGAATATCTTTACCAATCCCTTCAAGCGGTTTGAAGACATGCGGTTTATGAAACGATGCCGGGAGATTGAATATGCGGAGTTTAACAGGCATGTGTTTAAAAAGTTGACAAAAGAGGATATTGAGTGGATTAAAGGGCATTGTGACAGGAAGCTAGAGGAGTATTACGGGAGAAGTATTTTAAAAGAGTAATCAGAGTTAGATTTGCGACTTCATTATAACAGATAATACCGGGCATTCTATGACGTATCTTGGAATAAGCAGGATGAATTTGGTATAATCAAAAGTGGCTTACTATATCTGAACGGTGAGATTATATGGTGGTTGTAGATTTGTTTTCTGGAGCGGGAGGGCTTACAGAAGGTTTTAAGAATGAAGGTTCTGAAATAGTTGCTCATATTGAAAAGGAAAAGTGGGCTTGTGAAACTCTGAAAACAAGATGTGTTTACCATTTTCTAAAAAGTGTGAATGATCTTCATACATATAATGAATATCTTGTAAATTCAAATTCATACTTGAATCTTGAGGCAGATAGGCAGAATATTTTTTACAGGAAATATCCTGAATTAAAAACATATTTCAGCAAGTTTTTCTATTGTCCAGCCTTTCTTCAGGCGTTCTTCACGGATTCTTGCTCCAAGTGTTTTTCTGATATTTATTTCTGCATCTGTTTTTTCCAATTATACCACCCCGTATCTACAATTTAAGTGTAAATAGAGGATATATTCACAATCTGAGGGAATTAAAATAACTCTCAAAGAGTTGACTCTTTTTGAAAATAAATGATATATTAAATCATAAAGCGATAAATATGGAGGCTTGATATGGAGGAATATAAAAAGCTTTGATCTGCATATGCGAGAATTAAGAAGCGTTATAAAAGCATGAATTGTCCTGATACAAGAGTTGATAAGCTTTTGAAAGAAATCAATGATACCCTTTCCTACTTTAAGTCTTTGTCAATCTCCAACCAGGAGGAAATTCTAGAAGCGGCAACAAAAATAAAAATTCTTATTGCAGGCTCCAAACTTATGATTTTTGAACATAACTGCAGGGATGAATCCTGAGGAATCATCTCATTTGTTTTTAATAAGGGGAGAAGTGCAAATCTTATTAGCAAACGGAGGGTTGTTAGAGATGGTGAAGCTTCTACCGATTGTCATGCAGGCAAAAGCAGGTGACAAAAAAGCCATGGAGGAAATTATCGATCTTTATATGCCTCTGATTCTCAAACATTGCAAGAATGAAAGTCTTCAAATCGACGAAGACTGTATGCAGTATCTTATTATCAACTTGATTTGCGCCATCAAAAAATTCCGACCTCCAGTAATACCAGCAGATAAAACCTTTAAGGATATTGGAAACATTCAACAATGAATTTCTCAATAATCCTGAATTACATCATAAAGTCATACACAACTATGACCCTTGATAAATCTGTCTTTTTTTCAGGATAGCATAGCGAAGTACCTCAGGCACATATCCATGTGATCCCGAAGGAAAGCGGCAGGAAGCCTGCTGAAGACATAGGCAGGATAAAACGAGAGCAACATGTCGGTGGTGGCGTGCCGGTCGCGATGACCCACATGGTGACAATGATACTTCCTCCTTTAGAACAGGAAGCCCCGGATAGGGGAGCGGAAACAGAACCGTTATGTGCTCTGCCAGAGCAGTTTAAGGTTTTCCTCGGTATGGGACGTGAAAAGAGCATACCGGACCCGGCGGGTGAATGAACGTTACTTTGCTATTTACAGCAGCATTGGTTTTTGGGGAGGGCTTTTGCTGCCGACAATAGACCATGCGGCGGGATGACGGCTATATGGAAGCAAGCTTCCGTGTATCCTGATTGCCGCCGTATGAATGTATTGTCGGAATTATAAATAATCCTCAGGAGTTGATGTAAATGGAGAAAACATGTACGATTGATGCCCTTCCACTTTCGCTAACCGTTGAGGATATTGCAAAAGTGCTTGGATTGTCAAAGAAAAATGCATATGAGTTATGCCATAGCAAGGGGTTTCCATGTGTCAGGGCAGGTAGAAGAATGATCATTCCAAAGCTTGCTTTTATTAAATGGATGGAATCGCCAAACTAGAAATGGGGTTGATATCATGGCGGGTAGGCGAGGAAATGGTGAGGGAACGATTACCAGGCGAAAAGATGGCGTATGGGCAGGAACTGTAGCAGTTGGCCGCAATCCGGACGGATCTGTGAGCAGAAAATGGTTTTACGGAAGTACCAGAAAGGAAGTCGCCGAAAAAATGCAGGGTATTCTGCTTTCTGTGCAGAAAGGGGAGTATTTTGAACAATCCGGCATGCCTTTTGGAGAGTGGCTGGATGTTTGGATGAAGGATTACAAGCGCATTGTCCTCAAGCAAACCACCTTTGATTCCTATGAAACAAATATCCGATGTCACCTAAAACCTAAGATGGGACACATAAAGTTGGCGGTCTCAGAATAGGAGAGCTTCTGGCATTAAGCTGGAAGAATGTTGACCTTGA
>JANLFN010000012.1:18045-103885 GCA_024655885.1 Eubacteriales bacterium | reverse complement strand
ATGCGCCTTTTCCTTTTTTATTCTCCCTTTTTTTACTTTATGTTTGTTTTTGCTCAGTCATGAAAATAGGCATTAAACCTTCAACCTTAAACAGGAACGGGCCCCTGCCCAAAACCGCCGACGGACCCGAAATGAGCAAAGGAACGGCTTAATGCCGTTCCTTTGCTCATTTGTTCAGGTTTTCTCCTATTGCTTTTCCCGGGCTTGGAGTTAATCCTCATCCTCTTCGTTCATAATGGTGGCTATGCTCACTACCGTGGTGTTTTCACCCATCCTCATCAGCGTTACCCCCTGGGTGGCCCGGCCCAGAATGCTTATATCCCTGACATTGATCCTGATGATAGTCCCGTCGGAGCTGATGAGAATAACGTCGTCATTCTCCTTCACCAGCTTCATCCCTGCAATTTTACCCGTCTTTTCGGTAACCCTGTAGGTCAGTATTCCCTTTCCTCCCCTGGACTGGACCTTGTACTCCTCCAGCTCGGTCCTTTTTCCAAAGCCGTTCTCGGTGACAACCAGCAGACAGGCGTTGTCAATGGAGGTTCCCATCCCCACAACGCTGTCGCCTTCCTCCAGGCGGATGCCGATGACCCCCTGGGACACCCTGCCCAAGGGGCGCACATCCGTCTCATTAAACCGGATGGCCATGCCGTTTTTGGTTACAAGGATGACGTCCCTGGTGCCGTCCGAAAGCCTTACCCCGATCATTTCATCGTTTTCCTTCAATACAATGGCTGCCAGGCCGCCCTTTCTGATATTGTCGTACTCCATAAGGTCGGTCTTCTTTATGATTCCGCTTTTTGTGGCCATAATCAGGTACTGGCCTTCCCTGTATTCGGCAATAGGGATGACGGCGGTTACCTTTTCGTCCGCGTCCAGCTGCAGCAGGTTCACTATTGCCGTCCCTTTTGCCTGGCGGCCCGCTTCAGGCACCTCATAGGCCTTTAGCCTGTAAACCCTGCCCTTATTTGTAAAAAATAAAATAAAATGGTGGGTTGAAGTGATAAAGATATTTTCAACAAAATCCTCTTCCCTGGTGCTTAAGCCGATGATCCCCTTGCCTCCTCTTTTCTGGCTCTTGTAAGTATCCGCAGGCTGCCTTTTTATATAGCCGAAGTGGGTCAGCGTTATCACGCTTTCCTCCTCCTGGATCAAATCTTCCACGTCAATCTCACTTTCATCGGCAATGATTTTCGTTTTTCTTTCCTCCGCGTACTTTTCTTTTATCACCGCCAGCTCATCTTTTATTATTTTTAACACGAGACGCTCGTCAGCAAGCACCTCCCGGTAGTACTTGATTTTTTCAAGGAGCTCCCGGTATTCGCTCTCCAGTTTTTCCCTTTCCAGGCCGGTCAGCCTCCCCAGCCGCATGTCCACAATGGCCTGGGCCTGCTTGTCACTGAATCCGAACCTCTCTATCAATCCCAGTTTGGCAATGGCCTCGGTTTTTGACCCCCGGATGATTCTTATGACCTCGTCAAGATTGTCTATCGCTATTCTTAAGCCTTCCAAAATATGGGCCCTGGCTTCCGCCTTGTCCAGGTCAAACCGGGTCCTCCGGGTGATGACTTCTTTCTGGTGGTCCAGGTAGTAGTCCATGGCCTGTCTTAAGTTGACGACCCTGGGCTCATATTTTTTATCCTCCGTCTGCACGATGGCAAGCATAAAAATACTGAAGGATTCCTGCATCTGGGTGTTCTTATAGAGCTGGTTAAGCACTACATTCGCATTGGCTTCCCTCTTTAGCTCAATAATAATGCGGACAGGGTCATTTCTGTCCGATTCATCCCTGAGGTCGGAAATGCCTTCAATTTTTTTTTCCTTGACCAGCTCCGCAATCTTTTCAACCAGCCTGGCTTTATTCACCTGGTAGGGAAGTTCCTTGACAACAATGCGCTGCCTGGAATTCTTCATCTGCTCTATATCGGCCACCGCTCTGACAATAATCCGGCCTTTTCCGGTCCGGTAAGCTTCCCTGATTCCCTGCCTCCCTACTATGGTTGCCGCCGTAGGGAAATCAGGCCCCTTTATAACCCTGTTCAATTCTTCCAGTGAAATGTCGGGATTATCGATAATCCTTGACAGGCCGTCGATGACCTCCCCTAAATTATGGGGCGGAATATTTGTAGCCATGCCCACGGCAATGCCTGAAGAGCCGTTGACCAGAAGGTTGGGGAACCTTGAAGGCAAAACCACAGGCTCCATTTCATGCTCGTCAAAGTTAGGCTTGAAGTCCACCGTATCCTTGTTGATATCCGCAAGCATTTCCATGGCTATCTTGGACAGCCTTGCTTCAGTGTATCTCATGGCGGCGGGAGGATCTCCGTCCCTGGACCCGAAGTTCCCGTGCCCGTCTATCAACGTGTGGCGGAGAGAAAAATCCTGCGCCATACGCACCATGCTGTCATATACGGCCGCATCGCCGTGGGGATGGAATTTACCCAGAACTTCCCCCACCGTGGTGGCACATTTCCTGTAGGCCTTATCCGGTGTAAACCCCTGGCTGTACATTGCGTACAATATCCTCCTGTGAACCGGTTTAAGTCCATCCCTTACGTCGGGAAGAGCGCGGTCAATAATAACGCTCATCGCATAGTCTATAAAGGACTTCTTCATTTCGGCTTCAATGTCTACAGGGATAATCTTCTGCTCTTTTATCTCGTCTGCCATATACCTTTTTTTACCTCTTTCCCAAGCGCTTTTTACCAAACATCCCTAGTTTCTATCGGTTATCGCTCAATGCTCCATATCTATTTTAATAAAGTTTTATGGGAATGTCCACTTTTTCATTTCTAATGGAAGGGGACACGCCTCCCTGAAGCACATCCATTCCTTATTTTTAAGCAATGGATGTTCAATAAAGGAATATGGTTTTACGAAATCCCAATAGAAATATGAGGGATTTTCTTTAAAACCCATGGATAGGCTGAGTTGAGAGTTGAATGTTAAAAAGGGCAAAAGAACCGGGGCTGTTGGAAGCACATTCTCCCTGCCCGGCCTCAATCTTAACTTTTCGGTTTCATTAGCAGATGTCCTGCCGCCAAGGGTATAAAATTATACCGCACTGTCTTTCTTGGGTATCCTCACGATAAACTCCACATACTCTCCCCTGTCTATTTGCGCCGCCTTCGCGTTGACCCCGGACTTCTTCATAAGGTCAATGGCCTGCCTCACCGTATTGACAAAAATCCTTATATCCTTCACCGCCCTGGTGACCTTCCGCTCCCCTTCTCTCTCCTTGTTGTCCCTGGAATACTTTTCAATTGCGCGTTCCACTAATTCCTCCGTCTTCTTTACATTAAGCCCCTTCTCGCACACACGTTTCAGCACCTTGAGCTGCAGCTGCTCGTCGTGGAGCTTTAGCAGCGCCCTTGCATGCCTTTCGGTCAGGTTGTTGTCCGCAATGATCTTCTTAACCAGGGGGGGAAGCTTAAGGAGCCTGATCTTATTGGCTATGGTGGACTGGCTTTTTCCGATTTTCTGCGCCAGCTCTTCCTGGGTAAACCCATGTTCAATAAGAAGATTATTGTAGCCTTCCGCTTCTTCCATATAGCTCAGGCCTTCCCGCTGCAAATTTTCAATGAGTGCCATAACGGCCGAATCATTGTCGTTTACACTCACAATGATCGCAGGTATTTCTTTCAATCCTGCCATTATGGCCGCTCTTAGCCTTCTCTCCCCTGCCACGAGCTCAAATGAATTGCCGGAAATTTTTCTGACGTTTATAGGCTGCAAAACACCGTACTGTTTAATGGATTCGCATAACTCTTCAAGGGCCGACACATTGAACTGTTTCCTCGGCTGGTAAGGATTTGGGCGTATGTTATCAATATTGACGTAAGTAATGTTTTTTTGATCCTCTTTTTTTTCGGCCTTTGGGATTTGAAGTTTATTCTCTAGCATTCTGGCACCGTCCTTAGTAAGATTGAAATCAGGTTTTAAACCCTTTATAAAACTTAAATTTTCTTACTATTACATATTCGCCAGAAATTACCTTATCCCTTTTTTTCCCTTTTGGAAAGTTTCGTCCAAATGTCCTATTTTCCTGCAATGATCTGCATTAAACCATAGGTTCTTTTGACGGTTTCCCCGCTTTTCTCGGAAATTTTGTAGGCGTTTGTCGCAATTTTCTTATGACAATGATGCTTCTTTTTATGTCGCTGAAGGGCAATAGGATTTCATCCACCCTTACAATCTCTCCTCCCAAAACCTCCAGGGCCCTTTTGGAACTTTCCACCTCGTCCGCGGCGCTGCCCTTCATGGCAATAAAAATTCCCCCCGTCCTTACAAAAGGCAGGCTGTATTCCAGAAGCACCGGTAAGCTTGCCACCGCCCTTGCGACGGCTACATCGAATTTCTCCCTGAAATCTTTATGCCTTCCCCAGTCCTCCGCCCTGCCGGAAAGGGTTTCTATCCCCTTCAAATCCAGGTGTTTTATCACTTCGTCCAGAAACTTGATCCTTTTTTGAAGGGAATCCAGCAGAGTAACTTTTAGATCCCTGCACAGGATTTTTACCGGTATTCCCGGAAAACCCGCCCCTGTACCTATGTCAATCAATTTTTCCCCTCTATTTTGTATATAGGGGAGTACGCTCAAAGAATCTATAAAATGTTTAATGATGATGTCCCTGTCCTGCTGGATGGCGGTTAGGTTGATCCTTTCATTCCATTCCTTCAAAATCTCCTTGTACTTGAAAAACTGCTCCAGCTGCAGGTCATCCATATTGGCTGAAAAAAATCCGGCGCCCTTTTGAAGCATATCCGCCAATTCCATGTCTTCCTCCATATCCGCCCCTCCTTTAAACAGCCTCTTCTTTTCTCGTTTTTTACAGATTTGATCCATTCCTGTTCACTGCGGCAGAAGCAGGCCCTTTTTCCTCTGAATCCCGGCCTTAGCCTGCCTTTTACCGGTTCCCTCCCCGCCTGGACTGCTCCAGGTAGACCAGCAGCACCGATATGTCGGAGGGAGAAACCCCCGATATCCTGGAAGCCTGTCCCACCGAATCGGGCTTTATTTTATTCAGCTTCTGCTTCGCTTCGCTGCTGAGCCCGTCCACCTTGCTGTAATCCAAATCTTTCGGCAGTTTTCTGCCTTCCAGCTTTTTAAACTGTTCTACCTGGAGAAGCTGCCTTTGAATATAGCCTTCATACTTAATGGAAATGGACACCTGTTCTGCCTCTGCAAAGCTTAACTCCGGCCTGTCCCTGTCAATTTGCGCCAGGTCCTCGTAGGTTATTTCAGGCCTGCGCAAAAGCTCCTTAAGTTTTACGCCGCTTTTAATGGGAGAGCTGTTTCTTGCTTCCAGAAACCGGTTTACCTCCTCTGTCGGAGGGACAACGGTCTTTTCAAGCCTCTCGATTTCCAAAGCTATCTTATTTTTTTTATTCTCAAACCTCTTATACCTCTCTTCGCTGATGAGTCCGATCCTGTGTCCGATAGGGGTCAACCTCAGGTCCGCATTGTCCTGCCTCAATAAAAGCCTGTATTCGGCCCTGGAAGTCATCATCCTGTAAGGCTCCTCAGTACCTTTTGTAATAAGGTCATCCACCAGAACGCCGATATAGGCTTCCGACCTGTCCAGTACAAGAGGTTCCCTGCCCATAATTTTCATGGCCGCATTGATCCCCGCCATCAGCCCCTGGGCCGCCGCCTCTTCATACCCCGAACTCCCGTTGATCTGCCCCGCAAAAAACAATCCGTCGATACTTTTGGCCTCCAGGGACAGCTTCAGCTGGGTGGGATTGATGCAGTCATATTCGATGGCATAGGCGCTCCTCATCACCGAAACATTCTCAAGCCCGGGGAGCGTCCTCATCATTTTTATCTGCACGTCCTCGGGCAGGCTGGTGGACATCCCCTGTAAATACATTTCCTGGGTTTCAAGGCCCATGGGTTCTATAAATACCTGGTGGCTTTCCCTGTCCGCAAATCTCACCACCTTATCCTCAATGGAAGGGCAGTATCTTGGCCCCACCCCTTTTATATCCCCTGAATACAGGGGCGAGCGGTGCAGGTTTTCCCTTATAATCCTGTGAGTCTCCTCATTGGTGTGGGTAAGCCAGCAGGATACCTGCTCCTTTTCAATTTGCTCGGTCTCGAAGGAAAAGGGTACGATTCTGTCATCCCCGGGCTGTTCCTCCGTCTTGCTGAAATCAATGCTTCTTTTATTGATGCGGGCCGGGGTGCCTGTTTTAAACCTGTACAATTCTATCCCGTTTTCCCTCAGGCTGTCCGACAGCCTGTTTGCGGGGAAAAGTCCGTCGGGCCCTCCGCTGTAGCTCACATCTCCTATGATGATCCTGCCTTTAAGATAGGTTCCCGTGGCAAGAATGACCGCCCTGCATTTATAGACGGCTCCCGTATGGGTTTTCACCCCCAGCACTTTTTTCCTGTCCTCTATTAAAAGCTCGGTGATCTCCGCCTGCTTTACATCAAGGTTCTCCTGCTTTTCAAGGGTGTTTTTCATCTCAATCTGGTACTTTCTCCTGTCTATCTGTGCCCGCAGGGAAAAAACCGCCGGTCCTTTGGCAGAATTCAGCATCTTGGACTGTATAAAGGTCTTATCCGCACATTTCCCCATTTCCCCGCCCAAGGCGTCAATTTCCCTGACCAGGTGCCCTTTGGCCGTCCCTCCTATGCTGGGATTGCAGGGCATGTTTGCAATGCTGTCCAGGTTGATGGCAAAGACCACCGTCCTGCAGCCCAGCCTTGCTGCTGCCAGAGCAGCCTCACACCCGGCATGTCCGGCTCCCACAACCACTATATCATATTCTCCCGCTTGATACTCCATAGACTCCTCCGTTTAAAAGCGCTGAGTTTTTCGTTACACGAAAGCTGAGATGTTTGTTCCACAAACGCTGAGAATATTTGCTGAGGCAGAAAAACTGCAGCAGCATTGCATCCGCACCTCTGTTTCAATCTTTATTCTCAGCCCTCAGCGAGGCATCCGCCTCACTTAAGCTTTCTCAGCAATTCTTTATTTTCCCACGCAGAACCTGCTGAAAATCCGGTGCATTACATCCTCGCTCACCGATTCTCCGGTAATCTGCCCCAAAGATTCCGCAGCATTTTTTATATCGATTGCAATGCAGTCCAGCGGCATGCCGGCCTCATAGGAGGCCATGGCCTCCGAAAGGCTGCGGACGGCATCGTCCATGAGACTCTTGTGCCTCACGTTGGTAACCAGGACCTCACTGTTGGGGTTGATCTCCCCTTTTACAAAGAGACGGGTAATGGCATTTTCCAGCTGGTCAAGGCCCTTCTCTTCCTTTATGGAAGTCCTGATGGGGCCATACCCCGCAAGTTTTTCCTCTATCTCCCCGATCACCCTCTGTTCAGCCAGGTCCACCTTGTTGATAAGGACCACCAGCTTTTTGTCCCTTACGGTTTGAAGAATTGCCCAATCCTCCTCCTTGATTCCTTCCGCGGCGTCCACCATCATAATGACCAGGTCCGCCTCGTTTATTTCCTTTTGGGTCCTCTCAACCCCTATTTTTTCAACTACATCCGACGTTTCCCTTATGCCGGCGGTATCCACAATCCTCACGGGTATGCCGTTCATGTCGATGTATTCCTCTATCACATCCCTGGTGGTTCCGGGTATATCCGTCACAATAGCCCTGTTTTTCCCTGAGAGCTCGTTGAGCAGGGAGGATTTTCCCACGTTGGGCCTGCCCACAATAACGGCATTCAAGCCTTCTCGTAGGATCCTGCCCTTCTCGAACCCCCTGGCCAGTTCACAAAGCGTCTCTTTTATTTCCTTTGTTTCCCTGTACACCTCCCGGCCCGTCACTTCTTCAATGTCATGCTCCGGGTAATCAAAGGTCACCTCCATATGGGCGATAAGCTCTATCAGCCTGTCCCTGGCCGCTTTCAGCTTTCTTGAAAGCTTTCCTTCCAGCTGTGCGGCCGCAGCTCTGGAGCTCTCTTTGGTTTTTGAATTGATGAGGTCTATAACGGCTTCTGCCTGGGACAGGTCTATCCTTCCGTTAAGGAAGGCCCTTTTGGTGAACTCCCCGGGCTCTGCTAGCCTGGCTCCTTCTTTTATAACCAGCTCCAATATTTTTCTTATTACCGCGGTCCCTCCGTGGCAGTTTATTTCTACAATGTCTTCCCTGGTATAGGTATGGGGCTTTACCATCTTTGATAAAAGAACTTCATCCACCATGGCCCCGCTTTGAGGGTCAATGATTTTTCCCAGGCTGACGGTATGTGATTTTAATTGTTCGAAGGGTTTTTTCCCCCGGAATACTTTGCCGGCAATAGCAAAAGCCTTTTCTCCGCTGATCCTGACAATTCCGATTCCGCCTGTCCCCTGTGGAGTTGAAATAGCGGCTATCGTGTCTTCCATGTACATATAAATCTCCTCTTAAAACAAAGTGGAAATTTGAGAATTCTATTCTTTTATAGTATTATAACTCTCAATTGCACTATCCATGACAGTAAAGCTGAATAAAACTAAAAAATGACTCCTGAATCGGACAGTTCCTGAGTCATTTAAAATGATAACACAATAAAAATCAGTATGGCTAATTTTCAAAGTTTAATAAAAGGAAACTCTCCGTTCTCAACTACCTTAACCGGATTACAACCTTTCTGTTGGGTTCGTCGCCTATGCTGTAAGTTTCCACATACTTGTTATTCTGCAGGGAAGAATGAATAATTCTTCTCTCATAGGGGTTCATGGGCTCCAGCGTAATATTTTTTTTATACTTCACAACCCTTTCCGCCAGCCTGTTTGCAAGCTTGACAAGGGTATCCTCCCTTTTTTGCCTGTAGTTTTCCACATCAATGACAACTCGCTTATAGCTCTCCCTGTTTTTGTTTATAATGAGACTTGCCAGATACTGCAGCGAATCAAGGGTTTCCCCCCTTCTCCCTATGATAATCCCAATATCCTTTCCGCTTACTTTAAGTACAACCGAGTTCTCGTCCTCTTCCACGTCAATATCGGCATTCAACTTCATCTTGTCGAACACTTGGGCTAAAAACATCCTGGCTTTATCTCCCCCGGTCTCTTTTAGAGTGACCCTCACTCTGGCCATTTTGTTTCCGATGATCCCGAATATTCCCTTGTTGCCTTCTTCAATCACTTCTATGTCAACGTTCTCCTCAGCGGTTCTTAATTCTTCAAGGGCTGCATGAACGGCTTCCTGTACTGTTTTTGCAGTTTTCTCAATACTTTTTGCCATTTACTTATTCACAACCTCCTTCGTTTTTTTAAGAACAAACTTGTTTATATACATTTGAGAAAAAATCTGGATTATATTGCCGATTACCCAGTACAAGCTAAGGCCGGCAGGAAAAGTGAATGCAAAAATGAGGGTCATGATGGGCATCATAATGGTCATACTTCTTGTCATTGAAGCATTAACGTCTGCCTGTCCCTTGTTTTCTGAAGCCTGGCTTGCAGGCATCGCAATTTTTGACTGGATATAAGTTGTAATGCAGGCCAAAATGGGCAATATCAGCAACGCAAGGTACTCTCCGCTCAAGGGGCCGAAAAGGGCTGCAGGCCGGTAGCTTGGAATCATGCCAAGGTTTAAGCCTAAAAACTTCATATTGATCAATTCACCTTTCGTCAGCACATTCCCTAAATTCGCCAGATCCTCCGAATGCTTTGTAAAGTAATTGAGGATGCTGATATCACGCAAACCTTGAATCTTTTCCACCGCTGTGGCGGGTATGGCATTGAACAACTGGGCGATAACCTCATTGCTCTTTCCCAGCATAAACTTCAACGGCTGTGATATAACATAGTAAAGGGCAATCAGGATAGGCATCTGTATCAGCAGGGGCAAACACCCTCCTGCAGGATTCACCTTGTTTTCCTGGTACACCTTCATCAATTCCTGGTTCAATTTTTCAGGATCCCCTTTGTACCTTTTCTGTATTTGCTGTATTTGGGGCTGGATTTCCTGCATTTTCGCCGTCGAATGATACTGCTTGATGGTCAGCGGCAAAAGCACTAGCCTTATAATAATAGTAAATATAATAATCGCAAGGCCATATATATGAAATGCCAGATTGTTGTAAATAAAATTCAAAAACTGTCCCAGCGGATACGCAATAAAATCTAAATTCATCCTCTTACCTACACCCTTTCTTATTTAACCGGATCATACCCTCCCGGGTGAAACGGATGACATTTCAGTATTCTTTTTAATGCCAAAAAGCTTCCCTTAACGCCGCCATACTTTTTTATGGCCTCCACCGCATACTGGGAGCAGGTGGGATAAAACCTGCAGCTAGGCTTTTTGAGCGGAGAAACAAACCTCTGGTATATTCTGATAACAAAGACTAACAGCCCTTTAAACAATTCCATTTCTCCTGATCAAATACATTCAGCTTTTTCAATAAAAACTTCATTTCTTTTCTTATATCGAAAAAATCCGGCACCGTTTCACTGATCCTGGACACAAATACATAGTCATAACCGCTTGCTGTATATGCTTCGAACATTCTGTAATTCTCCCTGACCAACCGTTTTATCCTGTTCCTCTTAACGCTTTTTCCGATTTTCTTACTTACAGTAATACCCAGCCTGTTTACAGCCGAATCATTCTTTAAAACATAAAGGGTTATAAATTTTCCTACAAAGAATTTTCCCCTTTTATAAACCCTCATAAACTCATAATTTTTTTTCATAGGAACAGTCTTAACCATACAAGGGAGCAAAACCTCCAAATTTCAAATAATAAGCAGTCAAGCAAGACTTAAATGAAGACGTGTTCACAGTTAGAAATAAATTCTAAAGAAAAAGACCACATTCGTGCGGTCTTATGCTGAAAGCACTTTTCTGCCTTTTAATCTGCGTCTTCTTAAAACTTTTCTCCCGTTTGCAGTCCTCATTCTCTTCCTGAAACCATGTTCCTTTTTCCTCTGCCTGTTCTTCGGCTGATAGGTCCTTAACACGTATATCACCCCCAGTTCTTCTTTCCGTGAATACATGCACCATGTATTCTATATAACATTCCTTCGCTTAAACGGAGTTCAACCGTCCATTTACAATTTTTAAAACATCGAAACAATTATATATTATAACGACAGCAGGTGTCAAGAAACTCTTTATGTGCATAACTATAATTTTAATGTGTATAACTATAATTTTATGAATCAAATTTTGTGGATAACTTTGCTATATCATATTGAATATTAAGTAAAAGTCTGATATATTAATTATACCTGTTGATAACCAATATAAATTTTACATAATATGTAATTTAATGGGTAAATTATACACAAATTATTAACAGCTATACAGGGCAGCCATGGCTTTTTTATAAAACTATTTGCACTAGAATTCATCCCTTTTAATAAAGTATTATTTACATTATAAGGATTTTTTATGCAAATATCATCTTATTTGTGCTTAATTTTATCTAAATTTGTCAACAATGAAATATATAACACGGAACCTACAATTAATTCACAGCTGCTTGGAGGTAATATATGAGTATACAAATATCCGATTTGTGGACAAGAACGTTGGATTTATTGAAAAATGAATTGACGGAAATCAGCTTTAATACATGGATTAAAACAATAGAACCAATTTCTTACAACACAAATACAGTATACCTGGGTGTGCCTGCGGAATTCAACAAGGGGATACTGGAGTCAAGATACTCTACTTTAATAAAAAATGCCGTAAAACAGGTTACTTCAAAAGAGTATGAGATAAGCTTCGTCATACCCGGCCAGGACAATATGAAATCACCTTCCTCCCAAGCTGAGCAAAACGGAAACGAGGAACAGTACGTATCCATCCTGAATCCCAAATACACCTTTGACACTTTCGTTATAGGCAACAGCAACCGCTTCGCCCATGCGGCCGCACTTGCCGTTGCGGAATCCCCGGCCAAATCCTACAATCCCCTTTTTTTATACGGGGGTGTGGGTCTGGGTAAAACCCATCTGATGCACGCCATCGGACATTTTATATTGTCCCAGAACCCTTCCCTCAGGGTACTGTACGTATCCTCGGAAAAATTTACTAATGAACTGATTAACGCCATTAAAGACGACAAGAATGAAGAATTCAGGTATAAATACAGGAGCATTGACGTGCTTCTAATCGACGACATACAATTTATCGGGGGAAAGGAGCGGACCCAGGAAGAATTCTTTCACACCTTCAATGCCCTGTATGAGGCTAACAAGCAGATAATCCTGTCAAGCGACAAGCCCCCCAAGGAAATTACCACCCTGGAGGACAGGCTCCGCTCAAGGTTCGAGTGGGGATTGATAGCGGATATACAGCCTCCTGACCTGGAAACGAGGATTGCCATATTAAGGAAAAAGGCTCAGCTGGAGAACCTGGAAGTACCCAACGATGTCATGATATTCATAGCGGACAAGATTGCATCCAATATACGGGAGCTTGAAGGTGCACTAAACAGGGTCATCGCCTATTCGTCCCTGACCCAAAACAATATATCCGTCGAGCTGGCCACCGAGGCCCTCAAGGACATACTGTCCACAAACAATTCAAGAGTCATTAATTCCAACTTGATCCAGGAGGCGGTGGCAAGGTACTTTGACCTGAAGCCGGAGGAATTCAAGTCCAAAAAAAGAAACCGGGACATCTCCTATCCACGGCAGATTGCCATGTACCTGTGCAGGGAACTGACAGACATGTCCCTTCCCAAAATAGGCGACGAGTTCGGAGGGAGAGACCATACAACGGTTATCCATGCCTTCGATAAAATCATGAACGATATAGAAAATAATGCGGAGACGCGAAGAACCATCGACGAGCTGAAGAGAAACATTCTGGGAAAATAGTTGCAGGCCGCAGAAAAGAATATTCACAGTATATGTGAATATGGGGAATTTTTATTGTGGATAATTGAGACAAGTTTTCACTAACTTACAGCATGTTGATTACCGGAGTATCATATCAACAGCTTACCAACAGCCGCGAAAGGCTGTATTTCAATTGCGGAACGGACTTATCCACATAGCCAACAGCACTTATTACTATTATTACTAAATTAAATTTATGGTACAAATATAGACCAGGAGGAACCTTCAAATGAGAGTGATATGTTCAAAAGAAAACCTGATGGAAGGAATCAATATAGTGCAGAAGGCGGTTTCAAGCAAGTCCGCCCTCCCGATTCTGGAAGGTATTTTAATAGAGGCGGACGGAGAGCTCAAACTTACGGGCAATGACCTTGAAATCGGCATAGAATGTTTTGTGGAAGCGGATATCAAAGAAACCGGATCCATCGTAATTAACTCAAAAATGTTCGGGGACATTGTAAGAAGGCTGCCCGAAGCGGAAGTTTTAATCGAAGTAAAGGACAACCACGTGGTGGTCATTGAGTGTGAAAATTCCCACTTTGAGATAAAAGGACTGTCTTCCGAGGGATATCCGGAAGTGCCTTCCATTGCGAAAGAAAATACATTCAGCATAAGCCAGAGAATTGTAAGAGATATGATAAGACAAACCCTGTTTGCCGTGAGTATTGACGAGAACAGGCCCATTTTGACCGGAAGCCTCGTGGAGTGCAGGGAGGGAAAACTCACTTTTGTCTCCATTGATGGGTTCAGGCTTGCCTTGAGGCAGTATGAAACAGAGAGTAAAGATATTGAATTCAGTGTCGTCATACCGGGAAAAACTTTGAATGAGGTGCTGAAAATACTGCAGCCTTTGGATACCAGCTTATCCATATACAGCTCAAACAATCAGATCATGTTTGATATGGGAAGGTGCAGGGTTGTATCAAGGCTTTTAGAAGGAGAGTACTTGAATTACAGGAGCATAATACCCAAGGAATACGAAACAAAAGTGAGGGTGAATACCAGAGAAATGCTGTCAAGCATTGAGAGGGCGTCCCTCATCACGGTGGAGGAAAAGAAGTATCCCATAAAAATCAGTATTTCCGACGACAAGCTGGTGGTAACGTCCAATACGGATATCGGCAATGTAAGAGAAGAGCTTAGAATAGAAATGGACGGGAAAAAAATGGACATCGGATTTAATCCCAGGTATTTTATAGAAGCTTTAAGAGTCATCGAGGATGAGACCATTGAAATATTTTTTACATCCAGCATAGGACCCTGTACCTTAAGGCCTGTGGAGAAGGATGCCTTTGCCTATATGATTCTGCCTGTAAGGATAAAAAATGACTGAGAAAATAAATAAAAAAAGAATAAAAGAGAAAATAATATTAAAAAAGGACAGAGAAAGGTAAAGGACAGTAGAGGCTGTCCTTTTACTTGCATTGAGGGAGACGCCGTGGATATGGAAAAGGTGAAAATAAAAACCGAATATATAAAGCTTGACCAGTTTTTAAAGTGGACAGGAATGGCCGGGAGCGGAGTTGGAGCAAAGGAAACCATCGGCAGGGGGATTGTAAAGGTTAATGGGGAAACGGTGATGCAAAGAGGAAAAAAATTGAGGGTGGGAGACAAGATTGAGCTTGGAAATAAAATGTTCGAAATTACCTGATTTATGGGGGTAACAAGTTGCATATAGACTATATCAAGCTGATTAACTTCAGAAATTATGGAATGCTGGATATGGAATTCTCAAAAAATTTCAATATCCTGTATGGAGATAACGCCCAGGGAAAAACAAATATCCTGGAATCCATTTTTATATGTGCGTCAGGAAGGTCTCACAGGACGTCAAGGGATATGGAACTGATCAAAATGGGTGAGGATTCGTATTATATAAGATTGGATGTAGAAAAGGAAAGCGGCAAAAAGGAAATTGAAGTGTCCTACAAGCAGGAAGAAAAAAAGAGAGTGCGGATCAACGGGGTGCAAGAGCCTAAAATCGGCAGCCTGATGGGAAACTTAAACACGGTCATGTTTTCCCCTGAGGACCTGATGATTATAAAGCAGGGCCCTTCGGAAAGGAGAAGGTTCATCGATATTACCATATCCCAGTTGAGGCCCTCCTATTTTTTTGACTTGCAGCAGTACAATAAAGTGCTTGTGCAGAGAAATACACTGTTAAAGAGCATGCAGAACAACAGAAGGCTGGTGGATACCCTGGATGTCTGGAATAGAAATCTTGCAGGAGTGGGTGCCAGAATAGTCAAAGTGAGAAATGAATTCATTGAAAAGTTGAGCGAATATTCGGAAAAAAGCCACCGGAAACTGACAAACGGGGAAGAAAAGCTGACGATAAAGTACAGTCCTTCGATAAAAGCGGACAGTTTAAATGATGTTCAAAATGTTGAAGAGTCTTTCATAAAACTGATGGAGATATCCGTAAAAAAAGAGATGGAAAAATGTACAACCCTGTATGGTCCTCAAAGAGATGACTATGATATATGCCTGGACGGTTTGAGCTTAAAAATGTTTGGTTCCCAGGGACAGCAGAGGACGGCCGTTTTATCGGTTAAACTGGCGGAGATTGAGATTATGAAGGAAGATACGGGAGAAGCCCCCGTGCTGCTGCTGGATGATGTTATGTCCGAATTGGACCAGAATAGGCAGGAATATCTGATCAACAACTTGAAAAGTGTGCAGACCTTCATTACCTGTACGGATAAAGATTTTTTCAGCAAAAAATCCGGAAAGGAGTTAAGCTTTTATCATGTTGTGTCGGGCTGTGTTCTTAAAGAATAAGAAAGGTTAAATATTTGCACTATAAAAACAAATACGATAAAATAAACAATAGGCGGTGTTTTTAACACCACGGGTTTTAGGCTTTTTAAAACTTTGGAGGCGCGCTTCCTGAGCGGTAAATTGTTACCGGTTTCAGTATTTGCGGCAGCTGCAAATTTGCAAAAGCCATAAGGAGGAGAATTGATGTTCTTGCATATCGGCGGAGATATTGTAATACCTATAAAAAATGTGATTGCCATATTCGATATAGAGTCCACTACAATATCAAAGGATACAAAAGAATTTTTAACTATTGCGGAAGAAGAGGGCTTTATAGAAAGCATATCGGATGATTTGCCCAAATCTTTTATTATTACCGAAACGGACAAAAAGAGCAAAATATTTTTATCACCCATATCTTCAATAACACTGCAGAAGCGGTTCGGTTTTTTGGAGGATATATCCAACATATAAAAGCAGAAGGTTGGATAATGACTCTCTATATAATAAAATCAATATTATATAGAAAAAAGTCGGAATAGTAAAAAACAAAGGCCGGAGAACAAGACAAAAACCTATAGGAGGAAAGAGTTTGGAAAACATGAAATTAAGCTCATCTTATGATGAAAGCCAGATACAGGTGCTGGAAGGACTGGAGGCGGTGAGAAAAAGGCCGGGAATGTATATAGGCAGCACGTCTTCAAGAGGACTTCATCACCTTGTCTATGAAATCGTTGCGAACAGTATAGACGAAGCACTGGCAGGAAGGTGCGACGAAATAGAAATCATCATAAGAAAGGACAATTCAGTTAGCGTGCAGGATAATGGGGGAGGCATCCCTGTCGGGATACATCCCAAAATGGGAATACCGACAATTGAAGTTGTCCATACGGTGCTGCACGCAGGCGGAAAGTTCGGAGGAGGAGCCTACACCGTGTCAGGCGGACTTCATGGCGTTGGGGCTTCGGTGGTGAATGCGCTGTCTGAATACATGGAGGTTGAGGTATGCCGGGACGGGTACATGTACAGGCAGAGGTATGAAAGAGGGAAGACGGTAACACCGCTGGAGATGCTGGGGCCCTGCGACAGGAAAGGGACAAAGACCACTTTTAAGCCCGACGGGGAGATATTTGAAGACCTGGTGTTTGATTTTGACAGCATGCTGGCGAGATACCGGGAAATGGCTTTTTTGAACAAGGGCGTAAAAATCAGGCTCATCGACGAGAGGCCGGAAGAGAGAGTAGAGAAGAACCTGCACTATGAAGGCGGGATTGTTTCCTTTGTGGAATATATGAACAAGAACAAAGAGGTTCTTCACCAAAAGCCTATCTATATCGAAGGGAGCAAGGACGGCTCCAGCGTGGAAATTGCCATGCAGTACAACGACACCTATGTAGAAAATATATACAGCTACGCCAACAATATTGCCACTACCGAAGGCGGCACTCACCTGACGGGGTTTAAAACGGCCATCACAAAGGTATTAAATGATTACGCCAGAAAGTACAACATTTTGAAAGAAAATGACAAGAACCTGATGGGAGAAGATGTCAGGGAGGGACTGGCGGCTGTAATCAGCGTAAAACTGGAAGAGCCCCAGTTTGAGGGGCAGACCAAGGCAAAACTGGGGAACAGTGAAATTAGAAGCCTGGTGGAAAGTGTGGTCAATGAGAAGCTGGCAGATTTTTTGGAAGAAAACCCTCTCATCTCCAAGACCATTCTTGAGAGGTGCATTACTGCTCAAAGGGCACGGGAAGCGGCAAGAAAGGCAAGAGAACTGACAAGGCGCAAAAGTGCTCTGGAATCCACTTCTTTGCCTGGAAAGCTGGCCGATTGCTCCGAAAAGGACCCGTCCCTCTGTGAAATTTATATAGTGGAGGGAGATTCGGCGGGAGGCTCCGCAAAACAGGGAAGGGATAGAAGATTTCAGGCCATACTTCCTTTATGGGGAAAAATGCTCAATGTGGAAAAGGCAAGAATAGACAAGGTATTTAACAACGACAAGCTCATGCCCGTTATTACTGCTTTGGGCGCAAACATAGGAGACGATTTTGACATAACAAAGCTGCGCTACCATAAGGTAATTATAATGGCTGATGCCGATGTGGACGGCTCCCATATAAGAACCCTGCTGCTTACGTTTTTCTTCAGGTATATGAGACCGCTCATTGAGGAGGGGCATGTATACATTGCACAACCGCCTCTGTTCAAGGTAACAAAGGGAAAAGAAGACGTCTATGCTTTTAATGAAAAGGAATTGGAGAAGATTTTTAAAGAAAAGAACTGGAAAAAGGAAGAATGTGTTATCCAGAGGTACAAAGGCCTTGGAGAAATGAACTCGGAGCAGCTCTGGGAAACAACAATGAACCCGGAAACAAGGACCATACTGAAAGTTGAATTGGAGGATGCTGTTTCGGCGGATCAGATATTTACCATACTGATGGGAGACAAGGTGGAGCCGCGAAAGGATTTTATAACAGAACACGCTAAAACGGTAACAAACCTTGATGTATAGAAAAGGCCGGGAAAACCGGCTTTTAATATTTTTAAATTATATTTTTCCTAAAAGCAGCAGAATGCCTATGATTATAAAAGAAATGCCCGAGCAAAGCTGAAGATAGATTTGTGGAACAAACCGGTTTATGACCGAGCCTGCGAGGACTCCCAGCAATGAAGACAGCACAAGGGCACAGGCGGAGCCGATAAAAACAGGCCAGATGGAATTTGATTTAGAAGCCAGGATCATTGTTGAAAGTTGGGTTTTATCACCCAGCTCAGCCAGAAATATAAGAAAAAATGCGGTAATAATGGATTTCCACATGCAATCAAATCTCCTGAAGAAATTGTTAACGGTAATATTTAATTATATTCACAGGGAAATTAAATATTCATTTGTTTCACGTGAAACAAATTTATAGAATAACAAAATGCAGACCCTTAAAAATTAAAGGGACCCATAGGATGGAAGGGAAATTGCGGTCATTAAAAGTAAAAAGGCACTAAAATTCAAATTAAGTATTTAATAAAACTAATTTATGGTATAATTTATTAGGAAAACAAAGAAAATTTTGCATACATCCCGGGGAGTGAGGTTCTTGAATAAAATCATAGCTATCGCCAATCAAAAAGGTGGCGTAGGAAAGACTACAACAGCTGTAAATTTAAGCTCTTGCCTTGCCTATAAGGGAAAAAAAGTTTTGCTTATAGACATTGATCCTCAGGGAAATTCTACCAGCGGCTTGGGAGTGGATAAAAAATCCATAGGAAAATCAATATACGACGTATTGATCAATGACGAAAGCATAAAAAATACGATAATCGATACGCCCATAGAAAACCTTAAATTGAGCCCATCGAATATTCAGCTGGCAGGAGCGGAAGTTGAACTGGTTTCGGTTATTTCAAGAGAAACCAGGATGAAGGCGGCCATTGCAGAAATCGTAGAGGATTTTAATTTTATTATCATGGATTGTCCTCCGTCTTTGGGACTTTTGACCATTAACTCACTCACGGCGGCCAATACCATTCTGGTGCCAATACAGTGTGAATATTATGCGCTCGAAGGTTTAAGCCAGTTGATGAATACCGTAAAGCTTGTGCAGAAGCATTTAAACCCGACATTGGACGTAGAGGGAGTGGTATTGACGATGTTTGATGCGAGAACAAACTTGTCCATTCAAGTGGTTGACGAGGTAAAAAAATATTTTAAAAACAAGGTTTACAGGACAATAATACCGAGGAATGTAAGGTTGAGCGAGGCGCCAAGCTATGGACTTCCAATCATATTGTACGACCCAAAATCCAGAGGGGCCGAATGTTATATGGACCTGGCGGAAGAAGTTATAGAATATTCCGAGGAGGCTTATGGCATATGAATAAAAAGGGGTTGGGCAAAGGTCTTGGAGCCCTCATTATTTCTGCCGAAAACGAAAATTCAGATGCCGATGTCAGGGAATTAAAAATTAATGATATAGAACCCAGCCTGGATCAGCCAAGAAAAAACTTTGATAATGAAAAGCTGATAAAATTGTCGGAATCCATAAAGCAGTACGGAATTGTGCAGCCCATTATAGTTAAAAGGGAAAAGGATACATATAAAATCATTGCGGGGGAAAGAAGGTGGAGGGCGGCAAGAATTGCAGGCCTGGAAACGGTCCCTGTTATAATAAAGGAAGCTACAAGCAAACAGGTCATGGAAATAGCGCTTATTGAAAATTTGCAGAGAGAAGACCTTAATCCCATAGAAGAAGCACAGGCTTATGAAAAGCTTATGAAGGAATACGGCCTGACACAGGAAGAAGTAGCCAATACGGTGGGAAAGAGCAGACCCGCCGTTGCAAACTCATTGAGGCTATTAACCTTGAGTGAGAAAATCCAGGCCTTTGTCAGCAATGAGGATATAAGCAGCGGACATGCCCGGGCGCTGATTTCCATTGAGGACCCGGAGCTTCAGATGATGGCGGTCAATGAAATAATACAGAAAAACCTGAATGTGAGGGATACCGAGAAGCTGGTAAAGAAGTATTTAACAAAAAGGAAAACAAGGGAAGTGAAAAAAGATATAGAATGTGCCGCCATTGAGGAAAAGCTTAAAGAGATTTTTGGAACAAAAGTAAAGCTGGTGAATGGCAATAAAAAAGGGAAAATAATGATAGAGTATTATTCACAGGATGAATTAAACCGGATTTTAGAGATGGTTGAGACGTTGGCAAGGTAGAATGTTTCACATGAAACATTGCTGATTAAAGCTTGGTATATAAGGATCTGAACTGAATTTATTTCCGATTGTAAAAGGAGCAATGGCTATGGAAAAGATATTTTCACTTACTTCAAATCAAATTTTATCTGCGATAATGGTGCTGGATTCAATATTGATTTTAATACTGCTGGCTATAAATATTTCAAACAGGTCCAAGCTCAATAAATTAAAGTCGAAGTACAATCGATTTATGAGTGGTTTAAGCGACAGGAATATGGAGGAACTTTTAGACTATTGCATTTCCTGCGTAAATGAGGTAAATAATAAAAACAAGGAGATTGAAAACCATATCAACTACATAGAGAGGAATCTGATGCAGTGTATTCAAAAAGTGGGAATTGTCAGGTTCAATGCTTTTGACAATGTGGGCAGTGATTTAAGCTTTTCGGTGGCATTGCTGGATTCCAACGACAACGGCTTTGTTATTAGCGGCATTTATGCGCGGGACAGTTCCTCAACCTATTCAAAGCCCATTGTGGGAGGAAAATCCAGGTATCCGCTTTCCGGGGAGGAAATCCAGGCCATTGAACAAGCCAAGAAAAACTTCAGAGAAAGACTGTACACAGAATAATCTATTCTTATAGTACGGGAAGTGATAAAGGTGAAAGACAGCAAGAAGCAGTCAGTATGGATCTATGCCGCCATACTCTTCACCAGCGCTTTTATAGTAATCATTCTCGCCGCTTACAGCCAAGTGAAGCTCAACAAAAATTTCAATGGATATAAAGGAATGGAATTTTCAAAGCAGGAAGAGAATAAAAATGATTTCCAGTTGAGTTTGAATGCAGCCCAAAGTGAGAACATAAATTTGAAGAAAGAGTTAGATACTCTTAATAATGAGTTGGAAAAAGCTAAAAATGAAAATGATGCTCTGAATAAAAAAAATGCGCAATTGGAAAATGACAGAAAGAAAAGTGTGGAATCCTACGAGGCGGTTTTATCGGCAGAAAGAGAATTTAATAGCGGAAACATTGTTGAAAGTGCCGTTATTCTCAACAAGGAGTGTGAGAAAAGTTTTCTGGGCCGTGAGGCTCTTGCCAAATACAATGCCCTGGTAGAGAAAACTTACAATAAAGCGGCGTTGATACTGTACAGGACTGGCTACGAGGATTATAAAAAAGCCCTTTATGACGCGGCTATAGAAAAGTTTATACAGTCCCTGGCACTGGAGCCTAATGATTATTTTTCGGATGACTGCTGGTTTTTTAAAGCGTATTCGGAGTATAAAAAAGGAGATAAGGAGTCGGCAGTGATATCTTTAAATTCACTCTTTCAAAATTATCCGGACAGTAATTACGCGGGTGAAGCATCGGTTTTATTAAAAAAGCTGCAGGGCTGAAAACAAATCTCTGCTGAAAGATTTTTATTGATAAATATTTGACTTCTTATCCTTTAAATGTGTTATTTATTGTAGTATAATATTTCACTATAAGTATATGGTTTTGTATAATTTAATTCTTTTACAGTATGCTATCGATATAAACTTATAGAAAGTAGATTTATTCATTATGAGGTGCAGCCTATGATAGATATAAAAACGGTAAGAAACAATCCGGAAGTACTTAAAAAGGCGCTGGAGAACAGACACGCAAAGTTTGACATCGACGGCTTTTTGGCATTGGATGAGAAGAGGAGAGGCCTGCTTGTAGAGGTTGAACAGCTTAAAAATAAGCAGAACACCAATTCAAAGCTCATTCCCCAATATAAAAAGGAAGGAAAAGACGTTTCCGCTTTAATGGAGGAAATGAAAGCTTTATCGGACGCCATAAAGGAACTGGACGCAAAGGTTAACGCAATAGACGAGGAAATAGAAAAAATTGTATATACTATCCCCAATATTCCTAATGAAACGGTGCCTGTGGGGGCAAGCGATTCGGACAATCTCGAGATGCGGAGGTGGGAAGAACCGAGGAAATTCGAGTTTGAACCTAAAGCTCACTGGGACATAGGAGAGTCCCTGGGAATACTCGATTTCTCCACTGCGGGCAAGGTCACCGGGGCAAGGTTTACTTTTTATAAAGGGCTTGGCGCACGGCTGGAGAGGGCATTAGTTAATTTTATGCTTGATTTGCATATTGAAAAGCACGGGTATACCGAAGTTTTTCCTCCTTTTATGGTTCACCGCAACAGCATGGTGGGAACGGGCCAGCTGCCCAAATTCGAGGAGGATGCCTTTAAAGTGTGGGGCACCGAATACTTTCTTATTCCCACTGCAGAAGTGCCGGTAACCAACATGTACAGGGAGCAGATTCTCGATTTAAAGGATTTGCCCATTAAGCATGCGGCATATTCTGCCTGCTTCCGTGCGGAAGCCGGGGCGGCAGGAAGGGACACCAGGGGATTGATCCGTCAGCACCAGTTTAACAAAGTGGAGCTTGTAAAATTTTGTTTGCCCGAAACATCTTATGACGAACTTGAAAGCCTGACAAAAGATGCGGAGGAAGTGCTGCAGCTCCTGGGACTCCCTTACAGGGTGGTTAAGCTGTGCACCGGCGATCTGGGGTTCTCATCCGCCATGACCTATGACCTGGAAGTATGGATGCCAAGCTACAACAGATACGTGGAAATTTCATCCTGCAGCAATTTTGAATCATTCCAGGCAAGAAGGGCAGGTATAAGGTTCAGGCGGGGACCAAAGGACAAACCGGAATTTGTCCATACTTTAAACGGGTCCGGTGTAGCCGTGGGAAGAACAACCGCCTGCATACTTGAGACGTACCAGCAGCCGGACGGGTCTGTTAAAATACCGGAGCCTTTAATAAAATACATGAATGGAATTGATGTGATAAAATAGGGGCTGTTTCTTAAACAGGTTTAAAGCTGTGGATTCAAATGGCATTTAATTGGGCTGCCGGGCAGGACCATGAAGTGCAGTGGATAAGAAAAGCAAGGTGGGTCAAGGATGGAATGTATACTATACATCTTCAGGCGTATCCGCCGGTATTGACATGGTTTTAAGCTTTGTCAGCGACAGGCATGGAATAGAAACGGCAGAAAAAATAGCAAAAACGATAGAATACATATGGAATAAGGATAAGGACCATGATCCCTTTTGCTAGAAGAATCCCTTAATTTGCCTGCCGCACATGAATAATGGGTTTCTTTACTTTGCTGTTCCCTAAAATATAGCAGTTGAAGGGTGTTGACAAACACCCTGTTTCATTGTAAAATATTATTCGTTGCTGAAATTAATCGATGGAGAGATGGTCGAGTTGGTTTAAGGCACCGGTCTTGAAAACCGGCGTAGGTGTGAGCCTACCGTGAGTTCGAATCTCACTCTCTCCGCCAGGAAAGAAATTAGAAGTAGGAAGCGGCAAAGGGTTAGGTTGTTAGATGAATGCTTTGCAGTGCCGCTTATTTTTAACTTCATACATCAGATTTTCAGCTTCCAATACGGAGAAGTACCCAAGTAGGCCGAAGGGGACGGTTTGCTAAACCGTTAGTAGGGGCAACTCTAGCCCGGGTTCGAATCCCGGCTTCTCCGCCACAATTTGTCCGAAAACCCTTGATTTTAAAGGGTTTTCGGTATTTTTATACACTAATGTCCTTTGTACACCTGTTAAATTCATAGTAATATAAATTAATAATATGCATAAATATTAATCAGAATAGACTTTTCGGACAGTCTGGCCAAAAAAGCACATTCCAAAGGTTTATGGGATGTGCTTTTTAATTAAGCATTAGGCTAAACACCGGACAGTATTTCTTTTACCGCTTTAACGAACAGGTTCATTTCCTGGTCGGTTCCGATGGAGACCCTTAAGAAATTGTCGATTCTGGGCCGGTTGAAATACCTGACCAGGATTCCCCTGCTCCTGAGCTGCTGGTACAGCGTTCCCGCATAATATTCCGGATGGCTTACAAAGATAAAGTTGGCCTTGGAATCCGTAACCGTGAAACCCAGCTCTCTCATTTGACCTGCAACGTGGTCCCTGGTCTTTATGATTTTTGAGGTAGTTTCCCTGAAATAGACATCATCCTCTACGGCTGCTGCGGCTCCTGCAAGGGCGAGGCGGTCTACCGTATAGGAATTGAAGGAATTCTTGATGCGGTTCAGGCCTTCAATCAGGTCCGCGTGTCCGAAGGCCAGGCCAATGCGCAAGCCGGCAAGGGACCGGGATTTGGAGAGCGTCTGTATGACCAGAAGGTTTGGAAATTCTTTAATAAGCTTTACAACCGATTCCCCGCCGAAATCAATATAGGCCTCATCTACAATGACGACCCTGTCCATGTTGTGTTTCAGAATACTTGCCACAGCTTGCTCAGAAATGGCTTTGGCCGTAGGGGCGTTGGGATTGGGAAAGATTACTCCCCCGTTGTCTTTAAAAAACATTTCTACGGGGATGGAGAAATCATCTTCCAGGGGCACCAGTTCATGATGGATGTTGTACAATTGTGCATATACGGGATAGAAGCTGTAGGATATATCCGGAAAAAGAATGGGCTTTCCCGGGTTAAAAAAGGCCTGAAAGGCAAAAGCAAGCAGTTCGTCCGATCCGTTCCCCACAAAGACCTGATCCTCATGCACATTATAGTACCGGCCGACTACAGACCTCAGTTCCCTGCAGGTTGGGTCAGGATACAGCCTGAGGGTTTCATCCGCCGCATTTTTTATGGCAGCCATCACCCTGGGTGAGGGCGGATAGGGATTTTCATTGGTATTCAGCTTTATGTACCGTTTATCCCTGGGCTGTTCGCCGGGAGTGTAGGGCTCTATGTTTTGTACGATTTTGCTCCAGTATTTGCTCATGGCATTCTTCCTTTTCCTTTTGCTGTAAGCATATCCGCTTATATTTTGGGCTGCGTTCACCTTTGCCATTATTATAACACATTGCGGCAAAGCTGCAATAAAGATGGCGCACTTTAAGCCTTAAAAAAAGTGTGGCAGCCATGGCTGCAAAACCATATTTTCTGCAGGAGCGGATGAAAAAAGGATGATATGGGATCATCCTTTCTAAAAGCTTTTGCAGCCACGAAAATTTTTAATTGTCACGGCAGGTTGGTGCTGCCCATCAGGTACCTGTCGCACTCCCTGGCAGCGGCCCGGCCTTCATTGATTGCCCACACCACCAGACTTTGTCCCCGCCTCATATCGCCTGCCGCAAATACTCCTTCCACATTTGTTGCGAACTTACCGTATTCCGCTTTCACATTTGTACGGGCATCCTGCTCCAGTTGAAGCTGCTTGATTACGGTGTCTTCGGGGCCCAAGAAACCCATACAGATCAGTACAAGCTGTGCCGGCAGGATTTTTTCGGTGCCGGGGATTTCGCGGGGTATATGCCTTCCGCTGGCGTCTACAACCCACTCCAGCTTGACGGTATGGAGCTCCTTTACGTTGCCCTCACTGTCTCCTACAAACTTTTTCGTGGTGGTGCAGTACTGCCTCGGATCTCCGCTGAAAACGGCAGCAGCTTCCTCCTGGCCGTAGTCCAGCTTGTATACCTTAGGCCACTGGGGCCACGGGTTATCCTGAAGGCGTTCTGTGGGGGGCATAGGAAGTATTTCCAGCTGGGTTACGCTTTTACAGCCGTGGCGCAAAGAGGTGGCAACACAGTCGGTGCCGGTGTCTCCGCCTCCGATAACCACCACGTCCTTGCCTTTGGCTGAAATATACCGGCCGTCCTTGTGATTTGAATCAAGCAGGCTTTTGGTATTTGCGCGCAAAAATTCCATTGCAAAATGAATCCCTTTTAATTCCCTTCCCTCTATCTGGAGGTCACGGGGTTTGGTAGCTCCGCCGCATAGAACAACAGCGTCAAAATCCTTTAAGAGTTTATCTGCGGGTATATCCCTGCCAATCTCGGTATTTGTCACAAACTCGATTCCTTCAGCCCTTAATAAGTCCACGCGGCGGGTGACAATTTTCTTGTCCAGCTTCATGTTCGGTATGCCGTACATAAGCAGGCCCCCGATGCGGTCGGCGCGCTCGAAAACGGTTACCAGGTGGCCTGCTTTGTTAAGCTGGTCGGCGCAGGCCAGTCCGGAAGGTCCCGAGCCCACTACGGCCACCTTTTTTCCGGTGCGCTTTTTGGGGGGTTCAGGGATGATCCACCCCTGGCTGAAAGCCCTGTCAATGATGGCACATTCGTTATTTTTAATTGTAACCTGGGGCTCATGGATGCCCAGGGTGCAGGCCCCCTCACAGGGAGCAGGGCAGACCCTTCCCGTGAATTCCGGGAAGTTGTTTTTCTTAAGAAGGCGTTTTACCGCTTCCTTCCATAAACCTCTATAAATCAGCTCGTTCCACTCAGGGACAAGATTGTTTATGGGGCAGCCTGACACGGCGCCGTTTATAATCATTCCCGTGCTGCAAAACGGTATGCCGCAGTCCATGCAGCGGGCCCCCTGTATTCTCTGGTCCTCCTCCGTCAGCTGGTTGTGAAATTCCTGCCAGTCGTTTATCCTTTCGAGAGGAGGGCGGTCGGTAGGCATCTTGCGCTTGAATTCCATAAATCCGGTTGGTTTTCCCATGGTATTACCTCCATCTATTATTAAAGGCCGGGGTTTAGCCGGGGTTAGGAAAAGAATCCCGGCCATTTATGATTTTCCCTCAGGCTTAACATAATGCCTTTAATATCCATAATAAAGTTTGCTGTCTCTAGAAACAGGCTAAAAACATTAATTTCCGCTGACACGGGCCAGGTCACGGTTGTTTGCCTCGAATGCCAGCATGAGGGCTTCCTCGCCGGTTATTCCGGCATTTTCGACCCGCTTGATGGCCTGGAGCATTCTCTTGTAGTCCTTCGGCATGACTTTTACAAACTTAGGGACCGATTCCTCCCAGCGGTCAAGAATTCTCTTTGCCGCTAAACTCTTTGTGTATCCGTAGTGCTTTATGATCATGGCGTGCAGTTCTTCAATCTCGTCCTTTTCTTCAAGAGACTCCATTTCCACCATTTCGGTATTGCACCTGGTGCTGAAATCCCCTGCCGCATCAAAGACATAAGCTATGCCGCCGGACATGCCTGCGGCGAAATTACGGCCTGTGGGACCCAGAACAACCACGCGGCCTCCTGTCATATATTCACATCCGTGGTCTCCTACCGCTTCCACCACGGCTTTTAAACCACTGTTTCTGACACAGAACCTCTCTCCGGCGACACCGTTGATATACGCTTCACCGCTTGTCGCACCGTAAAAGGCCACATTCCCGATGATTATATTCTCCTCAGGCTTGAAGGTGGAACCTTCAGGCGGGAAAACGATGATTTTTCCACCGGAAAGTCCCTTGCCTATATAGTCGTTTGCATCCCCCTCCAGGGTCAGGGTAATCCCCGGGGGGACAAATGCCCCGAAGCTTTGCCCTGCAGAGCCCTTGAAATAGAGGTTTATGGTGTCCTCCGGCAGTCCTGCCGCCCCATAGCGCTTTGTAACTTCGCTCCCCAGCAGGGTCCCCACAACCCGGTTTACATTGCGGATGGGAAGTGTGGCATGGACTTTTTCTCCCTTTTGAAGAGCCGGAGCACAGATTTTCAGCAGTTCCTGCCTGTCAAGGGACTTTTGGAGGTTATGCTCCTGAGGGATTATATGATAGCGGCCCACATTTGGTGAAACCTGGGGCTGGTACAAAATACTTGAAAAGTCCAGTCCTTTTGTCTTCCAGTGATGCCTTGCCCCGGACATTTTCAGCTTATCGGTGCGGCCTATCATTTCATTGACGGTGCGGAAACCCAGCATAGCCATGAATTCCCTCATTTCCTGGGCAATAAAGCGCATTAGGTTCACAACGTATGCGGGATTGCCGTCAAACTTGCTCCTCAACTCGGGGTTCTGGGTGGCAATGCCGACAGGACAGGTGTCCAGGTTGCAAACCCTCATCATGACACAGCCTAAAGCCACCAATGGAGCGGTTGCAAAGCCGAACTCTTCGGCGCCCAGCAGTGCGGCAACAGCAACATCACGCCCGGTAAGCAGCTTTCCGTCCGTCTCAAGGGTAACGCGGCTGCGCAGATCGTTTAGGAGCAGGGTTTGATGAGTCTCCGCCAGGCCAAGCTCCCAGGGAAGTCCCGCATGCCGTATGCTGGTCCTTGGGGATGCCCCGGTACCGCCGTCATAACCGCTTATAACGATAACGTCGGCGCGTCCTTTGGCCACTCCGGCGGCAATGGTTCCCACACCCACTTCAGACACCAATTTTACACTGATCCTTGCATTCGGGTTTGCATTTTTCAGGTCGTGAATCAGCTCGGCCAGGTCCTCGATGGAATATATATCGTGATGGGGGGGCGGTGAAATAAGGCCTACCCCGGGGGTTGAATGCCTTACACGGGCTATCCAGGGGTACACCTTGCGCCCGGGCAGCTGTCCGCCTTCTCCCGGTTTCGCTCCCTGGGCGATTTTTATCTGGATTTCCTTTCCACTCACCAGGTATTCGCTGGTCACACCGAACCGTCCCGAAGCCACCTGCTTAATGGCGCTGCACCTTGAGTCGCCGTTGGGGTGTGGAATGAAACGTGCGGGGTCTTCTCCGCCTTCGCCGGTATTGCTCTTGCCCCCGATGCGGTTCATAGCGATTGCCAGGCTCTCATGCGCTTCCTGGCTTATGGAGCCGTAGGACATGGCTCCTGTCTTAAAGCGCCTGCATATGGAATCAACCGATTCCACCTCGTCCAGAGGGATGGGCTCCGGGGCCGGGATGAATTCCAAGAGCCCGCGCAGGGTACAGAGCCGCTGGGTTTGATGATTTATGGAATTTGAGTAATCCTTGTATATCCTGTAATCGTTGGTGCGGCAGGCATACTGAAGCTTGTGTATGGTTTCGGGGTTGAACAGGTGGAATTCCCCGTCGCTTCTCCACTGGTACTTGCCGCCCGGATCCAGTGCGTTGTCCTCGGACTGGAGCAATTGAAAAGCGGAAGAGTGGCGCATTTGAGCCTCTCTGGCTATTTCATCCAGGCCGATGCCGCCGATTCTGGAAGGAGTCCAGGTAAAATACTTCTCAATGAGACTCTGGTGAAGCCCTACGGCTTCAAATATCTGTGCACCCTGGTAACTCTGGATTGTGGATATGCCCATCTTTGACATTACCTTTACCACACCCTTGGTTACGGCTTTTCTGTATTTTTTTACCGCGTCGTCGTATCTTATGTCCATCAGCATCCCCTGGCGGATCATGTCATCAATGGATTCAAAAGCCAGGTAGGGGTTTACGGCGGACGCACCATAGCTTATCAGGAGGGCGAAATGATGAACTTCCCTGGGTTCACCGGATTCAACAATCAGGCTGGCTTTGCCGCGCATGCCCTCGCGGATCAGGTAGTGGTGAAGTCCCGCCACTGCGAGCAAAGCGGGTATGGGAGCATTCTCCTGGTCCATGTCTCTATCCGACAGGATCAGGATATTGGAACCGTCCAGTATCGCCTGTCTGGCAGAGGCAAACAACTCTTCCAGCGCTCTTTGGAGTCCCTGGCCGCCGTCCGCCACCTTGAACAGCGCGGGCAGGGTGGTGGATTTAAAGCCAGGCCAGTTG
Organism: Eubacteriales bacterium; assembly: GCA_024655885.1. Lineage (GTDB taxonomy): Bacteria > Bacillota > Clostridia > Acetivibrionales > JANLFN01 > JANLFN01. Next base: position 74,086 of record JANLFN010000012.1, on the reverse strand, counting down.
ACATATTTCAGCTTGGCCAGTTCGTCGTTGTCCAATATGGAAGACTTCAGCTTTATTTTGTGGCAGCTTTCGGGCCCGGGATTTAAAAGATCCCCTTCCGAACCGATCATAAGCTCTGTGGCCGTTACGATTTCTTCACGAATTGAGTCGATGGGGGGATTGGTCACCTGGGCGAAAAGCTGTTTGAAGTAATCGTACAGCAGCTGCGGCTTGTCGGACAGCACCGCCAGCGGGATATCGTTGCCCATGGCGCCCACCGGGTCCACTCCGTCCACGGCCATAGGCCCTATCACCATCCGCAGGTCTTCATAAGTATAGCCGAAGGCCTTTTGGCGCTGGGTAACCGATTCGTGGGCCGGCCTCTCCGAGTGGGACACCTGGGGAATGCTCTCCAGGGTTACCATATGCCTGGTGAGCCATTGGCGGTAAGGGTGCTCGGACGCAATCTCGTGCTTCAATTCGTCGTCATTGATAATCCTGCCCTGGGCCGTATCAATCAACAGCATTTTTCCCGGATGCAGGCGCTCCTTGCAGATAATGCGGTCCTCGGGGATATCCAGAACTCCCACCTCAGACGCCAGTATGACAAGGTCATCTTTGGTCACGTAATACCTGGAGGGACGAAGCCCGTTTCTGTCCAGGGAGGCTCCCACCACGGTGCCGTCGGTAAAACCCATGGCGGCAGGGCCGTCCCAGGGCTCCATAAGACAGCTGTAATATTCGTAAAAAGCTTTCTTTTCATCGCTCATGCTTTCATGGTTGGACCAGGGCTCCGGGATCATGATCATCATTGCCTTGGCAAGAGAATAACCGCTTAAGGTCAAAAATTCGAAACAGTTGTCAAACATAGCGGAATCGCTTCCGTCAGGGCTTATGATGGGGAATACCTTTGGCAGGTCCTCTCCAAAAAGCCCGGTTTTTAACTGGGACTCCCTGGCGTGCATCCAGTTGATGTTGCCCCGCAGGGTGTTTATTTCGCCGTTATGCATCAGATAACGGTTGGGATGCGCCCGCTCCCAGCTGGGAAATGTATTGGTGCTGTAGCGGGAGTGGATAAGGGCTAATGCGGTTTCAAAATCAGGGTCCGATATGTCCTTGAAAAATTCTTCCACCTGGGTGGCCGTGAGCATTCCCTTGTAGACAATGGTCCTGCAGGACAGACTTGCTATATAAAAGCTTTTTCCGCTTTCGGAGCCGGAGTAGCGGATGGCGTTTTCAGCCCGCTTGCGGATAACGTAAAGCTTCCTTTCAAAAGCCAGAACATCGCCAAATTTCACCGGGCATCCGATAAAAATCTGCCGTATGCAGGGCTTGCATGACTTTGACATGGTGCCTAAAGAACGGTCATCGGAAGGAACGTCCCTCCAGCCCAGTACCGTTTGCCCTTCTTCCTTAATGATCGCTTCGAAACGCTGCTCACATTCCCTGCGGTCCGCCTCGTCCTGAGGGAGAAAAACCATACCTACACCGTAGCTGCCGGCTTCAGGGAGGCTTATGCCCATTTTTCCACATTCCTTTTTGAAAAAGCTGTGGGGTATTTGCAAAAGAATGCCTGCACCGTCTCCTGTGTTCGGTTCACTTCCGGCACCGCCGCGGTGTTCCAGGTTTCTGAGCACGGTAAGTGCCTGGCGTACTATGTCATGTGACTTTTGGCCCTTGATATTTACCACGAAGCCGATACCACACGCGTCGTGTTCATGTTGTGGATTGTAAAGCCCCTGTTCCGGGGGTATACCGTTAAGTTTCATGTTCCATGCTACCTTCCTGATTATATTTTGATATTTATAGTATTTATAAGGGAAATTTCATCCCCGTAAATCTAAAATGAATTATAAAATGTATAATCTTGCAAATATTGATTGCTTTGGCGCAGCAGCACACTTTTTAAAACCGTTTTTAGTGAACAAAAAAAGCGCGCCCAGAAATAGTATCCTCTCCATTGAGCACGCTTTCTTATTTTTGGAAGTGATACAGCCGCTGCATCACACAACAGTCCATGATTAACTTTTTAAGCCATCGGCCCAATTCTAAGGACTACGGCGTTCTGGTTTGGTTTGTATAATTATAACACGGATATATGGCACATTCAATAGTTTTTATAAAAAAATAAGAAATTTTGCAATTTTGACTTCGCATTCTTGCAAAAAAACCCAATATTTTTAGGCAAGAAAAAAGCAGGCACCCGGAATGGTGAATAAATCGCTTTGTTTTTACTAATCCTATACATGATGTGATCTACAAATATTTCTTTTAAGGAGGACGAGGAAATGTCAAAAACGGTTGTTGCTATTTTCGACCGCTACGGATATGCGGAGAATGCTGCAAGGCAGGTCAGAGACCAGGGGTTCAGGACAGAGGATATTTCAATCGTTGCAAAACAGGGCGATGACAATGGGACCGCTTCAGGAAACGCCAACACCATAGGGACCACGGCAACCATGGGGCGTGTCATGCCTGCGGGCGGGAATACCGGAGAAAGGAGAAATGACAATATATCGGACGGTGTCGTTACGGGAGGCATTTTAGGCGGTCTGGCAGGACTGCTGATCGGCGCGGGAAGCATGGTTGTCCCCGGTTTGGGTATCGTTGCCGCCGCCGGGCCTATTACCGGCCTTCTGTCCGGGGCCGTAACGGGCGGAATTGTAGGAGGACTGGTGGATTTGGGAATACCGGAGAACAGGAGCCGCCAGTATGAAACCGATATCAGGGCGGGAAAAATTTTATTCAGCATGCGGGCCGAGGAGGACAAGGTGGACCAGATCGCATCCATTTTGAGAAGCAATGGAGCCGTAAGCGTGGATACTTATTGACCGAAAACGGGAAAAAAAGGGGCAGGCCCATAAAAGGTCGCCCCATTTTTTTACATCAATGGGGCAGAAATATCCGGAAGCTGCTTTTTTAGACGGTTTTCCCTTCACTCCTGGACTACATGGTGAGAATACCGTTGGGAGTGTTTATAATGATGAGCACGTTTTCCTCTTTTCCTGTTTCAGCATTGATGTAGGCGAGGAAATCCTGGTTGTTCAGTTTGCCCTTGAACTCGTAAGTGAACAGCTCTGTTTTGTAGTCGGTAGGGATTATGGCATAGCCCGAACTCAGCACCTGGACCCTTGGGCTGATTACCGACCTGGCCTGCTGCTCGGTAATTTTGGGTTTGGGAATTGTCCTGGCGGTATGGGAATAGAGGTAGCCCTTGCCTTCAAACCCCACGATTTCTCCGTTGTCCAGGGCTATTTTCAGTTTTATGAGGTCCGGGTAGATGACTACATTGTCCTGCTGGTAGGCATAGTTGATGGTAGCCGTGTTGTCCTCCTTCAAATAGTAGGTATCAACCATGCCCTTATAGCCATGGGATTCAAGAAATTTTTTTCCCAGGGCTTTGGCCTGGTCCACATTGATTGAAGCGGATGCGACAGGCCTGGTGTAGAGCATCCAGAAGATATGGCCGCCCTTCTGCGTGACGTCGATGCTTGCCGTTTGGTTGTCCGGCGCACCTTTAAAGGAAACGCTGTAGCTGTATGTTTTAATTGGACCGGTATCGTTTCTTCCCGTATCATTGACGGCTTTGACCTTATCTGCGCCGAAGAAATTGACAACGCTCTGTTTGGCCTGCTCGGAGTTCATTTCATTGCCGCTTACTCCTCTGGGCTCCGCCGTTACAAGATGGTCCGAGAACGGCCCGTCATAAATCAGCTTGGGAGTGTCCTGGAAGGTTTTATCTATGTTCTCGAACTGCTGCATGGGCATGTTGCTTGAAGTTTTCTGGAACAGCGGGGTGCCTTTATTGCTGAGGTCGCCCCATTTCAGCCTGCCTGAGCCAAGCTGGCTCTGCAGGTCGTTGAGGCTGTTGCCCAGGGACAGGGCACTGGCGTGAAGCTGCTCTATGGTCTTATACTGCTGGTCGGTCAGGGGCTTGCCGGCCATGTTCTGGTTATTCAATGCGTAGGCCAGGTCCCCCACCTGGGTCAAAAATTTGGAGGTGTTCGCCAGCACCTGCTGGGATATAGGCAGCTGTCCCAGATTGGTCTGGGCCAGGTTTGCCTGCCTCCATGCCTCCTGGAGCGTAGCGGCGGTTTTGGCCGGCGTGGATGTGATCAGGGATTTTAGCAATAGGGTTTCCACGTTGTGGACATACCCGGTCATATCGTAGAATGCCCTGTTGTACTGGTTGTCCAGCTCCTGCCTGAGATTGGCCGCATGCTTGTATTGATAGAGACCCCAGACAGCAACAGCGGCTATGACGACAATGACGATGCTGTACATCTTCCTGTCCGAAAGCCTGCGTTTAAAATCTAAAAGCTTTTCTCTTATACTCATGAAAAGACCTCCTATTTACCAAAATAATGTTTTCCTATTTTTGTGACGATCTGTCTGCTCCATATCCATTTGCTGGTAGCGGTAGCGGGGTTCCAGTAGTAGATGCACCCGTTGGTGGGATCCCAACCGTTCAGGGCGTCTCTGGCAGCCTTTACCGCCGTTGAATTTGGGTCCAGCGGCACGTTGATCTGCCCGTCCGATACGGCGGTGAAGGCACCCGGCTGGTAAATGACCCCGGCTATGGTTTTGGGGAATTTGGGATCGCGGGTCCTGTTTATAATGACTGCTCCGACGGCCACCTGGCCTATATAAGATTCACCCCTGGCTTCGCCGTTAATGGCCCTGGCCAGCAGCTGTACGTCGCTCGTATTCCCGCTTTCCGCATAGGTAGCACCCGGTTTTACAAGTAATTCTAAACTGATTCCGCATAAGGAGGTAATCATCATGGCAGAAATCAAACCGAGAATAATAAGGCGTTTTCTTTTTTTCAACAGAATTTTTCTCCTCCCGTCAAAAGTGAATCGTATTATGTCCGCATACAGATGATATTTTTTGTTTTTTTGCGGAAAATATGCACCGTGCGGATTGACGGGAATGCAGGGAATAATGGGGAAGATATCGAAAGACTCATTGTGAGAATTGCAAATAACAGCATGAATCAGCTTATTTCAATGTAGTTCACTTCGCTGAAAATCTCTCTGGCCATATCCACATCGCGTTTTTTACATGTCAAAAAAATTATCTGGGACTCCAATGACAGTTCTTTGAGGAATTCCAGGGTTTGCCTCGTCCTTTTGTCGTCATACTGGGCAAAGATTTCATCCAACAGGAAGGGAAGCTTTTCCCCCTGGGATGTTATTAAGCCTGCGGCCGCAATTCTTAGCGCCAGGTACATCTGGTCCGCAGTGCCGCCGCTTAAAAGCTGTACAGGGGTTACGCCCCCGGTTTCGGGTGCCACCGTATTGAGGAGAAGCCGGTTGTCCGCCCTTAAATCGCTGTACCTGCTGTCTGTTATTTTGCCGATGATTTCGCTCATCCTGTGGTTTAAAGCAGGGGCAAAATCCTTTTGTATTTCAACGCTTGCTTCTGTGAGGACCTCCAGTGCCACGGCAAGGGACTTGCCCTTGTGCTCAAGCAGTTTTATGTTTTCCTCGAGCTCGGCTGTTTCTTCATCGGTTCTTTGCAGGCTTTCTTCATCGCCGGCAAACATGCTCAACCTTGTTTCATCCCCTTTGATTTTTAGGAGGACCGCCTTCAGGGATTCGCCGATTGAATCCATATCCCTGGCCAACTCTTCTTCCAGCCGGTGGGGCTCCATGCCGGCAATGCGGGTGTAGAGGCTGTCCATATCATAGCCTGCCGGTTGTTCCATGTCTTTTAAAAAAATCTTAAACCGCTCCAGCGCCGTCGTGAAATTGCTTTGCAGCGCCGCAACCTCTGTATCCGCCTGTAAAACCGCCTTTTTAAGCTTTTCCCGGCTGTCGCAGCAAAACCCGCACAGGGAGGAGGCATGGCTGTAGCACTGCTGAAGACTGTTTTTTAAGTCGTCGGTCTTTTTTTGGGCATAGCCTGTGAAGGATTCACATTCCCTGTACTTTTTCATGCCCTGTCTGAACGCTGCAATATGCTCCTCTTTTATTTCAGTGGAATTTGAGCCGATGATTCCCGCCTTATAAAGTTTTCCCAGTATAGAAGCCTTTAGGGCGTCGGTTTCCCGCAGGTTGGATTCAAGATCATTTTCCAGACGCCGGATACTGCCGCTCAGACTGTCAATTTGCTGCACCTTGCCGTCGTACAGCTTTTTTAAGCCCATAAAATCTTCTACACTTGAAGCGGAAGTGCTGCTTAAGATTTGCTGCAGCTCTTTCTGCTTCCTGGCGATTTCCCCGCTGATATTGTTTACGGCGGCAATCAGGGACCTTTTCCGGGCCGTAAGGCCGGACAGCTCGCCGGAGGTCCTGAGCCTGGATACCCCCAGGACGGCCGATGCGGCCAGCACCGCCAATGAAAGGGCTAAACCGGCTGTTTTCAAGGGGGGAAGAGTGAAAAAAGCCGTGGAGCTCAGGACAAATAGGGCTGCAAGGGATAAAAGGCCGTAATTCAAAAGCTTTTTCCTGGACTTAAGGCCGCTTATTTTTTCATTGATCTCATCCGGGCTGCTTTTAACGCATTGGGCTTTTAGGCTTTCCACCTCTCTGCTCAATCGGAGGACGGTTTCATCTATTTTTTCGTCAAAGCAATCAAAGGCTTTTACCCTTTCAAACTGCGATTCCGCCTTTTTAAGCTCCTCCTTTTCTTCCTCCAGCCGGAGGAGGATCCTCCGGCTTTCTTCCTTGAGCCGGGATAAGCTGTGGTATTCGAGATTTATTTCCGCATCCGGCTCACTGTGGGAGGCGAAGCCGGAAAACCTGTCCATGTCCTCACGGCACCTGTGAATTTCGAGGGACAGCTGGTCCAGTTCGGCCGCTATGTCCCCGGCGCATTCCAGCAGCCTGTCCAGTTCGGCCTTCAGCTCATGTTTTTTATGGATGTTTTGTCTTGCCAGTGCCAGCTCTTTTGCCATGCCCAGGGCGGATTTAACCTTTTCAAGGCCGTCGCGGCGGGTGTAGGCTTCCCTCAGCTCCGCTTCAATTTGTGTGCGCAAGGCTTTTTCCTCTTCCAAGGAAAGCCTCAGGGCTTTCAACTCATTCAGCCTTGCCTGGGCTTTATTCAAAGGACCTGTGGTGGTCTTGCCGGTTCCTATGCCGGTCTTTATCGCTTCCTGAAGGGCTTCCTGCGCTTTCTTGAAGGAAATGTCCTCAAACCCTGTCTGTGTTATGTTTATCAGCCTGTTTAAGAGTTCCCTGCTGCCATCTGTGCCCACCCGGGCGTCCATCTGCCTGACCAGTACGGTTTTGTCAAAGCAGGACTCATTTAGGCCCAGGTGTTTTTCCGTAAACATAAGACCCCTGTCCTTGCTCAAATCAAATTCCCCCGTGATTTCATGAAAATTTGATTTAAGGACCCTGGCGGAATTTGCGGTGAAATCCCTTTCCACCCTGTAAGCCTCGCCGTCGTCAAGCCTGTACTCCATGAATCCGCCGTATTTGCCGCCCCTCCACGGCTTATACCGCCTGAGGGGCGGGATGAGGCCGTCTTTTGAAGGCCTGCCGCCCTTAAGCCCATACAACATGCCTTTAATAAACCACAGTAAAGTGGTTTTTCCCGACTCATTGCCGCCGAAAACCACATTGAAACCCCTGTCCAGGTCAATGAGCCATTGATTTAACCTTCCAAAGCCGTTAATTCCCAGCTTTTCGATATACATACCTGCCCCCCGGCCCTATGTGTAATATTGAAGAAAATATCACAGGTTGATTTAATACTACCTCAGCCTTGCCCTTCCCCAAAGCCCTTCTCGGGCTACAGGTCCACCTTCCCCTTCTCCAGCGCCTCCATTCCGTAGCGGAAGGCATCGGCAAGCACCTGCTTCTCGTCGTCATTATCCGCCTGGCTTAACCGTAAAAAAATCTTCCGCGCGAACAGTCCCCGGATGCCCGGCTCTTTCATAATTTCCTGTATATTGTAGTATGGGGAGGTCTCATCTTTGATTTTTATATAAAAGAAGCGGTCTTTCAAATGCCTCTTCACATGAAAGATATCCGGCTTGAATTCCCTCTCCGGGTATCCTTTCAGGACCACGCTTAAACAGTCGTCCGTACCGATCTTTGCATCTGCCGCCGCTTTTTGTATTTTCTGGATCACCTGCTCGTCGGTGCCGCAGCCGTCAATATACACGTCCAAATCTGCATAAAATCTTTTGTTCAGCCTGACAAACCGGATGGATTTGCTTCTTTTGCCGTCTCCGAGATCCGTGACGGTGCCCAGATAGAAGCCGTGCTCCCCGGGCTCATCAAAACCGAGAGGGTCAGGGCTCCCGGGATTATATACGGTACCGGTTCCTCCCATGTCATCCTTCCTGTTGTGAAAGTGCCCCAGTGCCACATAGTCCATTCCCAAAGAGGAGAGGACCTTGCTCTCCACAGGGTTATAGGCGTTTTGCCCGATATTCATATCAACGGTTCCATGGAAAAGAAGGATATTTATATAGTCCGGGTCTACCGGTCCGAGGTGGGAGAAGGCAGGGCCATTTGTCCTGGAGACGCCCAGGCCCGCGCCGTAAACACAAATGCCCATGGAATCAAATACTGCGCAGGGGGTCTCTTCGGTTAAAATATATACGTTTTCACTCCATTGAAAGCTCCTGTAGCTGGAATTGGCGACGTAGGGGTCATGGTTCCCCGGGATAATGAATACTTTAATGGGAGCAATAGCATGAAAACCGTCATTTATAAAATTTATGGTGGATTTTTTTACATAGTCATGGTTGTACAAATCGCCGGATATTAACAATAAGTCTACTTTTTCTCTCTCTGCCGCTTCTATGATTCCCTGGAAGGCCTGCTTGAGTTCATTCCTCCGGATGGAGGACTTAACCCCATCGCTCCCTAAGGAAGTAAAAGGCGCATCCAGATGTAAATCCGCGCAGTGCAAGAATTTTACTTCCCTCATAGGACCAAACCTTTACCCTCGTTTTTTTATTATACTCCCAACCGAAGCATATACTATTCGGTTTGAAGCGCTGCATAGGCCACGGCATAATCACCGCAGTGAGACAAGCTCACGGAAATATGGCGTCCGCCCATTTCTTCAAATATTTTACCTGCTTTGCCCGAAATTACCACATAAGGCTTTCCGCTGTCGTGGTTTAGAACTTCAATGTCCACCCAGCGGATTCCCTGGCTGATGCCGGTGCCCAAAGCTTTTGCAACAGCTTCCTTTGCGGCAAAACGTGCGGCATAGCTTTTATACCTGGCCCCTTTTTTACTTTCGCAGTATGCGATTTCCCGGCGGGTAAATACCCTGTCCCTGAAAGCCTCGCCGGTTGTTTCCATTGACTGCCGTATTCTGTCGATTTCGATAATATCAATACCGCAAAGAATTCCCAAGGCCTGATTCTCCCCCTGTGTAAATGGTTTAAAGGATGCCGAAAAAGGTTGAAAAATTTCTTTTAACCTATTCGCTCCTGTCTTACCGCTACATCCTGATCCTGCCGCTTTTACGCCTTTCTTCCAGGACGTTGTCCAGGGCCGCAGCTTCGTTTACCGCAGACTCCAGCTTTTCAAGCATTTCTTCAGATTCTATGCTGGACAGTACCTGGTGCTTGAACATGTTTACCGTGCTTTCCATATAGTCCAGTTTGGCCTTGATTCTTTCAAGGTCCTTTTTCTCATCCTTCAGCCTCTGGATGATTTTTTCATCCATCTCAATGACCTTTTTCAAATCCTCTTCCGCATGGGGATCATTCACGAAACTCAGCTTGCGCGTATTGCTGTTGATCCTGTTTGTTATATCGCTTAAGTCTATTCCACCCAGTTCCCTGCTTCTTATACAGAAGTTGGTGAGAAGCTTTGTGTAGGATATAACCAGATTCAGTGTCTGCTCCACCACTTTTTCCTTAATATAGCTTTTTTCTCCTTTGAAAAAAGAATTTACGATGTCGTTTTTGTCTTCCATCACCTTGCGGAGTTTTTGATAATACGCGCTGTTGGTGTGTCTTTTTGCTTCGTTTGCAAGCTTCAGGCATGAGTAGTTAAGGTCTTGGATATGCCTTATTTTTTGCTTCCGGTTGAAGCTTTCAATAAATTTATTGCTTGTAAGCGTCTGGATTACAAAAATAAGGTACAGAACTATGCCGGCCGGATAGGCGACCAATCCCACATCTGGCCCAAAAAACGGCACAAGGGAAGAATCCGCGGCAAAAGCCAGACCCAGCAGGATTAAAAGCGCTGTTATATTTTTTAACTCAAACATTGCACTGACGAACATCTTAAACTTCATACAAATCCCTTTCCTCCATGCTCTAGAGGTTATAAATCAGTTAAGCAAGAACATTTTATTCTATGATTAATTGATAAAATAATACGTCCTGCCACTTCCCAAATTTTTTCCCTACCTCTTTCATGTGGCCGCACAGCTCAAAACCGAACTTCTGGTGCAATTTGACACTGATATCGTTGCCTGCGGTTATGCCGGCAATGATCACATGGTGCCCCAGCTTTTTGCCTCTTTGGATCATTTCCTCTACCAGTGCCGTGCCTATACCCCGGCGCTGATAGGAGGGATGGATATAGACGGATATTTCCACGGTTTTGATATAGGCTTCCTTTTCCCTGAACTTTGAGAGAGTGCAGTATCCGACAGCCTTACCGTCCAGTTCCGCCACTATCAGGGGGTGCACGCCCGTGTGCTGGTTGAACCATTCCAACCGGCTGGCTGTGCTCTGCTTCGCCAGGTCAAAAGTAGCCGTCGTGTTTTCCACAGCCCAGTTGTAAATGGCCGTCAACTGCTCAAGGTCGCTTAGCTCCCCATCCCGAATAATCATTTCCATTCTACCCCCGGTCTTATGAATTTGCTTTGTTTTCTATTTTTTCCTTGACCTCAAAGCCCTGGTCGGTGCTCAACATGGCTTCTGCCCGCGCTCTCGCCCTCTCCCGCGCAGAGTTCATATCCAGCCGCTTCAGCTTCATTTCCATGTTTGCGTCGTTCAGGGATTCAACGGCATTGGCCCTGGCCGTCTTTTTATTGACAATTTCCCTGGCCCTCTCCATATGGTCGTTTACACTTCCCACCCTGCTGTTCTTTGAAGTGTACTTGGCGTTTACGGAGTTGATGTTTTCCCTCAGCGACGCCATCTTTGCCTGGGATTTCAAAGTTTTCAGCTCATTAAGCTTTGCACTCATTTCGGATTCGAAAATCTTGTAGTCCTCCCTGATCTTTGCCACTTCAGCCATTGCGTTGTCGTAGGTGGCCTTGTGGGTTTCATAGACCGTCTGGTATTCTTCCTCCTGCACCAGCAGCTCAATCAGCACATCCTTGTCCCCCTGCTTTTGTGCCGCTTCTATTCTGGACCTAATGGCCGCCAGGTTTTTTTCCGCGTTTTTCATTTCGATTTTTATCAGTTCGGCATTGGTCTGGATTTCGATGATTTGCTGTTCAGCTTCTTTCCTTGCCTGTTCAATCTGATTCTTGATATCCTCGAATAATACTTCCGGGTTTCTTTCTTCAAGGCCTCCCACAAATATGCCGAAAAAGCCTCTTATTAAAGCACCCAGTCTGCTAAATAAACCCATGGTATTGCCTCCTTATTCTATACTGGTACAAATATAATTTATAATAAATCCCTTCGGGTGTAAACGATAATATGAAATTTTCGGCGTACTGAGGGGCTATTGCCCGGCTCCTTGGACCGTACCGCCCTTTTCGTCCGCCACGTCCTTGTATTTTTCAGGCAGCAGATCCTTGTCGTCGCACTCCCTGATGGCTAGCATGGTCATAAATTCCACCTGCTGGGTGCTGGGCCTGCATCTTTTTACCGCTTCATTCAGTATTTCGGAGCTCAACAGGTTTCCCTCCACCTCATCTTCATTGGCAAGCTCATAGGCCTTTCGGACCACCGTTTCTATTTCGGCCCCCGTGTAGTTTTCCGTCTGCTGGGCAAAGGGCATAAAATCGGTGATATCTGTCTCAAAACCGTACTTTTTGATCATGATTTTAAATATTTCCGCCCTTTCCTCCACATCGGGAAGAAGAATGGGGATTTTCTTATCAAACCTTCCCGCCCTTTTTAATGCAGGGTCCAGCAGGTCAGGCCTGTTTGTGGCTGCAATAAAAATTACTTTTCCTCTATTATTAGTATTACCGGTAAACTGTAAAAATTCACTGAAAATATTTCTGCTTACACCGCTGTCGCCGCTTTCACCACGCCTGAAGGCGGTATCGATTTCGTCCACAAATACGATGACCGGCTGCTGGGACTGGGCACCCAGGAGACACTTCTTAAAATTCTTTTCACTTTCTCCCACATACTGTCCCAGGATCCTAGACATGTCGATCTTGACGCAGTTGAAGCCGCTGGCTTTGGCAAGAGCGCTTACAAGAAGGGTTTTCCCCGTACCCGAAGGGCCGCACAGCAGGATGCCCATGGGAACCCTCCGCAAGTCGCCGTGCAAGATGGGGTCCACAATATTTTTCAGCAGGTAATTTTTTGCCCTCTCCATTCCTCCGATATCCTCGAAGCTGATCTCCGGGTATATGAACTCCAGAACATCCCCGTATTCCTTCTGGAGGACCGAGTGCTTCTTTTCCTTAATAAACTCGAAAGTGATGGGGATGCCCTCCGCTTCCGCCTTCAGCTTTATATCCTTGATGGACTTTTTGCTGAGGCCCGACGACAGCTTTGCAAACTCATCGATGCTTATATCCGTTTTTATGTTTTTATCCTTTATCAGGTATTCGATATAGTCCCTGCGGTCTTTCTCGCCGGGAAGCTCTACCAGCACCGGTTCCACCTTGAAGGAGGATTTCAGGACTTCCCTGCTTACATCCGCCAGATTGTCCGTCATCATAAAAATCGTGCTTCCTACCGAAGATATTTTAGGACTTACCGACCACTCGCACAGCCATATGAGGGTCATGCGCTCTTCCAGCGTCATCCCCGCCATATCCCCGGAAGGAATGATCTTTTCCACATGGTCTATGAACAAGGCCATTTTGGTGTTCTTCAGGGCCTTGTCTATATGGGGGAAAAGTTTGGAAGGCAAAACGTGGAGCATATCCATCATCTGGTTGGAGGTTATCTTGTGAAACTCCTTTTCCATGCCCGGCTCAAGGAAGGTGAGACCCCGGGAGATGTCATAAAAGGCCACGATGGCAAAGCCCCGCTGTTTTATGAACTCCTCGTACAAATACCTGTCCATGTGCCTGCTGTTGTCCACCAGGTCCCTGACGTTGAAATAGAACAGGAATTCGTGGGAAATACCCGCCTTGTATTTATTTAAAAATTCTTCATACCACATATTCCGCCTTTGATAGGCCGACCATCCCGGAGACAGTCCCGAACAACGGGGCCTGTAAGGTCCAGGATGCCAAATACAGCCTTTTCCTCCGCTAACGTTAATATAGAGTGTTGTCCTTATCAAAACTATTATACTAAAAATCCGCGCAAAAGTTTAATATTAAAGAACAAATCTTTTAAATAAGGCAAATGAACCTTTTCAAAAACTAAAGCTACACTAAACATAGATAATAATACCACACTCTACGATATAAGTCAATGGGTATTTCTGCTGCGCCGGACCGCTAATCCGCCTGCCTGGTCCTGAAAAACAGGATATCAATAATGTAGGCGGACAGCAGGATCAGAAGCTGCATAATAGGGTAGGAATACCTTGAAGTTGCTACAAAGACCAGCTGTATGAGGGTTAAAAGAAATACATACAGCGCGATGAGCTTGATTTCCTTTCTGACCGAAGAGAGAAACACTCCCACCCACCCGAACCAGACGAAAAACTGGTGAAGGGGGAGGAGCCACCTCAGGGTTGTCACCTTCTCATCCACGTAATAGAAGGTTTTAAAAAAAATAAAATCGAATTTTCCTATGGTGTACCACTTAAGGTAATACAGGGGCCGGGTGGTGAAGCCTTCTTTCAGCCGCCTTATGGCCTCCTGCTTCTGGTTGATCAGGGGTGCGTTTTCTATTCCCTCCTCGTAGGGATAGGTCCCTTTTAAAAGGGGATCCTCCTGGGTGGCAAACAGGATCAGCTTTTTTAAGGTTACCACATTCCGAATCCACCAGGGAAGCATCAGCAGGACAAAACCGCATACATTCAGCAAAAAGTTTTTGATGAGGGTCCTGTCCCTTGTCTCCATATAGTAATATACGTATGGGAGAATTATTAAGGGCGCAACAGCGGGCCGCACCAGCACGGCGGCAGCAAGTACCGCTCCCGTAAGGAAATTAAGGAAGCCGGACCTGGTCTTTATGGCAGTAACCTGTAAGTACAGGTAGAGGACGAACAAGAAGGTGTAAAGGGTTTCTGTGAGGATAAGCGTAGGAACCCATAGGGAAATAAGGTAAATAGACGAAAAAAATGCGGCAATCAAGCCTGTTCTCCCATTGGAAACCTGCTTGCCCAGCAGATACAAAAATCCGATGGTCAGAGTTGAAAGCGCCACCTGTATTATTCTGACCTGGGTAAGGGGGCTGCCGTTGGAATAGCCAAAAATCTTGTAAATAAGCGCGAGAAAAAGAGGGTAGCCCGGTGTGGTAAAGGCATTGGGCTTGCTGGACGCATAGCCTAAAAAACCCTTTTCAAGAAATTGCTTGGCCATAGCGTCATAGTTGGCTGCGTCAAAAATCAAGGGCGGGTGTGGAATCTTAAACAGGTAGTAGAGCCTTAAGGAGAAAGCGAATATAAGAATTCCTGTAATTAAACTGACTTCCCAAAACGAACTGGGCTTTTTACTAATAATATTCATTTAATACAAACCACCTTTTATGCTTTATCATTGGTCTTGAAATCTCCGGTTTTTTCCTTTAAAATGGCAATTTCCTGGTTCAGCCGGGTTATTTGCTGGGACTGCTTGGACAATACCACCGTGATGTGAAGATTATAAATTACCACATATACCATCCCAAAAAGGAAGAGGACGGATGGGGCATATTTAATATCCATCAGCCTGGCGATAGCTTCTATAAAAGCAGGTGTGATGGATAATGCCAGCAGCATGATTCCAAACAATATCCACAGCAGGGAATACTTTTCCAGCAGCCTGTTTTTTCTCACAAGCTCGATGATGATAATTAAAAACAATATACTGAAGGCAATGGAAAGCATGTACACATTAAAAATCATAACGCACCTCTTGACCGAAGGATATTGATCAGTAAAGCCAGGCTTACCTTGATCAGATAATAGATTGACTTTAACGGGGTTATGGATGATTTCCCCCCTTGCCGCTCTTTCATTTCCACCGGCACTTCAAGGATTGTGCAGTTTTTCCTGAAAAGCCTGACGATTACATCTACTTCCGGGTAGTCGGTAGGATAGCTTGAGGAAAAATACCGGATGATTTTACGGTTTACGGCTCTGAAACCGGAGGTGGTATCCTTAATCCGTTTTCCCGTAAGAAAGTAGAGCAGCCACGAAAAAAACACCATGCCCACACGTCTTGACAGCGTGGACTTGTACGAGGTTTCCTGCACATACCTGGAGCCTATGACCATGTCATATTTTTCATTTAATATGGGGGCCACCAGCTCATCCAGGTAGGATGGGTCATGCTGCCCGTCGCCGTCCACCTGGACCGCTATATCGTAATTATTCTCGTTTGCATATATGTAACCTGTTTGAACGGCACCCCCAATGCCGAGGTTAAAGGGGAGGGAAACAACTTTTACACCCTCTTTTAAAGCCACTTGAGCGGTTGAATCTGTTGAGCCGTCGTCAACAACCAGAATATCGGCTTTACAGTTGCCTTTTACCTCTCTTATCACGCCGGCAATACTTTTTTCTTCATTAAAAGCAGGGATGATAACTAAAACTTTAGGGTCTATCAATATGCAACCTCCCGGATAAATATTCAATAAAAAAAATATATCATAATAACTGCTTTTTGTAAAAAAAATTGTTTATTCTTCATATTTTCCTAAATATTCCCGCAAAGTCGGAAAAATATACTTTAACCGTATTATAGATATGGCACTTTGCCAATATATATTATCATATTTTTATCATGGCAGGCAAAAATAGATATGTTCAAAATTCAAATTTTAAGGAGGATTTTATGGAAACCACTGTGATTCATGTCCCCTCTATTTCCTGCAGTGCCTGCGCAAACAAAATCCAGGAAGGTGTCAGGCAGTTGAACGGCATAGGCGGGGTTGCAATAGATTTGAAAAGCCAGGCCGTAAAGGTGAACTATAACCCATCCCAAATCCAGCCTTCGGACATAAGAAGGAAGATCTCTTCCATGGGCTACGAAGTAATACAATAACATTGGTTTGGCTTTGAATTGGCTTGTTTCCTGCGTCTGTTCCTCCCCCGCAGTGGAGAAGAGAGGAAAATTCGGAGATATTTTAACATTCTCCACTTGCTATGGGGGAGGAGGGGCAGGAAATTGAAGTGCTATATATGAATGGCAGGAAATTAAGGTTGGGTGCAAGGATTGATTCTTGGCATATTTTGATTTCTTCCTGTATTTCATAGATTGAAACACAGCTTGTCTTTTGTATGTTCTCACCTCAACCTTGATTTGAAAATTACCTGCTTAAAATAGCCGTGGCAACAAGCACGTCACTGGGTCTGTCCACATCGTTGAATATTTCCGGGTAACAGGAAAGTATCAGTTTTGTTTTTACATCCAACAGTTTTGAAAATCTTTTTTCAATACCTTCCAGTGTGAGAGTACCTGTAACCGTCTGCATAATAAATTTTGGCCCTAAGGTTTTTGCCAGCTTTAAGGGGTGCTTTTTTATTTTAATAAGCCTATCCAGTGTTGGATACAGTTTCTCTACAACCCTGGGATTTACCAGAAATATATTTCCTCCTGCAAAAGTACCTTCTCTGGTTTTTATATAGGCTGTTGCCGCTTCATTTTCGGGGAAAATATTGAAATTGGACTGTTTTTCTATAACCGGGTAATAGAGGTCAGCCTCTTGCAGCTTTGACTTGCCCACAAAATCGTTGATGGATTCCTTGGTAATGAGGGGTATATCCGAAGAACATACCAGCAGATTTTTATCCACACCAAGATATTCGGTCGCAGCTAATACATGGTCCATAATGGAACCCTGAGAGTCTATTACCACATCTACCTTGCCCTCCAGGTATTTCCCAAGATCCTTTTTGGTACCTGCAACTGTGACCTTATCAATGTCTGCCGCCGATTTTACCGCGTCTAAAACCCGCTCAACCATCATCTTGCCGTTAATACATAATAGAGCCTTGTTGCTGTTGTCATTACAGTCATTAATCGGCTGTGAGCCCGCAAGTATTATTGCGTTAATCATTATTTACCCTTTCTTTTGTTCCCCGGGCGGATATCGGTTTTATCTTCGATAGCGCATCATACGATATAAAATCTGCAAGTGCATTTTTTTATACAAAATTCAAATAAATTACAATATCCGCCAAAATTCCTCCGATTAACTAAATTTAACCAAAAGTAGGATAAATTTTCAATAGGCCGGCGTAACTAAATTTTTATAGGGATAAAGTCCTATTCCTGCGGTAGTGCTCTTCCTTTTAAATGGGCGGTGACGGCAAGCAGGTCGCTGGTTTTGTCAACGTCATTGCCTATTTCCGGATAGGGAGATATTACTGCGCGGGCATTAATGTTTAATAGAGTTGAAACCTTTTTTTCGACACGTTCTATGGTTAAGGTACCGAGAAACAGCTGTACCATAAAATAAAAACTCAATTCCCTTGCCAGTTTTAAAGGGTTTTTTCGAAAACTTGCAAGCCTGTCCGCCAGTCCCGCGCATCTTTCAAGCACTTCGGGATTTATATAAAATAGATTTCCACCGGTAAAAGTTCCGTCTTTGATCTTAACATAGGTTCTTGCCATTTCGGGATACTTTTTTTCGCTTAGCGTTTTTTCTATGACGGGATAGCATAAATCCGCCTTCAGGGACTTTGCACTGCCGATAAAGTGTGCTATGGCCTCTGAAGAAACCATGGGAATATCGGAAGCGCAAACCAGTATGTAATTTGTATAACCTACGTACCTGACTCCCGACATAAGGTTATCCATTATGGAGCCCTTAGGTGGTATTACCGCATCAATTTTATATTTAACAAGCTCCTTCAGTTTATCTTCAGGTCCTATGACCACGATTTTTTCGATTTCATCCACACCCCGAACAGCGTCAATAACGTATTCCACCATCATCTTTCCGTTAATGGGCAGCAGTGCCTTATTGCCGGAAATGCCGCTGTTTCTGCGGGGCTCCATGCCTGCCAGTATGATTGCGTCCATCTTCTCTGCCCCTTTTTAACAGTTCATAGGGAATAGCGGCAGCCCGCAGGCCCTGAACAAAACGCACTGCGCACCGCCGGTTCCCTATGGATTTTTGGTTCCCTTAAATCCATTTTATCCAAAGATTCATCCGTGCTTTCGCAAAAGATTTTGCTACAACAGATCATACTTTTTAATTGATTTTATAATAGCCTTTTCCTGGTTTTTTATGTGGGTATGTGCGGTTTGCAACGCTTTTTGCGGATCCTTGTTCAACAGGGATTCATAGATTTCCTCATGCTCTTTTATCAGTTCCCTGTTGTTGCCGAAATCCTTCAGGTATATTACCCTGAACCTGTGGACCTGTTCTCTTAAGTTGCTTATAATCTGCAGCAGTTTCTCATTCCGTGAAGCCCTGTAGATAATGTCGTGGAATTCCACATCCTTTTTAATGGAACCCTGGAGATTATCTTTCTCAACAAAACCGGCAAATTGAGCGTTTATATGCTTTAATTCCTTTAATTCCTCATCGGTTATTTTTTCAGCGGCCAGGGAGGTGGCAAGGCTGTCCAGGGAGGCCCGGATCTCCAGCACGTCAACGATGTCCTTTATGGAAAGGTCGGCTACATGGGCACCTTTCCTTGGAAGGATGTCAACCAGGCCCTCCAGTTCAAGTTTCCTTATGGCTTCCCTCACGGGTGTCCTGCTGACGCCCATTTTTTCTGCCAGCTTTACTTCCATCAGCCTTTCGCCGGGCTTTAATTCCCCTACGATAATTGCGTCCCTTAAAGTGTTGAAAATTACTTCTCTCAAAGGCTGATAGTCATTTAAATTTACTTTAGATAATTTTCCTGCCATTTTAATCCATCTCCCTTTACAATAGTGTTTCAAATCCCCACGGCGTCTATTTTCCATCTTTTTAATTTACGGTTTGAGTCAGGTAACAGTCCCATGGACCGCCCTTTATTCTATCATATGCCCTTTGGGCAGCCCCGGCATCCGTAAAAATCCCGAAGACCGTAGGTCCACTGCCGCTCATCATGCTGCCCTCAGCTCCAAGTTCAAGCAGCTTCTCCTTTATCTTGCCTATTACATCATATTTTTGGGCTGTTACCGTTTCCAGCACATTTACCATTCCTTTTGCAACAATGCCGATCTTATTTTCTTTTATGGCATTGATGAGCATGTCCATGTCCGGCCTCCGTGTTATTTTATCTAAATTGAGGTTGCCGTATACCCACTTGGTGGGGATGCTGATTTTAGGCTTTACAAGTATTATGTGAGTTTCCGGAAGAGGGTGCAGCCCGGTAAGGACTTCGCCGATGCCTTCTGCCAGCATGGTTCCTCCCTTGATGCAGAAGGGCACATCGGCACCGATTTCCTTGGCCAGGGCCATTAGAGCATCCTCTTTAAGGCCAAGGGAAAACAAACGGTCCAGACCTTTTATTACGGCGGCGGCATCTGCGCTTCCACCGGCCAGTCCTGCGGCAACAGGGATGCTTTTCCAGATTTTTATCCTCACTCCTCCGGCTATTCTATAGCCGTCCAGCATCCGTTTTGCCGCTTTATAAGCTATATTTCCGCTCCCCGGAGGTATCTGGCCGCAGCAGCATTCAACCTCTATATTTTTGTCAATCTTTTCAATGACCACCTTGTCATGCAGCCGGACTGTCTGCATAATCATTCGGACCTCATGGTACCCGTCGGGCCTTTTTTTAATCACATCAATGGACAAATTGATTTTTGCATGGGCATTCAATTCAATTGCGTTCATTATACAACCGTAGATCCTGTCCCTTTATAGTAAATCCTATATAAAAATAGCATATATTTATTATATACAAAATACATTTCTTTTTCAACAGAAAGTGCCTGAAATCAAAATTTCAGGCACATGAAAAAATGTTTCATCAATTTTTTAATACACAATGCCCCGGGGATGGAATGCAAACACCCAGGTCGTCTTTAAAAAACTCTCCCCGGGATAATGATCTGCTGGCCCGGAAGGATGGGGTCGGTATCGCTTATTTGATTGACCTTCTGCACCGCACGAACGGATGTGGAATATTTTTTGGAAATCTTCCACAGGGTGTCCCCGGGTTGGGCAAAATAGATGATGATACTGGGGCGGGATGAGGTTCTTTTGTCTTCCATGGGGCTTTCAGCAACTTTTGCAATTAACGGCAGGGAGTATTGGCTGGAAACCCTTGCAGTAGCAATGAGAATCAATCGAACTTCAACCTCATTGGATGAAACCATGCTGTAGCTGCAGTGCTCGATATCAAGGTCCACTTCACAGCGCATGCCCGGTTTTACCCCCTTAATATCAATCCCGTGCTTGAACAGCTCCTCCTGCCTGCTGCACAAAACCGGCTGCTCGGCGCTGTTGGACAGATACAGCATGTTATAGTTCACCACACCTTCCAGCGACAGCCTGTTATCCGATATTTTACAATCCGAAAGGGAAGGCTTGCAAAGGACGTTGAAAATTTCAACGATTTCCGGGGCACCGCTTTCAAGTGTAATGGTATCCTTCAGAATGATTTGACTCTTGCTTTCCGCAATGGACTCTTCAAGACTGACGGGCTCCTTATCGAGATTCAACCTCATTTGAGGACTGTAGGCGTCGGACAGGACTTCGATACTTTTCCGCGCAGATGCGGAAGCAGAAATGGTAAGGCTTACTTCGCCGTTAATCTTCCTGAGCTCGCCATCACTGTCTTCCACGGCCTCAAACAGGGAGTCGGCAATCCGGCACTCGATGCTGCAGGAGGCATTTTCATCAATTCCCGGCAGGTCTATAAATTGACTGAAGGGGATTTCATGCTCCATGAACTGGATACTGCGGGCTTCATCATCCCCCACATACAGTGTTGAAACACCCAGTTCCCCTTTAACAATAATTTTGCCTTCTGTTATTTTGTAGTCCTTGCCCGTAATCTTGATGTCATTCCTGAGGATTTCCCTGATGGCCGGCTTACCGGCAGGGACTTCAAAGGATTCCTTGACTGAGCAGCTGATTTCGTTTTCACCCAGGCTGTAGCTTATATTGACATTTTCCCGCAAAACCTCCAGGTCTTCAATTCCTTCTACACCGCTTACAATCTCCTGCTCAACGTCATTTACGATTTTCCCGGACAGCTTCACAATTGCCCTGGTATTAATCTTTCTTCCGTTTAGAATATTATAGTCTATGTGCTCAATATCGCACTTAACCTTGCTTTTCATGCCGCTCTTTGCGCCGGGTACATCCAGATCGTAAGAGAAATTGGCGGTGGGGTTTATACTTTTTACACTTTGCTCCGAATCATCCGATATATAGAGTATTTTAAAGCAGATAGCTCCGTTTATAAGTATTTTATCCTGTACAGTTTCGGTACTTTTGATGTAAATATCTCCGTCCAGCAGTAATATGCGGTTAATGTCCGGCTTCACGTCGGGTACGATTATATCATTTTCGACAACAGTCTGGGTTAATTCTTCTCCGATTACCTGGCTTAGATTTACGACTTCTCTTATAAGTTCAAGAGACATGGCCATATCCTCCTCTTGCATTAATCAAACAAATATTCCTATGTAATATATATTGACAAGGTCCTCAAAATATTACAGAATGTTAGGAGCTTTATCCGATTCATTGCCCTTTGCGGCAGGGGTGACGGTCCGCTGTCACAAAGGCGGAGGGAAAATAAAGGTGCCGGGTCAGTTCGCCCGGCACCTTTAAACCTTTTTTGAATTTAACAGTGACCTCCAATAGGAGTTTCCTGCTTTCCTTCCATTGTGATCCTATTCCGCTGGAAAGCATCCTTATAAAATATCCTTAACACCTCAGCATACCTGAATTTTCTTGTTATCCTTACATACTACAAGTTCTACAGCTTTTGTCAATATGTCTGTATAGCTATAGGAAACTCTCCTGGTGGTATCATAGTCGTTTTCAAATTTTATCACGAAGATGCTTGGATAGGTGTTTTCAAGAACTCCTTCTCGGATAAATGTTTTTTTCCTGCCTTTGTTTGCTTTTAGCTGGACCTTTTCTCCAATGCAGGTTTCAATGTCTCTTTTGATCTGAAATAGGTCACCCTTCTCAATCATTGAATCACCTCATCTTCTGTTTATTTAAATTATACCACAGGGACAACAACTTGTCAAAAAAAATATATATTATAACAAGGGAAATTTATTTATGTCAAGTACTATTTTTAAATTTGTTTGCCATAACAGGCAGAAACACGGAATTTTACATGATTTTCCGTGACCCTGGTGCAGTTTCCCCGTTTGGCTTTAAGGTTGTAAGCTTGAAGGTTCGGAGGGGTATCCGTTCCTGTATTTCCCGCGGGTCTGAATACCCCCGATTCCTTTGTAACCGGTTATGGTGCCGCTGATTACATCCAAAGGTGTGAGTATTTTGTCAATGCTCGCAAAGGCAATTTTCTGGCATATAAACACAGGGTCCAGCGCGTGGATCAATACTCTGTAAGGCGCGCTGGCAAAGTTGGCTCCGGCCTTAATGATTTCATTATACATAGACTGGCATGCACCGGCAAAGATGGTCAGGCTGTCCAGGTCGCTCTCATACCTTCTTGCCTCTTTAACGGCCGAAATATAGTACTTTGAGTTTCTATAGCTGTTTATGTCGTTAATATTGTTGTCGCCTTTGATTAGACCGTCATGGCCTGTCAACACAAGGATATCGGGCCTGTTTTCCTGGAGCAGTTTATAAATACTGCCCGGCTGCTCCTTTTCAGCGATGTATTTTCCCACGGCTTCTATTCCGAAGCTCTTATATTTTTCCAAGCAGGCATCGAGATAATCGTTATCTCCATCGATATGAAGTACTTTCCCAGGACGTGAAAAATCACGAGAACCATCTTTTGCAGTATCTCTCGTAAAGAGTTTTTTTAATTTACCTGTCTCTCTTGAGGCAATGGCTTCCTGACATTTTTTTTCAATAGCCCGGCAGAACCTTTCGTTGTTTTCACTGATGTACCTGTCTGATTGAAGAGCCAGGTCTGATTCGGGTGCATCTGCTTCTATCCTGTAGTTGATGCCTTTTAATGTCACCATATTTTCTTTGCCGCTTTTTTTTATTTCCACTACTTTAAACAATATGTCGTTTCCATAGGATTTTCTTGCTACGATATCCCCAACTTTGAACACCCCATAAGCCCCCCTTTAATCCACATAATTCCTATTACATAATATGATTGTGCCGCCTTGCATGTGATAGAAAGGCATTGAAACTGAAATATTGAGGGATAATATACTTAACAGGGAAATAAAATTGCATTATACAAGGACATGCGCAAGAAATCTTCAAGAAGTGCTGTTTGTGAAGTTACCGGATAAGCCGGAACGGAAGTTCGGACGTTTTGCAATAAAAAACCCGATGCTTTGCATTGTTGGCTTGAACGGGGCGCAGGCGTTTTTTCAGAACAGCCTTTCAAACTGCTCGATAAAATTTTTATGGTACTCCACTTCCATGATGACCTCCTGCATTTTTGTGAGATAGCTCTTTTCCGACCAGCTGTGTTTGCTGTTATAGTACTTGTTTGCCACCCTCCAGAATTTTTGAGGGAACTGCAGTATAAGCTTCATTATATAGAACTCATCCTGGCTGATGGGCTCTATTGAACGGTATTCGTTTATAATGGTTTTTGCTTCGCCGATGTCCCAGTTGCATTTCCTCATTTTTCTCCGGATAAGGTTTGCAAGATCATAGACCTTCAATTCAAAGCAGCAAAAATCAAAATTGATGACAAACATTTTGTTTTCGCTCAGCATGATATTGTGGTGGGTATAATCGTGGTGACAGAGGATGCCTTCATTTCTGGAAGCCGTGACAAGTTCCCCGTATTTGGAGGCGGGAATGGACAGGATTACACTCTCCCCAAGATTATAGAAATAATCCGCGTAGTCAAGAAACAGGTAGTCAAATTTGGTCTTTCCCTTTTTAGCCGCTTTCCTGAGCTTCTTCAATTCTTCCAGCCTTTTACTGAAATACGCCGGGAGCTTGCCCAGGTCATCCCGGGGCATGCTTTTCTTATCCGGGATGTAACCCCTGGAAGACCTGTGCAGGCATGCCAGAAGCCTGGAGGCGGCGATGATGTCCGCCTTGCTGTCAAAATTGCATTCGGTGCCTTCGATGTGGTCTGAGACGGTATACCTGTATTCACCGATATCTATATAGGGATTTCCATCTACAGTACACAAGTATCTGTCGGTGCATTTGAAGTTGTTTTTGTACAGGTGCTCTTTTGCCCCGTGAATGAACAGGATCCTTTCGGGTAGGTAAGAAACCCTTTTTAAGAGTTTTTTTCCTTTATTCGTGTTTAAAATGTAAGCATCTTTGTAAGGAAGGATACTTTTTACATCTATATTATATCCTTCGACAATATCCCTGATTATATCCTGCATAAGTAACCTCCAACAATTTTGACTGTTTTATCTGGAAACCGATAGTATAGATATCACCCTTTGCGGTTGTGGAAAAGTACGGCCGGCATTGTTTTATGGCCTTATATAAAATTATATGCTGCCAGATCCGGCCGTAGAATGGAAAAGTTGAGGACACACACCTGAAACCTTATAAACGGCTGAGTGAGAATCTATTTTCGCTGCCTTTGGCTACACCTCCCCTGCCAGTCTTAACAGGCGGTCCCATTTTCTGTCCACTTCCTGCTGTATTTCTTCAACCATATACTCGTTGCCCGGCTTGAAGAGGTGCTTGAAACGGCCCTGGGGTTTCAGGAATTCGGCTACCGGCAGCTTATTTCTGGGCTTGTAGTTAATCCTGTACCTGCCTTCCTCCACCTCGTACAGAGGCCAGAAGCATGTCTCCACAGCCAGCTTGTTTATATCCATGAGGTCCGGGGTGTTATACCGCCAGCCCCTGGGGCAGGGAGCCAGTACGTTCATGAATGTGGGACCATCGGTGTACAGGGCTTTTTCCGCCTTTTCATAGAGGTCCTTCATGTTGCCTACGGCAGCAGTTTGGGCGACGTAGGGAATAGAGTGATTCACCATGATTTCAGTCAGGTCCTTCCTCCACTGCTGCTTGCCCGGGATTTTTTTGCCGGCGGGGGAGGTGGTGGTGTCGGTGTACTTGGGGGTGGCTGACGACCTCTGAACACCCGTGTTCATGTAGGCTCCGTTGTCATAGCACACATAGAGCATGTTATGGCCTCTTTCCATTGCGCCGGATAAAGACTGGAGCCCGATGTCATAGGTCCCGCCGTCACCCCCGAAGGCTATGAATTTTGTTTCCCCCCGGATTTTTCCTTTCCTCTTCATAGCGCGGTAGGCAGCTTCAGCTCCTGAAACGGTTGCGGCCGAGTTTTCAAAAGCATTGTGGATAAAGGAATCCTTCCACGCCGTGTAGGGGTAAATAAAGGTGGAGACTTCCAGGCACCCTGTGGCACAACCTATAACCGCATGGTCTTCCGGTTTTAAGGCCCTGAGAATGTGCCTTACCACCACCGGAGCGCCGCATCCGGCACACATTCTGTGCCCTCCGGTGAACCTTTCGGGCTTTTTTGCCGCTTCCTTAAGACTGTAAGCCATTCAGTACCGCCTCCTCTTCCTTTACACCCAGGTAGTTGTATACACTGCCAACCCTGCCGGTGTTTGCGATATTCAACAGTTCATTATAGACGAATTCCATATCCTCCGCCTTGACATCTCTCTGGCCGATGCCGTAAATAAAATTTACAATCTTGGGACCCGGAGCCCCTTTTACGAACAGTGCGCTGGCAACTTCGGTAAAAAGCGGCCCTCCGGCGGCGTTAAAGCTGTCTGCCTTGTCCATCACGGCAACGGCTTTGAATTTCCACAGCGCCGCGGCAATCTCATCCGCAGGGAAGGGCCTGAAGACCCTGAGCTTGACCAGTCCTACTTTTTTGCCCTGCTCCCTCAAACGGTCCACCGCGAATTTGGCCGTACCCGCTGTGGAATTCAATAGAACCGCCGCCACTTCCGCGTCATCGGTTCTATACTCCTCGAAAAAGCCGTAATGACGCCCGGATATCCGGGCAAACTCCCGGGCTACCTCCAGTATGACGCTTTTTGCCTTCCTCATGGCTTCCGCCTGCTGGCGCTTGTGTTCGAAGCAAAAGGCCGGCAAATCCAGGGGGCCCACCGAAATAGGGGCTTCCTTGCGCAAAAGGTGCAAATCGGGCTTGTATTCTCCCACAAAGGCCTTCACCTTTTCATCTTCCATAAGTTCAATGTTTTCCACGGCGTGGGAGGTGATAAAGCCATCCTGGCACACCATGATGGGGAGCATCACATCCGGGTGCTCGGCAATCCTGTGGGCCATAAGCATGTTGTCGTAAGCCTCCTGGTTGTTTTCCGAATACAGCTGTATCCAGCCTGAATCCCTGGCTCCCATGGAATCGCTGTGGTCGTTGTGGATGTTCAGCGGGCCCGAGAGGGTCCGGTTTACACACGCCATAACGATAGGGAGCCTCAGGGAGGCGGCGATGTATAACACCTCCCACATGAGTGCCAGCCCGTTGGCCGATGTGGCGGTCATAGCCCTGCCGCCGGCTGCCTGGGCGCCTACACAGGCGGACATGGCGCTGTGCTCCGACTCAACGGCCACAAATTCGGTGTCCACCGCACCGTCCGCCACAAAGGTTGAGAAGTACTGGGGTATTTCAGTAGACGGGGTTATGGGGAAGGCCGCCACCACATCCGGGTTAATCTGCTTCATGGCAACGGCAGTAGCCTCATTCCCGCTTAATCGATCTCTAATAGCCATTTGTCCCATTCTCCTTTCATTTACTTTCTTCCACAAAATCGATGGCATCAAAGGGACATACCTTTGCACAAATCCCACAGCCCTTACAGTGGTCATAATCATAATCCATCCGTTTTCCCTCTTCATTCACGGGTATGGCCGTATCCGGGCATACCGGGTAGCACAGGAGGCACTGCGTGCATTTTTCGGGCAGCCATACGGGCTTCATGGACCTCCAGTCGCCGGTTTTAAAGAGCTCTGCATTCCCGGGGCTGTCAATAATACCGCCCCGGGTGATGCGGCGCCATGGAACGTCCGGGGGGACCGCTTTCAGTGTTTTTTTACCGCTGTTTCCGCTCATGCGCCCTTCACCTCCTGCATGGCCCTTTCAAGTGCCTTTACGTTCCCTTCGATGACTTCCGGCTTTTTGGAAAACTTGTGTTTAAAAGACTCCACCATATCATTTAAAAACTCCTTTTCATCCATGACCCCGCTGACTTTTACTACAGCGCCGAGCATGGGGGTATTGGGGAAGTATTTCCCCAGGGTTTCCATGGAAATTTTCCGCGCGTCTATGGTAAACACCTTTCCCCTATACCCTTTTAACAGGGGCTTGACTTCCTCCGGCGACATTGTGGTGTTTACTATGATTGCACCTTCTTCCTTAAGACCGGCGGTCACATCCACCGATGTCAAAAGGGTATCATCCACAACAGCCACGTAATCCGGCTTATAGATATTGCTGTGGATGGTAATCCGCTCATCGCTTATTCTGTTGTAGGCCGTAATGGGAGCGCCCATCCTTTCGGGGCCGTATTCGGGGAAGCCCTGGATGTATTTGCCCGTGTTAAAGGCGGCGTCCGCAAGGAGCAGGGAGGCTGTTTTTGCGCCCTGTCCCCCGCGTCCGTGCCATCTTATTTCAACAACATGACTCATGCGTTTGAACCTCCTTACAGTGGTGAACAGAGGATACAACTCCATGTCCCATCAATTTCAGGGTCAGGAGCTATATCCTGAATTTACTGGTACAGGGTTATTTTTTACCCAAGGGCATAAAAAAATGCGGCATATAAATAAAACCGGCATAATATTCAAATATTAATATATTTGTATATTGAAATATAATAATAAAAGGTATAAAATTTAAATATAAATTCAAATTTCAAGGGGGGGTTTTAGTGGCTCACGTAAAAGAATTGAGCGCTGAGTCGCTGCTTGAGCTGAAGAATATTGAAGGCTTGCGGATTAATACGGATTTGAGGGAACGGCATCTCTATGAAAGCGATATGGGAGAACTGCCTTCCATGCCGAAGCGGCTGGTGGGCAAAACGACTCCTGCAGCCATTGTACAGCCGCAAAACGAGAATGAGGTCATTCAAGTTGTAGCATGGGCGAATAAGTACAGCGTGCCGATTATTCCCCGCGCTGCCGCATCTTCGGGCTATGGAGGGGTCGTTCCCGTACCGGGAAGTGTTGTGATGGAGCTGGTTCACTTCAATAAAATCATTCACATGGACACGGATAAAAAAACTGTAACCGTCGAGCCGGGGATTGTGTGGAAGGATCTTGAATTCAAGCTGAACGCCGCCGGGCTTGCGGTGCGTATGATGCCCACCAGCGCGCCTGCGTCCACTGTGGGAGGGTGGCTGGCCCAGGGAGGCGGCGCAGGCTTCGGAAGCTACCAGTACGGGCTGTTCGAGCAAAATGTGGAATCCGCGACGGTTATCACCCCGGACGGGAGCAAAATAACCCTGGCAGCGAAAGATCTTTCTCTGGTGAGCGGTGCAATGGGAACAACCGGCATTATAACCAGCATAACGTTACGCCTTCGCGCCCTTGAAAAACATACCGCCTTCGGTATTGAAGCAAAAACACCGGCACAGGTCCAGGAAATACTGGAACAGATAGATTTGAAAGGGCTTCCGCTATGGCATGCGGGATTCATGAACCCCACAGCGGCCCGCTTAAAAAACAGGGTTCCGCCTAAGACGCACCATGGACATCCGCTGCCCAAACCGGTCCTTCCCGAAAGCTATATCCTGCTGCTTGCATGTGATGAATCCCGCGCGGCCTCCGTTGAAAAGAAGCTGGCACCCATTGTAAAGGACGCAGGGGCCGTAATGCTCCCGCAGGACATTACGGAGCATGAGTGGGAGGACCGCTTCAACCCCATGAAAATTAAAAGAATCGGGCCTTCCTTGGTCCCTGCGGAGGTAATTGTGCCGTTAAACCGGATCGCAGAGGTCTTTGAGCAGATGGAGGAAACGGTCAAACCGCCTGTCTTGGTTGAAGCTACCATGGTCAGCAGCAAACACATCGTTTTACTGTGCCTTATTCCCCATGATGCGCGCAAGCTCACCTTCAACCTGGCTTTTACCCTCTCCCTGTCCATACTGAAGCTTGCAAAAAGGTATGGAGGCAGAGCTTATGCCTCGGGTCTTTATCTGGCCCAGGAGGCGAACCAGGTTCACCGCACGAGGATCAGCCAGTGGCTGAATTTCAAGAGGGAAAAGGATGCGAAGAATTTATTCAACCCGCGGAAGCTTTCGGGTATTCCCCTGATGAAAATGATGATCGGCACGGCTCTGGCTTTTGAGCCTATGGTCAGGATTATGGGCAACAGGATAAAACCGCAGTTGAGGGAAAACTGGAAAGCCAAAAACGGGCTGCCCGGGGATGTGGTCTGGTATGCCTATTCGTGCGCGCGCTGCGGATACTGCCGGAATGTCTGCGAGCTGTACGGAGGAAAGGGATGGGAGTCTACAAGCCCCAGGGGTAAGTGGGCCTATCTCCGGAGAGTGGCGGAGGGAAGGGAAAAATTCGACCAGGAAATGACGAATAATTTCCTCAAATGTACCACCTGTGAGCGCTGCGATTTCACCTGCCAGCTGGATCTTCCCATTGAGCCCTCCTGGGCGGTCATGCGGGGAGAACTTGTGAATTCGGGGAAACAGATGACCTTCCCTGCATTTGAGCTCATGGCAGCCAGTGCGGGAAAAGAAAAAAACATCTGGGCCAATTTTGCGGAAAAAAGGGATGAATGGGTTCCTGAGGACTTGAGGCCAAAAATTAAAGATAAGGCAGAGATAGCATATTTCCCGGGCTGTACCGCATCTTTCGTGGAAAAGGATATTGCAGCGGCATCCGCACGCTTACTGGATGCGGCGGGGGTTGAATTCACGTACCTCGGCAAGGATGAAGCCTGCTGTGGTATACCCATGCTTGTTGCAGGCCGGTGGGACGTGTTTGAAAAGATCATGCGCCACAATATCCGCAAAATGAAGGAGCACGGTGTAAAAACCGTAATTGCGTCCTGCCCCGCCTGCTGGCTGACCTGGCATACCTATTACCCCCAGTGGGCCAAAAAACTGGGTATTGAATATGATTTTGAAGCAAAGCACTATTCCGAGGTGATTTCTGAAAAACTTGCAAGGGGGGAAATGAAATTCACACACCCTGTCAATATGAAGCTGACGTTCCACGACTCCTGCCATATCGGACGCGCCGGAGGGATCTACGAACCCCCAAGGGATATGCTGAAAGCCATACCCGGCGTTGAGCTTGTGGAAATGGAACATAACCGTGAAAACGGCTTGTGCTGCGGCTCGGTGCTGACAAGAATCAGCGAGCCGGACCCGCTGTCAAACAAACTGGGCAGAATGAAACTCGAAGAAGTTGCGGCCTGCGGAGCGGACGCCTGTGTGGCGCTGTGCCCCTGCTGCCAGTTCCAGATGAGGGTTTCCGCCGATGCGAACGGAATGGATATACCGGTTAAGGATCTGGCTGCTGTTGCGGCTAAAGGCCTTGGAATAGAGCTTCCGGATTATACGCCCTATGTTCTGGAAATGTGGGCTGTGTTTGACAAGGTGATCACCCTCATGCAGGTACCCAACATGGCTAAACTCATGACCTTGCTCATCCCCAGGATGATGGACGCGCTTCCCGCACCTCTGCGGGGCATGATGAAGATGGCTAAGGTGCCGGGACTAGACAGGATGATGGCGCGGATGATGCCGCCCATGATGCCGCTTTTGATGCCGATCCTCATGCCCAAGGTCATGCCGGATATGCTGCGTGAGGTGGAAAAGATGATCGAAATGCCGGACTTCATGAAGAAGCAGATGCCCGACCTTATGCCCAAAACCATGGAGAATATGCTGCCCCACGTGCTGCCTGAAATTGCGGTCCTCGTGACGCCTGCGATGATCCAGTACGTAAAAACAAAACAGTTGCCTTCCATCAGGATTTTTTGATATGATATCTATGCAAAATCAATTGCGAATAGGAGTGGAGAAAATGGCGAAAGTGGAGGTAAACCCCGGGATTTGCGGCTTTCATACAACCATCCGGGTGACGGCCCAAGGGAAACAGAACGTAAAAATAGACTTTGCTACCACCTGTCCCAGCATGAAACCCCTGGAAGAGGAATTAAAGGAAGCAAACGGGATTAAAGAATGCTTTGCAAAAGTGGGGGAATCAAATATATATCAGATTTGCAGAAAGTACTGCAAGCATGCCGCCTGTCCCGTACCGTCGGCCATCATCAAAGGGATTGAAGTGGCCTGCGGACTGGCGCTGCCTAAAAATGTGGAGATGAAAATCAGCAAAGAGGAATAAGAAAATAAAAAAGAGAGGGGATGGTTCCCCTCTCCTGTGTGCCGGGGCTTAAATGCCCGCCAGCCTCTTATAGCTTTCGTACCTCTCCCTGGCATCCTTTTCAGCCGCTTCAAACAGCCTTTCAGCCCTTTCAGGGAAGGTCAGGGTGAGGGATGAGTAGCGCACTTCTCCCATGAGGAAGTCTTTAAAGGGAGCCGTAGGCTCTTTGGAATCAAGAGTGAACGGGTTCTTTCCCTCAAGCTTGAGGAGGGGATTGTACCGGTACAGGTGCCAGTAGCCTGCTTCTACAGCCTTCTTTTCTTCCAGCTGGCTGCAGCCCATGCCCTCTTTCAATCCATGGTTGATGCAGGGAGCATATGCGATGATCAAGGACGGTCCGGGATAGCTTTCCGCTTCCACCAGCGCCTTGATGAACTGGTTCTGGTTGGCTCCCATGGCCACCTGGGCCACGTATACATAGCCGTAGGACATAGCCATCATTCCCAGGTCCTTTTTCTTGACGGCCTTGCCTGCGGCGGCAAACTGCGCAACGGCTCCGGTAGGAGTGGACTTGGAAGACTGTCCGCCGGTATTGGAATAAACCTCGGTATCAAATACCAGGACGTTTATATCCTGACCGCTGGCCAGGACATGGTCCAATCCGCCGTAGCCTATATCATAAGCCCAGCCGTCTCCGCCGAATACCCACTGGGATTTCTTCACAAGGAGATCCTTTTTGTCCAGGATCTGGGCGAAAATTTCCCTGGCTTTCGGGTTATTTCCACTATACTCCTCAAGCAGCGGGATTAATGCAAGGGCTGCCTGCTTGGAGCCTTTTGCACTGTTGAAGTTGTCCGTCCATGCCTTTAATGCGGCCTTTAATTCGTCTTCTATTTCCAATCCAAGAGCTTCATTGCAAAGCTCTAAAAGCTTGCCCCTTACTTGTTTGACGCCAAGCAGCATGCCATAACCGTATTCCGCATTGTCCTCGAACAGGGAGTTTGCCCACGCGGGTCCATAGCCTTTTTCATTGACCGTATACGGAGTGGAAGGTGCACTGCCGCCCCATATGGAGGAACAGCCGGTAGCGTTTGCAATGAGCATCCTGTCCCCGAACAGCTGAGTGATAAGCTTCGCGTACGGTGTCTCGCCGCAGCCTGCACAGGCGCCCGAGAATTCAAGCAGCGGCTGCTCGAACTGGCTTCCCTTTACGGTTTCCTTATCCATGGGATTCTCTTTTTTGGACAGCTTCAACGCATATTCCCAGTTATCCATTTCAGAGGTTTGAGTCTCAATGGGCTTCATGACCAGTGCCTTTTCCTTGGCCGGGCAAACCCTTGCACAGTTGCCGCAGCCTGTGCAGTCAAGCACGGACACCTGGATTTTGAAGTTATAGGGCTCAAAACCTTTGCCTATTGCCTTTTTCGAAGCAAAGCCCGCCGGGGCGTTCTTCACTTCATCCTCACTTAAAAGGAAGGGCCTGACCGCGGCATGGGGACATACGTAAGAACACTGGTTGCACTGGATGCAATGCTCCACCTGCCACTCAGGAACTTCAACGGCAATTCCCCTCTTTTCATATTTTGAGGTGCCCTGCGGGAAGCTGCCGTCTTCCATTCCCACAAAAGCGCTCACAGGCAGATTATCGCCTTCCTGGTTGTTCATGGGTATGAGGATATTTTTTATAAATTCGGGGACTTCCTTCTCTTCCACGGCTTCATCAACGGCGTTGGCCCATCCGGCAGGAATTTCTATCCTCTTTAAGGCGTTAATTCCCTTGTCCACGGCCTGGTAGTTCATGTTCACCACCTTATCGCCTTTTTTGCCGTAGCTTTCCAGAATGGCCTCTTTCATGTGCCTGACGGCGTCTTCAATGGGAATGATACCCGCCAGCTTAAAGAATGCGGACTGCATGATCATGTTGATCCTTCCGCCTAAGCCCAGTTCTCTTGCGATTCCTACCGCATCTATGGTATACAGCTTGATATTGTTTTTGGCGATAAACCTCTTCATCTTTCCCGGAAGCTTTTCATCCAAATCCTTTTCGGACCAGGGGCAGTTTAAAAGGAATGTGCCGTTTTCCTTGAGGTCTGAAACCATATCGTATTTACCTATATAGGATGGGTTGTGGCATGCCACGAAATTAGCCTTTTTAACCAGGTATGTGGACCTGATGGGCTGTTTGCCGAACCTTAGGTGGGATACCGTTACACCGCCGGACTTTTTGGCGTCGTAATAGAAATACCCTTGGGCATACAGGTCCGTATAGTCCCCGATGATCTTTATGGCATTCTTGTTTGCTCCCACCGTGCCGTCCGACCCCAGGCCCCAGAATTTGCAGCTGATGGTGCCCTCCGGCGCCGTATCGATATACTCTCCCACGTCAAGAGAGGTGTGGGTCACATCGTCTTCTATTCCTATGGTAAAGTGATTCTTTGGGCTGGAGGACTTAAGGTTTTCATATACCGCCACAATCTGTGCGGGGGTGGTATCCTTGGAACCAAGTCCGTAGCGTCCTGCCACTGTCACAGGCCTTTCATCCGCTTCAAAGAATGCCGTACACACATCTTCATACAACGGTTCTCCAATGGCGCCGGGCTCTTTTGTCCTGTCAAGGACAGCAATCTTCTTCACCGTCTTGGGCAGGGCATTTAAGAAGTGCTTGATGGAAAAGGGCCTGTAAAGGCGCACCTTGACCAGACCCACCTTCTCACCCTTTTTCGCCAGGTAGTCGATGGTTTCCTCGATGGTGTCGCACACAGAACCCATAGCGATGATAACCCTTTCGGCATCCGGTGCCCCATAATAATTGAAAAGGCCGTAGCTCCTTCCCGTCAGCTTGTTTATTTCCTTCATGTAGCTCTCAACAATTTCAGGGACGGCCATGTAGTACTTGTTGGAAGCTTCCCGGGCCTGGAAGAATATATCCGGGTTCTGCGAGGTCCCCTTTAAGACGGGATGCTCAGGATTCAGCCCGTTTTTTCTGAAATTTCTCAAAGCCTCATAGTCCACCAGCCTGGCAAAGTCCTCGTACTCGATGACCTCAATTTTTTGCAGCTCGTGGGAAGTCCTGAAGCCGTCGAAAAAATGCAGAAAGGGAACCCTGCCCTTGATGGCGGAAAGGTGGACGACTCCACCTAAATCCATAACTTCCTGTACGTTTCCCGATGCGAGCATGGCAAATCCCGTCTGCCTGCAGGCCATCACGTCCGAGTGGTCGCCATAAATGGAAAGCGCATGGGATGCAACGGCGCGTGCAGTTACATGAAACACGCCGGGAAGCAGCTCGCCGGCTATTTTGTACATGTTCGGGATCATAAGAAGGAGCCCTTGCGATGCGGTAAAGGTGGTGGTCAGGGCACCGGCACTCAACGAACCGTGCACCGCTCCCGCAGCTCCGGCTTCAGACTGCATTTCCGAAACAAGAACCTCTTGCCCGAAAATATTTTTTCTGCCATGGGCACTCCACTCATCGATGTGCTCTGCCATTGGAGACGAGGGAGTGATGGGAAATATGGCCGCAACTTCGGTAAAAGCGTATGCCACGTGAGCCGCTGCGGTATTTCCGTCCATTGTTTTCATAACCTTACTCATAGATTTCTCCCCTTTAATAAATGAAATACTATATTATTATAGCAAAAGCCTTCCAATAAAGCATTGTAAAAGCTTATCCTTTTCCTCCCTGTGCCAAAACTCCATTTATATCTAAAAATAGTATACTTTTTAGTATACTTTGTTGTTTACCCTTTGTCAAGTAAACACCAACGGGATAGGCTTGAAATCAATAAATATTTAAAAATGTAATGTATTTTGTATACAAAAAAGAGCATTGGTTGCAGCTTGCGGTATGGTTGAACAATGGAGAGAAGGGTAACGTTAACATAAATCAAAGCTGGAACACATCAAGGAAAGCTTAAAATGTGCTTTACACGCTAAAAACGAATTTTAGTATCACAAGCATTACTATTCCCGGTATGCCGAGAACCCCGGCGGTTAGAGCGGTAACGATATTGAATGCGATATGGAACTGAAAGAGGCTGCCTGCCAGGTTTATGGCTATAAGAGCGATCCCGCCCAATATTGTATTGTAAATAAGCTTCATCAGCATTTTCATAGGCACCAACAGCAATCTCCCCGTTATAAAAAAAAGTAAAATACCTACAATATAGGCCAGTACAACTTTGATATCTATACCCATCCGATTTCATCTCTACTAATTTTTTATATGGCCGGCTTAGGCTGCCTTTATCCATAATAAATATATTACTTTGTCCAAAAAAATATGACGGGAAAAACAAAGAAGCTCAATTTTACCAAGCTTCTTTAGAAAGAACATTGCACAATCCGGGAATCCATAATTCTTCTTAAAAGGCTTTTGCCGGCAACAGTCCGCCGGTCGCCGTGAACCCTTAAGAGCCCACATTTGCCTCCTCCGCATCCACCCCCGGTTCCTGCCTCAATCCTCCAGCGAATATACCTTTATACCCTTTTCCTTTGCAAGCCTCAAGAAATACTCATATCTGATTTGATAAGCTTTGATTATATAGGTGCAGTAATCAATAAGCTCCTGTTCTTTTGCGTATTCAAAATCCATGTTCGCAGTGATCCATTCGCTTCTGGCATTTCTTATGTCCTCAATCAGCTGGCGGGTTTCGTCCTGCTCCCTGTCCGGAACAATATCCGCCTTTTTTCCTAAAAATAAATCCAATATATTTTGCAGCATGCCCTTTTTATTTGTACGCCCGTGCTCCTGGCTTCTCTGTAAATTGACATCCATATGAATCCACCCACACTTATTTCCATTAATACAATATATTATAAGTATAAGCGGAAATTACCATAATTATACATAATATTAGATAAAATTGGCTGCAGCAGCTGAAAAAACTTGGCGGCCGGCTTTGATCAAGCAAAGGTCCGGGTTAATTAAAACTTTTAAACCTGCTGAGGACCTTTTCTTTGCTTATTTCAACAACACAGCAGGAAGGACGGCAGGGTTCTACAGGAATGGCAATGCTCCCGGGATTTAGAAGGAGCATCCCGTCCGAATGCAGCTCTTCGGGGGAGTGAGTATGGCCGAAAAACACAGCATCGGCCCCTAGGGATTTCCCTTTATCCACCAGCATGTCATAGCCGTACTTTACCCGGTAGATATGCCCATGAGTGATAAAAATTTTCCTTCCTTCGATGTGGAGGGTCTTCTCCAGCGGGTAATCCTGTGCCCAGTCGTTGTTGCCCCTTACGTATTCATACCTTAAGTCCCTGCGCTGATCCATGATTTTCAGCACATCTTTTACATAATCACCCAGGTGGATAATCATATCCACGCCCGGATTCCCGGCAATGGCCCTTTCCATGTTGCGGGTGTACCCGTGTGAATCGCTGAATAACAATATTTTCATAATACTGCTCCTTATGGACCTCTTCCTTGTCCTTAATACCTTGTCATGCACCCGGACTGTTCCGCAGGTACTCAAGGATTGCACGGGAGGTTTCATACCTGAACATGCCCCAGTCATGCCACATGCCCTCTATGGCCTTAAGCTTGTCCACCGCTTCCGCAAGTTCTTCCGCATCCACTTCCCTCACTTCGCTGACCTCATCGTCGCTTGCATCCAAAAGCAATCTCCCTCCAATTTCTTTGAGAATAAAAAGGTATGAATAGAACATTACGGCTTCATTCCCGTGCCGGAACTTTATTTTAAGCACGCCTAAAAAGTCGGTAATTT
Source organism: Eubacteriales bacterium (assembly GCA_024655885.1). Lineage (GTDB taxonomy): Bacteria > Bacillota > Clostridia > Acetivibrionales > JANLFN01 > JANLFN01. The sequence goes on along the minus strand of JANLFN010000012.1, from coordinate 36,865 downwards.
CAGTGTCAAGGCCCAGCTCTTCTTTTGCTTCTCTGTACACCGCCTCAATGATATTTTCATCGTACCCCACGCCTCCGGTAGGAATCCTGTAAATCCCTTCCGGATACTCGCTGCAGGTGACGATGATTACTTTCCCGTTGGGCCTGACTACGCAAAAGGCCACTTCACCTCTCCGGTCCGATTCCACAGACCCGGCCACCTTGTTGAAATATCCTTCGGTTATATCGGTTAAGGTTACTTCCTTAATGTAAGGTTTCTTCTTATTAAATTTTTTACATAGGCTTGCAAATTCAATTTCATTAAATATGTTCATACGCTAGTCCTTTCATGTTCAATAGGATGGGGCAAACCGGATAATTTTATATAAAAATAATAATACTTTTATGCTTTAATGTCTAGAAAATTGCAGCCTTGCCATTGCGTATACCTTTATATGGAAAATGGATAGATTTGGCTGGAAATAAATATTGAGTTTTCAAAGTAAAGCTGTCATAATAAAGAAAGATGCCGCGGCTCCGTGGGTTTCCTCCATATTGCGGCATAGGGTTTAACGGGGGAAAAATGGGGTAAAAATATTTCAAGCGGCCGGCTTGTATGTGGGCAGGCTGTGGTGGAACCTGCTGAGTTTGAATGTCGTCAAACTGTTTATAGTATATACCTATATGGGACAGTGGGGCTTAAGTATGGGGTTTTGCCCTATAGGCAACGGACTGTGGAAATAAAAAAATGTCCCCAATGTCTCAATTTTGAGGGGCTTTACCCATCAAGCCTCATTTTTAGCTTTAGAGTGCGGCATCTATATTCAGGGGATTGCAGAAAAATTTTAATATTGGAGTGCTAACAATCATGGACACTCAGGTACAAAAAGCAAGTTTTAAATTTACCAGGAAAAATGCTGCCATTTTATCGGTCATCACCCTTCTTTTATTGGTGATTGCCTTATCGGCACAGGCTATTTATTCCGTGTTGAAATATGACAGGATTTATAAGGGCGTCTATATTGGAGATATAAATGTGAGCGGGTTATCCGTCGGTGAGTTGAAAGCCTTGTTGACCGACAAGTATGGGCAGGATACCCAGGACAATGAAATAATTTTAAAGAAAGGAAATATATCAGACAAAATTCTTTACAGGGATTTAAATGTCACATACGACGTGGACGGAGCTGTGGAAAAGGCATATAGCGTGGGCAGGTCAGGGAATGTATTTAAAAGGATACAGGAAATCCTGAGCTCCAGTTTAAGCAGCGCCAAACTGGATATTGGAGTTTCCTTCGATAGGGAAAAAGCAGAGAACATTATCAATTCACTTTATCAAAAGACCCTGGTTAATTTGAAGGAAGCGGATTTGATCCTGCAGGCCGACAAGGTGATAATCCGTTCGGGGCACCACGGAGAGAGTATTGACAAGTCAAGGGCCTTTGAGGAAATGGCTGGTTTGATCAGGCAGTGTAAGAGCGGCGTTGTGGATGTTCCGGTCATAGAGACCCAACCAAGCCCCATCAATGCGGATGAACTTTTAAAGAAAATAAATGTTGAAGCGGTGGATGCCTCGGTAAAGGTGGAAAACAATAAGGTGACTATCGTCCCCCATGTTGTGGGCAGGCATGTGGATAAAGCAGCTCTGGACGGCGTTGTGGCCGAACTGGGAAAAAGCGAGGATGCGGAAAGGAGCTTGCCCATAGCCATCACTGAGCCGAAGATTAAAACAGAGGATGTATACGCAAAGCTGTTCAAGGATACCCTTTCTTCTTTTTCCACACAGTTTCATACATCCACTCAGTATGAGATAAACAGGGCTAAAAATATCAGGCTTGCAGTGGCAAAAATAAATGGTAAAATCCTGGCCCCCGGACAGGTATTCTCCTTTAACGATACTGTAGGACCCAGGACGGTGGATGGCGGGTATGAGGAAGCCTATGTGTATGTGGACGGCAAGGTTGTACCCGGTATAGGCGGAGGCATATGCCAGGTGTCGTCAACGCTGTATGGTGCCGTGCTTTTTTCCGACCTGGAAGTGAATGAACGCGCAAACCACATGTTTACAGTTTCCTACGTGCCGCTGGGGAGAGATGCCGCGGTTGCATACGGGCAGGTGGATTTCAAGTTCAAAAACTCTACTTCATGGCCAATAAAGCTGGAAGGCTGGGTTTCACAGGACAATAAAATATTCTTTGCGATAAAAGGCACAAACGAAACCCCGGGAAAAACCGTGGAAATAACACATAAGACCGTTAAAGAAATCAATTTTGCCACCAAATATATTGACGACCCCAGCCTGGAGGAGGGAAAAACCGAAATAAAGCAAAAGGGCGGCAAAGGCTATGTTGTAGACACCTATAAAACAGTGAAAGTGAACGGCAAGGTGGTCAGTCAGCAGAAAATCCACACCAGTACCTACAGGCCCTTGGACCAGGAGATAAAGAGGGGGACGAAGAAAGTCAATAAAGCTCCTGCGGCGGGTTCCCAGCCTCCGGCCCAGCAGCAGCCGTCTACAACACCGGCGCCTGCAGCAGAACCGCCGGCGGAGCAACCGGCGACTGCGCCGTCTCTCACACCCGGGCCGTCTACAACACAGCCATCTGCAGCGGAACCGTCCACAACGCAGCCGGCGGCAACACAGTCCCCGGGAACCGGCAATACGGGAGGTCAGCCTGCCGCGCCGGCGCAGTAAAGTGGTTTGCCTTAATTTTAACTCCGGATGAAACCCATAATAACTTCTGAAAGTTGCTATGGGTTTTTCGCATTTTTATAGTGGTACATGCATATGTATATGTTAGAAAGAATATTGTACAAGGCGTATGGAGGAGAAAAAATGGCGGACGAAAAAAAGGTTTCAAAATCCAGGACTCAAAATCTGATTCTTGAAAACAGGGAAAAATTAAGTATATCCGGTGTTATTGACGTGGAAAGCTTCAACGATGAGAGCGTTGTTGTGGAAACCGAGATGGGAATCCTTGTGGTAAGGGGGGAGAACCTCCATATCAGCAAGCTTAATCTGGACAGTTCGGAACTGAATATTGAAGGGGATATCGACAGCTGCGAGTACAACGACAGAGAGGGCTCCAAGTCAAAAGGACTGGGCTTTTTCAGCAAGATGTTCAAGTAGAAAGCCGGTGATATGAGTTGCCGATTTCTGTGAGCAGCCAGGCGTATATTTTTCTATGTTCCTTCATAGGCGGAATGGTTATTGCTTTTGTGTATGATGTTTTCCGGATAAGAAGAAAAGCCGTAAAAACCATTGGCTTACTGGTATATATTGAGGATTTGATTTTCTGGATAATTGCTGCCCTTGTTATGTTTGCCGTTGTCTATTTCAGCAATGAAGGGGAAGTCAGGGGGTATATTTTTCTGGGGACCCTCCTTGGAGTTGTCCTATATGCTTTACTTCTCAGTAAAATCGTCATTAACTCCTCAATATTTGTTTTAAAGGTAATCTATAGGGTATTGAGAGTAATATGGCTGGTTCTGTCCCGCCCTTTTATCATTTTATTCAGGATTTTCAGGGTTCCGGCGCGGTTGGTGTACAGGGTGTTTGCAAAGCTTTTGGGAAATATGAAACGCATCGGAAAGAGCCGGTTGGCCAAAGCGGCTATGTGGAACAAGCTGTTTAAAAATAGTAGGAAAAAAATATGACTAAAGAAGGATTTTTGTCCGATACATAGAATAGATATTTAATAGGTTGTAACATTTCTAAAATGGAGCATTGGATATGCACAAAAGAAAAAAATCAAAGTTGGGTATGATCGCGCTCATCGGAGTATTAGCCTATTTTTTCTACATTATGGTAGGCCAGCAAAAGCTGATTTATGAAAAAACTGTTGAGCTAAACAATATCCAGGAGAAAATCGCTGAGGAAAACAGGCAGAACCAGGAGCTGAAAAAGCAAAAGGAAATGGTTAACAGCGACGAATATATAGAGAAAATAGCCAGGGAAAAGCTTGACATGGTCAAGCATGGCGAACGGGTATTTGTAGATGTAAACAAATAGCCTTGCTTCATAATTGCAATAATGATAGTGGAAAATGCACTTTACTTCCAGACTATTTTTTATGTTAAGTATATTTCGCAAAAATGGGTTCATTCTCCTGGTTGGATTTTGCTCTAATCCTTATAAATAAAGGCTTGACGAAATATTTGTTATGCTATATAATCGAATTACTCTATATAATATTTAAGGAGGATTTTTTCATTTATGCTGGTTGAGGTTGGCAAGGTGATTGAAGGAAAAGTTTCCGGAATTACTAACTTTGGAGCTTTCGTTCAATTACCCGATGGGAAAACAGGTCTGGTGCACATCTCAGAAATAGCGGAAGAATACGTAAGGGACATAAAGGCACATCTTAAAGAAAATCAGCAAGTCAAAGTTAAAGTAATTTCAGTTGACAATAATGGGAAAATAAGTTTATCAATCAAAAAGGCCGTTGATCCTAAGACGGACGTTAAGTCAAGCAGGCCGGTGGATATTGATTGGAACAGAGGTGGTACCGACAACCTGTCCTTTGAGGAACGACTGGCAAAGTTTATGAAAGATAGCGATGAAAAAATGCATGACCTGAAAAAGAGCTTTGAATCGAAAAGGGGCGGCGGAGGCTATAGAAAATCTGCCCAGTTCTATTGATACAGTGTGATAACCGGTATAATGATTAAAAATTCGGGTGTGAACCCGAATTTTTATTCCTATCCCGGTAATAACTGAACAAATTAGAAATATATTAATGTTGACATGGAATATGGGATGTAATATAATGTGAAAGTCACTTATGATTGAGGTATTTGGTGAGAATGCCGGAGTGGCGGAACTGGCAGACGCACAGGACTTAAAATCCTGCGGCCCTTAAAGCCGTACCGGTTCGATTCCGGTCTCCGGCACCATACAGGTGCTTTTAATATAACATAACAACGTTATATATATCGCGGGGTGGAGCAGTACGGTAGCTCGTCGGGCTCATAACCCGAAGGTCGTGGGTTCAAATCCCTCCCCCGCAACCAAAGAAATAAAGGCTTTCAGGAATTAACCTGAAGGCCTTTGATGTTATTTACACCATTTGTACACCAATGCAAAAAGAAATACATTTATTGTAGTTATGTGGTATACTATTATTATGTCAGATAACTCAATATGTGGAATATATAATTGAAATTTATTCAGAGGTTAGACGATGGATGAATTGGATATAAATATTATAAGGACTTTCCTCGATGAACGCAAAGTTGTATGGAGCCAGCATATGATTATAAGGATGCAAAAACGAGGTATAACTACCGAGGATGTTGAACGATGTGTCCTGAATGGGAATATAATAGAATACTATCAGAATGACTACCCGCATCCAAGCTGCTTGATACTGGGTATGTCGATAAAAAATGAAGGACTGCATGTTGTATGCGGTATCGGAGAAGGAAAGCTGTGGATGATAACAGCCTATTATCCAGACCTTGAAGAATGGCATGAAGATCTGAAAACAAGGAGGTAATCTAATGAACTGTTTTATGTGTAAGGGACATGTGAAACCCGGCGCAGTTAACCATATTGTTGACCTGGAGGACTCGATTATTATTGTGAAGAACGTTCCGGCCAACGTCTGCAAGCAATGTGGAGAGGCTTTCTTCGATCATGATATTGTTAAGAAGCTTGAAGCTATTGTTGAGCAGGCTAAGCAGAGTAAAGCAGAGATTACCGTTATCAATTACTATGATAATGTAGCTTAACTTGAATTGGTGCAGCACACCAAAGTGTAAAGCCTGAATTGCTCGCAGCTAGCAGTATAATTGGATTTCATGGTTTGCACCAATACACCATTTGTACACCAATAGAGATGATATTACGTGATATTTTATGATACTGTGTAACATGAGGGAAAGGCTGAAAGATGCACAGGAGGCGACTTGAAGGTAGTTGGTGATACTCCATAACACCCAAGGCGTAGACCTCATAACCCGAAGGTCGTGGGTTCAAATCCATTCCCTGCAACCATGTGAAACCGCTAGGCGTAAAGCGTAGCGGTTTTGCTATATCTTTACAGCAGACAGCATAATGATATGTTTGACTACTATTCAGTTTGCTCTGTAGCCGGGAATGGGAGTATGAGAACAAAGCGGAGAAAAATTAAATGTTATCACCTCATTAAAATAATGGTATAATACTATAAGGTCAACATTGTTGATTGATGATGGAAAAAGGGTGTTGCAATGAAACGAGCCGTTGAAGGAATATATAAAAATGAAGGGAAAATTATTTTAAACGAGGACGTTCCTTTTAAAGGGAAATCCAAGGTGCTGGTTGTTTTTCTCGAAGATTATAAAGAAAAGGCTGACTGGAAAGAACGGTTGATGAAAACTTTTGGGGCATGGGATGATAATAGGGATGCTGAGTAAATTATTGATGAGGTTCACTCTTCCGGAGTAACCAGAAAGGACGGCATTAGCTTATAAAATACTTGCTGGACACCAATATTTACATATAAATGTGAAAAAGGAGTAAGTATGTATAGTTCAAAAGAAGATTTGATAAAAAAGGTGGTGAACGCAAATGTTTGCACTTAAAGGGTATTTTAATGGGAAAGAATTTATATCACTGGAAATAGGAGCAAAGATTTAGCTGTTCTTCAAGGGTTAACCGGGCAATATTTATTCCGGATTTCAATTACCGCAGGTTTGTTATACCTGGGTTGATTCAATCCAAAATGAGCAAATGGGGGGATTAATGTGAAAACGGGACAGGAATTATACAATGAGCATTTAAACAGGCTTAAAGACACCTTCGACATGAAGAAGACCGACAGGCCTCCAATAGTGTCGAACGCAGACGCATTTTATGTCCAGTACGCAGGGGGAAAAATATCCGATCTGGTAACCGATGTAGTGCGTGGGAACGAAGAGGTCATTGAGGGCATGCAGAAGATGGGGGACATAGACAGCATAGAATTGGCGGGATGCTATCCTCCCAGCATGGGCCTTTTTTTCCTTGCGGACATAAAGGTGCCTGGACGTGACCTGCCTGACAACATGATCTGGCAGATTGACGAAAAGAATCCCATGACCGAAGAAGATTATGACACAATCATAGACAAGGGCTGGAACTACTATTTTGGAGAGGTGACCAAAAAGCACCTTGCCGGCGGAGTGAAGGAGATGGAATATTTCGGGCAGATCGCTCCCGGAATAACACAGAAGTTTATTGATGCGGGCATTGTTCCGCTGTGCGGCGGCGCAATGGCAGGCGCTCCGTTCGGCTCGCTCTCTTCCGCAAGGGGGATATCTGCGTTTATAAAAGATATGTACAAGATGCCGGATAAAGTGCTCAAAGCCATGGAAGTGATGGCAGAAGAGAGCGAAGCAGGCTTGAAACAGGCCATAAGGGCTTTCAAGCCTCTTACGGTTTTTACCGGCGGAGCAAGGGAAGCCGGAGATTTCCTGTCATACAAGGCGTTTGAAAAATTTGCATGGCATTATACCAAAAGAATCGTTGACATTATTGCGGAAGAAGGTTCTATCGCGTATCTTCATCTTGATATGTGCTGGGACAGGTTCCTGAAATATTTCCTGGACCTGCCGAAGGGCAAGTGCATTTTCTCTCCGGACAGCACCACGGATATCTTTAAGGCAAAGGAAGTGCTCTACGGGCACATGTGCTTTATGGGGGACGTTTCTCCCTCCCTCCTTACCCTGGGTACTCCCGATGAAGTCTATGCCTATGCAAGGAAGCTTATAGACGAGTTTGCCGATAAAGGGCTGATCATGTCTTCAGGCTGCAGCATACCTGCCAACGCAAAGCCTGAAAATGTCAAGGCCATGCTTTCTGCCGCATGGGGCAAATAGAAACAAATAGAAATCTATAAACACGTATCAACAGAAATAAATAAAGGCAGCCGGGGAGCCTATGGCGCTCTGGCTGCCTTTTATCTGTATACCGGCCATCGGGTAAGACGGAAATTAACAGACAAAAAATAAATTTTTATTGAATTATTTTCCTAATACATCCTTAGCCGCTTGCTCACCGCCTAATAGGCCGGAAGTAAATGCCCAGGACATGGCCGCACCGGCCCCCGTGTAAGTATCATTATACAAAACACCTTCTGATTCTACACCGACAGCATATAGGAAGGCAATTTGCCTTTTTTTGCCCATTTACTACTTTTTGCAGTAATACTCTCAAAGCGTCAGAAGTATGGACGCCCTGAAAACTTCAAATTTATAGAGAAGCGGGAAGCGTTCGAATCAGAGGCAGGACCCTCTGGGAAGGGCTGACGGAAAAGGGGGCCCGCTGATTGGGAAAGGGATAAGTATTTTTTAAGGCAGGGCCATTGGGATGTGGACGGGGAGGAAAAAAGACAGCCGGAGGCCTCTCAGACATTTTGCCCAAAAATGAGTATAAATGGGGAAGATGGATATAAATAATAAATAAAATAAAAGGCTGAAAGGATGATCATAGTGATTGTTACAACCACACCGGGAATCGAGGGCAGGAAAATTAGGGACTACTATGGGGTTGTTGCAGGGGAAGCAATCATGGGGGCCAATATAGTGAGAGATTTATTTGCCAGCATTACCGATGTAATAGGGGGACGCTCAGGGGCATATGAAGAAAAGCTGGTTCAAGCCCGCGAGATTGCCATTGCAGAAATGGAAGCCCAGGCTCAGGCCAGGGGGGCCAATGCTGTTGTAGGAGTGGACCTGGATTATGAGGTTATCCGTGAGGGGATGCTCATGGTTACGGCCAGTGGAACGGCGGTATATGTGGAATAGGCATTGGCCCGGGTCGAACAAGCGGCCGGTTGACATAGTCACGGCCGTTTTTGTCATTTTTCAATTACCATTGACATAATAATACATTTGATATAATATTATAACAAAATATTGTATATGTGGGTGAAATTATGAAATCAACCGGCATAGTCCGAAAAGTCGATGAAATGGGACGGATTGTCCTGCCTGTGGAACTTAGACGCATTTTCAATTTAAATGAAGGAGATCCGTTGGAAATTTTCGTGGACGGAAACATGATCCTGCTAAAGAAATATGAGCCCACCTGCATATTCTGCGCCCAGAGCGGCCATGTGGAAGAGGTCATGGGGAAGCAAGTCTGTGCGGACTGCAGGAGTGAATTAAAGAAATAAAGCCTGACATGCCTTTTGCGTTATAGAAGGGAAGGCTTTTTTGTTGTGGGAGCAGATGAACGGCATAAGGCTTTCTATGGGCTCTTTGGGATTTTTGATTGCATACCGCTTCTAATTGCCAGATAGAAACTTACTACAGCAGTCAAAAGCTTAACGATACTTTCAATAAAGGAAATCCAGCCTGTCATAGAGAACGCCTCCCGGTCAATGGTATACCTCACAAAATACACTTTGACCGCCTTTTTAGTATGCATTCATCTATACTCCCAATTAAATATTTATGTGAATGAATTTGCTAATAGAACAAGAGATTGCAAACAGCTTTGCAAGAAACTTGCTCCAAAGGGTCATAGGGTGATCAGTTCATAATCCATGGAGCCCATCTTTAATTCCTCCGCATGCTTTAACCCTGCCTTCCAGTTGGTGGAGGGATGGAGGCGCCCGAATTTGTCATGGCCCTCATGCCCGTGCTCAAAAGCCTCTTTTCCCGGATTTTCCAGAAGGCTTCCTGCCATAACGGGGGCTCTGTTTACCAGGTCCGCACAGGCCTTGTCAAGGGCCACAGGGTCAAAGGAAGCGGCTATGCCGATGTCCGGGACTATGGGGATATCGTTGTAGCTCCAGCAGTCGCAATAGGGTGAGACATCCATGATGAAGCTCACATGGAAGCCGGGTTTATCCTTAAGAACCGCAAATGCATATTCCGCTATCTTTTCATTGGCAACGTCGGAGGATTCGTTAAAACTCACGCCCACCGCGCCGTGCTGGCATTCCGCAATACACTGCCCGCAGCCTATACACCTGTTGTAATCGATTTCTGCCTTTTTATCCTTCGAAAAGCTTATGGCCTGTTGGGAACAATTTTTTGCGCAAAAGCCGCAGCCCACGCATTTAGCTTTATTTATGGAAGGCTTTGAGGAGGAATGCATCTCCATTTTTCCTCCTCTTGAACCGGAGCCCATTCCGAGATTTTTCAGCGCACCGCCAAAACCGGTTAAATCATGGCCTTTAAAATGGTTTACGGACACGATGATATCGGCATCTGCGATGGCCGCGCCTATTTTCGCGGTTTTACAGTGCTTGCCGTTGATTTCTATTTCCCTGTAATCCGTTCCTTTAAGGCCGTCTGCAATGATCACGTTGCATCCCACCGACATGGGGTTGAACCCGTTTTCCATGGCGGTCTGGAGATGATCGATGGCATTGGACCTCCGGCCTGAATACAGGGTGTTTGAATCCGTAAGGAACACATTTCCCCCTAAGCCCTTGATTATTTCCACAATTTTATGCACATAATTAGGCCGGATGTACGCCAGGTTTCCCGGTTCTCCAAAGTGCAGCTTGATGGCGGTGAACTTGTCTTTAAAGTCAATAGTGCCGATCCCTGCGGCCTTCACTAATTTCTCAAGCTTCTGAAGCCGGTTGAGATTCGGTTTTGTTTTAAAATTGGTAAAATACACCTTAGACTTTTGCATAAAACCCCACCTTGTTTTTTGTGTATTATAGCATATTTTAGCGCCTTCCGCAAATTCGATGCTTCCGGCATGGACTGCATAAGGGAGCCGGTGCAATGGCCGACGGCGGCAAAACCGGCCGTCCAACCGCAGAACCTTATTGCAGAACCTGTAGCAGCAGGATGAAAATTTTAATGGCGAAAAAATCAGGGTGGGATATAGGAGGGACATTTAGGCCGCCTGCCGCATATACTGGAAGCAGGAGTGATTGTTATGACAAACTCCCAGAGAATCCGGCAGGCATTAAAACTTATAGAAGAAGTAAAAGAGGATACGGCAGGGGATGAGATGCTGCAGACCATCATCGAAGGACAGCTGAAGGCACTGGAAAACTTGGAAAAATGGCTGAAATCAAAATCATAGGCAGGTGTTTTGGTTTATCTCGGACAGGTACCGGCTTCATGATACCTGTCCGGCTGTCTTGATTTTGCTGAAATACAGATAAGAAAGCTAATTGGCTATTGTAAATTCGGAGCTTAAGTTTTCCAGCGGGATGTTCCATTTGGACGATTTATAGACCTTATTATCTGTGGTTACCGCTATACACGAGACTCCCGGAATGCTGTCGATAATCTTCAATCCCTTGTCCACGCCGGATACAAAAGTCACCTTGGTCAGGATATCCGCCAGCATATTGCAATCAGGAACATCACTGTTTATAACCACAGTATCGCTCATAACGCCGGCATCCGCAGGGTAGCCGGTAAATGGATTCAGGATATGGTGATACCTCTTGCCGTCCTTTATAAAAAATCTCTCATAGTCTCCGGAGGTAGACAGTGCCTGCTGAGGCAGCTTCAGTATGCACGCATAGCCTTCGTTCCTTTCCTTTCTTGGGTGCTGGATTCCAATGGACCAGAGTGTGCCGTCCGGCTTCTGCCCAAGAGTATATACGGTGCTGCCTCCAAGGTTTATGATGGCGCTTTTTATACCATATTCCTTGAAAATTTTTATAACCTCGTCCGCCGTAAAGCCCTTTGCAATTCCTCCAAGATCTATGGACATACCTTCCTTTATCAGTTTAACACTGCTATCGGCTTCATTTATGCGGATATTCCTATAGCCTACCAGCGGCAGTTTTTCTTTAATTTCAGAGTCTGAAGGCACTTTTTCATCCTTTGTGCCTATTCCCCAGAGCTTTATCAGGGGGCCTACGGTTATATCGAATGCTCCGTTGCTCAGTTCGGAATATTCTATAGAAATTTTTATCATCTTAATAATTTCAGGGTGTACTTTTACATATTCTTTTCCGGCCGCCTGGTTAATTTTATTGACATCGCTGGTGCCGATGGAAGGGCTTGCCATCTGTTCAATTTCATCAATTCTCTTATAAGCGGCTTCTATGGCCTCATTGGCTTTGGGTCCATAGGCTTTTAGATTAATGATAGTATCCATTTTAAAGGCCTGGCTCTCCGATGCCTGCTCTTTTTTTGAACACCCGGCCAATGGCGTGAGCAGCAGTATACACATTCCTACAGCAAGTAATTTTTTGATCATTGCTTATTCTCCTAAATAGATCATTTCTGAATTTGTAAAAAGTATCATCAATATTTTAAACTATCTTCGATCTATTTCATAGATTTATTATATAGCGCTCAAAAAATTTTCTTTAAAACCAAAAGCCCCGGCACACTGCGGAAGCTTTTAAAATCATGGGATAGGTACATTGATTCGGGGTAAGCGGTTCATCTTTTGGGTGCCGTGAGGATGAGCCGAATACTACTTATCTTTAATAATATTTTATTTGTATAAGTCACATCTTTTTGTACCGCAGAATATATTAAACTAGATTAACATAAAGCTTATTCAAATTATGAGAGGAGACTGATTGCTATGGCGGAAAGAGGCGGAGTATTTGGCTGTATGTTTAGAAACGACACCATTCTTTGGTTTATAATCTTGTTCTTACTGCTGTTCTGGGACTGGCGCGGGTTTGGATTCTTGGACAAAGAATAACCGCCTGTGAATTTTAGTTAAAGCAAAAAACAAAAGAGGAATAAGCTCCTTTGCTTTTTGTTGATGGTTTCATATCACCAAATTGGAGAATAAAGCTGTTTATTGCTTTTGAATATAGGCAGGCAATAAGCAGCTATTTTCTTACGGATCTGCCGATTCCTTTTCTGAGGCTTTCGATAACTTGCTGCGTAAACTTTCTCTATTGAACAAATTGATCAGCTCGTCAATTTTTTGCGATTGGATCAGGATTTCCCGGCTGATTTCTCCATGGCCGCTTATGCCTGCTTCAAGCATCATCTTTTCCAGTTTTTCTTTTTCCTTTTGTATCTTTGCCTTTAAAGACTCCATTAGCATTCCCTCATGGATAAATATTTTTCGACATTTCCTCATAAATAACTATTTTTTATGACATATCCCTACAAATAATAAATTTACCAAAATACGTAATAAGTTGCAATCAATTTTTGCAATATTATTACAGAAAATCAAAAAAAATAAAAAAATTTTTTATCGACGACATATTATGACAAAATTTACCTTGGAAGTAATATATAATTTAAGTACAAATTACCTTAAAGGAGGTTCGTATATGAAAAAATTGTTACATGTAGGCCTTACTTTACTAGGTACTCTCTCCGTATTAATTGCAACCGCAGCCGCATCAAGCGCAAGTACTATTGCATCACACCAGCCGGAATGCCCGAAGGAATTGCTAAAATAATAGAGGGTGTTTAACACCCTCTATTATGTGTTAAAATTGTTTATGTGCTTTGAATCTATTTTTTCGATTTAGCACTAAATTTAGTATTACAATGGCATATTGGTAGAAAAAACATATCTGGAGAAAGATTTTCACTTGACCCAAAAGGAATCTATCTAAGGAAAGGACATTTGTGTTCATACTTATATGTTCATCCCCAACGGGACAGTCCTCATCGTAAAAGGAATCCCCGTGATTCAGAGAAGTGTGTCCCCTTCCCTTGGAATGGACTTTTCGATGCTATTGAAAATCATTCCGAAAGATATCGTTTTCCAACTAAACAAGGTAGTATTAGATTGGAAAAGAAAATAGGGGTTTTAATATGTTTATGGGTACATTTTTGAGTGAAGTGATTTTTAATTTTATAGAGTCCGTAATTATTTTGTTAATATTCATGGTCCTTTCTCAGAATAAGGGCTTTATTAAGCAGAATCCCTCTAAAGCGTTAATATTCTGTATTTTTTACACAGTACTTGCTTTTTGGGCTACTTATTTTATACCGTTTGGTCTCCATACTGTTATTATATTCACTATTACGTTACTTTTCATCAGCCTTATTACAGGAATAAGCATTTACAATACAGTTATTTTCCTATTAACTCCATTTTTACTACTTTTAGTTACTGACATCTTAGGATTACTTGCCACTATGTTTGTTCTAAAAATAGATATGGCAACTTTAATAAATTCCCCCAAAATTAAAATTATATTTTCAGTATGCGTTAAGACAGTTCAGTTAGGCATTTGCCTCTATTTATACTTCTCTGACATTAAGTGGCTGAAAATAGATATCTTAAAAAAGGAAAATTCATTGTTTTCCTTTCTAATATTTCAGGCATTTATGATGGGATTCTTTTTAATTTGCTCGAATTATGCAACTTCCAGCGGCAAAAGTATTGTCCTGTACAACATTTTACTGTTTGTGATTTACCTCCTGTATATTGCCCTTGCATTTTTTGACCTGAAGGAGAGGAGCCGTCTGGTCGGCTTACAGAATAAGCTCAAGCTTTACGAAGAGGACGTGAAAAACCTGGAAGGGATTATCAACATCATAAGAAGAGAGAAGCATGATTTTTTAAACCATATCAACACGGTTTTTGCCCTCACCAAATTAAACAAGCCCGATTCACTGGAAAGAATAGGGGCCTACCTGCAAAAGCTCACCAATAACCTCCAGTCGTCCTATAAATTCTATAACACCGGCAATGATTTTGTGGACGGCCTGCTGGCCATCAAAAGCAATACCTGCTACGAAAACAACATCGAATTGATAGTGGACATAGAGGATGAGCTGACCTACGCCGATGTGGACGAGAGCGACCTCCCCACCATCATCGGGAATATTTTGAACAACGCCATTGAAGCGGTGATGTCCGAACCCGGAAGTCACCGCTATATAGCCATAAACACCTATGTGGAAGAGGATAATTACTATATTTCCATTGCCAATAACGGACCGGCCATACCTGAAAAAATTCTCGACACCATTTTTGAAAACGGCTTTACCACAAAGCAAAATAACAGTATTGACCACGGCTACGGCCTCTTTATCACCATGCAGTATGTTAAGCGGAATGGGGGCCGGATAACAGTGGAGAGTACTGACGAGAGAACAGAATTTCTGATAGAGTTCAAGGCGGTGAAAAATGCGGATGGAGAAGCTGGCACTGATGATTCTGCGGCAGATACAGCGGGATAATCCGGAAATCCCCGAATCGCGGCTGAAAATAATGAAATTTGGGCTGGAATGCCTCATCGGCGATTTTTCAAAGCTGCTGGCTTATTTTATCATATTTTGGCTATTGTCGGTACCTGAGTATTATCTTGTTTCCGTTTTATGCTATTGCGGAGTAAGAGCAGCCGGCGGCGGCTACCATGAGGAAACCTATTTCAGGTGTTTTATTACTTCCTTTGTTATATTTTCAGTAATCATTTTCTGCAGCTACAGGTTTCCCCTGGATACGGTTCCCAGAGCATTTATCTTAATATTGTCCTTAATCGTTGCTTATCTGTTTGCGCCGGTGGACCATCCCAACAAGCCGATAATCAGCGAGGAGAGAAGGAGGCGGTTAAAATACCTTACCTGCATACTTATGGTATCCACTGGGGCCGGGAGCTTTCTCTTCAATAAAACAATTGCAACAACGATGGTAAATTCTATTGCAATGGTATCAGTAATGCTTCCAATAGGAGTTTGGGCGAATAAGACTAGGCAGAGAAGAAAACTTTAAACAGGAGAGTTCGGTGGTATGAGCATGATTATTGGTGAATTAATTAAAAATGACGCTAGAGTAAATGCATCAAAAAGATTCCTTCAAAATATGGACTCGGAATCATTTATACACGTTCTTGTGGAGATATGCTGTGAGCTGGGCGTTGAGATTCCTATATGGACGATGAATGAAGAAAGGATTTTGGAAAAAAAGAAGGAAGTGGTTGTAGATATCGGTGAAGAGGAAAAATTAAGGATTTCGGTTGCTGAATAATATCCATGAAAACAGTGTTAAACCAGGGGACCTGCAGTTTTCTGCCAAGCCCCGGTTAAGTTTTTATTTTTATTAATGCCGCAAAAGATGGCTGCCGCAAAAGACGGATACACAGTGTCTGAAGCGGAGCCAAGGGGATTTCCGGAAAAAGAATATTCCTGTAAAGGGGTGACCCCGGCAGGATTTTTTTATATTTTTTTAAATATAAAACTTTCCTCTTGACTTGTTGTTTGCCTTTCTGTTACAATAGTATAGCACGTGAGTTGATGTTATGGCAACTTGCGCATTACAGCTTATATATGGCGGCGTAGCTCAGTTGGCCAGAGCATTCGGTTCATACCCGAAGTGTCGTTGGTTCAAATCCGACCGCCGCTACCAAAAAGCAGAAACCAGAGATGAGAAACTAGAGACTGGAAAAATTGAGCTTATTTGTGAATATCCTATCTGGTAACTAGTCTCTGGTTTCTGGTTTCTGCAATTTAAGGCCCATTGGTCAAGTGGCCTAAGACACCGCCCTTTCACGGCGGTAACAGGGGTTCGAATCCCCTATGGGTCACCAATTTAGAGGTTAGAAGTAAGAGGTTGGAGGTTAGAATTTTGGTGTTCTTCGGAGCATTTTTAAAATCCAATTTCCAATCTCCAACATCTAACATCTAGTATGGGCGTTTAGCTCAGCTGGGAGAGCACCTGCCTTACAAGCAGGGGGTCATAGGTTCGAGCCTTATAGTGCCCACCAGGAAAGAGAAGGGTTTCAAGGTTGTAAAATCTTGGAATCCTTTGTTTTTACAGCAACCTTACAGCAACGCACAAAAAAGTATGTCCGGGGACACACGTGATATCCGGTTATATTATGTAAATTATAAAGTGAATCAGACCATTGCTTTTTAAAATTCTTTCCTTTTTCAGGGCTAAAAGAATAAAACGATTCTATATGTCCCCTCTAAAAGCAATGAGTTTTTCGAATATGTAATAAGGAGTGATAATAGGTGACTATTTTACATCTATTTGATAAATTTCGGCAGAATTCAGAACCTATTAGAGACACTTTGCAAAAAATAAAAAGCGGAGATAATCTATTAAAAGAGGGGTTAATAAATGATTATAAGCCTTTTGTAATAAAAGTAGTTTCTAAAACTACCGGCAAATATGTTGATTTAGAAAATAGTGAGGAGTTCAGCATTGGCCTCATAGCATTTAATGAAGCTATAGAATGCTATAACGAGAGTAAGAATACCAACTTTTTTAGTTTTGCTGAGACAGTCATTAAGCGAAGGGTTATTGATTATACAAGAAGTAATTATAAAAATAATAAAGTATATCCCTTTACATATTTCGATATTGACGAAAATGATAGTAAAAATTCCTTTGAAGAAAAATATTTAAAGGTGGATGCAAGTTCTCAATTTGATAATATCGAAACCAAGGAAGAGATTGCCCTATTTACAAAGAGACTCGGTGAATATGGTATAACACTCAAAGATTTGGTCGAAAGTGCCCCGAAACATATGGATTCCAAAAGACTATCCATAAAGATAGCAAGAGTACTGTCGGAAAATAAAGATCTGTTTGAAAAATTGGAGAAAAAGAAAAATATACCAATGGTTGACCTTTTGAAACTGGTAGATGTGAACCCCAAAACCATTGAGAGAAACAGGAAATTTATTATTGCAGTATGTTTTATTCTAAATAGCAATCTCGATGTTCTACAAGGATATGTTGAAAATGTAGAGAAAGGAGGAAATACCCATGACTGATTTTAAAGGATCAATTCTTGAAATAAAAGAAAATCATGCTATAGTTATGACGGATGTATGTGATTTTGTAGTGATTAAAAGAAAGCCCGGAATGTTTGTTGGTCAGCAGATTATATTCCGAAAGTCAGATATAAATAGCACTAAAAGAAACTATATTAAATATTATGCTCTTGCAGCCAGCATATTTTTAATAGCTTTATCCTGTACTTTCTATTTTCGGCTTTTTGTTCCAAGCACCGTATATGCTTATATTGATGTTGATATAAACCCCAGCTTGGAATTTTCCATTAACCAAAAGGCGCAAGTACTGGATATAAAGCCATTGAATGGTGATGCCCAAGTGCTCATAAAAGATTTAAAACTAGTCGATTTGCCGGTAAAGCAGGCTATAACTGAAGTTGTAAAAGAGTCTAAGAAACTGGGATTCATAAAACCAAACGTAAAAAATGCGGTTCTAATTTCTGCTTCCATAAATGCAGCCAAGGGTTACAAACCAAATAAATCTGGAGAAAAAGTCCTGGATAATATCTTGACTGACATAAACAGTGCAACATTTGACCTTGGTACTGAAAAGATAAAGCCAGAGGTTTTAAAAGTAACACCTGAATACAGAAATTTAGCTATAAAGAATGAAATATCAATGGGTAGGTATGCCCTTTATAATAAATTAAAAGAAGAAGGAGTAAATATCACTATAGAAGAAGCAAAGACTTCCCGTGTGTCCGATATGCTGGATAAAACTCATATAGACAGCACTAATGGTTTTACACCTGAAACAACAAACAATGTGAATCAGAATAATTTTAAAAGTAATGGCGATGAAACTCAGGTAGATAAAACAAAGGGAAATAATAATACTGGAATTTCCTCTAAAAATGCAGAAGAGAAAACGAATAAGAATGAAAATAAGCAAAATATGAAGCAGGATAAAAATGGTACTTTAGATAATTTAAATGGTAATACTAGACAAGGCAATACCCAGAGCCAAAGCAACAAGGCAGGTGACAACTCCAATTCCGGTGCTGGAAAAGATAATAGCGGCAGCAACGGTCAAGGCAATACCCAGAGCCAAAGCAACAAGGCAGGTGACAATTCCAATTCCGGTGCTGGAAAAGATAATAGCGGCAGCAACGGTCGAGGCAATACCCAGAGCCAAAGCAACAAGGCAGGTGACAACTCCAATTCCGGTGCTGGAAAAGATAATAGCGGCAGCAACGGTCAAGGCAATACCC
>JANLFN010000012.1:0-17945 GCA_024655885.1 Eubacteriales bacterium | reverse complement strand
GCAGGTGACAATTCCAATTCCGGTGCTGGAAAAGATAATAGCGGCAGCAACGGTCAAGGCAATACCCAGAGCCAAAGCAACAAGGCAGGTGACAATTCCAATTCCGGTGCTGGAAAAGATAATAGCGGCAGCAACGGTCAAGGCAATACCCAGAGCCAAAGCAACAAGGCAGGTGATAACTCCAATTCCGGTGCTGGAAAAGATAAAAAACAGTAATACCGATCAATGTATTACTGTTTTTCCAAGTAATACAAAACAGAATAATTCAAATCCGAATAATTGGAAAGCTCCATGTTGTCAAATTGATTACATCCTGGAGAGCTTATCAATACTTAAAAAAAATAAATATTTAATTTCCCCCCCACAAAAAAATTACTTTTCTCGAATAGTCTTTATGAAGTGAAACAAAGTATGAAAACAATTTAATATATTTAAATACAGCACTGTTAAAAAGGCAAACCTATTGAAAAGTAGGGACGCAAAGCCGCGAGTCTAAGGTTTTAATACCATGATTGTCGGGCTGCCGGGGTATATGGGGTATATAAAGTATAATTATAAAAAACCGCGGAACGTATGGTGCTGTGGTTTTTTATTTTCTAGAATAACCGTAAAAGGAAGGATTTACATGACTTTTGAGGGTAAGATCATAAAGGAAAAGAGCTACGACCCTTATTTCGAAGTGGAGTTTACTTATGAAGATGATGAAGTAAAAATTGAAAAAGGCCGCGCAGAAATAGTCAGAAAAGCGCCTAGATCTGAGATAACTTTTGACATTGCCACTGAGGATAAGTTTAAATCATTAGATAGAACCAAATTGGAACTGGAGCTTTTAAATTTAGTTATCAACTACATGTTTGACAAACGGAGTACTAAAACTCTACGTAAGTGAGATAGTATGCTCCGTGCGGGACCAGGAATTCATGACTGCCTATGAGGTAAATTCATATGAATGTTGAATACATAAATCCATTTATAGAAGCAAGCCAGACAGTTTTAAAATCCATAGCAAATATAGATTCTTCAATCGGAAAGGTATATTTGAGAACATCCTCCTATTCCAGTGATACTTTAGCTATTGTAATTGGATTAATAGGCGACATAAGAGGACAGATCATATTCAGTATGAATAGAGCGGTAGCCTGCAAAATTGCATCTGCCATGATGATGGGCATGCCGGTATATGAATTGGATGAAGTATCAAAAAGTGCGGTTGCTGAAGCCGCTAACATGATACTTGGAAATGCAGCCACATTATTGTATCGCAAAGGCGTAAAAACAGATATCACTCCTCCGTCGTTATTTATGGGAGATGATATGCAGGTATTCTCACCAAAAATGAAAACAATCTGTGTGCCGTTAAATATTAGCTCCAATGAAACGATAGAATTGGATATAGCAGCTGTAGAATAATATAAAAATTGATCTCATAAAGGTATCAATTTGGGAGGGACGATCAAATGAGAGAAGTAAAAAACTGTAAAAAATGCAATATGATATTTACCACAAATGATGGCTCTTTGTTCTGTAAAAAGTGTCAAATCGAGGAGGACAGAACTTTTAAATTGATAAGGGATTACCTGTATGATAATCCTGGGACAAGCGTTCATGATTTGTCTATTAAATTCAATATAAGCGTAAGGCGGATAGAAGAATATATCCGAAATGGCAGATTCGATATCACTTAGATCAATAGTTATTTATTTCTAAATTTAGAACTAATATACTAGAAAAATGAATTACAATATAAAAATTATCAGTGAGATCATCAGGGCGCGTATTGAAAAAAATCTGCACAGAAACAGCTTGCTGAGAGGATTGGTACAAGACAATCCAATATTTCCAGGCTTGAAAGCGGTGAATACAATTCATCACTGGAATTTCTAAATAAAGTTGCCCAAGCATTTGATAAATCATTGGAAATAAAATTGGTTTGATTTTTTATACTTTCTACAGCAATTGCTGTACAGCAACCCATACAGCAACGCCAAAAAAATCCTTTATAACTGACTTTTATTAATGTATAATGGAATAAAACCTGAAAAGGCTTGAAAATAGAGGGTTTATGAATTTGATATAATGGGCTGGCACCAGATAGAGCATCGTTCATATAACATATTATTTATATGGTGCAAC
The DNA here is from genome assembly GCA_024655885.1 of Eubacteriales bacterium. Classification (GTDB taxonomy): domain Bacteria; phylum Bacillota; class Clostridia; order Acetivibrionales; family JANLFN01; genus JANLFN01. The sequence continues at coordinate 15,812 of JANLFN010000012.1, read as the reverse complement.
AAATAGCATGAATAATATATTGTGAAAATCGTATCGAACAAAATTTGATTTCATATCAATATTATGATATAATATTGATATATTTAAGCAGGAGGTGAAATTTATGCCGTCGATAAGGCCAAGCTCCGATTTGAGAAACAACTACAATGAAATATCTCAATTTTGCCACCAGTATGGTGAACCTGTCTATATTACAAAAAACGGACAGGGGGATTTAGCGGTGATGAGCATTGAAACTTATGAACGTCTCGTCGGGAAATTTGAATTGCATAAATTACTTGATGAGGGCATAGATGCAATGAAGGCAAAAAAAATAAGGCCATTTCGTGAGGCATTGACGGATATACAGAGAGATTTGAACAATGAGTAAGTACAATATTGAAATTACCGAACCGGCTGAAAAAGATTTGTATGAAATAGGCCAGTATATTGCAAAAGAACTTTTGGAACCTGTTATCGCTAAAAAAGTAGTTGAGAAAATTGGTAAAGCAATTTTAAAATTGGAGGAACTGTTTTTACGAAATGCGCTGGTTACTGATGAGAGGCTTGCTCTTCGGGGCATACGAAAAATTATGGTAGACAATTATATCGTATTTTATATTGTTACCGAGGAGCATAAAACACTTACGATTGTCAGGATACTTTATCGTAGAAGAGACTGGATAAATTTGATATAGATTGCAGTGAATAAGACAGATTGGCATTTGTGACTAATCCGTTTCTTTGGATAAAACTAGCGCTGACAGCAGTAAAGAGTAGTGATAAAATCGTTTAAAATAATGTGAATCCGGTATTTATAGCGGGCCTGCCCATAAAAGGGCAGGCTTTTACGTCATATCCCGCCGTTTTATAACAGCAATTTGAAAAATCAAAGGGATTATTTTGACGGAACAATCCGATGCGTCTTGGAGGAAGCACATGGATAAAACAGTAATGATTGTTGATGATGAGCCGCGAATAAGGTATCTTATAGTGAAAGTAATCTGAAAGCCCTGCTCGCTTCCTTTGACGAGCAGAACAACTCCACCACGATGGGGAGGCTGGTGGGGGACATGCTGGATTTATCCCAGCTGGAGAGCGGACATTTCAAGTTGTGCCCGGAGGATTTCAACCTGGTTGAACTGCTGCACATAGCCCTGAGGAAGTTTTCAAAGAAGGTGGAGGATAAAAACATCCGAGTTGAAATCCACTGCCCTGCCGATACCATCCTGGTCCACGCCGATGTGTTCCGGATTGAGCAGGTGCTTGTGAACTTTATCAGCAATGCCATAAGGCATGTGCCCCCCCGGAGGGAAAATTACAATCCGGCTGCTGGAGAAGAAGGATGCCACGGCTGTGGAGGTGGAAAACCAGGGCGAGCCAATACCTGAGGAGGAGCAGGAAAGGATCTGGGAAAGGTTTTATAAGATAGATAAATCGCGGAACAGGGAAATGGAAGGGACAGGAATCGGCCTTTCCATTGCCAGGAACATTTTGGTGCGGCATGAAAGCCGGTTTGGGGTCAAAAACACCGGGGAGGGGGTGAAATTTTTCTTTGAGCTCCGCAAGGCCCCCCAAGGCGGGGTTTGACGGAATGGTAAAGTCATAAATTCCTATCGCAGCTGTTAAAGTGAACCTGGATATTACCGATATAGTAAATGGGAAAAAACCAAAGGATAAAAAATTTCAGGAGAGGTTAAGTCGATGAAAATCAGGTTTTCTGCAGTTTTGTGCTTCATAGTATCGTTCATGATGATCATAAATGGAAGTGTCGCCTGCGCAGCGGGCGTTTCTGGCACATCCATTGCTCCCGATCCCGAGAGCATATCCATAACCAACAATGCGGGGGCGAGCGACACCGTGAAGGTTACCTACGGGCTCTCCAGCGGGGATGTGGTCAAGGTATACAATGCAGCCACCGGCGGAAAGCTTTTGGGAAGCGCCACCGTATATTCCAATAAGACGGATGCCACCGTCACTTTGTCGCAGCTGGGCACCAATGCGGGAAGCGTATATGTTTCGGTCACAAGCAAAGGCATGCTGGAAAGCAGCAGAGTCAAAGCGGATTATTCCGCCGAACCGAAGTCGGAGGCCCCAAGTGCCGACAACATAACCATTGTCAATAACGTAAAATCCTCCGACACCATAACCGTCAGCGGCCTTGCCGGCGGGGATGTGGTCAGGGTGTACAATGCGGCCACCGGCGGCAAACAGCTGGGCAGTGCCACGGTTTACAACAACAAGACGGAGGCAACGGTTTCCATATCGCAGATCGGCAGTGCTGCCGGGAGCTTGTATGTTACCGTTACCAGCAAGTACATGCTGGAGAGCGACAGGGTAAAGGTGAACTACGAAGCTGAGCCGAAAACCCAGGATCCGGATGTGAATAACATCTATGTAACCAATAATGCGGGAGCGTCCGACACCGTGAATGTGACCGCACTCACGGGGGGAGATGTAGTCAAGGTGTACAATGCGGCTACGGGTGGAAAGCAGCTGGGAAGTGCCACCGTTGCAGCCAATAAGACGGAGGCTACGGTGACTATTGCACAGATTGGCGCCGCCGCAGGGAAAGTGTACGTTACCGTCACCAGCAAGGGAATGGTGGAAAGCAACAGGGTGGCGGTGGATTATCCGGCAGAGGCCAAGACCGACGCCCCGGGCGAATATGACGTAGCCGTAGTGAATAACGCAAAAGCTGCGGACACGGTGACCGTGAGCAACGTTTCAGGCGGCAATATCGTGAAGGTGTATGATTCGGTGAGAGGAGGAAAGCTGCTGGGTTCCGCAACCGTACCCACCTATGACACCGAGGTGACCATCACCATACCGCAGCTTGGAACAGCCGCCGGAAGTGTCTACGTCACCGTTACCGGAAAGAACAAGCAGGAGAGCGACCGGCTGGCGGTGAATTATCCCGCTGAGTCCAAAACCGATGCTCCGGACGAAGACAATATAACCATAGTCAATAATGTAGGCGCGGCCGACACTGTAACCGTAATGGGGATTGGCGGCGGCGATACGGTAAAGGTGTATGATTCTCCCAAGGGTGGAAGCCTTCTGGGATCGGCCGCCGTATCCACCTATGAAACGCAGGCCACCGTAAGCATACCCCAGATCGGCAGTGCTGCCGGGAGTGTCTATGTTACCGTTACCAGCAAGAACAAACAGGAAAGCGACCGGGTGGAAGCCGAATTTAAGGCGGAAATGGGATCGGATGCCCCGGATGTAAACAATATAACCATAGCGAATAATGTAGGCGTGTCGGACACCGTGACGGTGACCGGGCTTTCCGGAAATGATGTGGTGAAGGTGTATGATTCGGCCAGGGGAGGGAAACTGCTGGGCTCGGCCACCGTATCCTCCTCCGGTACATCGGCGGTGGTCAGCATATCCCAGCTGGGCACCTCCGCTGGAACTGTCTACGTATCGGTTACCGGCAAAGGGCTGAGAGAGAGCGGAAGGACGGGGGCGGCCTATTCCGCCGAGTCCCAATCCACGGCTCCCGATGCTTATAATATAACCGTGGTCAATAATGCGGTATCTTCGGATACCATAAAGGTGTACGGCCTTTCCGCAGGGGATGTGGTGAAGGTATACGATTCGGACAAGGGTGGAAACTTACTGGGGTCCTCCACGGTAGCGTCCGGCAATGCCGAAGCCACCGTTACCGTGGCACAGCTGGGCACCACGGCGGGAAGCGTGTATGTCTCGGTCACCAGCAAGAGCAAGCAGGAAAGCGCCAGGGTCAAAAAGGACTATGCCGCCGAAACCAAAACGGATACTTCGGGCAGCGGCAACATAGCCATAGTCAATAATGCGGGCTTGCCTGACACCGTGACGGTGTACGGCCTTTCGGCGGGGGATGTGGTGAAGGTGTACGATTCGGCCCAGGGAGGAAGCCTGTTGGGGTCAGCTACCGTGTCCGCCTCCGCTACCGATGCCACGGTGAGCATATCTCAGCTGGGGACGGCGGCGGGGAGCGTCTATGTCTCGGTCACCGGCGTCAACAAGCAGGAAAGCGACAGGGTGAAGGCGGATTACTCCGCCGAATCCAAGACGGATGTTTTGAGCACAGATAATATCATTATCGTCAATAACGTGGACTCCTCCGACACCGTGACGGTGGTGGGCCTTTCCGCCGGGGATGTGGTGAAGGTGTACGATTCGGCCAAGGGAGGAAGCCTGCTGGGGTCGGCCACTGTGTCCTCCTCCGGCACCGATGCCGTCATTACCGTATCCCAGCTGGGGACGGCGGCGGGGAGTGTCTATGTTACTCTCACAGGCAAGGGCAAGCAGGAGAGCGACAGGGTGAAGGCGGATTACTCCGCCGAATCCAAGACGGATGTTTTGAGCACAGATAATATCGTTATCGTCAATAACGTGGGCTCCTCCGACACCGTGACGGTGGTGGGCCTTTCCGCCGGGGATATTGTAAAGGTATATGATTCCGCCAGGAGCGGGAATTTGTTGGGGTCGGGCACCGTTGCCACCTACAGCACCGATGTGACCGTTACCATCACCCAGCTGGGGACGGCGGCGGGGAGCGTCTATGTCTCGGTTACCGGTACCAACAAGCAGGAGAGTGAAAGGATAAAAGCCGATTATTCCGCGGAATCCAAATCGGAGGCCCTCAAGGCGGAGAACATCATTATCGTGAATAATGCGGGAACATCCGATACCGTACAGGTGACAGGCCTTTCGGAGGGGGATGTGATCAATGTATACGATGCGGCCCGGGGAGGGAACCTGTTAGGTTCGGGTACCGTAACCACCTACGGTTCGGACGTGACCATCACCATTACGCAGCTGGGCACGGCGGCCGGAAGCGTCTATGTCTCGGTTACCAGCAAGAATAAGCAGGAAAGCGACAGGGTGAAGGCGGATTATCCTGCCGAACCCAAGTCCGGTGCCCCAAGTGCCGAGGCGATCACCGTAGTCAATAATGCGGGAATATCGGATACCATAACGGTGACGGGTCTTTTCAACGGAGACACGGTCAAAGTATATGATTCGGAGAAGGGCGGTACCTTGCTGGGATCGGGGACCGTTGCCACCTATGAATCCACTGCAACCATCACCATCACACAGCTGGGCACTGCCGCAGGAAGCGTGTATGTCTCTGTTGCCGGCAGCGGAAAGCTGGAGAGCGACAGGGTGAAGGTGGATTATCCTGCCGAGGCCAAGTCGGACAGCTTGAAGCTTGAGAATATAACCATCGTCAATAATGCGGGAGCACCGGACGCCGTGAAGGTAACGGGTATTTCCGAAAGCGATGTAGTCAAGGTATATGATTCGGAGAAGGGCGGAAACCTGCTGGGCTCCAAAACGGTGGACACCTATGGCTCGGATGCGGTGGTCAGCATTTCCCAGCTAGGCTCGTCGGCGGGAAGCGTGTACATTTCCATCACCAGGAAGGGCAAGCTGGAAAGTGACAGGATTAAAGCGGATTACTCTGCGGAGGCCAAGTCCAGCGCTTCGGATGTCAACAGCGTCATTGTGACCAATAATGCGGGAATCGCCGATACCGTGAGGGTAACCGGAGTTTCGGAAGGAGATGCTGTAAACGTCTATGACTCTGCGTCAGGCGGAAACCTGCTGGGCTCCGCAACAGTGCCGGCAGGCAGTGTGGAAGTGACCGTCAGCATCTCGCAGCTGGGCTCCTCCTCCGGATACATCTATGTTGCGGTAAAGAGGACAGGAAAGCTGGAAAGCGACAGGACCAAGGTCTGCTACGCCGAAGAGGCTAAATCGGACGCTCCGGCTGTGGGCAATATAGCCATAGTCAATAATGCGGGACTGGCCGACACCGTGACGGTGACTTTCCTGAACGAAGGGGATATCGTCAAGGTGTACAATCTGGCTGAGGAAGGAAGGCTGCTGGGGTATGCCACCGTGGAGACGGGAAGCACCGAAGCCACCGTCAAGATTACGCAGCTGGGCACTTCCGCCGGAAATGTGTATATCACGGTTACCAGAAAGGGCATGCTGGAGAGCGACAGGGTGCAGGCATATTATACCCAGGAGCTCACGACCGACGCTCCTTCAACCAATAACATTACTGTTACCAACAATGCGGGAATCTCCGATACCGTAAAAGTGGTGTATCTGACGGCCAATGATGTGGTCAAGGTGTATGATTCCGCTTCGGGAGGAAACCTGCTGGGCTATGCCACCGTGGCGTCGGGAAGCACTGAAGCCACCGTCAGCATTACCCAGCTTGGGACCTCCGCGGGAAATGTCTATGTCTCGGTTACTACCAGCGGGAAGCTGGAAAGCGGCAGAACCAAGGTCTACTACAGTGAAGAGACTAAATCCCAGGCTCCTTCGGTCAACAATATTATTGTCACAAATTATGCGGGTATGACGGATACGGTGAAAGTGTCGTTCCTCAGCCAGGATGATGTGGTCAAGGTATATGATTCCGCTTCAGGAGGAAATCTGCTCGGTTCTGCCAGCGTTTCTTCCAACAGCGATATCTGGGAAGCCACAGTAAAAATCACACAGCTGGGCACTTCCGCCGGGTACATCTACGTCTCGGTTACCAGCGCCGGGAAGCCGGAAAGCGACAGGACCAAGGTGTACTACTCCGAAGAACCCACATCTTATGCTCCTCTAGCCGGAAATATCACTATCGTTAACAATGTGGGGACCTATGACACGGTGAGGGTAACCGGGCTTACGGCCAATGACGTAGTTAAGATATACGATTCCGCTTCGGGAGGGAAATTACTGGGTTATGCAACCGTAGCCGCGGATACCACCGAGGTAACCATAAAAATCGCACAGATAGGCACTTCCGCCGGAAGCTTATACCTGACGGTTACCAGCCCCGGGGCATATGAAAGCGCCAGGACGGCGGTCAACTTTGATGCAGAAGCTCAATAGCCCTATGGATGCACACCTCTAAACTATACAGAAAAGGTTTCAACAGATGCAATTCTTGAAACCTTTTCTTTTTTTGTCCGCTTGTGCGGGAATAAAATTGTGGGAAACCAAGATTCATCTATTTATGCCTTCAAAGAGTCCAACCAGGAAGATTTTTCCGACGAAAAACTACAAATATCTGATTTAAATCAATACATTCCAACTTCAAACAAAGGTTAAGGATATTAGCGGTATTGTTTGCTTCAACAAAGCATACTGTTGCCTTTTGGCGGTACGTGTCAAAAGTTTTTTTCGGATGTCCACCTCAAAATGACAAATATTTGTCCGGGCTTTGTTTATAATCGGGTTTACGATTAAGTTGGGGATGGAGGGAGCAAAAGATGAAAACAGGGATTGTGCCATATGAAAGGCTGGGGGACTTTGCAAAGAACTGCGGGAAAGTGAGGAATAAAATTTCTTTTAAAGATATTTTTTCCAGAAGAAATCTGATCCTGCTGCCGGTTGCCTTTTTTCTGGGAAGGGCTAGCCTGGCAGGGGGGGTTATGCCCTTTGGGCTGCCCTTCTATGCGGCAACCATGGGGACCAATGTAAACCACTTTTTAATCGTTTTATCTATTGCGCTGGGTTTGTTGAGCATTGGAGAGATAGAGCAGGTGTATATCACTGTTGCGGCCATACTGCTGTTTAACGCCTTCAACCTGTTATTTAAGAATTATAGGGCCAGGCTTAACTTCCGCTACGCCGTGGTGTCTTTTGCCAGCATATTGATTCCGGAATTTCTTATGATCTATATCCAGGGCTTTTTGCTGTATGATTTGTTTAAGGGGCTGCTGAACAGCTTTATTGCCTTTGCCATGGTTTTTATCTTTAGAAATGCAGTCCCGGTAATAACCGATCCGTCGAGAAAATATAGGTTTTCAGGGGAAGAAACTATAAGTATAGCAATTTCAATGGCGCTGGTGCTTTCAGGATTTACAAACGTACAGCTCCTGGGCTTCTCTATAAAAAACATCCTGTGCATTCTGGTTGTCATTTTGTTCAGCTATAAGTGCGGGGCAGGCGTGGGTGCGGCCACAGGTGTCACGGTGGGTCTGCTGGTAAGCATGTCTTCTGCGGTTACGCCGCTAATAATCGCGTCTTACGGCTTTTGCGGACTTTTGTCCGGGGTCCTTGGAAACCTGGGCAAAATCGGGTCCTGCCTGGGTTTTGTTATGGGAAATGCCATGCTGACCCTCTACCTCACCGGCTCCACCGAGGTTTTAATTTATTTGAAGGAGGTGGTTGCCGCAGTCGTTTTGTTCATACTGACTCCCCCTAAAGCCGTAGAGGCTGTTGTAGGGGTATTTGGTAAAAACACCGAAGCATATCCCGAGAAGCGGGGCTACAGCATCCGGATCAAGGAAATTACCGTTGAAAGGCTCAATAAGTTTTCCAGAGCTTTCAAGGAGCTGGCAAAAACCTTCAATGAAATATCCGAAACAAAGGTGGTAGCGGATAAAGAGGATGTATCGGTCCTGTTCGACCGGGTCGCCGAGAAGGTGTGCAAGGATTGCAGCCTGTGCCTGTACTGCTGGGAGAGGAACTTTTACGACACCTACCAGATCATGTTTAAAATCATTGAAAAGCTGGATGCAAAAGGGAGGATCGAAAACACCGACATACCCGAGTATTTTCTTGAAAGGTGCGGAAGGATCTATGACTTTGTTGACGCTGTAAATAATGTGTATGAGCTGTTTAAGGTAGATATGGTCTGGAAAAGCAAAATTGGGGAAAGCAGGGGACTTGTGTCCCAGCAGTTGGACGGGCTGTCACGGATTATTTCAAACCTGGCCTCGGAAATTGATATGAATCTGCATTTTAAAAGCGATGTGGAGGACATTTTATTATCCGAAATGTGTAAGGCCGGAATAAAGGCGGAGGAGGTTGTTGTTTTCGAAAACAAGTGGGGAAAGTACGAAATCAGTGTTTTCCACAAAGGATGCGGAGGGAAGAGAAACTGTATCACCACCATTGCAAAACTGGTGTCCGATATCACGGGAAGGAAAATGGTCAAGGACAGCCCGGAATGTTTTTACTCGCCCAGAACTCAATCCTGCTCTTTGAAGCTCACGGAGGAAGAGGCGCTGAAGGTCACCACGGGCATTGCAAGGATGCCCAAGCTCCAGGAAGCGGATTCGGGGGATAATTATACATTTATGAATACAGGGGACGGGAAATATATTATTGCGTTGAGCGACGGAATGGGCTCAGGACAAAAGGCGGCCATTCAGAGCAGGGCAACCATAAACCTGCTGGAGCAGTTTATGGAGTCGGGGTTTGACAGGGATACCACCGTCAAGCTTATCAATTCCATTCTTGTCTTGAAGTCCAACGAGGACTCTTTTGCCACAATCGACATGTCGGTCATCGACCTGTACAGCGGAGAGGTTGAGTTTGTTAAAGTAGGCGCCGTACCCACGTATATAAAGAGAGAGGACAGGGTTGAGGCCGTGAAGCTGGCTTCCCTGCCCGCAGGAATATTGAGCAACATTGAAACGGAGCTTATACATAAAAAGCTTGAAAACGGCAATTTTATCATCATGATGAGCGACGGGATAGCCGACCTGTTCAAACCGGAGGAGCAAAAGGACATGCCCCTGGCTGATTTCATACGGCAAATTGAAAGCATAAACCCGCAGGACGTTGCCGACCGCATATTGGAGGAGGCCTGCAGGAGATGCGGAGGGAAACCGGCCGACGATATGATGGTAATTGCAGCTAAGATTTGGAAAAAGGCAGGGTGAACAGATGTTCCGACGCGCAGTATTTTAATGTATATTTTCCAATTTTTTATGGAAAACTACCATAGAATAAATCTTTCGGAGGATTCGTATGGTAAGTGGAAGCACAAAACGAGTTGTTGTCATTAGAGATATCCCTTCCAATATTGTTGAAGAAGCAATTTTAATTCTCAAAAATGATTCCATAGACAGCGGTAAACAGGGAAAAAGTGTAAAAGAGGCCGTTCATAAAAGTAAGAAGCTGAATCACGATCTTTTGATAAAGGAAGCGGAAATGATTGTCAACAATTATATCAAGGAATGTAAAGCAAAGGGGTTAAGCAGTATTGAGCCCATAACCAAAAGGGGGCTGCTTAAATCAAAACTTTCTGTAAATATCATAATCAATGTTGCTTTAGCGGGCAGCATTGCCCTTTTGATTTTCTTACTTACCAGATTTATATGAAAATGAGTTGCTCTGTGGACTTATCAAAAGGAATCCAAGACCGGTAAAATCACCTGAAATTGCAGTTTAAAACTGCATGCAGGTGATTTTGTTCAGTACGGTATCCCCTAATAAGAATCCTTCCCTGCTTATCAAAGAAATAGGAACATCTCTTGCGCAAAAATTATTTCCCGATGGGGTATTATTACGAATAAGATTGATTTTCATGCGTTTAAGATATATTATAGAATGAATGGAACAACAACTAAATGATATGCCAGGGAGAGCGCTAGAATGAATATAAAAAGAATACTGGATGTATTACTGCTTCCGAAAACACTATACCAGAAGATCACCGATAAAAGACCGTCTTTATTTTTAGGTATTATCCTTGTAGGAATCATGGATATGGCTTTTATATTAACCTATAATGACAGCTATCGCAAGTTCTTTTGGGCTAAATCTCAATCGACATTGTATTTTAATATTACTTTTACCGCTTGTGCCGCCCTTATTTTAGGATTGGTGGATATCCTGTTTTTTTCCCTTCCTCTTTTCGACCTGTTCAAGTTTTTTAAAAAAGAGGGGGAATCAAGGGACAGCGGTGCCACTTTGATCAAAGTGATGAAAATATATATCCTTGCCAACTTTTTAATACTGCCTGCCAACATACTGTCCATTGTAGCGGAAAAAACGCCGGGAGTTGCCGCTAACACGGCTTTAATCGGCATTCTCGCATTTTTATATATAGTGGTCAACGTATGGCTATGTGCGGCCGTAACAAGAGGGATCAACTCCATCTACAACTTCCAGTTGTTTTACAGGAGAATGGTCTTTTTGTTCGTATACCTGTGGAATTTCCTGCTGGGCAGTGCATTTCAGTATATTATCCTCCACTGGGTGTTGGCGCTTTATAAATAAAAACTTATCCCTTATAAGGGCAGCAAAGGACTTTTCTCTCCGCAATAATAGAGCTTAAGCCTGTGCAATGCTCTTGTACAGGCAATATACAGCAGTCTGGCGTCAAAATCCGTTGAATAGTTTTCCGCCGATACGTTGTATACCAGGACCACATCGAATTCCAGCCCTTTGGCTATATAGGAGGGAATGACGGCGATGCCCCTTTCCATCTCCTCGTCACCGGAGCTGACAAGACGTGCCCAGGTAGAATCTTTTAATCCTGCATAGAGCTTTTGGGCTTCCGCTGCCGTTTTACATATAATTGCAACGGATTCATATCCCTGTTCCAGGAAAAAGCCGGCATCTCCGGCAATGGCCCGGTCCAGGTCCTCCTGCGTGTCTCCGCATATTACCGCCGGTTCGGCTTCATGCCTTTCAAAAGGGATTACGTCCGGGTTTCCACCTGCGATTTTTTTGGCGAAACTGCTGATCTCAAAGGACGACCTGAAGCTTTTGCTGAGGACGAACTTTATAGACCTTTTCCTGCCAAGTGTTTTTTCAACCTCATCATAAAATGAAATATCCGCCGCGGTTTCCACCGATTGGCTTATATCCCCCAAAACCGTATAATTCGCACCCTTGAACAACAGATTGAAAACCTCGTAGTGCAAGGGAAGATAATCCTGGACCTCGTCGATGACGACCTGCCTGATGTGGGAAAACTGATCGCTGCCCTCAAGCCTCAGCTTCAGATATAATAGAGGGGTACTGTCCTCGTGGGATATATCCCCGCTTTTAAGCCTTCGGGCCGTGGCCTCTAGGATCTGTTCTATGTTGCCCGGCAGGGTTAATCCGCGTGAAAGCTTGAAAAACAATGCTTTTTCATTGAACAATTAAAACATCCGCCGCATATTTGGAAAATGTAATCTGATTTACATTTTCTTCACCCAGTTCAGGCAAGACCTTTGATATATATTGGATGAAAATGGTATTGGACAATACAATGAGTATGTTTTGGCTGCTCAGTTTCGAGTTCAACCCATGATAGAGCAAAAAAGCGATCCTGTGCAGTGCGACGGACGTTTTGCGGCTTCCCGCGGCACCTTGCACAATCAGCAGTTCATTGTCGGTATCCCGGATGATCATGTCCTGTTCCCGCTGAATGGTCTCCACGATGTTTTTCATCTTTGGGGACGCGTTGCGGGACAGTACGTCCTGCAATATTTCATCGTCAATCTTAACACTGGCGTCAAAAAATACTTGAGCTCCGAGTTTTGTATTTTGTACTGCCTTTTTAGGGACACTTTGCCGGTCACTGTCCCGAAAGGAGCCTGATAAGAGGCATTTCCAGGCTCATACCGGTAAAATATACTGGAATTTGATACTGATTCGCTTCTACAAGCCGATCAAAATCATTGGAGTAATGTACGGTGTTCTCCCACATATCCTTTCTTGAGGACTTGAGTCGGCGCTTCCTGTCGGACAGCAGTCCGGCCTGCTTTTCAAGCTGTTTTTTTATAAAGTCCAAGGTCACTTGACTTTTACAGCGCAAGACGAAAAAATAAGCCACAGCCCTAGTCAATAGAAGGGTTGTGGCATTTTTATCGTTTTGACAAATGTGTGTCAGAAAGGACTCATTTTTTCACATCACCAAGAATTTTTTTAATGTCTGCGAGGCGTAACCGTTTTCGTGTGAAGTCAATTCCAAATGCATTACCCAACTCATCAGTTATTTCATTTCTGTGGCCGAATAAGTAGATGTTCTCATGCTCGTTCATGCATTCAATTTGTTTCAAGTTTTCAATAATCGTTTCAGAGGAATACTTTCCTCCGGTCTTCTTCTGTATAATGCGCAAGAGCGCCAGCGCAATAAAACAGGTGAGGAAATGCGCATTTATATGCTCGTATTCGTTTACATAGACAGGACGGGTCTCAAGATTACTCTTCGTGATCTTGAACGTCTCTTCGATTTCCCATAAGCCGCGATATGTATCAATGATTTCATCGTTGCTCATTTCATGTTCGCTTGTCACAATGGCATAGTAGCCGTCATATTTTTCTTCCTCCTTGATTTTGTCGTAATTGACAGTGAGATGCTTTTCGATGACCTCGCCGGTTTCCTTATCGAACTCCAGGTTGTCGACGTATGCGGCGGCGCCATATGCTGTTGCTTTGTTGTACTTCTTCGGATCCTCTACGAGAGCCTCCGCTTTGGCGATAATTTCGGCACGCTCGGCTCTGGCCTTCAGGAAATATTTCTTTGACCAGAAGACCACCTGTTTTTCATAAACATGCTTTGTGTTCTGCGTTCTCCCGCTGTCCATCGTCACGTTGATTTCCCTGCGGATTCGCCTGCTCTTGATCATGAAGTCGGTATCGGCGGTTGGCGGTTTCCCATTGCTGTCAATGTAGCCGGAAGGATTCAGTACATACTCCTTGAATGCTTTTGAACCTCCGCGCACAGAAAAGCTGAACACATATCCGTTTCTCGGCTTCTCCGGTTTCTCGCCGACCAGATAGTAGATGTTATCGCCGGTGATGATGCCCATATCGGCGACAACAATGATACGGCCGGTATTGTAGTTCTTCCTGACCTCGCCGATGACAGAACGGAAGGTCTCCTTGTCGAGCCTGTTCCCCGGGAAAAGCTCATAGTGTATCGGCACGCCGCTGGCATCCATCGCAAGCCCCATCTGTATGATTGGCTTCTTGCGGTTTTGCTTCGCCTTTCCGTATCTTCTGTGTTCATCTTGTTGGCTTATCTCGAAATAGTAGTTGGTCACGTCGTAGTAAACGATGCTTGTGTCGCTCCCGTATTTCTGGCGTATGCGGTCGTACATGAACCGCTGCAGGTCTTCCGATATCTTGTCGTAATGGGTGAGGGCGCGATACACATCGGCAAGTTCAAAGTTGAAACGCTCAAAGAATTTTGCTTTATGGTCGAAGGCCTTTTTCTTTGACCCGGGATACAGCAAGCGTGAAATCACAAGGAGGAGCATGATTGAGTTTGTGTTGAATTTGAAACTTTCCCTGGCCATCCTGGATTTGAGAAATTCATGCAGGCCGAGTTCGTGGTAGATCTTCATTGGTACGGCATATCCAAAATTTTTTGTCCCCTCGGCTTTTTCTGGCAGAGGTTCGTCCATGTCGATGGTGATTGAAACTTTTTTGACACGTTAAGGCGCATTTTGTCCTCCGTATATACAATATGAACTTATATATATTATATCACAGTCTGACACTTTCGTATACAGAAATATTACTAAAAAATCAAAAAAAATAGCTCGATAAGGCTTTTGTTTCAATAGTTTTGAATCTGTATTATTCAATTATGCTGTAAAACTCCCGAGAATTATTATGATAAATAGTTTTTATACTGGGTTATTATGTCCATTTAAGTATTTTAACCTGTTTTTATGAAAAATTCAAGAGCAGGGTGCTAATATCAAGGGCTTTTTTCAATTTTTATTTCTTGGGCATACATTCCATACGAATAGTAGTTGTAAATATATTTAATTTGGATTATAATACTGTGGTGACGGATTCATCCTAGGAGACGGCGTCCAAACGGAGGAATCCGTTGACAATTAAAAAAGTGCGGATAGACAAGCCGCATTCTAATGTACGTCCCGGTGGCCTAACGGATAAGGTAGTGGATTCCGGTTCCACTGATACGGGTTCGATTCCTGTCCGGGACGCCAGAAAAGAGAAGGGTTTCAAGTTTTAGCTTGAAGCCCTTTGCTTTTACTTCAGCCTTAGCCAGTCCTGTCCTCCAGGGGATAATTTAATTACAGTTTTTTTAATCAGGATAGAGTTTAAATTTCACAGGCCGTTGGGCAGAGAGGGATAAAAAAAGTTCCGGTTTATGGTTTAACCCTGTGAGCCGGAACCTTTGCCCTCAATTTCCGTAGTTCATTTGAAGGCTCGCTTCTTTTACCCGTTCAATTGCTGCATGTACGCCAGGAATAAAGACGATTATAAGACAAATTACTATATCGGGCACCATATAAGACAGGTTATAAAGCAGGGAATAGAGATATACATTCTGGCCCTGGGCATAGCTTGCAAAAAATATGACACCGGAAACAAAGTGGCACAGCAGCCTCAACATGCCTCCCACCACCGAACCGATATAGATGTTTCTCCTGAAGTAGCCGGCAACTCCCAGTGAAGCATAAGCCAGAGGATAATCAAGTATAAACTGCGCCCAGTGTACGAAATATGGGTCATAAAAAAAGTCAATGAGACCGTAGCACATCCCGGCAGCCATTCCTGCCCTGGGGCCTGCGATGTAGGCGAAAATGAGCAGCGGCAGCATGCCTGCAACGGTAATGGAACCTCCGTTGGGAAGCTGCAGTATTCGCAGGAAGGAGAGCAGGAAGGCGGTAGCGATGGACAGCGCACCATAGGTGAGGGTCCTGGTATTGTATACGGTTTTTTTGCTGATGGTTAGCATGCCCGCAACCAGTGCCAATAGCGCCAGCAGAGTCAGGAGTGATTTAGGCTGAAACAGAGTGGCGACAGACTCCCGGATAATAATTGAGAAACCTTCAAACATAAAATATCCCCCTTTTTTTAAAATAGAATAAAAACAAATCGCTTACCATCGAGGTAAGCGAATCTTTTCCATACTTTCATCAGCTTCCCTACGATGGTACTAACCATGTCAGGTTCAAAGGGTTGAGATTAAAAATCTCTCTCAGCATTTCGGCACCCCTAGCGTTTTATTCACTTTTATAGGTTAATTATAAAGCAGCGGCAATAGAATGTAAAGGAAAAGAACATGGGGACATTCCTGCAGAAAGAACATTTGTTCTTTACAACTTATCCCTTATGTGATA
>JANLFN010000011.1 GCA_024655885.1 Eubacteriales bacterium | reverse complement strand
TTTTGACCACCGCCTTCGACAACATCAAGGAGTGCATCCAGACCCTGGAGAAGGAAGGACTGCGGAAGGACGTGAAGGTCCTCATCGGGGGAGGCCCTGTGGACGAGGCCACCTGCAAGTATGTGGGAGCCGACCACGTGTGCAGGAACGCCCAGGAAACGGTGGAGTATTCCAAGAAGTACATGGGGGTGCAGTAATATGAAAACTGTAGAGGAACTGTACGCTGAGCGCCTTGACAGAATCACTAAGGCCATCAACCTGGAAAAGCCCGACAGAATTCCCATCATGCTGACCGGTCCCGGTATGATCAAGTACGGCGACCCCAAAGCGGTCATGGCGGATTATATCCGGAGGCCGATGTGGGCAGCCGACACGGTATTGAAAGCCTACAGGGAGCTGGAGGATATCGACGCCGGGGCGGCCCAGGGCGGCGGAGGCGCTATGGGCGCGTTCTGGCTCTGCAAGGTCAAGCTTCCCGGGCGTGAACTCCCTGAGGATGCCATCTGGCAGCTGGAAGAGGTAGGCTATATGACCGAGGAGGATTACGACACCGTTGTGGATAAGGGCTGGGCAGCCGTGACCAACGACATATTGATCAACAGGATCGGCTATACCCCGGAGGAACTGGCGCCCAACATGGAAGAAATGATGTATTCCATAAACAAGGCTAAAGAGCAGGGTCTTGTATCCCTGATGGGAGGAGGCATGGTGATACCGCCTTATGAAACCCTCAGCGCGGCCCGCTCCATCGGGAAATTCATGAAGGACCTGCACCGTATGCCCGATAAGGTCATGGCGGCCATGGAGGTCATGGAGAAGGAGGCCATTGAAGGGTTGAAACAGGCCATGCGGGCTAATAAGGGGCTTGCGGCCTTCCACGGCAATTCCCGCGCCGGCGACAATTTCATATCGAGGAAGATGTTTGAGAAGTTTGCCTGGCCCTATCTGAAGAGAATTGCGGAGGCCATCATTGAAGAAGATACGAAGGTGTTCTTCCATATCGACTCCACCTGGGATGAAAGGCTGCCTTATTTCCTTGAGTTCCCGAGAGCGACCACCATTTTTGATCCGGACAGCGCCACCAATATTTTCAAGATCAAAGAGATCCTGGGCGACAACATGTGCATCACCGGGGATGTGCCGCCGGCCATGCTGTCCCTCGGCACGCCGGATGAGGTATACAGGTATGCCCGGAGGCTGTGCGAGGAGATAGGGCCCGTGGGCTTCATCATGTCCCAGGGCTGTGCAATGCCTCCCAACGCGAAGCCGGAAAATATTAAAGCCATTGTGGATGCCACTGTCGGGAGATGATGCATCCCCACAATTTTGTATAGTTGATTGGTGTCATGTATTATTTAATAAATTTATGAAGGGATGATAAGAATGAATAGAAGCAAAAACCTAGTCTCCTTTGCCGTATTGTCCATATTCTTTATAGCCATGGGTGTAGGTACAATCACCCCTGCGATCCAGAATATCGCCGAAGCTTTCCCGCAAATCGGCTTCAGTACCATCTTGCTTGTATCCACGCTGCCCTCGTTGACCATAATTCCATTTACGATACTGGCCGGAGCCGTGGCCGGCTCAAAAATGAAATACAGGACGCTGGTTATCGTAGGTCTTATACTTTTTGTAGTTGCAGGTATAGCTCCCGCTTTTTTGAATGACTTTACGTCCATACTGATTTCCAGGGCTGTTTTCGGCATGGGGCTCGGTATCATATCTCCCCTGGGGAACGCGCTTATCCTCAAGCTTTTTGAGGGGCAGGCCAGGGCAAACATGCTGGGCGTATCCGGTGTTGTCATGAACGTGGGAGGTATTGCATTGCAGATGCTTGGAGCCATTTTATGCTCAATCAACTGGCACTATGCCTTCCTGGCCCATCTTCTGGGCGTCATTTCCCTTGTGATCGTCCTTTTCATGCTCCCGGAGCCGGAAAAGGAAGAACGGGTAGCCGGCGAAAAAATCAAAATGCCTGCCGGAGTGTATATAATATCCGTACTGTTTGGTATTGCCATGATGCTTAACTATCCCATGCTGGTCAACATGTCCACCATCATCATCACCGGTAATTTAGGAAACGCCGCTTCAGCGGGCATGGTACTCTCCATGTTCACAGTCGGAGGAATGGCGGCAGGAGCTATTTTCGGGAAGCTATTCCAGCTGGCCGGCCGGTTTACCATCTCCATAGGCCTGGTGATCACTGCCGCAGGGATGGCTTTCGTGACTTATGCCAACAGTCTGGCTGTTTTAACTTTAGGATCCACTCTCGTGGGAATAGGGTTCAGCATTATCATGCCTGCTGTAATGATGATCCTGGGTTCCATTGTCCCTCCTGCAGGATTTGCCATCGCTTCGGGTATTCTAATGGCCGTCATGAACGTAGGCGGTTTTGTATCCACCTATTATATGGCTCTGCTGGCACAGATCAGCGGGCAGACATCGGTAAGGTTCCCCATCTTTGTGGCAATGGTGGTGTATGGAATCAGTACGGTGATTTACACACTGGCGAGGTTGAAGGCGCCGCCCGCCCCTGCAGTTCCGGGAGGCCCTCAAGGAATGAGCCACTAAAATTTTTAATGCTGAATACACTAAAGAGCTCATAAATAAATTTGTATCATTCCAGTCAACCAAATTTATGCAGTGAATTGTCCCCCGGTTCATGTCCTCATGAACCGGGGGTTTTTTTTAATACTCCTGCCACCACTCTGTCAATCCCGGCCAAATCGGAAAATTTGGTCAGGCTGCAAAAATGACCCTGCATCATCCTGTAAACGGCGTCCGCCTGGCCGTATCCCACTTCAAACCCCATATACCCACCGGGTTTTAGGTGTTTTTCCGCGTTGCCGATGATGAACCTGTAGAACGCCAGTCCGTCCTTGCCCCCGTTTAAGGCCATCACCGGCTCATAGCCCTTCACTTCCCTTGGAAGTGTCTCTATTTCATGTTCAGGTATATAGGGAGGGTTGGAAACAATCACGTCAAAAAGGGGATGTGCCCTGCCCTTGTCTTCAGCCCACAGCTCAAACAGGTCCCCGTGAACCAATTCTATCCTGTCCCCCACCCCGTTCAGCACCGCATTGCCTCCGGCAATGCTCAAAGCCTTTTCAGATACGTCCAGGGCTGTAACGCGGCAGTTTTTTACATAGTAGGCCAGGCTCACCGCAATGCACCCCGAACCTGTACCGATGTCCAGTATCCGGATCTCATGCCCCGGCCGCGGGGACAACGCCTGGATATGTCGGACCACCGCCTCCACCAGTATCTCGGTATCCTGCCTTGGGATTAAGACCTCCGGTGTAACCGTAAAATCAAGGGACATGAACTCCTGGTGTCCCGTTAGATACTGGAGCGGTTTGCCCGCCGCCCTGGAATTTACCAGGCGTAAAAAATCCTCTGTTTTTTCCCTGTCCATATCATATTCTCCATGAGAATATAAAAAGACCCTGTCACATTTTATCACATGGCATAACAGGGCCCCGGCGGTTAAAGCCGGGGCTTCTATACAGGCTGATTTTAAAATATCCGTGCCTACTTTAAGGGCTTCCTTCAACAGCACTTGACTTTCACCTCTAACCCTTTCATTGACAGACATTGCTCCCTTCAAGCCCCTACCACCGGTCGGCATCGGGGTCATCCACCAGCACATTTTTCAACGCGGCAATTGCAACCTCAATCTGCCTGTCGTCGGGTTCCCTGGTGGTAAACCGCTGCAAAGCCAGACCCGGCGCACTGACAATGCGCATCATTCTCCCCTGGTTCCTTCCCGCATATTTTATCACCTCGTAGGACAGTCCTGCGACCAGAGGCAGCAAAAGCAGCCTGAATATTATGTTTAACACCATGTTGTGCCACCCGGTGAACGAAAATACAAGTATGCTGACAAGCATAACCACCAGGAGGAAGGCCGTACCGCACCTGGGGTGCCTTGTAGTATACTTTTTGACGTTTTCCACCGTCAGCTCCTCTTCATGCTCATAGCAGTGGATGGTCTTGTGCTCTGCGCCGTGGTATTCAAAAACCCTCCGCACGTCCTTCATCTTAGAAATCAAAATAATATACCCTATAAACAGCAGAACCCTCAGCGCCCCTTCAAAAAGGTTGTAATACAGAACCCCACCGGGTGTATGCCTGTCAAAGTTCATAAGGCCTGCCACCACATTGGGAAGCAGTATGAAAAGTCCGATGCTGAAGGCCATGGCCACCAAAACGGAAAAATAAATTACGGCGCTTTGCAGCTTTTCCCCCAGAACTCTTTCCAGGAATTTATCAAGCTTGGAGGGTTCGGATGGATGGTCCTCTTCCACTTCAAAAAATTCCGCCGAATACATCAGGGATTGAACACCTATCACCATGGACTCAAATATCCCCACCGCGCCTCTCACCAGGGGCAGTTTAAAAAATTTATGCCGTTTGGACAGGGTGCGCAGCGGCTTTTTATCCACAAGGATTTCCCCGTCCGGCTTCCTTATGGCGATGGCAATATTTTCGGGCCCCTTCATCATAACCCCTTCAATCAAGGCTTCTCCGCCGATACTTGTGGGGTGTGCACATTTGTTCATGTCTTCCTTCATTTCTGCATCCTTCCTAAAACAGGGCTTAAGGACCATACGCCTCAAACCTCGCAGTGATATACTTAACTATGATTATACATAAAATATTGGATTTTAACAACCAAGGGATAAAAAAGCACAGGAATGATCCCCACCGCTTTCACTTGCTCAGAAGCCGCAGAAACCATCCCTGTGCTTTTGGTGTATTTAAATTATTCCTCATCCACAATGCCGAATTTCTTTTTGAATTTCTCAACACGTCCGCCGGTATCTACGAGTTTTTGCTTTCCTGTAAAGAAAGGATGGCATTTTGAGCATATTTCAACATGAAGATTTTTCTTCGTGGACCCCGTAGTGAAAGTCTCACCGCATGCGCACTTTACGACTGCTTCTCCGTATTTTGGATGGATTCCTTCCCGCATCGCCTATTCACCTTCTTTCAACGCACTATAAATAATTGATGAACATAATGTTTTATATAAGCATATAAGTTTTATGCTGTTCCGGTATATACGAGACAGAAAATATTCTAGCACAAATAAAATTTACCTGCAAGTATTATTTTTCAGCAAAAGCCACATTGATGCTGTTGACGAATTCCTCATTGGTTTTGGTCTGCATAAGCCTGTTGGCAATCATCTCGGTCACTTCCGCAGTGCCCATATTGCTCATGGACTTCCGGATAGCCCATATGCTCTCAAGTTCTTTCTGGTTAAGCAGAAGCTCCTCTCTCCGGGTGCCTGACTTGTTAATATCAATGGCAGGGAATATCCGTCTTTCGGACAGTCTTCTGTCCAGGTGGAGCTCCATGTTGCCCGTCCCCTTAAACTCTTCGAATATGACATCATCCATCCGGCTGCCCGTTTCAATCAGGGCGGTGGCCATGATGGTCAGGCTGCCGCCGAACTCGATATTTCTGGCGGCTCCGAAGAATCTTTTAGGCTTATGCAGGGCGCCGGGGTCAAGGCCTCCCGACAGGGTCCTTCCCGTTGGAGGAATGGTCAGGTTATACGCCCTTGCCAGCCTTGTTATGCTGTCCAGAAGAATAATCACATCTTTTTTGTGTTCAACAAGCCTCTGTGCCCTTTCAAGGACCATTTCCGCCACTTTGATATGGTGCTCCGGGACTTCGTCAAAGGTTGAATAGATCACCTCGCCCTTGATGGAGCGCTGCATGTCCGTCACTTCCTCCGGCCTTTCGTCGATAAGAAGCACAATAAGCTCCATTTCGGGGTAATTGGTGGTGATGCTGTTGGCTATTTTTTTCAAGAGAACGGTTTTTCCGGCTTTCGGAGGAGAAACGATCATTCCGCGCTGGCCTTTACCGATAGGCGCAATCAGGTCAATGAGCCTTGTGGACAATTCCCTGGGTGTGGTTTCAAGTGTAATCCTCTGGTCCGGATAAATGGGAGTCAGGTATTCAAAGGGAATCCTCTTTGCGGCTACCTCCGGCGAGTCTCCGTTCACGCTCTGCACATAGAGCAGTGCCTGAAACTTTTCTCCCTCTTTGGGAATTCTTCCCTTCCCCTTTATCTTATCTCCCGTCTTTAAGCCAAAACGCCTTATCTGTGATGGTGAAACATAGACGTCCCTGTTTCCCGACAGATAATTTTCGCTTCTTAAGAAGCCGTATCCATCGGGTAAAACCTCCAATACACCCTCCACGGGATCGTCGCTCTCTATTTTTTCTAAATTGCTTGCAGGCTGCGCCGGCACCATCTCCCGCTTTTGTTCAGGCGGCCTTTCAAGCTGTTTTTCTTCCAATTTTTCCGTATCTTCTCTTTCGCTTTTTTGAACCGCCGTCCTTCCCACATCCGAAGGCCTTTCTTCCTCATCCTCTTCCTTTAGCCGGAAATCTCTCTTTTCCGGCTCGTCTTTTACGGGCGTCCTCCGTTCCTCCGGCTCTTTTTCCTGTACGGGGGCGGTGAGTTCTTCTTTTGCCCGCTCCATTTCCGCCTGCTCCTTTATTGTTTTGCTGGGCCTGCCCCGCCTGGATTTCCGCATCGTAGTGGGATCAAATCCATTGGTTTCAAACTGTGGGACCGTCTGTTCAAACATGTCACCGTTTTTGGCCTCATTTTCCTGCACATCTACAGGTTTCTTAGAAACCATTGATTCAGACTCGGTTTTATTTTTATCGGAATATTCAAGACTCTTCACGTTATGTTCTTTGTGCTTGCCGTTATCGGCCGCAGTACCGGATTCAATTATTCTTTCTATAAGCTCTTCTTTTCTGTACCTTGAAATGTTTTTCAACCCCATCATTTTTGCAATATAACGCAAATCTTCCAACGTTTTACTTTCAAGATTTACTTCCTCCATAATCCACCACCTTATTCAAACATAATATATTTATTGCCATCAATTTGGGAATTAATTCAACAGATAGAACAAATAAAACCTCCTGGCTAAAGAAGGTTTGACGCTTAGAGGAGGATTTGTGAATTCTGCCTTTATTAGTATATCACCATAATTATCGTTTGTCAACTCTTGGGTTGATATATTTAACATTTAAAGTATATTTTATCATTTCCTATCCGTTCCTGTCACAAAAGATTTCCCTCTTTCCACAGCATAACCGGGCATCCGTCCCATAAGAGTTGTTTGCTGCCTTTTTAAAGCATCTTTTTAATTCTGGTTGGAAGCCGCCCCTGTTGATCCGTTCATCCATTTCCCCCTCAATGCCATCCATCTCTTGTCTCACATTTTCATCTTTCCCAATAAAACACAGGGGTATACCTTTTTCAGGACAACAAAAAATATCAGGGACACTTCCAAAAATTTAAAAGTTCCACCGAATGGACATTCATAGGCAATGGTCAGGCTTGTATCAACAAGCGTTTTATACACCCCTGTCAATATTATAGATTCGCCGAATTTGATAAAAAATCCTTCTTTAGAGCGGCTCAAAATGAGGAAATAAATAAGGAGATTTTATGAAAAGGAGGTACGGCAAACGCCGCACCTCCTCACTTCCGGATATTTTTCATTGCACTTTCAGCATAGCTCGTATCTACAATTTTGTCGTAAGGCGCCTTTTCCTTCAATTGATCCGCCTCCTGCATCACCTTTTGCAGGAGGTCCAGGGATTCTTTCTTCAGCACCGGGTCTTTATTCCACGCGTCCTGCTCCTTGTACCGCTTGGCGACAGTTGTAAGAATTCCTTCATCGGTATCCGGGAAGTAGGGCATTAAAACCTTCGCCAC
Organism: Eubacteriales bacterium; assembly: GCA_024655885.1. Lineage (GTDB taxonomy): Bacteria > Bacillota > Clostridia > Acetivibrionales > JANLFN01 > JANLFN01. Next base: position 97,025 of record JANLFN010000011.1, on the reverse strand, counting down.
CTCTTCAGGCGTATGGCTGTCTACCCACAGCTGCCCTTTATAAATGGCATTGGTGAATTTTTGAATCACAGCCTTGTTTTTTTCAATATAGCTCTTTTTGGCAAAATAGGCCGTATAAGGGATCTCTCCGCTTTCCCGTCCTATGGACGCCAGGATGTATCCTTTTCCCTCCTTTTCCAGAAGGGAAGCCGTAGGCTCAAACAGCGTCACATAGTCCCCCTGTCCTCCCGTGAATGCTCCTGCCATCAGAGCAAATTGCACGCTTGTATCCACCTCCACATCTTTTCCGGGTACAAGCCCGTTTTTCTTCAGCACGTATTCCAGCGTCATCTCCGGAACTCCGCCTTTCCTTCCTCCGATGATGTTCTTCCCTCTGAGGCTGCTCCATTGGAAATCCGGTTCCGCTTTTCTGCCCATGAGGAAAGAACCGTCGCGTTTGGTCAGCTGTGCAAAAACAACGGCATAGTCTTCCTTCCCCTCGTTATAGACGTAAATAGACGCCTCCGGCCCGGCCAGGCCGATATCCGACTGGCCTGAAAGCACCGCCGTCATCACTTTGTCCGCACCCTGCCCGTTGGTGAGCTCGATTTCCAGCCCTTCCTCCTTGAAGAAGCCCTGCCCTAAAGCCACGTATTGAGGGGCATAAAAAACGGAATGTGTAACTTCATTCAGTCTTACCTTTGTGGTCCCGGTTCCGCCGCACCCTGCCGGTAGCAGGACTACTCCCAGAACAAGCGCGGCAAGCAAAAGCATCTTTTTCATAAATTCCAATCCCCCTTTCAGGAAATCATTCCTTGATCTCGTATCTGTTCTTTACGACGATTTTCTCAAGATATACCACCCCCTGGTACATGGCGGCGGCCGCAATTGCCAGGATCAAAACGCTGGTCATTACCAGGTCCAGTTGAAATACCTGTCCTCCATACACAATCAGGTACCCGAGGCCGGCCTTTGAAACCAGAAATTCTCCCATAATTACGCCTACCCAGGACAGCCCCACATTTACCTTCAAGGCGTTAATAATGGTAGGGAACGAAGCGGGCAGCACAACTTTTGTAAACACCTGGAGCTTGCGGGCTCCAAAGGTTTTTACCAGTTTTATTTTTTCCTGGTCTACCGAAAGGAACCCGTTGAGCACTTCAAGGATGGCAACAATGATGGAAATGGCCAGCGTCATCACAATAATCGCCGCAGGGCCCGCGCCGATCCACACAATGAAAATAGGCCCCAGGGCAATCTTGGGGAGACTGCTTAATACGACAAGATAGGGCTCCATAACCTTTGCCAGGAAATCCGACCACCACAGGGCTATGGCAGTGGCAGTTCCCAAAACGGTGGCCGAGGTAAAGCCTATGACAGTTTCCAGACAGGTAATTCCCACATGTCTGAGCAGCTCTCCCCGGGCGTATAGGTTTACCAGCGTTTTTAGCACTCTTGACGGCTGGCTTGTGATAAATGCGTCTATGATTTTGTACCGGGCTGCCAGTTCCCACACCACAAAAAACAGGACCAATATCAGGATTTGGGTGGTCAGTACGCTGACTTTTTTTAGTTTCACCCTTTTCAGGAATTCTTTATGCTCGGGTGTAACTTCAGGTTGATGCCGGTCATACATGCACATCCAGCTCCTTCCATATCCTGTTGAAGTACTGCCTGAATTCCGGAGCTTCCCTGGAAGAAAGAGGAGTGCGGTTGCTGCAGGTTAACTTGATCTCATGGATGTTTTTAATAACGGCAGGCCTTCTGGAAAGGACCACAACTCGATCCGCCATGCTGATACCTTCGGCTATATCATGGGTTACAAGCACAGCCGTCTTGTTCTCCTTCTTTATGATGGAATAGATATCCTCGGCAACAGCCAGCCGGGTCTGGTAATCCAGGGCTGAAAACGCTTCATCCAGAAGCAGTATGTCCGGTTTTATGGCCAGGGTCCTTATCAATGCCGCTCTCTGCCTCATTCCGCCCGAAAGCTGGTTGGGATATTTATCTTTAAACTCGTAAAGGCCGTACATTTTCAGCAATTCCTGCACATATCCGGCATTTTCAGGAGTCAGATCGCCCCGGATCTCAAGCCCCAGCACCACATTGCCGTAAATGGTCCTCCAGTCGAAAAGATGGTCTTTCTGGAGCATGTACCCCACTTCACTGGAGGTGCCTGTTACTTTTTTCCCGTTCACAAGCACATACCCTGCCGTGGGGGCAAGCAGGCCGGCGATGATGGAGAGCAGGGTGGACTTGCCGCAGCCGCTTGGCCCTACAATACTGATAAATTCCCCCCTTCCCACCGACAGGTCGATCTCCTCCAGAGCGTCGATTTCCCCATTCAGAGAGTGATATTTCATTTTAACACTATGTACTTCCACAGCATTTTCCAAAGGTGCCCCTCCCTTAGACGGGATATTATAGTATAGGAAAAACAGGTTGAATTTGAAAATTCAACTTAGCCTACCTACATCCATTATATTAAAGGGATTCTGAAAGGGTGATTAAAGACGGGGCGTGGCCGGTTTTCCGGCCATTATAAAAATAACAGGTAACCGAAAAATTTACCTGCTATTTTTTAACTTTTCCACAAATCAAACATTTATTTTTATATATTGGTTTCGAATTGCCGGTAGCCCGGCTGCATCTGCTACTGTTCCATTTGTTTTCCAAGGAATCCTGCGGCGGACTGGGCCAGTTTGGCCTCCACCTCGCCCATGCGCGTATTTGGGTCCATGGAGAGGAGAATAACCGCACCGATAGGATCCCCTTCGGATATGATGGGAGAGACAACCTGGGACGAATACTTCCTGTCGGGATTTTCATCGGCAACAATGGAAATTGTTTTTTCATCCGGAGACTTAACCACCAGTGTGGTCTTTTCTTCAATAATTCTTTCCAGGTCCTGGCTCAGCGATTTTTCCAGGAATTCCTTTTTTGAAGCGCCTGAAACCGCAATGATTGTATCTCTATCTGCAATGCAAGTAATATGGCCGCTGGTTTTATGGAGTGAATCCGCATACTGGGTGGCAAAATCACCCAATTCGCCGATAGGTGAGTATTTTTTAAGTATCACTTCACCTTCTTTGTCTGTAAATATCTCAAGGGGGTCGCCTTCTCTAATCCTTAAAGTTCTTCTGATTTCCTTAGGAATTACAACTCTGCCTAAATCGTCTATTCTTCTAACTATTCCAGTTGCCTTCAATTTCTATTACCTCCTTAATTAGTTTATTTTAGAGTGCATTTTTAGTATTCATTTTTTATTGGAGTTTTATACATTACAGGTGAATTGTGATAATCAAAGCATAAAGGAGGGTTGTGCTTCGGCGCGCTTTTCAAACCGTGCCGGGGCACAACCCTCCTTTACCGAAATCAGTCCGGACAATTTTTATTTGATATTGATAGAATCGTATACACTCTGGTTTATAGTAATTTTGTACTCATTCTTCCACTGGTCCACTTTTTCCTGGTACTTGGCGCCGGCAACATACTGCTGGTCCAGTGAAAATTCCCTGTATTCCGTTGCACACTTGAAGCTGACCGGCTGGTCCTTGGCTATTTTCTCTTCCAGCTTTATTATGTGGTACCCGTATTGAGTCTTTACCAGGCCGCTGATTTCGCCCGGTTTCAATGCAAAAGAGGCCTCCTCAAACTCAGGCATCATGTTCCCCCTGCTGAAAACATAGTCTCCTCCGTACTGGGCCGAACCGGAATCTTCGGAATTTTCCTTGGCAAGCTTGGCAAAATCCTCCCCGCTTTTCGCTCTCGCCAGGAGGCTCTCCGCCTTCTTCTTGGCCTCCTCCAGCTTGTCGGCGGGAAGTTCTTTCTGGGTTTGCTGGTCCACGGTGGAGATCAGTATATGCCTTACCCACACCGCCTCACCGGCATCTTGCCTGTAGGTGGACTTTTTAAACTTGTCGGGGTTCTTGTCGTAATAGATCTTTACATCCTCATCCGTGACCTTTATGGCGGAAGTCTCCTGTGTTTTGAGCTTTCCCGCCAAAGTGGCTTCTTTTAATATTTCTCTGAGTTGATCGATGTTGATTTCATAAGTACTTTTCAAATATTCTTCCGCCTTTACTTTGCTTCCCTGGCTGGTCACAAGGGAACTGATATTGCTTTCGATCCCGTTCAGGTCACTTTTTTCCAGGGTTAATTTGGCCTCTTTGGCTTTGATCAGCTGTACCTTGTATTCCTTGGCAATGTCAAGGGCCCTTTTCTTTGCGACGTCACGGGCGTTTTCCCCGTCGATCTTGGTATCCCAGAAAGTATTCGGGTTAATACTGGATTGGTCCTTGCCGCTGATCTCCTGTATCACGTTATTTTTTACAGAGTTGAGGTAGAACCTGAATTCAGGCACCCCGATCTTTTCACTGCCCACCTGGGCCACATACCCTGTGTTCACGGAATAGTAAATCCAGAAAGCGGCTGCTACGACAACAAGGACTGCCACACCGAACAATCCGTATTTTATATACTTTGGCATCCTGCCCCTATTGCCCGTCTTTGCATTCTCATTCATCCTATTAATCTCTCCTTATAAAACCAACCTCGCCCGAATTTAAGCCGTAGGCCGTAGACAGCAGGCTGCGGTAAAGTTTTCAATATTCCGGTTTGTGTCTCCTACAAGACAATTATACTGAATCATCTGCTATACTGTAAAGCTTTTGACATCTTGTAATAAAATCTTAACATTTTCAAGCAAATTATTCCTATCGGTCCCTATAGGCCTGTACATCAGGTATGGGCTGGTGCCCGCATTAAAGAGCAGCTGCCTTTTGTACTTGGCGCTCAGTTTTCCTATGGCACCTATATCTAAATTTTTGCCTTTCTTCAAGTGCAGGATAACCGAACCGTTTTTCTCAGTAACGGAAGAAAACCCTAGCTCTGCAGCCATAGCCTTGATATAGGCAATAGTAATGAGATTTCTGACCGCTTCAGGCAAATCCCCATAGCGGTCCACAAGTTCATCCTGGATATCCATAGCATCCTGGACATCCTGAATGGAAGCGATCTTTTTATACATTTCGATTTTTCGGGTTTCGGTGCGGATATAACTGTCGTCAATATAGGCGCTTACATTCAGGTCTATGATGATTTCATCCTCAGTGTCGCAAATTTTTTCACCCTTGAGCTCCCTGACCGCTTCGTCCAACAGCTTGCAGTACATGTCATACCCTACGGATTCTATATGGCCGTGCTGCTCCGGTCCCAGAAGGTTCCCCGCCCCCCGGATTTCCAGGTCCCTCATGGCAATCTTGAAGCCCGAGCCCAGTTCGGTAAATTCCTTGATGGCCTGGAGTCTCTTTTCCGCAACCTCGGATAAAACCTTATCCTTTTTATAGGTGATATAGGCATAAGCCAGCCTGTTGGAGCGGCCCACCCTTCCCCTCAGCTGATGCAGCTGAGCCAGGCCCATTTTATCTGCGTCCTCCACGATAATGGTATTGACATTGGGCATATCCAGTCCGGATTCAATAATGGTGGTACATACCAGGATGTCAAATTCCCCGCTGATAAAGGCGGACATGACGTCCTCCAGCTGCCTTTCATCCATTTGCCCGTGGGCTACGGCTATCCTTGCGTCGGGCACAAGCGCCTGCAGGTCCGCTGCTTTTTTGTGAATGGACCTGACGCGGTTGGAGAGGTAAAACACCTGGCCGCTCCTTCCCATCTCCCGGTTTATGGCATCCCTGATCACATCCGAATCGAATTCCATCACATAGGTCTGGACAGGATAGCGCTCCTCCGGAGACTCTTCGATGACGCTGATATCCCTGATGCCCACAAGAGACATGTGCAGGGTCCTGGGTATGGGTGTGGCGGTGATGGTCAGGACATCCACTTGGGGATTTATATTTTTAAGCCTTTCCTTGTGGGTAACTCCAAAACGCTGTTCTTCATCCACCACCAAAAGTCCCAGGTCCTTAAACCGGACATCCTTCTGCAGCAGCCTGTGAGTGCCGATGAGCACATCCACCGTACCCGCCTTGACACCCTTCAGTATGCTTTTTTGCTCGGCCGGCGAGCGGAAGCGGCTTATCACATCCACCGTCACGGGAAAGTCCTTCATTCTTTCCTTGAAAGTGTTATACTGCTGCTGGGCCAGGATGGTGGTGGGCACAAGATATGCCACCTGCTTCCCGTCCATGACAGCCTTGAAAACTGCCCTGAGAGCCACTTCCGTCTTACCACAGCCCACGTCTCCGCACAGCAGCCTATCCATGGGCATAGGCCGTTCCATGTCGGCCTTGACCTCATCAATGCACCGGAGCTGGTCTTCGGTTTCTTCAAAGGGAAAAAGCTCCTCCAGCTGTCTCTGCCACACCGTATCCCGGGAAAAGGCATGTCCCTGCAGGGAGCGCCTCTTGGCGTACAGGTCAACCAGCTCCCCTGCCAGCTCTTTCAGGGACTCCTTGACCCTCTTCTTGGTTTTTGCCCAGTCGGAGCCTCCCAGCTTGTTCAGCCTGGGCTGCTTGCCCTCCGCTCCTATATACTTTTGGATCAGGTCCAGCTGGTTGGTGGGAATGTAAAGGTAGTCCCCTTCCTGGTACCTGATTTTGAGGTAGTCCCTCTTTACAGTGTCCACCGCCAGCTTTTCAATCCCTACATACTGGCCTATCCCGTGGGCCTGGTGGACAACATAATCTCCCGGGTTCAAATCGGTAAAAAGATTTATTTTTGCGCCTTTATTCCCGGTGTGAAGCCTCCGGGGCCTCCTGTTCCCGCCGAAAGCCTCCTTGTCGCTTATGACCACAAAGCCTGCCGCCGGGTATTCAAAGCCTTTGTTCAGGCTTCCCCGTGTAACCGCAACCTGTCCCGGATGCAGTTGAAACTTCTCATCCTCCACATAGACCGACTCCAGGCCGCTGGAGCGGAAGCTCTCCACAAGCCTTTCACCCCGGCTTTTTGTCCCTGACAGTACCAGTACCCTGCTCCGGTTTTTTTTCCAGTTCTTGATTTCCTCCGTCAAAAGCTCCATATGCCCCTGATAGGACCCGAGAAGCTTTGAAGCTATATTAAAACTCACTCCCCCGTCCAGTGCCTTCACATCTGAATGGAGGGTGCTGAGATAAACTGTTTTTCTGGCATGGAGGCTGTCTTTTATATCTTCGGGCTTAAAAAACAGGTCCATGCTTCCGGGTAAAAGGTGTCCCTTCTCCATCAGGGATTTGCAGGTTTCCAGGTGCTCCTGGGACATGGTCTCCAGTCTCTGCCGCTGCCTTGCAGATTCATCTAAAAACACCAGGACGTCCTTATCCACATAGTCCGTTATGCCCACAGGCCGGTCTATGATATAGGGGATATACCTGTCGATGCCCGGAAAGTAATAGTCGTTCTCCAGCCTTTCCACATCCGCTTCAACCTTTTCCCTTACCTGCCTGATACGCTCCGGACGGCTCCTGCCCCGGATTTTTTCTATATATTCCCCCAGGTCGTTTTTAATGTGCCTTATAATTGCGTCTCTTTTTTCCACCGGGTAAATGACCTCACGGGCAGGTATAACCCGCACATTTTCAAGCCTGTCAACAGAACGCTGGGTCATGATGTCGAATCTTCTTATGGAGTCGATTTCATCTCCAAACAGCTCCATTCGCAGCGCAAATTCACTGTTGACGGGAAAAATGTCGATAATACCGCCTCTTACCGCAAACTGCCCCATGCCTTCCACCGTATCCACCCTTTCGTAGCCCATGGCCGTGAGGCTTTGCGCAACCGCCGTCAAATCTGCCGTACCGTCTAATGTAAAATTCAAAATACAGCCGGAAAATTCGTCTTTGGGAATGAGTTTTTGTGCCGCTGCTTCAATGGAAGTAACAATGAACCTGTATTTCCCCTCCACAATCCTATCAAGTGCATTCAACCTCTGGAAAACAGCCTCATAGCTTTTTGCCTCAATATCGTACAGCATGACCTCCTTGGACGAATACAGCAGTACATCGTCCCCAAAAAAGAAGGAAAAGTCTTCGTACATTTTTCTTGCCTGTATTTCATTGAATGCGATAAAAATTCCCCTGCGTTTCAAATGCTGGCACAGGCCATAGGCTATATGAGCCTTCTGCGAATCCGACGGGCCTTCAATGCCTACAGGGGTATTCCCGGTTTTTATAAAATTTAATATTTGGTTGTATTCTTTAATTTCAAGAAGCGGATCGGTTAAAAAATTCATGTCTACCTTCCCAACTGGCTGTTATATTCATTGCGGTAATGCTGATGTAAAGATAATAATTTCGGGAATCACGGACCAACCACCAATAGCCATTGCTTAATTATACTTGTTCATTGCAGATATTATCCCCGATTTTACTATCAAAGAAACCGCATCTGCAGCATTTAAAACGCTTTCATCCACAATTTTCCTGTCCTCGGGAGAAAATCTACCCAGCACATAATCCGCCAGTTCCCATCCCTCCACCGGTTTGCCGATACCTATGCGGACTCTGGGAAATTCGTCGGTCTGCATTTGATATATGACCGACCTCATACCGTTATGCGTCCCGGAGCTGCCTTTGGCCCTGACCCTGATTTTTCCAAGAGGCAGGTCAATATCGTCATATACCAGTATCATATGATGCGAAGGTATTTTATACCACTCCATAATTTCCCTTACACTTTCTCCGCTTAAGTTCATAAAGGTTTGAGGCTTTGCAAGGAGCACCCTCTCACCTTCCATAATACCTTCGCCTATAAGGGCTTTGTGTTTCAGTTTTGTAACTTTTATTCCATATTTGCCGGAAATAAAGTCAATGGTATCAAATCCCACATTATGCCTTGTGTTGTCATACCTGGGTCCCGGATTTCCCAGACCTATGATTATATTAAGGTTTTCCAATTTACTCCCTCCTGCTAATCCGGTGATATTATACCATATACCGCTGCAAAATAAAAAGCCCCTTCATGGAAGAGGCGGCATAATCCTTCTGGCTCTGAGCTATCGATATATAAAACAGGTATCAGATCCTACTTCTCCTTCAGTTCCTCCTGTTGTGTAAAAAGGGTGCTGATGGACATATCGCCGTATATTCTCTCTATTGCTTCGGCAAATACCGCCGCAACGGATAAAACCTTAATCTTGTCTATCTGCTTTTCCTTGGGCAGCGGAATGGTGTTCAGTGTTACAAGCTCTTTCAGCGGGGAATCTTTGATCCTCTCTATGGCAGGACCGGACAGCACCCCGTGGGAACAGCAGGCATACACCTCCGTTGCTCCGATGTCGGACAAGGCTTTTGCCGCATTGACCAGTGTGCCTCCCGTGTCGATCAAATCGTCTACGATAATAACCCTTTTATCTCTGACATCACCGATAATGTTCATTATTTCGCTCACATTTGCCTTAGGCCTTCTCTTGTCTATGATAGCCAGCGGTATATCCAGGCGTTGGGCAAACTTTCTTGCCCTGTCCACACTGCCTACATCCGGTGAAACAACCACCAAGTCGTCGTAATACTCGAACTTTCCCTTGAAATACTCGGCCAGTATGGGAACGCCAATCAAATGGTCTACAGGAATATCAAAAAATCCTTGAAGCTGGGGTGTGTGGAAATCCATGGTCAATACCCTGTCCGCTCCTGCGACGGTGATAAGGTTGGCCACCAGCTTGGCGGAAATGGGGTCTCTTGCCTTTGCCTTGCGGTCCTGCCTTGCATAGCCGTAATACGGTATAACTGCCGTTATCCTGCCTGCCGAAGCTCTTTTGAGGGCATCAATCATGATCAGCAGCTCCACAAGGTTGTCATTTACGGGTGTGCATATGGACTGCAGCACAAACACGTCCGAACCCCTTACAACCTCGCCTATATTGACCTCGCATTCACCATCACTGAATTTCCTGACAATGGCAACACCTACCGGCAGCCCGATTTTTTCCGCAATTTCTTCTGCCAGTGCCCTATTGGAATTTCCTGAAAAAATTTTAATATCCTTACCATGCAGATTCATTTATCCAAACCCCCGATTATCTTAGTGCGGCTTCGCTAATTTCTTTGTATTTTGCCCCAGCATAGTTTATTAATACCATCAGGCAGCCTGCGGCTGTCTTTTGAGTGGATAAATACCCCACACTTATTATGTATTGTATGTCGTAAACTGTCAACTACAAAATAGCTATTCTTTTCTCCGCAGGCCTTTTTTTATGACCCATCCCTCTTTTATCTCCTGTTTGCTGCGTGCAATGGCCAGCGAATTTTCAGGAACTTCGCCGACAATGGTCGAACCGGCGGCAATATAGGCATTGCTTCTCACTGTCACAGGAGAAATGAGGTTCACGTTGCACCCCACAAAGGCATTGTCTTCCACTACGGTTTTATACTTGTTCCTGCCGTCGTAATTCACCACCACAACCCCGCAGCCGAGGTTGACATTCTTTCCGACTTCAGCATCGCCGACATAAGTTAAATGAGATATTTTTGTCTTGTCGCCGATTCTTGATTTTTTAATCTCCACAAAATCTCCGATTTTAACTTTATTTCCTATGCTGCTCTCGGGCCGGATATAAGCAAAAGGCCCTATATGAGTGCCGCTGCCTACCGAGCTTTGGATTACAACCGAATTGGCGACTTCGGTGTCATTTCCGATTACACAATCCACAAGCCTGCTGTTGGGGCCTAGGATGCAGTTCTCTCCTATTTTTGTTTTTCCCTCCAGGATGGTCCCCGGATAAATCACGGTGTCCATGCCGATTTCAACATCGCCGTCTATGTAAGTGGACCCCGGGTCAACCAGAGTAACACCGGACCTCATATGCTCTTCAAGTATCCTTTTCCTTAATACCTGTGCTGCTTCGGCGAGTTGAACCCTGTCGTTGATTCCAAGGATCTCACTGGAGTCCTCCACTTTAAAAGCGTCTACTTTTAACCCTTTTTTTACAAAAATTTCCATAATGTCTGTCAAGTAGTATTCCCCCTGGCTGTTGCTGTTGCCCAATTCCTTCAGGGAGTGAAGCAGGTCCATGATATTGAAGCAGTAAATTCCCGAATTGACCTCCCGGATGTTTCTCTCCTCCTCGTTCGTATCCTTATGTTCCACAATTTTAAGGACATTGCCTCTTTCGTCCCTCACAATCCTCCCGTAACCGGCAGGATTATCCAGGTCTGCCGTAATGACCGTGGCGGAATTGCCGCTCTGCCTGTGCAGTCTTACTGCCTTCATAATGGTTTCCGGCCTGATCAGGGGCATATCCCCACACAATATGACAACCTGGCCCTCCTTGCCCCGGAGAAACCGTTCCGCCTGCATTACCGCATGTCCGGTGCCCAGCTGTACTTCCTGGAGCGCATACTGGATATTTTCCCCCAAGCACTCCTTTACCTGCTCCGCCTTATGTCCCACCACAAACACTCTATCTTCAATCCCGGCTTTCAGGACAGAACGGGCAACCCACTCAATCAGTGCCTTCCCGCAAATCTCATGCACGACCTTTGATTTGGCGGACTTCATTCTCTTCCCTTCGCCGGCGGCTAAAATCACTGCCATCAGGTGCTCCATCCGTATATTCCTCCTTTATTCAGGATACGGCGCCATGCCGTTGAGCTTTTACAGGTATATATTTTCTCACTTTTTGTAGCATTTTTCAACTGTGAAAGAAACTCTAGAAAAATATGAAGCAAAATAAATAAAAAAGAACCTTTGAATGATTCCATCGGCAAGGCTCTTTAAAAGAAGATCTGCTAAAAAGAAGAGATGCTTAATAAACTAAATGTCTTTAATAATTATCTATCAACAATTATCCATCAACGGCGGCTGATTCATATTTCTCCAATATAGCACTCTGAATTTTTTCCCTGGCGCTGGCATTTATTGGATGTGCAATATCCCTGAATTCTCCCTCGGGAGTTTTTCTGCTGGGCATTGCGATGAAGAGGCCATTCTGACTTTCTATAACTTTAATATCATGAATGACAAATTCATTATCAAAGGTTACAGAAACAACAGCTTTCATTTTACCTTCAGCATCGATCTTTCTAATGCGGATATCCGTAATCTCCATTGATGTTACCACCTTCCGTTTAATTCTGTTAATAATATATTCGATACAAATTTTATTTTTCCTTCTTAATATATATAAAATTCCCAAATATTTTTAATATTTCCCTTGACACAGATCAAATTTATTTTTATAGGATCTTCAATTTTCTGTGTTTTATACCAGACAGCTTCCAGGTTTGATGTCAATGATCCCTTTATCCTCGTCCACACCGTTCAACACAAGAAGGGAAAAGTAATTGTCCACAAGCTTTTTAGCAGGCTGGGCGGTCTCTATCAAAACCCCGATGCCTACAACTTCGCATCCAAATTCTCTTGCCAGTTCAATGATCCCTTTCGCAGTCCCTCCCCCTTTCATAAAATCGTCAATAAACAAAAGCCTGGAGTTTCTTCTCAATGCTTTAAGGGATAAAACCATGGTCTGAATCTTTTTGGAAGAGCCCGAAACGTAGCTCGTATTGACAGAAGCTCCGTCTGTAGCTTCATTGGAGTGCCTCACGATGATCAGGGGAACATTGAGGTATTTGGCGGTAATAAACGCCAGGGGTATGCCCCTGGTTTCCATGGTAACAATATAGTCAACGTTTTTTGAGTAAAACCTTCCCGCAAATATTCGCCCGATATCCGAAACTTTTTGAGGGTCGTAAATTATGTCAAGCATATAAAGAAATCCGCCGGGCAGAATCCTTTCCTTTCTTGACAGCTCACCGCACAGGGATTCCAGTATGCCCACGGTTTTTTCCCTGCTCACCGACGGAATATAAGTAACCCCTCCTGAGGCACCTGAAATGGTCTTAATCATGCCAAGATCGAATTTTGCAACTAAATTCTGAATAATATCAATATCCTCGCTTATGGTCGATTTTGCCGACCCGAACATTTCGGTGAAATCCCCTAATGTAAAAATTTTACATGGGGAGTCGGACAACATTTTAATCAATATGGCTATGCGTTCATTTCGCTGAAATTTCTCCATCTTTATCCTCCAATTCAAAACATAAATAGTTTCTGATATAATGTATTATACAACATTATGGCGAATGCTTTAAGATTGTTTTTTATAATTATTCGGCTATTGCAAATAGTGGTAAATATTTTTATGGAAAATACATATAATAATAATTGTATATTTAGAAATTTTTTAACTTTTACTATGAAAGAAAATATTGTATGATTATAATGCATATAAGTGTGCATCATAGGATAAACATAGGCAGATAAAGGTGAACGTAGGTTAAAATCCATTTTTGCTATTGTATACCCCGATTTTTTTATGTTCATCTACGAATGTTTATTTATCCCTATTAGCAATTGATGCATTTTTATGGAGGAGTTGTTTATATTGACCGGTTCGAATATTTTTGAATCCCCTGAAATCAAGTACATACATTTTGTGGGCATCGGCGGCATAAGCATGAGCGGATTGGCTGAAATCCTCATGAGATTCGGCTACAAAATTTCCGGTTCCGACTTGAAAGCATCCAAACTCACAAAAAAGCTGGAACAAATGGGAGTGAAAATATACATATCCCATGACGAAAGCAATATAAAAAATCCTGATCTGGTGGTGTATACGGCTGCCGTAAAGCAAGACAACCCCGAATTGATCAGGGCTAGAGCGTTGAATGTGCCCATCATGGACAGGGCAACGCTTCTGGGGCAAATCATGGAGAAATATCCGTATAGCATTGCCATATCCGGCACGCATGGAAAAACCACTACCACTTCAATGATAACGACGATCATGATGGAAGCGGGGCTTGACCCTACGGTGCACATAGGCGGCGAGCTTCAATCCATCGGAGGAAGTACCAGGATCGGCGGAAACAAATACTTTATAACCGAAGCCTGCGAGTATGTGGAAAGCTTTTTAAAATTCCATCCCTTTCTGGCGGTAATACTGAATATCGATCTGGACCATGTGGACTACTTTAAGGATTTGGAGCATATTAAAAGCGCATTTTTAAAATTCGCCTCCCTTGTACCCGACAACGGCTGTGTAGTGGCTTGTGCGGACGATCCCGGCACGTCATGGCTGCTTGACAAACTGACCTGCAATAAAATTACATACGGGCTGAAATCCGAAAATGCCTTGTGGAGCGCAAAGGATATCGTATTCAACGACATGGGATGCGCTACTTTCTCATTGACAAGAAACGATGAAAAAATCGACACCATAGCATTGAATATTCCCGGCATCCATAATGTGAATAACGCCCTGGCCGCCATTGCTGCCTGCCATGCTTTCGGGTGCGGCATATCTCAGATAAAAGAAGGTTTAAGAAAGTTTACGGGAGCAAGCAGGCGTTTTGAGTTAAAAGGTATTGTGGACGGAATCAAAGTAATCGATGATTACGCGCACCACCCGTCGGAGGTGAAGGCCACGTTGAAGGCGGCCAAAAACTGCCGGCATTCGAAGATATGGTGTGTTTTTCAGCCGCATACCTATACCAGGACAAAATCGTTTCTGGAAGACTTTTCAAATTCCTTTTCTGATGCCGACAGCATCATTGTATCCGACATCTACGCCGCAAGGGAAATAGACCGGGGAGAGATCCACGCCAGGGCATTGTGTGAAAGACTGAGCTCAAAGGGGAAAAAAGCGGTATACATCTCCGGGTTTGAAAATATTGCGGCATACCTTGAAAACCATGCCTCCACCGGGGATATCATAATCACCATGGGAGCAGGAGATATCTACAAGGTGGGAGAAATTTTCCTGGAGCATAAAAAAATCGCCGCCGCAATTTGACCCGTAAAACAGGGGACGGTTCTCTGTTTCAAGCTGAAACAGAGAACCGTCCCCTGTTTTACTGTTTTGCGTCGCTATTTGTCCCCCTTCACCAGCGCGACCCTTATTTCTCCTTCTGCAGCGATTTGCCCGTCCACTGCCGCCATAACTTTCGCTTTCAAAACCCCCATCTTGGCAGCCAGTATTTCAGCCTCCAGTCTCAGGGTGTCGCCGGGAACCACCTGTCTTTTGAACTTCAATGAATCAATGCTTGCGAACACGCCCAGCCTGCCCTTGTTTTCTTCAAGAACAGCGGCGGCTATACCGGCTGTCTGGGCCAGTGCTTCCACAATCAGCACACCCGGCATAATAGGGTTCCCCGGAAAATGCCCTTGAAAAAACGGTTCATTGGCAGTAACATTTTTTATTCCTACGGCTTTTTTCCCCGGTTCAATTTCTATGATCTTGTCTACAAGCAAGAAAGGATACCGGTGGGGGATAATGCCTTGGATATCAATATTGGTTAACATACGGCACCTCTTTTTCCGTTTTTGTCTCTTGCGACCCGCTGTTTATACTTTTGTTAATTTAAAGTATACTATGTTCAGGGCATTTTATCCATAAAAATATAGAAAATCTTAAAGCACAGCCGCATAAAAAGTCCTGATGTGCATGTTAAAATATTGTTATATGATTGTTAATTTTATGTTAAGTAAATTGTATTTCTATTTAATATAAGTATATAATCAATAAGGGTTTAAATAAAATGTAGGGGTATGATTCAATTGTTTAGAGTTACTTCAAAGGAACTAATCTTTTTCGACATGTTTGTAGAAGGAGTGGAAAATGCTTGCAAAGCGGCTGGCCTGCTGCTTGACCTCATGACGGATTACCGCAGTGTTCATGAAAAAGTAAGAAATATCGAGACCTGTGAACATGACGGAGATAAAAATGTACATGACATTCTGCACAAATTGAACCAGTCCTTCATCACCCCCATCGACAGGGAAGACATCGACTTTATTGCAAGGGAACTGGATAATATAACCGATGCCATCGAAGCCACCGCACACCGTTTTACCATGTTCAACGTGGTGTCTATAAAAGAGGACGCAATAACACTGGCAAAACTGATCGTGCAGTGTACAAAGGAACTCAGGGATTTGATGGTTGAATTGAAAAATATGAAGCGCAGTACCACCCTGCAGCAAAAAGTCATAGAAGTGAACAGGATTGAAAATGAAGGCGACGACATATACCGGAGCGCTATAACAAAGCTTTTTGTGACTGAAAAGGATGCTATAGAAATCGTAAAGTGGAAGGAGATCTACGAGTTTCTGGAAAACACCCTGGATGCTTGCGAAGACGTGGCCGACTCTGTTGAGGGGGTTGTAATGAAGCATGCCTAGCGGAATTAGTGTCACCCTTGTTGCTGTAGTAATAATCTCTTTAGCCTTTGACTTCATCAATGGCTTCCATGATACCGCCAATTCCATTGCCACCTCCGTTTCAACAAGAGTGCTTTCTCCAAGGCAGGCCATCCTCATGGCCGCAGTATTGAACTTCGTCGGCGCCCTTATGAGTGAAAAGGTTGCAAAGACCATATCCAAAGGACTGGTCAACGGTTCATTGGAACAGTATGTGATCATTGCGGCCCTGCTGTCGGCAATCATATGGGACCTAATCACCTGGTATATCGGGATACCCAGCAGTTCTTCCCACGCCTTGATAGGCGGGCTTGTCGGTGCTTCCTCTGCTTATGCCGCCAGTTTGGACAAGGTTGTATGGAAGGGTGTGTGGGAAAAGGTGGTCATACCCCTTTTTACATCCCCGATGATCGGTTTTGTAATAGGCTACATAATCATGCTGGGACTTTCCGAACTGCTGAGGCCTTTATCCCAGCGTTCGGTCAACAAGTGGTTTTCAAAGCTGCAAATCATATCCGCCGCCGTAATGGCCTATACTCACGGCAACAACGACGCCCAGAAGTCCATGGGCATCATAACCCTTGCCCTCATCAGTTCCGGTGTCCTTGACCAGAACTCCCATATCCCGTTGTGGGTCAAAATCGCTTGTGCTCTGGCAATGTGCTTAGGCACCTCCTTAGGAGGATGGAAGATTATAAAAACCATGGGTATAAACATGATACGTCTCCAGCCTATCGGCGGCTTTGCAGCGGAAACGGCATCCGCCATTGTTATAGAGACAGCCACTTCCATAGGTGCACCTGTAAGCACCACCCATGTGATTTCAACAGCCATTATGGGGGTAGGGGCTTCAAAAAGGCTGTCCGCCGTTCGATGGGCACTGGCCAGGAATATTGTGGGTGCATGGGTATTTACCATACCGGTAACGGCTTTAATAGGAGCGTTTATAACGGTTTTAATCAAGCTTTTTATCTAAACCTTACAATGATGGCCCCACCCAGCTTTCGTTCCTGTCCTTTGAAAGAAGGCCTGTTTACAATTTTGCCGTCCACAATCATCTCTGTGGAGGCTCCCCCGTCAAGCATGGCGGCATCCACAACTCCCAGGCCTAAAAGATATTCGCCCAATTCCCTGCCGGTCATGCCGGTACTGTAACCGGGTTGCCTGCCGTCTACGGTCACAAGCACTACATTCCCGTTGTCCTTTACACCGATGGCCGTCCTGGGATCCTGGTTGGTCGTCACTCCCACCCATTCATCCCAGCCGCCCATTACCACCCTGCCGTCTCTTATAAGCCAGCTCCCGCATTCATAGGCCTGGGTCCTGCCGTCCATGCCGTAATCACAGTGAAGCTGAATTTCCGCTCCCGCTTTTATGCCGGTGTCCTCCAGGTTAAAAGCCTCCGGCCCGAACAGGCTCAAAAGCATCCCTGATTCGGGAATATCCGCTTTGCCCGGATATACATCCACTTTTACAACCCTGCCGCTCTTTATTACGGCGGAAATGTTCCCTGTTTCGGCCCTGTTGTCGCTGCCGTATTCACGGGTGTATAAAACCGCTTTGCCCGGCCCTCCGGCCATGTTGATGCCGTCAACATCAAACCTCTTGCTATCCACTGTCAGCCAGAGCTTTGTATGCAGTTCTTTAAATTCGGCCTTATTCCCGTCATACAGGAACACAGGAAACCTTCCCGTAGAATTTGTTATCATTTTGCCGTCTATAACCACCATTCCCCCGGGTTGTCCGTACTCGTAAAAAAATCCGGCATTCACCCCCGCATAAGCCTTGCTGCGCTCCACCATGGAGCTGAGCTTTTCAAATCCGAAAACACTGTCGTAGGAGAGTATGGGTTTTAATTCCAATTTCTTATCTTTTACATTCAGTTCAAGTATATTGATTTCCTGCTTATTTCCTTTGATCTCCACGCTGATATGGCTGTATATTACAGTTTTCCCCGTATTTTCCGAGGTTTTCGCCGGTTTATCCTGCCCATAAAATAAAAAAAGCCCTGCGTAAAAGAATAAGAAGGACAACGTCATAAATAACAATATGAGCAAAATGACCTGTTTATTTTTTTTAAGCAACCATTTATACTCCCTTACACAGTCCGGATTTTTTAACCTTTATCATTTCCGTCGTCCAGCCTGTAAGTGGATTTCATCTGCTGGCTCAACTGTTTGTAAAGCATATCCCCCAAGCCCAGCCTTCCCGTTTTGGAAGCCTCCTCTACCAGCTGGTCGTCCAGCATGGAGTCAAATATTTCCATGCCCGGATCCTCCTCCACCACATCCCACTTTGGAACCGTTGCCTTCATCTGCTTATACATCATATTCAACAGCATGCCTTCAAATTCCTGGCATGCATTTTTCAGTTCTTTTTCATTTTGGGTGTCCAATGCGCTTTTCAGGCGTTTTTCAAAGCTGTCGTCCGTGATTTTGTTTTTTGCGTCGTAGATGGTATTGCTGTTTAATTTATTATTTATGCCGCTGACATCCATACAATTGAGGCCTACCTCCTCAGATTATTTGCCATTTGCAGCATTTCATCCGCTGACTGTATGGCTTTTGAGTTTACTTCATACGCCCTCTGGGCAACAATCATCTTTACCATTTCCTCCACCACCTGAACATTGGAAGACTCCAGGAAGCACTGTTTGATAGTGCTTTTAACCCCCTGTTCCCCATCGGGTACCGCAGCACCTGTGGCTGAGTTTTCCACAAAAAAGTTATTCCCTATGCTTTCAAGGGCGTACCTGTTTGGAAATTTGACCAGCCCTATCCTCTGTCCTAACGGTACCGCGTTTCCGTCAGTATCCACATAGCTTAAATCACCTTCCGGCGAAACATTCAACCGGGATATTTCCACGTCCACCAAGATCTCGTTGCCCTGATCGTCCAGGACCGGATAGCCGTCTGAAGTCGTGAGCTTCTTGCCCTCGTCGGTTACACTGACCTTAAAGCTTCCATCTCTTGTGTACACAACATTGCCTGCAGGTCCGCGCACGGTAAAAAAGCCTTCTCCGTCTATGGCAAAATCCAGCGGGTTGTCGGTTTTTTCATAGCTCCCGGGACTAAAATTTTTCACTGTTGCCCCCACAGCCGTTCCGAGCCCAACCTGCAGGTTTACCGGCTTACCATCGCCGTTCAGCATATAAGCCCTTTCCAGTGTTTCATAGAGCAGGTCTTTAAATTCCGCCCTTTCTTTCTTATACCCTGTCGTATTGACATTCGCCAGGTTATTCGATATTACATCTACATTAAATTGCTGCGCCGTCATTCCGGAGCCTGCAGTCCAAAGTGCCCTCATCATATAAATCTCCCCCTATGCCTTTCGTCCTTCTTACCTCACCGCTCCTACTTCGTTAACTGCCTTATCCAGTGTACTATCCTGCATTTGCAAGATCTTTTGATTTGATTCATAAGACCTCATCACACTGATCATGTCCACCATTTCTTTAACAATATTGACATTGGCCTGCTCCACAAATCCCTGCACCACAGTCCCAGTGAACAGCTGCTCCTTACTTTCTTCGGTGCTCCGGACCAGATTGGACCCGACTTTCCTCAAAGTCCCCGTATCCGTAAAATCCCGTATCAGCAGCTTGTCGACATTGACCCCATCCTCTACGATTGTGCCGTCGGGCTGTACCGAAAAATTTTCACCCTGCAGCGTAATAGGCCCGTTTTCTCCCATTACAAGGTAACCTTCCTTGGTCACAAGCTGCTTATTTGCGTTTAAAACAAATGCGCCGTCCCGGGTATAATACTCCTGCATATTCCCTTGGGCATCGGGCACAGCAACGGTAAAGAACGCACTGCCGGCGTTTTGTAGCGCAAGGTCGAATTTATTATCCGTCTTTAACAGCTGGCCCTGGGTGTAATATGTAAAAACCTGCCCCACATCGCTTCCCAGTTCCATACTCCCTATATTTCCGGAAGGGTTCAAGGGGCTCGGCGTATCGTTGATACGCTTTGTCAGAAGATCCGGAAAGGCTTCCAAAACCACCGCATCCTTTTTATACGCATTGGTATTGACATTGGCCAGATTGTTGGCTATAACGTCCATCCTTTTGCTGTCCACCAGCATGCCCCAGCCGGAAGTATACAAGCCTCGAATCATAATACTCTCCTATATGAAAAATTTCATTTCTCGTCTGCCTTATTGTGAGTTTCTATTATATATATCGGCGGATTAAAAAATAATATTATATTATATTTATACCCAACACCGTGCTATTTTCCAGGTATAAACAAAAAAGAGACCAAGATCCGCATCCTTCACCCGGCCCCAATCCCCTCCGCCAAACAGCATCGGAGTTTCTATCTCCTTCTATTCCTGTTCTCTGCAATGGCGCTCTGCTCAATTACTTCAATATTATCCAGCGCCTTTCCTGTACCCAGGGCCACGCAGGATATGGCATCATCCGCGATGAGCACATTGATGCCGGTCTTTTCCTGCAGCAGCTTGTCCAGACCGTAAATCAGACTGCCGCCCCCGGTCATTACAATCCCTCTGTCGCTTATATCCGCTGCCAGTTCGGGCGGTGTCCTTTCAAGGACGGAGTGTACTGCCTCCACAACGCTGGAAATAGGTTCTTCCAGTGCCTCCATAATTTCAGTGGAGGTTATGGTTATTGTTTTGGGCAGACCGGAGATCAGGTTCCTTCCGCGGATATCCATAGACACTTCCTGAACCCTGGGGTAGACAGTACCGATATTGATTTTTAACTCTTCCGCCGTTCTTTCACCGATCATAATATTATGCTTCTTACGCATATATCTGACAATGGCTTCGTCAAATTTGTCTCCTGCAATTTTAATTGAAGTGCTTACAACAGTTCCTCCGAGGGATATGACCGCGATGTCGGTGGTCCCTCCGCCCACATCCACCACCATGCTGCCGCATGCTTTGGAAATGTCTATACCGGCACCGATGGCCGCGGCAATGGGCTCTTCTATCAGATAAGTCTTCCTTGCACCTGCCTGCATGGCTGCATCTATAACGGCTCTTTTCTCCACTTCCGTAACTCCGCTGGGCACACAGACCATTATGCGCGGCTTAAACAGTTTAAAAGTCCTGCTGCCGCAAACCTTGTTGATGAAATATTTAAGCATCCTTTCCGTAATATCATAGTCCGATATGACACCTTCTCTCAAAGGCCGTATTGCCACAA
This sequence comes from Eubacteriales bacterium, assembly GCA_024655885.1. Lineage (GTDB taxonomy): Bacteria > Bacillota > Clostridia > Acetivibrionales > JANLFN01 > JANLFN01. The sequence goes on along the minus strand of JANLFN010000011.1, from coordinate 75,730 downwards.
TATTTCCGGGAGTCCTGCCGAGCATTCGCCGTGCCTCTTCCCCCACAGCAAGCAGTTTGTTCGTATTGTTGTCAATAGCCACAACGGATGGTTCTCTCAATACAATTCCTTTGCCTTTAATATACACAAGCACCGTAGCTGTGCCAAGATCAATGCCGATATCTTGTCCGAAGCCCAAGCGAATACATCTCCCTTTCCATCGAATTATATAAAAATCTTAAAATAGACTATCACATCTTAATATTACCATATAATTTTTATTATGCAATATTTTTTATCGCTCCGGCGGTTAATTGCTGCATGATGCTTTTTTACCCGTAAATTTGAAACCCAACCGGGAGGTATTGAGCCTCAGGTTGGGCAATTCCTGAACAGGTTTATGTTATTGTAACTTATGGCGGACCATCCTGTACCGGTCTTTCATTGCTCTGGTATATGGAAAAATTTAAATTAATAAGTGCTGGTGCCTCTCTGGTATTTCGCCTTTGTTGCCTGACCGCCTCGTATGTGTCTTTCCGCTTTGTTTTCCTCGAGTACGTTTCTTATTGCACTTGCAAGTCCGGGATTTATCTGTGAAAGTCTTTCGGTTACATCCTTGTGTACCGTGCTTTTGCTTATTCCATACTTTTTTGCCGCCGCTCTTACGGTAGTTTTTTTCTCAATGATATAGTTCGCCAGTTCTATAGCTCTCTCCTCAATATATCCCTTCAAATATAGCCCCCCCTACCTGATATACTTTTAAAGTATATTCTTCCAAGCAACAACTCAATACCTTCCATCCCGGCATTACAGCTTTCCCGTATTTAGCTGGAAATCAATTTCTTGCTTGGGTATAAACTTATTTCTAACTAATTCTATGCCTTAAAAGGGCTTCTTATGATAAAGTCTTAGGATAATCTTGAGACTTATTCAAAATATTGTTTTAAAACTGTGGACACCTGATGGGATTAGTGTCTCAATTCACGGATAAGCTCAGTGAAGAGGGCTATGATAATGAATTTGATAATGAATTGAGTCAATGTGGAACCGTCCCCATTGACTCAAGGCATTCATTCAGCTTTGCTTCTGGTTGGGCAAATAGCTCAAGGGGTTTACCGGTTCATTATTCTTCAGCACTTCAAAATGAAGGTGCTGCTGCTCGGCACTTTCAAAGCTGGCCGTATTTCCCACGCACCCTATGGCATCCCCCTGTTTTACCTTCTGGTTGGGACTTACCATGTCATCGCCGGCCAGATTTGCATAGACTGTTTTTATTCCGTTTTGATGGTCTATTATAACGATAATGCCCAGCCTCGGGTCATTCTTTATCTCGCTCACAACCCCGTCAGCTACCGCCTTAACCACAGTCCCCCGGTCGGCTGCCAGATCTACGCCGCTGTGTGTCCTCCATTCCTCCAGGGTCTTGGAATACACCAGCCTGTCCTGGGCGTAGTCAAAGGAAACGCTTCCAAACACAGGCATTATAAAATTCTGGGTCTTTTCGGGGAGATTGGTTTTTGTCCCCGAAGGGTTGGTTTTCTGGGTCGTGCCACCGGTATTTTTCTGTGGCGCCGCCTGTTTGGCAGGAGTATTGGCTGCCACGCTGCTCTGTGGTTTGGCTGCTTCCGGTTTTTGAACGCCGGCGCTTGGTGCGGTATTTGTAGAAGACTGCATGACCGCTTTGTCCTGGTTATTGTTTACCGCAGAACTTGCTCCCGGTTCTTCAGAAGCGATATTGGGTGTGCTGAACTCGGTATCGGGCGAAGAAACATTGTGGGTGGTTATGAAAACCGCCGTGGCTCCTACGATTGCTATGCACAATACTAAAACAATGTAAAACCCTTTCTTATCTAAAAATTCCAACAAGCCTTTTTTTGTAATCTTATCTTCCGGAAATAACTTTTTAATATTCACATTTTCCACCTCCATATATTATTGTTACCGCCAATGGCAACATTATACATGGAGTTAGAAAAATATTGAAAATTGAGAGGCTGCAATCAACGGCCGTCCTGCTTGTCTTTGGACATCCAATGGCTCACTGTGTCCAGCTCCACACCCTGGTAATAGTACTTTATAATCTCTTCGTACATTCCGCCCTTTTGGGCAAGATAATTGGCACCCCACTGGCTCATACCCACGCCGTGCCCGTAGCCCAGGGTGGTTATCTTTAAACTGTCGTCCTCCCCTTTTTCTATTTTAAAATTGGCGGACCTCAAGGAAAATATTTTCCTTACGTCTACTCCTTTTAAGGTGATGTTGCCGATTTGAATATCTTTTACTCTTCCGCCGGCCGTATAAGAAAGAATATGGATGTCCTTTAAAACATCCTTGCTTTTTATTGTAAACTCAGGATAGGCATTTTTAAGCTTATCTAAGAATTCCTCCGTTTTAACGGATACGGTATATTTGTAGTCAGGGCTGGCATCTTCCCCTTCACTGGGCACACTTCTAAGGTAGGGCACCTCAGTGCCCTCCCATACCTCTTCTGCATTTTCGGTCTTGCCGCCGCTGTTGGAGTGAAAAACCGGATTGGCTATGGCGTGATTGTACGTAATGATGACTCCTTTGGTATCATTCACCGCCCTGGCAATTTTGTTCCAATTTTTTATTCCCGCAAAGATTCCCCACTTTTTCATCATGCTTTCCCTGCTGGCCCAGGCCTGGCAATGAGCGGAGTCGGTACACACATCCGCCCCGGGATGGGCGTCCCCCTGGGAGGAAAATACCTTTTCAATGCGGCCGAAAGAGTATGTCCTGGCCGCCACAGCCTGTGCTTTCAACGCTTCGGTGTTAAACTCCGCAGGCATTTCAGCCGCAACCACACCTTTGATATACTCCTCCAGTCCCATTTCCTGAATCCTGTTTTCTTGTTTTATGTAAACTTTAATTTTAACATCCTCTGGGGGGCTTTTGGAAGAGAGATCCCCGGGAATGGAAGTACAGCCCTTTACAATCAATAAGGGCAGCAGTATGACGATTATCAGCATCCAGAGAATATAAAAAGCAACTTTTTTCATGTATAAAATATATTCACGGACCGCTGTTTTATACCTATTCCACCCTTTTTATATCCGCTCCCAGCGCATTCAGCTTTTCATCAATTTTTACATATCCCCTGTCAATATGCTCAATGTCCGCTATTTCGGTGGTCCCTTCCGCCCCAAGTCCCGCAAGGACCAGCGCGGCCCCCGCCCTCAAATCCGTGGCCTTGACCTGTGCGCCTAAAAGCTCCTGTTTTCCTTCAATAATAGCGCTTCTGCCTTCGATTTTTATGTTGGCTCCCATTCTTTTCAGCTCGCTTACATGCATAAACCTGTTTTCAAAAATGGTTTCAATAATCATGCTGGTGCCCTCCGCTTTGCTCATCAGGGCGGTCATCTGGGCCTGCATGTCCGTAGGGAAGCCCGGGTAGGGATGGGTCTTGATATCCAGCGCTTTTACGCGCCCGCCTGCACAGACATGGATGCTTGTGAGCTCTTCGGAAATTTCCACCCCTGCTTCCCGCAGCTTAGCGCTCACAGGCTTCAGGTGGTCCGGGACTACATTATCAATGATTACATCGCCTCCTGTAATGACAGCAGCTACCATATAGGTGCCCGCCTCGATCCTATCGGGTATAACCGCATGAGTGGAACCCTTCAGGCTGTTTACCCCCATGATTTTAATGGTATCGGTGCCGGCTCCCCTCACATCTGCACCCATGGCAGTCAAATATGTAGCTAAATCGACAATTTCCGGTTCAATAGCGGCATTTTCAATGATGGTCTGTCCATTGGCCAGCACAGCCGCCATCATGATATTTTCAGTCGCCCCTACGCTGGGAAAATCCAGGTATATTTTTCCTCCCTTGAGCCTGCCCTTTGTCCTGGCCTCAATATACCCGTGTTCCTGTACAATCTCCGCCCCCATGGCGGAAAGTCCTTTCAAATGCAGATCTACCGGCCGTGAGCCAATGGCGCATCCTCCCGGAAGGGATATCCTTGCAATGCCTTCCCTGGCCAGAAGGGGTCCCATGACCAGGAAGGAAGCCCTGAGTTTGTTTACAAGCTCATAAGGCGTCGTGGCATTGGTTATCCTGCCGGGATCTATTCTCAGTTTGGTCCTGTTTTCTAAAAAATCTACACTGGCCCCCAGTGATTTCAGCAAATCGCACATGACCCTGACATCATTTAAATAAGGAATTTCTTCAAAAACACTTTGTCCATCGGTTAATAAAGATGCCGCAATGATAGGTAGTACCGAATTTTTTGCCCCACTTACCCTGACTCTTCCTTTTAACGGTTTTCCTGCGTTTATAATAAATCTGGACACATAATTTCTTCCTTTCGTCTATTGTCTTTTGTGTAATCTATGATCCCTTATTCCGTCTGTTTCCCTTAAGCTGTTCCCAATTACCACCTACGCCCCACAGGTCAATATTCCGTCGTTATTACAGGGGATGCAAGCCATATGTATGTTTTATCTTCAAAAGCGCTATATCTTGCAGCCAGATTAATATTTACCCTTTTACCCCTGACCTTGATGCTGTCTTTTAAAAGGGGAGAATAAGCCGATAGGCTTATGAGGCTGCCGTCTCTTATGCCTTCCACCTCGGCCCTTTCCATTCCGGCAAAGACAAGCTTGCACCTGCCGTATAATATGATTTAAGGCAGTATAATGAAAAAATAATGGTCAATACTATGAGAGAGCAGTAGACATAATAAGATTTTTTCATTTGTATACCCCCTTAAATTGTTCTAAAATCTAATAAAATTATTGCCGTTTAAATATGGGGATATACATGCAATATTTTTGCTGACTGCCTGTTATATCTTAAGAATGTAATTTAATTCCCCCTCCAAATATATATGCATTATGTTGACTTTTATGGCTAAAAAGTTTGCCGCGTTCATTTCTTCCAATTGTTGGGAAAAACATTTTTGGCAAAAGGAATCCCCCTGTCCGGCAAGGGGTATCCCCTTACCTTGTCATCGCACGGCTGACCATCATTGCGCAGTCCGCCCTGCTTATGCTGCTTTGTCCGTTGAAGCTTTCATACAGTTTGTCGCTGGTTTTCAATATACCGGCATCGAACATTTTCTTTATATAATCGCTATACCATACGCCCTGCTTTAACTTGTCATAGATCCCGTTTTTCATGTTTTTAAAAGTAAAGGCCCGCGAGAGGACAGTGCTCACCTGTGCCAAAGTCACAGGGTCGTCCGGGCGCAGTGTCTTGTCGGGATAACCGGTGATCAAGCCGTTTTTGACCGCCACAAGCAAAGCGTCCTTTGCCCAGTGGCCTTCTATATCCTTGTACTCTTGAGGGTCTTGCGCCGTACCGCCAAGCTTTAAGGCCTTGACCATGATAGCCATAAACTCCGCCCTGGTGAGCCTGTCCTCCGGATAGAACAGGCTTTCGGTTTTGCCGTTGATAATTCCGGCGTCATGGAGATGGTGCACATAGGGTTCCGCATAGTGTTCCTTTAAATCCGCAAAAACAGGCCTGTTATAATCGCTTATATCATGAAGCCTTATGCAGACCGGGGGGAGAAAGCTTCTCAAGTCAAAGTCCTTTATATTTGAGGCCTTCCCACTGTCCTTTATCTCATACGCCATATCGATATACTTGCCCTCACGCACAGTATACGAACTTATAACGATGACCTTTTTTACCTGGGGATCACTCCATTTCAGGGTGACCCTGAGGGTATTTTCGCCTACCATTTTCTGGTCGTAAATAACGCCGTGGGCAAAGGCCGTATTGCCCATAAGACAAAATATTGTTGCGATAACCATGGATAGAACTGATTTTTTCACCGTCATATCTCCTTCTACAACCTTAACCTTGATTTTCTGCCAGGAAATACTTCAACCTGCTGCCTACATTATATTTCGCCTATGTCCTTAAGCATGGTATACAGCTCCACCATAGCTTCTCCCCTGGTAACAGGCCCGTCATCCTCACTGGTGAAATCCCTGGCCGGAGCTTCGCTGCCGGTTAGCCTTTTCTGCAATTTGTCTATCATTTGCAGCAGCTCCTTTTTGGTACAATCCGTCTCCATCTGCTCCATCCTGGAAGGACTTATAAATCCCGCTTTTACCGCCACAGTCCCGTAGTCGCTGCCGTAATCGTATCCCAGGATGTCCATCATAATTTTAACCGCTTCCTCCAGGGTCATATTGTCCAGAGGACGAAAACTGGAGGCATCCACACTTTTCAGATTATATCTGGAAGCGATGCTCATGATCTGGGAGCGCGCCCCGTCGTCATAAATATCCGCGTAATCCCCCGTTTTTGCCATGACCGCGGCCCTGCCCGGGGTGTCCACGTCAAAGGAGGCATAGCCCTTTTTGAGCGTTCCGTCGTAATAGGCTTCCAGCTTGTGCTCCACCCATTTCCCGCTGTCCGGGTCATAGGAGAAGCCTGCGGCCACATCGTTCTTAAAAAAATTCTCTTCCGTATAAAGGAAGGACAGCTTTAACGGGCGGTTCAAGGACCCGATCCTGACGGTCTCCCCCCCATTGACCGCACTGATGAGGATATTGGTGGTCTTGGTCTTGTATTTCAGCCCGGTCTGGGGTGAACTGCCCACCTTGCTGTCATCGGTAATGGTGATCTGAATGTCGAAGTCGCCGCTATCCTTCTGCAATTTCCGGACCTGCTCGGTGTTGAACACATCCGGCCTTATGGTGCACTTTACATAGCCTGAATCGATAATAATGTTTTCCTTCAGGTTTGAAAGGGCCCTGAAAACGCTGTCCGAAACCGTAATGACTTTTTGTGTGGTGTTGGCGGGCGGTTGGGACAGGTCGAAGGTATAGTCCAGGGCACTGTCGCTTTGCACTTTCTGTATAAGCCTCACCGCATTGGCGCCGGTCACCTTGAAAGACCATATCCCGTTTGAGAAGCTTTCGGTGACAAAGGGTCCCGTAAGTACATTTTCGGTATTCTCATCCGAATCATAATCATCCCCGCTCTTGGCAGTCCTGACGGTAATCACCTGGGTAGGAAGGGATTTCAGCTGTTTGGCCGGGTCATAGGCATACAGCCGGGCGTAATACCTGAAGTTGGATTTAAGGCCCTCCACCTTGAATTCCCCCACAGCTCCCGCCTTATACTCCTTCAAATCCTGAAAGTTTATGTCTGAGGCCAGTTCCAGGATATATTCCAGTCCATCCACCTGCACCCATTCAAAGGTAATGCTGTTCTTCTGCACGGCATCCTCGGTATTTTTCACTCCAAAACCCGTGGGAGCGTCGGGGGCCAGGTAAGGTGAAGTCTTTACAAGATAGGAATCGCTCCACAGGGACAGGCCTTCTTCCATATTTTTCCCTGCAGAGTCGGCCTGTATCCAGAAATAGTAGGTGGTATTCTGGCTCAGTCCCTTTATCCTGCATACCGTGGACTGCAGGAGCTCGGAAGGTGTGACGGTGATGGTGTTCTGAGCTGTCTGGATGTCGTCGGTGGTGGAATATTTTATGTAATAGGTATAGCCCTGCACCACATTCCACTGCAGGTCCACATAGGTGTCCCCCGCAAGGCTGTAATAGAAATTTGGGACTGTGGGCTTCTCCACAGGCTCGGTTATCTCCGGCTTTGTAACCACAATAATGGGGTCGGAGGGTTCGGAAACCAGGTCTACCCCCTGTTCCACCGTTCTCACCGCTTTCAGCCACACCACATAGGTGGTGTTGGGCTCCAGTCCCTGAAGGTTGTACTCCTGGGTCACCTTGCTGACGTCGTTGGGGATGACTTCCGAAAGGGTGGGAAGGTCTTTAATGGTCTCGTAGTCCATGCCGTCCTGGTACTGGACATATCCCACCCGGAAGGTCACGCCGCTGTCATAGACAATATGCCTGAAATTTGGATCTCCCGGCTGGTATACCGCTTCGGTAACCGACCACTTTTGGGTATTGCTGTCCCAGTGTTCCCACCAGTCGTTATACCACTGGATGCGGACGCTGTTTTTATCCACATCCTCTTTATTGCCGGGGTCGATGGTCTTTATCTTTAATGGAGGCCTTGCAGACGCTTCGGGCTGGTTAATAGGCCCCCCTGACGGTGTCACAATCACCTTTAAAGCGGGCTCTGACTCAAAAGCCTTGTTCACAAGAGAGCCGTTTTCATTGACCGTAAAGTATTTCTTGGCTTTTATCTTCAAGTAATAAGTGGTATTGGGGCTTAGGCCGGTAAAGGTGTATTCGCTTACAGCCTTGTCTCCTGCCACGATTTCCAGGTATTTTGAGGCAGAATCGGACCCCACGCTGTAATCCTCCTTCACCTTGGGTACGTTATCGTTGTCAATGTCCGCCGGGTTGGTCAGCAGCCATATATCGTAAAGGGTGCCGGTATCCGTGGTCCCATCCGAAAGCTTGGGCGTCATCCAGGCCACGGTGACCTCATCCGGCTTTAAATTTTCACTGTCGGTATACGAATAGAGGATATCGCCGTCCGGGTAGTATTTTCTTATCTCATCCCGCAAATCCGGCACCGGAGGCCGTGAAGGCGTTTCCTCTTCCACCGCCTTCAGCCAGGCGGACTGTATCCCGTCAGGGATGTCGTTCCCGAACTGGTCCTTCACCTCGGCCACCACAATATAATAGTAGTCCCCCCCGGTTACATTGACGGGATACTTGCTGTCGATGATGTCTGAGGCAATGGTAACCGGCGGAAGGTTGGGCTGGGAAAGTATCCCCCTTTTTATGGAATACCGGACCGTCTGCCCTGACCCCAGGGAGGATTCGGTGATGGGATTCCAGTCAATTCTCCACCATTCCTGGGACAGCCTTACCATGGTGGCGATAATGTTGGTGTATCCCACCGCCGTATCGCTCTCCGGCCTGTACCTTATCTGGGAAACCACATTTTTAGGCTTCACCCTGACATAGTAGATGGTGCCGGGCCGCGTCCCGAAATCGCTCCCTTTTACAACAAATTTCAATTTGCCGTTTCCTCCTGCGGTTCCGGGCACGGGAATGACCGGCCCCGAGCTGCTTATATTCTGTTCTCTCACCGAGTAGGTCTGATAGGTGGCGAAATCCTTGCTCTCAGAGATATCGATATCATAGTCGATTCTTTTCCCGTTGTATTTCACGTCATCCCAGTCGATTTCTATCTGGTCGGTGCCTAAAGGGACCACCGCCACATCGATGGCCGTCATAAACATGGTTGTCGCGTAAACCGATTCATGGACCGTCTCTTTGCCGCTGGCAGGGTCGATGTGCCGGTGGAATGCCTGTACCCGTGCATAATAGATGGTTCCCGACTTCAGCGGGTTAATGCCGTCGCTGTCCAGGTTCAGGCTGATTTCCTCTCCGGTTGACCCCCATGAAATATCCTGGGGATAAAGGTTAAAGTTCACATTGTTTGTGGACGTATATACCCTGTAGCCCTTCTGCACAATGGGCCCGTAATCCGAAATGTCGTTGGCCTGGTTGGCCGAGTCATCCGTTTGAGTCCACTTGAGAGTGACCTTATGCTTGAATTCGTTTTTGTCATAGACAATATTGTATTGCCCGTTGACCATTTTTACATCGAAATTTTCCGGCCTGGGTATGGTATAGGTACCCGCCGGCCATGCAGCTGCAGGAAAAAGCGCCTGCACCGCAACGGCAAAGGCTGCCAGTATAGAGTAAATCCTGATGTGTAGCTTCATCTCAACCCCTCTTTTTATCCTTCGACTTCCGTCTTCACCTCTATGAGGATATTTCACCCAGCTTCTTCAACAGCCTTAAAAGCCCGCTGATCATTTGCGCCCAGGAGCATCCCTGCCCCGGCTCAAAATTGTTTCTTGCGTTCAGGGTCAAAAGGCCCATATCCACGCACATTTCCACAGCCTTATAGTATTTTGCGCCTATATCCCCCGCATCTTTGATCATTAAGGTCTTCCCGGGTTTCAAGCTGCTCATGTCGGCCCCTGTTTTAAGCTGGTATATTTTCATGATAAGGGACGCCGCTTCCTGCCTGGTCAGATTCCTCTGGGGGCTGCTGAAGTTTATGGTCCCGTCAAGGCCCATATTTCCGGCCTTTTCGCCCACTGTACCCGAACCAGCATATTTTCCGTCTTTGGAGAGCACCTTGGCAATCAGCGCCACGGCTTTTTCCACGCTGATGCTGTCATCCACCGAAATGCCTGTCCCGGTATCCAGGATATCTCTTATATTAAACTTAGAATTAAACAGATTTATATCCTTTTCAGCCCAGTGTCCCGCAGGGATGCTGAACAAATCCGCGGCGGACACGCTTAAGGCGATGAGCTTCCCCGGCTGTGTGATGCCGAAGGAGATGGAATCGCCGTATTGGGAAGTGGGCACCGGGCTCCAGCCGCTGCTCCGGTACACGTAGCCCGACCTCAGCTCCTTGCCGGAGGAACTTACAGGCATGGTGACGGATACGGGAGTGCTGAAGGCAGAGATGTCCTTGGAAGTTTTCCTTATGCCGTAGGATGAGTTTTCTATCATATTCCGGATGTCATTCTGGAAATCGGCCAGCATATCGTCCACAATATTGTCAATAACGTCGCCCAGCTTCGAGGAAGTGTCCTTATCTTCGGCCGGCGTGTTCTGAAGCTTTTTAAGCCCGGCGTTGATATAGGCGTCCAGCGTTTCCACTATTTTTTCCTCCGTGAACGCATCGGTATTATTTTTCATACCCGTAACCTGCACGCTTAAGTTGAACAGGTCCGAAGCAGGCCTGGTGCTCGACGGGAAACTGTAATTCGCGGAGTTGAGCTTTTCAACCTGGATATAGAGATAAATTTCCTTAATGGCCGCATCGCTCCGGATTTTCTTGATTTCTTCCGAATCCTGGAGATTTATGGAGTCAGGCCTTATGACGTATTCCGCCCCCGGCGTCTTTACCACCATGCTCTCGTTTTTTGAGAGCAGGAGCTCCATGACAGACAGGGGAATATAGGCCGATCCCCTGGAAAATGCCGCGTTTCCCGACGGAGACAGACTGATGGTAAAGGTGCTTCCGACATCGTTGTTAATCCAAATGGCCGCCTTGTCTCCCCTGACCTTCATTTCATAGGAACCCCCGGTATCCTGCAGCACCCAGTAAAAAGAATCCTTGAGCTTATTGACCTGATCCCAGTAGTTGGTATTTTCATTGTCCCTCTTCTCCTCATCGTCATAGTCCTGCTGGCTGAATTCGGTCCTTGTGGTGACAGGCCCCACGTAGACGGAATAGTCGTCTTCCCCGGTAATCAGGTTGCTCTCCACACTCCTCACCTTGATAGAATATTTAGTATTGGATTCCAGCGAAAGAATCCTGGCGTAGTACATGGAGTAATCGGTTGCCACCATATTGGCGGGCTTTTCCTTGCTCATGTAGACAAAGCCGATCCCCTCCTGCAATACGGTATAGTCCGAATCTTTTTCCCCTTTGATGGCCAGCTCAAACCTGCCGCCGTCCTTCCCCTTCCACTTCACGTCTATTTGGTGCATGGGGTCCCTGGTGGTGGTCCTCTGTGTGTTTAAGACCGGGTCCACCTGGTTTGCGGGAAAATCGTAGCTGAAGGAGTGGGTCACCCCGCTGCCGTCCACGGTGGAGCCCTGCACGTTCAGCGAATAGGCGGTGTCCGGCTTCAGGGACACAATTCTCACATAGTACACGCTGTTGCCCCCATCCACCGGCTCTTCCGAAATGAACACCTGTCCCGCCGGCACCCTGTCTCCGTCCACATACACCTTGATGTCGTCGGAGGTGTAGATGCTGCTGTCCTCAAAGGATACCCCCACCTCGTTTCCGGCCACAACATCCAGAAGCTGGGGGGATTCAATGAGCAGGGTGGTGACGGGAATGGTGACCCACAGTGAGTCAAGCTCGGTGCCGTCCGAGGTCTTTTTCTCCGCACGGAGGCTGAAGTAGTACACGGTATTGGGATACAGGCCGCTTACCTTGAACCTGAATTCCTTGGTCTGGCTGTCGTAAGTAAAATCAGGGCTGTCTCCCGTAGCATCCTTGGACCTCAGATATTCCACATATTTATTTTGCTGGTTTTGGGCAATGGTGTCGATGTCCGCATTATTATCAATCTTCAATGAGGTGCGTATAAGCGTATATTTTACGCTGCTTTCCGCCTCCGTCCACTTTAGTGTGACCGAAGTGCCGTCCACCATTTTGTTGCCCTTGTCGTCCACAGCAATCCCAAAATTCTCCGGGGTCAGCGGCTTTAAAGAGTCTTCCCCGGGCTCCTGTATTTTCCCCTTGAGAGTGGTAACGGCAATAATCTTTGAAAAATTGGACCTTTTGATTTTCCCATCCACCTCCGCCACTGTCCTTACCACAAAATAGTAGGTGGTATTGGGTCTTAAGCCTTCCCCGAAAATGCCCGTAGCCGCTGAAGAGGTGAAATTGCTTACAGAAGCGTCCACTATAGGGCTGGCGGAACTGGAAAATCCGCTGAAGGCCACATCGGAAGCTTCCGCCGTAGTCCCGATTTTTACAAAGGTGCTCTGGCTGTCCTTACTGTCTATACCGGTATAATAATAGTTGTCCGCATCATTTTCATGGCCCTCAACATAGGTTCCCTTGCTCATAAACAGCTCATAGTGGATCGATTGGGCGGGACTGTAAGTGACCTTTTGCCACTCTAAAACCACCGGCTCATGGTTCACCTGCCCGGATGCATCGGTTACGCCATTTTTCAGGACCGTGAAATTCATGGGTGAAGGCGGACTGGTCTGGAGCTCAGCCGCCGTTGTAAAGCTCACGGGTATGGAGGTGTCGGATACCGGTGTTGAAGTCATGGTATCCCTCTTGGAATACATCTTGATATAGTAAACCTTGTTCGGCAACAGGTAGGTTGGGTAATCATCGCTGTTTTTGTCCAGCTTCTGTGTATACTCCGGCTGGCCGTCCACCAGCTCCACATCCGAGAAAAGCATGGCGCCCTTCAGGGTGAACTCCAGGTAATTGCCGTCCGCCGAGAGAGTACAGGCCTTAAGGTTCACCCTGAATACCTCCCTGTAGCCCTTGCTCTCCGATTCGGTGTCAGGATGGTGATAGGTCTTGGAGTTTGCATCATTTTCAAAAATCCGGTCTACCCGTTCTTCCCCGCCGGTAACGGGATTTTGCACCGTCGAAAGAAGTATGTGGTAGTACAGCGGGTCGTCGCTTTCCATCAGTTCGGTGTAATTATAGGGTTTTTTCCATCTTATTTTTACATCCGAAGTATTTACATCATAGGATTGGTTGTCCGCAGCCTGCCGGTTAGGGTAAAAGGTATTGGTAACCGTCCCTTTGTCAAGGGTCACATCCACCACCTCCACATCTTCAGGCAGCGGGGGCTGGGACTTGTCCAGGGAAACGGTGTAATCGATGACGTTTGAGCTTAATACCTGTCCGCTGGTGGGCGAGCTTGCCTTAACCTTGTAGTAGAAGGGCGTGTTGTAATTCTTATTCTCTATGAATATGACCACAACGTCCCCCATGGCAAACTCATCCGACTGCTGGGCACTGAGGCTGGCCCCTGCAAACTGCGGATTCGTAGAATAATATGCCTGGTATGTAAAATTGACTGTCTGTCCGGCCAGGGCATCCTGCTGGTTTATTTTAAAGATGGTCATAAGCAGGTTGTTGGAGCTGTCCTTGAAAAGCTGGAACCGGACAGGGGTATATGTATAGCCGTCTTTAACGGATGTGGGAAGGAACTCCACAAAATTGGAACTGGAGGCGTCGTTAAAGACGGGCTCGATTTTCATCCTGTAGACGGTCCCCGGTTTAATGTCGGGGTCGTAATAGATGGTTTTCAGGTCCACGGAAGAAAAATCAAAGTTACCGCCGGCATCTTTGGGAAAGTCCCACATGTTGTTCACATTAAACTGGGGGTCGATATTCCCTGCAGGGTAATTGTTGGGGGCCGCATCCTCCCTTATCAGGTCGGCCAAATTATTGGCGTCCGGCCCATAGCAGTCAAACCGGATATACCCCGGCTCATCGGCCGGGTTTACCTCTACTTTTTCCGCAATAGTCCTTATTTGGGAACCGGTAAACATGGTGGCTATGTACTGCTTGATCAAATTGCTGTACCTGACCTTCAGCTGGGTTTTGTTTGTCCCCGAGCTGTCGGTACCGATGCTGATATTATAGTCGATAGGGACGGGAAAAATCCCTGTCATGCTGGTATATGGGACTATGGAACTGCTGCCCGGATCATACATGGTGGGTATCTTCCACTTGAACCTGAGCCCCGGCTTTGCCCCGATCTCCTTTCCTCCTCCTGAAAGGGAAACGGGAGAATCGGGCAGCCTTCCCTCGCTGATTTCCTTGGGTACCTCAAAGGTGATCCCCGTGATCACCGTCTTTGTATAAGTTTGGGCCGGACTGCCGTTGAAATTGGCGGTAACGGTAAACCGGTAAATAAAATCCTTTTGCAGCGTGAAACCCATATTGGGGTCGCCTATCTTTTGCTTGATGACGGACTCCCCGGCCGCCGTTAATGTCATGGTGTGAAATACTTTCTGAGGATCATAAAAGGACAGGGTGTAAGAGTCCGCCCCGATATCCTTCCATTCCAGCGTAACGCTGTCTTCGGACAGCAGCTTGCCCGTGCTGTCCTCCGATATATTTACAACCAAGGTACCCGCAGCCTTTGCCTGGTTTATAAAAAGCCCGGGTCCCCAAGGAAGCATGCCGGCAACCATCATGAATACCAGCATGCCTGCCACAATCCGTCTAAAGCCTCTCATCCCACAATCCCCCGTCCGTCTTTCCATTTTACCATATTTCCATCCCCTTGTACGCTGGTCAAAAGAACTAATTGCACATGTAATTTATTCCAGAAAATCAGTAGCTCACCCTTAGTGCTGCCCTACTGATTTAATTTTATCCGGGGACATTCTCTCCTTTATAGGAATACCCGTTACTCAGCGAGTGTGTCCCCATACCTTTTGTTTCATAGCTCACCCTGCGCTCAATCGCTTGAGCTTATGGTATAACTGGTTCCCGGCGCTTCATTGAACACGGTGATCAGCTTCACCTCAATAGGATCCGCATTTCCCGCCTGTGTGTCCGCGACGGTCAGCTCATCGGAGCTGTTCACCGTGCCAAGGCTCCAATTATTCCATGTTTCAGGCGTATCGCTGCTCTTCGTCCTGTAAAGAATAACCTGTCCGCTTGTCAGATTGCCTCCCGTCAGCTTCTTAAGAGTCCGGGAATAGCTTACCGTCCCAAGATCTGGGGCGGATGAAGCCAGAATGTTAATTGTCTGAATATTTCCGGGAAGGGTCTGGCCTGCCGCCTTCACTCTGACTTTAAAGTCCTTTGAGGCGTCAAGGCTTGCCAGCACGCCCGGCGGCAGGATTTGGTTATTCCCGGTAAATGCGGTCCAGGTATTGCCCCCGTCCACACTGTACTCCATATTGGTGGCAGAGCCGGTTGTCGCCCCCGTCTGCGTATTCAGCGCAACCGCCGGAGCCGCCGGCGCCGGCAGTATGGCAATCACGGCCGGTACCCCCGGCGGACTGCCCTTGACCCTTATGTAAATGCCATTGGCGGATGTGAGAGCTTTGAGCTCCGAATCCGTCAGCTGTTGGTTTGACGAGGTGACGGAGGTATAGCTGGCGCCTCCGTTCAGGCTGTACTCCATGGTGTCGTCCGAGCCTATCAGCCGGTTGGGATACGGTCCGTCAAAGGCAAAGGTAACTCCGGGGGCTCCCAGGGCCGGTATGATGTACACCGGGACGGCCGAGGAATCCACCGCCCCCGGGTCGGTAACCCCGCTGCCCTTGACGATTACACCCACACAGGTGTTATTGGTGATTGGGCTTGCCGCCGTGCCGTATACCCGAATTTTTATTGCACCACCTTCTGCCCATGCTGTTGCCTGCAAGCCCTGGGGCAGTCCCACAAAGGAGAGGTCGTCGATATTAAAGCCGGTTTTCAGCGTGCCCCTGGTCAATTGAATTGTCCACTCATCGTCTGCGGAATCCACGGTTTTCAAGTCGGGAGCGGCCACGGCTATGGTGTAGTCCGCCGCGTTCCCCGCCACCAGGAATTCTCCCGGCTCAATGGTGACGGGTATGGCCGGGGAATCGGCGGCAACGGCCCACTCCTTCACCGCCGTATTTTTAATCACTATATTGGTGCCGAAGGTGGAGAGCACGCCGGCGGATGCGGTGCCTGCCACTTCCACAACAATGGTGTTGCCGGTGCCCGCCGCCGCGGAATAGTCCAGGTTGGCGGGCAGGGCAGGTGAAATTGCTATATCCGATTTGCTCACATCCGGCTTGACGGTGCCGCTGGTCACCGTCAATATCCAGGAATCATGCAGGGTGTCCACCACCGTGTTGTTGGTGGCAGGGTCGGAGGTATTGACCATATAGACCCTGGAGCCCCCCGTGGCGTTGCCCGCCACCTGGAAGGTGCCCGGCACCAGCTTTACGGTGACCGCCGCCGAATCGGTGGCTCCCGTGTTGGTGACCGCGCTGCCTTTCACCGTGATGCTGACACTGGTGCTGGTGGATACCGGCAAGGCGGCTGTTCCGCCTACGGTGACCACGATGGTGTTGCCCGTGCCTTTGGCCGCCGTCAGGGTCAGCCCCTGGGGCAATCCGGCAACAGTGAGGTCATTGATGGTCACACCGCTCTTCACCGTTCCATCGGTGCTGAGGGTCCAGGTTTTATCCTCCGGACTCACGGCTGTCAGGGCGGGCGCCGTCATGACGACCGTGTCGTCCTCTGCACCGGCCGTCAGCGCAAAGGGCGCCGGCACCACCCGGACGGCAATGGGTGCCGAATTCACGGCCCCTGCATTCAGCACGGCACTGGCCTTGATCACTATATTCACAGCGGCTGCCGCCGTTACCGCGCTGCTTGCGGCACCGCCCACCGTCACAAGGATGGTGTCGCCCGTGCCTTTCACGGCGTATGCCGTCAAACCGGAGGGCAAGCCGGTAATTGTCAGGTCATTGACCGTCAGTCCCTCTTTTACCTTGCCGTTGTCAACGCTCAATTCCCAGGTGTCATTGGATGTATCCGGTACGGTATAAGCCGGCGATTTCATTTCCACCACGTCATCGGCGGCGCTTCCGGCTATCTGGAAGGACCCCGGCGCCAGGGTCAGGGCGATGGCATTGGAGGGGGTGGCCCCTGCTTCGGCCACCGCCTTGTCCTTCAGCACCACGCTGACGGTGACGGCGGCGGTGAGCGCATTGTCCGCCGTGCCGCTGACCAGGAGGTCTATGGTGTTTCCCGCCCCCTTGGAGAAGGAGGCTTTTAACCCGGAGGGCAAGCCGATGACGGTCAGAGGCTCGTCCGAAGCACCGGTGAGTTCTACGGGCGTTGCCGTGATGTTGCTCGTATTCACCGTGCCGGTGGTCACATTAATGGTCCAGGTTTTATAGGCAGGGTCCACATCCTTCTGGTCGGGTCCCTTCATTTTCACCGTATTGTTGGTCCCCGCCGTGCCTGTGATCTGGAAGGAGCCTGCCTCTATGGTCACAGGAATGGCTGCGGAGTTTTGCGCTCCCGCTTCGGTTACGGCGCTTCCTTTAACGATTATATTAATGAAGGTTTTGCCTGTAATGGCCGGAACCGCCGTGCCGCTCACGGTAATGACGATTTTATTGACACCGGTGCCCGGGGCCTTGGCCGCCGTCGCCCCCAGGCCGGAGGGCAAACCGCTGATATCCAGGTCACTGATACTGACCCCTGATTTCACCGTGCCCGAAGTTATGTCAATGGTCCAGGTTTTGTCCGAAGAGCTCACCGCGGTGTTGGCCGGCGCCACCATGGTTACCGTGCTGTCCGCCGCTGCGCTTCCGGCAACGGTAATAATGGGCAACGTAGTCACCGTCACCGTCCAGTCCTGGGTGCTCAGGTCGGCGGCCGTGACCCTATAGGTCACCGGGCTTGTAAAGTCCTGGGCCACACCGGACGCAGGATCAACCGATGCGCCTGCAGACACCCCGATGGTGGGCGTGAGTGAAGACAGATCGGTGGTGGCAGGCATCTGGACCGCCACGGTGTGGGCCGTTGTGTTAATGGCCGCGGTTCCCACCTGTCCCGGAATGGAAAAGCTGGTTATATCCTTGGCGCTGCTGGGAGCAACCGTAACGGCCACCGTCCAGGTCTGGCTAGTCCCGCCGGCCGACTTGACCGTATAGGTCACAGGGCTGGTGAAATTCCTCGCCACTCCCGACGCCGGGGTTATGGTGGCCCCGGAGGACACGGATATGGTGGGAGCCAGCGAAGTGAGGCTGGTGCCGTAAGCTACCTGGATGCTGACCGTATGGTTTACAGGGTCAATCACAGCGGGCCCTGTCTGCGCCGCCAGTGTAAAGGCCGTTATGTCATTGTCGCTGCTCTGCACATTGACATTGACGGTCTTGGAGGCCGTCACCCCCGTAATTTGGACCGTCAGGACCTGGGGTCCCGTAGTGTTCAAAGTGACAGGCACCGCCGCAGCTCCGGCGGTAAAGTTACAGGCGGTATTATACACCACACCGCCCGTCCCTTCCGAGGTATTGCTGCTGGTCACCGTCACATTCACCGGCCCCGATAGTGCCGTACCGCCGGTGCCCTTTGCACCGCTGATGCCGATATTGAAAGGGACGCCTGCGGCAGGTGCCGCCGGAGCGGTGAGAACGGCGTCGGACAAGTCAATATAATTAAAGGAGCCTGTGCTGGCCGGGCTTGTAGATGTGGAGGGCTGGGATGTCCCGCTAGCCGACCGGATGTCCGCCGCGCTTAAAACCGTCACTGTTCCACCTACGGCAAAAGCCGCTCCCGAAGGGTCCTGCGACGTTATGACCAGGTGCTGGCTGTCGCTCCAGCTTCCGCTGTAGTCCGCACCGAAGGATGAACTGAAGGTCAGTATGCTATCTACCGCCGCTTTATCTCCATAGGTGGTGCCCGCGGCCTTGTTTGTGGGTATGCTGAAAATTATGGTGATGGTGTCTCCTGCCCCGAACCCGGCTTCTACAGTTCCCCCCTCGGCGCACACCACCCCTGTTATGAAGGGTATGGGGTCCAGGTTCCCGGTGCTGGCCGGGCTGGTGGAGGTGGAAGCCGGAGAGGAACCGTCGGCGGTCCTTATGTTGGCCTCCGGCTTTACCGTGACCTTGTCGCCCAGGGCAAAAGTGGCACCCGAAGCATTCACCGAGGTGATGACCAGGGTCTGGTTATCTGTCCACACCCCGGTGTAGTCGGTCCCCAGGGAGGTGCTGAAGGCCAATATCTGGTCCACCGCCGCCTTGTTCCCATAGGAGGTCCCCGCCGTCTTGTTGGTGGGCAGGCTGA
The DNA here is from genome assembly GCA_024655885.1 of Eubacteriales bacterium. Classification (GTDB taxonomy): domain Bacteria; phylum Bacillota; class Clostridia; order Acetivibrionales; family JANLFN01; genus JANLFN01. The sequence goes on along the minus strand of JANLFN010000011.1, from coordinate 56,520 downwards.
AGGTGAGGGTGAGGGTGTCCCCGGTGCCGAAGCCCACCTCCGAGGGCCCGCCTTCCGCGCACACCGCGGCGGTTATGACAGGCACCGGGTCAAAGGTGCCCGTGCTTAAAGGGCTGGTGGAAGAAGATGCCGCGGTGGTCCCATTTTGCGACTTGATGTTGGCAGAGGCCTTTACAGTTACAAAATCCTGCCCTATGGTGAAGCCCGCACTGGCGGGGTCCACGGAAGTGATGACCAGGTGCTGCCTGTCGGTCCACTTCCCGCTGTAGTCGGTCCCGAAGGGTGCGCTGAAGGTCAGTACGGCGTCCACCTCCCCTTTGTCCGCATAGGTGGTATTCGCCACCTGGTTGGTGGGGATGTCAAAGGTGAGGGTCAGGGTATCCCCCGCTCCAAAGCCCGCTTCCAGGGTCCCTCCCTCCGCGCACACCGCGCTCACGATGGAGGGCACCGGGTCCAGGGTCCCGGTACATGCCGGGCTGGTAGAGGTGGAGCTCCAGGACAATCCGTCCGATGTCCGGACATTGGCCGTCTCATTGACGGTCACCGTGTCCCCTAAGGAGAAAGACGCTCCCGAAGCATCCACTGAGGTGATGACCAGGGTCTTGCTGTTGGTCCACTTCCCGGTGTAATTGGCGCCGAAGGGCCTGCTGAAGGTCAGAAGGCTGTCCACCGCGCTCTTGCTCAGGTTTACGCCGGTGGTCTGGTTGGTGGCCACATCAAAGGTGAGGGTCAGGGTGTCCCCGGCGCCCAGTCCGGCTTCGGCCGCCCCCCCTTCCGCACATACCGCGCCGGTGATTGCCGGCGCCGATTTATAGGCGTGAACGGGGATGTCGTTTTCCGCCGTATTGCCCGCAAAATCCACCACATTGGATTTGCTGATCAAAAAGTCGGCTGCAATGGCGGCATCCACCGAAGAGCTGTTCTTCAGTTCCGCGCTCTTGCCGTCCGAAGCGATGTCCAGGTACAGGCTTCCCGGCGAGATACCGGTGATCCAGTTGCCTCCGGTGCCTGTGTTTGCCTTGATTTGATCAAGGATGCCGTACCAGGACTGGTTTGTCAGAGGCCCGTCAACCACCGTGAGGACCAGTCCTCCTCCGTTATTCCCGGATAGGACATTGGGGGTGGAGGAACTGGCGGTGATGGCCGAAGGGGCCGTCTTGTCCACAATCCATGTATAGTAATTGACGGTACTTCCATCCACTCCGTCATTGGCCAGGGTTTCCACCGTATATTTCCCGTCTCCGAAAACCACCCCTGTGACGGGCAGGGACCAGCTATTCTCGGTGCCGCTGAAGGAGGAGACCGTAAAGCTGACGGGACTGGTGCTGTTAAAAGCCCCACTGGTCACACTGCTTAAATATTTAAAGCCGTTCTGAGGGTCTTCCTTTTTAATCCTGACCTTGACGGCGGACAGGTTGTTGTGGTTGTTGGTGGCCGTGCCGGTAATGGAGGCCAGGTCGCCGTTCATATAGCCGTACTCGTTCACCGCCGGGCTTGTGCTCACAACCACCGCCGTATCGTCTCCCATGGGAGCGGGCAGGGTGAAGGGAGCGGACTGTGCCTGGGCCAGGCCGGTACCGGTGAATACCAGCACCGCGCCTGTCACCTGGCCTTCTCTGGCCGCCGTGAGGTCGGTGTAGGCCACTACCCCGCTGGCCGCCGTGACGGTGGTGGTTCCTCCCAGTGTCCATTCCGCTGACCCTCCGTTGGATACGGTTACCTGGGTGGAGCTGTCGCCGGTACAGTTGTTGCCGTACCTGTCCTGGAGCCGGACCACGGGCTGTACGTAAAACGCCGTGCTGTCCTGGGCGGGCGGCACGGGAGCCACCGAGATGACAATATTCTTGGCCGCACCGTGCTTGATGGTCTGGTTCACCGTCACCTGAGGGAAGGTGTCGGCATCAATGGTGACCACTTTATTGCCTGCCGTCCTCAGGGCCTGAGGCGCGGCGGAGGACGGAATCAGCTTGACGGCACCGGCACTGCTGATATCATAGTCTCCTGGTTGCAGCTGCACCCCATCCACCTTGATGGAGGTGATTTTTGTCCTCCAGGCGTAGCCCACCGAGTTCTCATCGGGCTCCGAAAACGTGATGTCAATGCTGGGGTCGTCCACCGACGCGGTGGCATCCGCCGTCAGCACCGGCACCGCCGGAGAGGGTATGGTGAATATATTGGAATCGACGGGGGTGAGGCCGGGATAGCTGAAGGACAGCTTCGCGCCCAGGACTTGGGCGGAGCTCCTGGCCATCAGCCCCGAAAATGCGGCTATTCCGCTGTTCGTATCCGCCGTGAGGGGCCCCTCCAGCGTCCATGCACCCGCATCCCCTTTGGCCGCCGTCACCGCCGTATTGGTTATATTGGTGCAGGTATTCCCGTAGATATCCACGATCTTCACCACCGGCTGGACTGCCAGCAGGCCGCCGTTGACCACCGGGGCCACGGGCTGTGTGTCGATGGCCAGGCTTGCCGCATTGCCCGGGTTGATCACCTGGCTGATGACGGCCGTACCGTAATTTGTGGCACTGACGGCCACGGTTTTGTTTCCCGGCCTCTGCAGCAGCGGGCTCTGGGACGGGTGCAGGCTGATTGTGCCTGTTCCAGAGTCCACCGATATGCTGTAAGCGTTGGCGGGCAAAGCGGAACCATCCACCGTCACCCCTGTTACGGCTTTCCACCAGGCCCCATCGTCGGCAAAAGTGATGTCAATGCCGGTGTCGTCCACTTTGGCGCTGGGGTCCGCCGTCAGCAGGGGAGCGTTGTAGGAATTAGAGGTAAACGCCGCCGCTTCGGTGCCGGTCCCCGGGCTGGGCAGCTTAACCGTCGCCGGGCCGTCGGCGTCCGCTGTGGCGGAAAAGCCGTAGCTTCCCGCCGCCGGAACGGTCTTGCCCTTCAGCTTCAGGACCACCTGCTGGAGGGTGTCTGCATTCACTCCCGTGATCTCCACCACCTGCCCCTTCACCTGCTGGCTGGTGAGATTGGTCTCGGTCCCGCCGGGCACCGTGACGGTGTCGGTAGCCTGTACCGGCGGGAAGCCCGCAGGCAGCGTGAATGTTACCGTCCCGTTGGCCAGGGCCTGGCCCGGCCTATAGGTGAGGGTGATATCCTGGGTTGTCCCTACATAGGCATTAGCAGGGCTTATCTCAAGGGTACCCGGGTTAGTGGAGGTGGCCGCATTGGACAGGAAGGTCACCGTCTCGTTGCCGGTACCGGGGGACATGGTCCTGGGTCCCGACCCGTCGGTATCCGCCGCTCCGCTGAACCTGTAGCTGCCGGCGGCAGGCATGGTTTTCCCTTTCAGCAGCAGCACCACCGACTGGCTTGGAGTGGCAGTGACTCCCGTGATGGTGACCGTCCGGCCCCCGCTTGAAATCTGTCCTGGCACCAGGGCCTCCGCATTTCCTCCGGCCACGCTTACGCTGTCCGAAACGGTGGCAGGTATCTCGGAGGGCAGTGCAAACACCACCGTGCCCAGGGTCAGCGTCTCACCCGGCGTGTAGGTCAGCGTAATATCCTGGGTTACTCCCGAGGACGCACTGGACGGCGATATGGCCAGGTAGCCCGCCGTTGTGGCATTGGAGGAACTGGAAATAAACGAGAACACCTCGGTCCCGGTTCCCGGGCTGGCTGTCTGGGCGCCTTTTGTCCCGTCGGCGTCGGCTTTGGCGCTGAAATTGTAAACACCTGCAGGGGGCATGGTCTTGTTGTTCAAGCTCAGCACCACCTGCTGTCCTGCCGACATATTCAGGTCATAAATGGTCACCGTATGTCCACCGTCTGCGACCTGCCCCGACATCAGTCCGGACGCCGTCCCGCCCGACACGCTCACCGTGTCGGCGGCAACGGCCGCGGCAAAGCCGGTGGGCAGCGTAAATACAACCATGCCGTTTTCCATTGTCTCTCCCACCGTATAGGTCAGCACAATACTCTTCTTTGTGCCGGTAGGCGCACCGGTGGGTGAGACCTCAAGGGTCCCTGCTTCGGTGGATGAGGCGGCCCCTGAGGTGAAGGTCTTTGCCTCGGTGCCCGTCCCCCCGCTGGGGAGCCTTGCCGTCCCGGTGCCGTCCGGGTCGCACACGGCCCTGAAGGTGTAGGAACCCGCCGCGGGTATGGTCTTGTTGTTCAATGTCAGTACCACCGATTGATTCTCCGAAATAGTCAAATCTTTTATGGTTACTTTCTGGCCCGAAATTTCCACCTGGCTGGAAGACAGGTCCTGGGCTTCCCCGCCGGCCACACTGAAGGTATCGTCTGCGGCGGAGGGCGCAAAGCCCGCCGGCAGCGTAAAGGTTACCGAGCCGTTCTCCAGGTATTCACTGGGCGTATAGGTCAGCGTTATGGTCTGGCCCGTTGCCCCTGCCGTCCCGCTGGTGGGGTTCAGGGCCAGGATGCCCGTCGGGTTCTCCCTGATCTCCGCCGATATGCCTGTGGTGGAAAGGGGATTCCCCGAAAGGTCCATCACCACGCCGTCAATAAAGCTCATGCCCACCGTGTGGTCGGCCTCATACTTTGTGCTGGTGGTTGTAATTGTGGCCACAGGATTATCCACCGTACCGCTCCACACAACCGTGCCCTTTCTGGAAGATACGGATAGAGCGGTGCTGTCATAGGTGATGGATTCCAGCAGCTCGCTCCTGTCCGTAATGGCCAGGGTGGACGCGCTCAAGGCTTTGCTGAAGGTCACCACCAGCTGTGTCGTATACTGGCCGGCAGTGGGAGGAGTTAAAGTGGCGGTCAACTCGCTGCTTGCGGCGGTTGTTGAGGACGTATCGGACCATGTGGACACCTTTCCTCCGATGACCGCCGAAACCCCGGGCGCCACGGCCACCGTGGCCGGCTGCCTCTCTATGGCCACATTCTCCGCATTGACGTTTGCCGTTCCGATGCTCCCCTGCCCGGTGACATTTACATCCCCGTTGGCGTTCAGTGTTCCGACGGAGGCTCCCCCGGCCAACGATACGCTGGAGCCCGCCGATTTTTCATCGATGTCCAGGGTGGCCACCGACCCCGACAGGATATCCACCGACGACTTGGCCTTCACAGCCAGGGCGGTCACTGCGGCACCCTCCACATTTACATCCGAGGCTGCCGCATTTTCCTGGATTTCCAGTTTTCCCACCGTTCCGGCGAACAGCCGGACATTGGACTTGGCCCGGAGGTTTAATTCGCCTATGCTTTTTCCATACATGAGTACACTCGAATCCTTGGCTCCGGTCTTTAATTCCAGCCTGCTCACCGACGCATCCCTCTGCACCTGGATGGTGACCCCGGCTGCCGCCGCCGAGACAGCGCCGAAACTGCCGTCCAGATTAATCTGGCTGCCTGCGGGGGTCTCTTTCGGGATGTCCACATCTCCAAAACCCCTGCCGGTTACGCCGTCTTCTCCTATGCTGGCCCCGGAGTTCACCTGTACATTGGGGACATCGCTGGTTCCCTTGGCAACCACCCTGACCTTGCCGTCCCTTTTATCGATGACGAGAATTCCCTGAACCGTTGTATTATTAAGGTAAATGCTGTTTTCCCCGCCTCCGCGGATTACCAGATTTCCCGTTATTTTAAGGTTGTTCAGCGTGACATGTCCGGTGCCTATGCCCTGGGCCAGGAACAGGTTTCCTACGACAGACACGTTCTGCAGCGTGATGCTGGGCACATTCAAAAGAAGGTTCCCATTGACGTTGCCTGAAAACGTACCGGAAGTGTTTATAATCTGTCCTGCGATTCTATCGATTAACGTTACTGCTTCCGCAAGGGTGATGCTCTCGGAAGGGGCAAAACGGTTGCCCGCCTTTTCAGTGACATAGCCGTTTTCAGACAATGCGCTTACGGCATCCCTGCTCCAACTGGTCAGGGAATCATAATCGCTGTATTTCTCTGCCGCGTTTTTATCCTTTACCTTCAGGTCAAAGGCTTTATACAGGAGGACGGCTGTTTCCTGCCGGCTGATGAAGGCGTCGGGGCGGAAGGTGCCGTCGTCATAGCCTTTAATGATCCCTGCCGTTACGGCCTTGTAAATTGCATCCGCATATTTCGAACCCGCCGGCACGTCGGAAAAGGCCACATAATTCTTATCCGTAAAATTGAACACGCTGTCGAGCAGTGCCACCATCTCCGCCCTGGTTACCGGATAATCCAGCCTTCCTTTTATACCGCCGTAGTCCTTAATCAGCCCTTTTGAAATCCACTTATTGACTACGTCCGCCGCCCAGTGGCCCGTGACAACGGCAGACTGCCCCGCGGCTGCAAAAACGGCATCCGGGAGGCCCGGGTACAGCCCGAAAATCAGGATATGGAATGAAAGTATTACGGCAAAAAATTTTTTAAAGAATTTCATTGGATTACCCCCGAAACATTTTATGAAAACTGCGCCTCAGGACGCACGCTGAAAGGCTGAGTTGGGCTGATGCCCTGCCGGGTGCCGAGAGTAAAGGCGCTGAAGGACAATTGCCGGAATATGTCAATGTCGAAAGCTCATCAAAATAACCCTGTTTCTCAGCTCTCAGCATAAATTACCGCTGAAGCTTTTCTATCTCAGCATATAATGGGCTACTGCACATTATTATACTATATCGTCAAAAGATGTCAAAAAATTAACCCCTATCCGTTCGCAAACCCATCCGCAATGTTTCTCTGAGGCTGTAGAGGGCTGAGTGCGCCGCAGCCATCCCCTGCCGCGGTAAACCACATTTTAATTTTATGTAACTGCACTAAGGCTGTTTTCATATTCTAATATTAGAAACCTTTGGGAGGCCATGTAAAAATGTTCAATCCTTTGGAAGAGATCTATTTTTGGTCGGGTATCATGAGAGACCACGCCGAGTTCATGCTGATTTCACTGTCGGCAAGGGAGCAGCCGTCTGTGTCTGCCGCCGGATATTTCAAAAACACCTTTATGGAGCTGCGCCGCAGGGCAAAAGACCTGCCTGCCGCAGAAGACTCGCCCCGGTCGGTGATGGAACTGGTGAGGCAGAGCATGAGCGCCGTTACCGGCTTCATTGACTTCAAGCGCCTGCTCGCCGGCAGGTCCCTGCAGTGTAAACTTGAAATAAGCCTCTCTCCCACATTTATAAACCATATGATCAATGAAGCCATGGAATATTTCCAGACCCTGTGCATGCTTCAAGCAATCAGGCCGGTTAACAGGATAATGAAAAATATCCGGCTACATAAAGTATGGCTTGCCGATGCGGCAGGCCACGCAGCCACCATTGCTGCTGACCTGGACCCTGTTGAGGCCGCGCTTATAAAGGAAGCAGAGGAGTTTAAAAATGCATTTGACCACCTGTTTATCAAAGCCATGGAATTAGGTGCTTTGCTGGAAAGGACCGGCTTAAGCGACGGAGCCCTGTCGCATTTTAATACGGAAGTGGAGGCCAAAATCAACGATTTTATTTACTTCCTGGACAAAATACGCATGCTGAGAAAGGAATGCAAAATCCTGGGCACCTTAAAACCCCTGATGCCCGACCACATGATGCGGGAGGAAAAGTACTACCTGTATAAAATAAGAAATCTCAGAACGGTTACATGAGAGTTTTTTGGACAATACCGCCAAGAGCAGTTCCATATCTGCCTTTCATAGGAAGGCCGGCTTTTCAATCCAAATGGAAAGCCGGCCCCCCATTATTTCTCTTTTTTTATATCTGCATTTACTACATATATTTTTTATTTACCTGTAGCTGCCGTGATCATCATCTCAACATTCTCCAATTTAGCATTTTTTCTTATTATACCCCCATGTGTTTTTTGTGAGTATTTTGCCGTCAGAAATTTTAATATTTTATTTTCCTTCAACAGCCGCAAGCAGTGCCTTCACGTTTTCAACTTTAGCGTTTGCAGGCAAGGTGCATGCTGGTGCGAGGATAAATCCATTGCCCATATCCTTGATGAGTCTTGTAGAGTAATTGTATACATCATCGGGAGTTCCGAAGGCCAGCATTGCGGATGGGACATCTCCTTTTACAGCCATGCTTTCACCAAGGGTTCCCTTGATCTTGTATATATCCGTGAGATGGTCGCAGCCGAATACACAGGTGCCTTTGGGGAATTGTTTTAAATACTCAAGGTCACGGTCCCAGCAGGAATCAAAATGCAGGTTGCAAACAACGCCTTGCCCAATAATCGAATTTATAATTTTTACCATATAAGGCAGTGTGAAACGCTGCCATAGCTTGGGTGAAAGAAATTCACCAGCCCCTCTTGCAATTCCTAAAAATACCGTAAGGGGTTTTTCGGGACTCATGTTGAGCGCCCCTATCGTTTGAGCAACAATTTCATCCATCATTATATCCATAACGGCCTGTATCTTGTCCGGCATCCTGTAGAGATCCTGTATGAATTTTGCCATTGTCCGGCCCCCTGCCAGAGTCTCCAATGGAATGGCAGGACCGATAGCTACGGAATAGACCGGTATACCGGCTTCGATGAATTTCATTGTTCCATATCCTGTTGCTTCACCTATTTTCGCAAAAAAGGTTTGAACATCTATTCCGAGTTTCTCGTTTAAAAATTTCATGTAAAAAGGAGTCCAGCCCATATTGAGGATGGTATCATAGTCCTCAACGCTTAATCTTTCCTGCTCGTCAACAATCCAGTTGCTGCCCTCCGGAAGATCCCTTCCGGCAATCTTCATTTTGCTCAAAAACCCCATTGCTACCGCATCGGGAGCTGTTGTGGCAACCTCGGTTGCATCGAGTGTTGGAAAATCTTTAAACGTATTTACCATAGTATCGCTGGATAATATCATATTGGATGAGAATTCCGACATCTTCACTCCCATATAGTTTGCACAAAATGCATCCGCCCAGGCAATAACCGGAGTTCTGTCAGGTTTTTCAAGAGCAATCGCTTTTTTTAGTCTGGTGGTACGTTCAATAAGTAATTCCTGATTTGTCTTCATGTTCTCATACCCCCATATACTTTTTGCAATATTCCACCGTTTCCTTAGCGTTCTTGCATACGTGGTCCGCCATAGCATTGATCAGTTTTTGGCTCATAAAATATCCCCCTTTGAAATTTTTAATTGCTTTTAGTATTATTTATATATAAGTATAATGAATAGCCACTTTTAAATCCCTGTATGCTTAATACAAAAAAAAATGGCCGGATTGTACCTTTGATACTAAGCCGCTAATGAAGGAGCATTATTATGGGAATAAGTATAAATTTTATAGCAGATAGAATAAAAGGATTCACCATAGGAGTCCGATCTTTTTCTGATAAGCAACCTGATATAATTGGGATCAAGCTGTTCGATGAAAAATGGTGCACATTTCAATCTGAGTACCTTTATGTTGGAAAAAGCTCCGAGCTGCCTTCCACTCTCCCTGAAAACCAGATTATTAACATACTTTGTATAGAAGACACCGCTCTGGATTTTGATAGCTGTCAAAAGCCTAATTTAAACCTGCTCGTAGTAAAAGAAAAAATGAGTGTCATTTCTGTATTTAATGAGGTCCAAGAAATCGTTTTAGAGTATGGGAAGTGGACAGAAAAACTTTCAAATGCTTTAATGCAGGATAAAGGCCTTAAGTATATTCTTTCATTGGGCGAAGAATTCATTGGAAACCCTGTCTGCATTGTGGATTGCAGCCTTAAACTTCTCTCCATTTCCAGACGGGTTGATACTGACGATATATTTTGGAAAGAAATACTGGAAAAAGGCTACTTCTCACAGGAACTTGTACATATTATGAAAATTGAAAAAGTATTCCAAAAATTGCATAAGAGTTATACCCCATTCCTGATTAAATCCAAAATCAAAGATAAAGCCAACATTATGGCCACAATAGTAAGTGGTACCACTGTTATGGCATATATGTCACTCCTTGAATACAACCGCCCCTTTCTTAAAAGCGATGTGGAACCGACTGCTTTTTTAGCTAAAATAGTATCCAGGGAAATGCAAAAGGATACCTTTTACCATCATGCCAAAGGACTGATGTATGAATACCTGATAGCAGATCTATTAGATGGGAAACTAAAGGACAGAGATGTTATCCACGAAAGGTTAAAGTTATTAAAGTGGCCGTTGAAGCAGAATCTATATGTTATGTCTGTCACGTTTGATCTTGAGGAACGTTACAATTCTTCTCTGGAGTATACAAGAGACTTGATAGAGCAAAATATTTTTGGCAGTAAGGCCATAATATTCAATGGGAATATCGTACTGGTAATAAGCAGAGATTATTCAAATATTTTAGATAAAAATGAACTTAAAGAAATTGATCATTATTTTGGACAAAATAGAATGTATGGAGGTTTAAGCCGATGCTTCCATGACATAAGCGAAATTCAGATATATTTCAATCAGTCACTTGAAGCGCTTGAAATTGGAATAAGACTGGAGAATAATAGGTTCATTTTTGAATATGAGGATTATGTCCTGTACCATATTGTAAATTTATGTAATAATCATGAGAATCTAATCAGTCTCTGCCATCCTTCCTTAATAAAGCTTATTGAATATGATAGGAAAAATAATACGCTTCTTGCACACAGCCTAAAGGTTTTTCTCCAAAATGAAAGAAATCTTGTTGCTTCGGCGCAAGCACTGCACATTCATAGAAATACCATGGTATACCGTATTGACAAAATCCAGGAGATTATTCAGGTAGACCTGAACGATAGTAATATAAGACTTCACTTCAATATTTCCTATAAGTTTCTGGAGTATATCGACAGAAACTCAAAAAAATTGATAGCCAAGAACAATCCGGAGAACAGCCGGACTATACCCCAGGGAATTACGGATTGACTGCAAAAAGATGCTTCTTTCATTCCTTTATTTTACAATGCTGTTTGCACCGTGCACACTCCATAACGGCACCTCCCCAAATTTCCCGGTTAAGTATATTATAAAATCCCTGTAATGATAAATCAGCGGCCCTAGGGTCTTCTGACCAGGCGGCTGGCCGCAAGTCCTATGATTCCGCCGGCCATATTTAAAATAATGTCATCCACGTCCCAGATTCCCACTCCTGTAATGTACTGAACCGTTTCCACCGCCGCCGTTGCAAGCAGGATGGTCAAAGCTGTCCCCAGGAAGCCGGAAAACTTTTTAAAAGCAAGGGGCAGCAGGAATCCCATGGGTATAAAGGCCCCAATGTTTCCCATCAAATTTGTCAGGGCGATATCCGCATTGCCGGACGCATACAGGTATTTCCGGATTGTGGCAAAAGGAACCAGGTTATAGCTGCGGCTCCCCGGTGTCCGCCCGTAATCCCGGCTGAAAAACAGCAGATAGGAGAGGTATACAATATAGAGTATAAACAGCAAAATAAAAATTATCCTTATTCTTTTGCCTGCCCAGGCATCTTTTGTAAAACTCATTTTTTAGCCTCGAGCCACAGGGGACGGTTCTCTTTTGGCTCACTCGAGCCGTCCCCTATGGCGCCTCGAAATCAAAGGGCACTATATAAATCTCCTGCCCGATTTTATGTGCTTTCAGCAGTTCACAATGCCTCAATATGGGCAGCTGCCTGTCCATGTCCCTGGGCGAAAGCCCCAGGGCGTCAAGCAATTCCTGTTTTGTGGCTTTGCCGTGCTTCTTCACATATTCATAAATGTTCTTCTGCTGTTCGGTCAGGCCCTCGGTGCCTGTCTGGCCCGCCAACGCCCTGTGCTTTTTGGCCGAATAGACGGCTGCCACATCACAGGTTTTGGGCGGTTCCGCCGCCTCAATATAGCAGTCCTCACACAGGATTTTCCCGTAATAATTGCATTCCTCTCCCTCCGGAATAGGCTGCTTGCACCGTGCACACTCCATTTCGCCACCCCCAAAAATCTCTTATATTAATATATTATAGAATATCTGCAATAACAAATCAACCGAATGGGGACACATCAACCTTCCTCCCGCAGCTTGCCCCTTGCAAGGGAGAAAAAAATTCCGAGAAAGCTTAAAACGGTCAGGATGATAAAAATCATCCTTATACTCTCAATAAAGTGGGGATGGTATTCTCTCGCAATCTGTGCATTCCCGATGTATATGGAAAAGATCAGGGAGGTTATGCCCATGCTGAAGGTCTGTCCAACCAGGCGCGCCGTGCCGATCAACCCTGATGTGACACCATAGTACTTCTTGTCTACCGAGCCCATGACGGCGTTTGTATTGGGCGACACAAAGAGGGCATATCCCAGGCCCAGAACCAGTAAAGCGGCTACGAGGAATAAAACAGAAGTATTGTTGTTTACAAACACCAGCACCGCCAGGCCCAGGGTGGTCAGGGCCATCCCCATAGAGGCCACCTTCTGCGGCTCAAGCCTATCCGACATTCTGCCTGCCAGCGGTGAAAATACGGCCTGTACGGCGGGTTGAGCTACAAGAATCAGACCGGCATACTGGGGGCCAAAGCCTTTTATATACTGCAGGTACAGGCTCAGAAGATAGGTTACCGCATAGGTAGCGCAGTAGTTGATGAGAGCGGCCAGTATTGAAAAAACAAGGATCCTGTTGTTTTTCAGTAAATTCATGTTGATTACGGGATTTTCCACCCTGGCCTCCATAAAGCTAAAAGCAGCCATTGCGGCAATGCCGGTGGAGAGAAGAAAGGGGCCCAGCCATTCCGACCGGATGAAGGAAAGGCCTGCCATAAGGCAAAAAAGTCCCGTTCCGTAAACGAGAAATCCCACATAGTCAAATTTTTCGTCCACCGCTTCGGCCCACTCCTGTTTAATCCTGGCAAGCGTCAGAATGATAACCGCGAGCCCGAGGGGGACATTGACAAAAAAGATGCTTCTCCACCCCAGATGTTCGGTTAAAAAACCTCCTAAGAACGGCCCCAGGGAAAGCCCCAAATAGGTGACCGCCACATTGATCCCGAGGGCTTTACCCCTCTCTCCCGGTGAATATGCAGCGGTAAGTATGGCCACCGACGTTCCGAATATGGCTGCGGCCCCTATGCCCTGTATAACCCTTAAAGCTACAAGCATGGGAGAAGACAGGGACAACCCGCATAATACCGAAGCCAGGGTAAAAAGCGATATGCCGAACAGGTAAACACGCTTTCTCCCCAATATGTCCGCCGCCCTTCCGAAGGGGACGACAAAAATGGCGGAAGCGAGGAGAAATGAGGTAGGGACCCAGTTCAGCAGGGCTGTGCTCATCGCAAACTCCCGGTCAATGGATGGAAGCGCAACAACGATGGAAGAGCTCATAAAAGGGGTTAAAAAGGCACCCAGCGTGCATATAAAGAGAATAATTCCTTTATTTGATTTGTTTTCCACAGACTTATCCCCCCTGTATTGCTGTTAAAATATAAAATAAAAAATAGTGGTGTTTTTTAATTGAAATTTTAGAAAAAGGCCATTTGCTTTTATTATATACTATTTCTCTCCATTTATATATATGTATGGCCGCTATGACCTAAATGTATGGACCGGATCCTGTATAAACGATTATAATGGAAAAGGAGATGATGATATGTTTAAATCTATTAAAGTAAATAAAATCCATATACAAATTCTCTATCCACAATTGTAAATTGCAGCTTTAACGCACTGTGCTATAATATCGATAAAGTACTTTAAAAATAAAAATTGGTATTGATCCAATTTTTAACTTTAGAGTTCGGTATCTATAGAGGCATTAAAAATTGAATGAGGGTATCTGTAATGGCGGAGCCGCCGTGCATAAATTAATTTACTCAGGATGGGAGACGCAATTATGTTAAAAGACAAGTATGAATTAAAGGATTTGCTGGAAATCATGGCCCTTTTAAGAAGCGAAAAGGGGTGCCCGTGGGACAGGGAGCAAACCCATGAGAGCCTGAAAAGGTATTTGATTGAGGAAACCTATGAGGTCCTGGAGGCAATAGACCTCAACAGCAGTAAAAAAATGTGTGAAGAGTTGGGAGACTTGCTTCTGCAAGTGGTATTCCAGGCACAGATCGCCTCCGAAAAAAATGCCTTCAACATGCAGGATGTCATCACTGCCATATGCCGCAAGCTGATTCTACGGCATACCCATGTTTTCGGCAATGATAAGGCGGACACCCCCGAGGAGGTTGTGAATAACTGGGAGGCTATTAAGAAGAAGGAAAAGGGAATTAAAAGCCATACCGAAGTGTTGAAAGACGTCCCTTCCAATTTACCGGCCTTGATGAGAAGCTTCAAAGTTCAGCAAAAGGCTTCACAGGTAGGATTTGACTTGGATAACGCGGAGGATGTGTTTGACAAGGTGCTTGAAGAAATACAGGAATTAAAGGATGTATATAAAAGTAAAAATGTGGCAAGAATAACGGATGAAATGGGAGATGTATTCTTTTCGCTCGTTAATTTGTCAAGGTTTCTTGATGTTCAGCCTGAACTCGCTTTAAGCGAAACAACAAACAAGTTCATCAAAAGGTTCGAATACATCGAGAAGGAGGCCCTGAAATCAGGCAAAAATTTGGAGGAAATGACACTTTCCGAAATGGACAAACTGTGGAATGAAGCGAAAATACATATTTCTGGAAAAAAAGGATAAAACTATATTGGGAAAAGGCAGAAGGGAGGTTAATAATGAATAAGGCAGATTTGATCGCAGATATGGCTGAAAAGGGCAATATGCCCAGAAAGAACGCGGAAAAAGCGCTCAACGCATTTTTAGAAAGCGTTGAAGAGGCGCTGGCAAAGGGTGACAAGGTCCAACTGGTAGGTTTCGGTTCATTTGAAGTCCGGCAGAGGGCCGCCAGAAAGGGCAGAAATCCCCAGACCAAGTCCGAGATAACCATCCCGGCATCCAAGGTGCCCATATTTAAAGTTGGGAAAGCCTTAAAGGATATGGTAAATAAATAATTAAAGGACCGGAAAACCGGTCCTTTAATTATTTTATCTCTATTAATAAATATCTCTCTTTTACTCATCCCTTAAACTTCAGTCCCCTTGACAGAAAGGCTGAAGTGATCCTTGTTAGCCCTTCAAGGTTGAGGTTGAAGCCTTTCTTATGAGCTGTTCAAGGTTAGAAGCTGCAGCATTGCTTATTAGTTGTTCAAGGTTCAAGTGTTTTCTCAATCTTGCCCCTTCTCCAGAGCCCATCTGCTACCTCAGCTCTCAGCCCCATTTCACCTGGCCTCGGGGTAGTTCTCCCTCTGGGTGTAGTGGGTATGCAGCAGCTCATGGGCCCTATGGCTCCCCGGCTTCTCAAAGTACTCCTCGTACAGCATTTTGACCTTCGGATTTTCATGGGACTTCCGGATGGGCATGTTCCTATCCTCTTCATAGATGGCTTTGGCCCTCTCCTTCCTCAGGTCTACCCAGCTCCTTACCTTCGACGGCTGAATGGGCTGTCCTCCTCCGGTCACGCAGCCCCCCGGGCATGCCATGATTTCTACGAAATGGTACTCTGCCTCTCCCGCCTTGATCCGCTCCAGCAGCTTTTTGGCGTTCCCCGTGCCGTGGGCTACCGCCGCCTTGATTTTGATTCCTCCGGCTTCTACGACGGCTTCCTTGATCCCTTCGGTCCCCCGGACGGCTGTGTATTCGATGTTGTCTACGGGCTTTCCTTCCAGGATTTCCGCCACAGTCCTCAGCGCAGCCTCCATGACTCCTCCGGTGGCCCCGAAGATGACTCCTGCTCCTGTGGCCTCTCCCATGGGGTCGTCAAAGTGCCCCTCCGGCAGTCCTGTAAAGTCGATGCCCGCTTCCCGGATCATTCTCGCCAGCTCCCGGGTGGTCAATACCACGTCCACATCCGGGCGCCCCGTGGCTGCCAGTTCCGGCCGTTTGGCCTCAAATTTCTTAGCGGTACACGGCATGATGGACACGACAAAGATTTTGTCCGGGTCTATCCCCTGTTTTTGGGCATAGTAGGATTTCAATACGGCCCCGAACATTTCATGGGGCGATTTGCAGCTGGACAGGTTGTCTAGGAATTCGGGGTAGTTGTGTTCGCAGTATTTAATCCATCCCGGGCTGCATGAGGTGATGAGAGGCAGCTTTCCTCCGTTTTTCAGCCTCTCCAGCAGTTCGGTCCCCTCCTCCATGATGGTCAGGTCTGCCGCGGTGTCGGTGTCGAAGACTTTGCTGAATCCCAGCCTCTTGAGGGCCGCCACCATCTGGCTGGTGACCCGGCTGCCGATGGGCAGGCCGAATTCTTCTCCCAGGGCCACCCTGACGGCCGGCGCAGTCTGCACGACGACGTGCAGCTCCGGGTTAGCCAGCGCCTCCCATACCCGGTCGGTATCGTCCTTTTCTCTGAGGGCTCCTACGGGACATACGGTGATGCACTGCCCGCAGTTGATGCAAGGCACTTCAGCCAGGGACTGGTTGAAGGCGGAGGATACGATGGTCTTGAAGCCCCTCTGGCTGGTATCGATGACGCCTACTTTCTGGATGTTTTTGCACATGCTGATACACCGCCGGCACAGGATGCATTTGTTGGGGTCCCGGACAACGGACGGCGACAGGTGGTCGACGGGCAGCCGGTAGGTCTCTCCTTCAAACCGCACGTCGCTGATGTTGAGTTCCTCGGCCAGCTTCTGCAGCTCACAGTTGTTGCTCCGCACACAGGTGAGGCATTTCCGGTCATGGTTGGACAGGATGAGCTCCAGGGTGACTTTCCTGGATTCGCGGACGGCAGGGGTCTGGGTGTTGATGACTAATCCCTCGGAGACAGGGTAGACGCACGCGGCCTGCAGGCTTCTCGCCCCCTGGATTTCTACGACGCACATCCGGCAGGCCCCGATTTCATTGATGTCTTTCAGGAAGCACAGGGTGGGTATGGCGATGTTGGCCTGCTTGGCTGCTTCCAGCACGGTATAGTTCCCCGGTACCTGCAGTTTTCTTCCGTCGATGGTGATGTTGACTGTTTCCATGTGTTTTCTCCCCTTTCCCTACACGTTTTTGAATATGGCCTTGAATGGACATTTTTCCATGCATGTCCCGCATTTGATGCACTTGTCCTGATCAATGCGGTACGGTACTTTTTTCTCTCCCTCAATGGCCCCCACAGGACAGTTCTTGGCACAGATGCCGCAGCTTTTGCAGCTGTCCGCGTTGATGACGTATTTCATCATGGCTTTGCATACGCCCGCCGGGCATCTCTTTTCTTTCACGTGGGCTTCATATTCGTCCCGGAAGTACCTTAAGGTGCTCAGCACCGGGTTAGGCGCCGACTGCCCCAGGGCGCACAGAGCGGAGGCCTTGATGTTTTTGGCCAGGGTCTCCAGCTTCTCAATGTCTCCTTCTTCTCCCTTGCCCCCGGTAATCCTCTCCAGTATTTCCAGCATCCTCTTGGTGCCAATGCGGCATGGTGGACATTTCCCGCAGGATTCGTCCACAGTGAAGTCCAGGAAGTACCGGGCGATGTCCACCATGCAGGTGTCTTCGTCCATGACGATAAGTCCTCCGGAGCCCATCATAGACCCCAGCTGGACCAAGGTGTCATATTCGATGGGCGTGTCGATATGGCTGGCAGGAATGCATCCTCCCGACGGCCCTCCGGTCTGGGCGGCCTTGAATTTCTTCCCTCCGGGAATCCCTCCCCCGATGTCGTAGATGACCTCCCTTAGGGTGGTCCCCATGGGGACTTCCAGCAGCCCCGTGTTGTTTATTTTTCCTCCCATGGCAAAGACTTTGGTGCCTTTGCTCCTCTCGGTGCCGATGCCCGCAAACCACTCTGCCCCGTTGAGGATGATCCTGGGAATGTTGGCAAAGGTTTCTACGTTGTTGAGAATGGTGGGTTTCCCCCACAGACCCTTTACGGCCGGGAAGGGCGGCCTAGGCCTCGGCTCTCCCCGGTGCCCTTCGATGGAGGTCATAAGGGCGGTTTCCTCTCCACATACAAAGGCCCCTGCCCCCAGCCTCAGTTCAAGGTCAAAGGCAAAACCCGTCCCCAGGATGTTCTTCCCCAGCAGCCCGTATTCTTTAGCCTGCCCTATGGCAATCTCCAGCCGCTTCACAGCGATGGGGTATTCGGCCCTCACATAGATGAAGCCCTGGTGCGCCCCGATGGCGTACCCTGCGATGATCATGGCCTCAATAACCGAATGGGGGTCTCCTTCCAGGACACTCCGGTCCATGAAGGCTCCCGGGTCTCCTTCATCCGCATTGCAGCACACGTATTTGGTCTCGTTCTGCTGCCTGGCGGCGAACTCCCATTTCAACCCCGTGGGGAATCCCGCTCCTCCCCTTCCTCTCAGCCCCGACCTCTTCACGGTGTCGATGACCTGCTCCGGGGTCATTTCGGTGAGGACTTTGGTAAGGGCTTTGTACCCGTCAAAGGCGATGTACTCGTCAATGTCCTCCGGGTTGATGATTCCACAGTTCCTCAGGGCAATCCTCAACTGCTTTTTGAAAAAGTCCACTTTGTCCAGGGATTGGGTGACATCTCCTGCCTCCTGGCCCCCTGCCAAAAGCCTCCGGACCATCCGCCCCTTTAAGAGGTGCTCGGTGACGATTTCTTCTACATCCTCTACCCGCACCATGGTGTACATGGCCCCTTCAGGGTATACCACCACGACAGGACCTCTGGCACACAAGCCGAAACACCCTGTCCCCACAATTTGGACCTCATTTTCCAAATGATGCTTTTTTAATTGTTCTTCAAATTCCTTCTTCACGTTTTCGGACCCGGAAGAGGTACATCCGGTCCCCCCGCAAATCAGCACATGTGCCCTATATATTTGCATTTTGATCCTCCCTCTTGTTTACTGCGTAAATGCTGAGATTTTGCTTTGCAAACACTGAGTTTCTGGCTCTGCCAGGCTGAGCCTATTTACCGCGTAACTGGTTTTCCCTCAGCCTCTCAGCTTTTCAGCCTTTCCCGCCTCAGCCTTCCGCCGTTTTCCTTTCCGCCTCACCGATGGTATAGTCGACGCACACCCGGCCGTTTACAATGTGTTCAACCACCACCCGGGCTGCTTTCTCCTCGGTCATTTTGACATAGGTGACCCGTCTCCCGTCGGAGTCTATTACTTCTACAATGGGCTCAAGCCTGCAAGCACCGATGCATCCTGTCATAGTAACGGTCACATCGCTTATGTTCCTTTTCTTTAATTCTTCTATAAAGGCATTCATGACCGGCCTTGCACCCGCCGCTATCCCACAGGTTGCCATTCCCACCAGGATTCTCAGCCTGTTGCTGTTTGTTCCCGGTTTTATTTTTTCCAGGGTCCTCTTTCTTATTTCCTCCAGCTCAGTTATTGTCTTCATTGAAAATACCTCCAATAATATCTTTCACGTACCTGCCTGCACTTTTGAAAACCATTGATTGGACCGTAAAACTCATTTGTTCCTGTACTTTTCAATAATCCCTTCCACATCATCCACAGTCAGTCTCCCATAGACGTCGTCATTAATCATCATCACCGGCGCCAAACCGCAAGCCCCGACACACCGGCATGCGTCCAGGGAAAACAGGCCATCTTCGGTACATTCTCCCACATTGATTCCCAGCTTTTCCCTCAGTTTGTCCAGCACCTTGCTGGACCCCTTGACATAGCACGCGGTTCCCAGGCATACCTGTATCTTATACTTGCCTTTCGCATTCAGTGAAAATTGGGTATAAAACGTCACAACCCCATAAATTTCAGCAAGCGGTACGTCCAACCCCTCCGAAATCTTTTTCTGCACCTTTAAGGGAAGATAGCCGTACAGCTCCTGTGCTTCATGCAGCACCGGAATTAATGCCCCCTTGGTGTTTTTATACTTTTCTATAATTTCCGTAAGCTTCTGTTCCCTTGTATCCACATTTCCACAGCAGCATTCGCCAGCTACACTCATTTTTAAAACCCCTTTACAAGTTATATATTTTTATTCATTAATTCTGCCTCGCTTGTATAAGAAATACAACCTTTTGTTAACATAATACCGTTTTCCGGTTGCACTACCTCGTGGTTTATATACCAGTTCTTCTATATTCCGGAGCTATGCTATGACAATTTTCACTCTCTATCCAAGAAACGTCTGACAGCCTATTTTGTATACATTGTTCATCTGATATTTAATAATTTTAGTCCCCGGGAATATAATTGTCAATTAATTTAAATATTAACAGTCTTTACGCATTTAATTAACAATCTTTGTGGTTTCATTTAACAATGTTTGCTTCTATTCAAGGTCCATCCCCTTACGCCTTATGTATTTATATTTGTACATTTGCTGTTTTGTAAATATGCTTTTTGAAAATTTCGCTGTTGAAAGGCCAGTAAAATCATAACTTTATCAAAATATTAACAAAGATTGATAGAAATTTATATAAACATATTTAGATTTATTGTATTTATTTATGAACATTGATAGAAATCGACATGGAATTTAAGATCAGGTAAAATCTTATGGAAATTAGGCGATTGTCAATAAAATAACTGTGCTGCGTGTGCAAGACAGTTATTTTTTACACATTTTCTTTAAATTTTCCATACGTTATCTAAAATTAAAGGGACGCCGTATAAGTTTACAGCATCCCTTTCCATTACCGTTTATTCACGTTTATTCGTCTTCATCCTCATCAGTCATTGTCTTCTTGGCTTCCTCAATTACCTTCTGGCTTACGCTGGGAGGAGCCTCCTCATACCTTTCAAACCACAGCTTGAAGAAACCTCTCGCCTGTGTCATAGACCTCAAATCCGTTGCGTATTTGAACATTTCCGCCTGGGGCACTTCGGCCACAACCTGCTGCAGTCCCCCATCCTGCGGATTCATACCCAGTATTCTGCCTCTGCGCTTATTCAAATCTCCGATGATATCGCCCATATAGTTGTCGGGCACATACACCTCCACATGGGCAATGGGCTCAAGCAATACCGGGGAAGCTTGCTCCAGGCCTTTCTTGTACGCCAGGCGTGCGGCTATTTTAAAAGCCATTTCCGAAGAGTCCACAGGGTGGAAAGAACCATCCACCAGGGTGGCTTTCAGGTTCACAACGGGATATCCGGCTAAAACACCTTTTAAGATTGCCTCACGGAGGCCTTTTTCAACGGCCGGGAAGTATTGTCTGGGCACTGCGCCTCCGAAAATCTTTTCTTCGAAGGTCAGGTCCTCATTCTCACCCGGTTCGAATTCTATCCACACATGGCCATACTGGCCGTGTCCGCCCGACTGCTTTTTGTGCTTGCCTTCCACCTTGACTTTTTTCCTGATGGTTTCCCTGTATGGGACCTTCGGGTCCACAAGGTTGACGGATACGCCGAATTTAGCCTTCAGCTTGCTCACGACCACATCAAGGTGCTGCTCTCCCACACCGGAAATGAGAGTTTGGTGCGTCTCGTTATTCAGGGCTACCTTGAATGTGGGATCTTCATCCTGCAGCTTCTGCAAGCCCGAACTTATTTTTTCTTCATCCCCCTTTGCCTTGGGCTCCACAGCCAGGGAAATTACCGGCTCTGGGAATTCTATCTTATCAAGCACAACAGGCTTGCCCTGGTCGCAGAGAGTGTCATTTGTATTCGTAGCCTGCAGCTTGGAAACTCCTCCAATATCTCCTGCGATGAGTTTATCCACAGGAATCTGCTTTTTGCCTCTCATTATAAAAAGGTTGGCGATTTTTTCAGTCTTTTCGGTAGTTGTATTATACACCACCGAGTCGGATTTCAATGTACCGGTGTATACCCTGAACAGAGAAATCTTGCCTACAAAGGGGTCCGCCACTGTTTTGAATACGATGGCGGAAAGCGGTGCATCGGCTGCCGCCTTAAGTTCTATGGTTTCGTTGCTGCCCGGTTTTTTTGCCTTTACAGCCGGTCTGTCGGAAGGGGAAGGCAAATATTCTATAACTGCGTCCATCAGCGGCTGCACGCCCATATTGTTTGCCGCAGAACCGCAAAACACGGGGACAATGGAGCCGTCTCCAATCCCATTGCGCAATCCCTTGCGGATTTCCTCGGGAGTAAATTCCTCCCCGCCGAAGTATTTTTCCATCAGTTCTTCATCACTCTCGGCGATGGCCTCGTTCAAGGCCTCCTTTATTGCGGAAATCCTATCGTTCAGGCCTGCGGGAATGGCCGTATCCACCAGCTTATCCTTGTCGAACTTTTTTCCCTGCATGTTAATCACATCAACAAAGCCGGTAAACTTGCCCCCCTCAATTATGGGAATTTGAAATGCAATGACTCCTTTGCCGAAAGTATTGACCAGCTGGTCCAAAACCTCAAAGAAATTGGCATTTTCCTCGTCCATTTTACTCACGAAAAACATTTTGGGTATACCCTGGTCCTTGGCATAGGCCCAGGACTTTTCAGCTCCAACTGCAACTCCGCCCTTCGCAGGAACCAGAATGATGCAGCCGTCCGCCACCCTGATGCCCTGCTTCACTTCACCAACAAAATCAAAATAGCCGGGAGTATCGATAATATTTATTTTATAATCCTTCCATTCACATGGAGCTATGGCGGTGCTTATAGAAATTTTCCTTTTAATTTCTTCCGGATCATAGTCGGTGGTTGTCGTTCCGTCCACTACCTTCCCAAACCTGTCAAGCACTCCCGTGTTAAACAACATTGCTTCTGCCAGGGTAGTCTTACCCGCTCCGCCATGGGACATAAGACAAACGTTGCGCAACTTTTCAACGGTATAATCTTTCATATAAATATTCCCCCTTGTATTTATTCCTGTTGATAATTTGAACCGTATATTGCAAAATTGCTGCCGCAGTTGTAACGGACAAGGTCACCTGATTTTGACCGACTTGCTGTGACACTGCCCGGTCTATATTCAAAAAGGTTTACACACTTTCACCTTTTTACCCTGCCGAAGGCTAAAGCCCCATTTTCCGCTGTCAAGTATATCATGCCTCATTGGAGGAAAAAAATACATAGTTGTCCGGTTAAAGCCAGGTTTTTAATTCAAAGGAAAACCAGCAATTTTTTAATATATCTTGGCAGTAAAAATAAAGCAACATGTTGAAAAAACAAATTAAGGCTGCTTCCCTAAAAATGCTCTCAGCGGCAATCAAGTATTTTAAGGTAATTAAAGCCTGCCGGAAACACTTGTGAAAAAAATTGAGAAGAAATCTGATTTCCTATGCATTTTGAAAAAGCAGCATCTATATTATATCATTTATTAAAAATAGTTAAATAGTTTTTTATCAACAACCGAACATTTTATTGACATTTAAACTTTATCATTGTAAATTTAAGTTGTATATTTTCAACAGCCGTCATGGCTATGGGTCCTGCATGCATTAAAGCAGGACACAATGACGGGGGGAGTGTATTTATTTTTAACATTGTAAAACGGTAGGACGGAAAGAAGAATTTTTTGGTGCAAGGTCTTATTTTTGTAGAATTGTAGAAAGGAAGGCTAAGAATATGGTTATCGTAATGAAACCCGGCTGTCAGGACAGCGAAATTTCGGAAGTTTCAAAGGCCCTTGAATCCCTGGGCTTGGGAGTTCATATATCCAGGGGCATGGAAAGGACCATCATCGGCGTGATAGGGGATAAAAGGCTGCTTAACGACATTCCCATCGAATTAATGCCTGGAGTTGAAAAAACCGTACCCATTGTTGAATCGTATAAGCTTGCCAGCAAAACCTTCAAGCCCGAGCCCAGCATCATCGACGTGAAGGGGGTAAAAATCGGCGGCAAGGAACTGGTAATCATGGCTGGCCCCTGTGCCATCGAAAGCCGTGAACAAATTTTTGAAGCCGCCATGGCTGTAAAAAAGTCAGGCGCTCAATTCCTAAGAGGCGGCGCTTTTAAACCCAGAACATCCCCCTATGCGTTCCAAGGTCTCGAAGAAGAGGGCTTGAAGCTTTTAAAGGAAGCAAAAGAGGCTGCAGGTCTATTGGCAATCAGTGAAGTCACCAGCGAAAGGGCTGTTGAAATAGCGGACCTCTATGTAGACATGTTTCAGATCGGGGCCAGGAATGTCCAGAACTTTCAACTTTTAAGAGAGGTAGGACGCTCCATGAAGCCGGTTTTATTGAAGCGGGGACCTTCCACAACCATTGATGAATGGCTTAACGCGGCAGAATATATAATGAATGAAGGAAATTACAACGTAGTCCTGTGCGAAAGAGGAATAAGGACATTTGAGACCGCCACGAGAAACACCCTGGATATAAGTGCGGTACCGGTGATAAAGAATTCGAGCCATCTTCCCATCATCGTAGACCCGAGTCATGCGGCGGGAAAATCCCAGTACATTCTTTCCCTTTCAAAAGCTGCCATCGCAGCCGGATCGGACGGATTGATCATCGAAGTTCACCCCAATCCCAGATGCGCTTTATCGGATGCGGCCCAGCAAATAACACCGGGAGACTTTGATATCCTGTGCAGGGATATAAGCAGGATTGCGGAAATCGTCGGAAGAGAGTTCACGCATGGGGGATAAAAAAATTGCCATCATAGGACTGGGGCTTATTGGCGGCTCTCTTGCGAAAGCCTTGAGCGAGCGGCTGGGAATTTACGATATTACAGCCGTAGATTTAAATACCGGGTCCATTGAACAGGCCGTGAAGGATAAAACCGTAGCAAGGGGTTTTACCGAAGTGAATGAATATGTCTGGAATGCAGACATCATATTCCTGTGTACTCCCGTAAAAAAGGCCCTAGAGTATCTCGAGACAATTTCCTCCAAGGTAAAACCAGGCTGTATCGTCACAGATGTGTGCAGCACCAAAACAGAAATCCTCGGCTGCATCAACGGAATGCGGGAGCCTCCGCGGTTCGTGGGAGGACACCCCATGACAGGCAGCGAAAAGGAAGGTTACTCGGCCAGCTTCGCACATCTCTTCGAAAATGCATATTATATCTTAACACCGGGTAAAAGCACCGACGACAGTGCGCTGAAATGCATGACCGAGCTGGTGAGAGGCATAGGCGGCATCCCTCTTGTAATGGAAGCCGGCGAACATGACCGGGTGACGGGAAGCGTAAGCCATGTGCCTCATATCATAGCCGCCGCCCTGGTAAACATGGTGAAGGAAACCGACTCCCCCGACGGCAAAATGCAAATTCTTGCCGCCGGAGGATTTAAAGACATCACAAGGATTGCCTCTTCAAGCCCGGGGATATGGGAGAGTATAGTATTAAGCAACAAGCGGCATATTATGGGAATTTTAGACGGTTATATGAAAATTCTGAAGGAATTTAACGAATATATGGAAAAGGACGATTCAGAAAAAATTTACAGTTTTTTTGAATCCTCCAAAATTTACCGGGACAATTTGGCTGAAGGCAAAAAGAGCTTGCTATACCCCTTATACGAGATTGCGGTAGATGTTGTGGATAAGCCCGGTATCATAGGAGAAATCGCCACACTGCTGGGGCAGAACGGCATAAATATTAAAAACATCAATGTGTCCAACAGCAGGGAATTTGAGCAGGGGTGCCTGACAATCACCTTACCCGATGCCGAAAGTGAAAATTTTGCATTTGATTTACTTAGCAATAGAGGTTATAAAGTATATAGAAACAGGTAACAGGCTATTGGCCAAAGAAAGGGCATTTTAACATTTTAACCCGCGGAAGATAATGTTTTTATGTTAAAAAGCACCGGCCATACTTTAAGGGGGGAATGCAAAATGCTGATCGGACAAAGAAATTCGATGAAAGGTGAAATTACCGTACCCGGAGATAAATCCATATGCCACCGGGCCATACTGTTCGGCTCCCTGGCACTGGGGACCACCGAAATCGACGGATTTCTTTTAGGTGAGGACTGTTTGAGCACCATTGATTGCTTCAGAAAAATGCAGGTGGGAATAGATATTTTACCCAATAATAAGGTAAAAGTGCACGGCAAAGGCCTTTATGGCTTAAAACCTCCGGCGGCCCCGCTAAACACCGGGAGGTCAGGCACAACCATCCGGCTGCTGCTGGGAGTCCTGGCAGGCCAGCCTTTCAGCTCTACCGTCAACAGGAGCGAGCCGTCCCAAAAAAAGCCAGTGGGAAAGGTTGTAAAGCCTCTCAGACAGATGGGTGCGAACATAAACGGCCGGGAGGATGGGAATTTCTGTCCCCTTTATATTTCTCCGTCAAAGCTCAAGGGAATACAGTATGAACTCCCTCCCCTGTGCAGCTATATAAAGTCGCCGCTGATCATCGCCGGACTATATGCGGAAGGTGAAACCACAGTCACGGAAACTTTTAAGTCCAGGGACCATTCCGAATTGATGCTGAACAATTTCGGCGCAGACATTAAAATTGACAATCTGAGTGTAACCAGCCACCCGGTTGCGAATTTGTACGCACAGCACATAGAAGTTCCGGGGGACATTTCTATTGCGTCCTATTTTATTACGGCAGGACTTTTGGTGCCCAATTCGGACATTGTGATCAAAAATGTAGGTGTAAATCCCACCAGGACAGGTATTCTGGATGTATACAGGTCCATGGGGGCAAAGATAGAGGTTGAGAATGTAAGAAGCGTTTGCAATGAAAAGGTAGGAGATATAAGAGTCTCCAGTTCTTCATTAAATGCCGTGACCATTGAAGGCGAAATCATTCCCAGGCTTATTGACGAAATTCCGGTTATTGCCATCGCCGCCGCTCTCGCAAAGGGGACAACGGTGATCAAAGACCTGAAGGGTTACAAAATCAAGGAGTCAAACAGGATAAAAGCGCTGTGCACCGAGTTGTCCAAAATGGGGGCCTCTGTGCACGAAACCGAGGACGGGATGGTGATTGAAGGGGGCAAGCCCCTAAGGGGTACAATCATAGAAAGCTATAACGATTATGCTATTGCCATGGCCATGTCTATTGCAGGACTCGCCGCAGAGGGTGAAACTATGATAAGAAAAGCCCAGATTGTGGATATTGTTTTCCCTGAGTTCTTTGCGACTTTAAACAGGCTTTAGTGACAAAACTATTTTATTACCCAAAAAATAGTTTTGTCACTCCATGCCTAGGCCATATTCACAGCATTTTATGAATTGAAAATATTGCCGGTTTAAGCAGTGGCCCTATAGTTAAAGATTAGCCCTTAAAGAAAGTGACCTTATACGCTAAGGTCACTTATTTTTTTTACACTTAAATTTTTCATTCAACCGGTATCCCAATACCATTAAGCTGTCACTCAAGTGCACATTCTCAATAACCACATCATAAGGGATTTTTAAATCCATGGGAGAAAAATTCCATAAACCTTTAATTCCCAGGCTTGCAACCTTGTCGGCCACCATCCGCGTGCGGTCGTAAGGCACACTGAGTATGGCTACGTCAACCCTGTGGTGCTTCACAAACTCTTCCAGTTTATCGTAGTGCTCTATTTCTATGTTTTTGATTTTTTTGCCGATGAGCCCCGGGTCAACATCAAATATGCCCACCAGTTTATAGCCCCTCTTTTCAAAGTTGGAGTAATTGGCCAGGGCCTGGCCCATATGCCCTGCACCGATAATGATCATTTGAAATTTATTGTTTAGCCCAAGGATATTTCCTATCTCATTAAAAAGGGATTCTACATTATAGCCGTAGCCCTGCTGCCCGAAGCCGCCGAAGCAGTTCAAATCCTGCCGGATCTGGGATGCCGTAATACCCATCCTGGCGCTGAGCTCCTTTGAAGAAATCCTCGTTATATCAAGTTCAAGCAAATCCGAAAGATACCTGTAATATCTCGGGAGACGTCTAACAACCGCAATGGACACCTTTTTTTTCGAATTCATCGTCTTCACCCCTAAAAAGCAAAATATGGTCCTCTAGGATTTACGAAACCTTGTTGTTTTTTCGGCTGATATTGAGCACGCATGGCGTATTTTACCTATTTCATAAATTCTTCAACATATTCAATTCTAGTCAGCATATTCAATCCTAGTAATAATGTGATTATATACTGTTGTTTTTTTACTGTCAATATTGCTACTTATACGGCTTTCTGCTACAATGTATACGTTGAAATGCATAATATCCGGTATTTGCCCGGTTTACGGCTGCTGTCCGGCGGCGGCCGGAAAAAACCATTTCGAGGAATTCAATGATTTTCTTTGCACTACATATGGGAGATGCGAATGTAAAGGCTTTCGAGGTAAAAATGATTCTATTGAGCTGTAAAAATATATCTTTGTCCTTCGGAACCGTTAAGATCCTTGAGGACATTACATTCAACATACAGGACTCCGAAAAAGTGGGGATTGTAGGAGTTAACGGGGCAGGCAAAACCACCCTTCTAAAAATAATTGCGGGAATACTGAAGCCGGATGCAGGAGAGGTATTTACGTCAAAAAGGCACAAATTGGCCTACCTTGAGCAGAATACAGGCCTTGACTCATCCCGGAGCCTGTGGGATGAATTGATGCGGGTATACTCGGAATTAATTGAAATGGAAAAAAGGCTGAAGCAGCTGGAGAGCAGGATAAGCACCGAAAAAGACGGCGCCGTTCTGTCCTCCCTTATGAAGGAGTATTCTGTCCTGGCAGATAAATTTTCCTATTCCGGCGGATATGAGTACAACAGCAAGGTTAGAGGTGTCCTTAAGGGCCTTGGCTTCAGGGATGAGGAATTTGAGCTGAAGGTGCAGGCTTTGAGCGGTGGACAAAAGACAAGGCTGGCACTGGCCAGGCTGCTCCTGGAAGAGCCCGATATACTGCTCCTGGACGAGCCTACCAACCACCTGGATATCCAAGCTTTGGAATGGCTTGAGGAATTTTTAAAAAACTATGGGAAAAGCATTGTGCTGGTCTCCCATGACAGGTATTTCCTGGACGCCGTAACCCACAAAACCATCGAACTCGAAAACTGCAGGTGCAAAGTATACGATGGAAATTACAGCGCCTATGTTAGCCAGAAGGCCGTTGAAAGGGATATCCAGCAAAAGCATTACGAGATGCAGCAAAGAGAAATTGCCCGGTTGGAGGCCTTTATTGAGCAGCAAAAAAGGTGGAACAGGGAAAGGAATATTATCGCCGCCGAGAGCAGGCAAAAAGCCATTGACAGGATGGATAAGATAGAGAAGCCCAAAGCGCTTCCCGGTAAAATCAGGATTAAGTTTAAAAGCGGTATCATCAGCGGGAACGACGTACTGTTTGTGGAAAATCTTACGAAGGAATACCCGGGAAAAACTCTTTTCAGCCGCATCAATTTCAATTTATATAAAAAAGAACGGGTATTCCTTTTAGGGCCCAACGGGTGCGGAAAGTCCACCCTGGTGAAAATACTTTCAGGCCGGCTGGAGCAAACCTCCGGGAGTTTTGAGTACGGCCATAACATCCACATTGGCTATTACGACCAGGAACAAGAAAACTTGAATGAGCTCAATACGGTCATTGAAGAGGTGTGGAGCTCCAACCCCAAAATAACACAAACACAGCTTAGAAACATGCTGGCTTCATTCCTGTTTAAGGGAGAGGACGTATTCAAGCCCATATCCGGCTTAAGCGGCGGTGAAAAAAGCCGGGTGGCGCTTTTAAAGCTGATTCTGTCCGAGGCCAATTTCATCCTATTGGACGAACCCACAAACCACCTGGACATAAATTCAAGAGAAGCTCTGGAGGATGCCCTTTTAAACTTTGACGGAACCATCCTTGCCGTTTCTCATGACAGGTACTTTATAAAAAAACTTGCAACCAGAATCATTGAGTTTGACGGCACCTCCCTGGTGGATTACAAGGGAAATTACCTTTTTTACATGGATCACAGGAAACTGCCAAACAACAGCGCACAGGGCGGCTTGAGCGAAAGTGCCCCTACCCGTTCAAAACTTGAGTATATAGAAAATAAAGAGAGCAAAGCCAGGCAGAGAAAACTTGAAAAGCAGCTGGAGGATGCCGAGCGGGAAATAGACAAAATCGACGGCCGCCTGAAGGAAATTGAAGCCCTGATGTGCTTGGAGGAAATCTATACCGACCACATCCGGCTTACGGCGCTTCACGATGAGCAGGTGGGCCTGAAGGACCGGCTGGAAGAGCTCTACAGCCTCTGGGAAGCGCTTTCCAACGAAAAAGAAGGGCTGTTCTAAGAGCCTCAATGCCGTTCTTCGAAAAAGGCCGCAATTCCATTCTTGATGGCCAGCGCCAGCTTTTCCTGGTACTCCCCGGTCCTCAACAGCTTCTCCTCCTCCGGGTTTGATAAAAATCCACATTCCACAATCACCGTTGTGGTTTTGCTGTCTTTCAAAATAATAATCGGTTCTTTTTTTACAAGCGCCTCCCTGGTATTGCCAGGGTCGGCGGTCTCACGGATAGCTTTCTGGATATCCATAGCCAGCTTGCGGCTTTCAACCGAATCGGGAGGAAAAAAGATCTGGGCCCCGTGGTATTGGGTCTGTGGAAACTTATTCAGGTGTATGCTCACCACAATGTCCGCATCCCCGCTGTCCATCATTTTTTTTCTTCTCTGCAGGTCCTCCCTTCTCTTCTGCACGATATTTCCGGTGTCCGAGGTGTATTGAAGCACATCCTCGCTTCTTGTCATCAGCACCTTGTAATTTTCACGCTCAAGAAGTTCCTTTACTTTCATGGCAATCAAAAGATTGATATCCTTTTCTTTGACGCCGCTATAATCACTCACTGCTCCAGGGTCTTCTCCCCCATGGCCGGGGTCCAGCAATACTGTTCTGTCCATGTTCTGGTCTTTTGCAGCCGGGAATGCCTTCCCATCCCATATATTAATCATAAAAAGAGTGAACACCAGTAAAAAAATAAGGGCAATCAGTACCGCATTATACTTCCTGACAACGATAATCATAACATCCCGCCTGTATTTGTCGCTTTATTATATGGATATTCGTACACAGGTTGGACATATGCAAAAGGAACAAAAGCTTTTAATGAAATGCAGGTGTAAAATTGAAACAATGAGGGGGAACCATAATTTTTTATAATTCAGGGCCTATTCCCTGCGGCAATCCTTGACGTAGACGCTCCTGTTGACGGCTTTGGCCTTTTTCTTCAGCTCTGCGGCTATTTCAGCCGCCTGCAGGTAACTTTCGATCTCTCTGTTTTCATTGGTCACCACAGCCAGGGAAATAGACATGATGGGGTATGTAATAACCTCTCCCTGCCTGTTGGCGGTGGTTATATACCCTTTCTTCCTGTCCTCCTCCAGGTATAGCTCCGGAATCTTACGGTCAAAATCCCTGATGATGCCTTCACAGGTTTGGACCACATTTTCAGGAACAGTAATAACGACAAAATCATCTCCCCCGATATGCCCAATAAAGTCACCGGGTGTCCCATACTGGTGGACATTGTCCGCAATGATATCTGCCGTGAGAATAATGACCCTGTCGCCGCTCGCGAATCCGTATACGTCGTTGTAAGCCTTAAAATTGTCCAGATCCGCATATATCACCGCAAAAACGGCCTTTTTGGCAATCCGGTAGTTGATTTCGGTCTGTATTTCTATATTTCCCTGTAATCCCGTAAGCGGGTTGGCCCTTCTATTTCTTTCTACCCGCCGAAGGGTATTTCTGACCCTGCTCAGCAGCTCCCTATGGTTAAAGGGTTTCAATATATAATCATCCGCCCCCAGCTCAAGTCCTGTAAGCTTGTCATCTTCATTTCCCTGGGAAGTGAGAATAATGATGGGCATTAAATTGTTGCTGTCGTCCTCTCTTAATATTTTGCAAACCT
Source organism: Eubacteriales bacterium (assembly GCA_024655885.1). Classification (GTDB taxonomy): domain Bacteria; phylum Bacillota; class Clostridia; order Acetivibrionales; family JANLFN01; genus JANLFN01. The sequence continues at coordinate 25,095 of JANLFN010000011.1, read as the reverse complement.
CGAACCCATCGATTTCCGGCATAACAACGTCAAGCAGGACAAGGTCGGGCTTCTCTTCTCTGACCTTGGCTATGCCTTCCCGCCCGTTAGAGGCTGAAACCACTTCATAACCGGCATTTTGAAGAATATCCGTTATGTATCTGACCATAAGCACCGAATCATCTATAATTAAGATTTTTTTCTTAAACATACCTCAACTCCAAGAAAATATGGGGCTGCTTGTAGATTTTAACAGCATTCAATCATATAGATTATATAATATATGCGGGCATTTGAAAAGTAAAAAGGATAATTTGCAAGCCGTCTGTGGCGATTTCCCAATCCCGTGCTTCCACAAAGCAAGAGCGAAATAATTTATATAAATGATTATTAAAATCCTGTTTTAGTGATATACTTAAATAGTATAAAAAGGAGTGATATACTTGGCAGAATTTTGTACCTGCGGTTCCATCATCATCGACGGCCACTGCACCAACAAGAATTGCACCTTCAAAGCTGCGGCAAAATCCTCGGCACCCAAACCGGCTTCCCGGAAGCAGGCCAGCCCGGAAAAGAAGGAAGCAAAGCCGGCAAGGACCAAAAGAGCTTCAAAATGCATCACCTATAACCTGTATGAGATAAAGGAAGAAGAGAGAGAAGGGAATGTCATGTAGGCATTCTTTTCTTTTACATCAGGCCTGAGCATAGCAGCGGACGGACAGCAAAATAGACTTTGAAGCAATCAACGAAAAAAGGAGTCGGTCTTGTTTGGGTCAGGATTGATTCCTGCATTTTTTGCACCCATTCAATGGCCGCCTGCTTTTTCTCTTTTCATCTGTGCCTTTCCCCACTGCGCCAGCGTGTATAATGCCGGGAGCAGAGTCCGTCCGGCCTCGGTAAGCGAGTACTCTACCCTCGGGGGTATTTCCATATATTGGGTGCGTTTCACTATTGAATGCTCCTGCAATTCCTGCAGGGATTGGGTCAGCATCATATTGGTAATGCCTGAAACGCTTCGCTTCAACTCGTTGTACCTCAGTTTTTCGTGTTGGCTGAGTTGCCATATGATAGGCAGCTTCCATTTCCCCCCTATGATGCTCAGGGAATATTTAATGGGGCAATCATCTAAATTCTCTAATTTATCCATTTCAGCTTTATTATCCATTCATTCTTCCCCTTTACTCATAAAATGCTGATCAAGATAGGAAATACTGCATACTTGCATTATACTGTTTTTTACTTATAATAATACTATAGCTTAAATTGAAAGTAAAGGAGCGGTAACCATGAATGAGGTATTGAAATTTCTCCAGGACAACCATACGTTTTACATTGCCACCGTTGAGGGAGACAAGCCAAAAGTACGCCCTTTCGGCTTCATTATGGAGTATGAGGGCAAGCTTTATTTCTGCACCAACAACGAAAAGAACGTCTACAAGCAGTTAAAGGCAAATCCCAACTTTGAAGTCAGCACAACAAATGCGAACGGAGAGTGGATACGGCTTAAGGGCAGGGCTGTATTCGATAATAACCCCGCCGCCAAAGCAAAGGTGTTTGAAGTAGCGCCAGCCCTGGCCAATCTCTACAAATCTCCCGATAACCCTATTTTTGAAGTCTTTTACCTGGAAGACGGCGAAGCTGCATTTTATTCAATGACCAGCCCATCCCCCAGGATAGTGAAGCTTTGATTTCCAAAATTCATTCATAATTATTCCCTCAATAATATTATAATAATTCTCGGAGAAACTAAAAAAACCCGTAGAAACATTAATCCTACAGGTTTTGGAGGCGCCATCCAGATTTGAACTGGAGAATAAAGGTTTTGCAGACCTCTGCCTTACCACTTGGCTATGGCGCCATAAATGGTCGCCCTGATCATCAGGCCGACCATGTGGAGCGGGTTACGAGATTTGAACTCGCGACTTCCACCTTGGCAAGGTGACACTCTACCGCTGAGTTAAACCCGCATATGGTGCCCAGAGCCGGAATCGAACCAGCCACACGAGGATTTTCAGTCCACTGCTCTACCTACTGAGCTATCTGGGCATATCAAAGGTCAGATGCCGGATGTCGGAAATCAGATTTTAGCATACCTTCGAAGCACTTCCCAAATTCTGACCTCCGGTTTCTGACGTCCGTCTGGCGACCCGGAAGGGGCTCGAACCCTCGACCTCCAGCGTGACAGGCTGGCATTCTAACCAACTGAACTACCGGGCCAAACAATAAGGCAACCCTTTGTTGAAGGCCGACTCGTTACCTTCGCCTTTCTCAGCAATGCTAAGAAATGTGGTGGGCACTATAGGGCTCGAACCTATGACCCCCTGCTTGTAAGGCAGGTGCTCTCCCAGCTGAGCTAAGCGCCCCTTTCGACCCTCTCTCAAGAGACAATACATAGTATACAAAAATTATATAGCAAAGTCAATATAAAAATCGTATTTAAATTAAAAATATTAAAGCGTACCTCGTTTTAACTAATGAATGCTTTCTTATACGACGGTTTATCCCTCATTCAAAGTATCCCTATTTTGCTCCCCTTTGCCTTGAATCCCTTTGGAACAGTCCCCTGCTCCCGAATCGGCGGAATTCATGCCGTACCCTATAGCCTGCTCGCAGGCCTCCACTCATCCCTCTAAAAGCTTCAGCAGATCATCTTCAGAAAACCGGTACTTCCGGTTGCAAAAATGGCATACCAGCTCCGCGCCGTGCTGCTCGCGGATGATATCGCGGATTTCGTCCTTCCCGAGGCTGATTATATTCCTCTCCATCCTGTCCCTGGTGCAGTCGCAGACGTACCTGCAGGGAGACTTTTCCCCCATATTCAAATCTTTATCTCCCAGCAGCAGGCTTAAAATATCTTCAGGTGTTTTTCCCTCATGCAGAAGCTTGGTCACGGAAGGAACGGATGCAACCCTGTTTTCCAAAAAGGGGACCGTCTCTTCGTCTGCCCCGGGCATCAGCTGGATGATATAGCCGCCTGCCGCCAAAACGCTCCCATCCCTGTCCACCAGCACTCCTAAAGCTACAACGGATGGAATCTGCTCTGAAAATGCATAGTAGTAGGCTATGTCATCCCCGATTTCGCCCGATACCAGGTTAACATACCCTATATAGGGCTCTTTCAGCCCCAGGTCCCTGATCACGTTCAAATATCCTTTTTTTCCCACAGCCCCCGCTACGTCGAACTTGCCTTCCTGATTCAAGGGAAGGTATACCTGAGGGTTATATACATACCCCCTCACATTGGATTTGGAATCCGAAACGGTCACAATGCCGCCCAGGGGTCCATCTCCTCTGATCTGAATGGTTATCGTGTCCCTTGCGCCCTCAAGCAGCCGCGACATCATTGCCGCCGCCGTCAATGTGCGCCCCAGGGCCGCTGAAGCCAGCGGAGACAGGCTGTGGACTTCTTTTGCCTCCCTCACAATATCCGTCGTTACTGCCGCAAGCGCCCTTATTGTCCCCCCTGCAGCCGTTGCCTTTACGATATGGTCTTCCATAGACATCCCTTTTCCATCGTTATATTTAAAAAACACAATTGGGCGGTCCTGCCCCATGCAATTGAAAACCCCGATATCTCAAGCATACCGGGGTAATGATCAGCAATATTCATTTATATTAAAGTTTACAAACTTTAATCTCATAAACTTATGCTTTGGTCACATTTGCCGCCTGAGGTCCCTTGGCGCCTTCAACAACCTCAAACTCTACTTCTGCTCCTTCTTCCAGTGTCTTAAACCCTTCCATGTTTATTGCCGAAAAGTGGACGAACACATCATTTCCGCCTTCTCTTTCTATGAATCCGAATCCTTTTTCAGCATTAAACCATTTTACTTTTCCTCTTTCCATCCTTGCATCCTCCTGAAATAATTACTGAAAATTTTGTTAGCATGTACCATTAGCGCTAAACTCTTATTAGTGTATCACACCATTGAAATGATTGTCAATTAATAATTTTCATTATTATGTCAACTCATTGTCCGGTTTCCATAAGTATTTTTCTAAATTTATTATTCCGTTTTCATCAAATATTATTCCCTCTGCTTCAAGCATTTTTTTTGCACTTCGGGGCCTTCAAATTTTTATTTTCTGCACACAAAAAAAGCCCTTTTGCTTTTTTTGGCGGAAAAACTGTGAAAGCTCATTTCATCAAGAATTCCGGCCAATTCAAGTCCGGATTCACTGATGATTTTCTTCAGCTCATCCGCTGAAAAAGCCCTTTCAAAATGAGTCTCCTCAAATTTTCTGTAAGCCTGTCCCTCTTTTACGAAAAACGTTAAATCGAACCTGCATATCTTTCTTTTTCTGTCGTAATGATTTTCCCAGATATAGGTTATGTCGTCGCCAATTTCAAAAAAAATATTATCCTTTAGTATATTTTCAAATTTGTACACAGTGTTGACATCAAAGATAAACAGTCCCCCGGGGTTTAAATAATTCTCCACAAGCTTGAAAACCCTTTTTAAACCTCTTTTATCGGTTATATAATTGAGGCTGTCCATAAGGCACACAACCGCATCCACGGTCCCGTACAACTCAAACCTGGTCATATCCTGGTTGAGAAACAGTATGTCCAGGTTTTCTTGGACAGACTTTTGCTTTGCACACCACAGCATTTCATTCGATAAATCGATGCCAATCATATCATAGCCCCTTTTGGCCATCTCAATGCAAAAGCTGCCTGTACCACACCCCAAATCAAGCAATAAAGAAGGCTTGAGCCCGTTTTTATGAAAAATCCCTTCTATATAATCCGCCCATGTGCCATAGTCCACATCATACATCAACCTGTCATAAATATGCGCAAAATCGGTATAAATCCCATTCACCCCCGGTGGCAAAGATTTTAGGCTTACAGAAAAAAACAGGGCCAAGGCTGAGGCTGGAAAAAAACTTGTTGCAGGTTTCTCTTCCAAGCCTGGCCTTAACCCTCATTATACACTGTTTTCACAGGCCGTTACAACCTATTCCTGGATTAACGCTCGGCTGTTCTCACGCCTGCGGACTTTTGCTGCTGTCCATAAGCTTCTTTCTTTTCGTTATAAGCCCGCCTATCTTGCCCGTCTCCTTTGCCGTCAGGCTCTTCCAGCCGTAGTTTTTAACCTTCTCAAACAGCCCCAGCTCGGTTATGATGTCATATTTGAGCTTTTCATCTAAATTCTCCACTTTATGCCACCTCCACAGGGTAGTATGTGAAGAATCACCCTTTATTATGCAATAATAGAGTGATAAAACCTACTGTATTTGCCCCTTTATGACTTCTACGGCCTTGGTCAGCTGTGAATCCTCAGCCCTGGGTAATTGAGATACCGGAACATTCTTATACTTATCCGGAAGCTGCACCTCCACATCGGGTACGATTCCGATTCCCTGTATGCACACCCCTGAGGGGGTAAAATATCTGGCTATGGTCACTTTGATGCCCGACCCGTCATTCAGGAGAAAATCGGTCTGCACCAGCCCCTTCCCAAATGTTTTTGTCCCTACCAGGGTGCCTTTTTTAAAGTCCTTCAACGCACCTGCAAGGATTTCGGAAGCGCTGGCGCTGTTGCCGTTGACCAGCAGCACCATGGGGAGGTTCAGCTCCTTCTCATCCGAATACTCAATTCTCTGGTTCTTGTATTTATCCTCGGTGTAAACAATTTTCCCCTTGGGCAGAAGCCTGTCGGCGATGGCCACAACCTGGTCATACCTGCCTCCCGGGTTATCCCTCACATCAATGATCAGCCCTTTTATACCTTTTCCCAGCAGCTTGTCAAGATGGTCTTTAAAATAGTTTGCAATCTCCGCATCGAATTTTATCAGCTTGATATACCCTATACCGCCCGGCAGCACCTCACTTTTAATGTTTTCGATCTTTATGTTTTTTCTGACCATCTCCAGTTCAATGTATCTGCCCTCTGACGGCCTGTAGAAAGTTATTTTGACGTTTGTGTCTTCTTTTCCCCTGATCATGTTCACAACCAGATTCTCATCCTTTAAACCCGTCACATCCCTGTCATCCACTTTTACTATTTTATCCCCCTGTTTCACTCCCGCTTTTTGGGCAGGAGAGCCCTCAAAGGGCTCTACAACCGAAATCAGCCCATTCTCATCGGGGGGAGAAATGGAAATTCCTATCCCCACATAGCTGCCGGCGATGTCCTCATTGAACATTTGCATCTGTTCCTTAGTAAAATATACGGTATACGGGTCCTTGAGGGACTCCGCCATCCCGGCTACAGCCCCCTCCAGAAGAGTATCCTCCTTCACGTCTTGGTAAAAATTGGTCTCCAGTATTTTTCTGACCTGGTTGAATTTGTTGATATTTTCAAGGCTGACTTTTTTAGAATCAAATGAAATTTTATAGCTGGGGCTGAAATAATTCCAACCGAAAAAAGCAAGGGCGGTAACCGAAAAGGTAATTACCGCGGTTACCACAACCAAGGATATCATTCCCACTAGCAGTTTTTTATTTCTTATCAACTGGACACACTCCTTTATCTGTGTTCGTTCCTATTATAGCCAAGCGCTTATTAATATATATGCTCTTTGCCGCAATATTAAACCCGGATTTCTCCGGGCCTGTATCAGAGTTGGTTTTACTGTTCCTTAAAGTATGCCATGGGGTCCACGGGAACCCCGTCTTTTCTCACCTCGAAGTGCAGGTGAGGCCCTGTGGACAGCCCGGTGCTCCCCACTTTTGCTATCACGTCCCCCGCTTCCACGTTGCTTCCCACGCTGGTGAGAAGCTTACTGCAGTGGCCATACATGGTGGTAATCCCTCCCCCATGGTCTATGATCACCGCATTGCCGTAAGCATCGTTCCACCCGGCGAATATTACGGTGCCTTTATTGGCGGCAACAATAGAAGCACCTTTGGATGCACCTATGTCAATGCCGGTATGCTCCTTGGTCTTTTTAAGTATGGGATGATACCGGCTGCCGAAGGACGAGGTAATCTCAGTGCACGAAGGAGTGGGCCAGGTCATGATCCCTCCCGCATACTTGGTCCCTTTTTTTTGAAGGTTCCTTATGGTCTGTTCCAGTTCCTTTGACTGCTGAAGCAGGGCGTCTTCCTGCTGTTCAAGATTTTCAAGCACTGAATTGAGTGCGTTCCTCTGGCTCTCCAGGCTTGCTCTTGACGCCGTGATGGCCTGGATATCCTTCTTTTTGGCGTCCGCCTGCTTCTGCTTTTCCTGTTTTTCGGCTTGGGCCATCTGTCTCTTGTACTCCACATCCTGCTTGGCCAATTCAAGCTCTTTGGCCATCTGTTTGTCATTTTTGGAAACCAGGGACATAATCTGAAGCTTGTTGAAAAAGTCGGTGATGCTCTTGGATTCAAGCAAGGCCTCCAGGTACGAGTTGTTTGAGGAGTTTTCGTACATGACTCTAAGCCTGGTTTTGAACAATTCCTGCTGATGGTTGTAATCTGCCTCAGCTTCCTCCAGTGCCTTTTCAATGTCCTTTATTTGATTGGTCAAAGTGTTGACCTCATTCTTGAGCTGATTATACTGCCTGTCCGCCTCCTGCTGGGCTTGCTGCAAAGCCTTGTCCTTTTCGTTCAGCTGGTTTTTTTGCTTGGTTGCCGTCTGTTTTTGCTTGCTCAGGCTGTTTATTTTACTGTCCACTCTGCTTTTTTCCTTCTGAGCGTCGGTCAGCGGGCTCGCCATGGCCGGCAAAGTCCATACCAGCATCAGCGTTAGCGATAATCCGTATAAAAAATACTTTTTTTTCATCAGTAACCCCCTCCTGGACGGAATTTTCTTCTGTATTTCCTTCGCTACACGCGCAAATATTTTCTAATGGAAATCAGGCTCCCCACCGCGCCTATAAAAATGCCCGCCAGGCAGTAAATTCCTATGAGCTGCAGGCCTATGTCCCTGAATTTCACAAAGGTGAACAAATCGGCGCCCATGTTCAGCACATCCGCGTTAAATCTCACTTCAAGGGCATGGTAGGCATTGCCGGTAACCACAAACGCAAGGACAGCCCCAATAATGCCGATGATAACGCCTTCTACCACAAAAGGCCACCGTATGAACCCATCCGTTGCACCGATGTATTTCATGATCCCGATCTCCTTCCTCCTGGCAAACACCGTAAGTTTTATAGTATTTGAAATAATAAACATGGAAACGATGAGCAGGACGGATATTAAAACCGTGCTGATCACCCTCACCCAGTAAGAAACCTTTGAAAACAGCTCCACCGTTTTTTGCGAATAGGCCACATTCTCCACACCGCTCATATTTTTAAACTGTTCCACCACTTCCTTGCTGTCCTGGGGGTCTTTGAGCTTTATTTTGAAAGAAACGGGGAGAAAGCTGGCGTCGATGCCTTCCAGCACCTTCCCGTCATCCCCCAGAAGCTGCTTTGCCTTTTCATAGGCCTCTTCCTTTGTGACCTTCTTATACTCCCCTATCTTCCCGTTAGCCTTTATGGACTCTTCGATGCGATCCACCTGGGCGTCATCCAGCTCGGGTTTCAAAAAAACTTCCATTTCCAGCTTATCCTTAAAAGCCTGTGTGTTGTAATTCACGATAACCGTAAACAGGTAGAATGCGCCGAACATGATTAATGACGCGGTGACAATGGCTATGGATGCAAAGGACATGAGCTTGTTCCTGTATGCATTTTTCAAGCCTTCCTTAATAATGTACCTGACCGTCCTTACTTTCATCCTCGTAAATTCCTTTCTGCTCGTCCCTCACCATGACTCCCCTGTCCAGTGCAATGACACGTTTTTTCATGGCATCTACTATGGTTTTTTCATGTGTAGCCACAAGGACGGTGGTGCCCCTGTGGTTTATTTCGGTAAGAAGTTTCATGATTTCCCATGAAGTTTCCGGGTCCAGATTGCCGGTGGGCTCATCCGCCACCAGCAAAGCAGGTTTGTTTATTAGGGCCCTGGCAAGGGCAACCCTTTGCTGCTCTCCCCCCGAAAGCTGGCTCGGATAAACATTGGCCTTCTTGCTGAGGCCCACCAGGCCCAGGACCATAGGGACCTGTCTCCTAATTTCCCTGGGCAGCGCTTCGGTGATCTGCATCCCGAAAGCCACATTTTCATAGACCGTTTTGTTGGGCAGCAGCCGGAAATCCTGGAATACAACCCCCAGGCTCCTTCTCAGATAAGGCACCTGCTTCCTCCCCATCGTGGAGACAGAGTATCCGTTGACATGAATCTCTCCCTCCGTTGCATCCTCTTCCTTCAGTATCAGCTTAATCAAGGTGGACTTCCCTGAGCCGCTTGAACCGATAATAAAGGCAAACTCTCCCTTCATGACCTTCAAATTTATATTTTTCAATGCGACAGTTCCATTCGGATATTTTTTTGTGACCCCTCTAAATTCAATCACGCAAACACTCCCCATGTGCGGTATTCGCAGAATGCACGGCAGGCTGCGCATTCTGTTGCTGAGGAAGAAAGGCCGCGATGGTAATTCAGCTGAGAACCGAAAAGCTGAGGCGAAATAATGCGCATTCAACCTTCCTCTCCCCATCCTCGGCAAAGCAGCCGCCTTACCCGGCTTTCCGGCGTGCGTCCCAAAACGCGCTTCATTATTCGACGAAACCTTGTATAAAAATGTTTCCTTAACGGCCTTACAATTCCAATTTTATTTTATATTTCTACATTGAATATGTAAATCCTTCTTAATCCCCCATTTTAATTGATAATAATTTATTACCCGACTTTTCCCCTTTGGATAAAGCGGCCCTCACCCATGTCCGGGCAAAAAAACGGAAAATAAAATCTATCTTTTTCTGTTGCATTTTTATGCATGTATATGTATAATTATGTAATCGGATGTATCTTTTACGACGCCAGGAGGTAATAAGGATGGTTAATGTTGGAGTAATCGGCGCTACCGGGTATGTGGGCATTGAAATTGTAAGGCTTCTTGCAGGCCACCCCGGTATTCATATAACTTCCGTTGTTTCCCAGAGCTTTGCAGGACAGAAAATTTCCGATATTTATCCGCATCTGAAGAACGTTTTCGATATGGAGTGTGAAAGCCTTGATATAGACAAAATCGCCGGCAGCGCGGACATATTTGTAACAGCCCTGCCCCACGGGGTTTCAAAGGAAGTGATCCCCAGGCTCATTGAAAAGGGCAAAAGGGTCATTGACCACAGCGGGGATTTCAGGTATAAATCCGTCGAGGTATATGAAAAATGGTATGGAATAAGGCACGAAATGCCCCACTTGCTGGATATGGCCGTATATGGCCTCCCCGAGATATACCGCGAAAGGATAAAAGACGCCCAAATCGTGGGGAATCCGGGATGCTATCCCACATGCACCCTCCTGGGCATTGCCCCCCTGCTGGCAAACAGACTGGTTGATACAAAAAACATTATTGTGGATGCGGCTTCGGGGGTGACGGGCGCAGGGAGAAACACCGAGCTTGCATACCAGTTTTGCGAGTGCAGCGAGAACTTTAAGGCATACAAGGTGGCAGTCCACAGGCATACCTCCGAGATAGAACAGGAGATGAGCCTTTTGGCCGGCGAGGAGGTCATGATTTCCTTCACTCCCCATCTTGCCCCCATGAAAAGAGGGATGCTGGCCACCATATATGCAAATTTGAAAACCCAAAAGTCCACCGCCGAGTTGATCCACTTGTACAGGGAATATTACAGGGGTGAATTCTTTGTCAGAATACTGGGCGAAGGCAGGCTGCCTGAAACGAAACATGTAGCCGGGTCCAATTTCATTGACATAGGCCTTGTGGTGGACAAGAGGCTGAACCGGGTGGTGGTGCTCTCAGCCCTGGACAACCTGGGGAAAGGCGCGGCGGGGCAGGCCGTGCAGGACTTGAACATCATGTGCGGACTGCCGGAGGAGACCGGCCTGGGCGCTCCGGGGCTGTACCTGTAAGGCGGCGGAAAAGGCTGAGGGCTGAGGGGCTGAGGGAAAACCAGTTGCGCAGTAAACAGGCTCAGCCTGGCAGGGCCAGAAACTCAGCTTTTGCGCAGCAAAGTTTCAGCCTTTGCGAAGCAGAAAGCTCAGCGTTCATGAAGTGAATATTTCAGTATACAAATTTCGGATGTGAGGTGCTAAAACATGGACACCAATACAAACGGCAGCGTCATAGACATCATAAAAAAGGCGGAAATTCTCATAGAAGCCCTGCCCTATATACAAAAGCTGTACGGCAAAACGGTGGTCATAAAATACGGCGGAAATGCCATGGTCAGCGAGGAATTAAAAAATTCGGTCATGGAGGACATCACCCTGCTGAAATACATAGGCATGAACCCTATAGTGGTTCACGGGGGCGGACCGGATATCAATAAAACCCTGGAGAAGCTGAATATCAAAAGCGAGTTTGTCAACGGCCTCAGGGTAACCGACACAGCCACCATGGAAGTGGCCCAAATGGTGCTGGTGGGCAAAACAAACAAGGAAATCGTGTCCCTGCTGAACCAGAAAGGAGGCAAGGCCATCGGATTGTGCGGAATTGACGGCAGCCTCATTGAATGCGAGCAGTTAAAAACCAATGTGGACGGGAAAGAAGCGGACCTGGGCTACGTGGGAAAGATAACCCGCATCAATTCCAAGGTGCTGGACCTCATCGCCAGGGATGAGTACATCCCCGTAGTGGCCCCCATCGGGGTGGGCCCGGACGGCCAGAGTTACAACATCAATGCCGACACGGTGGCGGGGGAAATCGCTGCCGCTTTGAAGGCCGAGAAGCTCATGCTGCTGACGGACGTGGAGGGGGTCAAGATGTCCAAGGACAGCCCCGACATTCTGCACGCCCTGACAGTCCAGCAGGTCTACGACCTGATTGACCAGAACATTATCAGCGGCGGCATGATCCCCAAAGTGCTGGGATGCGTGGAAGCGCTGAACAGGGGTGTGGGAAGGACCCACATCATCGACGGGAGAATCCCCCACTGCATCCTCCTGGAGATATTCACCTATAAGGGGATTGGAACAATGATCATGAAGGAAAAAATCCTGTACCACAGCAATGAGAAATTATAACGGGCATGGGCCGTACTGATATAGCTTTTTCACCAGAGTGCAAAGGCTATTTCTATTATTTACAACCTTCAATTATCCATAGGATGAACCCCCCATTGTGCTGTTTTTGGGCTCACCCATGGCCTCAATGGGGGGCTTCCTGGAGATGTGGCAAAGGCAGCCGTATCCGATTATATTTTTGAGCATTCCCTGCAGCTTCCATAGGGATTGATATCCTGCACTTCAAAATTATATTTTCCAAGAATTTTTGTGGGAAAATCACCCACAAGGAAATCTTCCTCGATCTCTATGATCTTGCCGCATTTCGCACAAAAAAGATGGAGATGCCTGCAGCCTTTGCTGTCCATATTCAGCTCATATTTACCCAATTCATCCTTTTTTGTTCAACTTGGCCACAATGCCCAGTCTTTCCATGAGCAGAAGCGTCCTATAGACCGTCGCAAGTCCTATTCTGCCGTTCTTTTCTTTTACGAGTCCGTATATCTCTTCGGCACTTAAATGCTTGCCCGAATTTTCCGCCATTATGTCCAATATGGTCTGCCTTTGCTCTGTAAATTTAAAACCCTTTTCTTTCATCAATTCCCAAAAATTCGTTTCGGTACTCTGTGCTATGCCGATCACCTGCAACGGCACCAGTGGTTATACGGCATATGGTGCATGGGATGATGTCCGTATCCATGAGGCCAATGCCCATCGCCTGAGCCGTGATGCCTATGGTGACAGCCATGATGAAATCCGGTGTCCCCATGAAACATATCCTCACCTTTAGACACATTCATTGCCTCCATACTTGCACATAACTTTTCAGTGATTACAAGCATTTGCTCCTTTTCTTCATCTGTCAGAGAATTGAAAATGGAGCCTAAAAACTCATCGGTGGTGCCGGCTAACGACTCGGCAGCTTTCCTTCCATCCTCGGTCAGATAAATACGCATTACACGCTGGTCTTTTTCATCCTGCTTGCGCGTAACCAGGCCGGCCCGTTCCATTTTTGCAACCATCTCGGTCATAGAAGAGGGGCGGACGTCCAGCTGTTCCGCCAGATCTCCCTGGCTGGCTCCATTATTCTTTAAAATTAAAAGAAGCAAATTTGCCTGTCCGCGGTAAAGCTCATATTTTCCATGCATTTCAAGGTGCACCAGGCGGAACATCTGCCGGTACAGCCTGACTAAGGCGTGGTACAGATTGTTTGGATCTGCTGTTGACATAGAAGAATCCCTCCTGAATCTGGTTATTTCAATTTTAATTTTTATTTAGGTACCTAACTTAATTTAATTGTACCGCCCTTGCACCCCAATGTCAACAATTTATTTAGGTTCCTAAATATTTGATGCTGCATGAAATCGCTGGAAATGCTCCGGTTACCTGAATTTTTTCCAAACGTGAACCTTGAACTGGTTGTATTAAACGCCATGCGGAAGAATATAAAAAAGAGGAATGCTGCGGAATCAGAACACTTCCGGAACACTCCTCTTATTATTAAAATTAATTTCAATATTTATGATATAATTTATTTGTGATATAATTTTCTTGAAAAAACGCTTTATTTAAGTGTTGTCGGATTCCAGTATTTTACTTTCGTCAAGGCATACTCACAATAATTTTTTGGCATAAAGAAATATCAAAATATTCCCAGATGAAATTGGTATCATTTGAACCTTAACAAATAAATGATGCTTAGTATTTCTATTTCCATAATATTCAATTGTGGAGGTGTTTTAAATGGGGATAACGATCTCTGTCCTTTCCGATAAATTAAAGCGATATAATCCGGAAATATTTATCAACCAACCCGAAGCTATTTCTATATACGATGTTGAACTATATGAAGAAAATCAATCCTATTTTGATCCCGATATTCTATATATTATAAAATCATCAAGCTTTCATCTCCTTAATGTAGGTTCTTATGTCAATATACTTTGTGTAATGGATAATGCCTTACAGGTAGAATACTTAAAAAAACTAAATGGAAATATTTTAATTTTAAAAAAAGATGTTGATATTGACCTGATATACGAAGAAATCCGCACCCTTTTGGAGGGACATAAACAGCTTGTAAAGAATTCCGAGAAGCTTCATAAACTCGTTTTTGAGGGTAAAGGGCTTCAGAAAATCCTTGATGCAGGTTATGAAATGTTGGGAAACCCTATTAGACTGGAAGACGCCGATTCAAAGCTTATTGCCTATGCTATGAAAAACCGTCCCGATGGTTCCCGCAGCAACCTGATACTAAAAGACTACTACTTCGATACTTCCAGGTCAATCTTCAGAAAATATGCATCTCAAAAAAAACCTGATAAGGCCTTCACTGGCAATTCAGCCGTCTATATAAAAGATACGGATGAATATGCTTCCATTGTTTCAAATGTAGTTATAGAAAACAAACAAATTGCACGGCTTACAGTCACAGAGATTGAACGTCCTTTCAAAGCAATAGACTATGAAGTTGTTTCACTGTTATGTAAAGTAATATCACTGGAAATGCAAAAGGACAAATTCAATAAAAATGCAAAAGGCTTTCTGTATGAATACCTGATTCTGGACTTATTGGAAGGAAGGATCAAGACCCCCCTTCTGATAGAAGAAAGAGTTAAGGCCTGTAACTGGGATTTAAAGAGAAACCTCTTCCTGCTTGCAATTACCACTGATTTTTATGATAACCATAATATGGAAATAAAAGATGCACTGCAGAATATGTTTAATTTTAACAGATCAATCATCTATAATAACCATATTGTTGTAATCGTTGACTCTAATGATAAAAGACCTATGAGTGAACAGAATTTGGCCAGTCTTAAAGCTTTTCTCAAAAGCAATTCAATCTGTGGTGGATTCAGTCGTAGATTTAATGAGCTTAAGGATATTGCTGTATACTACCGGCAGGCTTTAAAAGCTATTGAATTAGGCTCATATCTGGGCAGAGATAAAGTAGTTTTCTTTTATGAGGATTATGCAGTTTACCATATGGTGGATGTGTGTTCTAATCAGGAAAACCTTAAAAAGCTATGTAATCCAGCTTTATTGGAATTAATTGAGTATGACCGTAAAAACAACACAAGCTATACATACAGTCTCTACGTATTTCTCAAGCATAAAGGAAATCACAAGGGAACCTCGGAAGAGCTCCATATTTATCCCAGCACGTTGATATACAGGTTAAACAAAATAAAAGGAATCATAAATTCTGAGTTGAATGATGAAGATTTTAACTTTCAGTTGTTTCTTTCATTCAAGATGCTTGAATATCTGAATGAATTGAATTTCACTGTTGATTGCAAAGAAACAGGCAATTCTAATTTATAAAAATATAGAAAATTTCAAGTTTATGGGAGAGGATAAATGAGAGTTGATATATTCCGGATTCAAAACCAGCTTAAGGATTATCATCCTAAATGCTTTATTGGAAACCATAAAACTAGGGAAATCGATAAAGTAAAATTCTATGATGGAAGGCCTCAAAAGTCAGGTGATAATGTCTTATATATTGCCAGGGCTTCCTATTTCCCTGAACTCATTCAGGATAAAACCGTTTCAAATGTTCTTATTATCGGAGACTGCATTCTGTCAGAAAATTTAGTTGAGACTGCAGGCATGAACCTGCTGCTTATAAAAAAAGATTCGGATCTCAGTAAAATATTCAAGTTAATCTATGATATTTTGGCCGAAAAGAGAAAATTTACGGAGAAATCAGAAAAGCTGCTTGATCTTCTTTATGAGGGCAAAGGTCTACAGAACATTATTTATAAGGCAAGCCAGATTCTTGATAATCCCATTTCCCTTGATGATATCGGATTCAGGCAAATTACATGGGGTCCTGGAGATAACATTGATTATCAGAAAGTGGCCCGGGTTGTTGATATGTTCAACAGCAATTATACCTTTTTTTATGAACATTACAGGAATGATAGAGCCTTTGAAAAGGTCCACAAGAGCAGGGTTCCGGTATATTTTGCAGAAGAGGCAAACTTACCAGCCTTTATAGTCTCAAATATATATATGGATGACCAAATAATTGCATATATTTCAGTTTTAGAAATGAGTAAAAGGTTTAGTGAATCAGACTATGACCTGATCTATCTCCTTTGCAACATCGTATCCCATGAAATGCAAAAAAGCAATTATTACTATTATTCAAGAGGAACTCCCTTCGAATCAGTGATTCATGATTTATTAAATGGTAAAAAGAGCATTACGCTTGATTTTGATGAAAGGGTGAAGGCATTAAACAAAGATTTAAAGGAATTAAAATCGGTTTTCATTGTAGAAATCCCAAAGGATGAACTTGATAATACCATGATTGTCTATTTACGCGACAGGTTTCAGGAAATGATCAGCGACAGCAGGACAGTCATACATAATAATTATATTGTAATTATTTACACTTTCGATAAGGATCATATTATAAACTTAAGAAAAATGGAAGCCCTTAATGAATTCTTGTCAAAAAACCATCTTTATGGCGGAATAAGCAGAAGCTTCAGCAACATCAGGGATTTGCAGGATTACTATTTGCAGGCTTTGATGGCCATTGAGCTGGGTCTTCGCATGGATGCCGGCAAAACAATATATTCCTATGAGGATTATGTCCATTATCATATCATGAGCCTATGTTCGCGTCAGGCTGATGTGAAAGCTTTCTGCCATCAATCGCTCATTGAATTAATATCTTATGACAGGAAAAACAATACCCGTTATACCCAGTTTCTGTATACTTATCTGAAAAACAGTAAAAACCAGCTTGATACGGCAAGTAAATTAAATATCAACAGGGGAACGGTAGCTTACCGTTTGAGCAAAGTCAAGGAAATTATGGATGTTGATTTAGATAATGAAGAATTGGTTTTTCATCTTTATCTTTCATTTAAAATATTGGAATACCTGGGTGAAACAGATTTTATGGGCACGTCTGAAATCGAAAAGGCCCGGCAGTAACCCCGGGATGCAGTGAGATATATCATCCCGGGATTATATGCCGAACCCGCATCAGCTCAGATCATTTTTCTATGTCCCCCATAACCAAAAAGCTGATTAGAACAACAGTTGTTTTTAACCATACACTATTTTTCATAACAAGCCCTCACATTCTTCCAGTTTATTTTTTATTAATCTTTACTGGTATTTGAATCTTAATCGGCCGTCACTGCATTCCAAATCTAGGCATTTGTGTTCTCAACATTAACGGGATTCTTTCCAGCCCTGATGGTCAAAATAATTGAAAGTATTCCGCCTATTGCCAAGGTTATTCCTATATACATAAATGTTGGGGCCATTGTTTCGGCATGGAATACACCCTTATATAATTCTAAAGCGTAGGAGGAGAAAAACCCTCCCAGACCTATGACGGCGTTAATAATTCCCATAGCAAGAGACATTACTCCGGCAGGTACAATCATGGAAGAATGCATAAAATAATAGGACATACCGAGCCCATATGCCGCACCGCTCAAGAGGCACATGATTCCAACAACCCAGATGTTTGACGGAAAAGCCATTACTATATAAGCTGCAGCCATCACTAAAAATACAACAATGGGCGTAGCTCTTTTTAAACGCATGTAAATAACTGAAAAGAGCATGCAGGCAACAAAGCTTCCAACAGTTGAAGCCGAACCGAAAATTCCAGCTGTTGATGCATCTCCCAGCTTCATTTCTTCCACGTAAATGGCAATAAAATAAACAACGATGTAGTACAAAGCACTGAGCAGGAGAAAGGCTGCAGCCACAGGAAGAAACTTGCCAAGAGGCAACCGATCTGTATTTGCTGATGCGTCTGCGGAAGCTTTTCCTTCAGGAGGCGTTTTAGGCAGGAAAGCGATTGCCATGATCAGGATGGGAATTGCTGCAAGGTATATATAGAATGAATTATGCCAGTTTCCAACGGCCAGAAAACCTGATATCAGGGACAGTATTACTCCAACTGCAGACATCGCTGCGTTATATGCTCCCATCATAAAGCTGCGGACTTTTTCATCTAAAAAGATTTCAGCAATAAGACCCGTTGCTGCAGTACCAACAATACCGTATGTAAACCCTGCAATTGCCCTCATGGTCACCACGTAGTAAATATTGTCAATTAGAGCGCCTCCACATGCTGCAACTATAAATAATACATATCCGCCAATCAGCAAATATTTTTTGCTGATGGTTCTTGCAAGGAACCCACATAAAAATGATGCAGCAACTGAAATCAGCATTGGTCCTGTCAATATAAAATTTAATAGGGCAGGATTTGCATCATAAAAAGTTGTGAATATACCACCTGCTGCAGGGATAACCACCATGTCGCCCATCAAAGCAAAAGTGAGCAGGACAACGGTGATTTTTGTTAATAAATTGTTTTTCATAAACACACTCCCCTTGTTTGTTTTAAATAGTAATGACAACCTACTATTTAAACATAAGATTAAACAGCGATTGTAAATTGCTTTAGATCCCATGTATATGCATTAACCTATTACTTTCCTGAAGCTGCATGTACCATTGCCATTACATTTTCCGGCTTGGCATTTGGAGGAATAGAGCAGCCGGAGCAAAGTATGAATCCAGGTTCCATGTCCCTGATAAGCTGACAACTGTATTTATAAATCTCGTCCGGATCAGCCAGCATGAGCTTTGCTGCCTGCACATCACCCTTAATACACATTTTATCGCCCAATATTTCTTTTACCTTATAAGTATCCGTCACGCCATCGGTTTCAAAAATACAGGTTGCCTTCGGAAATCCGGCCATATATGGAAGCCCGCGCTCCCAATTTGAATCTATATGCAGATTGGCAGGCAAACCTATATCAATACAAGCATTGACGGCTTTCTCCAGATACTTCCACACAAATTTTTCCCATATCTTAGGGTGATAGAAGTCAGGGCAGCCTCTTCCCATTGCTATAAAGACGTCAATCGGATCAATCACCATGCCTGCCATATTTTTCATTTCTTTGATGTTGGCATCAAGTATGATATCCATAACCTCAGTTACCTTCTCAGGCATCTTCCTCACATCTGACAAAAATTTCGATAAAGTACGACCACCACTTAGGTAATCAATAGGTAGAGATACTAATAAATTAACGTATTCCGGATAGCCTGCATCTCTCATGGCTTGATCCATAACTGGACCCTTCTCTGCCATTTCATCAAAAAAGCTGAAATCGACATTTAATTTTGAGGCAAAATATTCCCCTTTAAATGCCTCAAGCCCACCATTGATAATTTTGTCATAGTCTTCGGCCGACATAAGCTCCCGTTCATCGATCTGGAATAAAGTATCGTCCGGCAGTTCAATACCCGGGAGTTTTATCCTTGACCAAAACATTGTTCCCGTAATTTTTGCTATTGAATAGGAGCCGCCAGGAGTGGCTTCACAATCACCCATCCATTTCACGCCATCCAGCAGGCACTTATGAGAAACTTCCATGTTGCTTACAAATTCTGACAATTTTACTCCTGCGCGCTTTGCAAAAAAAGCGTCTCCCATAGGTATAAATGGAGTCTTGTCAGGCTTTTCAAGCTTAATTGCCTTTTTTATCCTGTTTAAACGAAGCTGATACAATTCCTGATTTGTCATTTATTAAATTCCCCCATTCTCTCATACTTTTATTTAACACAGTCTCATCCAAGTTGAAGATTCAGAACCTTGTAATATGCTATTCAGGATTTATTAAGCCTATTTGCCTGACGCAGCTGCTACCATGGCTTTCACATTTTCGGGCTTGGCATTATAAGGAATCGAACAGCCTGAAGACAGTATGAAACCTGGTCCCATATCCTTGATGAGCTGGCAGCTGTACTTATATACATCTTCCGCTGTGGCAAGAACAAGCTTTGCCGCCTGGACGTCACCCTTAATGCACATTTTATCGCCCAGAACCTCTTTCACTTTATAGATGTCTGTCGTTCCGTCTGTTTCAAACACACAGGTTCCTTTTGGCAATTCCTTAAAATATGGGAGCGCGCGTTCCCAGTTGGCGTCTATGTGTAAGTTCGCAGGGATACCAATCTCAATGCAGGCTTCGATTTCTTCTTTTAGATATTTCCAAACGAACTTCTCCCATATTTTCGTACTGTAAAAATCCGGGCACGCACGTCCCATTGAAAACCAAACATCCAATGGGTCGACCCATGCAGCAGCCATATTTTTCATATCTTCAATGTTTGCCTTTACGACTATATCCAATACCTCTATAATCTTCTCAGGCATTCTTCTGATATCGACCATGAATTTTGCCATTGTACGGCCGCCGCTCAAACAATCAATCGGAAAAGTCATATTAAGGTTGTCATACATGGGATAACCCAAATCCCTCATTTCCTGATCATACTGAGGCCCTACTTCAAATACCGGAGCGAGTTTCTCAAAATCAATATGAAGCCTGTTGACATAGAAGTCCTCGGCAAACGCCCGAAAACCGCCCTTTAATATCGTATCATAGTCCTCTGTCGACATAAGTTCCTGTTCATCAAACTGCCAGAGTACGTTTTCGCCAAGCTCGCGTCCGGGTAGCTTCATCTTTGAGAAAAAAAAAGCTCCCATGAAGTCTCCGATTCCACTGTAAGAAAACGATACTGCTTCTACATCTCCAAGCCATTGTGCTCCATACATGAATGCTTTATGAGATGCTTCAGCGCTGGTTATAAAATCAGCCAGAGTAACGCCCGCCAGTTTTGCATAAAACGAATCCGCTACCGGAACAAAAGGTGTCTTGTCAGGCTTTTCAAGCTTAATTGCCTTTTTTATCCTGTCTAAACGAAGCTGATACATTTCCTGATTTGTCATAATGTTATTCCCCCATGTATTTTTTTGAATATTCTACTGTTTCCTGTGCATTTTTGCAGACATGGTCAGCTCCTACATACTTGCATGTAGCTTCGTCAACAGGGCCTCCGCCTATCAATATTTTCAAGTCTTTACGAAGGCCTGCTTTTTCTATGGACTGTATGCATTCCTTAATGTTGTCAAAGGCTGTTGTAAGAAGACAGGATATGCCTATTACCTTGGGTTTGTATTCTTTTATTGCGTCTATATACTTTTCGGTACATACATCAACTCCAAGATCCACTACATTGAAGCCATTGCTGCTCATAACAGTGGTGACTATGTTCTTGCCGATGTCATGGATGTCATCATAGATGGTTCCCATAACAAAAGTTCCATATTTAGAGGTTGCACCTGCTCCACCAACTCCGCCAAGCAGTTGGGAAGCTTCGTTAAATATTTCAGCAGACATGATCAACTCTGAAAGGAAGTATTCCTTTTCTTCAAACCTCTTTCCAACGATACCCATTCCTTCCTGCAGGTATGCGATGATGTCCAGGGCAAGTACGTTTTGGCTTATTAAAGCCTTTACTTCTGATAATACAAGATCCTCATCCAGATCTGCCATTGCTTCGATCAGCTTTTTACTCATTAAAAAGTCCCCCTTTATTTTTACATTAATAATACATTTCGATGATAGCACGCTGACTTGCCGAAATCATTCAGCACGTACTACAAAAAATCGGATGAAAAACTGTAGCAGTTGCCTAGTTTTTTATTGTTAGGTGATTGATATAATTTATTTAAAGGATGTTGTTTGAAATTTGTTTTTTAGTTTAAAGAAAAGGGGGTTTTTGTCTGACTGGAACAACAGCTCTGAAGTGCTAAAGCAAATATTTTATTAACCAAGAATTTAAAAGGAGTCAAATAATATGAAAGAAGAAAGTTTGTTCAAACCATCGACTTTGGAACTCACCCCAACCGTGCCCGTGGGAGATGACAGCTTTATGGGCATAGTATCTCCTTATGAGCCAGTAATTCCGTTCGAGTACACCGGCTGGCGCGATGAAGTAAATGCATGGGTGGACGGCTCATATCTGGGTACATCAATAAGCATTTCCTTTACTTACAGCGTAAAAGGACCGGAAGCTAGAGACTTTTTTAAGAAGTACTTCGTAAACGATTTCGACAATTTCCCGGTAGGAAAGGCCAAACACGGAATCATGTGCTATGAAAACGGCAAGATCATGTCGGATGGCGTAATCCTGAGAATCGCCGAAGATGAATACTATACGGTATGGCTCTGGCCTTATATCCAGTATGCATTGGAGACCAGCAAATTTGATGCTGTTGGAACGCTGCTAACCGGACAAGTATATTTATTCCAGGTCGCAGGGCCTACATCGCTTCAAATTTTGGAGAAAGCGACCGGTGAAAACCTCCACGACATACAATTTCTGCATCACAGGATGTCTAAAATAGCGGGTCACGACGTGCGCATCCTGCGTCTCGGAATGGCAGGAACGCTGGCGTATGAAGTTCACGGCAAAATGGAAGATGCCCACGATGTATACAACGCTATATGGGAAGCCGGCAAAGGCGAATATAAAATGAAGAAACTGGGCTACCAGGCATATATGCTGAACCATACCGAAGATGGATACCCGCAAGCTACGTACCACTTCGATTATGCCTATCATGATGATAAAGATTTTATTGCATGGCTTAAGAAAGATCCCATGTTGGCTTTTTACACTGCAAAACCCACGCTTCTCGGCAGCATAGGCAATGACCATGAAAGTTTCTATCGCAATCCTATCGAGCTGGGCTGGGGCGGCATGATCAATTTTAACCATGACTTTGTAGGCAAGGAAGCTCTTGCTGAAATGAAGAAAAACCCAAAGCGCCAAATGGTTACGCTTGAATGGAACGCTGAAGACATAGGAGATGTTTTCGCATCCCAGTTCAGAGATGACGTTCCGTACAAGAACATGGATAAGCCTAACGATTATTATAATTTCGACTTATCATCAGGTTTTACATACCATGCAGATAAAGTTCTCGTAAACGGCAAGTTTGTCGGCATCAGCAGCGGCCGCGCAAGGTGCGAACACTATCACCGCATGATTTCGCTGTGCTCGATAGACACGGAGTATGCAAAAATCGGTCAGGAAGTAACCGTTGTATGGGGAGAACCGGGAACCCGCCAGAAGGAAATCAGGGCAACGGTAGCAAGATTCCCCTACCTCCAGGCAGAGCTCAACAAGCATGTGGATGTTTCGAAGATCCCTCAGGGAAATAAGTAAGAAGACCCGTGCAAAAGTTGCAAATTTTCCATCTCTTGATCTGCCATTGAACCCGAATTACTATATTGAATCCATTCCTCATTTAAACAAGACGTAAAAGCTGCTAATCAACACCGGATAATAAAGGGACGGCTGCATAAATCAGACATTTACATAATCCGATTTAAGGCAGCCGTCCCTTCTGTTAAACCAATAAACCAATTATAAGATGTAATAATTTTTATGCAATAGTTGAGTAAAAGCTCGAAAAAAAGCCAGAAAGAGTTTGAATACATGGTTTTTATTTCGCCTTTGCATAGGCTGCTGCCTGGTCACCAGCCTGCCTTCCGAATATATTTGCTGAGAAATTTGCAAAGCCGGTGCTGTAATACTCAGCACTTGACACTTCAGGGTTAGCGACAGAGCCGGCTGCATACAGACCCGGTATTGGCTGGTTATCCTTTTTCAGTACCTGTGAATTGGTATTGACAGACAAGCCTCCATCGGTGTCCAGAATATCCGGTGAAAGCGGTACTGCATAGTACGGAGCCTTTAAGCTCTTAAGGAATTGTGCAGGTTTTCCGAAGTCTGTGTCTTTACCGGCTGCACACATTAGCAAGGATCACTGCCTTCGCGTTGATCGTGATCTGATCGCCATTCTTATTTGTAGCTTTCAATCCAACTACAGCACCGTTATTTTGGATCAGCTCGACAGCAGGGGTACCGGTATGGACCTCCACACCCTTCTTCACGGCAGAATCATACAGCATCTTTATAAGATAGGAGCCCTGCTTGTTTGTTTCATCATCTTACTCCTCCTTGTGAAATAATGTTCCGTATCCATACTTAATTTGGATTCTTTTGTAATATTCGCTTTTACTTTTAGCACTTTGCTTTCAGTTTGAGATGAAATCAATGGTTAAACAGATATCTGATTTCCAAATATCAGCTTAACCATTCTATTCCAGCCACTGTTTTATCATCAATAACTGCAGTCTCTCTTGATCTGATTTTTATTGCTTATTCTCTCTATATAAGTATTATTTGCCGCTAGCTGCAGCGATCATGGCTTTTACGTTTTCAACCTTTGCGTTTGGAGGAGTACAACATGCAACTCCCATCACAAAGCCGGGACCCATATCCCTTATAAGCCTGCTTGCATAGTTGTGGACATCCTCAGGAGTGCCAAGCACCAGCAACGGAGCCGGAACATCTCCTCGGATGCACGATATATCTCCCAGGACTTCTTTTACCTTATAAATATCCGTTTGCCCATCCGGACAAAAAAGGCAAGTTCCCTTTTCGAAATCTCTGAAATACGAAAGCCCGCGCTCGTAATTCCCATCCATATGCCATTGAACAGTTACACCGTTTTCTATGAGTAGGTCAGCTAAGTTTTTATAGTATTTCCATATTACTCTTTCCCATATCTTTGGCGAATAAAAATCGCAAGCGCCTCGACCTGCAGCTATCATTCCTGTAACAGCATTACCATTTTTCAATTGCTGTTTTAAGCTATTTATATTATATTCGTGGATAATATCCAAAGCAGCGTAAACCTTATCCGGCATACGATACAAGTCCCTGGCAAATTTGGCCATTGTACGTCCGCCGCTGAGATAATCTACCTCACCGCCTGGCGCAATCGTTGATGAGTTGACATATCCTGCCTCTGCGTATCTTTTCGGAGCTTCAGCCGCTTTACCCATTTGTTCTTCCATTTCCTGAAAGTCTATATTCAGTCTGTTTGCCGTGAAATCATTAAAAAAGGCTTCGAATCCTTTATCCAAAATGGTATCGTAATCCTCCTCCGTCATCGTCCCTGTTTCGTCAACCTGCCACAGGGAATCTTCCGGCAGCTGCCTTCCCGGAACCTTGGTATTTGAAAGATTATACATTCCAACCGCTGGCGCATACGTTGCACCATAATCCACTACGTCAATATCCCCTAACTCATTAACGGAGTTGATAATAGTGGTTATGCAAAGTTCGGTGTTTACAGCTATTTCGGAAAGCTTTACACCCATGTGGTTGGCACAGAAAGCATCTCCGTTAAACTGCATGGGCGTTTTATCCGGCTTTTCCAGTGCGATGGCCTTTTTGAA
>JANLFN010000062.1 GCA_024655885.1 Eubacteriales bacterium | reverse complement strand
AAAGGGCACTGATAAACCCTGCTTTAAAAAAAGGAGCAGGGGTCTATTAGTATAATTATGCAATCAAGAGGGTCGAAAAAGAAAGATGAAGTTTGTGGTAGCGGCCAAAAACGAAAAATAGCCTTATTAGGCTACCTTTCTTTCGGTTAATTTGACAATTCTCTTTACATTTACCGCAAAAGCAGTAAAAAACGTCTGGAGCCGCATGGCGGCAAGACCCATGGAATTAGCTTTGCCGAGCCCATGAGCCTGTTTTAGTTCCCCGTTTTTCTCTTCTATTCGGTAGCGGACTTCCAGCCGCTTACCGAATTCCTCTGTCTGCTCGAATTCCAAACGCGCCTTGTTCTGTTCATTTAAAACTGTAACGCTGTATGTGTTTTCGGATTTATGAATCGCTGGACAGGAATCTTTTAATGGACAGTTTTTGCATTTCCTTTTACTGAAAACATATCTGTAAAAAATATTTCCGCTTTCAAGTTCCCTTTTTTCTACACGCATGGCCAATTCGCCTGCCGGGCATTGCATAGTTCCGGCATCCTTGTTGTACTCAAATCCGTCGTTTTTCGGAGCCGCCAGTCCTGCAATCACAGGATTAGATTTGGCGATTAACGTAATTTTATCCCCACAATATTCAAGATTATCCTTGCTGACATATGCCATATCGCCTACGACTTCTTTTACTTCAATACCGTTTTTCTTCGATTTTTCTACCAACGTTTCCAACTGCTTGCCGTCAGGTGCTTCTCCGCTTGTGACTTCAATTCCCGTGATAATTCTTTCTTCCGTCATTGCAATGTGATTTTTATATCCAAAAAAAGTCCTGGTGGGCGTTTTGTGACCGAAGCGCGCATCTTCGTCATCCTTTGAACGTATTTCACGGATCCTGCCGGTGTCTAATAATTCTTTGATCCTATCATAAATACCCTTGATTTTTTGGTTCGCATACTCGGTAATTTCTTTTTCGGTACATTCAAGTAATCTGCGCGTATATTCGATTTCCTCCGAAAGCTCTGCGGTTTCGCTTGGCTTTTCCGGGAATTTCTCCGATAAATCGTACATGGTTTTATAGATTTCTTTCCTTAGTTGCTTGCTTAAATTCCTCAGTACCTGTGTTACTGTCTTTGGCCGCACGGCGGCCTCCGTATGTGTGGAATCGACGATTATTGTATTTGACTTAATTATGCCTTTATCTATTGCCTGACGGATGGTTTCTTTCAGCATTTCCTCCAAAATGTCCTCAGTAATACGTGTTTTGCGGAATTTTGTCATTAAACTGGAGTCAATCATGCCGTCCTCGGGGTCTAAATCCAGAAAATATTTATATGCCATATTCACATACGCATTTTGTACAAGTTGTTCGTCCGACAAATCATACAGCTTTTTCAAAAACATCAGCTTGAACATCATTTCCGGTTCTGTGGCGGGACGTCCAAAGTTCTCACAGTATTGTTCCCGAAGCATAGGGTTCACAAAGCTGAAATCTATGTTTTCCTTGATTTTCCGCAATAAATTGTCTTTCGGTACGATAACATCATACAGGCTCCTATACTGCGACAATTTCATTTGCGTATTTTCTCTCAGCATTTTAGCCACGCCTTTTTTCGTTGTTTTCTTGTATAATTATACCATTTTTGCATTGAAAAGTCCACTCATTTGAAGTGAGTGGACTTTTTCAGTGTTCTT
>JANLFN010000010.1 GCA_024655885.1 Eubacteriales bacterium | reverse complement strand
TGGATTTTGTTCTGGAAACCGTGCACCGACTCATCGAGAATTATGGTATCTCTTTTACAGCCGAAACCCTGATTAATTCGGATCAAGGGGTACACTACAAATGAAAAATTCAAACAAAAAAGTTCAAGAGATGGATAGCTCACAAAGTTATTCCATGCATTTGTAAGACAGGGGCGTATATGACCGAAGGATCTTTTCCAGCATATAGGCTAGTGTGCTTACCTGGGAATACGCTTTCTATGAAATTTTGAAAAATATATAATCAATTTCTCATATTTTCAGAAATATAGATGATACGAACAGAATGACAGATAATGCAATTATAAACACTACGGTTGTAATAGATATAATGTTTTGTATTTTCGTATTAACGTATTTTCCCATAATTCTTTTGTCATTTACCAGTATTGTCATAAAGGTTAAAATAATGGGCGATAGAATTCCTGCGATTTCCTGGGTTGCCAGGATGATTCCCATTAAAGACAATCCAGGAATAAGGATCAATAGGCTGCTTATTGCGATAATGGTTGTATATATCCCGAAGAATGCAGGAGCTTCCTTGTATTTATTATCAACACCGCTTTCCCATCCAAAGGCTTCACATATTGCGTATGAAGTGGATAACGGTATTATGGCTGCTGCAAGTACCGAAGCTCCAAATAATCCGGCCCCAAAAAGAACAAAAGCGTACTGCCCGGCCAAAGGCTTCAATGCCAATGCTGCTTCCTGGGCCGATTCAATCGTTATCCCTGCTTTATACAAGGTTGCTGCCGTACAAACCATGATGAAAAATGATACGGCATTTCCCCAAAATGCCCCGAGATAAACGTCCAGTTTTTCGTATTTATAGTCCTTAATACTCAGCTTTTTATCGACTATAGACGATTGAAGGTAGAACTGCATGTATGGGGTTATTGTTGTACCGATCATTCCTATAAAAGTAAGCAAAAAGCCTGTTTCTAACGAAATTGTAGGCGTCGCCATGCTCTTAAAAACGTGTCCCCAATCGGGTTTTGCCATAAAAGCCGATAGGATATAGCCAAAAAATACGAAGGTAAAAAGTAAAAACACCTTTTCAACCTTGCTGTAAGAACCTTTTGTAACAAGAAACCAAATCATGGCCGCGACTAACGGTACCGAAATATATTTACTTATGCCGAACAATTCCATGCTCGCAGCCACCCCAGCAAAATCACCAAGTACAACGCCGAAATTAGCGATAAATAAAACAGCCATTGCAAGGAACGTCCATTTAACGCCAAACTTCTCACGTATTAAATCCGATAAGCCTTTGCCCGTGACAACCGCCATTCTCGCATTCATTTCTTGCACAACTGCCAAGCTGAACGTAATTAGTAAAAGCCCCCATAGCATTTTATAACCATAGGAAGCTCCAACAGACGCATAGGTGGCGATACCTCCAGCGTCATTCCCTGCGTTTACAGTGATTAAACCGGGGCCGATAATACTCATTATTAGGAAAACATTGCGTAATCTTTTATCAATAGCGTTTTTCATGCCGCAACCCTCCTTAAACGAATATACTCGTTAAGCAAATCATTTAAGGAGGTTATTCCCACCAATTCATTGTTTGCATCGACAACAGGAAGTGCCAGCAGGTTATATTTCTGCATTAATTCCATGACCCTATCAATTTTATCTTCATCCTTTACGCTTTTTACATTTGATGTCATTAAGTCATAAAGTTTAGCGTTAGAGTCGGCAGCAACAACATCTAAAAGCGTCACAACGCCGATAAGCTTATTTTTGGAATTTGTCAAATAAATATAATGTGAAATGTCATCTTTAGGCTTATTCTCTTTTAAATACGCCAATACTTTTGCTGCTGTCACATCCGGCAGAAATGAGATAAACTCTTTTGCCATAACGCTTCCTACCGTCTTTTCGTCGTATTCCATCAGCTCCCTGATTTCGCTTGAATTTTCCGCTTCCATTTGTACCAGCAGCTTTTCGGCACGGGCATCTTCGATTTCTTCAAGTATATCCGCCGCTTCGTCGGACGGCATAATTTCCAGAATATCCGAAGCCTTCTCATCGGGTAAAGTATCTAAAAGGCTTAATTGTACGTCAGTTTGGACTTCTTCCAATACTTCGGCAGCTTTTTTATCGTCCAAACTCTGGAAAAGAGTGATTCGGCTTTGTTTGTCCAATTCTTCTATAATATCGGCAATATCCGCAGCATGAAGGGTTTTTAATTTACCCATTGAGGTAGAAAGCTGCAAGTTTGGAATGCCTGCTGATAATGGCTGGACATTATCCCAGTATATTAATTTATTCCTGAATTCTTTTTTAAGCAAGCTGGTAATACGAATTGCCGGGTATTCAACTCCTAACCTCCGCAATAGGCCACGAAGTCCAATATCAACAGCAACAACATTCCATTTTCCATAAATGATCCCAACCCTTACATCATTTACACGTTCTACCTTTTTACCGTTTATATCTACAATTTGTTTATCAAGGAAATCCCTTGCAAGGAAAAATTCATTTTGGGGTAAGGGCATAACATTAATGCTGCTTGTATTCAATTTAATGAAATACCTTTCATTACTATCATTGTAAATCTCAAGAAAATCTGACGAAATATAAGACAAACGTCTGCCGTTTTTTACCTCAATTGCTTTGACCGTAGGTTTTGGAGAATTGAAATCAAGTATTAAGTCATTGAGTTTTCCAATAACTGAACCCGTAATGTTATGAATGTTTTTATATAGAATTTTACTAAAGAAAAAATTGTTGGACTTTTTCATAGTCCTCCCCCTTTCGTTTATACAGGGAGAACTATGGGCACAGCAAATAGACTACTCCCTGTAGTAATATTTTTACAAAATGTTGATAGAAAATACACTCTGCATTTATTCGCAGGGTCTCCGTCCATTTACAGTAACCTCCTTAATACCAGAATAAAAAATCCTTCAAGCCATGTTTATTATACTCCCATAGGAACACTATATCAATAGATATTTTATTAAAGTTCTCGATTTTCGTTCATATTTATTCATTATTTGAATTAATCACATAATAACTCCTTCTATAGTGTCACTTGTCCCAATCTCTCCAATTCACCAGCTCCCACCCACGGGGACTACCCCAGGGTCTGCCGTCCAATGGGCTATCCGCCCCATACAACCTTTTCAAAATTTCGACCCTGGCCGACAGATCATACGGATTCCTTTTTATCTGAAGATGGCAAAGAACAGCCCTTGAATTCTTACACTCCGGGGCTGTTCTTTTTTTCAAATTCTATTGATCTATAGGCCTGTCCATGGCGGCTGCATTAGGACCGGGAAAATCCGGTCATGGAGTAATCACCGTCACAAAATTGCTGCTGGCCGACCAATTGTTCCCCAGGTCGTAAGCTTTTACCCAAAATACGCCGACACCCAGACCGGTAGGATTTTTTACCGTACGGCTTGTCCGGGTGGTAGTGGCTATCTTTATGCCGTTGCAATAAATATCATACCCCTGTATTTTTGTATTATCGGTGGAAGGGCTCCATGTCAAGGAAACGGATGACCCGTTTACGGATTTCACTTTAAGTCCTGTTGGAGCCGTTGGGGCCTGCACATCCTTTGAGGTGGTTACTTTTAACGGGGCACTGTGGGCCGATTTATTGCCCACCAGGTCCAATGCCCTTACGGTATACACATAGCTTTTGCCTGGAATCAGGCTTTTCCGGGTATAGGATGTTTTACTCGTGGTGCCTATTATTGCTCCATCGCAGAATATCTCATACCCTTTCACCTTCACATTATCGGAGGAGGCTGTCCACGTCAGGCTTACCTCCGTCTCGGCAACCGAGGAGGCTTTGAGCCCCGCCGGTGACGAAGGTGCCGTCGTATCCGGCGTTGTGGCGGCAAAAACGCCGTTGCTTTGTTCAGAGTAATTACCGGCAATATCGTACGCTCTCACATGAAAACTGTAAGACTGGCCCGGGGTAAGTCCTTTACGTACATAGCTGGTGGCGGAGGTTGAGGCGATTTTGCTGCCGTTGCGGTAGATCTCATAGCCTTTGACCCCCGTATCGTCTGTGGACGGCTCCCAGGTGAGGGTAACGGATGTGCAGGTGGAAGAGGAGGCCCGCAGGGCTGCCGGCGCTTTAGGAGGATGCACATCACTAATGGTTGTCACATTCAGGGTTGCGCTGCTTTCCGACAAATTTCCGGCAGCATCATAGGCTTTTACGGCATATGCATATTTTCTTCCGGGAACCAAATCCCTATTGGTGTAGCTTGTCCTGGTGGTAGATACTATTTTTTTACCGTCCCGGTATACCTGGTATCCTTTTACCCCCGTATTGTCGTAAGAGGCTGTCCAGCTTAATGAAACCGATGTGCACGTTTTGTTGGTGACAGCCAGCCCCCCCGGAGTTTCCGGAGGCTTTGTATCAGGCACTGCAGACGCTGCAACCACTAGCGCAGGTGCCGCCTTGTAGCTGTTATCATGGCCGTACGCCTCCGCGCAGGTATAAACAAGCATGAAAGATACCATAAAGATAGCGCCACTTGCTCTCATAAGCCTCTTTGCATTGTTCATATTACACCTCCAAGCATACAATTTTACCTTAAATTTCAATTATATTTATATAATTACAATATATACATAATATAACATAATGTTACACGGTTTGTCAAGAACATATGTTCAGATTTGTGCCGGGAACCGGCCGGCGAAGATAGGTGAAACAGGATGGAATACAGGAACTGCCGGAAGAAACCAAATTGGGCGGCATCTGGCCCATGGCCCGGAATTAAGTTTGGAAAATAGCATTAAAAAGCAAGGTGCAAATTTTTGAAAACAGGCAAATTTTGAAAAACCCTTGCATTTTTCAAATAATTGTGTTAGACTGAATAGGTTAGTCACTATATATAATGTGGATCATTTCATTTTTCAATATACCTCTCTTTAATTTATTGGAGTGAGATATTAAGAAATGCAAAAATCCAAATAAATTAAGGAGGTATATAGCAATGGCAGACAAAGTATTAACATGTAAGGATTGCAATTCCGAATTTGTCTTTACTGAAAGCGAACAGGCTTTTTACAAGGAAAAAGGGTTCGAGAACGAGCCTCAGAGATGCCCGGACTGCAGAAGAGCGAGAAAGCAGCAGCGGAACAGCAACAGAAACTATGCCGGCAACAACCGGAGCTTCGGCAATAGCAGGTGGTAAGCAAAAGGAGAGTTGATGCTCTCCTTTTTTATTCCTCTTGTATATTAAAAAGAAGTCCTTGCAGACTTGTTATAGACCGTGGAGGTGTTTTTAATCAAGAACAACCAATTACCAATCAATGAAGAAATAAGGGATAAGGAAATCAGGCTCATAGGCAGCGATGGGTCCATGTTGGGCGTTATGCCGTCAAGGGACGCACAAAAACTGGCCGTTTCCAAAAATCTTGATCTTGTTAAAATAGTTCCCAATGCAGTACCGCCTGTATGTAAAATAATGGATTACGGCAAAAGTCTGTTTGAGCAGGCTAAAAAGGAAAAGGAAGCAAAGAAAAACCAGAAGGTCGTTTCTATTAAGGAAGTGAGAGTTTCGGCTAAAATTGAAGAGCATGATTTTGACTTTAAGGTAAAAAATGCATATAAGTTTTTGCAAGCCGGGAACAAAGTCAAGGTTAGCATCCGGTTTAGAGGGAGAGAAATGCACTATGCTTCCTCCGGAAATGAAGTGATGGGTAAGTTTGCAGAAGCCGTCAAAGATGTCGGAACCATTGAAAAAAATCCAAAACTTGAGGGAAGATCTATGACAATGATGCTAAATCCTAGGAAGTAAAGGCATTTGAAGGGCGGCCTGCCGTTAAAAAGCTGGCTGGAGGGATACGGTAAAAAGGCACTGAGGTCTTGTTCACAGTGCCTTTTTACGCCGTCGGCCACCCTCTTTGAATCTTAGCTTACATAGCCGCAATTTTATTAACATCATCTATCGCCTTTTTCAAATTTTCCATTCTGGTATTTTGAATGGCGATGATGCTGTTCAGGGACTGCTTGTATGCTTCCAGGTTGCTCGGGGGTCAGGTGTTGTCCTTGTTTTTAAGCAGCTCTTTTATCTTGGTTTTCGCCGACTGGTAGGCCGTTTTTGCATCCGCCCTCAGCTGCTGCAGCTGGGTTCTGTTGGAACGGATGGTATCAAACAAAGGCTTTATATCCGGCGCATTTTGCTTGAACTCCTGGAGCTTTCCCGCTATTTTGGCTTTTGTATCCGCCGCGGCTGTCCCCTCGGCAAACACCGCCGTTCCGGCCACAAGAATACTTACGGTTAATAGTAAAGCAGTCAATTTTTTTAACATGATCCACACTCCTCATACTAGTTTAATTGCAGATCGGACTCTTGAACATCTTCCATCCTGTCTATGTTTGAAAACAGCGAATCCAGCTCTTTATCCAGTTCATTCAGCAATGCTTCCTTTTCCTGTCCGGAAACCGCATTATTGGACTTTGCGACCACACCGCTTGTTTGAGCAATGCTGCTTTGCGGCGTTTGAGAGGAAGCGGTGCTCTCCGATGCGGTCCCGGGGAATGAGCTGCCGCCGCCCGGGCTCTGCTCATTTGCATTTATCCGGGCTTCCGGACTTGAAGGCCTGTTGTTTGTGCCGCATCCGGCCAGAGACAGCGTCAAAATCAATAAAGATAGAATAACTGCAGTTCGTCTCATAGTATTCTCCTTTCGCCAATGTTTTTCTCTTTTTGCCTGTTATGCCGGCATAATGGAATGATGTTCCTCGCTCCCGAGTCAAAGCCCTGGATTTTATCCTCCAGCATGTCCCGGGCCGTCAGCATGATGACGGGTACCGGACTTTTGCGCTTGATCATTCTGCATACTTCCCAGCCGTTGATTACAGGAAGCATCACATCCAGCAAAACCAGATCCACCTTTTTTTCTTTCATGGCTTCCAGTGCCGAACTGCCGTCATGGCAGAAAAAAACCGTAAACCCGGCATGGGTCAAGTACATATCCAGCAGCTCACAGAAATGGAGGTGCAATCCGCTGTTCGCCAAAAACAGGTTTATCCTTTTTTCACGGTTCTTCCTGTTTCTGCTGAATTCTCCACAAGAATTTTTCCGGCCATTGTCTTTACGTAAAGTATATCCGTTAGACGGTAAAAAATCTACGATCTATCCCCAAAATGCATCCCCCTGCATATTATGTAATACGCAAATTATGAGTTGGGGTGTTCAAAATGAGTGATTTAAAGATCGGAGATATCGTTGCCAGAAAATCCTACGGCGAAGATATTCATTTTACAATTGCAGACATAAAAAATGAGGATACGGCAAATCCCATCTATGTGTTGAGGGGATTGTTATACAGAATTGTGGCCGACGGCCCGGGGGACGACCTGGTAAAACAGGATTCCAGGAGCGTCTATTTAAAAACTCAAAAATACGTCATAGAAGCAAAAAGACACGCACAGCAAAACAGGGCCTTCAGGCCCATGTCCTTTCTGCGCTGGTTCAGGTCCAGGCCAGGCAGCATTCTCCACATCGATTCCAGTCAGGAACTGCTGAATATGTGTTTAAAGCATTACAGGGAAGCAAGGCTGAGAGTGGCATGGTATTTAGCCGGTGAAAGCGAGCAGCCTAATGTGGTAGGGCGCCTATTGAACCGGTACCGTCCCGATATACTGGTGGTTACGGGGCATGACGGCCTTAAAAAGAACGCCGGCGACTATTATTCCATGAGCAGCTATAGAAATTCCAGCTATTTTGTCCAATCGGTAAAAGAAGCGAGAAAGTACCAGCCCAGCGCCGACAAGCTGTGTGTATTCGCCGGCGCGTGCCAGTCCTACTTTGAAGCCATCATGGACGCAGGCGCCAACTTTGCCAGCTCTCCTGGGAGGGTATTGATCAACGGCCTTGACCCTGCCATTGTTTCGGAAAAGGTTGCCACCACCCCGGTGCGGAACATGGTTTCCCCCCAGGAAGTGGCTGAACTGACCATTTCCGGAAGCAAGGGAATCGGCGGCGTGAATACGCGAGGACATCTTTTGTGACTCAAATACAAATCTGCAAAAAAGTTAGACTTACCATATACAAATGATATTAAAAAGTATTGATATTATTTTATGTAACGGTTATGTTTTATCAGCTATGGGTTAGCACCTCGGCACAGGATGATCATACAATATACTGGACCAATCGGGCGAGTAAGCAATATGAACGGGCAGGTGATCCTTATGTGCATAACCGAGTATTCCGGGGTTGCAATGGTTCCCATAATTATCGGCCTTGGGCAAATAGCAAGGAATATGGGTTTCCCTGCAAAATTCTTGCCCCTGCTTAATCTTTTCCTGGGATTTGCAGCAAGTTTTCTGTTTTCTTATGCCTCTGACATCAAGACCGTCATAATCCAGGGATTATTTCTGGGCTTAGGAGCTTCAGGCTTATACAGCGGTACAAAAAATGTTATCGAGGGCATAAAGGAAAAAAAGGACATGAAGTAGGTGAATTGACGCGTATTCAGCGGCCTTGAGCAGGAACTGGATAAATTAATTATCCGGCTCCTGCTCCATGGAAACATCCCAGACCGGACGGATTCCCCCTTTTCCTGCTCCGGCATTCCGCACAGGGGAAGGCTGGTTCCTGGTTGAAGGTTAACGGCCCCTTTTGGTAAATTTATGCCCCTGCCTGATCATCCTGTCAATCTCTTCCACAGGCAGCGGTTCGCTGAACAGAAATCCCTGCACCATGTCGCATCCCTTCTCTTTCAGGAAACGAAGCTGCTCCTCTGTTTCCACTCCTTCGGCAATGACATTGAGGTTAAGCCTGCGGGCCAAAACAACAATCGCCTCGGCAATAGCCTCCTGGTTTGAATTTTCATTCAAGTCCCTCACAAAGGATTTATCTATCTTTAGCGTATTGATGGGCATCATCTGCAAATAATTCAGAGAAGAATAGCCTGTGCCGAAATCATCAAGAGATACTTTAATCCCCAGTTCCTTCAACTCATTGATTATTTTGACCGTCATTTCTATATTCCGCACAGCCAGGCTTTCGGTAATCTCCAATTCCAGGTGCTGGGGCTTGCATCCGGTTACAGCCAAAGTCCTTTCGATCATCTCCTTCAGGCTTTTCTGCTCGAACTGGCAGGCAGACAAGTTAACGGACAGGTTGAAAGGGCCATACCCCTCCTCATTCCATCTTTTGCACTGGGAACACGCAGTATGTAAAACCCATTCGCTGATGGGGACGATGAGCCCTGTTTCCTCCGCCACAGGGATAAACTCCATGGGAGGAACCAGTCCTCTGGACGGGTCAAGCCATCTCACCAACGCCTCCATTCCCACCATTTCATTGGTTTTTATATCGATCCGCGGCTGGTAGTACACTACAAATTCCTGCCTTTCTATAGCCCGCTTCAACCTGCTTTCCAGCTCCAGCCGTTTTGAAATCAACATGTCGATTCCCGGAGAATACAGCTGGTAATTATTCTTCCCCAGTGTCTTAGCGCTGTATAAGGCTGCCCCCGCATTCCTGATCAGTGTTTTTTCATCCTGCCCGTCCCCGGGGTAAAGGGCTATTCCAATACTTACCGTGGAGTAAAACTCCTTTTCCCCGATGGTCCACTGCTCTCTGAACAACCTGACAATTTTCTCCGCGGCTTCCACCACATCCCGGATTTCGCTGATTTGAGGCAGCAGTATGGCAAATTCGTCGCTCGCAAACCGTGAAACCGTATCAAACTCACGGACACTTGATTTTAACCTGTCCGCTACCTCCTTGAGGAAAGTATCCCCGAAGGAATGCCCGAAGGCGTCGTTGATGAGCTTGAAGTAATCCATGTCCACACGCAAAATCCCTGTTATCTTCCCGGTGCGGCGTGCCTGTGCCAAAGCCTTGGTCAGCTGGTCCTCGAACAGCTGCCTGTTGGGCAGGCCTGTCAAAGTATCATAAAAAGCCAGGTAGTGAATCTTTTCCTCACTTCTGCGGACCGCCTCCTCTTTCGCCCGGATTTCATCAAACTGGTTCTTCAGCTTCTCTTCCGCCGCCGCCAGTTCTTCATAGGTCGCCGCCAGCTCGTTATAGCTTTCCTGCAGCTTTTTTTCAGCCACTTTTCTGTCGGTTATATTGATTCCCGTGGAAATAACATATTCCGCATCACCTTTTTCATCAAACAAAATGCTGTTGCTCCATAAGACATCAAGCCGGCTTCCGTTTTTACAAATAATTCTACCTTCAATATCGGTCACCGCTTCCCCCCGGATCAATTTCCTGAAAGCTTTCAGGAGTTCAGGCCTGGCCTCTTTTGGTATGAGGGTGGACAGCCATTGCTTTCCCGCCAGCTCACTCATCAGAAATCCCGTAACCTCCGACGCATATTTGTTAAATGTAACAATGGTCCCGTCCGTTTTCCACACCAGGATAATCACATTGGCGTTGTTCAATATGCCGTCGGAAAAGCTGTGTTCCTTCCGTATCTTCTTTTTCAGGTAGTGGATATAGATTTGTAAAAGCACTATCACAAAAAAAATTACGGCAATGGCTTCAAAGAAAAGCAACACCTGGGTATGGTTCTGCTCTTTATCGATTTCGCCTTTTTTGATACCGTACACGGTTTCCGGGTCTCCCGCAGAGTAAGTGGCACTATAATCCGCGGTGTTGAAGCCTTGCAAACGGCCGTCCTGTACACATGTAAACGGGGGATAATTGGCACCATCCTCATATTTGATGGAAACGCGGACTTCCCCGTGGGCAAAGGGTCCACAGGCCAGCAGTATAAAAATTAAAAACAGCACAGAACAATACTTATGATTTTTTCGCATGCCCTACCTCGATCAAGCTTCCACCCAGCCATTTGATTCATATTATAGCATAATTTTTCCTATAGGCGCTATATTTCAGCATTAATAATGGATGCAAATGTTTTTCGGAAAAAGAGTAGTTAATGGAAGACGTGTATGTGGTATAATTGTAGCAATTCATATTCAAATATAAAAAGTTCGCACATTCTTTGCTTAAACTTCATCCAGCCTTTTCCTTTATTGCAGGTTTAATGAGGTACTGTGAGTTTAAGCAAAGAATCAGCATTAAGAAAGCAGGGAGGAGTTTTTTGTGCCGGGAAAACCTTTTGCCTTATCCGTTAAAGTGATGATACAGGACGAAAACGGAAGGTATTTGCTGCTGAAACGATCCGCCAGTTCAAAAGCAAATGCCGGAAAATGGGACCTGCCGGGCGGTAAAATCGAGCCCAGCGAAAGTTTTGACAAAGCACTGTTAAGAGAGGTCTCGGAAGAGACAGGACTCGCCATCACCCTGAAACACGTGGCAGGAACCGCAGAATCCGAACTTCCCGCCGTAAAGGTAATCTACCTGATCCTTGAAGGGCGCCTTGACACGGGAAATGTAATCTTAAGCAGCGAGCACGAGGAATTTGCCTGGGTTGAGCGGAATGAACTGCCTGGTATGGATTTGCCCGAACAGTTCATCCCGTTTATCCGCCAATACAGTCAAAAGGCCGTACCCTGAGCAGCGGGTCACACTCTCTCCAGGATCCGCCTGGCAACAAACACACCGCTGGCGCTGGCCTGTGAAAGGCCCCTGGTTATGCCGGCGCCGTCTCCAATGGCAAACATGTTTTTCAGCTGGGTTTCCAGCTCATTGGTCAGCTCCAGCCTGGCGCTGTAAAACTTGACTTCCACGCCGTAAAGCAGCGTGTCATGGTTGGTTATGCCGGGGCAGAGCTTATCCAGGGTGTAAATCATTTCAATGATATTGTCCAGATGCCTCTTTGGCAATACCAGGCTCAAGTCTCCCGGAGTAGCCTTCAGCGTAGGTTTTACAAAGCTCTGGCTTAACCTGTGCTCATTGGTCCTGGCCCCTTTGATCAGGTCTCCGAACCTCTGAACCAATACCCCTCCACCCAGCATGTTGGACAGCGAGGAAATATGTTTTCCGTACCGGTACGGCTCGTTAAAGGGCTGGGTAAACCGGTTGCTCACCAGTATGGCAAAGTTGGTGTTCTGGCTTCTGAGAGAAGGGTCGGAATAACTGTGGCCGTTAACGGTTATAATCCCGTCCGTATTTTCGGTTACCACATGCCCGTAAGGATTCATGCAGAAGGTCCTGACCATGTCGCCGTACTGCTTGGTCCTGTACTTCAGCTTTGCCTCATAGAGCACGTCGGTAATGTGCTCAAACACCTTGGCCGGCAGTTCCACCCTTACCCCGATGTCCACCTGGTTGTTTATCAGGTTCAGCTTCAGGTCCCTGCACTGTTTGGCGAACCACTCCGCACCTGACCGGCCGGGAGCGGCCACAAGGTAGCGGCACCCGATGGTCCCGCCTTCACCGCAGTCCAGCTTGTAGCCCCCGTCCTCAGGTAAAATCTGTTTGACCATGGTATTGCATAAAATGGTAATGCGGCTGTCCAGGTATTCATACAGCCTGGTAAGTATCTTAAAGTTGTTTTCGGTCCCGAGGTGCTTAACCGATGCCTGCAGCAGGTGCAGATCATTTTCCAGAGCCTTTTTTTCAATGGCCTTGGCCTCTTCGGTATAAGTGGAATACGTCTCGGTGGTGGCACCGAACTTGACATTTATCTTATCTACATAATTGATTAAATCCATGACATCTTCATCCGATATATAATCGGTCAGCCATCCGCCGAATTCGGTGGTAAAGTTGAATTTTCCGTCCGAAAAGGCGCCGGCACCTCCAAAGCCCCTCATAATGCTGCATGTTTTGCAGCCGATGCAGTCTTTTATTTTATTTTTAACGATGGGGCAGATCCTATCGCTGATCCTGTTGCCCTGCTCGATCATCACGATTTTTAAGGCCGGATTTTTCTCCACCAGCTCATAGGCGGCAAAAATACCTGCCGTTCCTCCCCCGATGATGGCTACGTCGTATTTCATCCTATCGCTCATTATCCGCGCTCCTCAATTAATATAAAATAATCCCTGTCTTAACCGCAAATATTATTATAACATGAACATAGTTTTTTAGAAAGCATTACCGGTGGAGTTGTACGTTTTGACTGTACCTGGATAAATAAATGTTATAAAATAGATGGAGAGGAAGAGGGTAAAATAAGTTATATTATTTGTCGTCCGGTCAGACATTAACTTCAATACACCGTATTTTATAGTACAATTGCCTGAAAAGCGTCATGCTTCCTAATACTTAAAATGGAGGAAAGTTCGGGTGGAAAGGGCTCTTTTCGTATACAACCCCATATCCGGGGATCACCACATCTCCGGCAGGTTGAGCAGCATCATCGGCAGGTTCCAGGATAACGGCGTCCTGCTTCAGCCTTACAGGCTGGCAGGAGAAGAACAGGACATGCTCCAACAGCTCCTGCACGACGGCGGCTATTCCTATGTGATTGCTGCGGGAGGCGACGGGACACTGAACCTGATAGTCAATGCCCTGCTGAAAAGCAACCTCAACCTTCCACTGGGAATCATCCCCTCGGGCACCTGCAATGATTTTGCCCGGAGCCTGCAGATACCGTCTTCCCTGGAGGAGTGCCTGGACATCATCCTGTCGAGAAACACTTCGGATGTGGACGCAGGCCTGATCAACGGCGACAGGTATTTTTTGAACACCTGTGCAGGCGGCATTTTTGTGGATGTATCCTTTAACACCAACCATGAGCTTAAGAAGAATCTGGGCCCCTTTGCCTATTACCTGAAAGCCATCGGCGAAGTGCCGGGTATAAATGCGTTCAACGTTGAAATCCAAACGGATACGGACACCATAAAGGAGCAGGTCCTGCTGTTTGTTATTTTGAACGGCAAGCACGGCGGAGGATTTCCCAACCTTGTCAGGGAAGCGGACGTATCCGACGGCTTAATGGACATCGTGCTGGTTAAAAACTGTTCCCATATGGATATGGCG
This sequence comes from Eubacteriales bacterium, assembly GCA_024655885.1. GTDB lineage: Bacteria > Bacillota > Clostridia > Acetivibrionales > JANLFN01 > JANLFN01. The sequence continues at coordinate 98,772 of JANLFN010000010.1, read as the reverse complement.
GTACTGTTTTTTAGGGTTTTAACCAATGACACGCTGGATGATAAAAACGTCACTTTGCTGAAGACCCGCACCTGCCGGGTCAAAGGCAGCAGCAACGTTATTTTGAGTGTTGACGGGGAAAAGGGGCCCAGCCTGCCCATTGCCGTGACATTCATCAACAGGGCCATAAAAGTGTTTACCAGAAATTAGTGCCCCGCAACAGAATCCGGTTTCAGAAGCAGGGCACAACAATCATAAATGTGCTTTTTAATATTTTGAATGCACCAGAAATCTGTTATGTTAAAAACCGCTAGGGGGTAAAAAGTGTGAGGCGCAATGTATTTATCCTTTTACTGATAGCTGTGTTTGTCTTCTCCCAGTCCAATCCGGCCTTTGCAAAGGGGGCGCGCATTTCCGGGGGGCGCAGCGTTGGGAAGAGTTCCTTTTCACGGAGTGCGGGAGGATACTCCGGATCTTCCTTCTCCAAGAGCAGTGGGGGATTCTCCGGTTCCTCCTCCTCCAAAAGCAGCGGAAGATTCTCCGGTTCTTCCTCCTCTAAAAGCAGCAGTGCCGGATCTTCGGCAGGGGTCTTCAGTAATTCGTCAAAAAGCAGTTCAGGCTATACCGGCTCTTCTGCTTCCAGGAAGTCCTCTTCTTCCGGCGATTCGGCCAGAAGTGTTCCCGGCTCGTTTTCCACCGGGAGCTCAAAAAGTACGGCAAAAACGGCGAATACCGCAAAGACTTCCTATATGCAGGAGCAGTATAAAAAGGAAATTTCCCGAAGCAGCTACAAGGCATACCAACAAAAGCTGAACGATGAGCAAAAGAAAGTGTACGACTCGGCGATGAATACCAATTACCGGGTCAATAACCGCATGAACTTTGAAGACGCCATGAATACAAGGGCCCAGAGGATATCCGCCTTTGATGCCCGGCCTGTGAGGACCAATTACAATACGTTTTATTTCGGTGGACCCATCACATACGGTTCCGCTTTTGTGGGTCCCTGGGACCTCTGGTTTTTGCTGCGGGCCTCCGACCTGTTCTGGTATCACCACTGGCTGGACATCTATCCTTACAGGGATTATTTTGCCCCCGCTGATTTTGCGGCAAGGGAAAATGCCGTCAGGGCCATGGAAGCCCAGAATATTGCCAGGGACGAATCCTACCTGGACCCGGATACCGACCCTGACCTTCAGTTTTCAAACGATTACCAGCAGAGCCATCTGGACAACATATACTATACCGACAGGCATCCGGCCACAAACGGCAGCCCTGTCACCACAATAATTGTTATCGTGATTATTGCCTCAGGTGTGGTCCTGGTAATCAAGGGACTGTCAAAGCCCCGTCCCAGAAGGCCGTCAAGCAGCAATATATACTGATGTGCCCCGTAGCAGAATTCGCTTTTAGAAGCGGAACACGACAATCATAGATGTGCTTTTTAACATTTTGAATGAAATAAAAATCGGTTATGTCAAAAAACACCGGAAAGGAGAAAAATATGTTTGACCGGGATGATAAGGTAATAACAAAGGTTTTTAACCCTTTAAATGTGACAAGAAGCTCCATTATAGAGTTTCATATAGGCAAGCTGAAGGACTCGGGCCTCTACAGGTTTAAAAAAATAATCGAGTTCACCTTCGGCGACAGGAGCTATTCCAGATACCTCCTGCAGTCCAATACCGAAGAGGAGGAATATGTGTTTGAGGTATTCCCCCGGAATAACAACCGGCCCGAGACATACCTTTTCAGCTTGGCCGATACCATCCCCTTTTCTGAAGATTTCCTGGAGGTTGCCGGCCAGTTGTATCTCACAACCCCCCAGGGGGATGAATACAGAAGATGCGTCATGCCTGACCACGAGGATAGAATTGACGGGGTGTCGGGTCACGCCAAGGTCTACGATATCGAATCGGACCAGGTGGAAAAGGCGGTGGGCGTTACGTTGTGGGACTATGAAAGGGAGCTTGACGGGAGAACCGAGTTCTTGAATATTGAACTGTGGAAAGAGACGGGGATGTTCAGAATTTTTACAGGTGAAATCATAGAAGATATTTTTTATAAATTTTATCCGACCTCAAAATGACCAAAGGAGGATTTTTCATGGATTATACCGGATTTTTAAAGTTTTTTGTCAGCAACTCGCTATTCACTTTTTCCATCATCCTGATCGGCTTTGTCCTGGGCTGGGTGCTCTACAACCATGTCATCCTGAGAACCATCCGCCTGGGTGAAGCCCTGTTTGAAAAAGACAACCTGGCGGCCTGGGTGGAGTTCATAGGCGCTTTCATTTTCCCCACGCTGTATCTATCCGCCAAGGCCGTCGAAGGCTCCGCCAGCACGGTGCTGTTGCTGGATCTTTTGATATGCATCGGATATGCGGTGGTTTATATTGTTCTCTTCACCATTTTAAGGCTGTTCTCGGACGGCATTGTCAGAATCATCAGCCCCAGCGACCACGAAGGCAGCATTAACCTGAACAACGAGATCTACCGGCAGAGAAACACGGCCGCCTCTCTCTTTTCAGCCGCTCTTTCCATTATTTTTGTAAGCCTCATAAGGTTCCTGGATTTTATGCCCGAATTTTTCGCCGCTTCGGTATTAAGGGCGGGAAACATACTCATTTTTACCCTGGCCGCCTTTGCGGTTTACACCTTTGTGCTGCGCTACAGGACCACCCTGATGAAAGAAATATTTGTGGATAACAACGCGGCTGCCGGAACCGCTCTGGTGGGCTTTATATTTGCCGTAGAAATGATTCTCAGCAATGTTGTGGAAATGCAAAAGGAATTCAATTTCCCCGAGCTTTTGCTTTTATCCGCCATAAGCCTTGGGATTCTGGGAATTTTCTCCTTTATATTCAAAGCCGTATTTTCAAAAATCCTGGGGGTGGACATCTGGAAGGAAGTGTACGAGCAGGACAGCGTGGGCGCGGCCATAGGCCAATGCGCTCTTTACATCAGTATTGCCGGCGTGGTCATAAGCTTTATCAAGTAGTTTTCCCTGAAAAACGACTTTTTGTGAATTCTATGGTGAATGCAAACTCATTTTTGGGATAGCTGCCGTGCGTAAATCAAAGGGATGGGAAATCCGGAAATTGCGGACGCCAGGCCGGTGCATTCCCACACCCGCCTGGCGCCTGTGTCCTCACTCCCCTATAATTTTAGTTCCCAGGATAATCAAACTATTAATGGACCTAAAAAGCTCCTGGGATTCTTCCTCCGAGAGGATGGACAATTTCTGCCTTATAATCAGGTTGAGCTTGTCTACCGTCTTATTTAGATACTCTTCCCCCGTCTCGGTCAGCTCCACATTCACAATCCTCCGGTCCCACTGATGGACGCCTTTTTTTATCCAGCCTTTCTTTATCAGGTCTTTAACAATAGGCGTCATATTGGGCTTGGCTACCGAAAGCCTCTCGGCGATGGTGGATATGGGCTGGCGGCCATCCTTTTGCAAAACCAAAAGGATGGCGATATAGGTTCTCGGGGTATTGTCGTCCAGGCTTTTAAAGATAAGGTCAATGAAATTTTTTAATAAAGCCGGAAAAAACAGCAACACCTCGTCCAATTGTATAAATTGATCTCTGCTCTCCATATGCAACCCTTTATCTTATATAAATTATTGCCCTGCTCAAAAGCCGGCCTTTCCCTACGGCTTAGCCTCCGGGCCGGAAACCTCCACGTTTACCGGCTCTCCGTCGCTTAAGAAATTTTGCCCCTCGGTAATTACGTAATCTCCCTCATTCAAATTCCCTGTAATTTCGGTGATTTTACCATCCGAAACGCCTGTCCCCACCGCCTTCTTTTTCACCTTGCCCTCCGAAACCGTGTAGACGTATTGGACCCCATTCTCCACCACAATGGCCTCGTTGGGAACCGTCAGCACCTTTTCCTTGCTCTCCGCAGGGAGCAAAACCCTGGCAAACATGCCGGACTTGATTTCTCCCGCCGTGTTGTCCACCTTGACCCTTACGGTATAAGACTGGGTTTTTACATCCGCCGAAGGGCTGACCACATCCACGGTGCCTTCATACTCCCGCCCTTCAAGGGCACTGATGCGAACCTTCACCGCCTGTCCCTTCACCACCTTGCCGACGATTTTGTCGGGTACGTTCACCTCAATCAATACCGTCTTGGTGTTAATGACGGTATAAGCCGGAACTGCGCTGGATATTAGTTCTCCTGCGTCCACATTCCTCACCGAAACCACCCCGGAAATGGGAGAAGTCACTTCGGTATTCTTGAGCTGTATGGAAGCCTGCTCCATGGAAGCCTTGGCCTGTTCCACCTGGGCCGCCGCCACCTTCACCGACTGGGGGCCTGCCTTTTCTTTAAGCAGCGTCAAATTGTCCTGGGCCGTCTTGAGCTGGATTTCCGCATTTTTAAACCCGGATTCCACATCGTCCAGCTGCTGCTTGGATACCGCATTCCCGTCATACAGCGCTTTGGTTTTTTCATACAGGCTTTTTGCGTTGTCATACTGCACCTGGGCCTGCTGAAGGGCGGATTCCGCCTGCAAAACCTGCTGGGACAGGGCGGAGCCCCCGGTGCGTTCAAGGTTGGCATTGGCGCTATCAAGGTTGGCCTGGGACTGCCGGTATAAGGCGTCCGCATCCTCTTTATCCAGTGTAAAAAGCACGCTTCCCTTTTCCACGGCATCGCCCACATCCGCTTTTATTTCCGAAACCTTCCCGGCGATCTTGGGAGACACCACCACTTCCTCAAGGGGTTTTATTTTGCCTGAATATTCCACATCAATATGAATAGATGAGACTTGAGCCGTTGTTACCTTTACTTTTTTAACCTCCTGGCCGGCCGTGTCCTTTCCGGCCCCGCAACCGGCAGCCGTGGTCAAAAGGGCGGTAATAACAACCGATAAAACAAAGGGCTTACATTTGCTCGACAGCTTACAATTCACAGTTTGACACCTCACATCATTTTTCCTATTTCTGCAGCGCCTGTCCCGGTCTTGCTTTTTTTCCTCCTGGAATAGTTCCTTAAATCGTCGATCAAGGTATACACCACAGGCAGCAGCACCGGGGAAAGCAGGGTAGAGGTCGCCATTCCTCCGATTAGAACCGCCGCCATGCCTGACTTCAGCTCACTGCCGTGGCCCAGGGAAAGGGCCATGGGAAGCATTCCCACAATCATTGTAACCGAGGTCATGATGATGGGCCTCAACCGGGTGACACCCGCCTCCAGAAGGGCTTCCCTCAGAGGCAGTCCCCTCTTCATCAGGGTATTGGTGTAGTCTATGAGCAGGGTTCCGTTTTTGGACACCAGTCCGTCCAGCATGATAAGGCCTATTAAAGACAGGATGTTCAACGATTTTCCCGTAATTGCAAGGGCCACCAATGCCCCTATGATGCCGCAGGGCAGCGACATCATCCGGATAATGGGCGTAAGGAAGGACTCATAGAGCACCACAAGGATCATGTAGACCAGGAGTATGGAGGCTATAAGCGCCTTAATGAGCGAGTCAAAGGAGGAGGACATGTTGCTCTGGTCCCCTCCGAATTTGATTTCATACCCGTAGGGCAGCGCAACGCTTTTCAGCTTTTCTCCGATTTCCTTATTAATACTTCCAAGAGCTCTGCCCTGCATATTGGCCGAAATGGTCACCGCCTGCTGCCTGTCGATCCTCAGGATCTCCTGGGGGCTGTCCGAAAGGTATACCTGGGCCACCTGGCTTACGGATACCTGCTGTCCCATGCTGTTTAAAATCTTTACCGAGCCCACGTCATAGGTGGTCTTGATCTGACCGTCTGCAAATTGCACATAGATGTCATATTCATTGCCGCTTTTCCTGTATACGCCGGCTTTCGTGCCTTCAATGGCAGTCCTCAGGGCTGTCGCCACGTCATAGGCCGTAACTCCGTATTCGGCGGCCGCAAGGCGGTCGATCCGGACGCATATCTCGGGCTGGCTTGAAACCATGGAATTATCCACATCCACCACCCCCTGCACCGACTTGACCACATCCTCCACCTTTGTGGAAATCTGCCTCAGGACCTCCTGGTCCGAGCCGGTGATATTGATAATTACCGGCTTTGAGCCGTCAATGGAAGTCTGCTCCACAATGCTCTGCTCGGTCACCGAAAAGTCCATGCCCGTCAGCTGCTTACCCCAGGCCCGCAGTTCCCTGGCCAGCTCATTCTGGCTCTTTTTCCGCTCATTCTTGTCTTTCAGCTTGACAATAATATTGGCGGAAGAGATGTCGTTATCCTCCCCTACCGTGGTGAGGTAATCTTCCACCTCAGGCATCTCCTTCAGGTGGTTCTCCACCAGCTTGGCCTTTTCATCCGTCTGCTTCAAACTGGAACCCGCAGAAAGCTTCAGGTCGATCACCAGCTTGCCCTGGTCATAGCCGGGGATGAATTCAGTATCGATGAGCTTCAGGGGAATAAGCAGCACACTTGCAAGGACGCCGGCGGCCACCAGCCCTATGATTTTCCACCGGTTGTCAAGGGCCCAATTCAGGAATTTTTTATACCTGGGTTTCAGCTGGTTTTCAAAAAACTGGGTAAACCGGCTGTTGGTGTTCTTATTTTCATCCGGTTCGTAGAACACCTTTTCCTTTTTGCTCCCCCTGTACATGTAATAAGCCAGCATGGGCGTCAGAGTAAAGGAGATAAAAAGTGAGAACAGTGTGGCAAAAACCACGGTAAGCCCGAATTCTTTGAAGAACTGGCCCACAATGTCTTTCATAAAGGCCATGGGCGAAAACACAACCACATCGCAGAGGGTGATGGCCACCGCCGCCATACCGATCTCCATCCGGCCCTCTATGACTGCCTTTTTAGGGTCCTCCCCCATCTGTATGTGCCGGCTGATGTTTTCCAGCACCACGATGGAGTCGTCCACCAGGATGCCTATACACACCGTCAGTCCCAGGAGGGAAACAATATTAAACGTGAAGTTGAAGACGTACATCATGAAAAAAGTAGTAATCAGGGAGGTGGGAATGGCCACCAGCACAATCAAAGAGGAGCGCCACCGCCTTAAGAAAAGGAACAGGACGATGGCCGTGGTAATGACCCCTTCCACCACATTCCTTTTTGTCTCGTCAAGGGACGCATTGATGAACGTGGTGGCATCGGTGGCAATGACCAGTTTTACCCCGGGCAAAAGGGTTTTGCTTATGCTGTCGATTTCCTTTTTCACCAGGTTGGCCGTCTCAACAATATTGGCATCGCTCTGCTTCTTTATAAATATGCCTATGGAAGTATTGCCGTTAAGCCTCAGAAGCTCTTTCTCCTCCGGGTATTCCATGGACACCCGGGCCACCTCTCCAAGCCTTATGCTGCCGCCGGTGCTTAAAGGAATGAGCAGGTCCTTCACCTCGTTGACATCCTGGAATTCTCCCAGAACCCGGACGGTCTGGTTGATTTTATCCTGCTTCACCTGCCCTGCCGGTATATTCAAATTTTCCGCCTTCAGCCTGGCAAGGACGGTATTGGTCCCTATGCCGTAGTATTCAAGAGCCGCCTTATCCAGCTTTATGCTCAATTCCTTTTCCAGTGCCCCCTCAAGGGTGACCGTCCCCACACCCTTGACTTTTTCCACCGCGCGCTTCACCCGGTCCGCTTCGCTGTAAAGCTCCTCATAGGAGGATGCGCCGGATATGGAGAGGACCAGCATGGGCTGGGTGTTTATATCGAATTTATGGACCACCGGCTTATCCGCGTCTTCGGGGAGCTTGGCGGCAATGCCGTCGAGAGCCGTCTGGATGTCAATAAAAGCCGCATTGGTATCCACCGACATTTTAAACTGGAGGATGGTATAGCCGTACCCGTCTCCCGCGTAGGAACGCATCTTGTCGATGCCGTTGATCCCCGCTACCGCGTCTTCAATGGGCTTGACCACATCCTTTTCTATTTCCTGGGATCCCGCCCCGGGATAGGTGGTCACAATGGACAGGATGGGGGTGTTGGCCTCGGGGATCAAATTCGCTCCCAGGCTGGTATACCCTATGACCCCCAGGGATATAAACAGTACAACCGCCATAATGATGGCCGTCGGCCTTTTTACCGACATTTCCGTAATATTCATATGTATGCACCCTCAAAGAAAAAAGCTGGTATATAATAGTTATATTTTATAGTTATATTTTATAACTATTATATACCAGCCTTAAATATTCCTCAAGTATTATTTCTATTTTGTTCATTTTCTTGCAGCACTAGCATTCTATTCCTTTTCTCGCGGGGATGCCTTTTTCAAAGGGGTGCTTCACCGCATGGATTTCCGAAACATAATCGGAAACCTCCACAAGGGCTTCCGGGGCATTCCTGCCCGTCATAACCACTTCCAGCTCCTCCGGCTTGTTTTTGATAAAATCCAAAACCTGTCCAACCGTTATGAGCCCGCTTGAGATGGACCCGAGAATTTCGTCCAGGATAAGCATATCCCATCCGCCGCTTTTTGCCTCACTCACCGCATAATCAAAGATTTCCTGCATGGATTTTTTCAATTCCGCTAATTCTTTCTCGGTCATATTCCAGGTAAACTTTTTAACTTCCTTTCCCCTCAAAAGCTTAAACCTGGGTTCAAATTGGCTTATTACGGCCAGTTCCCCCGTCTCGAGACCCTTTAAGAACTGCACCATGAGCACCCTAAATCCCCTGCCGTAGGCTCTGACTCCCAGGCCTACCGCCGCCGTCGTTTTTCCTTTGCCGTTGCCGGTATAGATGTGCACCAGGCCTTTCATCCCATAACCTCCTTCAGTGTCCTTAAAAAAACCGTATTGCGTTCCCTGTCCTTGATGGCTATTCTGAAAAATTTCTCGTTTAGAAACTTAAAATTGCTCGCGTCTCTGATCAAAATTCCCTTTGAAGCCATTTTATCCTTTAATATTTTTACATTCAAGCCTTCTTCCAAAATTTTTAGCAGAATAAAATTGGTATTGGGCTTAAAAACTTTTAACCCCGGGATTTTGACCAGTTCATCGTAAAACCACTCCAGTTCTTCTTTAATCCATTCCCGGGTCTTTTTCATGTATCCCGTTTTATCCTCCAGGACAGGCCCTACGCTGCATGCAAGGGAATTTACCGACCAGGGCATTTTTATCTCCCACATTTTTTTGACCGTTTCCACGCCGCCCAGCCCATACCCCAGCCTCAGTCCGGGGATAGCAAACAATTTTGTGAAGGCCCGGATAATAAAAAGGTTGTTGAACCGGCTTAAGACTTCTGCCATTGAATTTTCGTTGGCTTCAGCCGTGAGTTCGATAAAGGCTTCATCAATAATCACAAAAACATTTCTGCGGGAAGAATACTCAATAATTTCCAGGAGGCTGCTTTTGGTGAGCAGTGTGGATGTGGGGTTGTTCGGATTGCACAGGAACAGGGCATCAACCCCTGCCTGCAGTTTTGAAAACAAGTCCTCCCTGTCCGGTATAAAATTATCTTCTTCTTTGAGGGGGAAATACTCTATATCCGCTCCGCACCGGACCGCCGCCTTTGAATATTCCGCAAAAGTGGGCGAAGGGATCAGGACTTTTTTTGGCCGCAGCACCTCAAAAAGCAAAAATATGACCTCCGAAGCGCCGTTCCCTACAATGATCCTGTCTTCGTCCACCTTGAGGTACCTTGATATATCCTGCTTCAATTCAGTGCACTCGGTGTCCGGGTAATTCACAAGATTGTCCAGGTTGGATATCAAAATTTCCCTGAGGTTCTGGGGCAGCCCCAGAGGATTAATATTGGCGCTGTAATCCAGAAAGTCCTCCTTCCTGATTCCATACATCCGGGACGCTTTATAAATGTTCCCCCCATGAATTTGCTCCTGCATAAGCCGCTCCACCTTTACTTATAATATTTATAAAATCCGGGGACATCCCTCAACCCAAAAGGAATACTTCTTGTTCAGAGAGGAATGTCCCCTTACCTTAACCCCCCCGCAACGCCTGCCGCCGCTGCCCCCAATACCACCAGGGAAAGCAGCGATGCCACATACATCAGCCTCACCGTGTCTTTAATGTCCGCCGGCTCCAGCTCCTTGTCCGGATCCCCTATGGTGGGCTTTTCCACCACCTGCCCAAAATAGACGTTGGTCCCGCCTATCTTGATGCCCAGGGCTCCCGCCACCGCCGCCTCCGCATAGGCACAGTTGGGGCTTTTATGGTTTCGCCTGTCCCTCCGCATGATATAAAAGCTCCTCTTCATGTTTTTCCCGCAAAAAAAAGCGGCAACAGGAATAATGAGCCCCGTAAACCTTGCAGGTAGGTAGTTTGCAGCATCATCAATCTTAGCGGACACGCGCCCGAAATTCATGTACTTCTCATTCATATACCCCACCATGGAATCCAGGGTGCTTATGGCTTTAAATGCATATACCAGCGGCGCGCCCATGCCGAAAAGAGAGCCTATGAGAGCATAAAACAGGGGGGAGATAATCCCGTCCGTCGTATTCTCAGCCGTGGTTTCCACAACTCCCCGGATGATTTCCTTTTCATCCAGGCCGTCGGTCTGCCGGCCCACAAGCATGGCAAGCCTCTCCCTGGCGGCTGTGATGTCCTTTTTCACCAGCACGTCATAGACCTTTCCGGCTTCATCTCCCAGGCACTTGGTGGCAAGGGCCGAATAGATGAAGTAGATATTGGCAATATGAAACAATATGGGACTCACAAGGTAAGCCGCCCAGACAATAGCGCCCACAAGCAGGAAGGTAACCGTAATCACAAAAAACGCCAGTATGGCCCCGGCTCTTCTTTCCACCTGGGCCTTATCCGCCCCGGGGACTTCCAGGTCTTTTTCCGCCAGACTGCGCAACCCTTTTTCGGTTTTGCTGATCAGCCACCCTATAAACCTTACCGGGTGCGGCATCCAATAGGGATCCCCTATGAGTATGTCAATTGTATACGCTATGAGTACATCCGCCAACAAAAATGCCGTCAAAGTGTCCTCCCCCAGTGCTTTTTATTTGCCAAGTATTTTATAAATCCTGCCCATGTCCAGGTTTTCCCTGATCATCTGGGCCAGCTTGTCATACTGCTGTTCCTTGAACTCGCTGAATTGAAGCTCCGCATCCGCGATTTCCTCAAGGCCCTTTTTCTTTCTCAAATTGTTTATAAGCCCCGTGGTAAACTCCACGCTGTCGAAAATGCCGTGGATATAGGTGCCGAAAACATTTCCGTCCCGGTTTCTCACGCCTCCCACCGATTCACTTTCCTTTTCCAGCACCTTCTTTATGGTCAAATAGGGCACGCAGTCCTCTCCGTATTCGGTGGTCCCCATATGGATTTCATAGCCTTTTACCGCCGCATTATCAAGACCCTCCAGCAATCCGCCGCCGTCGGTAACGCGGGCTTCCACCTGGGTTGTCACTTTGTTCTTCTGGAATACGGTCTTTACATTGAGCAAACCCATCCCGTCCACTTCCAGCAGGCTGGACTCGGTCATGTCAGGATCCGCGATGTGCCTGCCCAGCATCTGGTATCCCCCGCAGATGCCGAAAACCAGAGTGCCTTTTTGGTGAAGCCTCTTTATCTCATCCTCTATTCCCGATTTTCTGACAAACAGCAGGTCCTCTATGGTGTTCTTGGACCCCGGAAGTATTACCATGTCGGGTTCCTTCAATTCCTCCGCCCTTTCAACATACCTCACACAGACCCCCTGCAGGTTTTCCAGCGCGTTGAAATCGGTGAAATTGGATATGTGGGGAAGCTTGACGACAGCGATGTCAATGTCCTGCGCCTCCCCTTTCCTGCTGGTAAACCTTTCGGCCAGGCTGTCCTCATCCTCTATGTTCAATTTTGTGTAGGGCAGCACGGCCAGCACGGGGATTTTGATGATCTCCTCCAGCATTTCAATGCCCGGCTTGAGGATTTCCACATCTCCCCTGAATTTATTGATAATGACGCCCTTCACCCTGGCCCTTTCCTCCTCGGTCAAAAGCATGATGGTGCCTGCAATGGAGGCAAAAACCCCGCCTTTATCTATATCTCCCACCAGGATCACAGGCGCGTCCGCGATTTCCGCCATCCCCATGTTGACGATGTCCTTGTCTCTCAGGTTTATTTCAGCGGGGCTGCCGGCGCCTTCAATCACGATGATGTCGTTTTTCGCCGCCAGGCCTTCATAGATCTCCCTCACCATCTGTTCCAGCTTGGGCTTGAAGTTGTGGTACTCCACGGCGGACATGTTGCCGTACACTTCTCCTTTTATGATGACCTGGGCTTTTTGGTCGGTGGTAGGCTTTAACAGGATGGGATTCATCTCTACCGACGGCTCTACTCCTGCAGCTTCAGCCTGTACCACCTGGGCCCTCCCCATCTCCTTGCCTTCACGGGTGATAAACGAGTTAAGCGCCATGTTCTGGGATTTAAAGGGCGCCACCCTGTAGCCGTCCTGTTTGAATATCCTGCACAGTCCCGCCGTAATCAGGCTTTTCCCCACCGAAGAGGCCGTTCCCTGGATCATGATGCACTTGGCCTTCATAGGGCTATCCCTCCCTTTTCAAATTTTTATATTTCAAACAGTTTTCAACAAACTCTTCCGCAAATCGGGTATTGGACCAAAAATGCAGGTGGGGGTATCCCGCCAGCAGGTTGTTCACTTTAAACCCGCATTCCCAGTGTGCCGGCTTCCCGTTTTTCCTATTTTTAGTCACCCTGTAGCACGCCGCCGCACCCGGACTTACCTCGGTCACCGAGTAGTGGAACTCATGCCCTCTTATTTTTCCGCCTTTCTTTGAAAGCACACAGTCCTCTTTCACTTCAATATCCACATAGCCGAACCTTTTAAGAGAAGACGTCATTTCGCTCTTTCCGGGAATGACGCCCACCATGCCGTAAACGCCCCCGCACTTGTCCGCAATGCTCTGGGAAAGGTACATCAGTCCCCCGCACTCCGCATAGGCCGGCATGCCCTTCAGAATATTCTCCCTGATCTCCTTTTTCATAGGCTCATTCTTCATAAGCTCCCCGGCCCAAACCTCGGGATAGCCCCCGCCTATATACAGGCCGTCTATCCCCTCGGGCAGCCTGCTGTCGCCCACCGGGCTGAAAAACTCCAGCTCTGCGCCCATCATTTCAAGCAGGTCAAAATTGTCCCTGTAGTAAAAGCAAAAGGCCTTATCCCATGCAACGCCGATCCTCACTTTTTCGCGGCAGGGGACGGGGGGCATCGGAGCGCCGCTCTTTACCTCTCCCGCCTGTCTCGACAGCTCAAGCAGCCTGTCTATGTCAACGGTTTTTTGGATTTGTTCCGAAAGAGCCTCCACCCGCTGTTTCAAATCGTCAATTTCCGCACTGGTCACCAGCCCCAGGTGCCTGTCCGGGAGGCTGTACGCATCTGAAGAGGGAAGATAGCCCACCACGGCCAGCCCCCCATGCTCTTCGATAATCTCCTTGAGGAGCCGGTAATGCCCGTCGCTGTTGATGTTATTGATGATGACCCCCCTGACGTCCAGTTCCCTGTCAAAATCCTTATAGCCTCTCACCAGTGCCGCCGCGCTGAGGGACATCCCCTCCCCGTTGATCACCAGAATCACCGGCGACCCCGTAATTTTTGACACATGGGCGGTGCTCCCCGTCAATGAGCTCCCCTCAAATCCGTCGTAAAGCCCCATGACCCCTTCTATCACCGCAATATCCGAACCGCAGGCGTTCTTTGCAAAAAGGCCCGCTACCGTATCCTCGTCCAGCATCCAGCTGTCCAGGTTTCTCGAATACCTTCCCGTTATAAAGGTGTGGAACATGGGGTCGATATAGTCCGGCCCAACTTTAAAGGGCTGAACCTTCAAGCCCCTTTTCACCAGCGCGGCCATGATGCCCACCGATAGGGTGGTCTTTCCGCAGCCGCTGTTGGTTCCTGAAATAACAAATCTGGGTATACTCGTCATATGCAGCACCTACAAAATAATAATGAATAATAATTATATGGAATTCACCCTGTCCACAATGATATCCGCAATCCTGTCGTCGTCTCCGATGTGTGCGGCCATCTTTATTTCCACCCCGGGATACCTGGCCTTAATGGTCTCCAGCTCATTGGGGATGTCCTGTGTCACGTGCACCCCGTCAAACAAAAACATGGGCATGATGCGGATATGGTCCGCTCCCTCTTTTACCAGGTAATCCACGCCCTTTTCCAGGTTCTGGTCCGAAAACTGGAGAAATGCCGGATACACCAGCGTCTCACCCGTTTTGCTCTTTACCTTTTCCACCAGTGAATTCACAATCCTCTCGGTCTCCAGCCGTTTGCTGCCGTGCGCCAGTATCAATATGCCCTTCATTTCATAATTCCTCCCGGATATATACAATTTTTATATAGAAAACGCCTCATGGATGGCCTGCGCCGTTTTTTCAATATCCTCATCGCTGTGGGCGTAAGACACGAACATGGCCTCATACTGGGAAGGAGCCGTATAAATTCCCCTCTCCAGCATTCCTGCAAAATACCTGGCAAACCGATTCGTATCCGACTTGGTGGCCGTTTTGAAATCCACCACCCTTTCACCCGTAAAAAAAGCGCTGAGCAGGGATCCCACCCGGTTTACAACACAGGGTGTGCTATATTTCCTGGAAGCATTCAAAAAAGCCTCTTCCAGCCGCTTTGCCTTTTTTTCAATCTCGGTGTATATGGAAGGGTTATCCCTCAAAATTTCCAGCGTCTTTATGCCTGCGGCCATGGCCACGGGATTTCCCGAAAGCGTGCCTGCCTGGTAGACGGGTCCGGCCGGAGAAACCTTGCTCATGATGTCTTTCCTGCCTCCATAGGCGCCTACAGGCATTCCTCCCCCTATAATCTTGCCGAAAACGGTAAGGTCGGGACGGATGCCGTAATAGCCCTGGGCACCGCTGTAGGAAACCCGGAAGCCGGTGATCACCTCGTCAAAAATCAGCAGTATGCCGTACCTCAGGGTCAAATCCCTCAAGGCCTTCAAAAACTCCATCCGGGGGGGGACCACACCCATGTTGCCCGCTACAGGCTCAAGAATCACGGCGGCCAGCTCGTCCCCATATTTTTTTATGATGTTTTCCACCCCGTCGGTATCATTGTACGCCGCAGTCAGGGTATTTTTTGCGTAATCCGGAGGCACTCCCGCGCTGTCGGGCACTCCTGTCGTAAGGGCACCCGAACCGGCTTTGACCAGAAGGCCGTCCGAATGTCCGTGATAGCACCCTTCGAATTTCAAGATCTTATCCCTTCCCGTAAAACCCCTGGCAAGCCGGATGGCGCTCATCACCGCCTCGGTGCCCGAGCTCACCATTCGCACCATCTCCACCGAAGGCACCGCTTCACACACCAGCTCCGCCAGTCTTACCTCCTTTTCGGTGGGCGCCCCGAAGCTGGTCCCTTCCGCCGCCGCCTTTACAACGGCATCCACCACTTCTTCACGGGCATGTCCTAAAATCATGGGCCCCCAGGAACACACATAGTCGATATATTCATTTCCGTCTTCATCGGTTATCCTGGAGCCCTTTGCGCTTTTAATAAAAGGAGGGTTCAGCCCAACGGACTTAAAAGCCCTCACAGGACTGTTTACGCCTCCGGGAATGATCTGCTTGGCCCTTTCAAACAGTTCAAGGGAATTGTTGTTTTTCATCCTGTTCCTCCTTCTCAGCGAAGCTGAGATATTCGCTTTGCGAATGCTGAGCTTCTTGTTTCGCAAGGCTGAGATATCCGTTCTGCGGATGCTGGGTGCTGAAAGTTTTTTTGGTCTTTTCGCCTTTATCTCAATCTTTTCCTCGGCCTCTCAGCACCTCAGCCTTTATCCCTCAACCTTGCTCTCCTCCAGCGCCCTTCTACAACCTCAGCCCTCAGCCTCTCAGCTTCTCAGCCTTACTCAATCCACCGGGCCAGGTCCTTGGCAAAATAGGTGATGATGATTTTCGCCCCTGCCCGCTTGATGGCGGTCATGGATTCCAGCACAACCGCTTTTTCATCCAGCCATCCGTTTTGTGCCGCCGCCTTTATCATGGAATACTCCCCGCTCACATTATAGGCCGCCACAGGCACATCAAATCTTCCTGCCGCCTCGTTTATAATATCCAGATAGGCCATGGCCGGTTTAACCATCACGATATCCGCCCCTTCGGCGATGTCCAGCTCCACCTCCCGCAGGGCTTCCTTTTTGTTCCCGCAATCCATCTGGTAGGTTTTCCTGTCCCCAAAGGCAGGGGCCGAATGGGCGGCGTCCCTGAAAGGCCCGTAAAAGGCGGAGGCGTACTTCGCACTGTAGGCCATGATGGCCTTATCCTCCATGCCGTTCCGGTCCAGCGCCTTCCTTATGGCCCCTACCCTGCCGTCCATCATGTCGGAGGGGGCCACAATATCCGCGCCCGCTTCCGCATAGCTTACGGCGGCTCTGGCAATCAGTTCTACCGAGGCGTCGTTCAGTATTTTTCCCTCATGAATCATCCCGCAGTGTCCGTGGCTGGTATACTCGCACAGGCATACATCGGCCACAAGCAGCAGCTCGGGGAAATGCCTCTTCGCTTCCCTCAAGGCCCTCTGCACAATCCCGTCATGGCTGTACGCCCCTGTCCCGGCCTCATCCTTCACGTCGGGCACGCCGAAAAGCAGCACTCCCGGTATTCCCAGGCTTTGAACCTCATCCAGCTCTTTAAGCAGGTTATCGATGGATAAATGGTAGACCCCCGGCATGGAAGGGATCTCCTTTTTAATTCCTTCCCCTTCCACAACAAACAGCGGATAGATCAAATCGTCTACCGAAAGGGCCGTCTCCCTCACCAGCCTTCTCATATTGCCCCCGGCCCTGAGCCTCCTCGGCCTTTTAATCAAATCCATACCCTTGCACCCCCACGTTTATTTATATAGGTTGAAGTTGTTCTCTCCAACCTCAGCCCCTCAGCCTCTCAGCTTCCTCAGCCCTCATCCTTCCCCGGCCAGCTTCTCCACCAGCCCGTCAATGGTATACACATCCGCCACCGATGCCACCTCGATTCCCAACTCAACTGCGGTTTTGGCCGTGACAGGGCCTATGCATACCGTCTTCGCCTTATTGATTTTATCCAGCTTGTCCCGGCCCAGGATAGAGACAAAATTTCTCACGGTAGAGGAGCTTGTAAAGGTGATAAAATCTATCCTGCCTTCCTCCATCAGTTCCACGATCTCATCCCTGCCGGGCGCCTCCGCCACCGTCCTGTAAACCGCAAGGTCGTCAAACTCAATGCCGTTTTCTCTGAGACCGTCGGAAAGCTCCTCGCTCCCTATATCCGCTCTTGCCAGCAGCACCTTTTCCCCCGGCTTTATCCTGTCCAGCAGTCCCTTCAGCAAACAGGCCGTAGTAAATTTCTCAGGCATATAGTCCACGTTCAGCCCCATACGGTTCAAATGTTCCCCTGTGGCCTCTCCCACCGCACAGAGCTTTACTCCGTACAGGGACCTTATATCCATTCTTTTTTCCTTCATTCTGTTAAAAAAGGCATCCACCCCATTCACACTGGTAAAAACAATCCACCGGAAACTCCCCAGGCTGTCCAGCACCCGGTCGAAGTGGGCATAATCCTCAGGCTCCGCAATTTTTATGGTGGGAAATTCTATGGCCTCCCCCCCCAGCTGCTCAATCTTTTCCACCAGCTTGCTGGCCTGCTCCCTGGCCCTTGTCACAACAACCCTTTTTCCCGCCAGCCTGCCGCCGGGGAACCAGCCCAGCTTTTCCCTCAAGCGCACCACGTCTCCGATGACGGTGACGGCAGGGGATTTTACGCCGGCTTCAAGGACTTTCCCGGCGATATCCTCCACTGTCCCCGCAACAACCCTCTGCTCCGCTGTTGTCCCTTTTTCTATTACGGCGGCGGGAGTGGATCCTTTTTTCCCGTACTTCATAAGGTTTGCCGTTATTTCAGGCAGGTTTTTCACGCCCATTAAAAAGATGAGAGTCCCCTCCACCTTTGCCAGGGCCTCGTAATCGATGATGCTCCGGCCCTTTTCAGCCCTTTCATGGCCGGTTATGATATGGAAGGAGGAGCAAAAATCCCTATGGGTCACAGGGATTCCGGCGTAGGCAGGCACCGCGATGGACGACGTGACCCCCGGAATAATCTCAAACTCAATGCCGTTTTCCCGGAGTTCCTCTGCCTCTTCTCCACCGCGGCCGAACACAAAGGGATCTCCCCCCTTCACCCTGGCGACGGTCTTTCCCTCCAGGGCCTTTTCCACCAGGATCCGGTTGATTTCATGCTGGGGAACCACATGGCGGTCAGGCATTTTGCCCACGTAGATCAACTCCGCGTCCTCCCGGGCGTGGCTCAGCAGCTTGCTGCCTATGAGCCTGTCGTACACCACCACATCCGCCCGGCCGATGCATTCCACGGCTTTAATGGTAGCCAGCTTGTAATCGCCCGGACCCACGCCTATGATATAGACCTTGCCTTTCTTTTGCATATCCATCCTCCCTTTTGTGCTGATCTGTTTGTCTTACAAACGCTGAGATATTCGCTGTGCGAATGCTGAGTCCCTTGCTCTCCTCCGGAGTCCTTCTCAAACCTCAGCCCTCAGCCTCTCAGCTTCCTCAGCCCTTATCCCGCTCACTTGTTCATCTGCTCAATAATCATGTCCGCCAGCCTTTCTCCCAGTTTTGCGGCATCGTACCTGCTCCCGCAGGTGAAAGCCCTGTAAACGCAGGCCTTGTCTTCTGACGCAAGCATGCCCCACACTTTTAACTGGTCGCCGTCAATCACCGCATGGGCGGCTATGGGAATGCTGCAGTTGCCGTTCAGCTTGATCATGAAGGCGCGTTCCGCGTCCACAGCCAACTGGGACTCAGAGCAGTGAATGCTGTCCAGCAGGAAGCCCACATCCTCATCCCTGCGGGTTTCCACTCCCAGCACGCCCTGTCCCACAGCGGGAATCACGTCCTTGATGCCGAAATACTGGACGCACCTCTCCTCAAGCCCAAGCCTTTTCAGTCCGGCGGCCGCAAGGACCACGGCATCATACTCGCTGTTTAAAAGCTTGTTGAGCCTTGTGAGCACATTTCCCCTCAGGGTTTTAAATTTCAGGTCTCCCCTTTTTCCGGATATCTGGACCTCCCTGCGCACGCTGCTGGTGCCGATAACCGCCCCGTAAGGCAGCCGGTCCAGCACCGTCCCGTCCCGGGAAACAAGCACGTCCCTGGGGTCTTCCCTCTTGGATACGGCCGCTATGGTCAGTTCTTCCGGCATCTCGGCAGGCAAATCCTTCATGCTGTGCACCGCCATGTCCACTGTCCCGTCCAGGAGTGCGTGCTCCAGTTCTTTGATAAAAAGGCCCTTCCCGCCTATTTTATCTAAAGTTTTATCCAGTATGGCGTCTCCTGCGGTTTTTATCCCGATGACTTCAAATTCCAGCTCAGGGTGTTTCTTCTTTATTTCTTGGATGACCCATTCGGTCTGCACCATGGCCAGCTTGCTCTCCCGGCTTCCAACTTTAATCAACCTTTTCATTTCCATACTCTCCAAATATTCTATCCAGTCTTGAAATCAGCTGCTCTTCCGGCGCTCCGGCTTCAAAAAGCAGTACTTCCTCCAGTATCCTGTCCAGCAGTTTTTTTCTCACTTCAATATCCCTTACTTCCTTTTCCGCCCGGATCCGGCTGTCCTTAAGGATTTCCAGCCGTTCTCCGTAGGTGCCGGGAAGGACTTCTTCGATTTTCTGTCTGATTTTTTTGGACAGGGCCGGGTAGCTTCGGGAAGTGCTTATGCCCACAACCAGGTCGTTCCTCTTAACCAGGGACGGAAAAACAAAGGTACACTTCTGAGGGTCGTCCGCCACATTGACATGGATGTTCCTTTTAACCGCCTCGCCGTACACCCTTTGGTTGACCTGCCTGTCCGAAGCCGCCGCTATGGCCATGAAGGCCCCCTCCAGGTCCCCCTCTTCAAAGCCTCTCCTCACTGTGCAAAGCTTCTTGTCTTTTTCCAGTTCCTGTATCCGGCCGGTAATTTCCGGGCTCACCACCGTAATTTCAGCTTCAAACCCCACCAGCGATTCGATTTTTCTTGTGGCCACACGGCCTCCGCCCACAATAACGCACTTCTTGCCTTTCAAATCTATAAATAAAGGGAATAACGGCATTGTATTCCACTCTCCACTTCCCCTAATTTTCTCTCTCCACACACATTTTTACAAAGTCAACCACCCCGCCGATGCTGTCCACCTTCCTGGGATAGTTCACATCCGGTCTCCGGACCATAACCACGGTTATGCCCAGCTTTTGGGCCGCCCTCAGCTTGTCTCCGGTGCCGCCTACCTCGCCGCTGTCCTTGGTGACCAGGACGGAGGCGCCGCAGTGCTTCAGCATTTCTATGTTCATGGCCTCCGAAAAGGGGCCCTTGGCCGCAAATATGTTCCCTGCCGTCAGTCCGGCCTGCTCGCATTTTTGCATTACCCGGCTGTCGGGCAGCACTCTGGCGAAAAGCCTGTTTTTATAGTCGGGAATTCTTTTTACAAACACATCCAGGTTGTTGCTGCCTGTTGCCAGGAATATGTTGCCTTCCATTCGGGCCACCTGCTCCGCCGCTTCTGTGAAATCATTTACCAGGAGGATGTTTTCCTGCACAAGCCCGGCCTCACTTCTCTCAAACCTCAGGTACGGGATTCCCGCCTTTTCACAGGCGCCGATGGCATTTACGGAAGCTTCCCTTGCGTAGGGATGGGTGGCATCCACAAGGCACCTTGCTCTCATTTTCTCTATAAGCCGCACCATGTCTCCGGAGGACAGCTTCCCCTCACAGACCTCCACCCCTTTAAGTCCGCTCAGCAGCCAGCTTCCAAAGCCGGTAGTAACTGTTGCCGTCACGCTTATATCCAGTTTTGACAATTCTCCAACGATCTGCCTTCCATCCGCCGTTCCGGCCATAACAATTATGTTTGGCGTAGCCATCCCCTCCTCTCAATTCATCTGCCATATTCCATTGATTCTGCAAAGGTACTAACCAACACTTAGCATTTCAGGCCAATCTTCCCTCTCCTGCTGTGGGAGAGGGACCGAGGGTGAGGGTTAAAACCATCTTAAACTTTATATGGTATATCCCCTGGGTGTAATCATCCTGCCGTTCTCCACATAGGTCTTTGAATTGCCCACAAGGACCACCGTAAACATGTCGATCTCACATTGCAGCATATCCTCCAGGGTGGTAATGACATAGCTTTCATCCTGCCTGCCCACATTTCTTACAATTCCCACAGGGGTTTTCCCATCCCTGGACTTCAGCAGGATATCCCTGGCGATGCCGATATATTCGCTCCTCTGCCTGCTCTTGGGATTATAAAGGCACAGGACGAAATCACCCGCCGCAGCGCACTCAAGCCTCTTGCGGATAAGCTCCCAGGGAGTCAAAAGGTCGCTCAGGCTGATTACGGCAAAATCGTGCATGATGGGTGCGCCTAACAGGGCCGCCGCCCCATTGGCCGCCGTAATCCCGGGTATGACCTCCACCGGCACATCCCTGCCTGATTTGTTCACCACCTCCAGCATAATCCCGGCCATGCCATAGATTCCGCTGTCTCCGCTGCTTATCAGCGCGACGGTTTTGCCTTCCAGGGCCTTTTCAAGGACCAGGCCGCACCTTTCAACCTCACGGGTCATCCCTGAGCTGACCAGGCTTTTCCCCGGGAAATATTCCTTAATGAGCTCAATATAGGCCCCGTAGCCTATGATTATATCCGAGGCTTCCATGGCCTTTCTGGCCCTTGGCGTCATATCCTCCATGCTGCCGGGTCCAATTCCCACTACATAAATTTTCGACATGTCTTCACCTACATTCTAAGATTATGGATTGAATTCCTTGTTCATTGCAGCGCCAAGGCATCGAAAATACGCCTGTATATCCTCTTTTCTGCCGCATTCCCTCACACTGTATATCAGCTTGTTGAGCAAATCCTCCACGGCATTGGTTATGGATGTCTTAACCACCGCCCTGTCCTCTTCGCTGGCGCATTTGAGCTTTGCCATGGTATGGTTGATTTTGTCGTTGAGCATATCCCTGGTGTAATTTTGGATATCCCTGACGACCGGCAGGGCTCTCCTGAATTCATACCATTTTTCAAACTCACTCACGTACTCGTCGATCATGTGCTCCGCCCTCCGGGCTTCCACCAGTCTCCTGTCAATATTGTCCTCCGCCGTGGCCTTAAGGTCGTCTATATTGAAGTACCGGACCCCCGGCATGTTCTTTATCTCCACGTCCAGGTCCCTTGGCACCGCCAGGTCGATAAACACCCTCTCCCTGCCGCCGTCCACCGACTTCTCCAGCATATCCCTGGTAATGGTGTAATGGGGGCTGGAGGTGGAGCTTATCACCACATCACAGTCGCGGATGGCCGAATACCTGTCGTTGTAGGCAATAGGGCATACATTCCGGTATATCTTTGAAAGGTCTTCGGCCTTGCCGTGAGTCCTGTTGGTGACGTAAATCTTCCCTATTCCCCTGCTGTTCAAGTGTTTTAATGCAATGGAACCTATTTTACCGGCTCCGATGATCATGGCGCACTTGTCCTCCAGCTTCCCCCCGAAAATATTTTCCACCAGCTTGATGGCCAGGGATCCTATGGAAAGGGAATTTTTTGAAATATCTGTGCAGGTTTTCACCTTTTTAGCCGCGGTGACCGCCTGCCTGAACAGGGTATTCAGCACGCCGGAGCTGGTGCGCATCTCCAGGGAAAGCTCATGGGCGCTTTTCACCTGCCCCAGGATCTGATCCTCTCCCAGCACCAGGGAATCCAGGCCGCAGGCCACTTTGAAAAGATGCCTGACCGCTTTGACCCCGCTGTAAAAATAAAAGTACTTTTTAAACTCCTGCAGGTTTAAATCCTTGATACGGCAAAGAAGCTCTTCTATGGCGCTGTGGCTGAAGTCCCTGTTTTCGGTAAAGATATAAATTTCCGTCCTGTTGCACGTGGATACCAGCACGCATTCTTCAACGCAGTCCAGCTTATGCACCTGGCTCAGAACCGTCCTTTGCTGGGTGGCGGTAAAGCTTAACCGCTCCCGTATTTCCAAAGGGGTGGTTTTATAGTTCACTCCGGAAACATAAATATTCATAGCTTAAATTCCTTCTCCTCCTCTGCAAGAGCGAGGGTTATCCCCCTATAAGCGGTCTTGCCGCAAATCAGCTTTGCACGGCTGCCCGCCATCACCGCACAGGGTTCCGCCACACTCCCCACCCCTGTTTTTTCCTTAACAAAGGGGGAACAGGTAAACCCGCCTTCAACGGCTTCAACCCTGCCTCTCTCTATAATACAAAGGTCCAGCTTCCGGTCACGGCAGTATTCCAGAAGACCTTCCTCATCTTTTTTCAAATCGATGGTGGCCAGGCACCGGACGGACAAAAGGCTCCTCCCGTTGAGCCTCATGAAATCATCCACCGCACTCTCTATCTGTTCCTTTGGTGTGCCCCTTTTACAGCCTATCCCCAGAATAAGGTTTCTGGGCCGGATATACAGCACCTTTTCTTCGGTTGCTTCGATACCGGTCCTGTTGGAAAGCACCGCCGCGGCCCGCAGGCCCTGGCTGGTCCCTTCTTCACGCAGAACTATGGAACCGGGCAAAACGCCTGAGATTTCATAGTCGGTATAAAAACCCACTTTTGACCCGTTCACCAGCTCTGAACTGACATACTTCAAGTCTTTGAAATTTTCAATGACACAGCCGTTCCGCTTCGCAAAAACATCAAAGGCTACCACATGATTTACATCGGTGGAAGTCGTAATCACGGCAGTGCCTCCAATCCGGGCGGCGATCTCCTCCGCCAGGTCGTTGGCGCCTCCCACATGTCCCGACAGCAGGCTTACGGCGTACCGGCCCTTTTCATCCAGCACCACCACCGCCGGGTCGGTCCTTTTATCCGAAATATGAGGCGCAATGGCCCTGACGGCAATCCCACACGCCATAATGCACACAAGCGCATCATATCCGGCAAACAGCCTCCCTGCAAGTTCCATGAAGCTGCCCTCTATCGCCTTGATTTCCGGCCTGCTTCCGCATTCGGGCCCTATGAACTCCCTTTTCAAATAAACATCCGCGCCCATGGGCGGCCCTATTTTCACAGCCAGTTCGGAGCCGTTTCTGGTCAGGGCAACCACAGCCGTCTTCATTCCGCCGCGCTCCTGTATTCATGGCTGAAGGTCTTATCGTAAAGCCTGGACAGCTCATAGTCGTTTCCGAGAAACCCGCCTACGACGATCAGCGCAGTTTTCCTCACATTTTCCCTGCCCACCAGCGCGGAAATGTTCCCCAAGGTCCCCCGGATCACCTTCTGCTCAGGCCAGGACGCCTTGTAGACCACAGCGATGGGCGTATCCTCCCCGTATCCTGCCTGCAGCCGCTTCACAAGCTCATCAATCATCTGCACGCTGAGGAAAATAATCATGGTCGCCTTGTGGGAAGCCAGGGCCTGGATGCTCTCCCTGTCCGGCACCTCGGTCCTGCCCTCCATCCGTGTCAGGATGATGGTCTGTGTCACCCCCGGCAGGGTATATTCCTTTTTAAGGGCTGCAGCCGCAGCGCAGAAGGAGCTGACCCCCGGGACCACCTCATAGTGGATCCCCCTTTTGTCAAGCTCATCCATCTGCTCACGGATGGCGCCGTAAATCGAAGGGTCTCCCGTGTGCAGCCGGACAGTCATTTTCCCTTCCCTTTCCCCTTCTTCCATGACGGCAATGACTTCCTCCAGCGTCATTTGGGCACTGTTATAAATTTTGCACCCGCTTTTGGCCGGCTTCAGCAGTTCCTTATTGACCAGGGAGCCCGCATAGATGATGATATCGGCCTCTCCCAGAAGCCGCTGCCCTTTGACGGTAATTAATTCCGGATCTCCCGGACCTGCGCCTATAAAATATACCATCTCACCTTACCCCATTCTTTTTAATAATCATGGTTGAAAAATAGCTGTGCCTGCTCTTTGAAGCTTCTTCCATATCAAACTCGATGACCTCGTCTTCAAAGCCGCACTTGCTGACAAGCACCGCCTTGTCCATCAGTCCTTTTTCCTTTAAAATGTCTTTTAGCCTGGGGAGGCTGCTGGCCACCTTCATCAGGACGATGTTGTCAAAGCTGTCCAGTATGCTGTCCAGGTTTTCACAGTCATAGGCCGAAGGTATGACGGCAATCCCCTCCTTGTTTTCTCCAAGGCTGATTCCCACCCTGGCGGCGGAGGCACAAAAGGAAGTCACTCCCGGAATGATTTCAATGTCATATCCCTCCGCCTTCAAAGTCTTGTGTATGTAGATATAGGTACTGTAAACCGTGGGGTCGCCAAGGGTGATGAAAGCCACATTTTTTCCGGCATCCAGCTTTTCCCTCACCCCTGCAACCGCTTCACCCCAGCCTTCCTCCAGAACCTTCTCGTCAAAGCTCATGGGAAAAACCAGTTCAATAATTTCCTTCTTGCCGCCCAGCAAGCCCTCCACAATGGATAAAGCTTTGCTGCCTTTCCCCGGGGAAGTCTTCGGGATCGCTATATAGTCGATCCCCTCAAGTATTCTTTTGGCTTTTAGTGTGACCAGTTCGGGGTCTCCCGGTCCTACACCGATTCCGTATAATTTTCCTGGCACGCGCATTCTCCTTCTGGTATAATTTTTATCCCTGATCTTAATACCTGCCCTTCCGCATTACGGAGGAAGGCTGCACATCCTTGCCCTTCTCCATAGCCCTACTACAGCCTTAACCTTGCTCTGCTCCAGAGCCTTTCTCCAGCCTCAGCTCTCAGCCCTCAGCTTTCTCAGCCTTTTTGCCTCAGCCCTCAGCCTCCTCAGCCCTTCTCCACGCCTTCCGGCTTGTTGGCGCTTATGACATAGACGGGGTTTATTGCCTGCATCAGGTGCTTCCCTCCAACCGCCCTGCCCCGGGAGACGGAGATGTTCACCACTTCCACATCCTCAAACCCCAGGGTTTTTAGCGCATCCAGCGCTTCACAGGTGGATTCCACGGTAACCGCATTGATGACGGTTCTTACCTCCTTGGGAATCTTCCGCACCCATTCCAGTATCCTGAACATATCTCCCCCTGATCCGCCGACGAATACCCTGTCGGGCAGGGGCAGCGCCTCAAGCGCATCCGGGGCTTCTCCTTCTATGACTTCCACATTGCCTGTCCCGAATTTGTCCCTATTCTTTTTGACCAATTCCACCGCCGCACTGTTTTTTTCCACGGCGTATACCTTTCCACAGCGGCATCTTAAGCCGCACTCTATGGATACCGAACCGGTTCCCGCTCCGATGTCCACAACCGTACTGTCCTCCTTGAGCCTCAGCTTGGAAAGGGAAACCGACCGGACCTCCTCCTTTGTCATGGGCACATCCCCGCGGATAAACAGGTCGTCGGGTATGCCGTGGGTCACATACTCCCATGCCCTCTCCGGCAGTCCCCCTTCATCTTTATGCCGCACCATCATGATGGCCAGGTTGCCAAAACCCATCTTTCCGATGTCTTCCGGACTTCCCTCCACAATCCTTTCGTCGGGATAAGAGAGGTTTTCCCCCACCGTCACAACCAGGTCCTTTAATCCCGCCGCCGCAAGCTGCCTGCACACGCTGTCCGGTTTATGCCCGCCGCCTGCGAAAATGGCCACCTTGCCATTTTTTCTAATGATATCTAAGAGGTCCGCCTGTTCCCTTCCGTGCACGCTGGTAATAAAAACATCATCCCAGCTGAGCTTCATCCTGCTGCACAGGTACTGGAAGGAGCTTATGCCGGGCAGTACCTCCATATCCACGTTTTCCAGCTTTCTTTTCAGGAACTCCATCATGCTGTAAAGCCCGGGGTCTCCGGTGACAAGTACGGCAATGCTCTTTTTCCCGATGTTTTCCCTTATGTACTCATATATTTCATCCAGGTTGCCGCCGATGACCAGCTTATCCCTGTCCATGCCGTCAAACAGCTCCAGGTTCCTCCTGCCGCCGATGATGACGTCGCTGCCCTCCACCAGTTTTTTGGCCGCAGGAGTGATAAAATCCCTTTCTCCGGGCCCTATGCCCACGATATACAGCCTGTTACCCATGTGTTCCCCCCAGCTTTTCAATAATCTCGTCCGCCGCTCTGTCCCTGGCCAGGACCGTATTTCCCCCGCCGAATAGGACCGTTCCCACCTTGACTCTGTCAAAGGTGTAGCCGGTGCACCTTTTGGAAGCATTTTCCACTATTCTGCCGTATACCCCCTCAAGCCCCCGGGCATTGATAATCTCCGCCGCCGCTTCGGTGGTCTTGCACCCGTAAATCCGGGCGACGGTTTCGGTGTCAGCTCCCTCCAGCGCCGCGTAGGCCGCCAGGATCTCCATCCTCGCGTCGGCTACCTTGCTGTGGGTGTGGAATATCCCCGCCGCCACCTTGACAATCTTGCCCAGGTGGCCCACCAGGAGGACCTCCTTTATCTTGTGCTCCACTGCCTTTTCCAGCATAAAGCCTAAAAAATTGCTGGTCTTTATGACAAGTTCACCGCTCAGTCCCAGTTTGTTGAGTACAAAATCCTCCCCGTAATTCCCGAAGGTATAGATGATCCTGTCCCGGCCCCTGGCCGCCGCCACACTCAGCTCCAGCGCCAGCGAATCCTTCCACGCCTCCTCCGACATGGGCACCACGATCCCCGAGGTCCCGAGGATGGAGATTCCCCCCACAATGCCCAGCCTGGGGTTATATGTCTTCAGGGCCACCCGGTCCCCCCCGGGAACGCTTAGAGTAATTTTAACTCCTCTATTTTCGGGCAGGACTTCTCCCACTTCCTTCAATATCATCTGCATGGGCACAGGATTTATGGCCGGCAGGCCCACCTTGACCTTCAGGCCCGGGGATGTCACTGTTCCTATCCCTTCTCCCGCCTTTACTTCAATTCCCTTTTCTGCTCTAAACCGGGCCTCCGCAAAAATTTTCAAGCCCGAGGTCATATCCGGGTCATCCCCGCCGTCTTTCACCACCGAACACCTTGCACTGTCCTCGCAAAAAACGCTGTCCGCCACAGGAAGGTTCAACCGTACCCCTGCGGGGGTATCTATGTCCACCGTGTCCACAACCCTGCCCGAAACCAGCATGCTCACGGCCGCCTTGCTTGCCGCTGCCGCACATGAACCTGTGGTGTAGCCTTTTCTGAATTTTTTCCCGTTCACAATCACGTAGTTATCCATGATATGTCCTTTTTGCCGCCCATTCCCCGGCTCACTCCGGTTTCCCGTCTCCCTGCCGTCCATAGTCCGCCGCTGGTCCCTTCAAATCATATACAGCATGGCGTTTATGATGGCTGCCGCCACATTGCTTCCGCCTTTTCTGCCATCCGAAATAATGTAGGGCACCCCTGCCTTTTTAAACAGCTCCTTGGATTCAACCACGTTGACAAATCCGACGGGCACGCCCACCACAAGGGCAGGAGATGCGGCACCCTCCTTTATGAGCTCGTACAGCCGGATCAATGCCGTTGGAGCATTGCCTATGGCATAAATCTTGTTATTGGGATCGACTGAAGCCTTTTCCATGCAAACCGAAGCCCTGGTGACGTTTCTCTCCTTCGCCCGGGCCGCAACCTCCGCATCGTCCATGTAGCAGAACACCTGCCCCCCAAACCTGCCCAGGGATTTTTTATTGATGCCCGAGGCCGCCATTTTTGTGTCCGTCACCACATTGCAGCCCGCTTTAATGGCTTCTATGCCCTTTTCCACCGCACTCTCACTTATGTTCAATATATCTGCATATTCAAAATCCGCCGTAGTGTGTATAACCCTCTTTACAACAGGTTCATGCATGGGGTTGAAAACCCGGTTTCCCAGTATCCCCGACAAAATTTCAAAGCTCTTTTTTTCGATATCCCCCGGGTTAATAATTTCAATTCCATCCAGCATGCTTTTTATCCCCCTCCCTAATAAGCCAAAAAAACCTCTTATCCCAACAGGATAAGAGGTTGAAAACACACCGCAATATTGGCCCAGTATCCTATCCTTCGTAGGCTTACCAATGAAAACAACTGCGAGCAGGTCTTCTGGCTCAGGATCATCGTCCCCCTGCACCTTCCCGGTTTTTCCAGTGGCATTTTGCAGGGGTCCTCTCCTTCACAGCGGCGGGACCGCATAGGCTTCAACCTATTTCCCTCTTGGCAGATTCTGATCTGCGCACTCGCAATCCGTTATTTTATTCGTTTTTAAAAGGGATACCCTCCAGTCCGGCGTTGCTTGAACCGTAGAATAAATCCCCTTACTTCTTTAAAAATTATATCATTATATGCGTCCCTTGTCTATAGTTATTGCCATTTCATTTGTCCGTCTCCTTCTATTTTCCCAAGAACACATCCACAGGCCGTACACCTTATTCTTAAAATTTATACTGCCTGTTTAATAAATTCCTCATCGGCAGCCCCGGCCACATTACTGCGGATCTGATCCATGGAATACCCGGCCTGAAGCAATGGTCCAAGCGCATTGCCTGTCAAATCCGGTATGAAAGTATGTAAAGCGGTAAAGGTGCCGTTAATATAAAATTCCCTAAGGCCTGCAGGAATTACCACTGTCTCTAATGCCCCCGCATGGAGCCGTTCACTGCCATGGGCAAAGCATGCCTCACCCTCAAGAATCATAAAAGTGTGGAAATTTCCCTCTGTCATAAACTTAATTTCGCTGCCGTGCATCCTCCATTCTCTGACCCAGAAATTCTTTGATATTGTTAAATACCTTACCTGATAATTGCCGCAGTCAATTTCCAGACCTCTAAAAGTAGGCTTTTTGTTTTCATAAGATATTACATCGAAAGCTCTTTCCAAATGCAGAGGCCTTCTATTCCCCTGTCCGTCCACCCGGTCATAATCATAGATCCGGTAGGTCAAATTTGAATGCTGCTGTATTTCTGCCGCTACAATACCTTCATTCAACGCATGAACTGTTCCTGCGGGGATATAAACAATATCGCCCTTTTTCACCTTTATTTTCCTGTATATGGATTCATGCTGCCCCTTATGGATTGCTTCTTTGATCTCACCGGCGCTGCAGCCTTCCTTAAAACCGTGCAATATGCAGGCTTCCGGCTTTGCATCAAGAATATACCACATTTCTGTTTTTCCTGCCTGACCGTTTTCATGATAAAACGCATAGATATCATCAGGATGTACTTGAATGGATAGCCTGTCATTGGCATCAATGTACTTAAGCAAAAAAGGCACCCCTTTTTTGCCGGCCATACTTTTGCCTGCGCTGTGTCCAAGAAATAAGCGGCCATATTTTTCTATAAGTTCCTTTAGATTACGGCCTTTTTCCACTCCGTTTGCAATTACACTCTCATTCCCGGGCAAGGTGCATAGTTCCCAGCTTTCAGCAATTACGCCGTCCGGCGCTTTCTTCCCCAGCCTTTTTAAGTTGTGGCCTCCCCACAGATAATCCTTGAAAATCGGAACTGTCTTATAAGGATAGAGCATCCTTTTCACCTCCGGATTTTTTCTAAAAAATTGACGGTCTTTGGACAAGTAACCCATTTTCAATCAGATTATTGTAAAAAATGAACAGGTGCTCCTCTTATTTGCAGATAAAAGAATGCCTGTCCATCTTTAATCAAGCCTGTTGAATGAACTTTTGAAAAACAGCGGTAAACCGGCCTTGGAAGTCTTTCCATCAGCTTGCTATGTTCATTTCCTTTGCCATAGTAACGACAGCATATATTTCCTTTGGATCATCTACAATCTTGACCGAAGGTTCAACAAAAATATCCTCTACGGTAATCTTGTCTCCAAGCTTCTTGTTTTCTACGTCGACACTCACAAATTCCGGCATATTGGCCGCCTGTCCGGCAATTTCAACTTCAGATACAAACACCTGGAGAATGTGCTGCCTTTCAGCAAGCTTTTCACGGCCGTTAAACAAAATAGGCACTTTAAGCTTTACCACGTCGTTTTCATGTACCGCTTGCATTTCGATGTGAAGGATTTTCGCAGTAATTGGGTCTTTCTGGATTTCCTTCATAAGGCATTGCTTCACCTCTTCTCCCATTTTTACACAGATTTTTGCATTTTTGGTATGCCCCCTCAGCAACCTCTTGAGCGTTTTTTCGTCAAACTTCACACTCCTGGAACTCATCCCTTTCCCATAAATAACCCCGGGCACAAAGCCATTTTTTCTTACCTGGCCCGGCTTTTCGTTTCTTTCAATTGCACGAATGAAGGAATCACTCATATTTCCCGTCCCTCCTCACAATCTAATCTTCATGCAATTTAACTTGCTGCACTTAGTGATTTTATTTATTCAGCCATCCGTAATGGCGAAATGGATCTGGCTATTTCACTTTTTATTTGTTCAAGGGCTTCCCGGGTTGAAGCCTCACACCTTACAATGAGTTCAGGACCTGTATTTGATGCCCTTACAAGCCCCCATCCGTTATTCCATCTAACTCTTATTCCGTCTACATCAATGGTTTCCAGCCCTTTACCCTTGAAATACCTTTTGGCATTTTCCACATACCCGTTTTTCCTATCTTCGTCACATGCCACCCTTATTTCAGGGGTGGCATACGTTTTAGGGATGTCCTCCAATAAAGCGCTCAAAGGTTTTTCTGTATTCGATAATAAACGGATCAGCCTCGCCCCTGTATACAGGGCGTCATCAAATCCATAATACTCGTCGGCAAAGAACATATGTCCCGACATTTCACCGGTAAATACGGCGTTCAGTTCTTTCATTTTGGCTTTGATTAAGGAATGCCCTGTTTTATAGAACAAAGGCTTCCCACCTAATTTCTCGATTTCTTTTACCAGCAGGTCGGAACACTTTACTTCAACAATCGCGCTTGTTCCAGGATATTTCGGCAATATCTCCCTCCAGAACAAGATCATCAGCATATCTCCCCAGATAATCTTCCCCTTATCATCAACAACTCCAATCCTGTCCCCGTCCCCATCAAAGCCCAGCCCCAGGTCCGCTTTGTTTTCCTGCACGGCCTTTATCATGTCTTTTAGATTCTCCGGCCGGGACGGATCAGGAAAGTGGTTTGGAAAGTCCGGATCAGATTCACAGTACAGCGGCTCTACAGCGCAGCCAAGCTTCTCAAAAACCTTCGGTGCAAACAGCCCCGCCGTGCCGTTGCCGCAATCAACCACCACCTTCAGCTTTCTGCCGCCAGGCTTGATTTTATCTGAAATCGTGTGAATATAGTCATCAACAGGGGATTTGCAAATCAATTTCCCGCTTCCCGCATCAAAGCTTCCTGCCTCCGCCATGCCTTTGATCTCCTGCAATTCGGCCCCATAGAGTGTCCGGCCTGAATGCTGGATTTTAAACCCGTTGTATTCTGCAGGATTATGGCTTGCCGTAATCATCACCCCGGAATTTATCCCGTACAGGTAGGTGGAATAATAGAATATAGGCGTGACCACCACTCCAATATCGGTGACATCCACACCCGTCTCCAAAAAACCTTTGACCAGATGTTCATGCAGGGCAGGAGAAGATTTTCGATTATCCCTGCCGACGACAACCGCAGTTTCACCTTTTCTTCTAATATAAGTTCCAAATGCTCTCCCTATCAATTCTGCGTCTTCAGCAGTCAAATCCCGGCTGAAAATCCCCCGGATGTCATACTGCCTGAAAATCTGATTGCTAATTGCGGCCATCCCGCTTCCCCCTCCTTGCGTACGCTTTACAGTATTTTTGCAGCGAAAGCCCGGCTATACTGTACGAAATGATGCTCTCCGCCCCCTGGTTGAGATTTACTCCGGTCTGTGTAATCCCGTCGTAGCAGCCGCCTGTTTCGGAATCAATCAAACAAATGCCTTTAGAGTTATATCCCCTATACCATTTGTAGCACTGCCTGGCTTTATTCAGGTATTTTTCCTCCTTTGTGATGCTGTAAGCTTCAAGATAGCAAAGCAAAGCTTCGCAGGCCTCCACCGGCTGCTCGTCAAACTCCGCGGCTTCTTTCCCCTTCACAAGCCACCCCTTGCACCCCACGGGTTTGAAATAGCCGTCTTTAAATGTTTTATCCTCAAGAAACTTCAGGCTCTCCAGCCCAATGTCCCTGAACCTTTCTTCTCTTGTAATTTTATACCCTACAAGCATGGCCCAGGGCAGCACCGCATTGCTGTATGTTATGGTGTCCTCAAACCAGCTCCAGCCCGTATCCTTGCACCGGTCATACTGGTCGGCAAGAGACTTGGCCAATGTCTGTATCTGGGAATAGGCTCCTTCTGTGTCCACATACCTCAACCCTATCACCGAATACGCCTTCGCCCTTGGAAATTCCAGATTCTCACAGTTTCCGGCCGCTTTCTTCAAAAGGTGCCTGGCTGCACGCCTTACATTGGCCGGCACACACTCACTGGATGCCGTAAAACCCAGCGCCCACAGGCAGCGGCCAAAGCAGTCCTCCGAACCCCTCTCCTCAAGGAACCGCCTGTCGTAGCCCATGAAGTTCTTAAACCAGCCATCCTGATCCTGGGCATTCATCAAAAAAGCCATGTACCGGTAAATCAATTTTTCATACCGTTTTTTGCGGTAGCGTTCATAGAGCATTACGGCCATGATTAAAGCCCTGGCATTGTCATCGGTAGTATAACCCATGGACGGATCGGGAACCCCGTATTTGCTGTGCTGGAATATCCCTGTATCGTCCGTCATGCGGAAAATGTGGCTGTGTTTCCATGGCTGCCGGCAGCAGGCGGTCATACTGCCGATACCTCGCTTTTCCTGCAATCTTCTATAGTTTTAATGAACAGCTCCGCGTACTGTTTAGCCACATTTCCCCACATCATGCTTCTGCCGAAGCTTAACGTTTTCTGCTCCATCTCCTTTTTCTTTTCCGGATGGTCCAGCACATAGCTTATGCACTTTGCCAGGGACCTGGAATCATTGAACTCCGCCAGCAATCCCCTGCCATCCGCCAGCATTTCCCTTGAATAGCTGTAGGGGGTGGATACAATCACCCTGCCGTAGCCCACCGCATAGGCCAATGTCCCGCTCACCGCCTGTTCCCTTCCAAGGTACGGCGTCATGTAAATGTCGGAGAGCTGGATGTAATGGATAATTTCATCCTTCGTAAGGTATTTATTGATAAACCACACGTTTTCTTTGAGCCCAAGGTCGTCCACCATGGCTTCCAGCTTCTCCCTGTAGGTCTCGCCACTCTCCTTTTTGATGCAAGGGTGGGTTTGTCCAAGGATAAGGTATACCACATCCCTGTGCTTCTTTGCCACCTCTGCAACGGCTTCAATCCCATATTCCAGCCCTTTTCCCGGATTAATGAGGCCAAAGGTGCTGAGAACCGGACGGCCTGCAAGGCCATGTTTCTTCTTGAGTTTTTCTCTCGGTTCCATTATCCTGAAGGGTACGCCGTGGTGGATCACCTCAATTTTACCCGGATCCATTCCGTACACCGTTTCCAAAATGCCTACGGTATTCCTTGCCATGGTTATGATTTTCTCGCTCTTTTCCCCGAGGACTTTGAGGATCTCCCGCTGCTTCTGGAGGGGATTCTGAAGTACGGTATGCAGTGTAACGACAAAAGGTATCCTCAGGTTATCAACCAGATCCAGCAGGTATTCCCCGCATTCCCCGCCAAAGATCCCATATTCATGCTCGATGACCAGAAGCTCGATGCTGGTGTCATTGAGCTTTTTAGCAGCCTCGGCATAGCTCTCCCTGTCATACTGCCAAAGCTCCATGATGACCCTGTCATCATATTCGTAATCCCCGTTGCTCACTGCAATTACTTTTGGGCTATTGATTATCTGCATCTTATCCAGCTCATTTGCAAGGTCTTGCGTAAAAGTAGCCAATCCGCACTCCCTTGGCGGATATGTGCTCAAAAACGCTATATTCCTTGCCCTGTTGAAAACCATAGGGGCTCACCTTCCTCTCCTGATAGTATCCGGAATCAAGGAGCAAGGCATGCTTTTATAAACTTATAGTCCACATACCTCATCCTTAACCCTAAATCGCCACCGTGTTATAATACGTATCATTCTTCTCCACATGGCAATCCGAGACGACAATGGTATTGTAAAGCGCCGCTCCGCTTCCCACGGTTACATTGTCCCAGACGACGCTGCCCACCACTCGGCTTCCCATGTCAATCCGCGTATTGCTTCCGATCACCGTACCGGGTCCTATGGACGCGTAGGCGCCGATCTCCACATTGTCCCCCATATATACGGGGCCCAATACCTTCGCCGTGCCATGTATACTTGCATTCTGCCCATGATATACGCCCTGGCTGGAGAAGTCAATTTCTGGGATCTTACATTTTCCGGCCAGAATATCCGTGTGAACCTGCAAATATTTTTCAGGGGTCCCGATGTCCATCCAGTAGGAGCAACCCTTATAGACAGCAATTTTATACCCTTTATGCAGCAGCATCGGGAACACCTCCCTCTCCACCGATACCACCGTGCCTGAAGGGATTTCTTTCAATACCTCCGGCTCAAACACATAAACCCCCGCATTGATGCAGTTGGAGGTAATTTCTTGAGGCTGGGGCTTCTCCTTGAAGGAAACCGCATAGCCCTGTTGATCATATTCAATGACCCCATACATGGATGGGTTATCTACCGAAGTAACCGCAATGGTGACGGCAGCGGATTTTGTTTTATGAAATCTGAGCATTTCCCTGTAGTCAATGTCGCTTAAGATATCTGAATTAAAGATAAGAAAGGTATCTTCAAAGAAACTTTCGGTGTTCTTAATGGCTCCTCCGGTGCCCAGAGGAATATCTTCACTGGCATAGTGCATTTTTAACCCGTGCCGGCTCCCATCCCCAAAGTACTCTTCAATCGATTGAGGCTTGTAGCAGGTGCTTAAAACAATCTCATCGATCCCGCAGTCTTTGAGCTTTAACATATTCCTTTCCAGCAACGGCTTTCCCATGATTGGAACCATAGGCTTGGGCAACCTGTCCGTAAGGGGCTTTAATCTCGTACCCCTGCCTCCTGCAAGAAAAAGTGCTTTCATCAGCGCATACCCCCTCTATAAGGTTTCCGGCATGCATTATCTTTGCTTTTAAGTTGTGTATTAAAATTTCCCATAATAAAAAACCCCTTTCTAATTATCAATGTTATCCATTAAAAATCAGCAGGCGTTTACTTATTGCATTATCAGCACTCAATCGATTTGAGTGCTAATAATTTTTATTTTATTCTTCTCCCTCCATAAGTCAATTTGCTATGATTTTTATTTTTTACCATAATTCTCTGTTATTTTAAAAGAATTCAACAAAAAATTAATTTTTTTTAAAAAATCGCTGGCTCTCTCCCCCACAGGAACTCCCCTTTGGGGACAAAAAAAAGAAAGCCGGTTAAGCCTTCTCATTCGGTGTGGGTGCCGTGGATAGGAGCTCCGCTTTCAGCCTCCCGCTATCCCGGGGAAATGGATTTTATAAAACCGGGAAATATTTCCTCCCTATTCAAACAGGGACCGGATTTCTTCCTGGGTCATCTTGGTCAGCAGGGTCTCCCCCGGGTGTATGACCGCATCGATCAGCTCCTTTTTCTTCTCCTGCAGCTTGAATATCTTTTCCTCAATGGTGCCCTTGGTGATCAGCTTGATCACGTGCACCGCCTTTTTTTGTCCGATGCGGTAGGCGCGGTCGGTGGCCTGGTCCTCCACGGACGGGTTCCACCACGGGTCGAAGTGGAGCACCACATCCGCCCCCGTCAGGTTCAGCCCGGTGCCTCCCGCCTTTAAGGATATCAAAAACACTTTGCCCTGGCCTTCGTTAAAGTTTTTGACCATCCTTCCCCTGTCCTCCCCCGGAGTGGAGCCATCCAGGTACATATAGTCTATTTTTTCCGACTTCAGCCAGTTCTCTATCATATGGAGCATGCCGGTAAACTGGGAAAACAGCAGCATCCTGTGTCCGCTTTCAATGGAATCCAGAACGATTTCCTCCAGCAACTGCATTTTGCCGCTCTCCCCGCGGTAATCCTCCAGGAACAGGGAAGGGTGGCAGCAAATCTGCCGGAGCCTGGTAAGCCCGGCCAATATCCTGATCTGGCTCCGCTCAAAACCGCTTTCTGCGATTTCCCTTTCTATCTCGCTCCTGATCCTCTGCAAATAGGCCAGGTAAACCTTCTTCTGCTCTTCCGTCAGCTCGGCCACCATCCTGTTTTCGATTTTTTTGGGCAGCTCGGTCAGCGAGTTTTCCATGGGCGTCCCGGTCAGGGCAAACCGCCTTTCGGCTTTGATTTCCTTCACCGACCGGGCATTGACCGAGCCGGGATTCTTTATATGCTGCGCTTCATCCAGGATGCAGTACCTGAACTTAAGCTTCTTGTACTCCTCAATATCCCTCCGGATCAGGGGGTAGGAAGTCACCACCAGGTCGCTTGCTCCGATTTCCTCCATCATCCTGGCGCGTTCAGCCTTGCTTCCGGATATGGCCACTGTCCTTAATTGGGGGGCAAACTTCTCCACCTCCGCGCACCAGTTGTAGACAAGGGAGGTGGACACCACCACCAGGGACGGGTGAGGTCCCTTCTCCAGCCGGTCTGAAAGGATCAGGGTGATCACCTGCAGGGTCTTGCCCAGGCCCATATCGTCGGCCAGGATCCCTCCCAGGCCATAGCGGGAAAGGGTTTTCAGCCATTTATACCCGAACTTCTGGTATTCCCTGAGGGTTCCCCGGATACCTGCCGGCAAAGGAAAGTCCATGTCTTCCGGCTCCCGGATATTCTGCACCAGTTCCTTGAAGGCGGAATTCCTCTCCAGGAAGTGAATCTGGGAATCCCGGATCTTTTGATCCAGGTACACCGCCCTATATTTGGGGATGGCCACAAAATCCTGCTGGAAATCCGTTTTGTCCAGCTCCAGGTAGTCCAGGAAGTCCGCCACTTTATCCATTTCCTTTGAATCCAGCTTCAAAAAGCTGCCGTTTTTCAGCTGGTAATATTTCTTTTTCTCCCTTAAGGCGCGGAATATGCCGGGCAGCTCCCGGGGGTCGATGCCCTCCATCCCGAAGCTGAACTCCAGCATGTCGGTCTGGGTGTTGAGCCGGAGCCTGCCCGAAAAGGAACAAAATCGGGGACGCTTCTCAATAAATTAACAAAAATGTCAAAAAATTCTTTACAAAACATATGTTCCGTGTTAAAATATAGAAAAAGATGTCTGGTGGTGGACCTATATGCCGAGAAAAGCTCGTGAAAAGCATCCTGAAGCGATTTTTCACATAATGTGCCGCAGTGTATCCGAATTTATGCTTTTTAGAGACGATGACGACAAGGATTATTACATTGGGCTATTAAAAAGATACAAAGAAAAATATCAGTGCCACATATATGCTTACTGTCTTATGGACAGCCATTTGCATCTTCACCTTGACCCAAACGGCTTTGACGTATCGAAATTCATGCACAGCATCAATACAGCCTATGTCAGGTATTATAATAAAAAGTATAACAGGCATGGGCATGTATTCCAGGACAGGTTTGAGAGCAGGATATTGGACACTGATGAATACAATCTGGCCGTTTCGGCATACATCCACAATAATGCCCATGATATTGAAGGTTATGCAGGAAAAGAGGAAAATTACAAGTATTCTTCCTATGGAATATATTTAGGACAGAGAAAGGACTTTCAAAACCTCGTGGATACAAGCTTTATCATGGGACTTTTTAATAAGGATAATTCAAAGAAATTTGCGGAAAAGTATTTTGCGTTTGTAAGCCACCAAAGAGATATAGGAAGCCTCAAGGAAATGAAAAAAAGGCTGGAAAAAGCTGCAGAATATGAATATATCAGCGGTAAGAAAATAATACTAAGGGATATACAGCCTTCAAAAGTAATAAGCTATATTTCAGGAAAGCTGATGACGGCGGAAAAAGATAGCCGTGCTGCAGGATATAGAAGAAAAGTATATGAATTCAGAGCATTCACGGCATATGCATTAAGGGTATTGTGCGGCCTCAGTTATAAAGACATAAGCAGCAGTATATACAATATAACAATCTCAGGGTGTTCGAGA
Source organism: Eubacteriales bacterium (assembly GCA_024655885.1). Taxonomy (GTDB): domain Bacteria; phylum Bacillota; class Clostridia; order Acetivibrionales; family JANLFN01; genus JANLFN01. The sequence continues at coordinate 59,929 of JANLFN010000010.1, read as the reverse complement.
TTATGCGACAAGGGATATGAGCTGATTAGCAGAGAGAATTCCATATATAAAGGCATCTTTGATGAATTGGCCGACTGCAGAATATAGAGGTTGTACTAAACGGCGAATCATTACCAGTTGCAATATTTATGATAGTTAAAATTTTTCAAAACCCAGTACTTTTCTAGGTTTTGAAAACGCTACTCAACCTAAAGTGAAAACGGATTCTTAGCTAGTGGTCCCTAACGCATGTTATTCAGGGTCAGAGAGCTCGCCCTCCTTGCTGAACAGTTGGCATTCCCTTTTAACGGGATATGCAGTCCACAAATGAAGGAAGTGGATTTGGATTTGGATCCATGAAAAAGAAGAAAAGCTTGAATAGATTCGCTTTCGAGCGGGTTTATTTGAGCTTTTTCTTGTATTTCAAGGAAAAAAATAAAAGAATGTTGAGAAGCGTCCCCTTTTTCACGTGGTATCAGAGCAAAGAGAAAAAACGTTTGAGGTTAACGATGATAAGTCTCACCGTTGATTATCTTAAATGCCCTGTAGACCTGCTCAAGCAGGACCAGCCTTGCCACCTGGTGCGGGAAGGTCAGCCTGGACAGGGAGAACCGGTAGTGTGCCTTTTTTATGAGCTCGGGGTCCAGTCCCAGGGACCCTCCGATGACGAAGGAAATATGGGAATTCCCGGACACAAAAAAAGACCGGAGCTTTGCGGCAAATTCTTCTGAATCAGGCATTTCGCCTTTTAGGTCCAGAACAACCAGCAAAGTACCGTCCTTGACCTTTCTAAGAACCCTTTGGGCTTCCTTCTTTTTTATCTGCAGCTCCTGCACCTCACTTAAGTGCTCGGGTACCTGCTCGTCTTCCACCTCGATGATTTCCAGATCGCAGAACCGGCTCAGCCTTTTGCCGTACTCGGCGATCCCATCCTTGAGATATTTTCCCTTCAATTTTCCCACTGCGATGACGGTTATTTTCATAAATCTAAGCCTTATCCCTTGTTCTTCGCTCAAAGCGGCGCCGCGCCCTCAGCCTGCGCTGAAAGCGCCTCAGCCCCTCAGCTTTCTCAGCCTGTTTTTGTCTCCAGCTACAGTTCTATCACTTTCCCCACCCTGTCTCTCAGCACCACATCCAGGGTTACATCCCAGCCCGGGATGATTTTTTTCTCGCTGAGCTCATTGCAGACCGTCTGGTAGGCCAGCTCGGGAAAATTGTTCTCCTTGCTCAGGTGCCCCAGCAGGAACCTCCTTGTCCCCTTTTCCGCCAGGTAAGCCACAACCTTGCCCGCCATTTCATTGGAAAGGTGCCCCCGCTCCCCTAAAATCCTCATTTTTAAATGCCACGGATAAGGTCCCACTTTCAGCATCTCAATATCGTGGTTGGATTCCAATAAGAGCAGCTCACTCCTTTCAAAGTGCTGCAGCAGTTCCCTGTTGATGTGCCCTATGTCGGTGGCCGTGGTGATTTTTTTATCCTGGATGAAAAAATTGAAGCCCACAGGCTCGGCGGCATCATGAGGAATGGAAAAGGCCTTGGCACACACCTCTCCCACCTCAAACTCCCTTCCCGTATTAAAAACCATTTTGTTTTTGACATTCATGGGGCCGATTTCCCTTTCCATCTGCTCCCAGGTGTTTTCGTTGGCATAGACAGGCAGGTTGAATTTTCTTGACAGCACTCCTGCTCCCCGGATATGGTCAATATGTTCATGGGTAACTAAAATAGCATTTAATTTCGAGGGTTCTTCCCCTATGGAATAAAGCGCTTCCACAATTTTTCTGGCGCTCAGCCCTGCATCAATCAGCAGCTTTGTGCCGTTGGCGCTTAAAAATATGGAGTTTCCGCTGCTGCCGCTAAACAGGCTGCAAAATTTTATCATCCGCGCACCTCTTCTTCGGTTAAAGGACTGTAGATTGAATAGCCACTGCTTCTCTATTTACTCCGTAACCCTGCGAATATCCGCTCCCAGCTTTCTAAGCTTTTCTTCAAAGTTTTCATAGCCCCTGTCTATGTATTTTACATTGTATATTTCGGTTCGTCCTTCCGCTGCCAGCCCCGCAATGGCCATGGCCGCTCCCGCCCTTAAATCGGTGGCACTGATGGGGGCGCCAGTAAGACGGGGAACACCCTCAATTACGGCAATTCTGCCCTCAACTTTAATTTTGGCTCCCATCCTTTTAAGCTCATCCACATACTGGAACCTCTGGTCCCAGACTCCCTCGGTAATGGTGCTGGTCCCCTCCGCCCTGCACAGCAGAACCGCCGTGGGCGGATGCAGGTCGGTTGGGAAGCCCGGATAAGGCAGGGTCTTGATATTGGCCTTTTGAATCCGATCACCGCCGATGACCCTTATCCAATCCTCTCCCTGGACCACCTGGATATTCATTTCCATCAGCTTGGCCGTCAATGACTCCATATGCTTTGGAATGACGTTCCTTACAGTCACATCTCCGGCGGTGGCGGCCGCAGCAATCATAAAAGTGCCGGCTTCGATCTGGTCCGGGATGATGGAATAAGTCGCCCCACCGCTCAATGCGCTTACGCCTTTGACCTTGATGACATCCGTTCCGGCCCCTTTTATATTGGCCCCCATGGAGTTGAGGAAGTTGGCTATATCCACAACATGAGGCTCCTTGGCGGCATTTTCAATCACGGTGGTCCCCTCCGCCTTCACTGCCGCCAGCATCAAATTGATGGTGGCTCCCACGCTCACAACGTCAAGATATATCTTATTCCCCACCAGCTTTTCGGCATAGGCCTTGACCAGCCCATGCTCCACCTCTACCCTGGCGCCCAAAGCCTCAAAGCCTTTTATATGCTGGTCTATGGGCCTGAAGCCGAAGTCGCACCCCCCCGGGAATGCCACTTCCGCTCTTTTAAACCTCCCCAGTAAAGCACCCAAAAGATAGTAAGACGCCCTCATACTTTTGATCATGTCGTACGGGGCGGAATATGTATTAATGTTCTGCGAATCTATCACGATTGAATTTTTATCGTCAAACTCTATTCTGGCACCCAATTGGGTAAGAATGTCCTCAAGTATCCTTACATCTTTTATTCCCGGTACGTTTTCAATTCTGCAGGTCCCCTCGATCAGCAATGCAGCGGGAATAACCGCAACCGCGGCATTTTTTGCCCCACTGACGTATACCTCACCGCAAAGAGGCCTGTTACCGTTAATAACCAGCTTATCCACAACACATGCACCAGCCTTTTTATCTTTTGCATTAAAATCAGAATTACAGGCAGGCTATTTTTCCATCCTGCACAGGAAATTATCCTTTTCTTGCTCCGGCAATTTCCATCCATGCATTTCAAAAAAGTTATCTCTTTTTTATAGCCATACCTTTTTTATTATAACACTTTGCGGCCTTAAATAAAACAAAAAAATGCATTTCAGGTTGAATCGTTCCATTTACTTAATTTCTTCCCCGTTGGAGGCTTTAAAAAAACGTTCGCTTCCATCCCCGGTCCTTATCCTCCATACCGGCTGCTTATATATTTCCTTCATGTCCTGCTCCAGCCTGGATTCCTTAAACCCCAAATCGATGTTTGTTATAACCGCCGGCCCCATCTCCGGGCCATATTCTTTGAGGAGGATCTGGTACGCGGGAATAATCCGTGAGCCCGATTTTTTTAAATTCTCTATCTTTTTATACTCGCACTGCAGCCTCAAAACCCCGCTTTTACCCGCGGTAATTTCCAGATAGTTTTCAAAAACAATATACCCCTTGAATTTTTCCCTGTAGATTACGGTAATGCTGCCGTCGGGGCCGGCTTTATAAGAATCCACAAAGTAAGCTGAAGCGGGGAGGCCCAGTAAATCCAGGTATTTTGCAAGACTTTTTTCCACGTTTTCTCTATTGGAAATATCCAGATTTTCCTGCGGGCGGCTGTCGCTGTAAGCCAGGGAGTGATCGCTGTTAAAAACCAGGCTCCTGCTCCCCTCGGCCATCGCCTTTCCATTTTTCATTTCATCGGGGGACCAATGGTCCTTCCCCAGGAGAATGCCGGCTATCTGGGACTTGGGAAGTCCGCTTTGCTCGTCAAAGGTCAGCTTTCCAGGATCGGTATCCGTCCGGGGTATTTCACACTCCGGTGTAATTCCCCTGCCCGACAGAATCTTTACCGCATTGCCGACGGTTTCTTTTGAAACGGCACTGCCTGAATCAAGCGGGTCAAGGTTCGCCAGCAAAAAAATATTCAGCGCCAGCAGAACAAAGATAAGCACAGTTTTTGCCCTGGACCAGTCCATAATCAGCCACCTTCTCTTTTCTGCATGGGATAGACGTAATTTTTTTGCCCCTTGGCCGACACCACCCACACCGGTTCCATGCTCTGTTTTTCCAAATAGGGCTGGATGCTATAGGATATGCTTATATCGCTGATAAAGAAATCCTTGTCATTTTTCAACTTGGAATAGTCGGTAAAGGTATTGTCCAGAAAATCCGCAAAATTGATGTTATACTTGTCTTCCTTTCCCTGCTCAAACCTTTTGATAATCCACCAGGCGCTCGTGACCCTCTTGCTGTTTGCCCTTATGGTGACCGCGTGGGAAAGCTGCACCCCGTCCCTGTCATTGGATTTGTAGTCCACAAAGACAGGCACGCTGTCCACCCAATAATCAAAGGTGATTTCGTAGACACCTTTTTCTACGGTCTGAATCCCGGAAAAGTACAGGTTGGCCCCTGAAAACAAATTTTTCCTTTTGCCTATAAATTCCACAGCCTTTTCAAAGGCGCTGCCCACACTGCTTTTTTCACTGTCGTCCGGGGTCCCTATATACTTGTATTCCAGCAAGCCGTCACCGTAAACCTTATACAGGTTGTTCAGGTTTTTGAATACCGTCGCCCCGTAGACATCCTCCGCCCAGTCATACACCTCTTTCTCACCGGCCGTAATCAAGGAGGACAGATTTTCCAGCTCCGAAGGGTTTTTTCGGTCCTTTACCGTGAACGCTTCGGGAGCCTCGCAATAAACGCTGCGTATGCCCTCATAGCTGGACAGGCTGGCCCCTGCGAACATCAGTATATCCTGGGCAATGGGACTTTTTCCCTTATTCCTGTAATCGGACTCCGCAATGACCATATACTTTCTCAGAGACTCATCCTGCCGGATGTCCTCAAAAATTTTCTTGTACCCGTCCCTGGTGATCCACCCAAGCTGGACCGGAAATATGTATTTATATATTTTGGAGTCATCCGTTATGTACAGGGTGATGCCGTTATTCACATCTTCTCTGGGCAGCACGGCCAGTTTGTGAATTCCGGCAGGCTCATCGAAAGGAGGGGCGGAAATTTTGTAAAACCATGAAAGGAGCGGGGTGGGGATATTGGTCTTAAAATCCGCCACAACCGCATTTTTAATCACCTGCTTCCCCCATTCCTCTTCCGAATAAGGAACGCTTGATGCGGGCTGCAAGTTATTTTGAAAAATACTTTTAATATAATTGCTCTCAATCTCTTTCCACAGCAGCGCATACCGGTTTGAACCCTGATTCATGATCCAGTGGGATTCATCCCCCCCGGAAACCACAATTTTGGAGGGCTTGAAGTATTCACTGCCGTCGGCCGTAAAATCGGTTTTTTGGCTTGAAAAAACTTCCGATAAAAAATTAAAAGGAAGCCCATAGTTTTGACGCATCCATAGGATTCCTACCTGCAAAACGCTTGTGATCAGTAATAGAATCAATACATAGGATTTTAATGCTTCCTTGCCCAACCTCATCCGTAACCCCAGATTATACGCTTATTTGTTTTAGATATCACACTTTCCAAGGGTCCTTCCTCAATTAAAACCACCCTTTAAATATATCCATTGCTTTCAATGCGCTGTCGATGATTTTATCCTTCACAGATTCATTGGATACGGTAATTGCAAAATCGGTTATCTGGTATCCTCCGCTGACGTTGCCCTCCGCATCGGTTTTATAGGCCACCACCCTCATATCATTAAGGCCCGTTTCCAGCTGCACCTCTTTCATAAAGATCCCCGAACTGCCTATGGTCCAGCTGCTCACCCCATCCGTATTGTTAAAGCTTTCATAGGCCCCTGAGTTTTTGTTGTATCTCAACAATTTGACATGGATTCCCTCCAGGTCGGTTTTGCCGCACAGGATGTAGGACTTCTTAAAGGTAAAGTCCTGGTCGCTGTCCGGTTTTGTAATAGTCACATATAGATTGCCCGTTTCGCCGGTAGCCTTACTGTAAATATCGTTTCCCGCTGCGAAAGCCGGAACCGTAAAAGCTGTTGTAATAAATACAAGAATAATTATGGTGCATAGTTTTCTTAACATAGTGCAACACTCCATACCGGGAAATATGACTGGCTGTCCTACATAAATTTTCACAATTTCCCTGATTCTTTATATTTATTATACAACATTTTATATTACAAATCCATTACATCCCATTTAAAAATAAATTACATCTCCCGGGCAAGCCCTTGTACGGGCAGGCTCACCGTAATCTCGGTGCCCTTTTCCACCTCGCTGCTGGCCGATATGGTCCCCCCATGGGCCTCCACAATTTCCCGGGCTATGGAAAGTCCCAGGCCGGTGCCCCCCATCTCCCTGGAGCGCGCCTTGTCAACTCTGTAAAACCTCTCGAATATCCTTGGCAGGTCTTCCCGGGGTATGCCTATTCCCGTGTCTACAACCTTCATATACACATCGCTGTAAATTTTCCCGATATAGACGGTGATTTTGCCTCCCCGGGGAGTATACTTGACCGCATTGCTCAGCACATTCAGCACAACCTGCTCAATTCTGTCCCGGTCCCCTTTTATATTCGGTATATCCCCTATGACGTAGCTCTCCACGCAGAGGTCCTTGTCCCTGGCTTCCAGCTGCATTTTCTCAACGGTGCCCGTCACCAGGTCTACAAAGGACAGGTCCTGAATATTCCACTGCATTTGCCGGCTGTCAAACCTGGAAAGCTGCAGGAGGTCCTTTACAAGCCGCGTCATCCTGTCCGCTTCCGAGTTTATGACGCTCAAAAACCTCTCTGCGGTGTCCCTGTCCTCCAAAATCCCGTCCATCAGCGTTTCTGCATAGCTTTTTATGGAAGTCAGCGGGGTCCTCAATTCGTGGGACACGTTTGCAACAAATTCCCTTCTCATTTTATCCAGCTTCTCCTGCTCGGTGATATCCTGAAGTACGGCAATAACGCCGCCTGCCTTATCCTCCTCATCCGTAAACACCACAAAATGCACCCTTAGATACCGGCCATCCACCTCCACGTTCCTCTCCTTATTCCCTGTGGAGCCGAGGTACAGCACATCCTCAAGACGGATCCCCAATTCATACTGGCGGGAAAAATCATTAAAGTTTTTGTCAAACTCTCCCACCCCCAGCATCTTCCGGGAAGCCGGGTTGGCGTGAATGACCTCTCCCTGCAGGTTAAATGCGATGATACCGTCCGTCATATAATTCAAAATCGTTTCAATCTTGTTCTTTTCCCGGGAGATTTCCAGCAAGGTATTTTTCAGCTCTCCCGCCATGTAGTTGAAGGCGCCGGTCAGTTTGCCGATCTCGTCATCCGACTTCACGGCCAGTGCCTGGTCAAAATCGCCTGCCGCAAGCCTCTGGGCTTTATGCATGATATCCACGATGGGAACGGTAATGGTTTTGGAAAGGATATACCCCAAGGCCATGGAGGCCACAATGCCAAATACGCATCCTACCAGCAAAATATTGTTGAACTTGTCGATAATTCCGCCCCACTCTTCCCGGTAAAACCTGAAATACACTATGAAGTCCCCTTTGGACCGGGCATAGTCAAAAAACACCCTCCCGTCATTGTCCTTTGCGGCACGGGGATTTTGATCCCCTTTTTCACTGCCCAGCAGCACCTCGTTCAGGTTTTTGGACTTCAAAATGTCGTAGTAGAACCCTTCGGGGTTATTGGAATTATTGTACTTCGAATCGGAGGAATAGATGATTTTATTCTGTTTTTTATCAAATACCGTAATGCTCAAATAGTCTCTTACCCGGAAAATAAGAATGGAGTTTCTGTTTTCCCTTAAATCGTAGATAATCTCCTCGGGGCTTGGGTTGTCCTTCATCTCCCAGTTGTTGTAGTTCCTTTCGATATCCTTCTTGAAGGTTTGATAATAGGACAGCTCTACCGACTGATTAAGCCAAAACCATATTACGATGGTGATAGAAACGGTAATTGCCATGAATATCCATACAAGTCTCCACTGCAGACTCTTCAAAAACATAGGCACCTCACAGCCATTTAAAATCAGGGGCATATTCATTTCATGAATGCTGAGCGCTGAGTTGTTTGCTTCCCAAACGCTGAAACTTTGCTGCGTAAATGCTGAGATATTCGCTCTGCGAATGCTGAGTCTCCTGCTTCGCAAGGCTGAGATATCCGTTTCACGGATGCTGAGAGCTGAAAAATTTTTCCACTCTTTTCGCCTTTATCTTTTCCTCAGCTCTTTTGCCTTAACCTTGCCCTTCTCCAAAGCCTTTCTGCAACCTCAGCCCCTCAGCTCTCAGCTTCTCAGCTTTCTCAGCCTCTCAGCACAATTTATTGAAATAATACCCCACGCCTCTTTTGGTGAGAATATATTCAGGATTTGCCGGATCCCTCTCCAGCTTCTCCCTGATCCGCCTCACGGTGACATCCACCGTGCGCACGTCCCCGTAATACTCATAGCCCCATACTTTTTCCAGGAGGCTTTCCCTCGAAAAAATCTGGGCCGGCTGGAGTGCAAGGAATTTTACCAGCTCAAACTCCCTCAGCGTCAGTTCAATCACCGTGCCGTCCCGCCTTACCTCATAGCGGTCCATATCGATTACCACACTTCCGCATCTTATGCAGTTGCCCGCACTTTTCAGGGATTCCTCGGGCACGGTCCTCCTCAGGTTGGCCTTTACCCTGGCCATCAGCTCCCTTGGGCTGAAGGGCTTGGTAATGTAATCATCCGCCCCCAGTTCCAGTCCCAGGACCTTATCCACTTCCTCCTCTTTCGCCGTCAGCATTAAAATGGGAGTGGAAGACTCCTGCCTGATTTTGCGGCAAACAGTAAAACCGTCCATTTTCGGCAGCATGATATCCAGCAGTATCAAATCCGGTTTCTGGCTCAATGCCATGTCAACGGCTTGTTCCCCGTCATAGGCTTCCATTGTCTCGAAGCCTTCTTTTTTGAGGTTGAATTTGAGGATATCGACAATATTCTTCTCATCGTCGACAATAAGAATTTTTTTATTCACAAAATACACTCCCGCTTCGGTTATTGGTTATTCGTCGGCGGTTGTTGGCATCAGGAAAAACAATAAGGATTTTAATATGGAAAAAGCGTGTAAAGATAGCACGCGTTAAAATTTAAGGGACAAAGCTATCGACCAACAACTATCAACCAACAGCCAATTACCATTATAACATTAATCTTTTAAAAGAGTAATAACAATTTTAAAACATTCACACCATTATATGCATCTTCCCAGGACGCCGGGCTAAATCCGACGTAATAATTTCCCATAATGCTTTATATTTTGCCATATTATGCTATAATTAGATTATATTATAAGAACATTATACGCAATGAAACACGTAAAGCGTTTTATCCCAGTGAAGGATCGGCACCTGAGTTTGAGCATTAAAGGAGCAATATTCAGGCAGTCATTTTCAAGTAGGGGGGGTATGTTCATGTCGAAGGAACTATTGTATCATGTCATCACAAAAATGTACGCCAGGTTAAACGCTCTCATCGAAAGCAACCATTACGACTTGCAAAGCAGCCAGGTCCAGAGCTACAGCAAAAGGCTGGACAGGGTCTTATTGCGCTACAGCAGGACCGTGCAAAAGGAAAGAGCCAGAGATTAGGCAGGACAGAGCAAGAGGATTTTCAGGACCCGCCGCTGAAGCGGCAAGTGGGGATAGACCAAAAAAGGGCTTGAGACAATTCAGTCTCAAGCCCTTTTTGTCCTGTCTCTATCCTAATTTTCAACACTTTTTTCCTTTGCCTCAGCCTCTCAGCTTCCTCAGCCCCTCAGCCTTCTCAGCTTCTCTCCCTTTGAACCACTCAACCAGCCTGGCCAGCCCTTCGTCAAAATCAACTTTAACCTCATAGCCCAGCAGTTCCCGGGCTTTGGCTATATCCGCCACCGAATGCCTCACATCGCCGGCTTTCGCCTCTGCGTAGACAGGAGACAATTTTGTGCCTAAAATCCCATTCAGCTTGTCAACCAGCCCGTTCAAGCTTATGGACCTGCCGCTCCCGATATTGACGGTCTCGGCCCTTCCCGGCCATTGGCAGGTACACGCCGCAAGGTTTGCCTCCACCACGTTATCTATATAGATAAAATCCCGGCTGGCAAGTCCGTCGCCAAAAATGGTGGGCCTCTTGTTTTGCAGCATCCGGGAAATAAAAATAGGTATCACCCCGGCGTAAAAGGATTTGGGATCCTGCTTGGGGCCAAACACGTTAAAGTAGCGGAGGGATAATATTTCCAGGCCATAGACATTGCAGAAGGCCCTCCCGTAGTATTCCTGGGCCAGCTTTGCAGCCGCGTAGGGGGACAAAGGATCGGGGTCCATATCCTCCCTCTTGGGAAGCTGGGGGGAATCCCCGTAAGCCGCCGCAGATACGGCCTGTACTATTCTTTTTACGGTTTTGCCGTCGGCCGCCGCTTTAAAAAGGTTGACGGTGGTGGTCACGATGCTCCGGTTAACGGCCACGGGGTCGCTCACCGACAGCGGCACCGAAGGAAGCGCCGCCTGGTGCAGGATGTACTCCACGCCGTCCACCGCCCTTTCCGCCACGCGAAAGTCCGCCAGGTCGCCGCAGAGGAACTCTATTTTGCCCATCAGCCCCTGTATATTTTCAAGTTTGCCTGTGGACAGGTTGTCCACCACCCGGACCTCGTACCCGCGCTCCACCAGACGCTCCACAATGGTGGAGCCGATAAAACCGGCACCGCCGGTCACCAAATACTTTGCCATTTCGCAACTCCCTAACTATTCCTGATTTTCTTCAACTGCAGCTTTAACTACAATCCGGGCTTCCTCACCCTTCGCAGGCCGGCCACAATGCCCATGCCCACCAGGGCGGCCGCCGTGTCCAGCAGCACATCGCTCACCCTCCCGGCCCTGCCGGGGACAAACAGCTGGTGCACTTCATCCGAAGAGGCATAAATAAAGCACACGGATAACGAAATTATGAAATATTTTTTCAAGTCCCACCGTTTAAGCAAATTTATAACCAGTACTCCGAGCACCATATATTCAGCCACATGTCCGCCTTTTCTCACAAAGTGGTCGCTCTTCAGGAGCCAATCCACTATAAAGGCCGGCGGATGATGATTATACACCCTGTTGAAAATGCCTAAAAGCAACTCAACCACTCTTCCGCTTTGCCGGGCGGAATCCTCCCCCGGCTGGGAGGAAAAGAAGAATATGACCGTCATCCAGGCTATTGCAAGTACAAGCAAAATTAAAGTATTTTTATCAAGTTTTATCCTGTGCTTATTCATCGTACTCCCGCTAAAAATCCCTGTATCTAACCTTTCCTCAGCCTCTGCCTCCCCCGGCCCTTTCAGCCTTCCTGTACGTAGGCACAATGGTCTGTATATAGTCCACCGCTTCATCCCCATTCGTCATGACGATTTCCTTCAGGTAGTCTATTTCTCTTTTTAAAAGCGCCAGATCGGTAAAAACCGGCTGGGCAACAAAAATCTTATCATTTTTGGTTGCCTGCATCCCCTCTTCTGCAAGCAGCAGTTCTTCATACAGCTTTTCCCCGGGCCTTAAGCCCGTAAACTCGATTTTTATATCCAGGTCAGGCTCAAACCCCGACAGCCGGATCAGGTTCTTTGCCAGATCATATATTTTAACAGGCTGCCCCATGTCAAGCACGAATATCTCTCCGCCTTTGGCCATGGCCCCTGCCTGGATAACCAGCTGGACCGCCTCGGGGATGGTCATGAAATACCGGATGACCTCCGGATGGGTAACCGTAACCGGTCCCCCCTGCTCGATTTGCCTCTTAAACAGCGGTATGACGCTGCCGTTGCTGCCCAGCACATTCCCGAAACGCACCGCCACAAATTCGGTTTTACTGTGCCGGTTAATGCCCTGGATGATCATTTCCGCCATCCTTTTGGTGGCTCCCATGATATTGGTGGGATTAACGGCCTTATCCGTGGAAATCAGCACAAATCTTCCCACCCCGTATTTATCTGCACATTCGGCCACATTCAGGGTGCCGAACACATTGTTCTTAATCGCTTCGGTAGGATTTGCCTCCATCAGCGGCACATGCTTGTGGGCCGCGGCATGGAATACCACGTCCGGTTTATACTTGCTGAAGACCCTGTCCATCCTGTGCTTTTCCCTTATGTTGGCTATAACGGTTGCAAGATTTAAACCGGGATAGGAATAAAGCAGCTCATTCTGTATATCATAGGCATTATTCTCATAATTATCCAGTATAATCAGCTGCTTCGGATTATAGCCCGCAATCTGCCTGCACAGCTCGGACCCTATGGAGCCTCCGCCTCCCGTCACAAGGACGACCTTCCCCGTAAGGTACGAAGCGATTTCATCCACATCCAGGTGGATGGGGTCCCTGCCAAGCAGGTCTTCAATATTTACATCCCTGATCTTTTGGACGATGACCGACTCGTCAATCAGCTCGGAAACCGAAGGCAGTATCTTTACTTTGCAATCGGTTTTCGCGCACTCGTCATAGATCTCATTGATGTTCTTCTTGTTTGCCGAAGGAATGGCTATAATGATTTCGTCAATTCTCTTTTTCTCAACAACTTTTACAATGTCTTTTCTCTGCCCCAGGATAGGTACTCCATTAATCTTTCTTCCCTGCTTATATTTGTCGTCGTCAATAATGGCCACCGGGATGGAGTTTAGCTCCGCATGCTGGTTCAATTCCTTGATGATGATGGCCCCTGCCTCTCCTCCGCCCACAATGAGCACCCTCTTTGAACCCTTGAACCGGATTATTTCCCCCCGGATAAGCCTCCTGAAAATCCGGTAGGAAAACCTGACTCCGCCGATTAAAAACGTATCGATGAAAATCGTAATGATAAAAATACTCCTGGGCACGGCAAGCCGGGCAATAAAAATGAAGCCCAAAACAATGGCGTTGCTGACAAAAGCCGCTCCTACAATGGAAATCATCTCATAGATGCTGGCATATTTCCACAGGCTGCTGTAAAGCCGGAAGAAGATATAGCACACAATCTTGATAGCCGTGGCAGCTATGGCAAGATGGACAAAATTAATCCTCAATTCAGGAGGAATATTTTTAAAATCACCGTCAAACCTGAGCAGATAAGCTAATGCTACCGATATATTAATTAACGCTATGTCAAATATAGCTAAAAAGCCGGACCTTATTTTCTGCTGCATAGGACCCCCTTCACTGTCGCTTCACGGCCATTGGTTCGCAGTCCCGGCCGTTAGATGCCGATTTCCGGCGCTCTACAACAGAATTTGCTTCATTTTTCCCTTTTCGACATTATTCAGCCGCAATTTCATATCACTATATGCAGATTATACCAGATATGTACATTTCCGAACATTAAAAAAATATTACAAACCAGGCATTAATTAATAAAGCTTTGGAAAGCAGATATCCTGCAGATATTAATGTCTCACCTGTCCGCCGTTATTTTATCCTCATCAACTGTTTGTTTCCCTTCAACAACGCCTTTTGCCAATATTACATTCAAAAAAGTCATAAAAATAATTTTTGCATCCAGCCATAAGGAATAATGTTCTACATAAAATCTGTCAAATTCTACCTTCACAGGTATCTCCAGTTCATCCCTGCCGTTGACCTGAGCCCATCCGGTGATTCCGGGCCTGACCCTATTTACCCCGCACCCATCCCTGAGAGAAATCAAATCGTACTGGTTGTACAATGCAGGTCTTGGACCTACAAAGCTCATCTCCCCTTTCAGGATATTAAACAGCTGCGGCAGTTCATCCAGGCTGGTTTTCCTTAAAAATCTGCCTATAGGGGTAATATAATGGTCCGGATTTTCCAGAAGATGGGTTGGAACATTTTGGGGAGTCTCAAGATACATGGTCCTGAATTTGTAGATAAAAAATTCTTTTTTATCTTTCCCGATCCGGCGCTGCTTAAAAATCACAGGGCCTTTGGAGGAAAGCTTTATCACCAGTGCGATCAAGATAAATACCGGAAGAAGTATTACCGTCATAATGATCGAAAAAATCAAATCGAACAACCTTTTCATACTGCCCCCCAAGCCATGTTATAATCCACCATCTCTTATCTTCTTCCCACACCCTCGTAATAAAAACCCAGAGCCTTCATGTTCTCCGGTTCATACACGTTTCTTAAATCAAAAAAATTAGGGTCCCTCATCATTTTTTTTATACGTTCCAAATCCAAATTCCTGAACTGGTTCCATTCCGTCATTAAAACTACCGCATTAGAGTCCTGGGCACAGCTATACTCATCTTCGCAGTAAATAACGGGCGCGTCTTTCAAGCCAAGTGTTCTGGCATTCTCTACCGCAATGGGGTCAAATGCCTTTATCACCGCATTTTTATTTAATAAGCTCTGAATGATCTTGATAGCCGGCGATTCCCTTATATCGTCTGTCTCCGGTTTAAAAGCAAGTCCAAGAATACTGATTGTTTTGCCGCCGATATTCCCCAGCCTTTTTTCAATTTTATCCACCATCACTTCAATCTGCCTGTTGTTTACATCCACAGCCGCAGCCACAACCTTCATATCCACGCCGGCATTCTGTCCTATTCTAATCAGTGCCTGCGTATCTTTCGGGAAGCAGCTGCCGCCATACCCCGGGCCGGCGTGAAGGAACTTGCTGCCTATCCTCCCATCCATGCCCATGGCTTTCGCCACATGATGGACATCCGCACCCACTTTGTCGCATAAATTGGAGATTTCATTGATAAAGCTAATTTTTGTAGCAAGAAAAGCATTGGAGGCATACTTGATCAGCTCAGCGGTTTCCCAGTTTGTAAACACAAAAGGCACATCAATTAAATAAAGGACATTGTAGATATTTTTCAGTATTTCCCTGGCCTTTTCACTTTCAGTGCCAATGACAACACGGTCCGGATGCATGAAATCCCTTACCGCGGCACCTTCCCTCAAAAATTCAGGATTGGAAACGACGTCAAATTCTATCTTCCTGTTTAATCTGGAAAGTTCTTCATTGATAATGCAGGTTATTTGTCTGGCAGTTCCAACAGGCACCGTACTTTTATTTACGATCACCTTGTACCTATTCATGTACCGCGCTATTTCCCTGGCCGCTGCTTCTACATGGGCCAGGTCGGCAGATCCGTCCTCTTGAGGGGGCGTGCCTACAGCTATAAATATAGTGGTTGATTTCTCAACGGCCGTTTTCATGTCGGTTGTAAATTTTAGCCTTCCGGACCGGCAGTTTTTTTTCACCAGACTGTCCAGCCCCGGTTCATATATTGGAAGAATCCCTTCCTTCAGTTTTTCAATTTTCTCTGCATTTACATCCATACAGATGACTTCCATGCCGAATTCGGACAGGCATGTGCCTGTGACCAGCCCCACATACCCGGTGCCTATGACGGAGACTTTATTCATTTTATTTGCACCTACTTTATTTAAGTTATTTCAATATTTTGCGACTGTATCTCTTTGCAGATTTATCGTCTATAACGATAATTCTATTTTATCAGGCCCATAGCCTTTAGTTCTCTGGAAATGCCTTCATCAAAGCTAATGGGGCTATACCCGAAGTCCCTCGCCGCTTCGCTGTAATCAAATACCTTATCCTCTTTCAGCCTATGGATTTGCTCCATCCTCAGCTTGTACCCCAGGGGTACAATATTGGAAACCGCGGCTATAACATATGCTAAAGGGAAGCCTGTTTTCAAGAAAATGACCTGCCTATTTAATTTACCGGCAATCAGCCTTTGCATGTCCTCATAGGATATTACGGTTTGCCCCCCAATATTATAACATTTCTTAATTGTCCTGGCGTTATTTACACACGAAATGATCGCATCTCCAACATCCTTGAAGTATACCGGCTGAAATTTACTTTTTCCATCTCCAAGCACAGGAAATATTCTATATTTGTTTAATTTAAGGATAATCTGGTGAATGTTTTTATCTCTTGCATCCCCATAGATCATTGTAGGCCTTAGGATTGTATAATCGAGATTTGACTCTTTCACATCCTTTTCCCGCTGCAAATATTCCTGCGAATATTCCTGGAATTTGGAATATTTTCCGGTAGTGCTTACGATAATTGCTCTTTTTATGTGGTGGTAATCAGCAATTTTTAAAATGCCGGGAATTTTTCTTATATTTACAATACTGATGATTAAGTCCACATTCCTGCCGCAGTCTGCAATCTGCTCAAAGTCTTCATCCAGATCACCGGTAAAAAATTCTATGCGGTTCCCATATCCTTTCAAATTGATTCTATTGCTTCCTTTTCTTACAAAGCACCTGATATCATAATCGTTTGCCAGCCTGGAAACAACATATTCACCCACCAGGCCTGTGGCACCAAAAACCAATATCATTCCGTGATCCCCTTCCGGGCCAGCAAATCTTTATATACGGCATCTATTCTCCCGGCGACAATTTCCTCTGTAAAATGATTAATGATCCGTTCACGTCCTGCTTTTCCCATTTTGATTCTTAAATCCCTATCCTCAACAAGCAAAGCAATTCGTGCCGCAAGGCCGTCTGCATCTCCATAGGCACATAAAAAGCCTGTCTCTTCACTGACCACCAATTCTCTGGTTCCCAGCACATCCGTTGCCACAACCGGCTTTTCCAGGTACATGCCTTCCATGACAACACGTGGAATTCCCTCTTTTTCAGATGCCAATACCAGGATATCCGTAATGCTGATAATTTCATGAATATCTTCCCTGAAGCCAAGGAATCTTATATTTTTATCCACATTTTTCATTGCGGCATATTGTTTAATTTCTTCTTCCAAAAAGCCTTTCCCCGCCATAAGGCATAGGACATTTCCATATTTTTTTACAATACTGCTAAAAGCATCAATAAAAAGTTTATGTCCTTTAACAGGTTCAAACCTGGCATAATAGCCCAAAACAACGGCATTATCAGGAATCCCCAGTTCTCTTTTTTTCTCATCGCCGTCAAACGCAGCGGCTTCTTTGTCCAATTTATGGGTGTCTACGCCATTGCCTTCATAGCCTATTCCGGCTGCCGGCCGGAAGTTCAATTTTTTCATATTTTCCACGTCTTCCATATTCTGAGAGAACACAAAATCCGACATCCGGCAGGCCAGCTTTTCAAGGAAAAGGTACAGGTTATACTTAATCCTGCTTTGGCCTTCGTAAAACGGAAGGCCGTGGGATGTATGGATTATAACAGGCGTACCTGCGAGCTTTGCCGCCATCCTGCCGATAAAACCGGCTTTTGCGGTGTGCGTATGGACAATAGTGAATTTTTCTTTCTTTAAGTATTTATAGGTATTGTAAATCGACCGGAGATCCTTAAAAATACTGATTTCCCTTGACATCTTGATGGGCTGGAACCTGAACCCCGCATTCTGGATATTGTTCAAGTACTTACCGCTGTTTGATGCAAAACGGATATCATAGCCATACCCCCGTAAATAGCCCATTTTATCCATCAGCATTTTGTCGATGGTAAAGTCGATGGTAGCCATATGCAAAACTTTAATTTTATTTATAGAATCCATTTGCTGTTCTCCAGAAAATTATTAAACCTTAATTCTCTCCCGATTTTGAAGTGTCCCTTGCATGGCTTTGAATCCTATGCAGCATTTTCTTGTGAAACTGTGCTATGCCCAATGCGATAAATATAAAAAATATGGGCAAAAGTTGGCCCTTCATCCTGTTTGCCAGGCCCATATTAGCCATTTGCAGCGTGTACAACGATGTGAATCCCAATAGTACCGTGACTAAAACAGTATTTATCCTCTTTTCCTTTTTAAATGCAGCCCATATTCCTGATGGGAAAAAAGCAAACAGGACATACCATATTATATTTTCCATGGAACTGAAAAATTGAATCAGAGAGCCTGTAAGCTGCCAGGGAAAAGGAGAAAACATAAAATACAGGAAGGCAATGGGAATAAATTTCAATAGGCCCGGAATGGTACTGATGGACATGTCTTGCAGAACCTCGGAGCCGCCCTGATATTCGCCTTTTCTTAAGTGGTCTATATAGGCCAGGTTATATTTCTTAATATAATCAATGCCGAATGGCCCCAATCCGATTTTATAAGATATAAGCCCAACCATTGCAAATATTATCAGGAAAATTACAATCTTTTTTAGTGGCGAAATTTTCACAGTAAATAAAAAATAGGCGCAAACAACAAATCCCATAAAGATGCCCGCATAATCCCTTGTTGTTATTAACAGAAATACAGACACTATTGCAATAATAAATGACTTAATCTCATATTGATTTTTTAAATCTATGAGTTTTTTTATAATCAACGTCAGCAAAAAAGTCACAAGAGCCTCTTTCATATTCATTGTCTGCTGAAATAAAGTAGAAGGAAAAAATATTGTCAGAAAAGCTGCTATTTTTGCAGTGGTATCCCCAAACATTTTGCGGGAAATAAAGTATACATTTATCCCTGTAAAAACACCGAAAAAGCAGTTGAATATCCTGACAACAGATGGATAAAAACCAAAAAGATAATAGACAAGCGCGTTATAGGCATAATAAAAGAAGTGGGCTGCAGGCAAATTGAAGAGCAAATGGCCGTTAGCCCAGCCTCCGGCAATTTTTAGCCCCTCCATTTGGTAGGCCTGCTGGTCGCCGGGAACGTCTAAAGAAGGATTGTATACACATATAATAGCAATAATAAACCTGATTATAAAACCAATCAGGCACATTTTAAGCAGCGTCAAATATTCAGAATTTTCAATATTGCTTTTTTTTAAATAAACAGCGAATACTATATTCAGCACAATAAATGACAGTGCCCACAATGAGTGCTCCAGGCCAAGAAACGGCACGATAAGCATACATAGTATTATTGCAATCATAAATATAGTATTTATTTTGTACCGGTTTTTTTGACATTCCTGATTAAGCATTTCTATGCCCCTTACTGTTTCACTAAAAACTCATTTCTGAAGTGCTGAAATCTGGCCTAAAAAATAATATACGCTGGGAATCCATTCCGAGTCCTTGTGTCCTGTCAAAAAACTATTGAACAATTCATTCGCTTTATCATAATCGCCCGCTTTTAAAAGGACAACGGCTTTTTGAAAATCCGCCGCCTCCCGGATATCCGCCGGTGCGTCTTCGGTTTCTATTTTGTTATAAAGTTGAAAAGCCTCTTGGTAATCCCCTGCTATATCTGCTTTCCTGGCTTGATCATATGTATAAATTGCTTCTTTTAATTTTTCATCATCCGGCTTTACTGCTTTTGGCTCTTCCGTATTCCCGGTTTTGCCTGCAGCCCTGGCTTCTTCGGCTGTTTTTCTTTCTTCTTCCGCTTCTCTTTCCTCCGCATTTTTATTCACGGCAGCTACTTTATTCCTGTTCTCTTTCAATTTATTGATAATATCGCTAAAAGAAACCAGAGGGAAGGGCTTTAAAACAAAACTGTTTTTAAAGCAATCGGGCGTTATGTCTTCCGCATAGCCATACTGTTTGAGGATGCTTCCATCCATGATTATATCTTCCTTTGCCAGTAGCTTCCCATCTTTTTCAAATACTACGTTTTTCCAGGGGTCAACGACTACCCACATGCCATTCCATTTTATTTCATTTAAAGTATGAGGAGATTTTTTGCTATCGATATCATATAAAGCCAGAGAATGCACCTCATAGTGGTTCATAAAGGCTATGATATCCAACGCCTGAGCATCGTTATCGCAGTACCCATAGCCTCTTCTCAGGACATTATAAAAATTATCGTCTACCACTCTATCAGGGGCCGCGTACTGGGGCCTGATGTTATTATGTACCCATGAAACCATGGCCTTAAGCTTTTCTGTTGAGCCTTCCGGATACCGGTCGAAGCTGTCCGCTATCCTCTTATATGCCAGCAGGCCTTTAGCCATGTCATATATATTTAGAACCGTAGACCTTCCGGTATTATACGCGGTTGTATAAGAGGCGTTCAAAATAGATTGATTATCCAAATACCGGATAAAGGCTCCTATGGACAGTGTTAAGAACAGGAGCAAAAATAGCAGCAACGATTTTATCCTGTTTCTTTTTATCCAATTAATAAGTTTTTTCATCTGTGCTTCTCCTAATATGATCTTTTGTGTGAATCTGTTGCATTTCTTTGGTTTTATCCGTATATCCCTGAAGAAATCATCCTATACGGTAGTAATCTCTGTACCACCCGATAAACCTCTTAAGCCCTTCTTCCAAAGGAGTGGAAGGCTTAAATCCCACATCCGCCGCCAGGTCGTCAATATCCGCAAAGGTTTCCTCCACATCCCCGGACTGCATGGGCAAATACTCTTTCACGGCTTTTTTCCCGAGATGTTCCTCCAGCACCGAGATAAAATCCGACAGCTCCACCGGCCGGTTGTTCCCTATATTGTAGATCTTATACGGGGCAAAGCTTGAGGCCGGGTCAGGCGCATCCCTGTCCCATGAGGGGTTGGGAAGGGGAGGTCTCGGTATGAGGCGCACGATCCCCTCCACAATATCGTCAATATAGGTAAAGTCCCTCTTCATTTTTCCATAATTGAAGACCTTGATGGGCTTGCCTTCCAAAATAGCCCTGGTAAATGAAAAGTAGGCCATATCCGGCCTTCCCCACGGCCCATAGACAGTAAAAAACCGGAGTCCGGTGGCCGGTATATTGTACAAATGGCTGTAAACATGGGCCATAAGTTCATTGGACTTTTTTGTGGCCGCATATAAGCTCACAGGGTGGTCCACATTGTGATGAACCGAAAAAGGCATGTGCGTATTGGCGCCATACACCGAGCTGGATGAGGCGAAAATCAAATGCTCAATCCGGCAGTGGCGGCAGGCCTCCAAAATGTTGAGAAATCCTGCGATATTAGAGTCTATATAGGCGCGGGGATTTTCAAGGCTGTACCTTACGCCGGCCTGGGCCGCTAAATTGATTACGACGCTAATTTTTTTCCTGTTAAAAATTTTCTGTATGGAATTATAATCCTCCAAAGAAGCTTTGATGAAAGAAAAGTTTTTATTCTCTGCAAGGAGATTTAACCTCGATTTCTTCAGTTCTACATCATAGTAATTATTCAGGTTGTCTACTCCAATAACAGAGTACCCTTCCTTCAGCAGCCTGTTTGACAAATGAAAACCTATAAAACCTGCACTGCCTGTTAAAAGAATCGTTTTGCGGTTTGCCATAAATATATCCCTCAATCCGAAAGCAGACCCTTCCTGCTGTGAATTTTTTAAATTTATTCTTATATAAAGAAATAAACTTTATATCAAAATTCTGATCATTGATTCATACATCTGTTCATATTTTTTTACGATTATATCTAAATCGTATATATTTTCAATATGTTTCCGTGCTCTATATCCTATCTCTTTCAGTTTTTCCGATTTCATTTCAAACATAGTAAGCAAAGCCTCCGCTAACGCTTTAGCATTTTTAGGAGGGACAACAATTCCATTATTCCCAACAATAAACGCTGAATCCCCGACATCAGTCACCACACAGGGTATAGCGCAGCTCATTGCCTCTCCAACGACATTTGGGAACCCTTCGCCGAATATAGAAGACGATACCATAACGTCCAATATGGACATTATAGAACTAATATCTTTTCTTTCCCCCAATAAAAAAACATTATCCTTTACACAAAGCTTTTCAATGAGTTGTAATAAATCTTTGTTTTTTTCGTCGACTCCTTTTCCTACCATGATAAAAAAAACTTTTTTATCTGCTTTACACGTATTAAGAAAATACTTAGCTGCATTGATGAAATATTCATACCCCTTCATTATATCATATCTTGCAACTATGCCTATCAGAAATGCATTTTCAGGCAATCCTAACTCTTCTCTAAATTTCTTTTTTAAGTTAGACGGTGCAGGATGGAACCTATCTAAATCAAAGCCGTTAAATATCACTTCCCATTTTCGCGGTTTGTATCCAATATTTTCATGAAAATTGCGTCCTGAGTTAGAGTTTACTAAAACAACATCAGGCATGCCGGATGTCTTTGCGAGTATTTTTAGAATTAATCCAGATAACTTTGAATACTGGGACATATCCATATTGGAGCATCGAATGTTCCAGGCCAGACGAGGAACCTTTGCTAACTTTCCCGCTATAAGGCCTAGTAAATCCGCATGGTACAGCCATGTCTGCAAAATATCAGGATTTTCTTTTTTTAAGATCTTATATAGTAACCAAACCCCTTTAGGATTTGGAATGCCTCTTTTCATGTTTAACGTATAGACAGGGATTCCCAGTTCACTCATTTTATCCCCAAGAAATCCTTTATCAAGCATTGAAACAACAATATTAGTAAACTTTTCCCTGTCCATTCTTGACAGTAGCTTGTAGAGCATCATTTCAGCCCCACCTGTATTAAGCCCGGTAATCAAGTGTAGTACCTTAATCATATATGAAATTTTCTCCTTATCGGTTTTGAAACCATGCTTCAAACATAAGCACATCCCAAAGATAGTACTGCCAGTTAAAGCGTCCACTTAAATGCTCATTCCATTTTTCCCGAACCAGTTTATAGTTTAGGTATCCTTCTTCTTTAAGACGTTTCTCGCTCAGCAGCTCTTCAGCCCATTCCTTTAAAGGTCCTCTGAGCCAGTCGTCTATCGGTACTCCAAAGCCCATTTTAGGCCGTTCGATCAACTCCTTTGGCACATACTTATATAAAATCTGTCTCAGGGGCCATTTACCCTTCCCATCTCTTATTTTCATCGAAATTGGTAGTTTCCATGCAAATTCAACAACACGGTGATCCAAAAAGGGTATTCTGGATTCCAAGCTGACCCC
This sequence comes from Eubacteriales bacterium, assembly GCA_024655885.1. Lineage (GTDB taxonomy): Bacteria > Bacillota > Clostridia > Acetivibrionales > JANLFN01 > JANLFN01. The sequence goes on along the minus strand of JANLFN010000010.1, from coordinate 36,996 downwards.
CATCGCAGCCCTATCTACTTTGACAAGGATATCATCGGGCAGATAGGTTACCAGGTCTAAATACATCATGAAAGATTTTATATCTATTTGTTCAAAACTTTCGTTAAGCTTATTTAACACAGCATCAGGTTCTGAGGAACCTAAAACTAATGCTTCCGGCTCTTTCCAATGAGATATCAGTCTATAATTTACTTCTTTATATGTTTTACTGGACAGTAGATCCGCAAGCTTATATAATTTATCTCCAAACAATCTAACTCTATACTTTGAAGGCACTGTTGTTAAAAATGTGTTAAATAATCGATCCCACTTTTGAGGAGAAATATGTTTAACAAATCTGGACACCTTTTCCCTGGATTCTGCCGGAAGCCAACCTATCTTTTTCCATATATCTTCTGTAAGAAAATAGCGGTTATATCCTCCAAACAGTTCATCGCCCCCGTCGCCTGAAAGACTCACTGTTACCCGGCTTCTTGCCAGCTTTGATACCAGAAATGTAGGGATTTGCGAAGAATCAGCAAATGGTTCGTCATATAGGGTAGGCAGGTCGCAAATAACTTTCATTGCTTCTTCAGGACTAACATACAGTTCAGTATGGTTAGTCCCCAGATGCACAGCTATTTTTTTTGCATCTTCCGCTTCATTATATCGTTTCTCATTGAAACCTATGGTAAAGGTCTTCACAGGATTTGTCGACTGAGTCTGCATAAGGGATACAATCAATGAAGAATCTATTCCCCCTGATAAAAATGCTCCTAAGGGAACATCCGCTATCATCTGGTCTTTAACGGAAGTCTTAACTAAAGATTCAAGATATCCTAAAGCTTCCTCCTCATTTCCCGAAAACTGCTCTGTCAAACCTTTTTCGGCCACATCATGGGCTGACCAGTAACTTTCAGGTAAAGGCAAATGATCGTTTAATTCATCTATACATAAAATTGTCCCCGGGGGCAGCTTGTAAATTCCCTTATAAATAGAGTACGGTGTTGGAATATAATTATGGCGAAAAAACAAAGCAAGCGCATCAATGTCTATATTGCCTTTAAAACCTGGATAAGCACAAATCGCCTTTAATTCTGAAGAAAAAACAAAGTCTGAATTTACATAACCATAGTATAAAGGCTTTTCTCCTAGACGATCACGTACAAGGTAAAGCTTTCTTTCTTTACGGTCAAATAGTGCAAAAGCAAACATCCCTACAAACCGTTTTACCGCATCATTTAATCCAAAGACTTCTATAGCCGCAAGCATCACTTCTGTGTCAGATGTCCCTCTCAGGTTAATACCGTTCCCTTTAGCATGGCAATACTCTTCAACCTCTCTGCGAATTGTATGAAAATTATATATTTCACCGTTATAGGTGATTACATAACGTCCACTCGCTGAAACCATCGGCTGATGCCCCGCAGGTGATAAATCTATGATGGAAAGCCTTCTATGCCCTAATGCAATGCCATAGTTCCAGTCGACCCAGCTACCTTCATCATCTGGGCCCCTGTGCACTATAGTAGTAGTCATTTTTTTTATTATCTCCAACAAATCCAATTTTGAATCTTTATTCCAGAACCCAGCTATGCCACACATTTTGTTCTCCTAACTTATACATCTATCTTTGTTCGAACAATCTTCTATTCACAGACCTTTTTTATTACTTCTATATACTGGGGTATAATATTTTCTGGTCGGTACTTTTCCGCAGTTTTCTTTATTGCAGAAATATCCCAATTTTTGTTTAAAGCCTTAATAATTTTCTCTGCTAGGTCATCAACATCTAGATATTTAGCTAAATAACCATTGACATCGTCTATGATAATTTCACTCGGACCTGTTGGGCAGTCAAAAGCCACAACAGGAGTTCCCATAGTGATTGATTCAAGCAGAACATTGGGGAATCCTTCATAAATAGAGGACAAAACTGTAACCTTGGCCTGTGCATAAGCATTATATACATCTTCTCTAAAGCCATCCATAAATACTTGTCCCTCAAGTTTAAGCAATCTTATTTCCTCTTTTATCTCATTTTCCAGTTCGCCTCTGCCTATGATTCTTAACTTCAGATCTGGAAAAGTGTCTTGTGTTTTTCTGAACGCTTTCAACAAATAATCTATTCCCTTTTGCTTAATCAAGCTCGCTACCATCAAGATTTCATTTTTTTTTTCGATAGTGCCACAAGTTGTATCGGATTTTTCAATTATAACTTGCCCTACAGGATTATTAATAACAACAAGCTTACTTTTATTTACCTTATAATCACGTACAAGCTCGTCTGCCATACCTTTACATTGGGCGATTAAGCAATCAGCTTTATTAAAAATAAATTTTGCACTATGATTCAAAAGAGAGTAATTTAACGACTCTTCAGTAACGGTCTGAGCATTTAAAGCATTCAAACAACGTACAATAACTTTAAACCGCTGAAAGAAAATTTTACGGATAAAACTAAATAAAATTGCGGATTCAACACCAACCACAAAAAAAACTTGAGGCTTTTGCTTAAAGATATACTTTATTACTGATGGTATTATATAGCGAACCCTTTTTTTATTAAAATTAATAATTTTCACTCTTTTATCAACCAATTCAACGTAAGCCGGACTTTGCAAATGTCCAAGAACTAAGCGTACCTGATGACCAGCATCAACAAGACCATTTGCAATATTTACACATATTCTATCGCCTCCTCTGCCACAAAGAGTTCCTATAAAAATATCAATTATCATATCTCCTTTACCTCTATGTTTATAGTGTAATTATCTTTTGCATACCATAATAATGTCATTATTTAATAATGGTCTCTTTGTCAATAGATTGTGGTATATTTTACTTCTAAACCGTCTTAAAAATTTTCCTTTTTGACTGTTTTCAAGATATTCTTTTGAACCTGAAGAGCACATTAAAAGATGGTCAAGAAATAGTCCTGCTTTATCAATAACACGATAAAGTGTATAAGGTGTAAACCAATACATATGATCAGTATAGATAGTTTCAGAGTTTTTTAGTGCTGCATCTACAGCATTGATAAGAGAAAGAGCATTGGGAACTGTTATTATATATTTATCTATAAATTCCCCATAATTTTGCACTATATCTCGTAAAAATGACACTGGATCACATACATGTTCCAGCACTTCGCCTAATACAATAAAATCCCATTTATGTCTCATTATTTCCAAAATTCCGTCTTTTTGAATGTCCGCATAAATGACATTTTTCATATTTATGTTATTCTTTATAAACTCAATACCCTCTTTATTGATATCAATTCCTAGGCACTCAGCACTGTTATCAGTCAATAGCTTGTGTAGCCATACACCTTGGGCTATTTCATTCTTTATCATATCCGGATCTGATACACAGCCCAAATGAAGAATATACTTGCCTCTTGTCAGTTGCATTAAGTAATCTATTCTGTAAATATCCTCTGCATTTTTTTCAAGTTGAAAAGATTTCATTGCAAGTCCCATCTCACCTCTAACGCACTTGTACACAAAACTATTATCTTTAAACATAGACAGTCACCCTTTCTTATTTAGGCACATACGCATAAAGTTTATGCTCTCCTTGTTTTATAATATAATTTGGATTCGCTTCTTTAATAAGCTTTTCTAAAACTTCAGGATCATCAGGTAAATGATAAGTGCATATAGACAGCTTTGGGCTAAACTTACTTAAAATTTCTTTAGCTCCCATTAGCAAATAACGTTCTGCACCTTCAATATCTGTTTTAATGAAATCCACTTTCATTATGTTGTTTTCTTTAACGAATGAATCAAGTGTTATACCTTTAACAATAACGTTTTTTCCATCTCTATTCATTACAAAGGATGATCCCCCAGCATGTTCTTCAGGTACTGTAATTAAAATATCTGTATTTCTATCAGTTAGTGCAAATGGGCATATTTCAATGTTCTCATTCATTTCTGCAGTTTTAAGTAAATATTGCAGAGTTTTCGGAACAGGTTCAAAAGCATAAACTTTACATCTTCTCGCAGCAGCAACTGCTGAAAAAATTCCCATATTTGCACCACAATCAAATACTATATCACCTTCAGTAACTACTACATTTTCATCTTCATAGGGCCCCTCTTCTATATATGTTTTTTTTTTGAAAATCATAGGATTAATGATATCATCAAATGCAAAAACAAGATCTTCGAAAAAATATGAAAATTCATGTGATTCATCAGGAATCTTTACTCCATTAAAATTGTATATATTTTTTTTACTATCATAATATTTCCTTCGGATTTGCTTATACCTATAGTTCATCTCTGCTTTATAACCGCAAAAAAAAGAAATAATCCCACTCATATTACTAAAATCACATTGGCTAATTAGTTTTAAGTTAATTATAAGTTTTCGGGCTGCGTCACCGTTAATACGATTTTTAATTTTTTCAATTATATTCATTCCAGATTCTCTCCTACCCTTTAATTTGTTTTATCCTGCTATATAAAGCTTTTATACCATCTTTGTCAAAAACATATGTTACTGTAAAAACAATAATAGCTGCCCAAAGTGATATAAAAATCGCTTGTATAAACCATTCTAAAAAATTATTTATTGATATTTTTATGAACAAAAAAGGTAAACTTACAAGTAGGCCTATCAAAGGTATCCTTATTATAAGCACTACAGTGTCCTTCATTGAAATGTTTACAATGTTTTTTATTGTATACCTATGCCCAGTTATTGCATAAATTAAGTTGCCACAAGTAGTCCCAATTACAACTCCATAAATCCCTAATATCTTGACCATTATTAGAGATATAATTACTGTAGTTATCGATGCTGAAAATTCTAACTTATTTGTCTGCTTATAATGCCCAGCTGCATAAATCATATTCCAACCCGGCATTTTAATACCCATTAGTAAATTGGAAATTGCGATCATAACCAAAAAAACAGGCTTAACATAATTTGCATCAGTAACATCTTTTGTATAAAGCCTTATAAATGAATTACCTAATAGTAACGCACACGAAAATACCCAAATTAAAAGTGCATAAAATGCAGTTAAATATTGTTTGAATGTAGATTGAAGTATCTGATATTCTCCCTTGGCAATAACATCACCAAATCCTGCAGTTAAACTATTTGTAAATATACCTACAAAAGAAGTTATATAGAAAAAAATTATATTATAAACTGTATAAATACTCACATCAGTCAGTGAACCAAACATTGTTAATATTACTATAGGAGAACTAGTAGCAATAAAGCTGCTGATATTCTGCAAAAACACCGAGTTACGCTTGTCAATAGCTGAATAGTCAGGGTTGGCAGTAAATGAAATATGTGGGAAATTATACTTTACTATTAAACGAATTAGAATATACCTTAACGGCAGATTAACAAGCGTTAATACCATGGCTAAAACAATGCTCATGCCTGATATAACAGATACAATCAAAACTATCATATAAACTAATGTACCTACACATCGACTTATAGTAACATAGTAATATTTCTGCGCAGCCATACAAAGCGCATTATACTTTGCTAGGAGAAAAAAATCCACAATATTTGTACAACCTACAGTTACAGTTAGGCAAAAAGTGCCAACTGAACCAACCGGATTGATTTTTATAATAAATGGATATACAAGAGCAATAATGAGCAAAAATAGTATACATACACTCCCTACCTGATTATAAAATATTCGCGATGCAGAAACCACACGGCTAATTGCATAGTTATCCCCTGCTGCAATCGGTTTATACAAAGCATATATGACTGCACCCGCAAGTCCCGTATCCACTAATGATAAATACTGCACAATTTGTTTTATAGATGATAAGAGGCCATTAATCTCAGATCCATAAACTGTTAAAATTATATATGGTAAAAAAATCCCTGCTCCAATCGTAACCGCCTGCTCAATCAATCCAGCGATTAAATTATTAACATAATTTTTACTTCTCATTTTTCATGCTTTCTATCTTGAACAATTTCATCATTTTGCAATCTGAAAAACTACCTTTGATTATTATTTTTTTAATAAAATTCTTGCTGGAAAAATTATTTTATTATTTACAAATGCAATGCAGTAAAGTAAAAGTATATATTTTTTCTTTAAACACCATATGAAAAATTTATATATAAATGGTAATTTGGTTGAATATACTAATTCAATAGCTCGATTTAAGTCTTTGTAGTTACATATTAGATTAATTGTACTCACTTTTTCCTTAAAAGATCTTTTATTGTTTGTATTAATCTCATTAGTTATTCCATCCTTAGCAGCGAGAATACAGGTATGTGCCCATTGTAGCTTATAATTATATCCTTCAATATCTTTAATAAGATTCCATATTTTCTGATTAACTTTAGCCAACGAGTCCCATAAATCAGTATAATATTTTTCTACCCTGTCACTACTGAACAATTTTCTGTGATGGTAAAAGTAATCACCTTTTAGATAATAAATAGACTTAGTATGAAGAAGATATTCGACCATAAAGAGGTAATCTTCCATACGCTTAGCTTCTTCAAAAAACCTTATGGAGTTCAATGTAATAATCTCTCTACGCAACAACATATGACAGTTTCCATCAATAATCCCATATCTAAATACTCCAGTTGAAACCAAATATGGATATATATGTGCATTTATCTTTTCATAATTATAATATCCATCTTCAAGAAAATGTTCAGCTTTAACAGATTTATGCTTATATTCGTCAATCATGTCACATATAACTATATCTACATCATACTTACTTGCTATGTTAAACATTTTTTCGTACATATCGAGTTCAACCCAATCATCCGGGTCAACATTACCTAGATATTTTCCTGTTGCAATGTCACATCCAGCATTACGTGCCGAAGCCGCACCTCCATTCGATTTATCCACAACTTTTATCCTATTATCCACTTTTTCATACTCTCTGCATATGCTAAGACTGCTGTCTGTTGAGCCGTCATTGACAAGGATAATCTCAATATCTTTTAATGTTTGATTAACAAGGCTATCTATACACTGACGTAAATATTTTTCCATGTTATAGATTGGGACAATAATACTTACAAGAGGCATTGATTATACTTCCTTACTTTTTTTGATTCATCGTTCATTATTACTTACGCAACTTTTGTACTAACGTAAACTTTGAAAATGTAAATTGTAAACTTCAAAATATAGCAAGAGGTGAAAACTCCGTTCTAGAAAAAAAGAAATTGACTATAATGCGTTCATTATTCTATCGCTGTCTAATATGGTAGACTGCAGGTACACAGCTGACGTCAACCTCAAGTTAGTTCCTAATAAAGTCACTGCTCAGATCAGTTAGGTATTATTGCAAACAGTATATATATAAACTCACGGAAGAGGTTACTCAAATAAGAAAAATCCGAAAAAACAGCGACTCTTTGTAGTGTTTTTCTATAGAGAAAACAGTTTTAAACACTTTCAATACACTTTGATCTTAGTAACGTTCACTATATCGCTAATCCAGTTATTTCTCTACAACCCTTACGATCCTGATCTCGTAGCTCCCCTTCACCCCAAGGAGCAGCGCATTGGTGCCCGGCGTGAAGTCTGCAGGAGTTGTCACCTCCGCAGTATACAAACCGCCGGAAAGCTTTAACTGTTCAGGCTGGGCAGTGACTCCTTCTATGAAGTATGGTATCGATTCAATGCCTGTACTATTTGAAAGCTCCAGTTCAATCCTGTAGGCCGTGCCGGGTTTAAGGCTCAAATTCCTGCTGCGGATATAGCCTTCCTTATCGGCGGAAATATTATCCGCCCTTATCAATCCCCCGGAAGCCGCAATTTTAATGTAATCAACGTTATTATATACGGACCACTGGTCGGGAATACCGTTGATATCCACATCTGCTGCGGGAATACTGCAAAATACCATGTTATTCATTGAAGCAAAATCCGGCTTTCCTATATTCTCTTTGGCATAGGCCGCTTTTTCCAGCATTTCATAGGTGCTGTCCGAAAACTTAAACGGGTTCATATTCCCCTGATTAATGGTCCTTGCCTCGCCAATCATAGCCAGAGCCCTGTCAATATATTTCGATGCATTGGTATTATCCTTTTTTTGCACGTAATACTTGATTACCTCATAGTAGGCATTTACCCTTATCTGCCACATATCCGGGAGGAGCGGCCGTGCGGCCGTTGCAAGGTCGGCGGCTTTCAATCCGTTTTCAGCATCTCCTGCCGCGAAATAAAATTGGGCCAGCCGGGGTAAGATATTGACTCTTTTATTGCCTTCATAGTAGTCATAATCATGCTTGGCAAGGGCCAGGGCCGTATCCGCCTGCTCCCTGGCTATCCTCAAATCATTTTGGCTCACGTTCCCCTTTTGTATAAGCAAATTGGCATACTGCATCCGGTATACAGGGTTGAACCCATCCGTACCCACGGCTTTTTTCATGTATTCCGCAGCAATTTCCCGGCCCCTTGAACTCTGCGGCATTTTTGCCGCCTGTGCCGCATATCCCTTGGCTGTTACAAATAGAATGGGGAAAATAATAAATACCACCGCAGCCGCAAGTCCGATTGCGGGATACAGCTTTAAATACCGGACCCTTCTCAGGGCATCCAGCTTTTCAAGGAATTTGTTTACAAAAAGCGTTTTATGCTCAATGACTTCGGTGCCCGTTTTATTTCTATACCTGGAATTAAAGAGGGCGATCAGCTCCCACAGCAGCAGGAATACCGCCGAAAGGGAAAGGTCAAAATCGATAAGCGAGTGGGCAACCAAAGCGGTAATGGCTGTAAAAACCGCCGCCTGCAAGATTCTTTCCCTTACATCATTTTCCCGTTTGTTCCTGTATTCCAGTATGAGCATCAGCAAAACGGAGGCCAATAGCAATATAAATACGGCCAGCCCAACTATGCCGGTTTCTATTCCAAGCTGAAGGACATAGTTGTGTGCCTGGCTGCTCCAGTACTGGTAGGACTGGTAGGCATAATAAAGAAGCGGCCACGCCCCGCCCCCGGCGCCGATAACCCAGTGGTCCTTGAAGATTTTTAACCCGTCCCTGTAGAAAACCGCCCTTGACAGCGTACTGTAATTCGCCTGCAGTCCCTCGAACATAGCGGATAAAAACGAAGGAATATATTTATACCTCAAGACAAGGTTTTTTACGGTTTTCCCTGTGGCGCCGTCCACTATTCTGGCATTGGAAATGGTGGCTTTTGTGTCCTGATAGGTATTGGTAAAAACAATATTGACAATTTTGCTTTCTTGGGGAAGCCTGAAGGCCAGCTGCCTTTCTTCCGTCCCGTTGGTCTGTTTTCCCTGATAAGCCGCGAGGTTCGTATTTCCGCCAAAAAGTATGTTTTTTTCCGTGTTGTTCAGAATATCAATGGTGTATGCGTTGGGCTTGTCCCCGCTCACCGATGCATCCGCTTTGTACACAAGCCTGTATTCCCTGTTGGGCTCCAGTACCACATTTTTTTGTACCGTCACCGGGCTGTCCGGCTGGCCCGCCGGATGGGAAAGCTCCAGCGGCAGGGTCGCATTCAGGGCAAATACAAGCGCGGCAGCGCTTATGGCAATTACTCCCGCCAGGATGCTTATATATACTTTCCAGCTGATTTTCTCAAGCCACTTGACGGCAAAATGAATGATTCCCGTTAAAGCCGCCGTCCCCAGGGTGCCCCATAAAGCATACATCCAGATTCTTTGCTCATCGCCCGTAGGGTTGATCAAATAGGTTGAAAGCTTAAAAGAAATCAATGCAACCGGTATCAGGGGGGCAAAAGCAAACGCCACCCCTTTGATTCTGCTGCCCTTAGGCAGGACCAGCATGAAAATCAATGCCGCCAGCGGAAAGATCAGAAAGGCTCCGCGGCTGAAGGTAAACACGAAGGTCAACAGCAGAATAAAGCCGGAAACACCGGCAATCATCTTTACCCCTAACTTTGATGAAATAATCATCAAGCACAGGGAAATAAAGAAAACAGCCATTAAATAAGACCCGAGAGTATTGGGATACTGCAGGGTGGACGAAGCACGTCCTCCGTACAGCAGCTGAAAAAACAAATCCTGCTGCACGCCGAGAGACTTAAAAAACTGGTTGAGGAGTTTTGCCACCCTTTCTCCCGAGGCTCCGTCTATTCCCAATATGGCTACTCCCGTGCCCGAAGCGACAATGACCCACAAAACAGCGATTTTCGATTTATAAGTCGTTGTAAGCTCGGACAACATAAAAAATACGGCAAAGTACATGCAGTATTTCAGCCATTCGGCCAGGGCCATCCTGGTGCTGACGGAAACAAAAATGGACAGGAAATACACGATGACAAGCCCAAAGGAGGCATAGTCTACCGGCGTTTCGAGGAACCTCTTATCTCTTTTAACAAGCTTCAAAATCCAGAATAAAATGAAAACGGAAAACACAAAAATCTCCGCAGAAAGCACCTCATCCTCAAAATAAAGGCCCCTTAAATAGGGGGGATAAAATACAACCACTAAAACCGCCGCCAATAAAACCAGCCTAAAATACTTCAATATATTTTCAGAGACCGGATATTTATAATCCTTCTTCTTGCTTTTTTGACCGGACTGTTTCGTTTTGCTGCCTGGCTGAGTCTTAATCCTGGTTTTTTCCGCCATTGACCCCATCACCCCTGTTGTTTTGTTTGTATTTATATCTGATCAAAATATCTGATCTAAAAGGTTGACATGCTGTATTGCGTTTATATGCAACATTTCCGAGTAAGCTGGCTGCCATACAATAATCAGGGCCTTATCCGCAGCTTTGCCGTTTTCTTCGGCAAAGCCGCTGCCCGCACCCATACCGCATGTTTTTTTATTCAGGCTCTGCAGCAGGTCGTCTAAGCTTTGTATGTATTGATATGCAACCCCTATTTGCCTGAGCTTGTTTTCAAGTATCTGCAAAATTTCATCCCGGCTGCCGAAAGCCAAAACCTCCTGGGCGGCGTTATGCCGATAGGAATCTATAATCAAGCCTATTTTTGAATCAATGTCATTGATAAGCCGGTAGGATTCCACTATATAATTATAGGTGAGCGCGGCCTTTTCCTTCATACCTTCCGGGGTGAGGATGTATTTTATCGTACGGGGGTTCAGCCTTTCCATCTTCAGCAGTCCTTTTTTAACAAGACGTTTAATGAGGATATTGACATTCCCCAGCGACATGCCCGTATTCCTGGCAATATCCCTCTGTGTGGCATCCCGGTCTCTCTCTATATTGTTTAATACCAGAAATTCATTTCGCACAGTGATCTATTCTCCCTCATCTTTTAAGAATAACTGATTCATTTTCTAGACAAGGCTTACGGCTGCAAATCCTGGTTTTTCGTTTTAATAAGCCGTTTTCCGGATATTAGCGGGTATTCCTTCAATATGGCGAAGCAGCATGCAAGGATGAATGCCAGCCACGCGGATACAATCACCTGTCTCGGCCTTGTATCCACAAAAGGAACTTTATTTACCCCTGTTGCCTTCTTAAGAATGGCTGTCTTCAATATATTGTTGTTATATGCAACAGTATATAGTTTCTTATAATTCTCAACCTGCTTGTTATGATAATCGGTTAATCGCTTTAACAAAGCCTTATTGCTTTCCAACTGTGCATTTTGAAGCGCAAGCTGGTTTTCATTCTGCAATTTCAGACCCTGTGTTTGCGTAAGCTGGTTTTCCGCCTGGCGTACTGCCTCTGTATAGTAATCTTTATAGTAAACATATATGGCCCGGTTCTGTTCCAGATACAGGATTTGTTTTTGAATATAACCGGTGATTTCAGGGGATGAACTGCTCATTTCCTTTTGCCTGGATTTCAATTCCTTCAGCCGGATATCCGTTTCACTAATATTGCTTTCATTGGAAGCAATACCGGTTTTATACAACTCCAGATTTCCCTCTATCCTGGCCTCATCTTCCTCAATTTGCGCTCCGGCTGCTTTTGTTGCCTCAATTTGTGCGTCCAAATCGGAAATCATCTTTTCAGCGGATTTTAATTCGGGGGATTTTGTTTCATCTGCTTTTTTCTTATCCTGGTATAGGGCTTTTAGCATGTTCATATCCAGGTTTCCTTTTGGATCCATGATCTTCTTTTTATACTCTCCGTCCAGCTGCCCCAGTACATCCTCCTGATTCACATAATATTTATTTTTGATTTGTGCAACCACATTATCCAACAGTGTATTTGTAAGCAGCGGCAACATCTCTTCTTTTGAGGATACGATTTCAATTTTCAGGGTATTTGCCTTAGACTCATCAAACTTTATATCGAAATCCCGTCCGTCCAGCTTCAAGTCGGATAAAGCTTTGTCAATAAGCTCCTGTTTAACTTCCTTTGTCAGGACTACCGACGGGAAGGTTTTATCAAGCAGGACCGCTTTGGTCGCATCCACGCTGCTTTCGGTCTGGTATAACAGGACCGGCGGTTTTTTTAAAGCATAATTATATGCAATGCTTACAACTAAAGTAAGTGATATAAAGAAAACAATCCATTTCCAGTTTTTCAGCAGCACTTTTAAATAAAGCTTCAGGTCAAATTCTTCCATAGCCTGTCCTTTCAAAACATTTTAAACGTGAGGCAGTGTATTTTATGGTATAAATATTCGATTGTTTTATTTTACTGAATTTTAATTTAATCCTCGATGAGCGCATAGCTTCGCCCTTGTGTCCGCAGTTGCCTGTTGCTTATCAATAACATGATTAAAACAACAGCCATAAAGCCGCACACCCGACGACAAGGCTATAACCTCTAGATTCACAGGACGGGCCGAAACACCGGACTGGAATTTTCGATTTTTTGCAGGCCTTCGCTTTGTTCATTGTATGAACATCGCCTTAAACTATCATACCTGAGTTTTTTCATTACGTCAATAAGATTATGTAACATTCGTATCTTTTTTTTGGCAAAGTTAAATAAAATGTTGACATATGCCATTTAATGGAATATAATGTAATATATTATAATTTTGTGAGGTGTTGTTATGTCCGGCAAATTCCAATACAAATTCGGATGGCTCCCCGACTATCCCGACATGCGGGATTACACGGAAGGGCATGAGAAGATCCTGCCCCTTCTCTCCAGGCTCCGGATAAACGGGGAGGAGGCGCTGCCCTCAAACGTGGATTTAAGAAAGTGGTGCTCTCCTGTGGAGAACCAGGGAGACATCGGCTCCTGCACCGCCCATGCGGTTGCGGGCGTAGTAGAATATTTTGAGAACAAATCCTTTGGAAAGCACCTGGACGCGTCCCGGCTATTTTTGTACAAGGTCACAAGAAACCTTCTCCATTTCAAGGGCGACACCGGAGCTTTCCTTAAATCTGCCCTGGGAGCCCTGGTGTTGTTCGGCATGCCCCCCGAAGAATACTGGCCCTATGAGACCGAACGCTTTGATGACGAGCCGGATGCCTTTTGCTACGCCTTTGCCCAGAACTATCAGTGCATAAGCTATTTCCGGCATGACCCCTCCAACGTCTCCCCGGAAGAAGTGCTCAAAAGCGTGAAAAAATACCTGGCCGCAGGCATACCCTCCGTCTTCGGCTTTACCGTCTATCAATCGGTAAGGCACGCAGACGCCGACGGCTGTATCCCTTTTCCCTCAAGAGGCGAAAAAATACTGGGCGGGCATGCGGTGGCCGCCGTGGGCTATGACGATGGCAAGGAAATCTCAAATCCGGCCGACGGCAAGACCGTCCATGGCGCCCTCCTGATCCGGAACTCCTGGGGAGTAGAATGGGGAGAACAAGGTTACGGCTGGCTGCCCTATGAATATGTCCTGCAGGGGCTGGCGCTGGACTGGTGGTCGGTGCTGAAGCAGGAATGGGTGGATGCGGGAATTTTCACCAAGGAGGAAAATTCTTAGCTGAGGGGCTGAGAGGGCTGAGAAGGCTGAGGGCTGAGAAGCTGAGGGCTGAGAAAGTCAAGGTTAAGGAAAGCAATGAGGAAAGACACCCCAGAGTATGTAAAGGAGAGGATTCTCCTCTCCTGATGCGGGAGAGGAGTTAGAGGTGAGGGCTAAACTGTCAGAGGTTCCCTATTTGAGGCAAAAGCAGCCTTAACCTTGTATCGCAGAAGCCCCTCAGCCCTCAGCTTCTCAGCAGACAACCGATAGGGTGATTTCTTCAACCTTGCGTTGGGCAGCGTCAGGCCGGCTGCAGCACCGATATCCCCAGCTCCACCGTCCTGGGCTCGCCCATGAAGTTGAGGATTACCTTGGCCCGGCCTTTCCGCCGGTCGATGCCGGCAATCAGCCCTTCCATGGAAACAAGGGGGCCGTCCACCACAACCACCCTGCCGTTTTCCACCAGCACGTCGGAAAAGCCTATGGTTTCATCATTGCAAATCAATTGATTGATGATTTCCATCTCATGATATTCCACCCTTAAGGGGTCGTACCCGGCGCGAAGCAGCTTTAAAAGTCCGGGGACGCCCTTCAAGCGGTAATATTCTTCATTGTCCATAGTCCCGTTTATGAGGACATACCCGGGAAACAGCACCCTTATAATATCGTGCCACATCCCGTTTTTTCTCTCCCTCAGCCTGCGCTTGGGCACCAGTATCCTGAATCTGTCTTCGAACCGGTATTTCAACCGCTCCTTTACATTATCCTCCTCACCGGTAATAACAAAAAGCGCATACCAGTCATTTCCCCGCATAGCTTTTATCCTCTCCATAGTTCATTTTTGAACGCATTTCCTTCTCATAATTATAATTAAGGGATGCGGCGATGCCTGTCAAGACCCAAAAAATGGCTGAGGTGCCCAGGATGGAGTCATTAAACAGCCACTGGATCAAAAAAGCAATGTAAAAGGCCAGCAATGCAAGGCGCAGCCTGAAGAGGCCCGCCTCCTTTTCCGCAAGCATCCCTCTTAAGCTGCTGATGAAATGCAGAATAAACAGCAGGAGCAAAACAGCCAGCGCCGGTATTCCCGCGCCGAAAGCCACGGCCAGGTACAGGCTGTGGGGCTTTGAAAGCATCTGGCTGTAAGAGTCTAAGTTGGCGATTTTATCCCTGTCATACTGGGGAAAATAATAGGCAATGGTGTCCATGCCATATCCCAGAAAAGGCTTCTGCAAAATCAACCGTGCCGTATGCTTCCAGATGTACAGCCTCCCCGACCCCGCCGATACGCCGGGCTGGGGCAAATCAAATTCAGGCAGCTGCCCTGTAGAGGCCGGCGGCTTTCCGGACAGCTCTCCCTCTCCCGACACCGCTTTCGCAGTCTGTGAACCGGCCTCTACGGGTTCGTTGTAAACCCCATGGGTTGGTAACAATTCTTCATGTTCCAATACAGCTTTTACCATTTGGGGAACAGTCCCCATGGTTTCATTGAAAACCTTATGGCTGGAAAAGATAAAAAGGCAAAGCATCAGGACATACAGGACCGCATTCGCTGCCATAACCTTTACTGCAGACAGTTTCCGGACCTTCACCAGGGTCAGGATGCTGACTGCGGGCAGTACCAATAAGAGGGTGAAAAATCCGCTGCTGGATACGGAAGCCAATACGGCCATAAACGAAATAAAAGACATCAGCGCCGCAAGGATTCTTTCTCTTTTCCTATCCTCTGCAAGCGACATGGCGTAAAAATAGCTGCAGGCGGCGGCGCTAAAGCCGCTGCTGTAGTTGGGATTGGCCAAAAGCGTGGACAGCTGCATGGTGAGGTTTTCCTTGACCGAAAACGGCTTCATGAGCGCAAGGACTATGGGGTTTTCGCCAAAATTGCACCCGAAAAAGAAGCTGACGGAAACTACGGTGTTGGCCAGCACTACGGCCGTCAGGCAGATGTTGATATATTTTCCTATGTTAAAATCAAAATTCCCATTGGACAGGCAAAATAATAAGGCGAAATAGCACAGGTAGGTTAAAACCCCCTCCAGCTGGCAGTACAGCCCGTAAAGGGCCACAGCCTTATACTGGGCTGTAAAAAGGGAGATAAGCAGCAGTAAAACCAGCAGCAGCAGGGGGAGGTTGATATACCCGGGCTTCAGCCTGTATTTTCCGGCAGTCATTTTTATAATAAGCAGGATTACGGCAAAAACGGATGCCAGGATCAATCCTATCCACTTGTAATACGAAAAGGTGTCGTAGTGTAAACCGGTGGCGGCATCCCCGTCACTGAACTTCGGGGCAATAAACCTCAGGATTTTTGTGTGGACCAGCAGCGGAATCACAGCCAGGCAAAAAATGACGATATAATTGTAACAGCGGTTTGCTCTGTCTGTGATTAAATCTGGCAGTTCATTTTTCCTCCCGGGAGCGCTGCTTTTTTTCGGTTTATTATCCCCTCCACCCCTTGTATTGCTCTTTTTTATCGTGCCTTTCACAATATCACCTTTTTCTAATATAGATAGCAAACTTTACAATTGAGTTTCCCAACCTGCTTATTTTAAGGGTTAAAGCACGTGTCACCCACAGACTTATGGAATATTGGAAATCCGTTTTAAGGCATCTTCCGCAGCGGCAAGCTTGTCCTTATCCTTTGAGTACTCCCGGACGCGTTCAAAATACCGCTTTGCTACATCATATTTCTTCAAATTGTATTCCACCTGGCCGTATTGCAGCAAATACAGGTCATTCAGCACCAGCGACGGGTTCATCTCTCTGGCCCGGACCATATAGCTTTCCCCCTCAGGGAGCTGTCCCATGGCTGACAGGCAAAGCCCCAAATTCCAGGCCAGCTCATAGCTGTCCGGATATTTTGTGAAAAGGGTATTGATGGTTGAATAGGCATCGTTGTATTTTTCCGCTTGAAGCATTTTTTTTGCCTGCCGGAAGTCCTCATAATCTTTAAGAAACAGTTTATTTTGCTCCTCAGCAAGCTGCGAAACCACGGCAATGCCAGTGCAGACAAGCAGCAAGAGCACAAGAAAAGCCCAATTCCGGATATTCCCCTTCAACTGCGTCCCCCCCTGATTGAACATAGTAAGCCGGATTGCCGGAGGAATTGCATATTCCATCCCATCATGAGAATTAAGCAAAGTCCCGGAAGTATTGCGGACAACTTAATTATATCAGAGAACCGAAAGCATTTAAATGAAAATATATCATTTATATAACAATGATGTCAATGTATGGACGCGGTTGAGCATGTTCATTTATCATAAAAAGCAGGGGTAAAACTTATCCCTGCTTTTTATAACAAACTTTTTATTTGTCCCGTCTCCGTTACCTGTTCTCTATATAATCCTTAAACTCCTGCACGGCCATGTAATAGTCCAGCCTGGCCTGCTGATAAGCCGTCCAGGCATCATCCACATCCCCCTGGGCCTTCTGGTAATCCAGCGCGCTCACAAGTCCCAGGTCGTAGCGGAGCTTGGCCGTGTCCGCAAGCTTTACGGCCTTGTCATATTCCAGCTTCTTTATGGTGATGTCGTCTTTAAGGTTCTGGACCGTATTGTAGTCAGACCTGACCTTGTACTCAATGTTGATTTTCTCATCCCGCAGATCGTAGCCGGCATTCAGCAGCTTATCGTCCAGCGCATTCACCGCCGAATCGTTGGGACTGCCGGAGGTGTTGAAGGAGGCTGTGAGCCAGCGTTCCTGTTCCGTAACGGCTTTATCGTTCTGTATTTTCTTCAGTGAATACTTGGAAGAAAGCAGACCGGCAATGATTTTATCCAGGTCCGGTGTCCCCAGGTCCGCCTCGGGCAAGTCGGCCTGTTTTAAGGTGAGGGGTTGGTCCAGGCTAAACCCGGCCGTGTTGTTCATGTCCATAACCAGCTTGTCTTTATCTTTCTGGAGGGTATTGATTTTTGCAACGGCCTGCTCCTGGGCAATTTCCAGAGGTAAAAGGGTGGAGTCGGCCGCTGTCCCTAATTCTACCTTCTTTTTCTGGGCCTGGTACTCGTTTTTGGCCCGCTCAACGGCTGCGGACTGCTTTTCTATCTGCTGCTGCTTAAGCAGGATCTGATAGTAAAGCCTGGTGATATCCAGCTTCAGCCGGCGGGTTTTATCGTCCTTTTCCCATTGGAGCTGCTCCAATTCCGCCTGCCTCTGCAGGGGATAAAGAAGCTGCTCTTTTTTGTGCTCCAGGGTCTGGTCGTAAGGGCTTGTGAAGTTCTGGGCGGCATATTCGGACCTGGCTTTTGCTTCCGCAACCCGCCTCTGGGCCACCTTGATCTTGTCCTCGTACAAGCTCAAATCGGCACTGGATTTAACGGCATGGTCGATTAATTCCTGCAGGCTGTAGGCCTTAGAACCGGAATCGGCGGCAAATCCGGCGGAACTCAAGGATCCCGCCATAAGAACCGCCGCCAGTATGCTGCATAGCACCCTGTATTTTTTATGCTTCATGTTAATGACCTCCTATTTGCGTATTGTAGCCGGGTCCCACCGAGCTTGCGGTTTCCAGCCTGTACACCGCGCTGTTGAAGTCCCGGACGGCTTTGTTATAGGCTATTTTGCAATTGGTCAGACTGATCTCCAGGTTCCACAGGGTTGACAGCGGGAGCAAGCCCTGCTGATATCTCAGGTTTCCTTCGTTATACTGGCGTAAAGCGTTGTCCATCTGTTCTTGGGCGATATCGATCTCCTTCTGCTTGAGCTTCACGTCCGCATAGCCGGTGCTTAAATCGCCGGTAACGGTATTGACGGCTTCCTTCAGCGCATTGGACTTCTCGTCCGCGGCATTCTGGACCTCCAGCCTTTCAGGCATCTTTTCATCCCTTATGTATTCTTTCATTATATCCAGCTCCCGCTGTTTGACCTGAAGGTCCATTTTTGCGTTAAGTATCTCCGACCGGCCGGACAGCGCTTTATTGAGATAATCTTCATAGGGCTTGAGCTGGACTGCCGCCAAAGCTCCATCCGCCTTTAAGCTTATTTTTGCGGTCAGGGGAATCCCTGTCTGCTGCTTCAGCATCATCTCCACATTGTCCAGGGTCCGGGCCAGTTTATTGACCTCCAGCTTCTGCTGCTCCAGGCCCAGCCCGGACAATTCCTTTTCCAGCCCCGACGCCTGCCCCTGCCGGTACTTCACCAGCATTTGCTCATATTGCCCGCTCATATTGCCATAGAGCTCCTGCTGCAGGGCCAGGCTGTCCTGGAGCACCAGAACCTGCTCGTAAAGCTGTCTCGCCCCGATAGCCACCGTGTTCTTCGTCACTTCTTTTGTGGTTTTCAGTTTTTGAATTTCCGCCCACAGGGAATAATGGGTGATGTCCCGGTCCCTTATATAATCGTCAAACATCTGGTCCGGCGGAATGTCGGGAGGCACCGGCCCATAGATCTGCTGGTATGCCGCATACCTGGCCGCCTCCAGTAAGTCGCTCCCCTGCCCCAGGGGCTCCCCTTTTTTGACCTTTTCGTAGAGCCTTTTATAATCCGCTATGGCGTCCAGCTGCTGCTGTCTGGCATTGCTCAGCTGCATCAGGGCGTCTTCCTGCACCCACATGGCTTTGATGTTCTGGTCGATAACATTAAGGCTGTTTGTATTGCCCAGCGTTTTATCCACAGCCTGCTGCAGGGTCAGCTGCACCGTACCGTCTTGCGGTTGTTCCTCAGCCATACCCGGCACGGATGTGAGCGTCAATATGAACGTGAGCAGGATGGCCGGAATAAATTTATACTTTCTGCTTTTCATGGAATCCCCCTCTGTACAGTCTAAAATTCGCATCCGCTGCTATGTGCCGGAAAACAATGCGCAAATATTTCCCGGCATTCCCTTATATACATAAACATAGGCTTATTATGTAATTATAGCAAAATCCCCCTATAATAACAACACAGCAAAAAATGCCAGGAGAGGAGTTGCAGTAATGGAATCCCGGTAGATTTCGGGCGCTTGTTTGGATAATTATACTGCCGATGCATAAAAAAGGTCTGATCCTGTACAAAAAAACAGCACCCCTGTATCACTTGAGGCACTGCTCTTTATTCCCGGCTTTATCTCTATGGTATGGTCACTTCAATATTTTTATCGGCAATCAGCTGTCCCTGGCTGTCGTAACCCAGCACTTCCATTTTGACCGCCCTTTTTACCTCCTCCTTCTTCACGGCAGGGTCAACGCCAATGATCAGGTACTGCAAATCAATGACTGCCGTCTGATCCTTTCTGGCAATATCCGTTTGTTTAAAAGTAAGCTCACCATACTTTATTCCGTTTTGAAGCTCACTTTCTATATTTTTTACATCCGTAGGGTCAAAGTCCTTCTTTCCTCCCTTATGCACGGTGAGAGTGCCGTTTTTGTTTTCTGCGGATTCTATGTTTTTCAGTGCGATACTTGAAATGTCGGCCGCATTGGATATGGACAGTTCCACATGGCCCTGGTAGTTGAACGTATTTCCTTCTTTCTTGATCATTGTAATGGTAGATGCTGCCTTGTTTGCGGCAGTAACATTGATATCCCGCAGCTTGGCCTGCCCCGTTCCTGCATTAGAGCCTCCACCGTTTGTATTTCCCTGGTTGCTTGAACATGCTGACAATAACAGGGCAACGGTCAATATAAATGGAATTAGCTTGCGCAATTTTCTCATCCTTTCTAAAAATATGAGTAGCTTAAATCCAAATTTTAATGTGATTATACCACGGAAACATTTTTATTATCAAATTCTAATTTTTACAGCTTTGTCTCTTCAAAGCATAAAAGGGATAAAAGATTTAATAGGGAAGGCCTTATTGAAATGTATTTACGTAAAACTGAAAAAATCAGAGAAAAATTGTATTCCCTTATATATAGTATAAAAGGCAGAAATCCTCAAAGGAACTTCTGCCTTCTCAGAAGTAATATTATTGTTTACCTGCCTTAACATCAATTTTATTGTCTCCATCCGAAGCCGTCCTCGTGAAAGCCCCCGAGTAGTCCTTTAACGAGGTATACTTAAGGGTATAGCTTTCCTCTGGATTCAGTACGTCAAATTTTAATATGAATGTCGTAGCGTCAAAAGGAGTTACACTCAACGGCACCTTTGTAATAGTAGTTCCATTATCCGTATACTCCACAGTATAATTTGAAACCAAGATATTGGGTGTTTCTATGGCAACCTCTTTACTGAAAGTTACTCTAATCGCGTCGCTGGAAATTATCACCGCTTCACCCACTTCAGGCTTGGCTGTCTCAGAGGTACTGGCAGTGAAAGTAAACTCCGAAGATTTCGACGGTTTGTTCCCATACAGGTCTTCCAGTGTATTATACATTTTAAGTTTATATGTCTTCGAGCTTTTCAGCGGTTTATCCTCCGGCAGGTACAGCTTCACCACATAGGGGTTGTCAGCAGGGTCATAAAATGCCTTTATGGGAAGAGCGCTGTAGCTGGAGGTGGAAACCCCTGTGATGATATAGTTATTAACCGACACAGCCGCATCCGCATCAAGAGGCTTGTTAAAATAGGCAATAACCGTGTTTGCGTCTATCTGGGCCGCACTGTCTATTGCCAGATCATTCTTCTCACTGGAATAATCGGCCGTGAACGCAATCTTTTGTTCATTGATGGAATACAACTTTGTAACATCCGTTATATAGTTGATCAGCAATTCATAATTTCCACCCTTCGAAAAGCTGCCCGATATGGTGATATATACAACTTTTCCTTTGTTTCCTTCTTCTCCACCCAGAACCGCTTTTTCAACTTTGATTGAATTTTCATCGGAATCCAGAACATCATAGTAATAGGCTTTTTCCGCCAAAGAAGGACTGATTTCCCTGTTGAACTGAACTGCCAGGGTCTTCTTGTCTACCAGCCCGATGCCGCTGACCAGCAGGCCTTCATTCTTTATTCCTTTCCCTGTAAACTGGATGGAGTCTCCCTGGCCGTCAAGGAGCTTTACACCAAAGGCACTGGTAAGGCTGCCGCTGACATTGATGGTGTATCTGGCCCCATCTTTAAAGGTCTTATTTCTGAGGCAGATGGAAACCGCATTTTTCTTCGAACTCAGCGCTTTCACCGACAGGTTTTGAGGACCGCCTTCCACAAAGGAACCTCCTTCCTCAAGAATTTGATAGAAGGAAGTGTTTTCACTGTTCGCATTGATAGGATGCGTAAAATACAGGGTCACTTCATTTTCATTTACGGGCTCTACCTTGCTGATTTTAAAATAATCCGAAACGATTTCGGGATTCCTGTAACCGCTGAAGGTAGCCGTAAGAGAGGGCGTCCAATTGCCTTCCAGGTCCTTTATATCGTGAAGCTCAATGGTATATTCCGTATCCGGCGTCTGGTCCGCGGTCTTTATAACAAGCTCCGCCCCGTTCTGGGATTCTATGGACACGGACAGGGCGTTTCCCGTTTTATCGGTTTCATAAATGCCGATATTTTCTACCGGAATATTTTCCACTTCTTCATTTAACTTAACGGATATCCGGTTTTCATCCTCTGCCGTGACCGACTCAATGGAAGCAGGCACACTGTCTTTAATGACACCGGCCGCTTCAGCCGTCTCCCTGGTCACCACCCCCTGGGCAATCAAATTCTGGATCACCGTCAGCTTTGTGTCGGTCATAATGATATTCAAGGCATTGTACAGCACATTGACAACCCCATCCCGGGTATATTCCCTGTTGTCCTCCGTCTTCCCCTGGTAGCTGCCGTCCTCCAGGAGCCCTACCTGGTAGGCGGCCTGGTACACCTTGTTGTAGGTGAAATCGGTGCCCTCCCTGTAGCCGATGGCTCCCATAACAAGCTTCAGGAAGGCCATTTCGCTGATATTGTCCTCCGGGCCGAAATTGCCGTCCATGTAGCCGCTGATAATTCCTTCTTCCGCGCAGTAGCCCACATAGGGGGCATACCAGCTCTGGCTGTCCACATCAGGAAACCTGGTATTGGCATATTCGGCCTTATTTGAAAGGACCTCTTTTTCCCTGGCCATAATCCTGACAATAAAGGCCGCCGCCTCACTCCTCTTCAGACGGCCTCCCAGGTTGTAATCGCTGCCGTTTCCCTTCAATATGCCCAGCTTATTCAGCGCCACCGCTTTTTCCTCGGAGGTACTGCCCTCTGCTGAGGCGGCGGCTGCAAAAGAAAAGCAAAGGCAGACAATGATCAATAAAGACAGTATTCTCTTCAGGCACATTCTAACATCACCCTTTTCTTATGTAATCGTTGGACCCCTTCCACCGCCCGGATTATTCCTGGTAGGCTTTGAACCACATCTTGCCGCTTCCGCCGCCGCTCCCGTCGAAGCAGACCAGCGGCTTCTTATCCGTTTTTTCCACAAGGAAAGCAACCCATCCTTCGCTGGTGTCCCCCTTATTCAGCTCTCCCCCCAGGTAAGGCCTGGGCGTTATGACGGCAATCCGGCCATAAGCCTTGCCGTCCTGGGACACGAGGGTGAAGCTGTCGGTGGACAGCGTGTATTTCCTTGCGTTTTCACTGTCGTTGAGCCAGAAGTTGAACCTGGCCAGAAGATATTCCTGGTTTTCTTTAGGTGGGGAATTAGTCGCGTTGGCCTCTTTTACCAGCCTCCAGGCATATTCCCCCCGGACAACCTCCCGGAGAGTCATATAGGCTTTAAAGGCGTATTGATTATGCTCAAAATTCACAATCACCTGCTCGCCGATGGCTGCAGGCCGGATATCTTGCCCTTCGCTGTCCGCAGGCGGTGCGGTTTCTCCCCCGCCCGTCTCCCCCTGTTTGCTTTTGTCATTTATATGAGCGGTGTTTGCCGCGCCGTCCCACACCACCTCCTTGCCAAGCATTTCTGCTATGGCCCGGAGGGGAACATAGGTGGTCCCGTTATAGAGGATATTGTCGGCAGTCACAGCCCGGCCGTTAACTTCAATTTTCACAGTATTAAAGGCTACCTGAATGCTCTGCAGGATGCTGTCCCCATAGCCGGCAAATCCAACAAAGAGCATTGATGCGGTTAAAATGCCTGTAACATAACTTTTGAAATGAAATCGCATATCGTCACCCCTAATTTTTCATGCCCACCTTTCTTACAAAACCTTCGGCACAAATTATTCAAACTTCGCAGCACTGAGGTGCCATGCTTCTTTTTCAGTCTTTTCCCACCACAACCTCCACGCCGTTTGAGCCGTCCAGGTCCGTCCTTGCAGCAACTGCGGCATAGTCCACCAGGGACGTAAACCGCAATGTGTATTGTTTGGTAAAATCAAGGGCTGATCCAAACCTCAGAATCAGTGTGGTACTGTCTATGTAAATTGCTTTTGAAGGAGACCTGTATCTGGTTACGCCTCCTTCTTCATACTTTAGCTTGTAGTTGGTCGCTACGGTGTTTATACCCCCGGGGGCCATCTCCCTGCTCAGCTTCAGCTTGATAGTGTCTTTTCCTATAATTAGTGCCTCGTTAATAACCGGTTTCCCACATGCTGCGGAAGTTCCGGAAAAATCAAAGGAGCTGTCCTTTCTCGAGATATTTCCTACCAGATCCTTCATTACCGACCGTATGCGAAGGTTATACATGTATTCTCCTTCCAGGGGGTCATTGCCCAAAATATAAAGCTTCACCCTGAAGGGGTCTTCGGATGGATCATAATATACCTTCACCTGGGGGGAGAAGCCTTTTTTTGTCTTCCCGGTTACAGAATACAGGGAAGAATTCACTGCAGAGGCAGGATCAAGCCTTCTGTCGAGATAGACCTCCAGGGTCCTGTTGTCTACCGCAGTGACACTCAGTATCTGCAGATCTGTATCAGTCACATTATTCCCATAAATGGTATAAATCGTCTGTTCCATACTCGACCCTCTCAGCAGGTCGGCGATGTTCTTTACGGTCATCTCGTAGGATTTTCCATCCGCAAGGGACTGTCCGATACACAAATAGACGCTTCTTCCTTTTGCGTCCCCACTGTCGTTGATCTGGGCTTTCAATACATTAATGGAGGTCTTGTCAATGGCGTAATTGGACGCATTCTGTGCGGAGGCGGGGTCCACATCCCTGTTGAATTCTACCAAAAGAGTTCTTGGCGCCACCTGCGTCACCCCGGTGACGGCAAGGAGCTCATTGTCGTTGGACCTTCCCGTAAAGTCCATCTCAATACTCTCTCCGTTATCTTCATTCAGCTGTACCCCGTACTTGCTTGTCAGGTCCCCATTCACCCTAAGGGTGTAGCGGGTATTTCTCGTGAAGGCTTTTTGCTTTATGTAAATGGACATACAGTAATCGTTGCTGTTCAGCACTTTTACAGTCATGGTCCCGGTAGCTCCTTTTACAAAGCTGTTTCCATTCTCCAGAATTTCAAAATAAGTGGGGATTTCGGCGTTAACCCCGAGGGGCTGCGTAAAATAGACATTAATCACATTTTTACTCTGGGGCTCTATCCTGCTCAGCTTAAAGAAATCGGAGGCCGCTTCGCTTACCGTGTATCCGGTAAAGGCGCCGGTTATGTCCTTGACTATATTGCCCTCCAGGTCCTCTACCTTTGCAATCTCAACGGTATACCCTCTTCCCGCTGCCTGTCCGGGAACCTTGAGCAGGATTTCCCCCTCTTTCTGAGATTCTATAGTAAAATTCAACTTATTTTCTTTTTTATCCGTCTCATAAATTTGTATATCTCCAGCTTTTACCTCCTTCACATTTTCATTTAGCCGAATCCTGACACTGTCCTGATCATAAGGCTCTACGGCACTTATGGCCGATACCGTCCCGTCTTTATAAACGCCGGCCTCTAATGCCGTCTCCCTTGATATGGCTTTTTCGGCGATCAATTTCTTGATGATTGTAGTGTTCTGGTCCTTTACTTCCGCCAGAAGGGCATTGTACAGCACTTCTACCGCATCCCCCCGGGTAAAATCCGTGTTGTCGGCAGAGTCATACTCGTACCGGCTTCCGCTTACCAGCTGGGCAATATAGGCCTGAGGATACAGGGTGCTCCATGAAAAATCCTTCCCATACTCATAGCCCAAGGATATCAACACCATCTTCAAGAATTCCTTTTCGCTTATCCTTCCGCCCGGGTTAAAGCTTCCATCCGGATACCCGTCAATGAGCTTCTTCCCGCTGCAGAAATAAACATAGGGAGCATACCAGGCCTCAGGGCTGACATCGTTAAAGGACTCACCGCTGGAATTCGCGACATTGGCTTTCACTTCCCCCTCCTTGCCTAAAAGCCTCACAATAAAAGCTGCCGCTTCACTTCTCTTCAAAGGAGCCGTGAGGTTTAAATCTCCTCCTGTTCCTTTTAAAAGGGACAGCCTGATCAAAGCTCCAGCTTTTTCAGAGACAGTGTCTCCACTTTCCGCACCGGCGTAAGCAGGTAACCAGAAAGTACATAGGAACGCCATAATAGCAATCAAAGCTCTTGTCCCGGTTCTCATCCCTTCAACCCCTTTTCTCAAGTATTAGGCTGTTATACACAATTATAGCAGATTAATCTGCTCTATAACAGTACCATAAAAAAAGTTAAAAAAAAAGATGGGTTATAAAACCCATCTTTTTTTAGCTTTTAGTGTCCGGCCTTCTGCTGGAAGGTGATTTGCGTCATATCGTCGTCCAGAGGCTGGCCGTTTACACCCAGCATGCCGGATCCGGTAGTGAAGCTGGCGTCGATGTTTACCGTACCCAATCCGTTAGTTACAATGCCGGGTATAGGATTCAGCTGGATATCTATCCATGAATCTTTGCTGCCCACTACTCCCTTATTGAGAGTCACACTCTGAATGTAAGCATCTATAGGAGTATAGGTGTTTGTGCCTGTCAGGACTTCGATATCAAAGTCTTGCAGAAGCTTCGTAGAATCGTAACTTGTATAGAACCCGCCGTTATCAACTACCTGCATGTTCAGGAACAATGTCAGCTTGCCGGTGAGTCCGTCATAGGTGGCAGAGGTTACAGCAAGCGGCGCCGGATCTGCATCGCTCAGCGCAACCTGGCTGTATACTGTGTTATCCACATCTTTTTGCAATGAAACGTTCTTAACGCCATTGATGTTCAAATATACCGTGTTAGCCGACGATTTGAAGGATTTCAGCAATTTGATGGTTGCGGTATAATTTGCTTTATCGTACCATACCTCTCCGATATCCGCCGTTGTAAAACGATTGCCGTCGCTCATGAGCGCTCCCAGGCTTGAAGAATTCCCGGATGCAAGAATGTTATAATTTGCAGGATTTTCAGCCGTGGCTTGGTCCATTGCCTCCGGATAGTATACGACCAGGGTATTGGTATCTGTTGCCGCTACATCGATATCATCAATACTTGCGGGGTTATCGCCGTTTCCTGCGAATACCCTGACCTGCTGTACGGTTGTTTTACTGCTGTCATCCTCGTCCGCCATAGTGACAATTGGAGGCGTTCCCAAATAGGTATCTCCAATTTTCCCAGCAAGAGTTGCTTTCGTCGGGTTTACAATCAGGTAGTAGGTCTTGCCGTCTACAAATGCGTTGCTGCCGCTTAATACGAAATCCCATACCCTGAAGGTGTCGTCTATAGGCGCTGCCGATGCAAAGGTCCAGTTGCTGCCGTCATTATAATCATCGCTTGTTCCAACTTTTGCAAAATCCTTAATGTTCGGATATCCGCCGCTAGTAGGATATTTAGCTGCACCCGGGTCATATGCCGGAGAGCTGAAATAAACCCTTAAAGTCTTCTTGTCCAGCGCCTGCACAGAATCAATGCTTATGCCTGCAGGGTCGTCCTCAATGGGAGCAAATTTTACATCATTGTAATCCGGGTCAAAATTAGATGGAGCATGCAGCACAAAGGAGCCGTCACTCGGCACATTGGCGGAAGCAAAAGCATCCGGGGTGCTAACCCTTACAACCAAAATATTCGGATCGTCACTGTCCTGCCATGCAAATTCGGTGTTGGTACCCAAGTTCACGGTTGCAGTTGATGACCCGCTCTTTTTAGTATAGGTCAACTGGCCGGAAATCAATTTGTTTATCATTGAATCCCATATTCTTCCGCTATTGTTCGTGGCGTTATCCGCTGCGCCAAACCTATCCATGGAGCTGTCTGTCGCGCTTCTGTCCAGGTAAATCTTCAGGGTCTGGTTGTCTGTCGCTATAACCGCCTGGATCTGAGGCTTAACGGACTCATCGCTGTTTCCTACAAACGTAGCCTTGACACCAGCTTCAGCCATAGCAACTCCGTCCGCATTGGGAAGATTCTTTACAGTCAGTGTGTAGACAACATTGGATTTGGTTTCGCCAATGGTAAGTTCTACCTGCTTCGGCTGTCCGCTGACCTTTTTGGCTTTGGTAGGATAGCCTACGCCATTGTCAATAAAGTAGTGGGAAACATCCGTAGCCTCATCGCCTACGCTCTGGTTGAAAGTAACAATAATTTTCTTTTGAGCGTCGGTGTCGGGCCTTGTAATGGATGTAATCTTGGTTATTGCATCTGCAACTCCAATACCTGAGAAATTCTTAACATTGGCATTGTCGGCCGTCTTGATGGAGTTGCCGTACAGGTCGGTAATGCCTGTTACAGTCAGTTTGTAAAGGGCGCTTGCCATAGAATCGGTAGTCAGGGTTACCGTCTTCTGATTGTCGGAATCAAGCACCGCCTTTTTAACAGCAAGGGCTGCCTTTGTGCCATAGGCCAGAGCGATTGAATAGTTCGCAATGTTTTCAGCAGTTGCCTTGGTTACCTTATTGTCGAAGGTAATCTGTATCGTCGTATTGCTGGATACTACAGGATTGCTGTACTTAAATGCATCGCTGGGCTTCTTCTTCCCCGTAAACGCATGCCATGTATCGACAGAGGTCCCGGACAGCGATTTGCCGTACAGGGTTTTCAGTCCGGATACGGTGAGCTTGTACTGGGTTGTTGTCATGGTCGGTTCCACATTGAGCACAACGTATTTTCCAGTATCATTATAGGCTACCTTATCAGTTTCCGTATCGTTCAGATAATCATCGGTGGTTGCCAGTCTGGCAGAATTAACCGTGACAGTAGTGTTTGACCCATACTGCTGCATGATGGAGAATTTGTCTGCGGCAACCAGGCTTGGATCAACTTTTACATTGAACTGCACAAGCACGGTATCGCAGTCGGTAGCTACCGCATTGACCACTTTCAGGGCATCGGTAGGCATACCCTTCCCTGCAAAGGTCTGGGAGCTGTCGGTGTCTATCACGTTTCCTGCAAAGTCCTTGACCCCGCTGACGGTTACGGCATAAAGCTTAGCAGAAGTCTGGGCCGCCGTGGTGAAGCGGAGCTGCATGTTGGATTCGCCGTATCTCACATCGGAAACAGCCAGGGCGTTTTTGTCGCCGTATTTTTCCGCAATGGTTACGGTAGCGCCGTCCAGTACCACAGGCTCGTCGAAGTCTATGCTGATCTCGTTGTAATCCGTTGCCTTAATAGCGTTGCTTTCCAGTTCCGGTTTAGTCGTGTCAACGGATTTTCCGCCGAAATTAATGGAAGTGTTCCCGTTGGTGGCAGTATAAACGGTGCCTGAGGTGGTGTCGGATTCCAGGGTGAACAATAAGGTCTTGTTCTTCGGATCGTATTCGGCTATTTTCGCGTCAACAACGGCAATGGCTTTGCCCGCGGAATCCTTTACGGTGATGTCCGACTTGGAGGTAGAGGTAACGGCCGTATTCAATGTGACCTCTAAAACCTTGCTGTTGAGCGCCACCACGTTGTCAATGTCCAATGCCTGGGCCGGAGGAACCGGGCTGTAGATGCCTGCGTCTTCCGCCTTGGAAGCGTCAATGGTGCCGGCTTCTACCAGTTTCTCAACCAGGGTCTTGTTTTCTCCTTTAACCGTTGCCTTTAAGCCTTCAACGGTAGCTGTCGCGAGATTGTCAACCGTGAATTCGGTAACGTCCGCAACGGCTTTCAAGCCTTTGCTTGCAGCGAAGGTGAGAACGTCTTTGAATTCGTAGTCGCCTTCTGCGTTGGCATCAGCTTTTACTACGTATCCGAGGGCTGTCAATACTACCTTGTAGTACTGGGCCGCTGTGATTTTGCTGTTGGGATCGAACTTGTTGTCGCCGATTCCCACAAATCCAAGATCGGGGTTGGCTTTCAGGTAAGCCGTGTAGGGCTTTTCCCATCCGGCTGTCACGTCCGAGAAATTGTCCGTGCCTGTGAAAGCTCTGGCTTCGTCTTCCAGGCCCTTCAATCTCAAGAACATAACGGCTGCCTGGATCCTGGAAGGCTTGGTTGCAGTATATTCGGGTGTAACACCGCCATCTGCACCGAGGAGCATTCCGAGGTCCTTGCAAATGGTCGCATCGGCAGACAGAGCAGGAGCAGCTGCTTCTTGAGCAAAAGCGGGCGCCATGGCTGTGATCATCATAGCTACTGCAAGCGCGACTGCCAATAACTTTTTGAGATTCTTCATACTCTCAAATCCTCCTTGTAATATTTTTTGGAAGCAGGCTTCTATTAAAATAAGCCGGGTTACGCCTCTTCCCTTTTTTGTGATAACCCGACCCGCCTTATAAATTGATTCAAGATTGGCGCACTTTACCTGTCTTGAATTCAAAATCATTATATCATCGCGCTGTTTGACGAGTCAACATATTGAAACCAAGTGTAAAGAAAATGTAACAGAACTGAAATACTGCCGTTCCGCACCCATCTTCCCCTCTCTTTTTCAGGAAAATTGCACGGCGCACCGCCGTATAAATTTCCCAGAAAAACCGGTCCCATGTCCTCCTTTGCAGCACAATGAATAATAAAGGCAAGAAAATTATACCATTTGTACAAGGCTATATCAAGAGGGATTTGAAAGAATGGAGGCGAACTTCTCAGCCTCCTTGAAGCAGCAAAGCCGGCATGACACCGGCTTTGCTGCTTCAAGGAGATGCTACCTGCCGTTGAGGCCCCTTTCGGCCATTTCAATGGCTTTTTTAACCATGCTGCCGCAGTCCCTCGAAGATACGGAACCCCAACCTTCGGCTTTCACCGTATTGTAGACCCCAAGTTCCTTAGCGATCTCTGCCTTCAAGGCATCCGACATAATTCCCCTATGTCTACTCACAGCTCATTCCTCCTTTTCAAGGCAGGGAGGCCTGTTTTTCAAATCAACGGCGCCTCCCTTTTGCAAGCCTTGCAATTTTATTTTTTACCGGTATCCGTATTTAAAACGATGAAATATTTGCTTAAGTTCTTTTATTATGGATTTAAATAATTATTTGTAAAAAAAGCGGCTTTTCAGTTACCTCTTATAGGTTATGTTAATATACTGTATTATAAAAAGCTGAGAAGCTGAGGGCTGAGAGGCTGAGACTGGAGATGGGCTTTGGGGAATGGCAAGGCTAAGGTTGGAGATGGGCTCTGGAGAAGGGCAAGGTTAAGGTTGCAGAAGAGCTTCGGAGAAGGGCAAGGCTGAGGTTGAAAAAAGCTTTGTGCGTTCTTAACCTTGAACCGCCGGTAAGAACAGCTACAACCTTAACCTTGAACGCCTTATAAGAACTACTTCAACCTTTCTACTGCCGGGGCAAGAGACTCGGCATTCGTGAAGCGAACATCTCAGCCTTTGTGTAGCAAAATCTCAGCATTTGCGCAGCCAACATTTCAGCATGAATCAAGAAAGGTGGTCAAATACGCCTATGACAACTAGAGAACTTTTTGCACGTCTCATCAAATGTGAAGCCGGAGGGGAGGGCGAGATCGGAATGAAGGGGGTGGCCACGGTGGTCATGAACAGGGTCAACGTGGCAGGGGGCCAGTATCTGAGAACGGGACAGGGAGACCTGCGCAGGATCATTGAAGAGCCCGGCGAATTCACCTGCATGATGTCCACCGTATACGGGGAGATCAACCCCCAGACCGTTTGGGTAAGCACCCCGGAGGATATCCATTATGAAATAGCGGACTGGGCGCTGTCGGGCAACAAACTGATCGGCGTGGATGAAAGCCTGTGGTACTATAACCCTTTCCAGCCCGTCTGCGCCCAGTATTTTCCCCGGAACGGCTCGGGGGTAATCCACAACAGAATACAGCAGCACTGCTTTTATATTCCCACGCCGCTGTACTATGAAACTTAAAATGAATTAAAATCAGGAGGTAGATTATGAGTTATTACGATTCCTATCCATGCTCAAGACAAGCATATGACCAGATGGCGCCTGCATTTAATGTCCCGTCCGGCGCCACGGGTATGCCGTTATACCCTTTGCCGGCAATTTCGCCGGAGGGATACCCCACCGGAATGCCCCTCGGACCTGCTTACAGCCAGCCGGCCGTACAGCAGCTGCCTTCATTGGTCTCCACCCCGACGGTTCCTTCTGCTGCGGCAGTTCCTTCAGGGGGTGCCATACCAGCTCAAACCCTTGTAAATCCCCAATATACGGCAGGATTTTTAAGAACCCAGATAGGGAGAAGTATGCGGGTGGATTTTTTAATCGGCTCCAATAACATCACCGACAGGTCAGGCACGCTGGTGGGGGTGGGAGCAAGCTATATACTGCTGCGGCAGGAGTCCACAGGCGAAATCATCATGTGCGACTTATACTCTATCAAATTTGTCACCATATTTCCCCTGGGAACAGCGGTCATCCCCAGTCCGTCCAGGACATCGGAGTCCTGATCAGCCTCCGGTGAATCCAAATAAGGGCTCTGTAAAAAAGGAAGGCTGAAGCTTGCCTTTGGGGTACGGGCAGGTTCTCTTCAGTCTTCCTTATAAAATCAGGCTACATTTTCTCCGGCTTTGAAGGTGTGGATATCTCCGACAGGGTGCCTGAAACCTCCGTCTGGAATTTGGCATCCGTGGCTACGTCTCCCAAGGATACGATTCCCACAAGCCTGTTGTTTTCCACCACGGGCACCCTTCTCACCTGGCTGGACGCCATCATTCTGGTAACTTCGCTGATATCCATATCTGGAGTTACCGTTGTCACACTCGAAGTCATCACATCCTTTACGGGTGTCTGTGTGGGATTTTTTCCATGGGCGATATTCCTTACAACAATATCCCTGTCCGTTACTATTCCAATGACGCCGTTCTGGTCGCAAACGGGAATGGAGCCCACATTATGCTTCTGCATCAGCTGTGCGGCTTCCGTCACAGTACTCGCAGGATTTACATACGCAACGCTCCTGGTCATTATATCCTTTACTTTCATGCTTCCCATCCTTTCAATAATATATTTCAAGATTATACTTCCCAATACAGGACAAAAAAATTATTGAAAAATTAAAAAAAGAAAGGAGGAAATAGAAAGCAGGCCTAAAAATCAGGACAAGGTTAAAATAAAAGTTCATTTTTAATGGTAGAGATAACTTTAACCACAGGGAGCCCCTCCGGTTTAACTCAAGGACAAGGCATTTTTCTGGAATTTTGCCTCTTTATATCCACAGGGTTGTGGATATCTTTTTATTTTTAAAAACCCGCAGGCCTTTGTGCATGCGGGTTTCAAAAATAGGCTTTATGTAATTCCACAGGGCGGTGTATATTTTGTGGATAATTTTCAGTTTTATCCACAGGCTGTCCTTACATCCTGATGCCTTCTATACAGGCCATGGACATCCGGCTGCCGCCTATAAGATCCGGAGGCTTATATCCAGCGCTCTGGCCGAATGGGTTATCCAGCCCGCAGAAATAATGTCCACTCCTGTGCAGGCAACATCATGCACATTTTCAAGGCTCACATTGCCCGAGGCTTCCACCAGCGCCCTTTTTCCGATAAACTTCACGGCCTCTTTCATCCTGTCCAGGCTCATATTGTCCAGCATGATTATATCGGCTCTGGCCTCAAGGGCTTCCTTCACCTGTTCAAGGCTCTCGGTTTCAACTTCGATTTTTACGGTGTGAGGTATTTTTTCCCGGCACAGCTCAACGGCCTTTTTAATGCCTCCCGCGGCTTTGATATGGTTGTCCTTTATTAAGACGCCGTCCGAAAGGCAAAACCTGTGGTTGCTTCCTCCACCTGTTCTCACCGCGTATTTTTCCAGAAACCGGAGGCCCGGCGTCGTCTTTCTCGTATCCGCGATTTTTACGGGCAGGCCCGCAACCCTGGCGCACAGCTGGTTTGTTGCCGTAGCGATCCCCGAAAGTCTCTGCAAAAAATTCAACGCCGTTCTTTCCGCTTTTAAAAGCGCCCTTGTATTTCCGCGGATATGTGCTATGACATCTCCATTTTTCACAGGCACCCCCTCCGCCACATTTTTTTCAAACTCAACACCGCTGTCCAGAAATTTGAATACCGCCTCGCAAACTTCAAGTCCCGCTATAATCCCGTTTTCTTTTGCAATAAGGCGTGCCCGAGAAACTGAGTCCGCTGCAATCAGGCTGTCGGTGGTTATGTCTCCAAAGGGAATATCCTCTTTTAAAGCATTGCGGATAATATCATTGATATAAAAATTGTCGAGCATGTGAACTCTTCCTCCCGTTCAGTTTTTTCGCCAGCGTTTCCCGGAGTGCGGGCCCTTTGCCCGCAGGGTTTTTGGCGGCAGCCTACCGCCTCTTGACTATATGCCTTTTCCACCGGACATCGTCGGTCTTTTCAAAATCCCTCCGGTAATGGGCACCCCGGCTTTCTTCCCGTTCAAGGGCGGATTCCGTCACAAGCCCCGCCAGCAGCAGCATATTCTGCAGTTCAAAGTGCCTGACGGTTTCATTCCGCCTGTGTCCCAGCTGCGTCCGGTAACGTTCCAGCTTCTCCCGGGCATGGGCCAGTCCCTTTCCATCCCTTACAATTCCTACCTTTTCCGTCATGGTTCTCTGTATATCGGCCCTGACCTCACTCTCATCCATCCATCTATCCCTGCGGCCTGAAGAGTAGCCCGCCGGAAGTGAGGCTTCCCCGCCGGGCCGTGCTGCAAGCAGCCTGCCTATTTCCCTGCTTATGATATGCCCGAAAACAAGCCCCTCAAGCAGGGAGTTGCTTGCCAGCCTGTTTGCCCCGTGAATCCCGTTGCATGCCGCCTCGCCGCAGGCAAAGAACCCGTTTATATTGGTTCTTCCGTATGTGTCGGTCTTTATACCCCCCATACAGTAATGCTCCGCAGGAGCGATGGGGATATAATCCCTGGAGATGTCGATCCCATAGTCCAAGCAGGTTTTAAAGATATTGGGGAACCTGTTTTCCAGGTATTCCCTGTCTTTGAAGGTTATATCCAGGTATACGTGGTCGGCTCCGGTTTTTTCCATTTCCCGGGTAATAGCCCTCGCCACCACGTCCCTCGGGGCCAGTTCGGCCAGCTCATGATACCGGGGCATAAACCGTTCGTTCCGTATATTTCTGAGTAATGCGCCTTCCCCCCTCACGGCCTCCGAAATAAGGAAGTTCTTGTTTTCAGGATGGTATAAAACCGTGGGGTGGAACTGGACGAACTCCAGGTCCATCAACTCCGCTCCCGCCCTGTATGCGAGGCTGATCCCGTCCCCGGTAGCCACCTCGGGGTTTGTGGTACCGGCATAGAGCTGCCCGTATCCTCCTGTGGCGCATACGACGATGCCGGACAGATACAGCTTATAGGCAGAGGAGCTTTCATCAAAAGCAAGCACGCCCCTGGCGCTGTTTCCCTCTGTCAGCAGGTCCAGTGCAAAGGTCCTCTCCTTTATGTGTATGTTCTTCTTCGCCCTTGCGCCGGATATGAGCTTGTCGCATATCTCCTTCCCGGTGGTGTCCCCGGCGTGGATGATGCGGTTTTTGCTGTGGGCGGCTTCACGGCTCAAGGCAAGCTCCCCGGGGCTTTTTTGGTCAAAATTGATCCCAAAGCCGCACAGCCGGTCGATGTTGAAGGCCGCTTCATTTACAAGGACCCACACGCTCTCCTCGTCGCACAGGCCCGCGCCCGCGTATAGCGTGTCTTTGAAATGAAGCTCGGGTGAATCCTCCTTGTCAAGGGAAACGGCAATTCCCCCCTGGGCAAGTACCGAATTGCTCATGTCAATGCTCTCCTTGGTGAGGATCGCAATATTTCTTTCCCCCGGAATTTCAAGGGCGGTGTAGACACCGGCAATGCCGCTTCCGATTATGACGGCATCATAATACTCCTTCTCCATCTCCCGGGGGTCAAAATCAACCAGGTATCTGAAAATATCCACAGCAATGCCTTCCTTCTAGTTAATCTCAAGCATCCTGTCCAGCGCTTTTTTCGCCCTTATCCGGATATCCTCATCCAGCTCGATTTTGTATTTGAAATCCCTGAGAGCTTCATAGACACTGTTCAGGCTTGTTTTTTTCATATTGGGGCATACCAGACCCTGGGACATCATGTAAAAAAGCTTGTTGGGGCTATCTTTTCTAAGCTTGTACAATACGCCCATTTCGGTCCCGATAATAAATTTGGAATGGCCGGATGCTTTCGCATAATCCATGATCTGTTTGGTGCTTCCCACATAGTCCGCCAGCTCCAGTATTTCGGGCCGGCATTCGGGGTGAACTAAAATGAGCGCCTCGGGGTGCAGGGTTTTTATTTTTTCCACCTCATCCCTGTTAATCCTATGATGGGTAATGCAAAAACCGTTCCAGAGGATAAGCCTTTTTTCCGGCACCATTTTTGAAATATAGTTGCCCAGGTTTTTATCGGGAACAAACAGGACCTCCTGTTGGTCTACCGCTTTCACCACATTGACCGCATTGGAAGAAGTGCAGCATATATCGCTCTCCGCTTTAACCTCCGTCGAGGAATTAATGTAGCATACCACGGCAGCCCCAGGATGCCTCTTTTTTTCCTCCCTCAGCTCCTCTGCCGTTATCATATCGGCCATGGGGCAGCCTGCATCGATTTCCGGCAGCAGCACCGTTTTACCGGGAGATAATATTTTAGCGCTTTCCGCCATAAAACGGACTCCGCAAAAAACAACTACATCCGCGTCGCTGGATGCGCAGTATTTGCTCAATGCAAAGGAATCCCCCACCACATCGGCAATTTCCTGTATCTCATTTACCTGATAGTTATGGGCGACAATAATGGCTTTATTCTTTTTTTTCAACGCATTAATTTCTTCTATCAGCCTGTTCTTCTCCATATACACTCATTCCACATTTTCATGTTTTTTATTCCGTACACATTGATCAAATTTATTTATAAAAAATGAAGCCTTTCAAAGCTTGAGGCTTTAGATTATTTTAATATGTTGCAGAGCTTTTGTAAAGGATTATACTCAGAAATGAAGTATGAACAAGATCTTGTTGTGCAGTATTTTTTCAAGTACACAACAACACCCTGGGGGATATCCCCCAGGGTGTCGGAATCAATCTGGCGGCGACCTACTTTCCCGGGCCGCTGCCGGCCA
>JANLFN010000030.1 GCA_024655885.1 Eubacteriales bacterium | reverse complement strand
TTGGGATTATAGCACATGTTTATGATATATCAACTGGTAATGTATTCTTACTTAGTACAATAGTTATTATTTTGATAAGGTGAAGAATTACCTGGTGGTTTTACCTAAAGTAGACCCTATCAGGGTAAAAGGGTTAAGATCGGGGAAGAATCGCCCCAGCCTGAGCCCTTTGCTACGAGGATCAAGGGAAGTGCGGTCATGGCTGGTAGAGTCGAGTGACTGTCCAGCACTAAGGGGGGCTGCTACTGGGCGATGCAGATGAGCGGTGTGCCAGGTGCCCTTTATGCAGCTTACCAGTGTGTCAATAAGATAAAGTGAACCAGACAAAACTAACAGATTTGAGTATAATATAAGTAAGATAGGGACGATTCTCAACTTTTGAACAGCTTTTATAGGGGTTGGCATCGGCGGGATCCTCTGATTTCTAATATTTTAGCCCGATTTTATTTACTATCTTAATAAAAGTTGAGAAGCATCTCGGATACTATTGGGGATGAAAACGAATAAAGTTTTGATTCAGACTTCAACAGGAAGTACTGAGATATTAAAAAGTAATATAGGCCTTCAGGTCTCATGACAGAAGGTCTGAAAAGCTGATTTCAGACTGGTGAGTGTGTAAGTGTGAATGAATTAGAATTCAAATAATGAGGTATTAACACATGACTGAATTTAAAAATAAAATTGCCTTAGTCAAAGCACTACTGTCAAACATGCAGATCATAAGGGTAAAACCTTCGATCAATTGGTTCCTGACTAAATATATGGGAAAGTTCAATTTGTTGAATATAGGCGGGCAGCTCATAATTCATTCGCATTTGCCTTCGGTAAACAGCAAAGCCTTTATCCGCTTCATAAATGAGCACCTGCTGGCAAGGACGGAGGGACCCTCCCACGCTCAAATCGGCTTGACCAATGCCTGCCCCCAGAATTGCCGATATTGTTACAACAAGAATAGAAGGGGAGAGCTTCTAAATACGGCTGAAATCAAGCAGCTTATACAGGAGCTGAAGAAAATGGGCGTTTTCTGGCTGGGCTTTACCGGTGGGGAGCCGCTTTTGAACAAAGATATTGTTGAGATTGTAAAAAGTGTCGGAGATGATTGCGCAATAAAGCTGTTTACCACAGGCTCCAATCTTACGGAACAACTGGCAGTGGAGCTTAAGAAAGCAGGTCTTTCGTATGTCTCAATCAGCTTGGACCATTGGGTAGAAGAAGAACATGACCGGATCAGGGGATACAAAGGAGCCTTCCGGACGGCGCTCAGGGCGATAGACATATTTAAAAGCATAGGAGTTCATGTAAGTGTATCAGCGGTCATATCCAGAGAGATGCTTCAAGAAAATCAGGTGCAGGAATTTCTAAAGTTCCTGATCAGCCTTGGTGTCCATGAAGCCTGGCTGAGTGAAACCAAGCCAACGGTAGAGGCCTTCTGGAACAAGGCTTCAGTCATTACCGAAGAGGAAAGGTTGAGCCTGGTAAGCTTGCAGGATAAATACAATAAAGAGGGAAAAATAACGGTAAATTATCTTGGACATTTTGAGGGAAGAGAGTACTTCGGCTGTAATGCAGGCAATAAAATGGTCTATATAGATGCATTTGGAGAGGTAAGCCCCTGTGTGTTTACGCCCATGACCTTTGGAAATGTACGGAATAAGTCGGTGCAAGCCATTTTTTCAGAGATGAAAAAGCATTTTCCGTCGGAAAGTTGCTGCTTTATTAACAAAAACTATGAATTGCTGAAAAAATATTATAAGGGACAATCTCCTATCAGCAAAGAAGATACAATGGAGATGATGAAGGAAGTCCGGTTTAGCCCACTGTCCGAATTTTCACGATTGTATTATAAAGATGCGCCACATTAAACCTGAAATTTCATATTACTGAAATCCAGCATCTTTTCAGCAAAGGCTTTATCAATTTTTTTTATTTTTAGAGTGCCTTTGCTATAAGCGATAAAATTACGGGGGTATATGTATGAGATTGTATAAACTGTTCAGTCTTACCGCAGCAGCAATATTTGCCGTTGTAGGCTTGATTTTTTTATTTTTCCCCGATTCGGCCCTAATTTTTTTCAACAGTATTTCGGGTTATTTCGGATTGCCCCAAGCTCCGTTACAAGGTACCGACTTTTATCTGATACTGGCTTCAGCTTATATGTATCTTGTAACTTTGCTTGCATACCTGATGTACCGCTATCCGGAGCAGAACATTTATCCGTTTTTATTGGCTCAAGGCAAACTGGCATCTTCTATTATTTCTATTTACTTATTCTTGATGCACCAGCCTTACCTGATATATTTTGCCAACTTTGTTATTGACGGTTTTATTGGTATTGCGACATTATACCTCATGAAAATGAAAAAAACAGAGGTTTGATTATGCTTCTGAAAATAATGCAGTTCTACATGCCTGAATTTATTAAGAAGAAAAAGCTGAATGAATTGTTCCGCTTGACGGCTGATGCCTTCCAAAGCGAGCTGCCGGAGCTTAAAGGACTTTCTTTTGCTGAGTGTTTGTCGAAATACGCTTTATTTACAAAGGAACGGGCTGAGAGCTATTTGCAGAGCGGACATCCTCTTGAAGAAGTAAAACACCGGTTATATCAAAATTCTTGTATTTTTGGACAGAACCTGAGAAAAAGCCTTCATATCGTAACCTGGGAAGAAGCTGTTACGGTACTTAAGGTTATTTATAAGCTTATCGGGATAGATTTTCAATATGACGAGCAGGGTGAAATCATAATCAAACAGTGCTTTTTCAGTAAATATTATTCCGGAGGAGTTTGCAAGCTTATTTCTTCACTGGATGAAGGAATGGCAGCAGGACTTTCAGGCGGCGGCAGGCTGTGCTTTAATCAAAGGATCACTGAAGGCGGCAGCTGCTGTAAAGGATTTTTGGACAGGGGGCTTTGAAACGAAAAGAGTGATAGTGGTCGGTAGCGGTGCGGGCGGAGCAGCCGCTGCCAAGAAGCTGCAGGGAAAATTCCATGTGACCATTTTGGAGGCAGGCAGAGAGTTCAAGCCTTTTTCCTTTAGTTTGTCTGCCTTGGAAAAGCTAAAAAAAACCGGACTGTTCTTTGATGAAAGGGAAATACAACTGCTGTTTCCGTCAATGAGAGTGCAGAAAACCGAAGATAGGATGGTTATGGTCAATGGGACCGGTCTGGGCGGGACTACCCCGCTTTCTGCAGGAAATGCGCTTCGTATGGACAGAGGGCTTAAGGAGCTTGGAATTGATCTGGATGATGAATTCGAGGAGCTTTATAGGGAAATTCCCATTACAAATGATCATCAAAATAAATGGCGGGATACCACAAAAAGATTGTTTGAAATATGCAGGGAAATGGGCCTGAACCCCCAACCTATACCGAAGCTTGGAGATTACAGGGGCTGTACTAGCTGCGGAAGATGCGTCCTGGGCTGTCAGTACGGTGTTAAATGGGACAGCCGTCAATTTCTGAAGGCTGCACAGGATTTGGGAGCGAAACTTGTTACAGGCTGTAAGGTTTTGAAGGTAGTTATTGAAAATGGGTCGGTCAAGGGAGTACAGGCGCAAAAAGGCTTCTATCCGGCTGATATTGTCATACTGGCGGCAGGCGGCTTTTCGACCCCTGTAATCCTTCAGAATTCGGGTATTGAATGTGAAAGCAGGCTGTTTGTTGATCCGGTCCTCTGCGTAGCTGCAGAGCGGAAGGGAAGCCTTCAGAACAAGGAGCTTTCCATGCCCTTTGCCGTGCAGAGGGAGCATTATATCTTATCCCCCTATTTTGATTATCTAAGCTTTTTCTTTAATAAAAGCTGGCGGTATCCTGCCTCGGATACGCTGACACTGATGATAAAACTGGCGGATTCTAGTGACGGAAGCATTGATAGCAAAAATATTAAAAAAACACTTACCGATATTGATAAAGAAAGACTGCATGAAGGAGTCGAGATCTCCAAGGAGATACTTAGCAGGTATGGTATAAGAAAGGACGATATTTTCCTTGGAACGATAAATGCCGGACATCCCGGCGGTATGCTGCCGCTCACAAGACAGGAAGCGGAAACCTTTCACAATCCCAGGCTTCCTGAGAATCTGTATGTTGCCGATGCAACGCTGTTTCCCGAGTCTTTGGGAAATCCGCCCATACTTACGATAATGGCTATGGCTAAGAGAGTCAGTAAAATTATAATGGAGCGATTTGTATGAGTATAGAGAGCTGAGATCAGCAATTGAAAAAAGTTCAAATATAGTATTTTTAGGTGGCGCTGAGGTTTCTACTGAAAGCAGCATTTCGGATTTCCGCAGCGAATCCGGAATATATCAAATAAAAAAACAAATATGTCTATCCGCCGGAGAGTGAATAAGCTGAAAATTACACCCGAAGCTGGAGATGATTTGGCGGATGAAGAAGAAGTATAGAATACAGCGGCATCTTTACATTGTTAGCTTGGGGGTTGGCGATTTTTTATTTACAAAATTTGAAGCTTGTCGCTATATGTTTTATACATCCTGCTGCTGATCGGTATAAAAGCAGCGAGCCATGCGAGCCCGGCTGAGAATCCCCCCAGAACGTCGCTGGCGTAATGTACCCCGAGGTATATTCTGCTGATCCCAATCGATATGACCAAGGCCACTGATAAAATAACCAGAGGGTACCTCCATCTGCTTTTCATGTTTACCCACAGGATATAGGCTATAAAGCCGTAAAAGCACAACCCTATCATTGAGTGCCCGCTGGGAAAGCTGAAACCTGTGATATCAATAAGCCTTAATATGTCAGGCCGCTCCCTGTGAAAAATTACTTTAAAGAGCTCATTGAGGATAGAGCTCGCAAGCAGGTTTGCACCGATCATCCAGCCATAGAAGGCGTATTTCTTGTTCTTTCGTACAGCAATAATAACAATTGCAGTAATAAATATCAATACAAGCCCCGAACCTAAAAAAGTCAGAAACTTCATAAAATCAGTCATGTCCTCTGTTATGAAGCTGGCCACAAACTTGTATATACTATTATCGAAAACTGATAATTCCTGTTTAACAATATCCTCACTGATTTTGATAAATAAAAGCAGAGGAAAAGCGATGGCAAAAATGATTTTTTGATGGTCCTTAAAGAATTTCACTGTCACAAATATGAATACAAGCATCAGCAACAGTACCAGCGAATATGTCTTTGCCAGGTTAACAATGGCCTGCCACTTTTCGCCGAGCAGTGAACCCAGGCCTATAAAGGAGCCACACCACAGAACGGCTCCTGCAAGGTTCAGTACAGCATATTTTTCTGCTTCAATTTTAGTTATACCACTTATGTAAGGAATGACATGCCTGACTCCCGGGACAAACCTGCTGAAAATAATTAAAACTACCCGCCGTTTGTCAAAAGACACTCTTGCCTTATCCAGCTTTTCCTTCGTAAGGTGAATTGGCTTGCCTAGCTTTAATACAACGCCTTCACCATATTTATAACCAATGAGCCATGCTATCATTGAACCTGCGAAGGTGCCTGCCGTCGCAAAAAATATTGAATAAAGGGTTGCCAGCCATGACCCTTTTATCCCTAAAAAACCCATGAACGACATCATGGCTTCACCCGGTACAAATGGCAGACCCAGATATTCAGCAGCAAGGCCTAAAAAAAGTATCGAGTTCCCGTATTTCTGCAAAAGGGAAAATATAAAATCCTTTATCAACTGTCCAACCTCCACAATAGCAATTGCAAATGCCTATACCTTCTTTGCCGCCGCTAAAGCCCCTGTAGCAAATACAAGCGAGTCACCCGGCAAGAATGGTGTGACAACAAGGCCTGTTTCGCAAAATATAATTACAAACAGTATTAAATAGATAAATGTGCCATATTCATTCATATATAAACTCAAATGCTTATCGAGATGTAGAAAAATGTCTATTAAACTCATTATGCTGCTCATTTAATTTCTCCTCCCAACATATATTATTGCGAATTTCCACTTAAAAACTTACTTGAATCGATTTCATGAACTATTACAAGGAGTAGGTGTACAGCCTACTCCTCTTTTTTGTATATGAAAACCCCGCGTTAGACGCGGGGTTCAGAAAAGCTTTTAGCGATGAGGACATTATGAAAACTCGGAATATTACTTCTTAAAAGACGGCGAGTTATCTCACGAGGACAAGCAACATATTACCCGTTCTATTGTAAGAGAAATACAAGCATTTGGGATGAAATCAAGATGTTCGGCTTTTAAATTCCCGGAAAAATAAACAAACGAGGAAACATGATTGCTCTCTCTTGTTTGTTTTATATTTCGATTCAATAAATCCAAGAAAGGGATTTATTTGGTTAGTTATGAATCATGGAACAATTTCAAAAACAGTACCTTGGTTAAAATCAGTCACATTCATAGAGCCATAAACCCCTAAATAAAGTCTGGTTTGATCCAGATTCGTTCCCAAACTAACATAAAAAGCTGATTGAGACCCAAAATTATAATCGGTTTCAATAACACTAAAATCATTTAGTTTACAATCTGTTCTTACCCTGGTATAAGCTAAAACCCCTCTAACCGGAGGTTGAGATTCTTCATCCCGGGCAAGATCGGTAAACACAACGCTTCCCGTTAAACCGGGGATTCCATTCCCCATATATGGCTGGACTCCTGTTAGTGCAGTTCCTCCAAACTTATCGGGTCGGGGATCTTTATGAAAATAACTAAGTAGAGGCTGAAGACGCCGCACTGAAGTTTTTACTGCTTCATCGTAATAAGCAATTGTTTTCTCATCCAAAGTCGGATTTGCAGAGCAGCCCCTTATAAACGAAGTAGGAAAAGCACCTTCCCACCCTCGCCAGCCAAAGTTAATAAATCCTTCTTGGTCAGGTTCAAATTTCATTAAAGAAGCTTGAATAAGCTGAGTAACCGGTATTGGTTTATAATGAACGAATGTAAAAATCGATTCTACCAGATCCTGTCCGACATTTCCCACATATTTGATATACTGATTATAAAACCTTTGAAATGAAATACCAGGTATATTGCGAACGCCTTTGGCAATTACCGTAAGCGTTTCCTGAATAGGTGCGGGAAGTTCATTAAAACGTGTGACTACGGGTGGATTATAGATAAATGTATTCTTAGCTACATCAATTTCAATTATTTTACCGGCGATTTCCATATCATCCTGGCTTAAATTAAATGGATCATAGCCTTCTCCACCATCTCCGGTTGTTAAAACAAGTTTTCCTGTTTCAGGTGAAAAGTTTAAGCTATTGACACCATTATGATTAAAAAATGGTCTTCTTAAATTAAGTAATGTCCGCCGTTTTTGAGGTTGGCCATTCGATTGTAAAATCCATTCTTCAACTGTATCAATATGATCATATTGAATATCTCTATTTATCCACTTTAGGTTTAAGGTTCTGGGGTCACACGGGTTAGGCTTAAAAAATTCAGGAAGAGCATCTGGACCTTGTCTTGCAGCTTCCGAATTAGGAAGAGCACCTGGACCTTGTGTTCCGGCTACTGAATAATGAAGATAAAACAGGCCGTTATAATAAAATTCGGGATGAAACGCTAGCCCTATCAATCCCCGTTCATCATATCCACCACCAGAAACACCTAGTTTTATGATTCGCGGGCGAATATCTAAAAAAGTCCCTATAACTCCGTTTCCTATGTAAAAGATCTCTCCTACCTGGGTTGCAATAAATAATCTTTCGATTGAGTCACCCGGAAGTATAGTTGTTTTCAAAACAGTGGGTAAATTTATCTTACTAACAATGGGCCG
Organism: Eubacteriales bacterium; assembly: GCA_024655885.1. Taxonomy (GTDB): domain Bacteria; phylum Bacillota; class Clostridia; order Acetivibrionales; family JANLFN01; genus JANLFN01. The sequence goes on along the minus strand of JANLFN010000030.1, from coordinate 5,167 downwards.
TAAACTAACTTTAACTTTTTTCAACTAACTTTACACTCCTTCTTATAGTATTCCTTTATAAGAATATGATTAGAACTGTTCTATTAGTACCAAATTGGGGCCGGGGAATCTGATGATGCATTGCACCATTTTCCGCACCAGCGTCGGAGGAATCCGGGGCGGTCATTGGGGACGTGCCTGTTTTTGCACATTTCATTTACATATATTAACATATAGGATAGAATTCAGTAGATGTGACAAATATAGTAAACCGCCGAGAATAATAAATCCCTCCTGCGGCGCATTGCTTATACGAATTTACTTTCTTTGGTTTTGATGCTGCTGAAGTTGAAACAAATTCCAAGATGGAAATTGAAATATTAAAGAAGCGCCGTGAAGAAATAGAAAATGGTACAGCGGAGCTTCTTTCCTGGAATGAAGTTTGTAAGGATATTGGATATGTCGATGACCGTACGGAGGAAGAAAAAGAGCTGCAGCAAAAACAGTTTGAACGGATAAATGCTGAAAATAAAAAGATCTATGAAATGCTGTTATCATAACTGGCTTGTGCCTGGATGGTTGATATGAAAAAAGACATTGAGAATGAAATATGAGAAGAAATTACTCATGTTATAAAAACGTGGGTAATTTTTTTATTTTTTTGCCTATGTTATATTGAAATAGGGAAAAATTACGCATATAATGTAGGCATAAGGAGTGATTTATATGGCTGATGTAAAGCTTTTGCCTCCAGAAGCAGAACTTGAAACAAAGAGAGTATTGAAGCAGCTTTCAAGGTCCCATAGAGCATTGGCAGAACTCAAAGGTTTTGCGGATATGATACCAAATAAAAATATTCTTATAAATGCTGTAACTATCAATGAAGCCAAAGACAGCTCTGAAATCGAGAATATTATAACAACACATGATGAATTATTTAAAGCGATGTCTCAGGAGAATTATAACAACCCGGCAGCAAAAGAGGTTGTAAATTACAGAACAGCGCTTTGGCATGGTTATAAACTTGTTAAGGAGAAAAAAATCCTGACAACCAATATGATTGTTGAAATCCAGCAATTAATTGAAAAAAATCGTGCCGGGATAAGAAAGCTTCCAGGTACTGTACTTAAAAATGAAGCGACCGGGGAAGTGGTGTATACTCCTCCAAGCGGAGAAAAAGAAATACTAGCTCTTATGAGCAACCTTGAAAAATACATAAACGACGATTATGACAACGTTGATCCTCTTATTAAGTTAGCGGTCATTCATTACCAGTTTGAGACGATACATCCGTTTTATGACGGCAATGGAAGAACAGGAAGAATTATAAATGTATTGTATCTTATCCTGAAAGAATTATTGGATAGCCCTATACTTTATCTCAGTAAATATATAATTCGAAATAAATCAGCATATTACAGGCTGCTGCAGGAGGTCCGGACAAAAGGCAACTGGGAAGAATGGATACTTTTTATATTGGAGGGTATAGAGCTAACTGCTGAAGAAACACTATTGCTTGTAAAGAGGATAAATAATGTTGTGGAAAAGACAGCTAAAGATATTAAAGACGTTTTACCTAAAATATATTCAAGAGAACTGGTAGACTTGCTGTTTTACGAATTTTATACCAAAATTGTATATATCGAAAAAGGGCTTAATGTTTCAAGAAAGACTGCTTCAGCATATTTATCGTCATTGGAAGAAACAGGTTTTTTAGTGTCGCAAAAAATTGGCAAGGAGAGAATATATCTTAACACGCGTTTGTTTGAAGTTGTACAACAAGCCGGTATGGAGAAATAGGCAAAAGTACAGTGAAAGTACAGTAAAGTGCCAGTGACATGTCCTTTTTTCCATGTTAAAATTTAAACTGTAAAAGTATAAATATAACTCTCGGAAGCTATCCGGGAGTTTTTTATTTTGGGTGCCAGCCTGCAGGGGTTATTTTTCCTTACGGACGCCTTTAAAAGGGTCGTTTGAACTGGTTTTGACATCCATGAACCAGCCTGTATCAGAATCGCGTTTAATCCAAAGGTCAGTCTTGGGATTGTGAACCTGTGAACGATTATCTACAGCACCGCGTCTGTAATTATCTCCGGTATTTTTTGCCATGGGCATCAACCTCCTTCAAAAATGTCAGGCTGACACCTATTACCATTATACTATATGTTGTTAAAAAGAACAAATGTTTCGCTATATATAGTGCGCATTTTGTTAGGCAAATAAAGACTTCATAAGCAGCGGTGTATTATGTGCAAGTGTAAAGGCTGCATTTGGGGGACATGGCTTACGCACCGTAAAGTGTTGTGCATGTTCCCTGTTTGTTTTAAAAATAAGAATAAGCTGGTGAAGCCTGATGCCAAGGAAGCCTGATAGACCATGCAGCTATCCCAGATGCCCGGAACTGACAGACGGACAGTATTGCAGCTGGCACCGCAGGGAGGAATATAAAAAATATAACCGCTTCAAAAGGGACGAGTTCAGCAAACGGTTCTATAGTTCACCCGAATGGCAGCGGCTCCGGAAACAGAAGCTTGCCATCAATCCCTTGTGTGAGCATTGTGAAAGGGAAGGCAGGTTAACGCCTGCGAAGGTTGTGGACCATGTTGTACCTATCAAGGAAGGCGGCGCTGCCCTGGACATAAACAACCTGCAAAGTTTGTGCAGGTATCACGATGACGTCAAGGGCCTGAAGGACAGAGGCATGGTATAGGCGGCAAGGGGGGCTGAAATCTCCACAGGCCGCGCACCGAGAGCGGGCGCGCGGTCACGCGCAAAAAGTCGCAGTTTCAAACAGGGTATATACCCACTAAAAATTACCAGGAAAGCGGGGTGACACATATGGCAAAAGACGGCACAAGCCGGGGAGGCGCGCGTATCGGCGCAGGACAAAAGAAAAAAGCCCTGTCTGACAAAATCCTTGAAGGCAATCCAGGCAGGCGCAAGCTCACCGTGGTGGAGTTCAATACCGCAGCGGATTTGGAAGGCGAGCCCATGCCGCCGCCAAGAGAATACCTGGCCGCCAAGCAGAAAAACGGCAAGGAGCTTTTAGCCATTGAAATATACGAAAAAACGTGGCAATGGCTAAAAGACCGGGGCTGTGCGCAGCTTGTCACGCCCCAGCTTCTGGAGCAGTACGCCATGAGTGTATCCCGATGGATACAATGTGAGGAATGCATAACGGAGTTTGGATTTTTAGCAAAGCATCCTACGACAGGAAATGCAATTCCATCACCGTATGTAGCCATGAGCCAGAGCTTCATGAAACAGGCCAACAACATATGGTACCAGATTTATCAGGTTGTGCGTGAAAACTGTTCGACGGATTACAAGGGAGCGACCCCGCACGATGACGCTATGGAAAAACTCTTATCGGCAAGGAAGGGAAGATGAATTGGAAATACAAAAAATGCGGCTTGATGCCTTGAACCCCGCGGTTTACAACCCTAGAAAGGATTTGAAGCCCGGCGACAAGGAATATGAAAAACTGAAAAGATCTATCGGAGAATTCGGCTGCGTGGAGTTAATCGTCTGGAACAAACGCACTGGGAATGTCATATCAGGGCATCAGCGCCTGAAAATTTTGCAGGAATACGGTTATACCGAAATTGAGTGCGTAGTGGTCGATCTGGATGAACAGCGGGAAAAGGCCCTGAACATTGCCCTGAACAAAATCCAGGGCGAATGGGATACAGATAAGCTGGCCGCTTTGATGGCCGAGCTTGACAGCAGTGCCTTTGATGTATCGCTTACAGGTTTTGACGCCGCGGAAATTGACGAGCTCATGAACCGGTGGTATTCCAAAGAGGCGGTTCAGGATGGCTTTGATGCCGACAAGGCTAAAGAGCAGATTGAAAAGGACGGGGCCATTACACAAAAGGGCGACATCTGGCTTTTGGGAAACCACAGGCTAATGTGCGGCGATTCCACTTCGGTAGAAGACTTCGGAAAGCTGATGGCCGGCAAGCATGCGCAGGTTTGTGTCACTTCCCCGCCTTATGGCGTAGGCAAGGATTATGAACAAAAGGGCATTGAGCCATGGTTTGCCACCATGAAGCCGGCAATCAAAAACATATGCAGGCATGCGGATATCGTCTGCTGGAACCTGGGTGATCTGTATGCCACAGGCTCGCAGTTTATCGAGCCGACCAGCGTATACAGTGTGAACATGTTTGCAGACAACGGCTTCAGGCCGATTTGGATCCGCATCTGGAAGAAACAGGGCATGAATTTCGGCGTCGGGCCTTATCACCTGGTTTCCAACAAGCCGGTGCGGCAGTATGAATATATCTCAGCTTTCAGTGGAAACGGTGAAGCTTTAGAATATAACGACCAGGAATATGTTTGGCTTTCTGCCTTTGCCGCTCACAGCTACAAATTTGTAAAGCGGCTTACCAAAGAGGAACGAAAGAAATGGGGCTATGCAGGCATATGGGAAATGACAACGGTACGCGCCAACAAGGAGCATCCTGCCATGTTCCCGGTGGAGCTGCCCTGGCGGTGCATTAAAATGCACAGTGATAGAGGCGGTATTGTGCTGGAGCCCTTTTCGGGGAGCGGCACGACAATTATCGCGGCAGAGCAGACAGAGAGATGCTGTTATGCGATGGAATTAACGCCGGTATATTGTGACCTGGCGGTTAAACGCTGGGAGGAGTTTACGGGAAAGAGAGCTGTCAAGCTGGAGGTGTAAGCATTGGAAATACAGAAAATACCCGCTGAAAAATTGAAGGCGGCAAAATATAACCCGCGTAAAAACCTTAAACCGGGTGATCCTGAATATGAAAAGTTAAGAAGGAGTATCGAGGAATTCGGCTATGTGGAGCCGGTTATCTGGAACAGGAGAACCGGCAACATTGTAGGCGGCCATCAGCGATATAAGGTGCTCACAGCCCTGGGGATTAAGGAAATTGACTGTGTGGTTGTCGATATGGATGAAGAAAGGGAAAAAGCGCTGAATGTGGCGCTTAACAAGGTTGGCGGAGACTGGGATGTTCCGTTACTCACCGATTTGTTGAAGGACTTGGAAAGCAGCGGCTTTGATGTTTCACTGACAGGCTTTGACGCGGCGGAGCTTGATGAACTGTTTGGAAATACGAACACAGGAAAGGTGAAGGAGGATGACTTTGATGTCGACAAGGCTGCCGCGGAAATAATAGAGCCGGTCTCCAGGCGGGGGGATATTTGGCTT
>JANLFN010000061.1 GCA_024655885.1 Eubacteriales bacterium | reverse complement strand
CGCATTTGGCAGATGATATGCCACATAAGGCCGTAGATACAACAGTTACCCCAAACAAAACATATCGCTATGGTGTTGGCATCCAAAATGGAGTCTGGGGTATTGTTTACGAGGAGGTGGTATAAATGCCGTTCGCACCTTTCCCTACACCTGATGATGTCCTTACCGCTGGTCGTCTTTCCCACATCCCTCTGCCTTTGAGCGGGGCGACATTGAGTAATACTAAGATTGATGATAATAAAATAATTCATTATTCAACATCAATACCTGGGGTAGATGATGCTTATACCAAATTGCTTATGCATATGGATGGAACTAATGGTGGTACTATTTTTACTGAAGAATCTGGAAAAGCAGTAACTGTTGGGGGAAACGTAAAAACATCGACAACACAAATTAAATTTGGCACTGCAAGTGCTTATTTTGATGGAGACGGAGATTATTTAAAACTTGCTGACAGTGCTGATTGGCAAATGGGAACAGGAGATTTTACAATAGACTTTTGGTTTAGAACTGATGATGTATCTGCTAAAAGGTCATTTTTATTCTATGGCAACGATGGAAATAATAATGCAGGATTTTGGTTATACCATGATACAGATGGGAAAGTTGGTGTGAGCCTAGGTTTGTCTTCTCCGGGAAACATAATCTCTGCCAGTGCTGTATCTGTAGGAGTATGGCATCATTTTGCATTGGTTAGATATGGAAGTAATTTTACACTATACATTGATGGAACAAGTACCGGGTCATTAACTGATTCCAGTGGTGTAACCGTGCCTACAACGAACCCATGTTTTAGTATCGGTAGAGAGTATGGTGATGTTTATCCGAATACTTATTCATATAAAGGATATATTGATGAATTACGCATATCAAAAGGAATTGCAAGATGGATATCCAATTTTACACCTAATCAAATGCCATACAATGCACTATTAACAGGCGCAGCAACCTTCCGCATCACTCCTGCTCAATTGGCGCAATGGAAACAACTTATTACTTATGTCAAACTCAACACCAACAATAGCGCAACTTATACAATTAAAGATACCGGAGGTAGCACAATCACAGGGCCGACTGCTCTGGCTAACGGGCTAAATGTAATAGATATATCCTCTCTTATTAGCGCAGAGCTGTATAAAGCTGTTGATGTGATTATTACACTAGATAGATCAGCCACAACCGATGCTTCGCCGGAGTTGCATTATGCGACGGTGCTGGTGGAAGGGCAGGACGAATTAGCTTGGCGTAAAAAACATATTCTCACTACTGCACCCACAGTAACGCATTATGCTAATACCATAACCAATACAACCGGTGCGGGATACCTCACAACAATTATCAACGGGTATACGGCAGCTGTTAACGTATCAGTTCAAATTGATAGTGGGACAATATACAAATATACGATACCAACTGGCGGTTATGTGGTTTTCGGCGGTTACGGGCGGCGTTTCAATAGTTCGCTCATAGTAAAAGCCGATCAAACGGCAGTTTATGTCGAGGGGGTGCTTGACTAATGGCCATGGGCGATAAGAGAGTAGTTGAACATGAAGTTTTGGTTGAATATTACAATGATGGACGCAATGTTTGTGAAAAGCAATATTGTCTGAAAGAAAAGATTATATTAACCAGAAACGACGATATTGTTGTAGCTGAAAGAAAGGATTGGCAGGATAACAATCTTGAACTTGGCGAAATAACATTATATGTACTGCAAGGAGAGACCGAGGAACCATATATCTTATCTACCGAAAATAACATTTTTGACTTAACCGGGCTTACCGGAACGGTTGTCTTAGAAACGCGAGAAGATAAAGTGCAAAATGACAAATTGATTATTGAACTGTAGGACTAAAATGC
>JANLFN010000009.1 GCA_024655885.1 Eubacteriales bacterium | reverse complement strand
TTTGATGGTATCCGATAGGTAAAGATAATTTTACTACAACAATTACTACAACAACGCCGATGATTTTAGATGAAATCAGATGGTTTTTACATATTTTTCAAAACCTCGAATGTATTGAAAATAGCGGTTCTGGAGACTAGATGCCCTTAGGTGGGATGAACGACTTAAAAATGGTAAGGAAGAGGTTTCTCCGGTTCGATTCCGGATGAGGGCTCCATAAATAAGCGGCTTTCAGGATTTCCTGAAGGTCGTTTTTCATTTACTACCCTTAAGAGAAAAACTTCATATTATTTACATTGAATTTATTCTCAACCAATACAATTAGTGCTAAAATTACTTTGTAGAAATTTGTTGAATATTAATTCAGTATTTAGCACTAAATGTCTAATTTTGATTTATTAATCCTAATACATTCAATATCTAAGCATACAGAAAGGTGAAAAAAATGAAATGGGATAAGTTATTGTCGAGTGAACGTCTTGGTGGAAAAATTACAAACCAATATAGCGATCAGTACCCGATCAGTGAATTCGAAATGGATTACCAAAGGATTATCACAAGTGCATCATTTCGCCGATTACAAGATAAGACACAAGTCTTCCCTCTGGATAAAAGCGATTTTGTTCGCACCCGGTTAACTCATTCTATAGAGACAGCCTCACTTGCAAAACAGCTTGGAGTTATGATTACCCAAAACATTAGAAAGTATAAGGCCAAAGATCCGCACATAATTACTAATGAGCAAGCAATGCAGATTGCTGATATATTGATGTGTGCTGGTCTGCTGCATGATATTGGTAATCCTCCTTTTGGACATTTTGGGGAGGTAGTTATTAGAGACTGGTTTAAAAATAATTTAAATTTAAATCACTATAAAACCAATACCCTTGATCGAGTTCTAACGGATCGTATGAAAAAAGATTTATTAAACTATGAAGGAAACGCCCAAGCACTGAGAATATTAACCAAGCTTCATCACATTGATAGTGATTATGGCATGGATTTGACAGCTGCTGTTTTAAATACATTGATTAAATATCCAACTGATTCATTAAATATTGATGAGGATAATGAAAATATAAAAAGACACAAATTGGGTTATTATCTGGCGGAAGAAGACCTTTTGCGGCAGATAGCAACACATACGGGTACGATACAGGAAGATGGTTCTTTTTGTCGTCATCCATTGACTTTTATTCTTGAAGCTGCGGATGATATTGCTTATTCTACAGCTGATTTGGAGGATGCTTACAAAAAAGGCATGTTTTCTGTTAACGAGTTTATTGAATACTATAATAAGGAATTAGATAATTATATTCAAAATCAGAAAATCACCAATGAACAAAAAAGCAAATCTAAATTATTAATTAAAGAATTAATTAGCTTAAAAGAAAAATGTGGTTCAAGCTCCAATGCAGAATTAGTCGCATTTCAAAAGTGGGTCATTTATACACGAGATTGGTTATTGTACTCTGCAGCTTTTGGATTTACAACGAATTATTCTTCCATTATGGAGGGAACTTATAAAAAAGATATTTTTGTGAATACCTTTCATGAGTTTTCATTAAAAATATTGAAAAAAGCGATGGGGAGATATGTTTTTTCTGCACCAAGTATTTTGAAACTCGAGTTGGCCGCACAAACAATTATCACATCGTTACTAAATAAATTTATACCTGCCGTTATCTATTTTAATGAAAAGGGAGACCAAATAAATAAAGAGTTTAAGCAAACCAAAGCAGATAAGAAGCTGACAGATTTAATTTCAGATAATTACAAGGAAGGCTATTTAAAAATAAAAACAGAGGACTATAATTACAATTTATACCTCAGGTTATTATTGGTTACTGACTATATAAGCGGTATGACAGATTCTTACGCTAAAAATCTATACCAAGAACTGAATGGCATTTATTAAACTATTACCTCACATTACCCATATACTGAGCAAATTGCATAGAAATTACTAGATATACATACATAAGAGAAGCTGCCTCAATTTTGGGGCAGCTTCTCATTGCTTTTTTCACTTGTGGTATCATTTTTAGTATTAAGTGACTGCATAAGCATATCGATTTTACTCATTGCAGCTTTCTTGGTGTCTTCAAGAACATGGGTATAGGTATTGAGTGTCTAGGTGATATTCTTGTGCCCCAGAATTTCCTAGACAACTCTGGCACTTTCACCGAGTTCTAGCATTCTGGTGGCGAATGTGTGTCGCAAGGAGTGTACGTTTACCTTGGGGATTCCGGCTTTTTCCACGATCCGATAAAATGATCTCATAAAATTCCGGGGATGAGATTTGTGAAAAAACTGCTTGACATTTGCAGAGATTTGCGGAGAAACATATCCGACATAACAATTTTGCAAAGCAAGGGCTTACCCCAAAGGTAGGTCCTTTTTATATTACCTTGAAAGGAGCGGAAGGGATGAGCGAAAATGAAGTAACTTTAAAAGCAGTTTGTGAAGAAAAACATAAGGCAATCGATGAGAAGTTTGAACGAGACGAGCGCAGGCTGAATGACCATTCAGATCGCATAGGGACTGTGGAAGATGCCGTTATAAAGCTTACAGCAATGGTTGAGGACATAAACAGAATTATGCTTTCAAAAACGTTGAAAGCAGTGACGTAGCTGATCTTGTTGACGCTTCCTCCGAAGAACTTTTAAATGAAATTAATGAGAGAAATAGAAAACTTCGATAGCGGTTCTTTTTTCTGCGGAAAGTGAAAATGCGCCCGTGTCCGGCACCCTGCCGGGAGCTCATGAATATATGCCTGCGGAGCAGCCGGGACGGGGAAAAGTCCCGCCCGATTACCGCAGTGACTATTATTCTCTCGGGATGGTGCTTTGGCTCAACGGTGAAAATGAATAACGGTGAAACAGGTGAAGTGATTTTTGTTGCGCCCCAAAGCATTTCCACGCCCATTGTATATGTTAACGGCAAGTATATTGATTTGTCGCAAAACAAGCAGTTTAAGATTGTTGAGATGCTGTAGCCGCATTAAGAAGCCAAACATTGGTTGTTGGGCCTTCGGGCGGCTATTGCGAAAAGGAAGGGAAGAGAATCCTTGTTCCGGCGTAAGGGGTGGCATTATCACAAGATAAACACACGAGGCAAAAATAAGGCAAAAAAAGAGGTAAAAAAGTGCTTGCAAAAAGCTTTTTTGTGTAGTAAAATATTGAATGTTGTGACATGACATACGATGAGATAGAAGGTTGCTATTTTTAACAATAGGGAATTTCTATTGAGAATGTCCGATTCTTGAAACCGGGCGACAAGTCACTGTACATTTTGCATTATGCACTTACTATGTGTATAAGTTATGAACGACTGCCCAGGTTAAGACGAGCTGCTGATGCAAAGCTGCGTATATTTACCTGGGTTTTTATATAAACTAATAAGAAACACCCGGCATAGTGTACAGTAAAATGCTTGTTGTACGTAACGTATTCAGAAGGGGAAGCTCCGAAAAGGCAGAGAAAAGAAACTGGAGGACAGGGATAGAAGCTCTTTGAAGCGCTGCAAATTCTGATTTCTGATATCCGGTGTCTGATTTCTGGGTTGTGTGGCCCCTATCATTATTAAGGAGGTTTATGTATGGCAAACAAACAAAAAATAAGAATCAGGCTGAAGGCATTTGATCATCAAATTCTCGACCAATCCGCCGAGAAGATCGTTGAGACAGCAAAGAGAACAGGTGCGTCCATATCCGGACCGGTTCCGCTGCCGACGGAGAAAGAGGTTATAACGATACTCAGGGCTCCGCACAAGTACAAGGATTCGCGAGAGCAGTTTGAAATGAGGACTCATAAGAGGTTGATTGATATATTGCTTCCGACACCCAAGACGGTGGATGCTTTGATGCGATTGGATTTACCTGCAGGTGTGGACATAGAGATTAAATTATAGTTCCGGGTAATAGGCGATGGATAAAAGGCGCCTGACCCAGTGCAAAAGGCGGGAGTCCGTGAAAAGGATTTTCATTGCGATGCCCAAAAGCCTGCACCAAAGGGATGTTGACAGCCGACAGGTTATAACCGGCGACAGAATATGGAAGGTCATGTTCATAGCAAATATGAACCAATAACCAAGGGAGGGAATTAAAAATGAAGAAATGCATACTGGGTAAGAAAATCGGCATGACACAGATTTTTAACGAAGATGGTTTATCTATTCCGGTTACGGTAATTGAAGCGGGCCCGTGTACGGTGGTTCAGAAGAAAACAATTGAAAATGACGGCTATGAGTCCATAAAGGTCGGATATGCGGACGTCCCTGAAAAAAGGCTTAATAAACCGGAAAAGGGAATATTCTCAAAAGTAAAGGTATCGCCCAAGAAATATCTCAGAGAATTCAGGCTGGTGGACGCAGGAAAGTATGAAGTCGGCCAGGAAATAAAGGTCGGAGACGTATTTGAGGCAGGGGATAAGGTAGATATAAGCGGCGTTTCAAAAGGAAAAGGATTCCAGGGTACCATTAAGAGGTTTGGTCAGTCCGGCGGTAAGGAAACCCACGGTTCAATGTACCACAGGAGAGTCGGTTCAATGAGTGCCAATACCAACCCTGCGAGAGTTTTTAAGGGTAAAAAGCTGCCGGGCCATATGGGTGTAGATAATGTCACGGTGCAAAATCTTGACGTTGTGCGTGTAGACGCCGAGAGGAACCTGATCCTTGTAAAAGGTGCGGTTCCGGGTCCTAAGGGTGGCTTATTGGTCATAAAGGACACCGTAAAAGGCGGCAAGTAAAACTTTCAGAAGGGAGGAAATGAAATGCCAAAGGTTGATTTGTATAACATGAACGGAGACGTAGTGGGAGATATTGAGCTGAGTGACAATGTTTTCGGAGTTGAAATAAATAAGGACGCCCTGTACCTGGCGGTAGAAAACCAGCTTGCAAATAAAAGGCAGGGAACCCAATCCACAAAAACCAAGAGCGAAGTGCGTGGAGGCGGGAAAAAGCCCTGGAGGCAAAAGGGAACAGGTAGGGCCAGACATGGAAGCATACGTTCGGCGCAGTGGATTAAGGGTGGAATCGCTTTAGGACCAAAACCGAGAAGCTATAGATACACCTTGCCGAAAAAAGTTAAGAGGATTGCGCTCAAGTCCGCCTTGACTTCAAAGGTGGGGGAAAACGATCTGCTGGTACTGGATAAGCTCGCTTTTGACAGCATTAAGACAAAACAGATGGTTAATGTACTGAACAACCTGAAGGTTAACACCAGTGCTTTAATTGTACTGGCGGAAAAGAATGAAAGCGTTGAAAAATCCGCAAGGAACATCCCGGGTGTCAAGACGGCGTTTGTTAATACCATCAATGTATTTGATATATTGAAATATGATAAGTTTGTCATAACCAAGGACGCGGTTTCAAAGGTTGAGGAGGTGTACGCGTAATGAGAAGTCCGGAAGATATTATTATAAAGCCTTTTATAACAGAAAAGAGCAATATGGAAATTGGAAGCGGCAAGTACACCTTTATTGTGGATGTCAGGGCAACCAAAACAGAAATAAAGATGGCCGTTGAAAAACTGTTCCAGGTAAAAGTAATTCAAGTGAACACCATCAATTATGCAGGAAAAATGAAGAGGATGGGCGTACACCAGGGCCCAAGGCCCAACTGGAAAAAAGCCATTGTAAAGATTGACCTGGATCCAAAACCGGTGTCATACCTTACAAAAGGCGGTAAGGAAGTAGCGAACAACAAAAAATATAAAACCAGCATAGAGGAATTTGGGGTTGCACAGTAAAGGAGTGAGAAGAGTATGGCAGTAAAAAAGTATAGTCCGACCTCTCCCGCTAGAAGGTTTATGACGGTTTCAACATTTGAAGAGATCACAAAAAAGGAACCTGAGAAATCGTTGGTCCGGCCTTTAAGAAAAAAAGGCGGAAGAAATTCCTATGGCAGGATTACAGTTCGCCATAAGGGAGGCGGAGCGAAACAGAAATATAGAATCATTGATTTTAAAAGGGATAAAGACGGCATAAAGGCTAAAGTGGCAGCGATAGAGTACGACCCGAACAGGACTGCAAATATTGCACTTCTCCACTATGTTGACGGTGAAAAGAGATATATCCTGGCTCCTGTGGGCCTTAAAGTGGGCGACACTGTGGAATCGGGAGAAAATGCAGATATCAAGCCGGGAAACTGTTTGCAGTTTTCAAATATTCCGATAGGTACGCTGGTCCACAATATTGAACTTAAGCCGGGAAAAGGCGGCCAGCTGGTCAGGGCAGCCGGCAATGCGGCACAGCTGATGGCCAAGGAAGGCGACTACGCACAGGTGAGACTTCCTTCAGGCGAAGTTAGAATGATAAGAATAAACTGTAAAGCATCTATAGGCCAAGTAGGCAATCTGGAAAATGAGAACATCTCTATCGGTAAAGCCGGCCGAAAGAGGTGGATGGGTATAAGACCGACGGTGCGCGGTGTGGTTATGAATCCCGTTGACCACCCTCATGGCGGCGGTGAAGGCAAATCGCCCATAGGAAGGCCTAGTCCGGTAACTCCGTGGGGCAAGCCGACATTGGGACTAAAGACCAGAAAGAAGAAGAATAAGACGGATAAATTCATTATCAAGAGAAGGAATGCAAAATAGGCCTGACGGCTGGCATAAGTTAGAGAGGTTAAGGTTACGGTTTTGGGAAAAATAGGGAATTATATCCTGTAATCCAGACCACAACCCGGACCTACATCCTTATAGCCTGCAGTAAAGGAGCCGAAAGGAGGATAAGAAAAGCATGAGCAGATCACTCAAAAAGGGACCGTATGTTTTCGAAAGACTTCTTAAGAGAGTCGAAGAGATGAATAGGACCAATGAGAAGAAAGTAATTAAAACATGGTCAAGAGCGTCAACGATTTTCCCGCAGATGGTTGGACATACAATTGCGGTGCACGACGGCAAAAAGCATGTTCCTGTTTATATTACGGAAGAAATGGTCGGCCATAAATTAGGAGAGTTTGCTCCCACAAGAACCTTTAAAGGACACGGGCATCATACCGAGAAGTCGACTGCCTTGAAGTAAAATAAATTGATTAGCGCCTGCGGCACGGCAATGGGCAATTGGATGTTAGCGGCCGGATATTGGCAAGAGGCAGCGGATTACCCATAGCCGGCAGCCATGAAGCCGAGAGCCGGCAGTGAATATTCCACGGCCTGTACCGGAGGTGTTGAAAGGAGGAATTCCAGTTGGAGAAGAAAGTAAGATCGAAAGATGAACTTCTTAAGGACAAAGAAAAGGTTTTAGAAATATATAATTCCGAACATAGAAAGAGTAACAAGCCTCCTCTGCTTACGAAAAAGGAGAAAAAGGTTTTGGGTATCGGTAAGGATGAAGGAAGGGCGGTATTGAGATATGCCCGGATTTCTTCAAGAAAAGTAAAAATCGTATTGGATCTTATTAAAAATAAAAGCATTGATGAAGCTTACGGTATATTGAAGTATACGCCAAAGGCCGCATCCGAAGTTTTGTTCAAGCTTTTAAAGTCGGCAGAGTCAAATGCGGTGAACAATAACGGCATAAACAGAGATGAGTTGTTTGTGGCGGAAGCTTATGCAACCCAGGGTCCTACATTAAAAAGGATTATGCCGAGGGCACAGGGCCGGGCAAACAGGATAAGAAAAAGAACAAGCCATATAACCATGGTTCTCAGGGAAAGAAAATAAGCGAAAAGGAGGTTGGAGAATGGGACAGAAGGTAAATCCGCACGGATTGAGAATTGGAATAATTAAAGATTGGGATACGAAATGGTATGCTAATGCCAAAAACTTTAGTGAACTTCTGGTTGAAGACGTGAAGATCAGAAAATTCATAAAAAAGAAGTTATATATTTCCGGGATTTCCAGGATAGAGATTGAAAGGGCCGTCAATAAAATTAAGATCAATGTCAATACGGCAAAACCCGGGCTGGTCATAGGAAAGGGTGGAACCGGCATTGAGGAATTAAGGAAAGAATTGGAGAAACTGACCGGCAAAAGCGTTCTGATCAATATCTCCGAAATAAAAACGCCTGAGCTGGACGCTCAGCTGGTTGCAGAAAATATCGCCTCACAGCTGGAAAAAAGAATTTCCTTTAGGAGGGCTATGAAGCAGGCTATGTCCAGGTCCATGAAGCTGGGAGCAAAAGGAATCAAAACCTCTGTGAGCGGGCGTCTCGGCGGAGCCGAAATTGCCAGGCGCGAGCACTATCATGAAGGCACCATTCCTCTCCAGACTTTGAGAGCGGATATCGACTATGGCTTTGCAGAAGCGGATACGACTTATGGGAAATTAGGAGTTAAGGTTTGGATATATAAGGGTGAAGTTCTTCCTGCTGTTAAAAAGGAA
Source organism: Eubacteriales bacterium (assembly GCA_024655885.1). Taxonomy (GTDB): domain Bacteria; phylum Bacillota; class Clostridia; order Acetivibrionales; family JANLFN01; genus JANLFN01. The sequence continues at coordinate 113,005 of JANLFN010000009.1, read as the reverse complement.
AAAACGACGGAAGGAGGAGAAAAGTAATGTTAATGCCTAAAAGGGTAAAGCATAGAAAGGTCCAGAGGGGCAGAATGAAAGGCGTTGCAACCAGGGGAAATACTGTCTGCAACGGAGAGTACGGGCTGCAAGCTTTGGAACCCGCATGGATAACAAGCAATCAGATAGAAGCGGCCAGGATTGCCTTAACGCGGTTTATAAAAAGAGGCGGCCAGGTGTGGATAAAAATATTCCCGGATAAGCCGGTTACGCAAAAACCTGCCGAAACCCGTATGGGTAGCGGAAAGGGATCCCCTGAATACTGGGTGGCGGTAGTAAAACCGGGAAGGATATTATTTGAAATCGCAGGCGTTTCGGAAGAGACGGCAAGAGAAGCCTTAAGGCTGGCAATGCACAAGCTTCCTATAAAATGTAAATTTGTAGCCCGCGAAAAGGAAATGGGTGGTGAAGAGAATGAAAGCCAGTGAGATCAGAGAAAAATCACGGGTTGAATTGGATAAGGAATTGAAGGATTTGAAATCGGAGTTGTTTAAGTTAAGATTTCAGCTAGCCACAAATCAGCTGGAAAACCCGATGAAGCTAAAGGATGTAAAGAAGTCCATTGCCCGGGTGAAAACAATCATGCGGGAAAGGGAATTGAAAGGAATAGAGTGAAGCGGCTTCGCTTTTTATAGAAGGATAGTCATTATTAAACCTTAAACGGCGCGGAGCGCCAAGGGAGGAGGTAGTCCGAATTGGAACAGAGAGCATTGAGGAAAACCAGGGTTGGAAAGGTAGTCAGCGACAAGATGGATAAGACAATTGTCGTTGCTATTGAAACCAGTGTAAAACACCCTCTTTACGGAAAAATAATCAAAAGGACATATAAATTGAAAGCCCATGATGAAAATAACGAGTGCAAGATCGGCGATAAGGTGAAGGTAATGGAAACCCGGCCTTTAAGCAAGGAAAAAAGATGGAGACTTGTGGAAATCATTGAAAAAGCTCAGTAAAGTTGTTGAAAGGAGGTACCAGTATGATTCAAGTGCAGACAATGCTTAAGGTAGCTGACAATACCGGGGCCAAGGAACTGATGTGTATAAAGGTACTGGGTGGATCCTGGAGAAAATATGCGAACATTGGTGACGTAGTGGTTGCTTCGGTTAAAAATGCAACACCCGGCGGTGTTGTAAAAAAAGGTGATGTTGTAAGATGCGTTATCGTACGTACAAAGAAAGGCCTTAGAAGGCCTGACGGTTCATATATAAGGTTTGATGAAAATGCCGCGGTTATAATCAAAGAAGATAAGAACCCAAGGGGTACCCGTATATTTGGGCCTGTAGCCAGAGAGTTAAGGGATAAGGATTATATGAAAATTTTGTCCCTCGCACCAGAAGTATTGTAACGACTGCAGCGGGATGCTGCACAAAGTTGTAAGGAATTTTACCTTAAAATTGAATCCGGATGGAGTCCGGAATTAGAATTAGAAATTCCTTTTAGGGAGGAGGCGGCTTGAATTGGAGAATAAGGTTAAGGTGCACGTTAAAAAAGGAGATACGGTATATGTGCTGTCCGGCAAGGACAGGGGAAAGAAGGGCAAGGTTTTAAAAGTAATACCTGATAGGGGCATGGTCCTGGTTGAAGGCGTGAATATGACAACAAAACATAAAAAGCCGAGGAACAGGTACCAGCAGGGTGGAATCATCCACCAGGAAGCTCCCATATACAGCGCGAAAGTTATGCTGGTCTGCGAAAGATGCGGCAGACCTACGAAAGTCAAAAAAGAATTGCTGGATAACGGGACCAAGTCCAGGATATGCAAGAAATGCAATGAAACCATTGACATAATAAGAGAAGCCAAAGATTAGTGAAAGACTCTTTTTGAAAGGAGGTTAAGGTTTTATGGCCAGGTTGAAGGAGAAGTATGTAAAAGAAGTTGCTCCTGCTATGCAGACGAAGTTTAAATATAAAAATTCAATGGAGATACCCAAATTGGAAAAGGTTGTTTTAAATATGGGTGTCGGAGAAGTTAAAGAAAACCCCAAGGCTATGGATTCGGCCGTAGGCGACATGGCTTTGATTGCCGGGCAAAAGCCGGTTGTTACCAAGGCTAAAAAATCGGTAGCCGCATTCAAGGTCAGGCAGGGGATGAACATAGGGTGTAAGGTTACCCTCAGAGGGGAAAGAATGTACGAGTTTGTGGACAAACTTTTCAATGTTGCACTGCCAAGGGTTAGAGACTTCAGGGGAGTGTCCGGCAATTCTTTTGACGGGAGAGGGAATTACTCATTAGGAGTCAAAGAGCAGTTGATATTCCCTGAGATTGAGTATGACAAGGTGGACAGGGTTAGAGGCATGGATATCGTGTTCGTTACCACTGCAAAAAGTGACGAAGAGGCAAAAGAGCTTTTGAAACTGCTTGGAATGCCTTTTAGCCAGAGTTAAAGGAGGAATAGCGAGTGGCAAAAACTGCAATGATTTTAAAACAGCAGAGAAAACCCAAATACAGCACAAGGGCATACAACCGGTGCAAGCTGTGTGGAAGGCCTCATGCCTATATGAGAAAATTTGGGGTTTGCCGTTTATGCTTCAGGGAGCTGGCGTATAAAGGCCAGATTCCCGGGGTAAAAAAAGCAAGTTGGTAGTACAATCTTTGGAAGGAGGGTTACGCGTATGCAAGTAACTGATGCTGTTGCCGATATGTTAACCAGAATAAGGAATGCTTGTTCTGCGAAACATGAATCTGTTAATATTCCGGCTTCCAATATGAAAAGGTCCATTGCCAAGATTTTATTGGAAGAGGGTTATATAAAAGCTGTGGATGAAATAGAAGACGGTAAGCAGGGTATAATCAGAATTACCTTGAAGTATACCGGAAATAAGCAAAATGTCATTACGGGCCTGAAAAAAATAAGCAAGCCCGGTTTAAGGGTTTATACCGGTAAAGACGAAATCCCCAAAGTTTTGGGCGGATTGGGGATAGCCATTATTTCCACATCCAAAGGCGTAATGACCGATAAAAAGGCCAGAGCGGAAGGAGTCGGCGGAGAAGTGCTGGCATTTGTGTGGTAGGCACCGCTGGTGAGGGTAAACCTGGGTAAATGTGGGCAGGCATAGGTAAACCCGGATAGAGCGGAATAAAGAGAAAAATGATAAGGCTTTGCTCCTATGGCCATGTTAACCTGTGTTGACCAAGTTAGCCGGAAAAAGTGTTTCTGAAAAGGATGGGAAATACCGTCCATAATTTTAAGAACAGGAGGAGTTCGTGAATGTCGAGAATAGGTAAGATGCCTGTAGCCATACCCAAGGGTGTGGATGTTAAAATAGAAGGAAATAACGTTGTGACAGTGAAAGGGACAAAAGGAACTTTGACAAAATGCTTTCATAAGGATATGATTATAAAGTTGGAAGACGGTAAGATCCTGGTGCAAAGACCGTCTGAGGAGAAGATGCATAAATCCCTCCACGGATTGACAAGGACCCTGCTGAACAACATGGTGGAGGGAGTTACAAAAGGCTTTGAGAAAGCTCTCGAAATAAATGGTGTTGGATACAGGGCTGCAAAACAAGGAAAGAAACTCGTTCTTACTTTAGGGTATTCTCATCCGGTGGAAATGGAAGAACCTGCGGGCATAACAGTGGACGTCCCTGCACCAAACAAAATTATTGTCAAGGGAATCGACAAACAGGCTGTTGGTGAATTTGCCGCAAAGATCAGAATGAAGAGGGAACCGGAAGTTTATAAAGGAAAGGGCATTAAGTACGAAAATGAAGTGATCCGGCGTAAAGAAGGTAAAACAGGCGCCAAAGGTAAGAAGTAGGAAGGAGTGGAAATAAATGATTAATAAGCCGGTAAAAAATGAAGCCAGGCTGAGGAAACATGCCAGGGTGCGCAAAAAAGTCAAAGGAAATTCGGAACGTCCCAGGCTCAATGTTTTTAGAAGCCTAAAGCATATATATGCACAGATCATCGATGATACAACCGGAAATACGCTGGTTGCCGCTTCAACCCTTGATGAGGCCTTAAAGGGCAAGATCAAATTCGGCGGCAACAAGGAAGCGGCGAAAGAGGTTGGAAAACTTATCGCGGTAAAAGCGGCGGAAAAGGGAATCAAAGGAGTCGTATTCGACAGAGGCGGATATATCTATCACGGGAGAGTAAAGGAACTGGCCGAGGCTGCAAGGGAATCGGGACTGGAATTTTAGTAGAAGGAGGGAAAAAAATTGCAACGGATAGATGCGAGTACGTTGGATCTAAAAGAAAAGGTTGTAAATATAGGACGTGTAACTAAGGTTGTAAAGGGAGGCAGGAACTTCAGGTTCAGCGCCCTTGTAGTTGTTGGCGACGAGAACGGCTATGTGGGAAGCGGAATGGGAAAGGCTGCGGAAATTCCCGATGCCATCAGGAAGGGAATTGAAGATGCCAAGAAGAACCTGATCAAAGTCCCCCTGGTGAACACTACAATCCCTCATGAAGCTATTGGTGAGTATGGGGCAGGCAAGGTTTTACTTAAACCGGCCGGACAGGGTACAGGTGTTATTGCGGGCGGACCTGTCAGGGCGGTTTTGGAATTGGCCGGTGTCCGTGATATAAGGACGAAATCGCTGGGTTCAAATAACCCGGTGAATATGGTGAATGCAACGATTAAAGGCCTTTCCCAGTTAAAAACCGCTGAAGAGGTGGCAAAGCTGCGGGGTTTAACGGTAGAGGAAGTACAGGGTTAGGAGGGAACTTTGGTGGCAAAGTTAAAGATAACTCTTGTCAAGAGTATAAATAAGGCAAAGAAAGCGCAGGTGGCTACCGTTAAAGCCTTAGGCTTAAAGAAAATAGGCAGTACGGTGGAGCAAAACGACAATCCTCAGATCAGAGGCATGGTCAATAAAGTCAGTCATCTTGTATCGGTAGAAGAAGCATAAGGGGAGGTGCAAATCATGAAACTGTATGAATTAGTTCCTGTGCCGGGATCCAAAAAGGCGCCCAACAGAAAAGGCAGGGGACCCGGATCCGGAAACGGAAAAACAGCAGGTAGAGGGCATAAGGGACAGAATGCCCGCGCCGGCGGGGGAGTAAGGCCCGGCTTTGAAGGTGGACAGATGCCTCTCTACAGAAGAGTACCAAAGAGGGGATTCAACAATAAGATATTTGCGAAAGTATTTGCAGAAGTCAATGTCTCCGATTTGAATGTGTTTGATGACGGGACAACGGTTAATGAAGCTTTATTGAAGGAAAAGGGACTTGTTAAAAAAGTGTATGACGGGATTGCTATCTTAGGGAATGGAGAATTAGCTAAAAAACTTACGGTTCAAGCCACAAGGTTTACTAAGACAGCTTCAGAGAAAATAGAGGCTGCGGGAGGAAAGGTCGAGGTGGTATAAAATGGGCGGTATGCTTGAAACGATTAGGAATGCCTGGAAAATACCCGATTTGCGTAAAAAAATCCTTTTTACCGTGGCAATGCTTCTAATATACAGGATAGGTTCCCATATACCTGTTCCGGGACTGGATCCCAATGAATTCAGGAAGCTTGTGGAATCCGGCGGCAGCCTGTTCGGATTTCTGGATATCATTACCGGCGGTGCCTTCAAGCTCGCAACAATTTTTGCCATGAGCATCACCCCTTACATCAACTCCTCCATCATCATGCAGCTGCTGACAGTGGCCATACCTAAACTGGAGCAGCTTGCAAAAGAAGGAGAAGAAGGCAGGAAGATTATTGCACAGTATACAAGGTACGGTACCGTTATACTCGGCTTTCTGCAAGCCGTTGGCTTATATTTTGGGTTGAGGTCGTCCATCATTGGTGGAAGCAATGTGCTGAATTTTATTACCATCACCTTTACGTTTACTGCAGGCACCGCATTTCTCATGTGGCTTGGTGAACAAATTACCGAGTATGGAATTGGAAACGGGATATCCCTGATCATTTTTGCAGGTATCGTTTCCAGGGGACCGGCGGGTGCACAGACCTTATTGAACTACTATAATGCAGGCACTTTAGGGTCGGGAGCCTTTGGAATTTTGACGATTATATTAATCCTGGCACTGTTTGTGGCGGTTATAGCAGCCGTGGTCTGGGTACAGCAGGCTGAAAGAAGGATCCCCGTGCAATATGCGAAAAGGGTGGTGGGAAGGAAAATGTACGGAGGGCAGAGCACGCACCTGCCCATAAAAGTAAATTTGGCGGGGGTTATTCCCATCATTTTCGCAATGTCCATTATGGCTTTTCCTTCAACTATCATTGCATTTGTGGCGCCGAATTCTACCAATGGGATTGTAATGTTTTTTAAGAACCTGAACCAGTCCATATGGTATTCCATAATCAACGGCCTGCTAATTATATTTTTTACGTTCTTCTATTCGGTTATACAATTCAACCCTATTGAGATAGCCAACAACATGAAGAAGAACGGCGGTTTCATACCGGGAATAAGGCCCGGGAAACCTACATCCGATTATATAGCCAAGGTGCTGAACAGGATTACCTGGTTCGGGGGTCTGTTCCTGGCACTCATAACCATTTTCCCGAACATATTCTACTTTATATTCCATATAAGCAACCTGTGGTTTGGAGGGACAGCGGTGCTGATCCTGGTAGGTGTTGCATTGGAAACCATCAAGCAGATAGAGTCGCAGATGTTGATGAGGCATTACAAAGGTTTCCTTGAATAAATTAAGTTTAATGTTAAGGCTTAAGGTTTTCAACGTTAAACTTTAAACTCTAAACAGGATTTGGAGGAGGAAATTTATGAGGATTATATTGTTGGGGGCTCCCGGGTCGGGGAAAGGAACACAGGCGGTTGTAATTTCCCAGAGACTGAAGATACCGCATATTTCTACAGGAGATATATTTAGAAGCAATATCAAAAACGGGACCGAACTGGGGAAAAAAGCAAAGGAGTATATGGATAAAGGCCTGCTGGTTCCTGATGAGTTGACCATTGACATAGTCAAAGACAGGCTGCAGCAGGAGGACTGCAAGAACGGCTTTATTCTGGACGGATTTCCCAGGACCATACCCCAGGCGGAATATCTGGATAACGCCTTGAAGGAGATGGGTATTAAGCTGGATATTGCACTGAACATCCATGTGCCTGATGAAGAAATTATAAAAAGAATGTCGGGCAGGAGAGTATGCCCTAAATGCGGTATGACTTATCATACCGAAAACAATCCTCCAAAGAAAGGCAATCTGTGTGACGGGTGTGGCAGTGAAGTTGTCCAGAGGGATGACGATAAGGAAGAAACTGTTATAAAAAGGTTAAAGACATACCATGATCAGACGGAGCCCTTGATTGATTACTACACAAAACAAGGCATTGTTGTGAAAGTGGATGGCACGGCAGGTATCGAAGCGACCACACAGGATGTATTTAATGCCTTAGGGGTAAAGTAAATGATTTCTATAAAGTCAAAAAATGAAATTGAAATAATGAAAAAGTCCGGAGAGATCCTGGCTTGCACCCATAACAAGATAAAAGAGGCAATTCAACCGGGTATCACTACCATAGAACTGGATAGAATTGCAGAGGAATTTATAAGAAAAAATGGAGGCATCCCTTCATTTAAAGGTTATAGAGGCTATCCCGGTGCCATCGACTATCCTGCCAGCATATGTACCTCCGTCAATAATCAGGTAGTTCATGGGATCCCTGGTTTAGAAGTGTTAAAAGATGGAGATATTATAAGTGTCGACATAGGAGTCTATTACAACGGCTTCCATTCGGATGCCGCAAGGACATACCCTGTGGGGACTATATCTGAGAAAGCCGAGCGTTTAATAAGTATTACCGAGCAGAGCTTTTATGAAGGCATAAAATTTGCTGTAAAAGGGAATAGGATTGTAGATATTTCCGCAGCAGTACAGGATTATGTAGAAAAAAATGGATACTCTGTTGTCCGTGAATATGTGGGGCATGGTATAGGAAGGGAAATGCATGAACCTCCTCAAATACCTAATTACCGCACAAGACAGAGAGGTCCGAGACTGGAACCGGGGATGACGCTTGCTGTGGAACCTATGGTGAATGAGGGGAGCTATCATGTCAGGCTGCTGGAAAATATGTGGACGGTGGTTACGGAAGACGGCGGTTTGTCAGCTCATTACGAAAATACAATTGCCATTACGGACGGTGAACCCATAATACTGACGTAGCTTAAACCGAAAGCAATAACGGTCTTGAACTCATCAAACCCGCTGCAAGGAAAGCATAGGTGTTTAAATTACAGAGGTGAGTTTTTTGGAAGTAACTTTGGGTCAGGTGGTATACTCTAAAGCAGGTAGGGATGCAGGTAGGAAATTTGTTGTCATAGAAATTGTGGATGCATTCTATGTACTGTTATCCGATGGAGACCTTAGAAGAATTGAGAAACCTAAAAAGAAAAAAATCAAGCACCTGAAACTTACCGGGGAGATAAATGAGTATTTAAGTGAAAAATTGAAGAATAAACAAAAAATCACAAATTCGGAAATACGAAAAGCCCTGGAGGATCCAAGAGATTCTGTGCAAAAGGTATAGGGGAGTTATGAGTTAAGCTTTAAATAAGGAGGTTTTAAATTTTGTCTAAGGAAGATGTTATAGAAGTTGAGGGTACTGTAATAGAAGCATTGCCTAATGCGATGTTTCAGGTTGAATTGGAAAATGGCCATAAAGTACTGGCGCATATATCAGGCAAGCTTAGAATGAATTTTATCAGGATCCTGCCGGGGGATAAAGTAACGCTGGAGTTGTCGCCATACGATTTAAGCCGCGGTAGAATAACATGGAGAGCAAAGTAGTCGGAAGGAGGTTATGAAAGTGAAGGTTAAACCGTCAGTAAAAACCATTTGCGAAAAATGTAAGATTATCAAAAGAAAAGGCAGAGTCATGGTGATTTGTGAAAATCCAAAGCATAAACAAAAGCAGGGATAGAAATCAACGGACAATGGACAATTAATAATGGACAATTAAAAGCTGAAAGGTGTTTGAGCGTAATTGTCGAGGGGTTATTTGTGGCTGTTCCTGTGTGCTTACGGTATTCGGGTACTGAATAAACCGATTCAATTGTTCATTGTACATTGCCAAATTCAAATTACATCAGGGAAGCGGCTGCATGATTGAATATCATGTTCCCTGAATGATTATTTATAGATGCTGGAATGGCCGGCGCAATAAATTGGCGTGATTAGTTGATGAATTGAAATGTTAGGGTTTTCATAAGCATTAGGTTTTGATTGTCCATTGTCAATTGTAAATTGTCAATTAATTTGGAGGTGTTAAGAGAAATGGCGCGTATTGCCGGAGTGGATTTGCCTAGAGAAAAAAGGGTGGAAATTGGGTTAACCTACATTTTTGGAATAGGAAGGCCGAAGGCGAATGAAATATTGAAAAAAACCGGTATAAATCCGGACACAAGAGTGAGGGATTTAACGGATGACGAGATCAGCAGGCTCAGAGAAACCATAGACAAGGAATACAAGGTTGAGGGTGATTTGAGAAGAGAAATCGCCTTAAACATTAAAAGGTTGATTGAAATCGGCTGCTATAGGGGTAGAAGGCACAGGATGGGTCTTCCCGTAAGGGGACAGAGGACCAAGACCAACGCCAGGACAAGGAAAGGCCCCAAGAAGACTGTTGGAGTTCAAAGAAAGAAATAGTTAAAGGAGGTTGGCGTTTGAATGGCAACGAAAACAGCTGGTGCAAAAAGGGCCACCAGGAAAAGAAGAGAGCGTAAAAATATTGAACGGGGAGCGGCACATATCCGTTCAACATTTAATAATACCATCGTTACACTAACCGATACGGCAGGGAATGCATTATCCTGGGCAAGTGCCGGCGGATTGGGCTTTAGAGGGTCGAGGAAGAGCACCCCCTTTGCGGCGCAAATGGCTGCCGAGACGGCGGCAAAGGCAGCGATGGAGCATGGATTGAAGACCGTAGAGGTCTATGTGAAAGGGCCGGGGGCCGGAAGAGAAGCCGCTATAAGGGCGTTACAGGCGGCAGGACTGGAAGTCAGCCTTATAAAGGACGTTACACCCATACCCCATAATGGGTGCAGACCGCCGAAGCGCAGGAGAGTGTAAAAGGGTAAATCCAGGTAAACATAGGTGAATACAGGTAATAAAAGAAAAACCTTGCTAAAAAATAGTATAGCCCATAACCCATGTTTACTCATGTTGGCCTATAACCTATAATAATTTCTGGAGGTGTTAAATTAGATGGCAAGATATACGGATGCATCTTGCAGGCTTTGCCGCAGGGAAGGTGAAAAACTCTTTCTGAAAGGCGAGAGATGCTATACAAATAAATGTGCAGTTGCAAAAAGGGTTTATGCTCCGGGACAGCATGGTCAGCAGAAGAAGAAGCTGTCCGAGTATGGGGTTCAATTGCGTGAAAAGCAGAAGGCGAGGAGGTTTTACGGCATACTGGAAAGCCAGTTCAGAAAATACTTTGACATGGCATCCAAAAAGAAAGGAGTTACCGGCGAAACCCTTCTTCAGCTCCTTGAAACGAGGCTGGATAACACTGTGTACAGGTTAGGGCTTGCAACTTCCAGGCCGGAGGCAAGGCAGCTGGTAACCCACGGGCACTTTACCGTAAACGGGAAAAAGGTGAATATCCCTTCCTACCTGCTAAAAGTAGGAGATGTGGTGGCTGTTAAGGAAAGAAGCAAATCTTCGCCAAAAATAAAGGCAATCAGTGAGATTACCGGAAGCAAGGTTATTCCCAAGTGGCTGGAATTTGACGGCGAAAACCTTACAGGCAAAGTAGTTGCTCTTCCGGCAAGGGAAGATATCGATCTGCCCATTAAGGAACATCTTATAGTTGAGCTTTATTCCAAGTAATAATGCTCTTTAGGTTTATAATCATTGCCTAGAACAGCAACTGAAGATTCTAGTTGGGAATAATAAGAATTTTTGAAATAGCTGAAATTATTACAGAGAATTACGAATCAGTTGCCCTCAAAAAAATTTGTGCAAGCTAAGGGAGGGTTTATGTTGATTGAAATAGAAAAACCGAAAATTGAGTGTGTGACAACGAGCGAAAATAATACCTATGGCAAATTTGTTGTAGAACCTCTGGAAAGGGGATACGGCATTACGCTGGGTAATTCTTTGAGAAGAATTCTCCTTTCGTCCTTGCCCGGTGTGGCCGTAAACTCCATAAAAATAGACGGGGTACTGCATGAGTTTTCAACCATTCCCGGAGTGGTAGAGGATGTGACCGAGATCATCCTGAATATAAAAGGACTATCTTTGAAGCTGCACAGCGATGGGCCTAAAATTGTCTATATCGATGCGGACGGCGAAGGTCCTGTAACGGCGGCGGATATAAAAACAGATGCGGATGTGGAAATTTTAAATCCTGATTTGCACATAGCGACTCTGAACGGGGAACACAGGTTTTATATGGAGATGACGTTGAGCAAGGGCCGGGGCTATGTGCCTGCGGAAAAGAACAAACAGGCGGGACAGCCTATCGGCATTATTCCGGTGGACTCCATATATACTCCCGTAAAAAAAGTGAATTATACGGTTGAGAACACCCGTGTAGGTCAGGTTACCGATTATGACAAGCTGACCCTGGAGGTTTGGACAAACGGCAGCATTAAGGCGGATGAAGCAATAAGCCTTGGAGCCAAGATATTAAGCGAGCATTTGAATTTATTTATCGACCTGTCCGACCATGCAAAGCATACCGAAATTATGGTAGAAAAGGAAGAGACAAAAAAGGAGAAAGTTCTTGAGATGACTATTGAGGAGCTTGACCTTTCCGTCCGGTCCTATAACTGCTTGAAGAGGGCAGGCATCAACACGGTTGAGGATTTGACCAACAGGACTGAAGAAGATATGATGAAGGTAAGGAATCTGGGAAGAAAATCTCTGGAGGAGGTTCTCCAAAAGCTGCATGCGCTTGGACTTTCTCTTGCTCCCAGTGAAGATTGAAGTATTGATTTTAGTTCATCCGTTATAAAATTGTTTCGAGGGAGGTATGGAAAATGCTAGGACCAAGAAAATTAGGGCGCGCTACCGATCAAAGAAAAGCTGTATTAAGGGGACTTGTGACAGCCCTATTTGAAAACGGTAAAATTGAGACGACCAAGGCCAGAGCTGAGGAAGTTCAGAATATTGCAGAAAAGCTTATTACCATTGCTGTAAAGGAAGCGGATAATTTTACTTCCAAGCAGGTGAAGGTCAGTATGCCCAAATTGGACAGCAAGGGTAAAAAAATTACTAAAACCGTCACGTCAAAGAACGGAAAAAAATATGAAGTGGTGGACAGGGAAGAAAAGACGGATATGGTAAGAGTTGACAGCCCTTCAAGGCTTCAAGCCAGAAGGAAAGCAATCACCTGGATCTATAAGGTCAAAGACTCTGCGGGAAAGCCGGTGGTGGATAAACTGTTCGACGACATCGCTCCAAAGTACAAGGGCAAAAACGGAGGCTATACGAGGATATATAAGCTGGGGACAAGAAGAGGCGATGCCGCTGAGATGGTACTGCTGGAGCTTATATAATGCCCTGAAAAATAAAAATGCATGTTTGCTGCGCTGCGTAAAGGGAACGGTTCTAAATCGTTCCTTGTATCATTCTATGCAATCGTGTACTGGAAAACAGCTGCCGAGGCTATAAGTGGAAAAGAGAAGGCATGGGCCTTGGCAGTCTTAAAGGATGTAGCTGCATAAAGGGATCGGGTAAAGGTAAATTTACCTTATCCCTAATTTTGTGATGCTTGGGAAATGATGATGCAATGGAAAACTTAATGATTAAGGTAGACAATGTTGAGTTTATATATAAGAACCAGTCTGGTGAAGATCCGGGCGTAAAGGCTCTATCAGACGTCGGAATTACCTTTGAGAAGGGGCAATTCATAGCGGTCCTCGGGAGAAACGGCTCCGGCAAGTCCACTTTCGCCAGGCTGCTGAATGCTCTGCTGATGCCTACCCGGGGAGCGGTATATATTAAAGGCATGGACACAAGAGACGAAAAATGCCTATGGAAAATCAGAAGCTCTGCGGGTATGGTATTCCAAAACCCGGATAATCAGATTGTGGGTACTACGGTTGAAGAGGACGTGGCCTTTGGCCCCGAAAACCTGGGCATACCTCCTGAAGAAATAAGAGAGCGGGTATATGACGCCTTAAAGTCGGTAGGCATCATGGAATACAGTACTCATGCCCCTCACCTTTTATCCGGCGGTCAGAAGCAGAGGGTGGCCATTGCCGGAATCCTGGCCATTAAACCGGACTGCATCATACTGGACGAAGCCACCTCAATGCTTGACCCTATCGGAAGAAGAGAAGTTATGCAGCTGGTAAAAAAACTGAACAGGGAGGAAGGGATCACCATCATCCATATAACACATCATATGGACGAAGCCACCATGGCGGACAGGGTTATTGTCATGGACATGGGTAAGGTGGTACTGGACGGGAAGCCTGCAGAAGTTTTTTCCAACGTGGAAATGGTTAAAAGCCTTGGACTGGAAGTTCCACAGGTAACCGAGCTGTTCTACGAATTGAAAAAAGAGGGGTGCAAGCTTCCCCTTGAGGTGCTCAATGTGGATGAAGCATATGAAGCCTTGCTTCGGGCAATAGGCGATAAAGCGGTTTAACGTTTATTAAATAAACGGCAGGAACAGATAAGCCTTAAATGTTGGACTGCTTTTAGGAGGTAATTATGTCAATAGTGGTTGAGGGACTTTCCTATGTGTACATGAAAGGGACTCCTTATGAGAAGGTGGCGCTGGAGGATGTAAACCTGAAAATAGATTCGGGGGAGTTTGTGGGCATCATCGGGCATACCGGGTCGGGAAAGTCCACACTGATTCAGCATTTTAACGGACTGCTTAAACCGTCTTCCGGGAAAGTCTATATCAATGGAATGGATGTAGCGGGGAAAAACCTGAAGGAGCTGCGCAGGCAGGTGGGCATCGTTTTTCAATACCCGGAGCATCAGCTTTTTGAAGAAACGGTTTTTAAAGATGTGGCCTTTGGCCTGGTCAAGCAGGGCCTGCCCGAAAAAGAAATCGCTGCCGGAGTGAAACAGGCCTTAAGCACTGTGGGGCTGCCCGAAAGTATACTGGATAAATCTCCTTTTGAACTGTCGGGCGGACAGAGAAGAAGGGTTGCCATCGCCGGCGTATTGGCAATCAATCCCAATATTCTTGTACTGGACGAACCCACCGCCGGTTTGGACCCCAGGGGAAAGGACGAAATCTTTGATTTTATTTCCTACCTGCATAAAAGCCGCGGGATAACAATCATACTGGTTTCACACAGCATGGAGGATGTGGCAAAACTTACAAAGAGAGTTGTTGTCATGAATAATGGCAGAATAGAAATGGAAGGTTTTACATGGGATATTTTCAGGAACACAGACAGATTGGAAAAAATAGGGCTGTCCGCACCTCAAATTTCCTATCTGATGAAAAGGCTCAAAGCGGTTATTCCCCAACTCAATGAGGATATTTTCACTGTGCAGGAAGCCAAAAAAGAGCTTTTAAAATTTTTGAAACACTCGTGATAGAAAAAAGGTTTGAAGAATATGATTTCAGATATTACTTTAGGACAATACATCCCTGGAAATTCGTTGCTTCACCGGGCAGATCCAAGGACCAAAATTATATTGACGCTGCTGTACATGGTAATAATATTCCTTTTAAATTCTTATACCACCTATGGAATATTTGTCCTGTTCACACTGCTGGTAATTATTGTATCGGATATTCCAATACGGTATACTTTAAAAGGATTAAAGCCCATACTGTTCATTATGTTTTTTGCCGTGGCTATTAACGTGTTTACCACCCAGGGAACGCCTGTTTTTGAATACGGCTTTATTCACATTACGTGGGAAGGCCTTGACTTATCGGGAAAACTGGCCATTAGGCTGGTATTGTTGGTTGTAAGCGCTTCCCTGCTCACTTTTACCACCACTCCTATCCTGCTGACAGACGGAATGGAGCTGCTTATGAAGCCTTTAAACCGTATTGGAGTGCCGGTGCATGAAATAGCCATGATGATGTCCATAGCCCTCAGATTTATACCTACCCTTTTATTGGAAACAGATAAAATTATGAAGGCACAGGCAGCCCGGGGAGCTGATTTTGATACGGGCAACCTGCTGCAAAAGGCCAAAAGCTTTATACCTGTGCTTGTACCGCTGTTCATAAGCGCTTTCCGAAGGGCGGATGAACTTGCAACAGCCATGGAGGCCAGGTGCTACAGGGGAAGTGAGGGCAGGACAAAAATGAAGCAGTTAAAGTTCACAGGGGTAGACGTGAAAATATCCGCCGTCATGGCGGTGATCACAGTGGGACTGCTTTACCTGCAGTTCTTTAAAGTATAAATGGATATAAAAAAACGGAACTGCTATGGGAGGATACCTTTCCCGGAGGCGTTTGTGCGGCCCCAGACTTAAAGCTTCCCAAAAAGGCAGGCATGAGGAAACCGATGCGGAACATTAAACTGACCATTGAGTATGACGGGACAAGCTATCATGGATGGCAGAGCCAGATCAATGCTTTGGCCGTCCAGGACGTGATAAAAAAAGCCATTAAGAAATTAACCGGAGAAGATTGCAACTTAATAGGCTCCAGCAGGACGGATACGGGAGTGCATGCCATAGGGCAGTGCGCCAATTTTTTCACAGCTTCCAGCATACCCCCGGACAAATTCTCCTACGCTCTTAACAACCTGCTTCCCGAGGATATCGTAATAAGGCATTCGGAAGAGGTAAGTAAAGATTTTCATGCGAGGTTTTCTGCCAAGGGGAAAAAATACAGGTATCTTATCCACAATTCAGTCTTCCCGTCTGCCCTGATGAGAAACAGGGCATACCATGTTCACTATCCCCTTGATTTGGATTCAATGAAAAAAGCGGCCGGATATTTTCTGGGGAAACATGATTTCTCGGCTTTCAAGGCCAGCGGGGGCAGCGAAAAGACGTGCGAAAGGACCATCTACGGGGCTTCTTTGAATATAGACAAGGGGACGGTTCTTTTGTCTGCCGAAGGCAGACAAAAGAACCGTCCCCTTGTCTATCCGCATGACGCCATGATAGAATTTGAAATTACCGGTAACGGTTTTCTGTACAATATGGTGAGAATCATTGTGGGCACCCTGGTGTATGTAGGCATTGGAAAAATCCGGGCGGAAGACATACCGGATATTATTGAAAGCCGGGACCGGACCCGGGCAGGAATAACGGCTCCTGCCCAGGGACTGTACCTGGTGGAGGTCTACTATTAGAGTGAGGAAGGGGACAACCTTTATCCCCTCATTATTTCCAGGATATTTCTGCAATTTCAATTCATATCTATTTCGAATAGGTTTAAGCATTGCTGAAACCTACTTCAATTTTCTCCATGTTCTTTAGAGTGAGTATAAAGTCCTTTCTTGTATTTTATTTAGTACAATAAATTTTAAAAAATGTTGTTTTGATTGACATAATGTTGGTATTAATAGAACGCCGCAGTGCATAAATATCGGTTTTATGGGGGTGAATCAGGTTGTAGCAGGACATGAAAAAACCAAAAAATGTACTAAAATTTATACTTTAAAAGGAGGAAAGTTAGAATGAAAATGAAGTTGTTTGCATTAATGATTGCGGTGGCGATGACAGCCGGATCAATGGCCGCATGCAGTTCCAGCCAGACCTCGCAGCAGAGCAAGACTGCGGCAGAGGATACAAACAAGCCTGCAGCGACGGAACCGGCAAAAGGAAGTACGCAGGAAGCGGCAAAATACAAGGATGGTACATACAAGGTAGAGTTTGACAATTTTGACAGCCACGGGTGGAAGGCGCAATTGGAGATAGGCATCAAAGATTCGAAGATCGTCAACGTGAAATATGATTATGTAAACAAAGAGGGCAAACTTAAAACACAGGATCAGGCTTACAATGATTCTATGAAGGCAAAAACAGGAACCAACCCTGTGATTTATACGAAAACTTTGCAGGACCAGCTCATTGAAAAACAGGATATATCAAAGGTTGACGCAGTGAGCGGGGCGACGGAATCCACCAAGAATTTTCATGAAATGGCGAAGGTCATTTTAGAACAGATGGCACCCAAGGGTGAGCCCACCTCAAAGGTATTACCGCTGCCCAAAGAATAGGACAGAAGGTGAAGGATGGGGGCTGTTCCGTTTTTCCAACGGAACAGCCCTCAAAAGTTATTGAGGCTTTTTTTGCATCCTCCCACATGTTTTACGAAAAAACTTTTACATTTTCGTTCAAATTTCATAAAGTATATTTTAATGAAATTAGATCCCATGGAAAAATAAAAATGAAATGACAAACGACTATACGTGAGATATATGCATATTTATTATAAAAATAAAGAGATATCGGGCGATAAATTAAAATTACAGCAAAATAGTCTTGACATAGAATATATACCTATATTAAAATGATAAAGTGTCGAAAATTTGGTTCAAGGGTAATAAACTTTAAGCATATGGCAAAGCATAGAGTTTGTGGGCTTTATTGACCGAAATGATAGATATTTTCAGTATAAACACGTTTGTTCAAGGAGGTTTGTAGTTGCATGAAGACTTTTATGGCAAAAGCCGAAGAAGTTCAAAGAAAATGGTACGTTGTTGATGCGGAAGGCAAGCCGTTAGGCAGGCTGGCAAGTGAAGTGGCAAAGATTTTAAGAGGGAAAAACAAACCTAATTATACACCCCATGTGGACACCGGCGACCATGTAATTGTGCTGAATGCCGAAAAGGTTGTCCTGACAGGGAATAAATGGGACCAGAAGCTTTACAGGCATCATTCCTTATATCCCGGAGGCTTGAAGGAAATCAAGTATAAGGACCTTCTCGCAAAACGGCCTGAAAAGATCATCGAACTTGCGGTAAAGGGGATGCTGCCCAAAAACAGTCTCGGCAGGGCTATGTTCAGAAAGCTCAAGGTGTATAAAGGCGGAGAACACAAGAACCAAGCCCAAAAGCCCGAAAAATTGGATTTAAATATTTAGTTTGAGAGGAGGAGTTGGAAGCTATGACAAAGGTGCAGTATTACGGGACTGGAAGAAGGAAGAAATCGGTTGCGAGAGTTAGACTTGTTCCGGGAGACGGAAAAGTTATCATAAATGACAGAAGCCTGGACGAATATTTCGGTCTGGCAACACTGAAGGTTATTGTCAAACAGCCTTTGGTCCTTACCGATACGGCAGGCAAATTCGATGTGATATGCAAGGTGGCCGGCGGAGGCTTTACAGGCCAGGCGGGGGCTATCCGGCATGGAATATCCAGGGCGCTTTTGAAGGCGGATGAGGAGTTGAGGCCTGTCCTTAAAAAAGCGGGTTTTCTGACAAGGGACCCGAGAATGAAAGAAAGGAAGAAATACGGTCTCAAGAAAGCAAGAAGGGCACCCCAATTCTCCAAGAGATAACCGTCCCGGAGGAAGGTCTCCGGTTGTGGGCAGGAGGCGGGGGAGAGCCGGTTCCTGTATGGCTTTGCAAATGAATAGGATAGGCATAAAGGAATCTTACTTATATGCCGGAAGGGATTATTATTACAGGGAGCGGATTACCGTTCCTTGTTGTGTTTATAAAACAAATATAATAAAATATAAAAAACGAGGAATAGTGTATGGCTATAGCCCGTATTTTTTGCAAATGGAGGTTCATATGCTTCTTATAAAAAACGGCTACATTATGACAATGGCCGGTAGAAACTACACCAATGGATACATTGTGGCCGATGGGGGAAAAATAATTCATATTGGTGAAAATTTTAAGGAAATTGAAGATAAAGTAAAAATAGAGGAAACCACCGTAATTGACGCTGCAGGAAGGTTTGTGATGCCCGGGCTCATTGATGCCCACTGCCATGTAGGGCTGTGCGATGATGGGATGGGATTTGAAGGGGAAGACGAAAATGAAATGACGGACCCTGTTACGCCGCATTTAAGGGCCATAGACGGCATATACCACTCGGACAGGGGATTTGTCGATGCCCGGGAGAACGGGGTCACAACCGTCGTTACAGGCCCGGGAAGCGCCAATGTGATCGGCGGGCAGTTTGCCGCAGTAAAGACCTACGGCAGAAGAATTGAAGATATGATATTGAAGGAACCTGTAGCCGTAAAGGTGGCCTTCGGGGAAAACCCGAAAACGGTATACAACGAAAGGAAACAGACGCCCACAACGCGTATGGCCACAGCCGCCCTGCTGAGGGAGAACCTCATAAAGGCAAGGGAATACAAGGAACTCATGGAAAAGTACAACCACGATATGGAAAACAACGACAAGCCTGAATTTGACATAAAAATGGAAGCGCTTCTAGGCGTGCTGGAGGGTAAGATTCCCCTGAAGGCCCATGCCCACAGGGAAGACGACATATTGACCGCAATCCGTATCGCGAAGGAGTTCGGTGTGAATTTGACCATTGAGCACTGTACCGAGGGGCATTTGATCACCGACATTCTCCGGGAAGAGGGGGTGTCTGTTATCGTAGGACCCTCCTTAACCGAAAGGTCCAAGATTGAATTGAAGAACCAGACGTTGAAGACCCCCGGCATTCTGGCCAATGCCGGAATCCCTGTGGCTATAATGACGGACCATCCCTGCGTGCCCATCCAGTATTTGAGCCTCTGCGCCGCTTTGGCCGTCAGGGAGGGGATGAAAGAGGAGGATGCCCTGAAGGCCATAACCATCAATGCGGCCAGAATTACAGGAATCGACGACAGGGTGGGAAGCCTGGAGGTTGGCAAGGATGCGGACATTGTGCTGTTTGACGGACACCCCTTTGAGCTCAGGTCAAGAGTGAAAACCACAATAATAAACGGGAATATAGTATATGATAGAAATCAAGACCTTTGATCCGGATGAAACGGTTAAAATCGGAAGGAAGCTGGGAGGTCTGCTCAAAAAAGGGGACGTGGTATGTCTTGCGGGAGACCTGGGAAGCGGAAAAACCTCCCTGACTAAAGGCATTGCGGCAGCCCTGGGAATAAAGGAACATGTTACCAGCCCCACATTTACCATTGTCAATGAATATAAGGGGAAGGTGCCCTTTTACCACTTTGACGTATATAGAATTTCCCACCCTGAAGAAATGTACGAAATCGGTTTTGAGGAATATATAGGCGGAAGCGGCATTACGGTCATCGAGTGGGCGGATTTGATACGGGAACTGCTTCCCTGTGAACGCATATGGATTGATATAAGAAAAGACTGTCTTGAAGAAAGGGATGGGCGGAGTATAAGCATCCGGTTTATTGGAGACAGGTATAAGGGGTATGAAAGGCAGTTGAAAGGAACGGAAAAGCATGAAAATACTTGCAGTTGATACTTCCTCTACGGCGGCGTCCGTCGCAATCGTTGAGAACACGAAACTAATGGCGGAATATACGTTAAACCACGCAAAGACCCATTCTCAAAAGCTGATGCCCATGGTCAAGGAACTGATGGATGAGTTGGGGTTAAAACCGGAGGATGTGGATATATATGCCGCATCCAGCGGTCCCGGCTCCTTTACGGGGCTGAGGATAGGAATAACGACGGTAAAGGCACTGGCTTATGCGACTCAAAAGCCTGTTGTAAGTGTTCCCACCCTGGATGCCCTTGCATATAATATTCCGCTTACAGACTCCATCATTTGTCCTGTAATGGACGCAAGAAATAACCAGGTCTATACGGCCCTTTACAAATGGGAAAAAAATATCCAGGTTAAGGTTACCGAATATATGGGTATAGATATAATGGAGTTGTTGAATTTAATTAAGGGCAGAAATCAAAAGGTCCTGTTTCTCGGGGACGCGGTGCATACCCATTGCGAGCTGTTGAAAAAGGAACTTCCGGAAAAGTGCGGGTTTGCCCAGGAAAACCTGTGGATTCCCAGGGCTTCTTCGGTTGGAAGTGCGGCTTTTTTAAAAGCAGCGGCGGGTAAGTTGGAAAGCTGCTTCGACATGGTCCCTTTTTATCTGAGAAAGTCTCAGGCAGAAAGGGAGTTTGACAAGAGAGCTGAGAGCGGAAGGTTCCTACAGGATTGAACTTTTGTTTAACTTACGTTAATGAAGGGTTGGTTCTGGTGCTTAATGTGAAAATAGCCAAAATGACGGTGGAACAATTGGACGAGGTGATGGAAGTAGAAAACCTGTGCTTTAAAATTCCTTGGTCAAGGAATTCTTTTATTGAAGAACTGACCGGAAACAAGTTTGCCATGTATTTTACTGCCGGGGTTAACGGAAAAATCGTTGGTTATGCAGGCATGTGGAAGGTTTTTGACGAGGGCCACATAACCAATGTGGCCGTCCACCCCGAATTCAGGAGAAGCGGAGTAGGAAGCGCTTTAATAGAATACCTGATAGAAACGGCAAAGGAGAATGGAATTGCCAGGATGACCCTTGAAGTAAGGAGAAGCAATTTGGCTGCACAAAAGCTGTACCGAAAGTACGGCTTTAAAGAATGCGGGACAAGAAAGGCCTATTATGCGGATAACAGCGAAGATGCCCTGATCATGTGGAAAGATGATATTAGAGGATAGTGGAAATGATCCTTACTTAGAGATTTGTTGTATAAAAAAGTACCAGGGGGTTCTATATGGCTAATAATAATGAGCTCACCTTCGACATGCTGCGCCGAGAGTGTGATCCCAACTTTTTTCAATTCGAAAACACGTCCCAACTGCAACCTTTAGAAGACAGTATCATCGGTCAGGAATGTGCGGTTAAAGCCATGGAGTTTGGCCTTAAAATAAGGGCAAAAGGCTATAACATCTATATTGCGGGCGAGACGGGCACAGGGAAGACCACCTATGCCAGGAATTATATAAAAAAGCTGGCGGAAACCGAAAAAGTGCCCGACGACTGGTGCTATGTCTATAATTTCGATAAACCCAACGAGCCTATGGCCGTGAACATGCCTGCCGGCATGGGGAAAATCTTCCATAAGGATATGGATGATTTTATAAAGATTTTAACATCCGAAATCAGGAAGGCTTTCGACAGTGAAGACTATGAAAAGGAAAAGT
Organism: Eubacteriales bacterium; assembly: GCA_024655885.1. Taxonomy (GTDB): domain Bacteria; phylum Bacillota; class Clostridia; order Acetivibrionales; family JANLFN01; genus JANLFN01. The sequence continues at coordinate 91,059 of JANLFN010000009.1, read as the reverse complement.
CTGAAATCATTAAGGAATTCCAGGACAAAAGGATACGGCTGCTGGAAAAGCTCAACGAGGATGCCAAGAAACATGGCTTTAAAGTCAAGTCTACCAATGCGGGCATCTATTTTTTGCCTATAATTGAAGGAAAAACTTTAAGTGAAAAGGAATTTGGAGAGCTTGACGAGCAGGTAAAGGACGAAATAACCGAAAAATCCACTATGCTGCAAAGGGAAACCATTGAGATTATACGGAAAATAAAAAATGTTGAAAAGGAAGCGGAAGAAAAGGTTTCGGAGTGGGAAAACAAAATTGCCCTGTTTGCCGTAGGAACCCATATCAACGATTTAAAGGAGAAGTACAAGGAATACGAAAAAATTTCATCTTATCTGGACAGGGTGCAGGGAGACATACTGGCGAACCTTGACGACTTCAGGGAAGAGGAGCAGCCTGAGGAACAGCAGCATCTTGTGATGCCCTGGCCTAAAATTATGGAGTCCCATGCCGACAAGTACAAGGTGAATGTGCTGGTGGACAACGGGGAGCTTAAAGGAGCACCTGTTATTGTGGACTTTGACCCCACCTATTACAACCTTTTTGGCAAGCTGGAATATGAAAATGAGTTCGGCACCATGACCACCGACTTTACCATGATAACGGCAGGTCTTTTGCATGCTGCCAACGGGGGCTATATTATACTCCAGGCAAAGGACGTTTTAAGCAATGCCCAATCCTGGGAAGCACTGAAACGGGTAATCCGGACCAGGCAGATTTCCATCGGCAGCATGAAAGAGCAGTTGGGTATGGTTGCGGTTTCCGCGCTAAAACCTGAGCCCATCCCCGTAGATATGAAGGTGATTCTGGTGGGCAGTCCGGGCCTTTACCAGCTGCTTTTCGAATACGATGAGGATTTTAAGAAGCTGTTCAAAATCAAGGTTGACTTTGATGAAGAGATGGAATGGAATGATGAAAATACCGTGAAGCTGGCCCGTTTCATCAGCCTGTTCTGCCGCAGGGAAAACACTCTGCACTTTGATAGGACCGGTGTCGCCAAGGTTGTGGAGTACAGTTCAAGGCTGGTTGAGAGCCAGAATAAGCTGTCTACAAAGTTTAACGACATTGTGGACATTTTATGCGAGTCCTGTGCATGGGCGGAAATTGAAAACAGCGACCTTGTGCGGGCAGAACATGTGAACAGGGCCGTGCAGGAAAAAAACAACCGTTCTAACAAGTACGACAAAAAGCTTCTTGAACTGTTGAAAGAGGGCACCATCATGATTGATACCTCCGGGGAGGTGGTTGGCCAGATTAACGGACTGTCTATACTGGATGTAGGGGATTATTACTTCGGCAAGCCTACCAGGATAACAGCCACTACCTATATGGGCGAAAAGGGGATTGTCAACATCGAACGGGAGATAGAAATGAGCGGTACTTCCCACTCCAAGGGGGTACTTATATTAAGCGGCTATATCGGTCAAAAGTATGCACAGGAAATTCCCCTGTCCCTTTCGGCCAGCCTGTGCTTTGAACAGCTCTACGGGGGAATCGACGGGGACAGTGCCTCCAGTGCCGAATTATACGCCATACTTTCAAGCCTTGCCGATGTCCCTATTAAACAGGGAATCGCAGTGACCGGATCGGTAAACCAGAGGGGTGAAATTCAGCCCATCGGCGGTGCAACGCCAAAGATAGAGGGATTTTTTGAGCTGTGCAAGCTGCGGGGCCTGGATGGAAAACAGGGTGTCATTATTCCGCACCGGAACGTAAGGGACCTGGTGCTGAAGGATGAGGTCATAGAGGCCGTAAAAGAGGGAAAATTTCATATTTATGCGGTGAAAACCATCGATGAAGGGATAGAAATCTTAACTGGGGTAAAAATGGGGGTTAAGAGGAAAAACGGCAGTTATCCTCCCGGAACTATAAACTACAAAGTCTATGAAAAGCTGAAACGGTTTGCTCAGATTGCGGCGGACTTCGGGAAATAGCTTATATTAAAAAGGGTCAAGGTTTTCCGGTTAAAAAATCAGACATTAGATAAAATAAAACGTATACTGGTGCATAAGCCTATAATATCACGATAAATAAAGTTTGATCAATGTAGAGCGTGCATAATTGGCGAAAAACTGTTTTTCGAATAGTAAAATAGTTTTGCTGCCCCGGCAGTCAACAGCTTAATTACGGTGGTGCGAACTAAGTGGAAATTTCTGATTATTCGGATTACGACCTTATAAAAAGAATACTTGCCGGAAACAAGGAGCTATTTTCCGAACTTGTCACACGGTACAAGAAATTGGTGTTTAATGTGGTATATAATATGATACATGACAAGCAGGAGGTCAATGATATGTCCCAGGAAATATTTATCCGGATATATCAATCGCTGCACCGCTATAATCCCCAGTTCAAATTCTCCACCTGGTCGGTTAAAATTGCAACAAATTACTGCCTTGATGCCATGAGAAAAAAGAAGATAGACTCGCTGCCCATCGATGAAGTTCCAGACATACCCAGTAATGGGGATACGCCGGAGGTAAGATATATAAAGAAAGAACAGAGCATTAGAATAAAAAAGGCCATTGAGAATCTTCCGGAAAAATATAAGATACCGGTGATCCTGTTCCATCAAAACGGGCTGTCCTATGAAGAAATAACCAAGGTTTTGAATGAACCCATGACTATTGTAAAAAACAGGCTTTACAGGGCCCGGCTCATGCTGAGGGAAGAGTTGTCGGGATTGAGGAAGGAGGAGATTTCATGAACTGCAAGGCGTCACAGGATTATATGATGAAGTATTTCGACGGCTGTGGCAATGATATTGAAAGCGCACAGTTTAAACAGCATTTAAAAACGTGCAAAAACTGCAGTGAAGAATTTGAAAACCTTAACGAGGCTTTCAATTTCCTGACACAGGATAATGGTGTAGAGCCTCCCTTGGATTTTGAAGCCAATGTAATGAAAAAAATCGATTCCATGGAGATGGTCCGAAGAAAGAGGACCGAAAGAACCCTGATCCTTCTGTACTGGGCTGCGACCCTGGCTTTGGGTGCCCTGTTTGCCCTGTTTGTCCTGGATGCGAAAGAGGCCATTCTCCACTCGGTGTCACGGGCGGGGAACGGTTCGGTCCTGGCAAATGCGCTGTATCACGTTCTCAATGTCTTCTACGGCCTTGTTGACAAGAGCTTCGATTTTCTTTTACAGCTCGGGATCATCGTGAACAACCTGTACCGGTATATCGTTGCCGCGGCCGCGCTTTTGCTTTTGGCGGCAAGGACGGATTTGGCGGGCCTGGGGAGGAAAATGAAGCTGAAGGAGAGCCGCTCCGGCCTGAAATAAAAAATTGCAAATTATTGCAGAAAGGTAAAGGTGTGTAAAAACCTTTACCTTTTATTTTCCAATCATTAAATGCTTGTTGAATTTTTGGCTTTACATGCACTCAAGCCTTCCTTTTACCTTTGTTCCATAATTAAGAACGAATATTCGGGTTTACGACATCCATACTAAACTCACGGAGGTGATTATTGTGGATGAAAATTTTAGCAACACTCCAGATAATAATCAAGAGGGTTTAAAGTCCAATGATCCCGAAAACAGCGAAAGAAACCGAAACAACACGGTTTCATTTAATAATATGAGCAAACCTGACCCCAACCATACGGATGTGCACAGATTTACCCTGGACAACAGTGGAAATATTCGCACCGGCAGCAGCGGCACAGCTTCAATAGCCACAGGCTCACGGACCTATATAATTATAGGATGGATCTGCGCCGCATTCACCTTACTCTGGTCGCCGTACTTTGCAATTCCGGGTGTGATCCTGGGAGTGCTGGCGAACAGAAGCGTCCGCAGCAGTGGAAATACGGTGATTGCTACAAATATTGTTTTTGCGGCGCTAAATATATTGTTTGCCCTGGTTTTTGGAGTGTTTGTCCTGGGGATACTCAGAAGGGTTATAATAGGCTATTGATTGACCGGGCAGGAGCCTCCCAAAGCTTCTGCCTTCTCCCTTATTGATAGGGGACACATAAATGTTGTTTCGCTAAATAACGGAGGGTTTATCTATGAAGAGGAAAAGCCTTTATTTGATTTTTGCTTTTATATGTTTACCGCTGCTGGCGGCAAGCTGCGGCCAAAAGGCCCAAAACAGCCCCCGGCAGGAGAGTGTTCCACAACCTCAGAATATCGTCATGGAGGGAACTCCCGTAGAAAGGACCTCAAAAAGCAATGTATACCTGGAGGGCATGAATGTAGGAGGGCTGAGCGAAAGCCAGCTGAAGGAAAAAATCCTATCCTACGTGTCCGCGATGGGTACAGGAGGGAAAAATGTAAGAATAAACGGTACCACAGCAGAGGTTGTAGAACAGGGAAAAGTGGTCAAAAAAATTGATATAGCGCAAACCCTGGAGAATTTGCTGAATTCTCCTGAAGGAGCGAAGGTAAAGCTTGTGGCACAGGAGATTAAGCCCGACACCACCGCCCAAAAATCAAATACAAAAGTTACAAATACAAAAGTTATTGAATTGGGGAAGTGCACCACAACCATACTGGATAAAGACCCTTCAAGGGTTAACAATATTAAACTGGCTGCCAATAAAATCAATAATAAGAAACTCCAGCCGGGAGAAGAATTTTCATTTAATAGGACGGTGGGCAGAAGGACCGAAGCAAAAGGATATGAAGAAGCTCCCATAATAATAAAAACCGAGGATGGGCCTAAAAAAGGCTATGCCACGGGAGGGGGAGTGTGCCAGCTGGCGACCACCCTTTATAACGCAGTAAACAGGAGCGGTTTGGAGATTACTGAACGGCATATCCATTCAAAGGATGTGGGCTATGTGCCCAAGGGCAAAGATGCCACCGTATCCTACGGCTCGGTGGACTTTAAGTTCAGGAATAACCGCAGTTATCCTATAGTGATCAATGCCTATGTGGGGAAAGGCGCTATCACCGTAAAAATATTGGAAAACAGGAGTTAAACTGCCAATGAAAATAATATTTTAACATCCGCCTCCTTTTGATATAATGGGTATATGTCAAGAGATAGAGCCGTTGGCTGTGGAAAAGTATCCTGCAGACAAGAGAGGGGACCAGGATTGACAGCCGATAACCAAAGCCAAATGGGGGATCGCGTATAATGGTCACAAAAGAGATAACTATAAAAAGCCTGTCGGGTATGGAGTCAAAACAGGCGGCAGAATTCATACAAAAGGCGTCAGCCTACAAGGCCAGCATATGGATCGAAAAGGGAGAGCGGAAGGCCAATGCCAAGAGCCTGCTTGGCCTTTTGGCCCTGGGTATCGGGAATAATACCAAGGTTGTTATTGGGGCTGAGGGCGAAGACGCCGCTGCCGCGGTGGAAGAATTGGAAAAATATGCAAGAATTGAATTTGAAGATAAGAGCCGGCTATGAAAAAGTCCGTTTTTAGCGGCTCTTCATTTTCCCGGGAAGCCGGGAAAAAGGCGGGCAAGGCATTGTAATGCCGCAGCGCTGGTGAATTGAAAAAAATTCTGTCCGGGGTTTTAGAGGGAGAAGAGGATGTTTGACATACAGGAAGAGTTAAAAAAACTGCCCGATAAACCGGGAGTTTATCTAATGAAAGACCAGAACGGGGAAATCATCTATGTGGGGAAGGCCGTAGTGCTCAAAAACAGGGTGAGGCAGTATTTTCAAGCATCGGCGAACCACTCGCCGAAGGTGGCGGCTATGGTGGAAAGGATAAGGGAGTTTGAGTACATTGTAACCCACTCTGAGCTGGAAGCTCTGATCCTCGAATGCAATCTGATAAAGAAATACAAGCCCAAGTATAACATCCTTTTAAAGGACGACAAGAGCTATCCTTATATCAAGGTAACCATGAACGAGGAATATCCCAGGATTCTGATGACCCGCAGAATAGAGAAGGACGGCGCAAAGTATTACGGCCCCTATTCAAATGCCACTGCCGTCAAGGAAACCATTGAATTGTTGAGGAAACTTTTTCCGCTGAAATCCTGCAAGAAGGTGTTGCCGCGGGACATAGGGAAGGAGAGGCCGTGCCTGAATTTTTACATCTACCAGTGCCTAGGGCCATGCCAGGGAGGGGTAAATAGGGATGAATACAGGCGGTTGATGAAAGACATCTGCCTGTTTCTGGAAGGAAAACAGGAGGAGATCATTAAGAAGCTTGAACAGCAAATGAGGACGGCCTCCGAGAATATGGAGTTTGAAAAAGCCGCAGGTCTGAGGGACAAAATCAACAGCCTGAGGCATATTGCCGAAAAACAAAAGGTGCTTTCCACGGCTATGGAGGACCAGGATGTCATAGCCTGTGCAAAGGGACCAACCGATTCCTGCATCCAGGTATTTTTCATCCGGGGCGGAAAGCTTATCGGGAGGGAGCATTTTATTTTTGAAGGCGAAGGGGAGGGGGACGGCAGGGAATTGATGTCTTCTTTTATCAAACAGTTTTACAGCGCCGCAGCCCTGATACCTCCCGAAATTATACTCCAGGAAGACATAGACGAATTGGATGTCATAGAAAGGTGGCTTACCGAAAAAAGGGCGTCCAGGGTGTACATCAAGGTCCCTAGGAGGGGTGAAAAGCGCCAGCTGATTGAAATGGTATCCCAAAACGCGCTCATGGCTTTGCAGCAGTTTAGGGACCAAATCGAAAGGGAAGGTATTCTGGCCGGCGAGGGGCTGCAGGGCATTGCCTCGGTGCTGGGACTTGAGGCCCCTCCGGAACGGATAGAGGCCTACGACATTTCCAATACGGGAACATCCGAGATGGTAGCTTCCATGGTGGTATTTGAACGGGGGATTCCAGCAAAAAAGGAATACCGTAAATTCAAGATGAAGTCGGTCAACAAGCAGGATGACTATGCGAGCATGCAGGAAGTGATATACAGGAGGTTTAACCGTGCACAAAAGGAAAAGAGGGAACCGTCCGGCGAAGCCAAGTTTTCCAAACTTCCTGACCTGATCCTGGTGGACGGGGGACTTGGACATGTAAATGCGGCCAGCAGCGTGTTAAAAGAGATGGGTGTTGATATTCCCGTTTTTGGTATGGTAAAAGATGACAGACACCACACCAGGGGATTGGTATCCCAAAGAGAAGAGGTGGATATTACCAAAAACCTGCCTGTGCTCCGGTTCGTCACCGCAGTGCAGAATGAGGCCCACAGGTTTGCGATCCAATATAACAGGAAGCTGCGGGAAGGAAGATACAGCCGTTCGGTCCTGGATGACATCGAGGGAATCGGCCCGGTGAGAAAAAAAGCGCTGATAAAGCACTTCGGGTCAATCCACAGGATAAAGGAAGCGGAGATGGAAGACCTGATGAAAGTGGAAGGAATTACAAAACAGATAGCCGGGAAAATATATGACTATTTCAGGGAGTAAAAGGAGGGCAAAAATGGCATTGTATGCTATTTCCGACCTTCATCTTGCCTTGGGCATAAACAAGCCCATGGATATTTTTGGTGACAGGTGGAACAACTATATGGATAAACTGAAAAAGCTGTGGAGTGAAACCGTTACCGAGAGCGATTATGTCGTCATTCCGGGGGATATTTCCTGGGCTACATACCTGGAACAGGCAGAGGAGGATTTCAGGTTTATCCATTCCCTGCCGGGCATTAAAATCATTGCCAAAGGGAACCATGATTACTGGTGGACCACTTTAAGCAAACTGGAAGGATTTATTGCAAGACATAATTTTTCATCCATCCGGTTTATGCATAATAACAGTTTTAAGCTGGACAAAATTGTACTGTGCGGGACAAGAGGGTGGAAATGCCCGGGAGATGAAGATTTTAATGCAGAGGACAGAAAAATTTACAACAGGGAATTACAGAGGCTTCAGATGTCGTTAAAAAGCGCGCAGCCCGGGAAGGATGAAGAAATTGTGGCTGCGCTGCACTACCCTCCCTTTAATTTAAAAAGAGAGCCTTCGGAATTTGTTGACATCCTGCGTGCTTTTAGGGTGAAGACCTGCATTTACGGACATCTTCATGGTGAGGGCTTTAAAAATGCGGTGACCGGAAATATTTGCGGAGTTCAATTCAAACTTGTGTCCGCCGATTATTTGAATTTTACACCCCTGAAGCTGGAAGAGCATGACGGCTGCTAACAAAAGCAGCGGGAAAGAGGGCACTTTTTTTGGCTGTTTTGTTGGAATTTCATAAAATTAATGCTATAATAATACTTAATTTTTATAAAATGTCCCTATGCTGTGCATTATGGAATATTGCCGGGCAGTAAATTTTTAATAAAAATGCTTCATAACCTTATTTTATTGTGCTATAATGAGCGGGGTTCCCAATTGCGGAATACATAGAAGATTCATTTGCGCATTCATAAATAGATGTTGGAAAGATTGATTGGCAAAGAAAAATTAAATAGTGGGAGGAACTACAATAAAATGAACGTTAAAGTAGAAAATATCGAAAAGAATGTTGTACAACTTGAGATAGAAGTTGATGCAGCAAAATTTGAGCAGGGGATGCAGAAATCCTTTCAGAAAAACGCCGGAAGGTTTAACGTACCCGGCTTCAGGAGGGGAAAAGCACCGAGAAAATTGGTTGAAAGGTATTATGGAGAGCAGGTGCTCTACGATGATGCCGTTAACTTTGTTTGCCCGGAAGCGTATGATGAGGCCATAGAACAAAATAATATACAGGCAGTAGACAAGCCGGAAATTGATATAAAGCAAATCGGTAAAGGCCAAAACCTTGTTTTTACCGCAAAGGTAACGGTAAAGCCTGAGGTTGAACTGGGTGAGTACAAGGGGATGGAAGTAAGCAGGAAGGAAGTTCATGTTACAGAGGAAGATGTGGAGAAGGAACTTCAAAAGGTGGTAGAAAAAAATGCAAGGATGGTGTCGGTTGAGGACAGGGATGTGCAAAAAGGAGATATTTTGACAATTGATTTTGAAGGCTTTATAGACGGGGTGCCTTTTGATGGCGGCAAAGCCGAAGGCTATAGTCTCGAAATAGGATCAGGACAATTCATTCCCGGCTTTGAAGACCAGCTGGTAGGAGCGAAACTGGGTGACGAGGTGGAGGTAAATGTTTCCTTCCCCGAGGATTATCACGCTGCAGAACTGGCAGGCAAACCTGCGCTGTTTAAGGTCAAGGTAAAAGAAATAAAGATGAAGGAACTGCCGGCCGTGGACGATGAGTTTGCCAAGGATGTAAGCGAATTCGACACGCTGGAAGCGTATAAAGAGGATTTGAGGAAAAAACTGGTTGAAAAAGAGGAAAAGAAGGCTACGAGCGAGCTTGAAGACCAGATCATCAATAAGCTGGTTGAAAACACCCCAATAGATTTACCTCAGGTGATGATTGAAAAACGGATTGACAGCCTTATCGCGGATTTTGAAATGAGGCTCTATTACCAGGGACTCAGCTTGCAGAAGTATCTCGAAATGATGAACCTGGACATGAATACTCTTAGAAGCCAGTTTTCCAAAAGGGCGGAAAAGGATGTGAGGACCCAGCTGATTCTCGAAAAAATCGGGAAGGTGGAAGGAATCCAGGTGCCCGAGGAAGACATAGCGGCAGAGATTAAAAAACTTGCGGAAAGCTATCAACAAAATGAGGAAGAATTTAAGAAACATTTGGCTGAAGAAGATATAGAATATATTAAAGAAAATTTGGTTGTGAGGAAAACGGTTGATTTTTTAGTTGCCAATGCTAAAATATCCATAACAGCCCCCTAAACCTTTCACAGGAGGATGGGTTGATTCCGGGGTGTGATATTTAAAGCGATAAATGACGGTTTAAAGTTTATTTTACTATAAAATTGGGAATGAATATATTGCATGCAGACAGTCCGGGATGATGCGTAAATTTCATCATGGGCACGGTCCGGCGGATCCGGGTGGGAACACCCGTCTATGCAATAAATTTCCCGTTGGATTAGTTTTGAAGGAGGCGAAATTATGAGTTTAGTACCTATTGTTGTTGAACAGACAAATCGCGGAGAACGTTCCTATGATATTTATTCCCGACTTTTAAAGGACAGAATCATTCTCTTAAGCGATGAAGTCAATGATGTTACAGCAAGCCTGGTTGTGGCGCAAATGCTCTTCCTGGAAGCGGAAGATCCGGACAAGGATATCCAGTTGTATATAAACAGCCCTGGAGGGTCTATCACAGCCGGCTTTGCCATATATGATACAATGCAGTATGTTAAACCTGACGTATCCACCATTTGCGTGGGTATGGCCGCAAGCATGGGGGCGTTTTTACTGGCGGCAGGGGCCAAAGGCAAGAGGTTTGCCCTCCCCAACAGTGAAATCATGATCCATCAGCCTTTGGGCGGCGTACGCGGTCAGGCTACGGACATAAAGATCCATACCGAATGGTTGATCAAAATTAAAAACAAGTTGAACCGGATACTCAGCGATAGGACAGGACAGCCTTTGGAAAAGATTGAGAGAGATGTGGAAAGAGATTTCTTTATGTCGGCAGAAGAAGCAAAAGCCTATGGATTAGTGGATGAAGTAATGCAGAGAAGAAAATAAATGGGGTGGAGAGATGTCCAGATATGACGAAAAGAAGCAGTTGAAATGCTCTTTCTGCGGTAAAACCCAGGAACAGGTAAAACGTTTGGTTGCGGGTCCGGGAGTGTATATATGCGATGAATGCATTGAACTTTGCTCTGAGATCATTGAGGAAGAGTTTGAAGAGGCAAAGACCGATGCGGAGCTGAATGACATACCCAAGCCCAAGGAAATAAAGGAAATACTGGATCAATATGTAATCGGACAGGAAGCTGCAAAAAAGTCTCTTGCTGTTTCGGTTTACAACCACTATAAAAGAATTAACACCGATATCAAATCGTCAGAGGTAGAACTGCAGAAAAGCAACATCGTTATGCTTGGACCTACCGGTTCGGGGAAAACCTTATTGGCTCAAACCCTGGCTAGAATCTTAAATGTACCCTTTGCTATTGCAGATGCTACATCTCTGACCGAGGCGGGATATGTGGGCGAGGATGTGGAGAATATCCTTCTAAAGCTGATACAGGCGGCAGATTATGATATAGAAAAGGCGGAAAAGGGAATTATCTATATCGATGAAATCGATAAAATTGCCCGAAAGTCCGAAAATCCGTCCATCACCCGGGATGTCAGCGGGGAGGGAGTTCAACAGGCGCTTCTTAAGATACTGGAAGGGACTGTTGCTTCGGTACCTCCTCAAGGGGGAAGGAAGCACCCACACCAGGAGTTTATTCAAATAGACACCACCAATATACTTTTTATTTGCGGCGGGGCATTCGACGGGATTGACAAGATCATTCAGAACAGGATCGGAAAAAAGACCATGGGCTTTGGCGCTAAGATCGAAAGCACCAGAGAGAAAGATGTAGGGGATGTATTAAAGTCCATACTTCCCCAGGATTTGCTGAAGTTCGGACTGATTCCGGAATTTGTGGGAAGACTTCCCATTATTGTGACTCTGCACTCCCTCGACAAGCAGGCTCTGATGCAGATTTTGACCGAACCTAAAAATGCGCTTGTAAAACAATACCAGAAGCTTTTTGAAATGGACGACGTGCTCCTTGAGTTTGAGCCCGAAGCGCTTGAGGCCATAGCGGAAAAAACCATTGTCAGAAACACGGGCGCCAGGGGCTTGAGGGCCATTCTGGAGGAGATTATGATGGATGTGATGTACGAGATCCCATCTTCATTGAACATTGAAAAATGTATCATTACCAGGGATACCGTATTGAACGGCCAGCCTCCGACCATTGTGATCAATGAAAATAAAAAGTCCATAAAAAAGCCCATTGGGAAGAAGCCCCGGGTCAAGCGGGAATCGGTGTCTTGAGGCCGGACAACGGGAAAAATGATGAGAGTGTATAAAAACGAGGAACTGTTAAAAACAGTTCCTTTTTTTGAAAAAAATTCCTCCTTCAATATATCAGGATAAAATGGCTTGCGCTGTGAATACTAATACTGATTATTGAAAGCATGCAGGCTACATATTAGTGATGCACTATATTCGTTTTTTGCGGGGAGGAAACATATGCTTACCAGTACCTTTTTAATCATACAATTTTTTTTCTCCATAGTTATCGGGCTTTACTTCCTTAACCTGCTTAAATCCCAGCAGGGAAACAAAAGTGCTATTGAAAGAGAATCCCGTAAAGAGCTGGAGAAGCTCAGGCATTTGAGGGAAATCAGGCTTACGGAGCCCCTATCCGAAAAAACCAGGCCCTCAACATTAAAGGACATTGTAGGGCAGGAACAGGGATTGAAAGCACTGAGGGCCGCTTTGTGCGGGCCTAACCCGCAGCATGTCATCATATACGGCCCTCCCGGAGTGGGAAAAACAGCTGCGGCCAGGGTTATTCTGGAAGAGGCGAAGCAGTCCCCCATATCTCCTTTTAAAAAAGAGGCCAAATTTGTTGAAATTGATGCCACCACCCTCCGGTTTGACGAACGGGGCATCGCCGATCCATTGATAGGCTCGGTGCATGACCCCATTTATCAGGGAGCGGGGGCGTATGGGGTTGCCGGGATACCCCAGCCTAAGCCGGGAGCCGTCACAAAGGCCCACGGGGGCATACTGTTCATTGATGAGATCGGGGAACTGCATTCCATACAGATGAATAAACTTTTAAAAGTATTGGAAGACAGGAGGGTTTTTTTGGAAAGCGCATACTACAGTTCTGAGGACAGCAACATACCCTCCCACATCCATGAAATCTTTCAGAAAGGCTTACCGGCGGACTTCAGGCTTGTAGGTGCCACCACCAGGCCGGCGGACGAGATACCGCCGGCCATAAGGTCCCGGTGCGTGGAGGTATATTTCAGGCCGCTGCTGCCGGGAGAAATAGCGGCTATAGCCAAAAATGCCTCAATCAAGGGGGGCTTTGAAACTGAGGAAGGCGTGGACGAGCTGGTGGCCAAATATGCGCAAAACGGCCGGGATGCGGTGAATATTATCCAGATTGCCGGAGGAGTAAGTCTGGTTGAAGGAAGAAACACAATATCGAGAAAAGATATTGAGTGGGTTATAGAATTCGGTCATTACAGTCCAAGGCTGGAAAAGAAGGTATCCCAAGGCGAGCAGGTAGGATGCATCAATGGGCTTGCCGTGTTCGGCAACTGTACGGGTATGGTTATGGACATAGAGGTGTCCGCCATGAAGGCGGCGGGCGGCAAAGGTACTATAAAAGTAACGGGGATTGTGGAAGAAGAAGAAATGGACGGCAGGGGCCAAAAATTAAAAAGGACCAGTTCAGCCAAAGCCTCGGTTGAAAATGTTTTAACCGTGCTCAGAAAATTTCTGGATACCGACTGTAGAGAGTATGATATACACGTGAACTTCCCCGGAGGGGTGCCGATAGACGGCCCCTCCGCCGGTATCGCAATCGCGGTGGCGGTATATTCTGCAATAAATAATTTGCCCGTACGCAGCGACATCGCTATGACGGGCGAAATATCCATAAGGGGAAAGGTGAAGCCTGTGGGAGGAGTTGTAGAAAAAGTGGAAGCGGCAAGACTGGCCGGCATAAAAACGGTGCTCATACCAAAGGAGAATTGGCAGGAGATTTTTAACGACATGGACATTCAGGTCATTGCAGTAGAAGAAATAAGCCAGGTGATGGACATCGTATTCAGCTCAAGGAGAAAAAAAGTCGAAGATATAACCATACAGAATACACCGCAGAGAGTTCTCACGGCATCGGGAATATAGCATGGAAGGTTGAGGCTGAGTTAAGAAACCGGAAGCCTTGACCTTTTTTCGTAAAATAGGAGATGTTCTTTGCTTTGCAGGGGTTTGACACATAAAACAGGTTCTTATTTTAAATTTCATCCCCGCTTTAAGGCGTGGGATCAAATCTAAACCTTTCCAAGTTTTATCCTGCATGTTAATATAAACATAGAGTGCGGATACTCTTTTTTGCCTAACTAAAATAATTTTGCCGCCGTGGAGGTCACAATGAAAAAGGTCCTGATTCCTGTGCTTGCCGCAGCAGTTATCGTGGGAGGGTATTTTTTCAATGCCAGTGGAATTAATAATAAGTTTACAGGTATAAAAAACGTAGATGAAATACCACCTCAAATTCTTGAAATAAACAAAGAAGGTCTGAGCCCAAACCATTTCGTAGATGCTGTGGTTGTAAAGGTTTTGGATGGAGATACCTTTGAGGTAAGATACAAGCTAGCGCTTTACAAGGTGCGGATGCTGGATTTGGATACACCGGAGAGCGTCAAGCCGAATGTGCCGGTACAGCCCTTTGCAAAGGAAGCTTCGGAGTTTACCAGGAAAAAATTGCTGAACCAGCCTGTAAAATTGTACTTTGAAAAAGATTTAAAGGATAGGTATGATAGACTGCTTGCCTATGTATTTTTGAAGGATGGCAGCTTTTTCAACGCCCTGCTTGTAAGAAACGGATTTGCAAGGGTTGAAATTGTAAAACCGAATATAAAGTATAAAGAGTATTTTTATAAACTGCAGGAACAAGCGATAGAGGAAAAAGCCGGGCTGTGGGGGTTGAAAAAGGATATGCAGCCCTTTGTAAAGAATGAGAGCGGCGAGTATGTGCCTAAATATTTGCTCCAGGGAAAAGCATCATAGGATTTTAGAGAAAGGCGTTATGCAAAGGAACCGGGTCCGCCGGCAAAAGGCAAGGCCGGATATTTCCAATTAGGTCTGTAGGACTATTGAAAGGCCTATAGACCTACAAAATAAAAGTGCCAAGAGACTATGTAAATTAAAGCCGTATTTTGTTATTATAATCGTGAACATTAGCATTTCTCCTATTGGAGGCATGGAGGTAATCTCCATGTTTTTTTATTTTTCCTTTTTCTGCTGCCGGCTACGGAATCTGAGTAAATATCTGGCGAAATAGCTCCCTTGTAAATATATTTTTCTTGGATTATTATATAACTTGCGTGGGAAAGATTACTGCAGGGAACGTTGCTTGACGGAAAAGAGCCGGGACTTCACGTATTACAAAAAGGAGAGGGCAGGTGTCAAATATTGAAGGACATTCTTATATTGGGTATTGAGACAAGCTGTGATGAAACGTCGGCAGCTGTAGTTAAAAATGGCAGGGAAGTGCTGTCGAATGTAATCTCATCCCAGGTAAGCGTCCACCAAAAATACGGTGGAGTTGTGCCTGAGATTGCTTCGAGAAAACACGTAGAATTGATACTGCCGGTAATAAACCAATCCCTTGAAGAAGCAGGCGTGGATATTCGCCGCATTGATGCGGTGGGTGTCACCTACGGACCGGGTCTTGTAGGTGCGCTGCTGGTGGGACTGTCAGCGGCAAAGGCCCTTGCTTTTGCTTTGGATAAGCCCTTGGTGGGGGTACACCACATTGAAGGGCATATTGCCGCCAATTATCTGGACCACAGGGACCTGGTGCCCCCCTTCCTCTGCCTTGTGGTATCCGGAGGACACACGCATATTGTTTGTGTGAAGGATTATGACCAGTTCGAGATCATGGGCCAGACCAGGGATGATGCAGCGGGTGAGGCTTTTGACAAGGTGGCGAGGGCCCTGGGGCTTGGATACCCGGGAGGGCCTTTAATTGACAAAGCGGCTGCTTCAGGAAACGGCAGCGCCATTGATTTCCCGCGGGTATACTTTGACGACGGCAGCCTGGATTTCAGCTTTAGCGGATTAAAAACCGCCGTTTTGAATTATCTGAACGGTATGGAGCAAAAGGGGTTGAAGTGTCCTGTAGAAGATGTGTCTGCCAGTTTTCAGCAGGCGGTTGTGGAAGTTCTGGTCAATAACACCCTGAAAGCCGCCGGACTGAAAAATTTGAACAAGATTGCCCTGGCAGGAGGTGTGGCTGCCAACTCAGCCCTGCGGAACCTGATGAAAATCAGGGCCAAGGAGAGCGGCTTTTCATTTTATTATCCCGGCATCGTTCTGTGTACGGATAATGCGGCGATGATCGCCTGTGCGGCCTATTATGAGCTGATGAGAGGAAACAGGTCGGAGCTGTGGCTAAACGCAGTACCTGGATTAAAGCTTGGGGAAAAGTAGCTGTGGATAACTAAAATTTATCCACAGAAAATTTCTCTATAAAAGAGAAAAAGGGGATTCATTTTTGTGATGGCAATGGAAAACAAAATATGGAAAAAATAAAAAGTCGAAAAAGTTAAATTATGTAACCGCGTGACGGAATTCCTGCGGCATCTGGGGCTGTAGACTCATGTCAACATGGGTCTCAGGGTGTCGTTTGATGTAGAATACTGGGATGTGAATAATGTGGAAATTTCGAGCAAACACTGAATTTTGTAATATTTTGAAGTGTGGATAACAATGTGGATAATGTGGATTAGTTATTTACATAGTATGCTGAAAATTATTTTAATTCTGCAAATTTTGTGATGGGTTTTTTATTGTGTCCACATTAATCCCCGTTTTTGTATGTTTTGTAATACCGGAGCACCTGTGCCACATAATTCCGGGTTTCGGCAAAAGGAGGTATTCCGTTGTACTTTCGGACGTTTTCCGGTCCTGCATTGTAAGCGGCGAGAGCAAGCTGGATGCTGCCGTTAAAGGTCTCCAACTGGTCTCTTAAATACCTTGTTCCTCCGTCAATATTTTGTGCTATGTCCCATGGATCCGAAAGATTGAGTGCATCCGCCGTTTGGGGCATGATCTGCATTAATCCTTGGGCACCCGCACTGGAAAGGGAATAGGGGTCAAAGTCGGATTCCTGTTTTATTACGGCCTTTATCAGGTCAGTGTCTACTCCGTACTTTTTTGAAGCGAGTTCTATATTCTTGTTGACTACCTCCATAAGCTTGTCTTTGTCTTCGGGAATAACGGCCTTGCTCATGGAACGTAAAGCCAATGCCCTTTCTATATTGTTTTTGCTCTGACTTGCCGTTTTACCGCTCTTGTCCAAATACGCCGCACCTATTGAGTTCTCCAGGTAGGCTTCAAAAGGGATGCCCTGATTGGTGTTCCTTATTTTTACCGGAATCCTGCTCTGTATTTCATTTACCTTTTGCCAAAAAATATCATTCACTCTTAAGACCATGGGAGCCACCTCAAATTTTATTGTACACTATATTTATCGGAATCTGAACAAAAAGGATGATAGAAAAAATTATGAAAAGGCCCTACGGAAATTTCCTTCCGCTGTCGGATGGGCCAGGTGTCCTTCATTTGACCCACATTATGAAACTTCCAGCGCACGTTTTTTTGCAAATTTGGAACAGGCATTTTTCAAGGTGCCGTCGTATTTTCTATAGGTGAATAGCTGGCAGAGTCCTATTGTAGAAGAAATACCGTAATTGTCGTCCTCTATAATAAAGTTTTCGCATTCTATGCACCTGCATCTGGCATCCTTAAGCGGGTCTGACGATGCTGAGAATTCATGGTGTGCACAGACATAGTTGCTGGAAACCACACCCTTTTCCTTACATAAGATATCATTATTTATAGGGATGCGTTTGCCTTTAGAGCAGTTACTGCAGAATTTTATTTTTTTCAAGTTCATAGCCCCCCTCGGTTTTTATAAATCGGCTTGTCCTCATCCATGTCAGATGGATTATCACTGCGGATGCCCCAGGTCTAAGCGCCGAATACCAGTTTTATTCCATAGTGTTATTATTATAGCATTCCGGCAAATTAAATGTAATAATCTGGGAAATAATCCGGGAGTCTTATCTATGCCTGTAAAGCTTTTGCCCGGTAGGATTATTTGACTTTATTGTCAAAAACACTATAAAGTAGTGTATAATGAAATAAGGAACCATGATGGAAAGGAATTAAAAAGTAATAAAATAGTGGATATAGCACAAAATATAAAAAATATCAGCCAAAGTTATTCGGAAGCAATTGAAGAAAAGCAGGGTTTTGGAATGGATGGAATTATAGATTTGCATACTCATACTACCGCTTCGGACGGGAGCATGAACCCCGGTGCGCTTGTACGGCATGCCAGGGCTAAAGGATTGGCTGCAATCGCTGTTACCGACCATGATACCGTAGATGGAATTGAAGAAGCCCTGGAAGAAGGGGAAAAGCTGGGGATTGAAGTTGTCCCGGGTTTGGAGATCAGTGTGGATTATAAGCCGGAAATGCATATTTTGGGCTATTTTTTCAACAACACTTATAAAAACATCCGGGGAACGCTGAACAGGCTGAAACGCAGCAGGGAAGTGAGAAATCCCAAGATCATCGGCAAACTAAATGAATTGGGATTTTGTATAAGCCTTGATGAAGTGAAAGCGGAAGCTAAAGGTGAGATTGTGGGGAGGCCGCATATAGCCAAGGTACTTATGGATAAAGGCTATGTAAAGAGTATAGAGGAAGCTTTTGACAAATACCTGTCCAGCGGAAAGCCGGCTTATTTTAAAAAAGAAAAACTGACACCCGAGGAAGGCATTAGGAAGATTATAGAAGCGGGAGGAATTCCCGCGCTTGCCCATCCCATCTATCTGAATTTGAGCCTATCCCAACTGGACGATCTTCTGGGCCGGCTGAAGCAGGCAGGATTGAAAGGCATAGAAGCCTATTATGTCGACAATACAAAGGATGAAACCGGAAATTTCCTCAGGCTGGCAATGAAACATGAACTGCTGGCTACAGGCGGAAGCGATTTCCACGGAAGCTTCAAGCCGGATATTGAAATCGGAGTGGGCCGTGGAAATCTCCAGATCCATTATGAAGTGCTGGAAAAGCTGAAAGGCATAGGATTTGCATTGGGACGGGAAAGCCGGACATAAAGACTTGACATGGAGCTTTAAAATGTTATAATATATCTGTAATTGTGATGATTTTTAATTATAAATGCCCTTTCTACGCGAAGGGTTATTTTTATCCGGTTCAGCAGTTTATTGTATTGCAGAAGGTAAAAAGATGGGAAATGAAGAAATAAAAGTTGCGGCTCAGAACAAAAAGGCGAGGCATGAATATTTTATCGAGCAAACCCTGGAAGCGGGGATAGTGCTGTCGGGGACCGAGGTCAAGTCCATAAGACTGGGAAAGGTTAACCTGAAGGACAGCTATGCGTCGGTTGAAAATGGGGAGGTCATCATCAGCGGAATGCATATCAGTCCCTATGAGCAGGGCAATATATTCAATAAAGACCCTATAAGGGACAGAAAACTTTTGCTGCACAGATACGAAATTAATAAGCTTATCGGCTATACGCAGCAAAAGGGAATGACCCTGGTGCCCCTGCAAATTTACTTTAAAAAAGGGAAAGTAAAGGTTGAACTGGGAGTGGCCAGAGGTAAGAAGCTTTATGATAAAAGGGAAGATATGGCTGAAAGGGATGTTAAGCGCGAAATTGACCGCAAGCTTAAGGAAGGCATGAAGTACTCATAGAGGCCGGGTTAATCCGTGGACATGGGGTGTCCGGGTTCAGCCTCAGCTTTGGCCTCAACCCAAAATTTATACATGGGGGCGTAATGGTTTCGACGGGATTGTTGAGACGAAAGTAGCGGGTAGAGGATTCTCGTGGGCCTCTTTAAAAAACGGGAAACTAAAAATAAACGCTAACAACGAAAATTACGAATTAGCTTTAGCTGCTTAATTGCAGCTAACCGTCAGTCCGGGGTTCCTGCACCTTGGGTAGCTGGCGTCATTAAGCCAGGCCTTTTGCACGGGAAGGTTAAATGCTAGAACTGGTTCGATGGTAGCCTTGAGTTGGACTGGATTTTAAAGGCTGGCGGATTCAGAAGCCTGCCCTTGGGCGTCTGATGAAGCGAGATCCAAAATGAGGGATACACCCGTAGAAGCTTTTGTGGATATGGTTTCGGACAGGGGTTCGACTCCCCTCGCCTCCACCAGCATTATCCCTGTCCACATCGACTTTAAAGTCAAGATCGATACGGTCAGGGTATATTACTATTTTATGAACAAATAAATCTACAACTGCTCTTTTCTTTTCATTTTCACCACTTAAAAGCATCTCTCTATTATGCAAAAGGAATTTCTTTATATTGTCTTCCGTGGCCCAATCAAATGTTCTGATTTTATAGAATTGTTCCATCTCCTTAAGTTCATCATATTCTGATTTTAGCTTATCCATTTTTTGCTTTGTTAGAAACTTATCTACAATTCCATCAGCAATGGCATCCAAAAGCCTATCTATTTTACCTTCGATGTCCTTGATTTTCGCCTGTATGGCTTTTAAATCCTTCGTACTTTCCTTTCCGTATGCTTTTGCATATTCAAGCATTTGAGGTACAATTTTTTTAATTGCCTCATCGGAAAATATGTTTTTCATCAGTTCATCAACGACAAATTGCTCAATAACATCCTGCCTGATGTTTTTATTCTTGCATCCAGATCCTTTGCTTCTGTTTGTGCAGGAATACATATAATATTTAACGCCGCCTCTACCATGATAATATGAATTGCCTGTGTATGTAGCTCCGCACTCTCCACACGTGATTAAGCCTGATAATAAATAAAACCTTTTTCCATTCATAAGAGGCCCTCGCTTTCTTCCTTTCAATTTTTCTTGGACTTGTTTAAATAACTCTGGCTCTATTATTGCCGGAATCGCTCCGGGAATTCTAATTATTTCGCTTTCATCTTTGAAGCGTCTATTGTTTCTAACACCTAAAGGGTCTTTGCTTGATCTTTTATTAAAAACATAGGTTCCAGAATACTTTTCATTGCAAAGTATATCATATATACTGTTTTGGCTGAACTGTTTTCCTGTTTTTGTCCTATAACCTTTTGAATTCAACTCCTTTGCTATTGACCTATAGCCATGTCCTTGATTATATAAATCAAATATTTTCCTTACAATGATGGCTTCGTTTTCGTTGATAATTAATTCTTTCTCAGCGTTTAAACTATAGCCTAAAGGTGGTATTCCTCCAGTATGCTTTGCTTTATAAGCATTTTCCTTCATACCCTTCATAACCTCAGAAGCAAGATTTTCAGATTGGTATTGTGAAAAACTTTCCATTATGCCTTCAAGAAGTCTTCCTTCTGGATTGTCGCCGAATTGCTGCGATGGATCTGCGTATAGGATTTTGATTCTGGCTTTTTTCAGATGGTATTTATGATAGGCTGCATCAATTCTATTTCTTGCAAATCTGTCAACTTTGTGCAAGAGCAGACAATCAGGTTTTATGATACCGCTTTTTATATCAGCCATCATTTTGAGGAAGTTTGGTCGGTCATCGGTTCTGGCCGACTCTGCCTCGTCGGTATAAATTTTTATTATTGCAATATCATTCTTTTTGGCATATTCATTAATGGCTCGGAGTTGGGCATCTATCGATTCTTCTCTTTGATTATCTGAACTATATCGGGCATAAGCTATTCCTGTTTGCATTTTACCTCTATCACCCTTCAAAAATTTTTATAAATTCCAGGTGGATCAAAATAAATTATATATTTGCCACGTTTTTTATATTTCCCGTACATAGCGTTATGTTTTTTGAACGCTTCTCTAAGAAATTCCTCTGTAACATCTAAATACTGTGCCATTTCATAAAAGTTCCTGGCTCCAGCTTCATAAGCTTTTATAATATTTTTCAAGGAGACAAGCCGTTGCACAGCCCATTTTTTTGCTATATGCTCCTGTTTACTGATTATGGTTTTATCTATGTGGGGATCTGTCAGTAGGTTTCCACAAGAGGTATGGTAGTGCCCTATTTCTTCGGCAAGCACACAAGCTTGTTCAGCCTGGGTTTTTAATAATTCATTTATGGTTATGACAGGTTCTGTACCTTCGTCTTCATAGTAAATTGCATTAATATTATGAGGTAAAGGTTGCTGCTCAATATTTATTCCTGATCGGTTACATTCTTCTAATAGCTTTTCTAAAGTTGTTAAGTGTTTTGCCATTTGCTTTCATCCTATTTTATTCTTTACTTGTCTATTTTATTATGATAAAGATCAACAGTAATGTTATAGAGCAAATAATAAATACTGGTAAACATCCAATCTTTTTAACACTTGATTTTTTTAATATAGTATTACTTGAAAAATTATTAGAAGGATTCATAATCTTAACTTTTCTATTTACCAAGCCGAATTCATTGCATATAATCTCTGACACGATCTTATATGCTATCGTATTAGTACTGCCTCCATAATAGCAGCTGCCGTTAGGTTTTCTAATTTCACCCAAAAACCTTATGTCCTCTCCTGCGTATTTATTCATTGATTTTATGAAACTATCATTTGACGCAAGTGTTTCGGCTATACTATAAAACTTATCTTTGTATTTATGTTTATCAATATTTCCGTCTCTATCATCAGCCAACCATCTATAAACACAAAATACAAAAAATGCAATTTTATCTATACCTGTTAAAGTATTGAAAATTACATTGTATAATGCTTTTTTCCCTATATATTTGGAAAATATCATTTCTCTCCCGTTAGCAAAATCCACAAGATCTGATCTTGGGTCATTATTGTCTGAGTCTACTACACGACTTATTAACGCTGAGACATCTTCAGAGGTTGCATCTGATGGAATTATTATACCTAAATCTTTTGCATAAGCAAGTTGGCGCTCTGTGGGTTTATTAGGAAGAAGTTCTGTTATTTCATATGGTTCAAGTAATCCTCTTTCAGCAGCTATTTGCTTACAATGTTCTACAGATATAGCTTGTACACTTAAAGTTTTATATCTACCTGTATCTTTATTCTTTCCTCTTACTTTATATGCCTTAGATTGCATTTATAGACTTCTCCTTCAGCTAATTATTCATTAGGTGTATTTTGTTTCCTGTATTTAACTTTAAGGTAATCAATGAAGTTCTTCAACTCTTCTTTAGCTTCTTCTGGGAGATCATCATCATAACCATCGGTTCGGTTGGCGGCGAGGGTCATATTACTTTTCTGAGGAAATGGAGATAATGTATCTGGTTCATTATCATCAACGTTGTTATGGCTAATGACTTTAACATCATCTAAAAATTCTAATGGATTTACATCCAGGGCTCTTGCAATTTTTATTAAAGTTTCCAGACTAGGATTTTTTCTCTCGTTTTCTATGTCTGAAAGATATGATATAGATACACCACAAAGTTCAGACAACTCTTTTAAAGTTTTTCCAAATGCTTTTCTAATTTCCTTAACCTTCTTACCAACCTTCATAAAAACTCCTTCTTTCAAAATAATAATTAAATTATATAACATTACGCTTTTAGTGTAAAGATTAACATATGGCGAAATATTGATAAAAATAAAGATTTAATGAGCTTATAACGCTTATTCTTTAAAAATCAGCCTACAGCGTAATAATTGGATTAATTTACTATTTGAATTACTCATATAGAGAAAATATAATTACTCATATAGAGAAATCGGAGGTGAAAAACATGGGTGACATAGGTGTTCAAATAAAGAATGCTAGAGTGCAAATGAAAATGACTCAAACTGAATTAGCTAAGCAAATTGGCAAATCGCCTCAATTTATTTGTGATATTGAAGCAGGGAGAAAACTACCTTCAATAAGTACTTTAAGCATGTTAGCGAAAATTCTAAAACTGTCACTGGATAAAATTTTTTTAAACTAAAAATTCTCTATTTGAGTAATAAAAATCGGACCAGAAAGCGGGGCGAAACGATGAACCAATTACAGAAGGTATTCAATTACAAAGGCAAAGAGATTAGAACAGTTATCAAGGATAATGACCCATGGTGGGTGGCTAAAGATGTATGTGAGGTATTGGAAATTGATACTACTCAAACTCGTAGACTAGATGAAGATGAAAAGGGTATGTGTTTAATACAGACCCCTGGAGGTAAGCAGGAAATGACGATTGTCAATGAACCTGGTCTTTATACTCTTATCCTTGGCAGCAGAAAACCCGAAGCAAAAGAATTTAAGCGTTGGGTAACGCATGAAGTCCTTCCATCCATCCGCAAAACCGGTATATATAGCCTAAACCCAAACCCAAACCGTTCCAGTTACGGTGATCTTGCAGCTTTAATGAAGGAATGGCGAGCATGGGCAAAAGCAATGAACATGCCTATGTATTTGGCGATGAAATATTTGATTCAGTATCTGAAAGATAAAGGAGAGCCGATTTCTGAAGAAATGGCATACATATCTCCCTGGGTGCAAGAACAATTACCAATACAACGAATCAATATTTTCAACTTGAATAAATAAGGAGACACAACCATGATAGCCATAATGAGGTCCAGCTTAAATCTCAAAACTAAAGAAATAACTCGCAAAATCGTACAATACCGAGACGATGAAATCGACTATACACCTTTGATACCGATTCTTTTCGAGGTTATGAAAGACTACTTTGAAAAGCATCCAGAGGAAATTGTAAAGTAATTCATCAAGCAAGTAACCAACCAAATCCGCATGAAAGCGAGGTGCGAAATGCTCAATGCATGAGAGCCTGCTCGCAGAAATAGATGCATATTGCTATATGGTTCAACGTGGAAAACCATCTGCGGTTATTCCAGTCAAAACCGAAAACATGCAAGCAGCTTTGAATAGAGTAAAGTTCTTGCATAATTTAAAGGCATACAGTAGGCAGTCAAATGAACAATGGTCGGAATTGTGGATATATAAGCAAGAATACATGTTAGAAGTAATCAAAAACTTGCCTGAAAAGCCAAAGACTATTTTTGACCATTGGGTGCTGGGAAAGGCCTTTGGCTATTCAGACGAAGCAATAGGAGAGTACGTTAAGAGTTAAACTCTGTCATACTCAGTACCGTTGCATTTAGGGCATGGCGGCAATGTATCATCGCTGTTATCAAGTCTTACAAGCTGACCACACTTCCTACAACGGTATAAACCGACTCCGGGCTTTTCGCCAGTTGACGGCATAAAATCACCTCCCCTTCTACCACACTATACCATAAAACGACAAGGGAGGACAAGGAAAGAGGGTCCTATATTATGAAGCACGGTAAAAATCCCACAGTGTCGCAATGTAAGATTATTCAAGGCTTTAAATTTAAGGGGAAACCCCTTAATCCTAAGAACTGGCTTGTAGTCAAAAACTTACCGGACAAGCTGATGGTTGTACACCGGGAAAGGGCAACGGTAATGGAAATACCGGTAGGTAAAAGATAATGGTCTACCTAATCCATTTCGACACTCCATATAAGCATGCCCGGCATTATATTGGCTACACAGAAAATCTGGACCAGCGGATCCACGACCATGAACATACCATTAATGGTGCTAGGCTGCTGCAGGTGGTCAGGGCCGCGGGGATCGGGTTCAATGTGGTGAGGGTCTGGCCGGAGGGGGATCGAAATTTTGAGAGGCATTTGAAAAACATGAAGAAAAGCAGCCGTTATTGCCCGGTATGCAGGGCGGAAAGGAGGGAGACTTGTGAAATACATAGTCACATCACCAGGCGGAAGGATGGTTGAAATTGAAGCCGCAAACAGCAGTAAAGCAAAACGTGAAGCTTGCAAGTTTTTCGGCATCAGGACGAGCGACCCCTGGTGTGGGATGTCGGCCATGACGGCCCGGCGGATCGGGGAGACTGGTAAAACATGACGTGCAATTGCTTCTGTTGCTTGTATTATGAATCTCACCGTTGCAGGAATCAGAAGTCTTGCCCCGATGGAATGGCCTATGTGGAATATACCGGCTCCATTGTGAGGCAATGCCTTGAGGCAACGACTGAGATATACCAGGACGGATATATCCACTGCCCCATTATCGATACGATAGGTTGTATAGAGTGCGAAAAGCGGTTCGGAGACGGGAGCGGCTGGGAATATGACGAAAGCCAGAACTATGAAAGGGAGCCGAGATGGCGAAAGAATGAGGAGGTTGAGAAAGTGCCAAAGAAAACCTACTGGACCAAATGTGGCCGGAAATTTGAGAAGAATAGCACGGCGGCTGTTACAGGATACACAATAGATGAAAGCGACAAGGAATGCGCTGACTGCCCGTTTTGGGTTGAGGTAACCGATGGTTGGGGCGAGAACAAAAGGCATATTCGTTGGGAGTGCCGGGCTGGCAGCAAGCCACCGAATCAGGTGAATGATTGGGTCGGCTCAACGGAGGACAAACTCACAATCCAAATCAGATCTCTACATAAAGATTTTTTGGAATCTATATTTGAATACTGTGAATCTCAGCCTGATCTATCCGCTGGATACAACCAGGACGAAGATGACTGCCGGCGGGTGATATCCGTTAGCTGCAGCCAGAACAAAAAGGGGATGGCTGCAAAGAAGGCGCTCATCGAGAAGTTCTTTCCGGAAATCGAGGCAGCGCCGGATGAGAGATATGAGGAAGAAGACAGTGAAAGCCTTTTCGATGAGCAGAAATGTCGTGTTTGTGGATGTACTAATGATCACGCATGTGAGGACGGTTGCTGCTGGGTAGAGCCAGACCTATGTAGCAGGTGCGCAGAGATGGAAGGAAATATGCCTGAAATATGCAGACAGTGCGAAAACGAGGGAACCGGCTGCGTGCCTAACAGTCCGGAAAAAGGACAGTGTGCAGCGTATGTGAAGAAAGGAGAGAATGAAGAAATGATTTACCCGGAACAGAAATGCAAATACAAAAACACCGAATGTGGCTACTATTGCGTGCATAACGAAGGTTGTGCACTGGTACTTGCAAAAGGTGATGCGCTGAAAACCTGGATGCAACATGTTGGAGAAGTTGATTGCGATGTTTGGAAGGAAGTGTCCGGCACTGTCCAAACTCAAGAAAAAACACCTGCCGAAGACATTGCCCTGGAAGCATCGGTGTCCAATAATGTCCAAAGTTTTGACTATTCCACATTGGATGCTGAGACAGCTGCCTTCCTGCAGGAGAAGGCAAATCGCATAACTGAAATTCGTATTAAATCAGTTATTGCATTAGGAAAAGAATTCAAAGAAGCTAGAGACAGACTTTCAAGCCACAACAAATATGAAGGCGTTTTTGGTAAGTGGACTGAAAGTCTTAATATATCAAGGCAAACTGCGCAGAACTATATCCAAGCATATGAGTATGTTGTCAAAAATTTTGACAACATCGAAGCTGCCGAGAACATTCAACCATCTCTCTTATTCGCCGCATCCAAGCCGTCAGCCCCGAAAGAGCTGTCTGACAAGGTGGCTTCCGGTGATATCACCACACACAAGCAGTACAAGGAGCTGGAAGAAAAACTCAAGGTCATTAGCAACCATAGGGACGTTGCCTTAAGAGAAAGAGACAAGGCATTCCAGGAAAAAATCGCAGCTGAGCAACACGCCCGAGAGCTCGACCGCCAGCTTAAA
Source organism: Eubacteriales bacterium (assembly GCA_024655885.1). Lineage (GTDB taxonomy): Bacteria > Bacillota > Clostridia > Acetivibrionales > JANLFN01 > JANLFN01. The sequence continues at coordinate 63,912 of JANLFN010000009.1, read as the reverse complement.
GAAAAAGATCGGCAGTTGGGAGAGTTCAGCCAGCAGCTGGACCAGGCCAAACGCAACGGCGATCCTGCGAAGGTCCAGGAGTTGGGAAAAAAGATCGCGAAATACCAGGCTGAAGTTGAATCTCTGAGAGAGGACAGAAAAACGCTCAACCAGGAGATCAACAACCTCCGGAAGCAGCTCAAGGAGAAACCCATTGAAACACAGCCAGTTAAGGTTGTGGAAGAAAAGGTCGTAGAAAAGGAAGTCATCCCCGACGAAGTGGCCCTGGCCATCTACGACAAGGTGTCGTCATTGTATGAAGGCCTGGCAAAGCTCACTGATAAGGAAATCAAGGTTTTTGCCGATCAGGTGGATCCGGATTATTATAACGACATCATCAATACCCTGGATAATGCAATGACCGTATTAGACCGCATTGAAACAGCCACATATAAGGCAACAACTCGGCCGAAGCCGGAGGCTCCAGAGGCTCCGCAAAACAACAGCCCAATCCGCATCACAGATGATCCGGCTTGTGCCTGCGGATCCTGCGCAAAGGCAGACATGGACTACAACGCCGACGAGCTGGAGAACAACAATCGTACCTGGTGTACAGTCTACGAGCGGTATGTGGACATTAGTGAGGAAACCTGCGACCAGTTTGAATTTTATGGAGGTGAGTTACCTTGAAGAAAGGAGGCCGGCCAAAAGGAAGCACAGTCCCTGATGGATATATCAGCATGGAAGCACTGAAGAAAGTATGGAATTGTAGCCATAGGGATATTCTGCGATGGATCCGGGACGGAATGCTGCATTTGCAAATCAATGGGCGATATTACTTCCGGTTGATAGACTGTCAGGCATGGTACCGGGGAGAAACTGTCGCATAACACAGGAAAAGGAGGGATGCAGGTGCCCAAAGTATTGTGTGAGTGGGATTGCAAATATAACAAGGAGGGACGGTGTACAAAAGAGGAGATTGAGCTGAAAGATGAGATTATGCCAGGGCATGGCAGTGTATTGGATTGCAAAACATTTGAATGGAGGGAAGAGGAATGAAAAGTGAGGTAAGAGTATTCATCCGGCACAATGTAGACCCGGCGTTGCTGGACATTCTGGAAAAGGTAGAAACCACTGCGGGGTTAGAAATTTGCGGACCTGAGGTCATCCTCTACGATGTAGACATGGAAAAGCTCATGGAGGACATTAACAAAGTAGGACGGCAGGCAGAGTATATCAACCGGATATACGAGCAGGCCGGATATCCCTGGATCGCCCGGGAGGTGCTGGAAGGAAAGGCGGTAATCATCAACGACCGGCTGGTATACTTACCGGGCAAAGGTCCAAAGACACTGAGGGAAAAGCTGGAGTTGATCGTGGGTCCGTTGACAGATACGCAATTTAAGCAGGTCATGGATATCACCACAGAGGATATTCGTTTCAATCTTTTGAGTTTCGGACATAAGGCAGATATCGATACGATCGTAAAAATAGCCGCACAATGCTATGAAGCATTAAAACGGTGCGGCGAATAAAAATTAATTATCCAAGTCAAGTATAACACTAAAAAAGGAAAGAGGTCAAATGTATGAGCGAAAATTTCAATATTCTAAACGATTATGACCCGGAGAAATTCAATCTCCTGTTGCCGGTACAGTCAATTCAGGAAGTCAATCCAATCTATAAAATTGTTGTAAATAAAGTTAGTATTTCAACTAACCTGGCAGACAAAGAAATCTATGAGGAACGGAACGCTGAGAAAATAAATAATCAAACCATGTATGCCATAACCCATAAGGGGCTGCTTAAGCTAATGACAGCTGCGAATGGTCAGATCGTGGAATCAACCAGGGTACGTCCCAAGGTATGTGAAAAATGCATCGATATTGTAAAGGCGACCCAGCAAGCCCCGGCATGTGGAAGTTGTGCGTGCGCTGCAAATGTTGCGTGGAAAGTCAAAATGAAGTTCCCGGAATTATCTGGAGGTATGCGCTTGGTAGAGGCTACGAAAGAAATTGACTTCAGCAATTATAAAGTAAAACAGGATAGAAACGATTCTGGATACAGCATATCTCAGATCAATAAGATGAAGGAATTTGCAGGGGAGCAGGCTGAGAGTAAAGCAATGAGCAGATGCATCAGGAAAGGCCTAAATATAAAAAGTGCATATACCCTAGAAGAACTGAAAAAGCCATTTATAGTGGCTTATCCGGTGCTTGACTCCAATGATGCTGACGTTAAAAAAGCATTAATTGCCGGGCACCTGGCTGCAACAAACCTGTTATATGGCAGTGGATTATCAGCTCCAATGCTAAAGGCTGCACCTTCAAATGTTGATACTGAAACCGGAGAAATCATAGATTCGGACTATGATGTTGAACAGCCGGATCCACATCAAAGCATGCCATGGCAGCAGAATGGGGGAAAATAAGGATGAAAACAAGATATAAAGACCCTCAAACAGGCAAAGCGCTCGTGCACAAAGACCGCCGAAAAATCCGTAATAAGATTGCACGGGCAAGCAGAAGGAGGAATAGGAAATGAAGATACTCCACACATCGGATTGGCACCTGGGGGCCTATGTCGGCCCCCAGTGCGATGACTCATATAAGAGAATGGAAAATACAATGAAATGCCTGGACGCGCTTGTTGAGACTGCCAGGCAGGAGCAGCCGGATATTATCTTGATAGCAGGCGACATATGGCACGTTGCAAAAACATGGTCTGACCGTAGCAATATTGAATTGAGAGTTGCGGCGGATTACATTGATAAACTTAAGGGAACCGCTCCTGTAGTAATCCTTTACGGTACGCCTAACCATGATTCACAGGAGATGTTCAACAGTCTTATTCGGATATGCGGAGACAGGAATTGCTGCTTTTTTGATACTCCTGATATTGCAATTATTTATACAGCTTCAGGTCCCATCCAAGTTGCTGCCCTTCCCGGTTTCGACAAAGGCCATTTTAGGGCTCAGTTCCCGGGGTTATCTGCGGAAGAAGAGAACCAGGTATTTACCCAGCAGCTATCAACCATCATACAGGGCTTGAGCGCCCAGGTTGATCCTAGCATACCTTCTGTGCTAATGGCGCACCATACCGTTGTGGGCTGTGAGCTGGACAACGGCCAGCATGTATTCCAGGCGAATGAGGTTGTGCTGCCGGCGTCGGCACTAGATAATAGCTCATTTGATTTGGTGTGCTTGGGGCACATCCACAAGGCGCAGAGGGTTGAGATATGTAATAAGCCAGTTTATTATGCCGGCAGCATTGATGCTTTCACGTTCAACGATGAAGGGCATGAGAAGGGGTTCTGGGTCCACAATATTGAGCATATTAAAGAGGGATTTGAATCCGATTTTATTAATACTCCTGCCAGGGAGTTTTCAACCATAAAGGTTGTGGCAGATAACACCGGATTATTTGACCAAGCTATAGTTGATTTCAAAAAATGCATCGAAAATGATGTTGTCCGCATCCTCTACACCTGCGACGAAGCCACCGAAAAGGCGCTGGACAAGAAGAAATTGGAGCGCGATTTGTACGCAGCCGGCGCTTATTATGTAGCAGAAATCCGGCCGGAGAAGATTGAGGTCAGTGTCAACAGGGAAAGGCTGCACGAAAAGTTGACGGTGAAAGATTCTCTTTGCAGGTATTTATTAGAAAAGGAAATTAAATCTCCTGAAAGTGATCACATTTTTATCGAAGCATTGCCTATTATTGAGAAAATTGAAGCCTCAACTCCTGCAGGCGGACAGACAGGGTTGTTTATGCCGGTAGAGATTTCAGTCCACAATTACCGCAGCTATGCTGATGAGACGCTTAACTTCCGGGATATTTCCTTCGCAATGGTTAATGGCCGGAACGGATCCGGCAAAAGCAGCCTGTTCATGGATGCCATTGTGGATTGCTTATATGAGCAACCAAGGGAAGGAGACTTGACTGGGTGGATCCGGAGTGGGGAGAAGTCAGGAAGTATCAGCTTTACTTTCCAGTTGGGAAACGAAACATACCGGGTTACAAGGACAAGACAGAGGTCTGGAAAAGGTACGTTGGCACTGGCAAGGGCAATGTATGGGGTAATGCCTGAGAATGAAAACGAAAACAGACTTTATCATGCCAGATGGGAAGACATCAGCTGCCAGAAGCTTGTGGACACTCAGGAAAAGATTCAGCAGCTCCTGGGTATGGATGCGGACACCTTCCGATCTTGTGTCCTCATCATGCAGGACCAGTATGGGCGGTTTATGGAAGCGAAGCCTGAGGACCGCATGAGTGTGCTGGCAAGCCTGTTAGGACTCGGTATATATGAGCAGCTGGAGGATGAGACAAAGAAGCTCCTTACGGAGGTCAACCGGGAACTGAAGCAGGATAAGGATGAAGTGTCTGCCCTAGAGGAGGAAGTCGCCCAGATCCATGATCTGGAGACCGAGCAGATCTCCAGAAAAACCGAACTGCAAAAAACAGAGGCAGCGTTGAATTTGCTCCGGAAACAAAAGGATGAAGCCGCCGTTAGAATGGCAACCATTGACCAGGCCCGGCACGAAAAGGAACGGCTTCTGGAAGAGGCAGCAAAGAAGGATATCGAAGCACAAGAAAAGACGGTAAAATTTGAGGAGCTCACCAAAAATGCAGCAGCCACCAAAGACTTTTTATCCAGGGAAGATGAATTGAATCTCAAACACATTGCACTACAGGGAGTTAAAGAAAAGCTGGCGGCGGCAGAGGGGAAGCTAAAGCTGCATGCAGACAAAAAGTCTCTGTCCGGCAAACTGGCAATGGAATTGTCCACCCTGGAAGCGGAAAAATCGAAATTAGAGGGGAATATCAAAACCATTCAAGATAGATTGAATGAATACGATGCCCTAATCGCGAAAGAGAAAAGGCTTGCAGGGGCCGAGGAAGAACTGCAGGTCCATGAACAAAAGAATCATCGGCATATCTCCTTAACTGCTCAGATTGCCACTGCAAAAAACAAATTGGATCTATTTGATCAGGATACTACCAATAGGCTCAAACTTCTAAAGCAAGCCCAGGAAGCCTATCGGCAAAAAACAAAGCTGCTGGACCAGGCGGGATGCATTGATATCGGCAATGCGGAATGCGCCTTCCTGAAGGATGCCAAACAGGCTGTCGGCGAAATCGCCCAGCTGGATGTGGAAATTGAATCTTTCCTGTCGGCCACAAAAATTCAGCGGGCGGATTTGCTGGAACAATGCAATGCCCTGCAGAAGGAGCTTGAGGAACTGGATTATTCGAAAGAACAGCATGACGAAATCAAAGCCAAGGCAGAAAAGTACCGTCAGATAAAGCAGCAGCTGGCGCAGCTGGAAGGAGATAAGAAGCTCCTAACCCTTCACCACGGCAGGCTGATGGAGGTCGAGGCTCAAATCATCCTCAAAACGACGGATAAACAGCATATAGACGAGGAGATCCAACAGCTACAGCAGGAAATTGCAGACTACGACAACCTAAAAAAATCCGAACTGGAGCTCAGTAGTTTTGAGGAACAATGGAAACAACTGCCCGCCGCCAGGACCTATCTGGATACGATTCTTCCACAGATTGAGGGATTGCAGCGGGAAATTGAAAAGTTGACATTCGAGAGTCAGGCAACCAAAGAAAAAGCGGCGGAATTAGGCCTCCAGGTCCAGGATGGACAAAAGTATATTGATGAAGCATATCGCTTACAGGACGAGATCAGGAACCTTGAAGACACCCTGTCCGGATTAAACCGGCAGCTGGGAAGCCTGGAAGAAAAGTTGGCTGTTCTGAATGAAAAACAGCTTTCACTCGAAAGGAAAATGGACCTGATCAGACAATTATCGGCCAGGACGGCCAGGCTGCAGGTATTAGTTGAGGCCTTCGGCCAGGACGGTATTCCACACCAGATCATCAGGGACATCATTCCAGAGCTCGAGGCCTCCGCTAATCAGATCCTCAGCCAGATGACCGGAGGAAGGATGCGGCTGGAATTCCGGACGGAACGGACTCTGAAAAGCAACAAGGGAAAAGAAATTGCCACGCTGGATATTGTGATCATCGACGTGGATCATGGCGAGCTCCCATACCTGAGCCGATCCGGTGGGCAGAAGGTCCGGGCGGCGCTGGCAGTCTCCTTCGCCTTAGCTATGGTCAAGGCCTCCAGGGTTGGGCTGCAGCTGGGCATGATGTTTGTTGATGAACCACCTTTCCTCGATGATGAAGGGGTAGAGGCCTACTGCAACGCCCTGGAGACCATCCATGAGAAATACCCGGAAATGCGGATCCTGGCCATCAGTCACGATGTGGGAATGAAGGCCCGGTTCCCTCAACAGCTGATAGTGGTATCTGGGGAAGATGGAAGTAAGGTTGTTCGAGGGTAGTAGGCTATGAGCAAAAGGAAGTATTTTTCGGACGAACTGGCAGCGGCCATAAAAGCAAGATACGACGGAAGTTCGGAGGCTATCACAGAGCTGCAGAAGGAATTTAACGTCCCAAGATACACAATTACTACTTATGCGCGAAAGTTTGGGGTAACCAGGAAAAAGTTAAGGGAATGGACGTCGGAGGAGGAAGACCTCCTCCGGGAGCTCTGGGGCCAAAAGACACTTCCGCAGATTATGAAGATAATGGGGCGCACCAAAACCAGTATTCTCAATAAGTACAAACGGCTAGGCTTGGAGGGAGCGACAAGAGCGGGAGAATATCTGACGGCTTGTGCCGTTTCGGATCTTTTGGGAGTCGATGTTCATGCGATAACAGAGCGGTGGATAGAAAAATATGGTCTGAAGGCTACCAGAAAGGCCATGCGAGGAGTCAAAAAGATGTGGATGATACGCATGGAGGATCTTCTTCAATGGCTAAAAAATAATCAAGATAAATGGGACAGCCGGCGTGTAGAGCCTTACGCCCTTGGAGAGGAACCGGAATGGCTAAAAGCTAAGAGAGAAGCCGATAGCAAAAAGACATTGAGGACCGCGCAGAAATGGACGCCGGAGGAGGACGCAAAAGCAATCATGCTATTCAAGGCAGGTATGAATTACGTCCAGATAGGAAAGCAGCTGCAGAGGTCCCGCGAGGCCGTAGAGCGGAGGTTGAGCCGGCTGGATGTGTGGGGCTCGGGGAAGTTTGTGGGGGACCGGAAATATAAAACCAGCGGCCGGTTTGCGGAATTAAAGGAGCAAGCCGAACGGAGGAAGCTGATTACCAGGCTAGCGGAACTTATACTCATCAAGCGGAACCAGATAGCCTTCGACGGATACTGGCAAAAGAGCATGTGTATGAATTGGCATGATATCAAGGGCTGTACGGCGGGCCAGAACAACTGCGATGAATGCACCGAGTTCATCCGGATCCAGGAGCAATACTGCCGGCGGTGCGGTGCCACGTTTTACAAAAGGCAAATTTCAGATATTTGCGATCCATGTGCGACAGCCAGAAAAAAGCAATATCAGCGAAAATGGGTCATTATGAACAGAAGGAAAGGCCTTGCAAAGGTCATATGAAAGTGAGGTTATTAAGATGTTTCTCAATCTATCAAAATTCGCAAAACAAATGAAGGAAGCCTATAAAAATTATCATTTAGACATTGGCAATATCAATGACGGATTGCTCATTTCATCCAGCCACTGGATGGTATGGATTCAAAATCAGCATGTTCCGAACGCCGTTAAATCCATCGTTATGCTGTTAGCAGGAACCATGCCGGAGCCGGGGAGCATGTTCACCGTCAAAAAGAATCAGCCGGAGCCTCAGGATAGAATTATTGATGACTTCTTTTATCAAAGCTTAGAACGAAAAGGCCTGATGTTCAAGCTTGTCATAACGCCGGTAGAGCTGCATGAAAACTGTAATATCCGATTAATCCAGGGGCCTGATAGACAGATCTATGGTATCAACCAGGAATATCTCAATATGATCGATCCTACCGCCATCGATCCGGATATCGGGGAATCCGAACCCATTGGGCCTTGCTTTGGAGAGGATATCCACAATGGCATCTATTGGTGTAATGATTTTGGCATGGTGAGAATTTTACCCGTTGCATCAAAAAAGATAGAAATTCCAGCCGTATTATCACTTTTGAAATTCCGGGAGGATGGAACCATTGACAGGAGAAATACCAGAGAAACTTTGCAGAGAGCCCTTGAAAGAACAGAAAGCAAAGAAGATCCGGAAGATGAACCAGAAGGATAAACAGGTCCGGGGAACCAAGGGGGAGGCGGACATTACAGCATCCCTCCGGAAGGCCAAACTCTGGAACCATAAACTGGTCAATGCCGGTTATGGCACTGTATTTGACAAGCTGATTATTCCTCCCGGAGGGGGCTATGCCATTGAAGTCAAGGTGCGTCAGGAGCCTACCATCGGATATAACGCGAAAAGCATCACGCCCAACGAGCGCAAGGGGCTGACGCATTTTGAAAAGCTTGTGGGCAAAGGCCATGCTTTTATCCTGGGAATCTGGAAAACAGAGAAGTTTGAACGAGCTTTCCTCATTCCCTGGTACGCGGTCCGGGATGAGGTATGCTCCGGGGTCCGCGGGAGCATCAAAATGCTGGACTTTCCGGAACTCAAAAAGGTGGCCGGCGGTTGGGATATGAGCTGTTTTGAGAAAGGCAGGGAATGATGATGGCAAACTGTAAAAGTTGTGGAGCTAGGATAAAGTTTATTAAAACGCCTGCAGGAAAGTATATTCCAATAGACCCTGACGTCATTTTTTGGAGAACTCCAGACACAACTTTGGGCGAAATGGCAGAAGATACGATTGTGCTTGATGACGGTAGTGTGGTTAAGGGTGTTATATGCATGGAAACTGGTACTTATGAAGGATATGTCTCACACTTTGCTACATGCCCGCAGGCTGATAAATGGAGGAGGGGTCAAATTGATAGTTAAGATAGACAGCATGCTCAGGCTGCAGGAAGTGTCGCCGAGAGTATTGGAACAGGTAAAGGCGGAGCTGACAATCAAGAATCCGGACCATGTAAAGAAAAAGGCTATGGGGCTCAGCCGCTGGGCCTGGGGGCCGGAGTATGTCAAGTTATGGAGTGAAAAGGATATAAACGGCAAAAAAGAATACATTCTTCCGAGAGGGTATTACGCCAGGCTGTTAGAAATCCTTGGAGGCTGGGTTCCAGTGAAGGACAACAGGATAGTATTGCAGCCCGTAAAATTTCCAAAAAAGCCGGAACTGAGAGATTACCAATTGCCTGCAATACAGAAGGCAAAAGACTGGCAGCAGGGAGTTATAATCATGCCATGCGGATCCGGAAAGACTGAATGTGCGGATGGAATTGTTGCTGAACTAAGACAACCCACACTATGGATCACTCATACAATGGACCTGTTAAAGCAAAGTATGGACCGGGCTGTGAGTAGACTGGGACTTACTGGTCGGCAGATTGGTATTATTCAGGGCGAAAATATGAGCATAGGCACCCACATGACATTTGCGACAGTGCAGACATTGGCCAAGAGGGACCTGTCAGAGATAAAGAATATGTTTGGTTGTGTGATAGTAGACGAAAGCCACTTATGTTTCAAGGATGATGCAAAATCTCGGATGTTTGCAGATGTTATTTCTCAATTCCCTGCTTATTACCGCTTTGGCATGACAGCCAGCGAGTACCGGTCGGATGGGCTGATTGAAACAATGTTTCATATAATAGGTCCTAAAATTTATGAGGTCGCACAGGACGACCCAAGGCTTATGACGATGATGCCCAGGGTAGAGTTTATTGAAACTGATTTTGAGTATGCTCCTGAGGAAGGCGAGATGCTGAATGTACAGCAGATGATATCCGAAATGAAGTATGACTCAGGAAGAGATTCTATTCTGAAAATGGTACTTGAGATGGCAATTGGAGGATGCTGTCTGGTGCTTGGAGATAGCTTGGATCATTTACGAATCCTGAAAGAATATACTGAGCTGTTTCTGGGACAAAAGGCCGCCTTTGTCTGTGGCGAAACTCCCAAAAAAGAGCGAGAAAAGATCATGGCTGATATGCGCGCCGGCAAGTATCAATACCTGTTTGCTACATATCAACTGGCCAAGCTCGGCCTGGATATCCCACGACTGAATTTACTTGTACTGGCCACACCAAAGAGAGACAAGACCAGCGTCCAGCAGGCTGTCGGACGGATAATGAGGCCGTTTGAAGGCAAGGGGCAGCCGGTTGTATATGACATATGGGACAGCAAGGTACCACAGCTGCGGTATTGGGCAAGAGAAAGGGTAAAGGTATACAGGTCCCTGGGATGTGAAATCGTCGGAGGACCGAGAGTTAGGAAGTGAGGGGATGATATTTTGTTTGATGATAATTATAAAAAGCAAGCTGAATTTGAGCAAAACCTTGAAACCTTTAAAGATGGTGTAAAACAAATGCTTGATGTAATACCACATCTTGCAAAGCTTTATATGGAATACTTTAAAGCCTTGAAAAAAGAAGGTTTTACAGACGAACAAGCAATATATCTTATCGGTCAGCACGGCACATCGTTAGGGATAAAGGGACAGTATTAAAGGAGGTCATGTTTTATGAATAAGGCTATTTTAATGGGAAGGTTAACAAAAGATCCTGAGCTCAGGTATACACAAAACAATACCGCCGTCTGCAGCTTTACCTTAGCAGTAGACAGAGATTATCAGCAGGAGGGAAAGGAAAAGGAGGCGGATTTTATTCCTTGCATCGTTTGGCAGAAAAAGGGGGAGGCAGCTGCCAAGTATTTAGAAAAGGGGCGCAGAATCGCCGTGGTGGGAAGGATCCAGACCCGGACATGGGATGACAACGAAGGGAAAAAGCATTATGTAACCGAAGTCATTGTGGATAACTGGTATTTTGCGGATGACAAAAGAAAGGAAGACAGCGGACAAGGACAGCCTCAAGGCAACACTCAAGAGCAGACATCTAAGATGCCATGGGAATAGGAGGGATGCAAAGTGATGAAACTGCGGTTTGACAATAATTCCAGGCTTATGATCGACATAGATCCTGATGAAAAACTCCAGCTATTTAGTGAGGTAGGAAGGGTCTGCAACCAGTATATTGAGCCCATGAAAAAATGGCTCAATAATCCAAATGTGCCTCAGGAGCAAAAAGCTGCTTATGGAAAAAATCAAATCTGCATGATGACCAGCGTCAGCTTTTTAGCGGAGCTGATGTTGCGGTGCGGATTTAGTGATGAGGATATATACGAGAGCTTAAATCTACCTTTTTAGGCGGTGCAGCCAATGAACTTTGACAATATACCACAAACATTGAAACAGCTGAACCGGTGGGTTTGCTGGCAGCTTGAAGAGAGGGACGGCAAGCCCACCAAGGTCCCCAAAAACCCTCTAACAGGGAAAAATGCTTTGAATAACGAAGCGAAAACCTGGGGCACTTTTGAGCAGGCCGTTGCTGGCATGCAAAAATATACCCTTCAGGGAATTGGTTTTGTCTTCAACGGAGACGGCCTGATCGGGGTGGATATTGACGATTGCAGGGACCCGGACACCGGTGCTTTAACAGAGATGGCCAAAGAGGTTATCCAGATCCTGGACAGTTATACGGAGATCAGTCCCAGCGGCAGAGGGATCCACATTCTCTGCCGCGGTGTGCTGCCTGGAGATAAGCGGCAAGTTTTTTTAGGCCAGGATGGGGTCAAGAGGCATTTCGGCATGTATGAAGACGGACGTTTTTTTATCATGACCGGGGACATCCTGGACGATGCCCACAAGGATATTGAAGATCGGATCGAGCCGCTGGCCGCAGTGTACAGGAAGTATCTGGCCGAGGAAAAGGCAGAAAAGACGGCGGACGAAAGCGCTGGAAGCGTATACGACAGGCCGGTTTTTGTGAACGGCGACGAGGTCATGGAGCGCATGCAGCGGAGCAGCAAATGGGGTGTGATCAAGCCGCTCCTGGATGGATATTGGGAGGGGAACTATCCCAGCCATTCGGAGGCAGACCTGGCACTGATGAATTACCTGGCCTACTTTGCCGACAAAAACGAGATCCTGATGGAGAGCCTTTTCCGGCGGTCTGGCTTATATCGGGGCCCTGAGGAGAAGAAAAACCCGAAATATATGAAAATGACCATCGCAGAGGCCATCCGGGGGACGCGCAGTACGTACTCGGAGGACGCCGAAGCCCGGGCGGAAAGGAAGGCAAAAAAGTCGGCATTTCCGGAAGGACCTCCGGAGATGGACCTGGGATTGGACTACCTGGGCGAGCCGCCGCCGGAACAGCTGCCGGACTGGATATTTGGACCATACAATGACATGTGGAATGCCCAGCGGCTGGTGGAGCTGCATGGTGAAGATATCCGCTTCAATGTGACCAAGGAATGCTGGTATTTGTGGAATGGGATCCATTGGGAAGAGGATAAGCGGTATGGAATCCGGAGGCTTGCCGACGAAGCCATTCTCCGCTTGAACCGGTACAAAGAACAGATGTATCAAAAATACGCACTAAACTCAGATAGAAAAAAAAACGCGTATACGGAATTTGTTGATTGGCTGTCGAAGGCCAGGAATACAGGAAGGAAGGATAATATGATCAAGGAAGCGCAAGGAATGGACGGTATTGCCATTCTATCGGAAGACCTGGATAAAAACATATGGCTGCTGAATTGTATGAACGGAACCATTGATCTGAGAACCGGAGAACTGAAGCCCCATGAAAAAACAGACCTGATCTCCAAAGTTGCGCCGGTTGTCTATGATCCAAAGGCGGAAGCCCCAATATTTGAGGCGTTTTTGCAAAAAATATTTGACGGAAATGCTGAATTGATTGAATTTATACAGAGGGCTATTGGATACAGCCTGACCGGATCCATTGAGGAGCAGTGCGTATTTATCTGTCATGGGACCGGGGCCAACGGGAAAAGCACCCTCCTGAACATTATCCAGGAGATGCTGGGAGAATACGCCCAAAGCACAAACTTTGCTACTTTTGCCATGCGGAACGACAGCAATACCAATGATATTGCCCGCCTGGTAGGCGCCCGTTTTGTATCGGCCATGGAGGTCGGGGAAGGGAGAAGACTGAACGAGGCGTTGATCAAGCAGCTCAGCGGTGGGGATAAGATCAGCGCAAGGTTTCTCCACAAGGAGTTCTTTGATTTTGTCCCTACCTTCAAGATCTGGATGGGGGCCAACCACCGGCCAAACATCAAGGAAACAGATCATGGCACCTGGCGGCGGATCAAGCTGATCCCTTTTGATGTGACAATTCCGGAAGAGGAGCGGGATAACAACCTCCCATTGAAGCTGAAAGCGGAGCTTCCCGGCATCCTGGCCTGGGCTGTCCGGGGTTGCTTGCTATGGCAGAAAGAAGGGCTGAAACCTCCGGAAGAAGTATCGAAAGCGACGGACGAGTACCGAAGCGAGATGGACGTCTTGCAGGATTTTATTAACGAATGCACGGTCTATAAACCAGGGGAGATGATCAAATCCAGTGACTTGTATCGGGTGTATGAGATCTGGTGCGATGAAAATGGAGAGCACTGTTTTTCATCTACGAAATTCGGGACCAAACTCAAGGAGAGAGGCATTAAAAAGGGGAGGACCATGACGATGAAGGTCTGGGAGGATATTCAGCTGTCGGAAACAGGAAAACGTTTAAGGTATGGTGTGTCGTCAGACAATAAAAAGAAAAAGGAATATGAGCAGGATACCCTGCCATTCGATTGATTATGCCGGGTTGCATGCCGGGTTGCTCAACCCGGCATAAGCCAGTAATGGTGCGGGTTTGAGTGCATTTCGCATGCCGGGTTGAGGGTAAAAAGTAAATTTATTATATATTTTTTTCTATATAGTACACGTTTTAAAAAATAAAAAATTATAGAAATAATTTAAAAATCGCTTCAACCCGGCATAGAAAAATCCGAAAAACCGCTTGGCTCTAGGGTTATGCCGGGTTGATAAACCCGGCATAGGTCGGCATAAAAATACCATAGTTTGGAAGAGGTGAGGTCATTGAATAAAATTGAAAATCGGGCAAAGAAAATTGCCGGTAAAATTTGCAAAGCTTTAGATGCAGTGGATGAGGATAAGAATTTGAATCGTTTGGTCGTTACGAATATTTTGCGGTATTATGAGCAGCATGGCCTTGCGGAGATTATTCGAGTTGGTTGGAGAGAAAGGGTTTTGGAGGTCGATAGAAGTGGCAAAGGATAAAACTCAAAGCTTGGATATTGAAAAAATCATCAAAAAGGCGGTGGAATCCGCTGTATCTGTGGCGTATAAGGCGGGATACGATGCCAGAAAACAGGAAATAAAAAATTATTTCAAGCAGACGGAAAAAAGGCTCTATGCTTATCCAGAGCTGAAAGAAAATATTGAAAAATATAAACTCGACATCGAGGACCTGAAAAGGGAAAAAGTATCTTGCCGGTCAAAGGACATTGTAAGAATACCTGAAGGATCCGGGATCCGATTATCACCCGAAGAAATTCAAGAAGCCAGAATCCAGAATGTGGTTAAAAAAATGGAACGGGACCAGTTGGAGATTGATGAAATCAATTATGCTTTAGATGCTGTTCGAAATGATGAGTATTACAAAGTGATTGAATATAAATATTTTCAAGGTATGACCAATGATGATGAGATAGGAGAGCTGTTGCACTGCGATGGACGGACGGTGCGGCGTCATAAGAATAGGCTGGTTAACAAAATTGCGGTGAAGTTATATGGTGCAGATGCAAACGATTGATATGAGCAATAATTTGGAATTATTAGTAAATTAATTGCTTTATATTTCAAGGGATTTGTCCATTTATGGTGTCCAAAAATTGTCCTTTTCTTGTGTCCATATAGCATGTTATACTAAATTACGATGGAATTTTTATGAGAACCGCACGGGAAACTGGGGCGGTTTTCTTTATGCATTTTGACCTCCTTTCTCTGTAGATGGCCCGGAGCTAACCTCATCCGGGCCAATAATTTTGGTTGCTGTTTCTACATGATGGTAGAGCAGAGGGTAAATACCACTTAATTTGGGGCGGGGCTAGTGGTAAGGTGTGGGAGCTGAGGTTAAAGGGAAAAGAAAAGCCGTCATTATAGACGGCAAAGATTATTTTTGAGAGTCTTTTAAGTCGAGATGCTCTATTAAAGCATTTTGTAATATTTGAGAAAAATTGATATTGCGGTTTTCTGCAATAGTGTTAAGCCACGCAGGTATAGTAAGTGTTTTCTTTACAGCTCGTTTATCGTGCTTTTGACGGTACGTGAGCATATCAATGTCAATCAATGTAACAAACTGACCAGGGCCTGTTTTTACCTGGTCAGGCTTAGAAGGCATTGGCGCAGGCTCTTTTTCCTCTTCGAGAGAATAAAGGTAAAGGCCTAGAGCATCTCTTGCCATTTCTATAGCCTGCTCGAGGGTTTCACCTTCTGTACAACAGCCCAAAAGGTCAGGAAATGTTACAGAATATCCGCCGACAACTTCGGCTTGAAAGATTGCTGGATAAACATATCTAGCCATTTTAATACCTCCGTTTCTATAAATTTTGAAATACCCTCCGAACAGTGGGCTTATTTTAGCCCTGTCTGTTTGAGGATATTGTTTAGAGTTCCCGGCTTTAGATCTTTATTGTGGTAGGGGATTACAGGTCTTCCGGGTTTGCTAGGGTGCTTCAGGATGTAATGTGAACCTTGTATTCTATCTATGTACCATCCTTCAGCTTCTAGCTTCTTTATTAACTCTTTTGGCTTCATTCACTATCCCCTCCTGACAATTATATTATAATACGTATTAATACGTATGTCAATAGTATTTTAGAAAAATTTTTATAAGATGTTAAAATAGTATGTTAAGCGAATGAAGGAATTATATCTATTCGCTTTTTTATTTTTTTTCAGAGGTTACGGCCTGTCGCGATGATAGCCCCTCTGACCTCTCAAATTTATGTTTGGGAGGATGATTAAGATGCTAACACATGAGAAATATCTTGAAAGGTTTAACGAGAAGTGGAAAGGTGAGTACACATTGATAGGCACATACGTCAAAAGCGATGTGCCTATTTTATTGAGGCACAACAAGTGCGGTATGGAATACGAAAAGCCAGCAAATGAAGCTTTGAGGTATGGGTGTAAGTATTGTGCTGATAGGAGCAAAAATTTAATAAAAGGTCTGCCAGAACATGGGAAGCAAAGAAGGATTGCCGAGGCAAAGTCTAAATTTTTATCATTTTTAGGCAATGAGTATGAACTATTAAGTGAATATACAGGTTGCAAAGACAGAGTAAGTTTAAGGCATTTATCATGCGGTAGAGTATTTAGCGTAAGACCTACAGACTTTATTTACAGAAATGCGAGATGTAATTGTGAAATACAAAGAGCTTTATTAAATAAGCGGTTAATTAGAGTTTTGAATAAGCGCATTAAAAATATTACTCAAGCAAAAATGACTCATGACGAGTTTATCAGCAATGTAAAAGAAATATGGGGGGATGAATTTGAAATACTGTCGGAATTTAAAGGACTTAGCAAAAAAGTTCTTGTGAAACACAAATCGTGTGGAAATATTTATGAAAAATACTCAGATACATTGTTAAAAAAGCATGGTTGTATGTATTGTTCAAGAACATCTTCAATGGTAATAGCTGTGCAATCTATTCTGGAGCGAATAGGCGTAAGCTATAAAAGGGAAGTAAAAATAAACGAATGCAGAAGAAAAAGGGCACTTTCATTTGATTTTGCCGTTTACAATAATGTGGGTGAAATATCGTTGCTTATTGAGGTGGATGGAGAGCAACATTGGAGAGCAACGGAACTAACAGGAGGAGAAAAGAAGCTGCAAGAGACGATGGAACGCGATGAAATTAAGAACAACTATTGCTTAATCAACAATATAAGATTAGTAAGAATTAAAGGCATAAAAGAAGATTTGAAAGACATTGAAGCGATTATAAAAAGCAGGTCATATGAAATGAAGGGCCATGCAGTTTAACTTGCAAAATTATTTTATATATAGGGCGTGATTTGTGTACAACATTTAGGCATGAACGTCATGCATCTTGAAAAACGCGGGTCCTGGGAATAGCATGAGCTTGCCACGGTGCTCGCGAGGCCCGAAAATTCAAAAGTTTCGCAAGGAAAATTGCAGGCATTTCCTTCCTGGGAATCCGAATAAAGGCAGGTGAATTCGATGAGTAGTTCTGATAACAAAAAAATGGATGTAACCATAGTCAACAGTATAGTTTTAGGTAATTGCTGGGGTATCACTGACCGAAGAGTTAGGCAACTTCGTGAAGAAGGTATAATTTCGGAAGTGTCCAGAGGAAAATACAATCTCATTGAATGCACCAGACGCTACTGCGAATATTTAAGAGAACAGGTCAATGCAAAAAACAACGAAGGTAAAGAGATTAAACTTAATTACGATACAGAACATGCGCTCTTGGAGAAAGCAAAACGTGAGAAAGCAGAGTTGCAGCTTAAAGTTATGAAAGGCGAACTTCACCTTGGGTCTGACGTTGAGAAGATCATGACTGACATGATAACCAAGGCCAAAATGAAACTGCTTTCGCTGCCGGCAAAGGCTGCGGATCTTGTAATCGGCCGTAAAGATATCAGTACGATTGAAAATATATTACAGAAGATGATTGAGGAAGCCTTGAATGAATTGGCTGATTATAGTCCTAAGCTTTTCGAACATGAAGAAGCCTTAAAGGATGATCCTGATGAATAAAAGCAATACTGGAAAGCTATTCAAGAAGATATCTAAGACATGGCTTCCTCCACCCAAGCTCAAATACAGTGAGTGGGCTGAGCGAAACTTCATACTTTCCACGGAAGATTCTTCTGAACCTGGTAAGTTTCACATAGATAGAGCGCCCTACCAAATTGAGATGATGGACGCTCTAAATGATCCTGAAACGCATACGGCTGTTTTTATGACATCAGCCCAGATAGGCAAGACGACAATTGAAAAAATCATCATTGGCTACCACATAGACCAGGATCCTGGACCAATGATGCTGATACTGCCAAACAAGGATCCTCTGGCAAAGGACTGGAGCCGTGACAGATTGGCGCCAATGATAAGGGACTGCCCATCATTAGCTGCTAAGGTTGGTGACCCAAAGCTACGAGACGGAGAAAACTCAACCTATCACAAAAAATTCCCGGGTGGATTAATCGTAATCACCGGCGCAAACTCTCCAAACGACCTGCGGTCAAGGCCGATGCGTATATTGCTATTCGATGAGGTTGACGGCTTTAATGATACAGCTGAAGGTGATCCGATTGGCCTGGCCAGCAAAAGGCAAATGACCTTCCGGAACCGGAAAACTATTATGGTATCAACTCCAACTGTGGAGGGTGCATCAAGAATTGAAAAAGAATACCTAAAAGGCACTCAGGAAAAGTGGCATCTAAAATGCCCTCATTGTGGAGAGTATGTTTTTATAAATTTTTATGGTATTAAATTTGAACATAGATGGATCAGTGATGAAGTGGCTGAAGTATGGGATATCAAATTCAAATGTCCAAGCTGCTTCCATAGTTTTGATGAGCAGACTTGGAAAAGGCAACCGGGAAAATGGATTGCTAAAAACCCACAGGTAAGGGGGGTAAGGAGCTTTCACTTAAATGCTTTTTATTCTCCATGGTATAGCTGGACAAACATCATAAAAGAGTGGCTGGAAGCAAAAAAGGATCCTCAAAAAAAGCAGGTGGTTGTAAATACACTGTTTGGACTCCCATGGAAGGAGAAACTGGATACAGATGATGAGGAAAAACTACTTGCCAGACGTGAACAGTATGGGGCAGAACTTCCAGAAGGTGTTTTGCTTCTGACCTGTGGCGTGGATGTCCAGGATAACAGGCTGGAATATGAGGTTGTTGGCTGGGGCAAAGGCAAAGAATCCTGGGGCATTGAGTATGGAATGATTATTGGAGAACCAGACAAACCAGAAACATGGGATATGCTGGACGAAAGGCTAAAGAAAATTTATAGATTTGCTAATGGTAAAGGTCTGATGATTGCATGTACTTGTGTGGATTCAGGCGGCCATTATACAACTGATGTATATAATTACTGCAAAAAAAATCAGCACAGAAGGATATTTGCTATTAAAGGCAAAGGCGGTCCTGGTATCCCACTAATCTATAAATTGAGCAGGACACAAAAAGAAAAAGTGTTGCTTATCATTCTTGGGGTTGACGAAGGAAAAACCAGCATTATATCTGCACTCAAGGAAAAGGAAGTTGGGCCTCGATATATGCATTTCCCTGAAGATGATGTTGACATGGAAACAGGTGAAATTATTAATTCCAGAGGCTATGACAGAAGTTACTTCCAAGGGCTAACCTCTGAACGTCAAGTATTGAAGAAAAGTAAAAGTGGAAGGCTGCAGTATACATGGGAAAAGGTATCAGAACATGCACGAAATGAGGCATTTGACACAAGAAATTATGCCCAGGCAGCCATGGAAATTTTAAAACCTGACTTTGATGCCCTTGAAAAGAGGCTGAAAGAACTTTTTGAAAGCGGCGGAAATGTTCAGAATATCAGTCAAAACAGGCCCAAAAAGCGGTATGGAGTAGTCAAAAAGGGCCTTGAATATTGATAAAAACAGCATATTTTATAGCGAAAATCGGCCATTTTGGTGCGATTTTTTTTGATTTTTATAACAGTTTTTATTAAAACTTTCATAAAAGTGGTGGTTTTCATGATAAATGACCGTTTAGAAAAGGCAAAAGCACGCCTGGACGCTTATTATGAAGCTGAACTTGCCGCATTATCCGGACAAGAATATCAGATGGGTTCAAGACGACTTACCAGAGCAGACCTGGCTGAAATAAGACAGGCAATAAAAGACCTTGAAAATCAGGTTGAGCAGCTTCAGGCCATGGTAAATGGGCAAGGGCCGAGAAAATCATACCGAATAACCCCCAGGGATCTGTGAGGTGATGAAATTGAATCTTATTGACAAAACGATTGAATATTTCAACCCCAGGTGGGCTGCAAAAAGAGAAGTTGAACGGGCAGGCCTTGCCGCAGTGCGCAGGGTTGTCAATTCAGGTTACTCTGAAAGCGGTGCCAGCAGGGTAAAGAAATCAATGCGGGGTTGGACTGCCAACAGCAGGACACCTATGGAGGATATTGACTTTAATCTCAATGTCTTAAGACAGAGGTCCAGGGATTTGTTTATGTCGTCACCTTTGGCCAATTCAGCTATAAAGACAAATAGGACCAATGTTGTTGGTTCTGGGCTGAGATTAAAAAGCCGCATTGATTTTGATTTCCTTGGGATGACAAGTGAACAGGCTGACGCATGGGAGATGAATACTGAAAGGGAGTTTAATGTATGGGCTGATTCAGTGTGGTGTGATTCTTTGAGACTCAATAATTTCTATGAACTGCAGCAAATTGCTCTTATCTCGTGGTTAATGAACGGTGAAGGTTTTGCGTTAATAAAAAATGCTGATCCAAAACCATGGATGCCATATGGATTAAGGATATACCTGATAGAGGCAGACCGGGTATGTAATCCAAACTCTATCAGCGGTGATTTGATGCCTATAACCACAGCTGATAACGGAAACAGAATCATTAATGGAGTTGAAATCGATGATGATGGGGCAGTTGTGGCTTACCATATATGCAATCATTACCCGAACAGTTTCATTGATTTTAAGTTATGGGAATGGGTGAGGGTAGAGGCCTTCGGTGCTCTTACAGGCCAGCCCAATATATTACACCTCATGGAAAACGAGCGCTGTGAGCAATATCGTGGGGTTCCTTACCTGGCGCCGGTTATTGAGGCATTGAAGCAAATTACCCGATACACAGAAGCTGAACTTATGGCTGCTGTTGTTACAGCCTTCTTTACAGCGTTTATTAAATCGGAAAGGCCTACAACGGAAGCACTTTTTGGGGATTCCATAGAATCTGAGCAGAAAGTTGAAACGGATCCGAATGCTTATGAGCTTGGGGCTGGAACAATTAATGTACTTGCTCCGGGTGAGGATGTTGTCATTGCCGATCCTAAACGTCCGGCGAGTGGATTCGATGCTTTCGTATCGGCAATGACAAAATATATTGGTGCATCCCTTGAAGTACCGTATGAACTCCTGACGAAATCCTTTACTGCGTCATATTCAGCATCGAGGGCTGCACTCCTTGAAGCATGGAAAGCATTCAAAATGCGGCGTACCTGGTTTGCGAATGATTTCTGTCAGCCGGTGTATGAACTATGGCTTGCTGAGGCAGTTGCCCGCGGAAGAATAAAAGCTCCGGGCTTTTTTAATGATCCGGCAATAAGGAAGGCATGGTGCCGTGCTGATTGGAATGGACCTGCTCCTGGACAATTGGATCCGGTTAAGGAAGTTCAGGCTGCAACCTTAAGAGTTGGCCAGGGATTCTCCACAAGGGAGAAGGAAACTATCGAGCTTACTGGTGGAGATTGGGACAGGAACATCACCCAAATTAAAAGAGAAAATGAACTTTTGACACAGGCAGGCATTCCAGTAAATCAGAATGTACAAATACCGGAAGGAGGGAATAACAATAATGGGTAAGTTCTGGAATTTTATAAAAAACGAGCAAAATGATGAAGATGTGGAATTAAGAATCTCAGGCGAGATTGTCAGTGATGATGATGCTTGGTTATATGAATGGTTCGGAATTCCGGCAGCATATCCTAATGCATTCAGAAATGAGTTAGCCCAGTATAAAGGCAAGAATATCACTGTTTGGATTGATAGTTATGGTGGTGACGTGTTCGCTGCAGCTGGTATCTATAATGCCTTGAAAGAACATGACGGGAAAGTGACAACAGTTGTTGATGGAAAAGCAATGTCGGCAGCTTCAGTTATTGCAATGGCGGGTGAAGAAGTACAAATGAGCCCGGTCGGAATAATGATGATACATAATCCGTGGAGTAATGCTGCAGGCGAAGCTAAAGATATGCGTCATGCTGCAGATATGCTTGATGAGGTAAAAGAAACAATTATTAATGCTTATCAACTGAAAACAGGCAAATCCCGCAATAAAATATCGGAAATGATGGACAATGAAACTTTTATGTCCGCAAAAACAGCAGTAAAAGAGGGCTTCGCTGATAAAATTCGTTATACGGGAACTCAAAACGAACCGGTTGAAAATAATTTCATTTTTAGCCACATGGCAATACAAAATTCTATAGCTAGGTCAATGATGAAGTTTCTTGAAATAGCAAAAAGCCAATCAGTAAATGGAACAGTGCCAAATAATAGCAATTCCCAGCCCCCGGCCCCTGAGCCGCCCAAGGCTGTGAATAATATTACATCCATGAAAGGAGAGGGACCTATGTTCAAAACAATTGACGAACTTAGGAATGCCTGCCCCGATCTGGTGAAGCAGATTGAGGATGCGGCCAGGGAGGAAGGCAGAAAGGAAGAAAGGACCAGGATTCAGGATATTGAGAAGATAGCCGTAAATATGGATCCTGCCCTTGTAAGCAAGGCAAAATTCGAAGAGCCTATGGATGCAAAAGAACTTGCATTCAAAGCCCTGCAGGCTGATGTAGCCAAAGGTCGGCAGTATCTTGACAATCATGAAAAAGATGTCAAAGATAGCAAGACCGAAGATGTAACGCCTGCACCAGGCGAAGGAGATGCCGACAAGGCTCCTGCCGGCAAGATCAAGAATGCGGCTAATTTGATAGCCAGCAAATTCACAAGGAAATAAGGAGGGATAGGGATATGGATCAGAAGTATCAAAACATTTACCCCGGGACCGAGAACCTTGAGGTAGTTACCCGCATCGTACCGGTAAGCACTACTCTGCAGGTTGGGGAGATTGTTGACAAGGGCGCGGCTGCCGGCGAAATCGCCAAGTCTTCTGGGGTGGTTGCAAATGCGTATGGTATAGCACTCGAGGCTGTGGCAACTGATGCAAGCAATACCGCATCAATTGCGGTGCTGGTTGGAGGCAAGTTCAATAAGGACAAGGTCGTATATCCGGCAGGAAAAACCTTTGCGGATTACGATGTGGCGCTCAGGAATATCGGCATCTTTTTGATCGACAGTGTCGATTCAGAAGTTGTCAGATCATAACAAAGGAGAGTGAATAAAAGTGGCAAACGAAATCATTTTTGATCCCAGGACAATGCTGGAAGCCGTAAGGATAATGAAGCCGAGGACTACATTCTTCAGGACATTCTTCATGAGGAACGTGAGGACTTCTCCCCAGAAAACTGTACAGGCCGACTTCAAGCGCGGCGGTGCCGTACTGGCCCCGATCGTAAATGAAATTGTCGGCGGCAAGTTGACCACACTGCCGGGGTATTCCAGTAATATCTTCAAGACTCCGTTGGTGGCTCCGGATAAGGTTCTCAATGCGGCGGATCTCGGCGTGAGGTTGCCCGGTGAAAGCCCTTATTCTACCATAACCACACAGGACAGGGATGCTGCACTGGTGGCAGAAAGTCTTGAAGAACTTGACGGTGAAATCACACGCAGAGAAGAATGGATGTGTGCTGTCGCACTTATAACCGGCAAGATTGAATATAAATCGGATGACACTGAATTCCAGATTGACTTTGGTTTTCAGAACAAAATCACTTTGGCCGCAGGTAGCCTGTGGAGTGACGCCAACAGTAACCCGATCAACGAGATAGAATCCTGGCAGGATGATTATATCCTGAAATATGGTTATCAGAAAGGTGATATCCTGGTTGGCGCTGTGGATGCGATCAATGCCTTCTGGTTCCACCCGAAAATTCAGGACCTTTTGAAGAACTATAAAGGCCAGTTTGTAAACGTAGCTCCGAGGATTACAGCCCCTGGCATCACCTATGTCGGTACCATTGATTACCTTGGAATCGATGTGTACAAGTATGCCGAGACCTACAAAGATGATGTTGACGGCCAGATGAAGAAATATATCCCAGATGGTCAAGTAGTCCTACTCTCGTCCGCTGCAAACTTCGAAATGGCCTATGGTGCGGTTGATCTTGCTGACGAAGAAACTAATACCATCAGGACCGTCCAGGGTGCAAGGGTACCGGATAGCTGGGTTGAGAAGAGACCGATCAGAAGGATAATCAATCTTTCCTCGAGGCCTCTGCCTATCCCGAGGGAAGTTGACAGCTGGGTATCTGCAAAAGTGCTGTAAGCTGGAGGTGCAATATGATAAAAGTAGTTGATGGCATTATACGCCATCAGGGAAAATCATATTCCAATGGCATGACCGTGACGGGCCTCTCTAAACAGGAAGAGGCCCGTCTCGTTTCCTTGGGTGTGGCCGAGCAAATTAAAGAGGAAAATCACAAAGAGCCGGAGCCGTCCGAGGATTCCGAAACTCTTGATAATGCCGAACCACCGAAAGATCCGGAGGGCATCAGTATCGAGTTCAATGAAGAAGAATATATCAACGCAGGAACGACTGAGAAGCCTGACAAAAAGGGTGGGGAGTGATTCAAGTGTCGAAGTTCAAAGACTACATTAATTCTGACCTGTCAAGTTTTTTCAACCCGGATGAGTTTGCCGAAATCCACACCATCGAGGGCCGCGAGCTCTTGGTGGTTGTGGACAACGATCGTCTGTCGCAGCGGACGCAGAAGGAATATGAAGGCATCTATGTGGGTGACCTTCTTTTCTTTGTGTCTGCAGCGGATTACGGTACTCGGCCAAAGCCCGGTGAAGTGGTCAGGTTCGATCAAGTACCTTATGAGGTGTTTGATGTCAAAGAGGGCGGAGGAGTATATGAGATCATCCTGAAAGCGAGTGAGAGCTGATGCCTGTAGATATTTATGTTGGTACCAAAGAACTGAAGTCAATCCAGATTAAGTTAGGTGACTTGCAGAAACAGACACCTGGAGCGACAGCATCGGCTCTCAATCGGACCCTGAGCTTTGCATATATGCAGATTGGCCGGGAAGTTTCGAAAGAATATGAAATATCCGCGGCTAAGGTGAAAAAGACCTTATATAAACATCCGGCCAGTAAATCAAAGCTTTATGCATACATCTCAAGCGTCGGTCGGACTCTTTCGCTTGGCAGTTTCCCATTTTCTCCGAAACAAGTTGGGACAAAACGTCAAATAAAAGTCAAAATTAAGCGTCAGG
Source organism: Eubacteriales bacterium (assembly GCA_024655885.1). Taxonomy (GTDB): domain Bacteria; phylum Bacillota; class Clostridia; order Acetivibrionales; family JANLFN01; genus JANLFN01. Next base: position 38,907 of record JANLFN010000009.1, on the reverse strand, counting down.
AAGGCTTCAAACCCGTAAAGACTGACCCGAAGGCTTTTACACAAAGGACTGGTGGTGAGGGTACACCGATGAATGTTTTCCGGCGTCTTGGCCCGAAACGTCTCCCAATTACTGTACTCCGGACATTGTCGGTACCACAAATGATCGGGGAAGAAAAAATCATGAACCGTATTCAGGATCTCGCCAACAAAAAGCTTCAGGAACGTATCGATCATGAAATTAACTGGCGTTTGGAGAAAGCTGCAGGGAAGGTGAAATCATGAGAAATGACCTTGACGTGATCAAAGCCTTGGTGGAATTTATCAAGGTGCATGTCGCGTCTGAGTATGATTCTGGTGCCGGCAAGATTGGTCTGGAAAAGCCCAGGAGTGACGGTAAAACCGAAGTGGAATTCACCCTTGTCAAGCCTGCGGTTTATGACGGATGGATCCCGCCGCTGAACTATCTGGACGAATACGGGTATGCAATACCCGGCATTCTGGTGATGAGTGATGGTGGCCGGGATAGGGATGGTGAATCTGTAGTACAGATTCGGCTAGCTTTTGCCACTTATGACCTTGGGACAACAATCCTTCAGGGAGGAAAACTCACAACCAAGCCGGATTCAAAAGGATATTATGATCTGTTGAACCTAATTACCCTTACCCGGATGAAGCTGGCGGATTATAACCTGATTTCCGGAACACTTTCAACAAACAATGATTTCGAATGGGGCATGTATGAAGAGCAGAAAAGCCCATACTGGCATGGATGGATGACATTTTCATGTCCTATAGTTTCCGCAAAAGATTTGAACAATCTATGAAAGGAGTGATTTCTAATGCCGTATAAGCACGGAGTTTACGGCGTATCTGTACCGAGTCAGTATCAGCTACCGCCCGAGGGTGTGGGAACCATACCGGTATATGTCGGGACTGCCCCCGCCGGTCAGCTTGCTGATTTCAGCGGCGCCGTAAACAAACCCATTTTGGTAAACAGCTTCGATGAGGCAAAGGCTGCGGTCGGGTATAGTGACGACTTTGCCAATTATACTCTCTGCGAAGCAATCGATGCACATTTTCGGAATGGTCTGCAGCCGATTGGGCCGATCATACTAATCAATGTGCTCAACCCGGCAACTCACAAAACACAAGATCAGACAGCGCATGTTGTTATTGCAGGTGGCAAAGGAGCTATAAACAATAACAAGGTGGTTCTCAATACAATAACGGTCGCCGGCAAGGTGCAGGGAACCGACTTCAAAGCATATTACAGTGATGATGGCAGCCAAGTTATTCTTGAGGAGATTGTCGCGGGCTCCCTCGGTGCTTCAGTCGATCCGACCTTCGATGAAATGAAACCTGATGCAATCACGGCCGCAGAGGTTATTGGCACCTATAACGCCGAGACCGACACCAGAACCGGATCCTATTGCATTGAACTAATCTATCAATTGCTCAATGTAATCCCGACGATCCTCTTAGCTCCGGGATGGACAGAGGATCCCACAGTAGAGCAGGCGCTCCTGGCCAGGAATCTTGACATCAACGGCCACTGGGATACTACGGTATTTGCAGATTTAGATGCATCGGCTGCGGGTACGGTTGCGGCAGCACAGACCTGGAAGACAACCAATACCTATGACAGCAAATACGAAAAGGTCTTCTGGCCCATGGCCAAGAAGGGGGCAAAGGTATACCATCTGTCCACCCTTGCCGCTGTGATCAAGCAGATCATTGATTACAACAACGGTAATATACCGTATGAGAGCCCGTCAAATAAGCAACTGGATATTACCGGCCTCTGCTTGGCTGATGGCACTGCGGTGAACTTTGATGAAAAACAGGCGAATGTCTTAAATTCGAAGGGCATCACGACCTGTATTTTTTCCGGAGGCAAGTGGGTGCTCTGGGGTCCACATATGGCCAATTATGAATATGGAGTAACGGACAAGCCGGAGGATGTTTTTGATGTGAGTGTCTGGATGGAGCAGTATCTTAACAATGACTTCCAGTACCGCAACATGGGGATAGTTGATGCCCCGATAGATAGGCGTGATATTGACTATATCCTGAATAATGAGCAGCAGCGGCTCAACGCCCTTATAGCTGATGGAAAGCTCTTATATGGCAAGATTGAATTCCGAGCAAGCAGTAACCCGACCAGCGACATAATTCAGGGCGATTTTGTATTTGACTCCGCCGTAACATACACCCCTGTGGGCAAGAGCTTGACCCAGCAGCTGCAATATACTACCGCTGGCATTTCGACCCTGACGGGAGGTGAGGCTTAATGCCTAAGCAGTCAAACAAAACAATAAACTATTCAGTTTATTACCGGGACCCAAATAAGAATGGCGGTAAGCCGCAATATGTGAATGATACGTCAAACCTTCAGCTTCCTTCTATAGAAGCATTGACGGATACCTTGAAGGGAGCTGGCATTTTAGGCGAGGTAGACATGCCAACTCCCGGCCAGGTAGGATCCATGACATTCACAATGAGTATTCGGACATCAAATGAGGATATGGGATATCTTATGCGGCCTGGGGTTATAGACTTGGAAGTGCGCTGGGCGGTGGATAGATTTGATCCTTCATTAGAGAAAAATGAGCAGGTAGCTAACAAAGCTTTCCTGAAATGTCTATGTAAGAAGGCGGATGAGGGCAAGATTGAAGCCAATGCCGCAGCTGATGGCAGCTTTGAATATGAGGTCATAGCGTATCAGCGGATCATGAACGGCAAGGAAATTTTGCACATTCACAAATTCAACGGGGACTATACCGTGAACGGTGTGGATTACGCGAAGGATATTAAAGCGGCTCTGTAAACCAGGGCCGCTTGATTATTTCTAACAGGAGGTATTTATGTCGGAATTAAAGCTTCATAAAGCCATTGAAATAGATGGCAAAAAGGTTGATAAAATCGAATATGATCTTGATTCGATAACCGGGAAGGATATAGAAGACATCTGCAAAATAATGGCAAAAGAACAAAATGCCATAGTCATACAAGAAACTGATCCCATTTTCCATGCACATATTTTCGCACAGGCTGCTGGTATTGCATATGAAGATTTGCGGAGAATGAATGGTAAGGACTTTACGAAAGCGACTACATTGGTACGCGATTTTTTTTATATCGGCTCGGAGGGATCCCAGGTAGAGACATCATCAGGGATATAATCTCGCAGCTGGTTTTGGTAGTAAATGATTCCCGGAAGGATCTTTTAGACATGCCGGTGGTTGACCTTATAGAATACATGGAGGATATCTTTGAAAAAACAGAAAAAATAAAGCAAGCACAGGGAGGCAGGTGAGAGAATTGGCTAAGAATTTTAACACCAATATTATAATAGGCGGAAAACTCAACCCGAGTCTGCAAAATGCTTTTAATAAAGCTTCGAAACTGGCAGGTAATACTTATTCTAAAATCAACAAATTGAGTTCTCTTGCCGGAAAAGCGATAGGTGCGATTGGACTTGCTGCCGGAGCGGGTTCTCTCGCCGCAGTAGCCAAGGAAGGCGTTGAATTGGCCTCTAGCCTTACCGAAGTTCAGAATGTCGTCGATACTACCTTTGGAAAGAGTGCCGACCAGATCAATAAATGGTCTAAGACAGCCCTCGACAGCTTTGGTTTGTCTGAACTCCAGGCAAAGCAATATTCCAGCACCTTGGGCGCGATGCTTAAAAGTAGCGGTCTGACCGGTAAGGCAATGGTAGATATGTCGGAAAAACTTGCAGGCTTGGCCGGTGATCTATCAAGTTTTTATAATATCTCCCAGGATGAGGCCTTCCAGAAGATACAGTCCGGAATATCCGGTGAGACTGAACCACTGCGTGAACTTGGTATCAATATGACTGTGGCCAATCTGCAGGCCTATGCATTATCAAAAGGTATTAAAACATCCTACGACAAAATGGACCAGGCATCCCAGGTGGCACTACGGTACAGTTACCTTATGGATAAATCGAAGGATGCCCAGGGGGATTTTGCAAAAACACAGGGTAGCTTTGCAAACCAGACCAGACTATTAAAAACCAATTTTCAGCAGCTTTCTGCAAAGATAATGTCCGGCCTATTGCCAACTCTCTCAGGTTTGGCCCAGAAAGCAAATGCTGCAATAACTAGTTTTACTAGTGATCCGGCTAAAATGCAGAAAATACAGGATGTAATAAAAGGTGTGGTTGATAAGATTGGAGATTTCTTCAATGCAGCATACAAAGTCTATACATTCATAAAAGACAATTGGCCGACTATAAAGCCCATTATCATAGGCATAGTTAGCGCTATTTCAGGATTGTTTGTAATTAAGAAGATAATGTCTTTCGTAAGTGGAATAACATCAGCAATCGGATTTCTGACAAGTCCTGTTGGATTAGTTGTTCTGGCCATCGGTGCATTAATTACAATTGGATATCTTCTGTATAAAAATTGGGATAAGATATCTGCATTTATTGTTGGTATCTGGCAGAATAATGTAGTACCATTCTTTAATGGTATAGGTGCCTGGTTTGCCGGTATCTGGAATAGTGTTACTGCTGGCTTCCAGTCAGCATGGAGCGGGATAAGCACTTGGTTTTCCGGCCTTTGGGATGGAATCTTAGGAATAATAAAAAGTGCTGCGAACTTTATAATAGGTATATTCAATACCTATATCAATGGGATAAATACCATAACCGGTGCGATGGGTAATTTAATAGGCGTAAATCTAAAAATTCCTTTAATACCAACTTTTGCTCAAGGTGGTATTGCCAATAGACCATCCATCTTTGGCGAAGCTGGCCCTGAAATAGCCATCCCGTTGAAACCGGGTAACCGTCGGAGCCTTGGCCTTTTAAGTCAAGCTGCTAAGATTTTGAATGCAGATAGTGGAGCTGGCAGCGTCCAGATCATATACTCACCGCAAATAAGCGGGGTATCTCGGGCTGAAATCGAACCCGCGCTGCAGGCAAACTTCGAACAATTCAAAGTATGGTTCGAGCAGCTGCAGATCGAGAAGGGGGCGCTGAGCTTTGGCTAAGTATTATAAATATACCACAATCCAGGGTGATACATGGGATGCCATCGCCCTGGATTTTTATAACGATGAAAAAAAGAGCAGCGTGATCATGCAGGCTAATCCCAATTATATCAACATTCTAGTATTTGACGCGGGTACCGAGCTCCGGATCCCAATCATTGATGCAGCGGCTCCATCCACATTGCCGCCATGGAGGCGATGATTATGCAGCTCTTATATGCAGGTACCGACATCACCGATTCTGTCCGGATCCTTAAAGCGGATATCCATGATACTGCCGGCGGTGAAGCCGATAGTGTGGATGTACTCCTTTCCGATACAGATAAATTATGGAGGGCATGGGCCCCGGTGAAGGGTGACGTCCTGGAGGTAAAGCAGGCCGGATTCACTTCAGGTGCCATGTTTATATATTTCATTCAGGGGTTCCGCGGGAAGTTTGTTCTGAAAGCGAAATCCATTCCACTGGAAGCAAAAACACCCAGGACAAGAACCTGGGAGAACATCCGGTTTATTGGTTTTGTGGGTGATATTGCACGAAACTATGGCTTTGAGTTTGATACATACAATATTGATAATTGGCTGTATGACCGTTTGGACCAGGTCGAGATCCCGGACCTACAATTCTTGGCCCAGCGCTGCAATATGGAAGGATATTGCCTTAAGGTCAATAATAGAAAAATAATTGTTTATAAGGAATCTGCTCTGGAGGCCCGACCTCCGGTTTTATCATTATCACTGAATAACCTGATTGGTGATTATGGTTTTTATACCATATCAGAGGGACTCTTTTCGTCCTGCCTGGTGAGATACTTGGATAATCACGGCAGCTTGGTGAACTATCAATATACTCCGGCCAATGCTCCCGCCGGCCCGGTTCTTAAGGCAAATATTCGTGCTGCGAGTCAGAGCGAAGCCCAGCGATATGCCCAGGGGTTGCTCCGCGGGAAAAACAAATGGGAAACCTGGGGCGACATCGCGATAAAACTTAATACATCAATCGCCGCGGGCAATACACTGGACATGACCGGGCTGCAAATGTTTTCCGGAAAGTATTTTGTCCACAGCTGCACGCATCAATTCTTAAACGATAAAACCGTCCTGCGGATCCGCAAGATACTGGAGGGATATTGATGATAAGAAAAGGTATTATATCTAACGTTCCCGGGGCGACAGCCCGTATTACATTCCTGGATCTGGATCAGTCAGTGAGCTATGAGCTTCCGATATGTCCTCATGTGCTTGACCTGCATGTAGGCGATATGGTTGTAGTTGCATTCTGGGGAACGAGCCTGGCGGATGGGGCCGTGATAGGGAAGGTGGTTTAAATGCCGATAGCGCCGATAGCATCGTTTGCAAATAAGGAGTTTTCAGTATCGTTGAATAGGATATACCCGTTCACCGATTTTTCCCTGTCCGGGAGCATCAACAAGGAAATACAGGAACGGGAAGGTCAGAAGCCTGCGACATATATAAAGGGTTTGGGCCTTGAAGCCTTGTCGATTAGTATTCCGCTGGTTGCACAAAAGAATGTTAATGTCCGCAGCGAGCTGGAATCCTGGCGGACAATCCGGGATGCCAGGATACCTTATTATTTTATTGTTGCAGGAAAGCCCATTATTCCGAATAAAATGCTGCTGGAGAGCGTTGAATTATCTGATTCTATCTTTGACCTTTCCGGGAACATAGTTAGGGGGACATTGCAATTAAAATTCGAAGAATATGCGGCTGCTGGGAGTGCAACTAAATCTGCATCTGCAAAGCGCGCTAATGAAAATTGCGTAGATGCGATTTTGGCCGGTACAACAACAGAATAATCTTTTAAGAGGTGGTCGATATGATAGTTACTATTAACACGAACCAGGGTATTGATTGGAATGCTAAAGGAGTAACTCGTCGGCTGCAGAATATCAATAATGCCCTGAATACATACCGGTATGAAGTGGCATATGACCGAACCTTTGGCCGGGATCCTGCCAATCATGACAAGCCCATGGACAAATATATCCAGGCAGTTATTGCCGAAACTTACAATCTTGTACCTGAAATAGATGCAAAAGCTAAAGCACTCAATGTTATTCCTCAGATTCAGGACGATGGAGAATTAAGTCTAAAGGTGGTGTTGGAGCTTGAGTGATATTAATTTTGTAACTGCAGATACGGAAACGATATTAAATACTTTAATAGCACAGTTCGAAACAGCTTATGGACAGACCTTCTATCCTGGAGATGAGCGCCGAATATTCCTGCAGCAACTGGCCCAGGTGATTGTCGTATTGAAAAACGATATCAATCAGTCGGCAAGGCAAAATCTGCTACGATATGCATCCGGAGACATGCTGGATGCATTGGGCGAGTTTTTTAATACCGACCGCATTCCGGCACAAAAGGCAAAAGTCACATTAAGGTTTACATTATCCTCAGCTCAGGCGCTTCCTGTCACGATTCCCGCAGGTACCAGGATGACACCGGACGGACAGCTATATTTTGCAACTTTACAGGATCTTATTATCCCGATCGGTCAAACCCAGGGTGATGTCACTGCTGAGGCAGCAGAGGGAGGGGTAAAGTACAATGGTTTTGCACCAGGGCAGATAAAGAATATTGTAGATCCTGTACCATATGTCCAAAGCGTAAGTAATACAGATACCAGCTCTGGAGGCTCAGATATCGAGACTGACGACAACTACCGGGAAAGGATCCGCCTGGCACCTGAGAGTTATTCTGTGGCGGGACCTGAAGGTGCATATATCTACTGGGCCAAAACAGCGGATATCAACATTTCCGATGTTGTTGTGAGCTCGCCTTCTCCTGGAGTGGTCAAGGTAACTGTATTAATGAAAGATGGTCAGTTACCGACACAGACCGTCCTCGATGCGGTAGCTGCTGCAGTTAATTCCAAAGAACGCCGGCCGTTAACTGATCAGGTCCAGGTGGCAGCTCCGACAGAAGTAGCATATAACATCACCTTGACATATTACATCAGTTCTGACAGGCCTGCAGAAGAAACGTCTATCCGGAATGCAATAGAAGGTTCTGGAGGAGCTATTGACCAGTATAAGGCATGGCAGTGTGCAAAACTTGGGAGAGCAATCAATCCGGATTATCTCAAACAGTTGATGCTCATTGCCGGAGCCTACCGTGTGGATATAACAGCTCCGGTTTATACAGCCATTAATGCCGACCAGGTTCCTAAAGTTGGTACAACAACGCTGAATTATGGAGGATTGATATAGGTGCTTGAATTAAAGGATGTGAACCTACTTGACCTGCAGACAAGCTACATGAAGCAGGATATTACAACACAGGCTCTTTGTGCTGCCCTCACTCCACAATTTCAGCAGCTGGCGGATGAGGTGAAAGCCTGCCTGATATATTCCAGGGTAGACCAGTTAGATAATGCTGCTCTGGATGAACTGGCCTGGTCACTGCATATCGATTGGTATGATTCATCAGTGCCGCTTGAGACTAAACGCAGGCTCGTAAAGGATGCGATAAAAATACATCGGTGCCGTGGAACGCCTTACGCAGTTGAACAGCTCATTGAGGCATACTTCGGTGATGGATATATTCAGGAGTGGTTTGAGTACGGTGGAGCTCCCTATATGTTCAAAGTGATAACCACTAATTCATCTGTCACCGGTGATCTTGCTGCACAATTCACAAAGGTCCTGGATTCAGTAAAAAATATACGGTCCCACCTTGAGGAGATTATAATATCCCTCACGGGTGAGATGGAAACATACTTTGCCGGAGTGATGCATACCGGCGATTATCTTACTTTAGAACAGGTGGTGTAGTCTATGAGCTCATTTGGAGGAATAATTTTTACGGACCGGGGGCGGAACCTGCAGGCAAAAGCACAGGCAGGAGCTACATTGGTTTTTACCCGTATTGCAGTGGGTGACGGTGAGCTTGGCAGCAGCGCAATCAAGGACCTTACTGCTTTAAAAAATCAAATATTATCTTTAAATATCACTAAGCTCAAAACTCTTTCCGGTGGCAAGGCTGTTGTTGGCACTGTAATGTCGAACCAGGGATTGGCCGCAGGATTTTACTGGCGGGAAGTAGGGGTATTTGCCCAGGATCCTGACCTGGGAGAGATATTATATTGCTATGGCAACTCTGGATCAGTAGCAGAATATATCCCGGCTGGTGGTGGGCCGGATATCGTTGAAAAGTCCATAGACATAATTACCATAGTTGGAAACGCTGCAAGTGTTACCGCAACAATAGAGCAATCTCTGGTCTATGCGACAGCCCAGGAATTGGTTGACCATGAAAATGATACCGCAGCACACGGGCTTGCCGGGAAAATATCCCACTCTCTGGCTACTGCAATAAATGATTTTTTGGTGGCATCTGGTCCAGGTCAGTTTGTTAAGAAGACACTGGCCGAAGTCAAAGCAATCCTTGGCCTTGGCACTGCTGCATATACGGATACATCCGCCTATGCCCCCGCAGGGCATATAGCCGATACTTCTGCACACGGCGCAACCTCAGCCGCCACAGCTAATGCAATCATGATGCGTGATGCAAGTGGCAGGGCAAAAGTGGCCGCACCGAGCGCCAGCGATGATATTGCGAGAAAAGATACGGTAGATGCAGTACAAACGAACCTAAATACCCATGCAGCTACAACTGCGTCTACAAGCGTCACTGGTCATATCAAAATCGGCACGGGTGCCACAGATGCAGCCGCAGGCAACCATAACCACAGTGGGGTGTATGAACCTGTAGATGCTAATATTATGCGACGGAACACAGTTCAGACGATGTCTGCAATACTGACAGCTCAGAGCAACACCTCCTATACCACGGCACAAGTTAGGAATATTGTTTTGTCAACAGCAGACCCGTCCGGTGGCAACAACGGGGATATATGGATAAAGTATACGGCATAGGGCGGTGGTAGTATGGCGGCTAATTTGATGGTAAATATTGGCGGCACGTGGAAAGACATAGCTAAGGGTTACGTAAATGTCGGTGGTGTGTGGAAGGAGATAGACAAAATATTTGTGAATATTGGCGGTGTGTGGAAAATAGCATGGACATCAATCCCGCCGGGAGGAGAAGTGTGGAGTTTAACTGATATGGGATATCCAACAGGCATTGCTGTGGATTCTAGTGGCTGTGTATATGTCGCCTCAGAGTCCACAATAAAAAAGCTGAATAGCAATGGAGTAGAAGTGTGGAAACAGACTGATTTTTATGGCTCTCAAGACATTGCAGTGGATTCTAGTGGCAATGTGTATGTTGTAGGCACTTCTTCCCCTTCGGTCAGGAAAATTAACAGTAGTGGGGGAACTGTTTGGAATAATAATACCGTAGCAGGTGCTCATGGTGTTAGTGTAGATTCTACAGGCGTATACGTTGCTCATGATACTGAAGTAAATAAGCGTGATTTAAGTAATGGGATCATCGTGCGGTATAACCGTAATGCATCAAACGGCAGAAGCGTTGTAGCAGATTCTTCTGGATATGTATATTCTGCTTATTACAATAATTATGACGAAAAAACCTTAGATAAGTGGAATCCTGATGTTTCTGTTGTATGGACGTTATATGATGTAAGACTTGGTATGGACGTTACTGTAGATTCTAATGGTTATATATATGTAGCTTATTACAATGGTCCAGCCGAGAAATCTGTAAGAAAATTAAACAATAGTGGCACAGAAATATGGAGTAACACCGATGTAGGCAATGCTTATAGCATTGCCGTGGATTCGAGTGGTAACGTATATGTCGCATATCAAAAAAATGCTGGGACTAAAAATGTAAGGAAATTCAATAATAATGGTGCGGAAGTGTGGAGTTTGACTGATATAGGTATGGCTCGAAGCATTGCTGTGGATTCCAATGGCTATGTGTATGTCGCTTACAGCCTTGCGGCAGGCAACAAAACCGTCAGAAAAATAAAAGCATAACAAAACAAGGAGGATTTTATATGATATTTTTAGGTAATCTTGAACAAGTCTCTGAAACGAAGTACAGAATAGGATTTATCCACAATATGCCGTTTGACCCTGAGCATGGCATGAAAGACCAAAACGGAGTCCAGCTTACTGATGAACAGTTAAGCCAAATGGGCATACTGGTAGATAGTTTGCCGGAGGAACAACCGCCGCTAGGGCAGGTAACCAAAGGCATTTTTGTGAATCTGCAAACCAGGGAGGTCTGGTATGAATATGGGACTCCGCCCAAGACTCAGGAGCAGGTATTGACAGAACTGCAAGAACAGAGTGCGCAGATGTTGTTCGTTTTGGTTGCGAATGATTTGATGTAGGAGGGATTGTCATGGACTGGTATTCAGTGGTGAATGACTATTACAAAACAGGATACTACACCATAGACCAGGTTAAAGTTTTTGTGCAAAAGGGAAAAATCACCGCAGTACAGTTTCAAGAGATAACCGGACAGGAATATACCGCATAAGGCAAATTTTGCGAAGTAGGGAAGCTTGGATAACCAGGCTTCTTTTTTATATTACCTTGAAAGGAGCGGAAGGGATGAGTGAAAATGAAGTAACTTTAAAAGCAGTTTGTGAAGAAAAACATAAGGCAATCGATGAGAAGTTTGAACGAGACGAGCGCAGGCTGAATGACCATTCAGATCGCATAGGGACTGTGGAAGATGCCGTTATAAAGCTTACAGCAATGGTTGAGGAAATCAAAAAGAAGGATTTCTTCGACAAGCTTCTTATCCTCTGTGTGTTTATCATGGTGATAGTCGTGGCTGCAATGGTTCTAGGACCGGAGATAACGGGGAAAATTGTAGGAGGTGGTATCAGGTGAACTACGAAATCAAACAGCAATTCATAACTTACAATAGACCTAAGACAACTTTACTCCCAGTGGGTATAGTTGTACATGAAACAGCGACACCAGGAGCGACAGCACAGTCGGAATATATTTATTTCAATGGTGGAAACCGGAAGGCTTCTGCCCATGCCTTTGTGGACTGGATGGAAATTATCCAGACCATCCCCTGGACAGAGCAAGCCTGGCACGCAGGACCCACAGCGAACGAGAAATACCTTGGCATTGAACTCTGCCGGCCATCCACGCATGACCCGGCCAAATTCCAAGAAGTATGGAATAGGGGTGTATGGCTGTTTGCGTGGTTGTTTCTTAACATCCTAAAGAAAGATAGAGTTACAAGGGATAACCTGATGTCCCATGCTGAAGTATCGGCCAAGTGGCATGAATCTGACCACGCCGACCCAGTAAGCTATTTTGCCGAATACGGGAAAACGGTCGACGGCTTTAGGGCGGAGGTCCAAAGGAAAATCAATGAAATGAAAGGAGAAACTGAAATGGTGATTTACAAGACGTTGGAGGATGTCCCGGAATGGGGACGCCCGGTAATTCAGAAGCTTATAGGGAGAGGCAGCATCAAAGGGGATGGGCAGGGAAACATCACCCTGTCTGAGGATGCGGTTAAAATCCTGGTTATTCTCGATAGGGAAGGAGTGCTGAAGTAATGAAAGAATTTTTTGTAAATAACTGGCCCACAATCGTCATCATACTATTGCTTTTAGGCTACATAGTATACCTGGCCGTCACGAAGCAGTGGGCCAAGCTCCGGGAGATGGCCTACAAGATTATGCTGGCAGCGGAAAAGGTGTTTGCTACCGGGGAGGGGCAGAAGAAATTTGACTATGTCTTTGACCGGGTATACAGTCTGGTTCCGGCATGGCTGAAACTATTTCTTCCGCCGGAGGAATTAAAGCGGAAACTCCAGGAGTGGTATATCCTAAGCAAGGATTATATGGATGACGGCAAAGTCAATCATTCTATCACAGGATAGATCCTTCATACTCTCGGCCCCCGGGAAACTAGGGGCCGATTTTGTCGAAATTTGTTTATAAAGATTTGTTTACAGTTGGCGATAATAATGATATATATAAACTATAATAAGTTAACAGGAGGTAATCTTATGACCCAAAACGAAATCAATGAAGCTTATAAATTGTTTAATATACCAGTTGATAAAATTCCTCCATATAATGATGCCGATGAATTTTCGAAAAGATATCAAAAATGCTCAATCTTAAAAGACGTAAACACTAATTATTCAACCACATCAAGTCAACTGCATATACAGACTTTTGAAAAATAAGAAAGATAAGCAAGAAAAGGGGTCAAAAAATGCCAAGTTGGGATGAAGTATTAACTGAGATACGACAGTGTAATAGACCAGATGCATTAGATTTTGTTCGTAGAAAATACCTTAAAAAACTTTTTGAAATTACCGGAAGGAACATTATTGCATATTATTCTGGGTGGCTACAGAAACCAGGAATAAAGAATGCTGGAATAAATGATGATGATAAAAATGGTTTTATGGCTACTATTCATGGCTTAGATCGTAGCAAGGGACTTGATCTTATACTCCATACACCTGGTGGAAATATTGCAGCAGCAGATTCCTTAGTTAATTATTTAAGAAAGATGTTTGGAACAGATATAAGAGCAATTGTTCCTCAACTAGCAATGTCGGCAGGGACAATGATAGCTTGCTCATGTAAAGAAATTATTATGGGTAAGCAATCAAGCTTGGGGCCAATAGATCCTCAGTTTAATGGCATACCTGTTCACGGAGTAATTGAAGAATTTGAGCGTGCTATAAAAGAAGTGAAAGAGCATCCTGAATCTATCCCGATTTGGCAAATAATAGTGGGTAAATATCACCCGACATTTATTGGTGAATGCCAAAATTCTATTGAGTGGTCAAAAGAAATTGTTCAGAATTGGCTTGAAACAGGAATGTTTAAGGATGATGCTGAACGTGTTAAGAAAGCGCAAATTATTGTAGACGGTTTAAATAATCATAAAGATACTAAAACCCACGAACGTCACATCCCAATTGAAGAATGTGAAAAATTAGGATTGAAAGTAATACCACTTGAAGTCTACATGAAAGAGAAAAATTTTCAAGACTGTGTTCTGACAATACACCATTCTTATATGCATACATTTTCTAGTTCAGGTGCTTTTAAAATAATTGAGAACCATAAGGGAATTGCAATGATACAACAACAAATGCAACAAATAATACAGCTACCACAAGGAATTCAAGGGCTACCGCTAAACTTTCCTTCCATTAACAATGATAATGGAAATACAGTTATTCCCGGCTAACCACCGGTTTTTTTTTAAAAAGGTTAATTTAATGACAAAAAAATGGAGAAATGCATGTAAGAATGAATTCATATCAATTGATTTAGAAACAACCGGTCTAAGTCCTAGCAAGGACAAGATCCTTGAAATAGCTGCTATACGATATAGAAATTTTGAGGAAGCTGATAATTTTGCTACCCTTATTAATCCAGGTATAAAGATACCTGAAAAAATAACGACGATTAATGGAATTACAAATGAAATGGTAAAAGATTCACCAATGATAGAAGATGTATTACCGAAATTATTCGAATATATCGGTAATTCAGTTCTTATTGCTCATAATGCTTCTTTTGATCTAAAGTTCATAAAGTACAATGCAGATAATCAAGGCTTTGATTTTTTTAATCCTTTTATTGATACTCTATCTTTATGCTGTAAACTATTTCCCGAGTTTGAGAACCATAAACTAAGAACAATTGTTGAAGAATTGTGCTTGGGAACTAATGAATTTCACAGGGCTCAAGCCGATGCTCGCTATGTAGGCAAGATATTAATAGAATGCATAAATAAAATAGACAGGCAGGAAGCAGAGCGGGAAATTTCTAATTTATGACGCATATTTTACAATTAGGCTCCATGGGGGCAAAAAGGCAGCTTTCTGGCTACTTTATTTTTTATATAACTCTTTTAGTTTAAAGGACAGGGATATAATCAGGCGCGGTTCGCCTCCACTACAATTTGTCGAAAGAAGTCGATTGTGAGTGAGTAATTGACTTCTTTTTTATATTACATATAATTTTTATTGCTTATTATTTCCATATTCTGATATAATTTAAATATATTCGAAAGGGTGAGAATTATGTCTGAAATGCAGCTCAAGTTAATTATAGGTAATGTAGAAATTAACTTGCAAGGCGAAGGAGCATTAGTACATACTATTTTAAATGAACTTCGTAATGAAGGATTAGGTCAACTAGCACTATTCCGCGATAAAAAGACCTCTGCGGAATTTAACTTTGATAATGAAGAAGATGATAACTTACCGAAGACATCAGATCCAACTGCGGCTGAAGATACTCAAGCTAAACAAAAAAATAGAAAAAAAAGAAATGTTTCTGTAAAGCCTCAATTAATTAAAGAATTAGATTTGAGAGGAACGGATGAAAAAACAAGTCTTAGGAATTTTTTTATGGAAAAGCAACCTTCCACAAATATTCAACGAACAACAGTTTTTGTGTATTATCTGCAATATAAACTAAATATTCCTAATATCACCATAGATCACGTTTTTACATGCTATAAAGAAATGGGCATCCGTGAGCCAGAAAATTTAGTGCAAAATATTAGTGATACTGCAAGCTCAAGATATGGTTATATCGATAGACAAGGAGGAAAATTAACAATGTCTGTAAAAGGACGGAATTTTGTTGAACACGACTTACCCGAAAAGGAAGGAAAATGATAATTTGACAATGGAGTTGGATGATTTTATTTCAAGAATACCTGATTTCGATTTATTAAGTGCCAGCGAAAAAATACCTTATTTCGCTTTTTACTTAACACATGATAATGACAATACTGTTTCTGCGAAAGAAATCAAAGAATGTTTTAATAAGCTTGCTTTATTGCCTTATTCAAACATTGCATCATATTTAAATAAAAAATCCACTGGCAAAGATGCTGTATTTTTGAAAAATAAAAACGGCTATCGGCTAAGTCGGACAGCAAAAGCAGCAATATCATTAAAAATAAATGAGCCAATACTTAAACCACCTACTAATAACCTACTACCGCTATCAATTTTTGAAAATGCTCCTTTCTACATTGGTAAAATGGCGTCCCAAATGTGTAGCTGCTATGATGCAGGCCTATATGATGCCTGCCTAGTTATGATGCGAAAACTCACCGAAACTCTTATTATAGAGTGTTTTGAACGTTATGGTGTTGACAGCCAAATTAAAGATGCAAATGGAAATTTCTTTTACCTAAGTGAGCTAATCCCATTGTTTATACATAGTAGCTGTTGGAATGTAAGTAGGAATTTAGAGAGCAACATAAAAAAAGTAAAGAAATATGGTGATTTAAGTGCTCATAATCGTAGATTCTTTGCAAAGAAACCTGACATTGATGATTTTAAGTTCGAGTTAAGACAAGCACTTGAGGAAATTATACATATTATCGATTATTCAACTTGGTTAAAAAGACCATAGCCATCAGCCAAACAGAAATTTCTATAGAAGATCATAAACTCTTATTTTTTGGCGGTTGCGGCTTATAACGGAAACAGTAGGATTAGCGGGTTGCTCTGCTGACTGTGAAACCATGTGGCAATTTGGCGTGGATGTTTTACCTGATTATCGGAGAAAAGAAATTGTTTCCGCTTTAACGAGCCGATTGGCTTTAGAGATTATACATCGGGGTTAAGTCCCCCTCTACTGAGCAGCTTGGTCGAATATCAGATCGGTTCGGAATGCTATAAATAGCGGTTTTAGGCCAGCTTGGATTAAGATGATTAAGATTATGAGCATAATGTGAAACAAGACATGGCATCTATATTCACCTAACTTGCCAAATGTAGCCACAACTATGTAAAGTTTGAAGACCACTTTAACGTGATCTTCAAAAACCAGTACCTTTTCGACATACTGGTGAATGAATTTTTTTACTTCTTGTGTGTTTCTGTCTTTAATAAACTGGCGGAATGACGAGAAGATTTTTGAGAGGGTTTTCTCGTCTATTGTATTTTCATTTTGCTTATTGTTTAATTGGCGGAGTTGGAGTTCCAGCTCTGTTTTTTCTTTTTCAAGGTTCTCCAGGTCTTCGGCCAATATCCTGGAAGTACAGCCGCTGCGGATCATAGCCAGGACATTTTTTATTTGTATGTCTACCTGTTTAATCTTTTCAGTAAGAGCCCTGATCTTTTGTTTGGCTTCATCGTTTTTATTGTTCTGGAATTTATTCAGTTTTTCCACAAGGAGCGGTATGTTTTTTTCGTTAAATATTTTTTCTTCCAACTGCTGCAGCACATATTCTTCAATGTATTCCCTGCGGATTTCCTTATTCTTGCAGAATTTTGTCCTATCCCGTTCGCCACAGCGATAGGTAACATACTTTAGCTTGTTTCTGCCAGAATACTTGACATTTCCTATCATTGCGTGCCCACATTCGCCACAGTATATTAGTCCAGATAAGAGGTACATTTCCTTTGCCCTGTATGCGGAGGCCCGTTTTTTATTCTGGTCCATTTTATATTGAACTTTCTGAAAATCTTCAGTAGATACAATAGCGGGCATTCCTCCAGGAATTCTTATTATCAAATCATTATCTTTCGTTTTATGGCTGTTTCTTTTACCATCTTCATTTTTCGATGCACTTTTATTGTAAATATAAACACCAAAGTATTTTTCGTTTGCAAGAATATCATGGATCGAATTCTTGCCGAAGGCCTGTCCCAACTTGGTTTTATACCCTTTGGAATTCAGTTGTTCAACCATTGCAGGATAGCCAAAACCATCGAGATACATTTTAAATATGGCCTTTACTATTTCTGCCTCATATTCATTGATGATATATTTCTTTGTTTCAGGATCAACATCATAACCCAAAGGTGGCTGGCCTCCTGTGTGGCGGCATAAAAGAGCTTTTTCTTTCATGCCTTTCATTACTTCACGGGCTAAATTCCGTGAATAATATTCTGCCATCCCCTCAAGGACAGATTCCATTATTACTGATTCAGGACTATCATCTAAATTTTTAAGGACAGATATAAGCCGAATACCTTTTTTCTTCAACTGCCTTTTATAAAATGCACTATCATATCTGTCTCTCGAAAATCTATCTAATTTATGAACAATAACGGCACTAAACAAATCGTATTTGCAGTCATTCACCATTTGCTGAAATTCTGGCCTGTTGTCAGTGGTAGCGGTTTTGGCCCTATCAATATAAGTTTTCACAATAAGAATATTGTTTTTAGCCGCATATTCTTCTATAGCCCGAAGTTGTGCATCGATGGATGCATCAGTCTGGTTATCACTTGAATACCTTGCATAAGCAGCAGCCTTGATCATATTAGCCATGTTATCACCCCCGTAAACTTTTATAGTTAATTCGAAAACTCGAAACCCTATTGAATCAATACATTTCCAGAGATGACTTTTTTCTTTCACCCCCAAAAATGTAATAATTCTCACAAAAAATTTTCCATCGAATAACCATATAGTTCTATATATGGCACACATCTACCTTGACTTTTTCAAAACCCCCCCAAAATCGAAGTGGACTGTTTACAAATGAGGTGTTGCACATGCTTGGTTATTGGCGTCCACATAACGATTATCAAACCTACCTGATCGAAAAAATTTCTCCCATCTTCTTATCCGACAGGCCCCTTGTCGAGCAATACGAAAAAGCTCTGTCAAAACTCTATTCCCTCGACCTGGATCCTCTCAAACCCATCATTGAAGGGTACTACTCCCACACTGGCGCCCCTGCTGCGAATCAGCCCGAACTCTTCCGTTCCTTCATCCTCATGTCGGAGCTTAAGGTCCACAGCATCCCCAAGTGGGTCCGGATGATGCGGAATAACCGCATCCTTGCATACATGGTCGGCCTCGAACCATCCCAAACACCCGGTGTTGGATCTCATTATGACCTGGTGAACCGGTTATGGCTTGAAAATCCGGAAGTGGAATATGAATCCCTGCATTCACTCCACAATTATAATCGCAAGCCCCACAAAAAGCTTAAGAAAAACCAGAAACAGCCTCCCCGGCACCCAGGTATCATACAAAAACTTGTTGACCTCGCTCTCCAAGGCGCCAGCTTCGATTCAAGGCCTGAATTGCTGATGCAACAAATTTTCGCCAAGGTTGGTGTGGAACCTTCTGCAAAAGCCGGCTTACTTGGTGATGTCAAAAAATTGTCCGTATCGGGGGATGGCACCTGCATCAATTCCGGCGGATCCAGCTACGGCGTCAAGGTATGTGACTGTGTAAAGCAAGGTGTTTACAATTGCGACTGCAAACGCAAATTCTCCGATCCCGGCGCCCGCTGGGGCTGGGACAGCTATCACGAAAACTGGTTCTACGGTTATTCAGAGTATATCCTCTCTACCCATAACAAGAACTTGAAGTGTGAACTTCCCCTTTACCTCCGCCTGGTCCAGGCATCCCGCTTTGATGGTGTGTCTGCCGTCGTGGCTCTCCAGGAAGCACAGCTGCTTTATGATGAATATATCATTATCCGCTTTCATGGAGATGGCGCTCATGACAATTATGCCATGTACGAGTATCTTGACAAGTGCGGTATCAAGGCGTTCATCCCGCTAAATGAAACCAACAAGGGCAATTTCAAGCACCCGCCATACGTCCGGGTGGATGAAAATGGTGTACCAATCTGCATGGCCGGACACAAGGCCGTATTCTGGGGATTTAACAAGGATCGCTGCAGGCTTAAGTACCGTTGCCCCCTTGCTACCGGAAAAATTGCTTCCTGTCCCTATAAAGGACAATGCTCTTCCTCTGATTACGGCAGATGCTTCTATACCAAGCCTTCTTGGGACCTCCGCTTGTTTACCGAAGTCCCCCGCGGTTCGATCGAATGGAAGGAGGAGATGAACTCCAGAACTTCATCCGAGCGTGTCAATAAGCGACTTTTGAATGATTATGGCCTGGAGTTGTCCAGAACCAGAGGCAAAAAGCGTATCTTCTGGTGGAGCGTTATTCACTCAGTGAATATACACCTGGACGCGAGACTCAAAGCATCCGTTTTCAGCTTCGTCCGATTGCTTGAGAACCGGTTGGCAACCGCAGCATAGCATCATTTGCTTGTAATCCGGTGATGAACCATCAGTACCCATCTAACAGGCGTTATCTGTATAATGCCAGCTTTGCTATTCAGTTTTCCAGGTTCAGTACAGCTTATTTATTCAAATTAATGTGATTAGTACCGTTTTTCAATCTAATTTTCGATTGTGCTTTCCAGCTTTTTACTATTCGTGCTGCTGGAAATTAGTTTCCGAATTCACTCTTTTAGCTTGCCTTGTTCTGAATTTGAAAATAGATAGAGTCCAGCAGTTCAATTGCTGGTTCATAAAACTCATCTTCTTCCTTTATGCTGCTGAAAACTTTTTGGCCTATAACTTTGACATTGTCAGGTTTATAGTCTCTTTTCAATAGTTTTGCCCTTGAAATTGACTCCTCCGTCTCGAATATTACTTTCCTGTTGTCCATTGTTTATCGCCTCCTATTGTTGGGATTCAAATAACTGGCCTCCTTTCACGTAGTTGTTTGGAGCGATTTCAAGGGACTTAATTGTAAACTGAACCAATACAATCTTTTAGCCAAGAGTGGAGCTACCTCACATTAGAACATGAGTTCCGTTTACATATAATAATTATAAGGACATAAGCTTTAAAATGCAAATTTTACTATTCTTTTGGAAGTCATTATTGACAATAAAGTTACTATGCTGCTAAACTTATAGGAAGTATTATGTCATAATTATTGTTTTTTTGAAAGGCAAGGTGATAGAATGGCTACAATATGGAATTATGTTGGCATTGATCCGTGCCAGAGGCCTGCTTTCACCAAATATGAATTAAATAAGAAGATTAAAGAGAAAAGAGTTGCGTCAGGATTAAGTGTTGAAGAATTTTCACAGCAGTACGACATTTCTGCGGCTTTGCTTGTGTCTATTGAAGAAGCAAAGCGTAGTTTTAATGTTCCTATGTATGAAGCCTGTGCCAGGATTCTCGGAATGGAATTGGACGAACTGCTTAAAACAAATCAAGAGGACTTGGACTGTGTCAGGTTCAAGTCTGGTGAAGTGCATAAAGCCACCTGGAAGACAGTGGAAATGGCTAATGTCTTATTCAATGAAATGGTCATGCAGCACAAGATTAGTGCCAGATAATATGAGGTATTTTAGTCAGGAAGATAGAACATAAGGTTAATAGAATACGCAAAAGTATATATTGATTTATGACAGAAAATGAAAATTTATTTTTAATTGACGGAGTATCTTTCGTTTGTTATAATAAGGTTGTAAAAGGGTATAATTAAAATAAAGATTTCATATAATGATAATAAAGTAGAGTCGCTAATGGCTTCCTTGACGCCAGAGTTGGGGTATAAGCTGATGTTATGACAGCAAAGCCATCAGGATTTCTACTTTTCTTATTTTACGTATTTTCTGCGGTCGTAAGGTACTTTTACTTCTGAAAACAGGGAAATGTGCTTTAAATGGCTGAAGTTATCCATATCCTCGTTGTTCAAGCTCCTTCTCATGCATCCGATGCAAAGGTCTGCCGCTTGAAGTTCTTTCACTTCGTTTGACTTCCCAGGAACAATTGTTTTTATGCTGGGAAAACGGTTTTGAAGGTATTGATTTAATCCTTTTTCAAATTCTGTTCCTCCAAACTCGTCATAAGTAACATCATATACCAAACCAATGCCATCCTGGCTGGAAGCAAAAGGCTCTAACGCTTCAATAATTTTTTCAAGGCAAGCTGTATAAACCTCTTCCTTTCGTTCTTGATTGAAATATTCTCCATATTGTTTACGGTAAAAGGCACACAGGGACTTGACCGAATCCTTGACTCTCATTTCATTGTCCTTTGAACTCTTCCGTGCCTTCTCGTAAACTATATTCTTAATAAAGATTTCTTTGATTCCCTCAAAACTCGTATGTAAAATGTATTCTTTTAACTCATTGAGCAGTCTTGATTTCTGTTTTTGTGACAATCCTTTTTTATTCTTGATATATCTTCTGGTCTCATATATTCCGTCAATGAGCTTGTCCCTGTCGGAAGCAGCAATGCCTCCGACAGCAAATATTTTATCATCTTCGCTTTCATCTATAAAAACATAAATCACTTACATTTTCCCCCTATGTAAAACGCAAGTCACGGTTCATTTTTTTCTTCTTTTCCATAAAGCCATTTTTCTACGGCCTGCCTGTCGTATCTTATTGTATTGCCTACCTTGACATAGGGCAACCCTTTGCGTCTCCAGTTGTTGGCGGTATTATTGCTGATTTTAAGCCACACACACAGCTCTTTGGTTGTAATAAATTCCTTTTCCAACAGCCTCACCTCTTGTCACATTATATCACAAAAGCTAATAAAGCAACACAAATAATACCAAAATGTTATTGATGAAACAAGTCCCTTCTGATATAATAAAACCGTTGAAAGCCTTAAGCGATAGGGCTTTACGCATTAAACTATGGATAAGACAGGAGTGATCAGATGAAGATTATAGATACGAAGATAATTTGGAACAGGACTGGCTGGCTGTTGCACCTGACCAGGACACGAAAAGGGCTTTTTGATACGATAACCTTGAAATATCCGATGCCAAACGGCCTTAAAGAGGTGTCCAAGAAGATAATTTCTCCATTCGGTTGGACAATGCAGAAATTTCTGGAAGTTGCTATTGATTACATATAAATTCCTTCATATATACTGCCCTGTTGGTAATAACCAGCAGGGCTTTTTAATTTTGGAGAAGTATTGTTAAATAACGGATTTACACAGAGAAAAGAAATGCTTTTATAGCTCATTATCACGTTTTATTCCTTAAAATCGATAATAAAAAGCGATTATGGCAGAATATTATAAGGAATAATCCGTTTTTCTTTCAATATCAATTTTCATTATAATTTATCTCTGGTAGACTGGCAGGTTTTTGAAAACGTAATCCTGCCCAATTACGTTTTTAACTGTGTACTTCAGGTTATGATAATCTTGCGGTTAGTTTGAATTATTTCAAATTAATTCGTATTAATTTGAACCAATTTTCATTAACACAAATTAGCTGGGTTATCACCTATACCCACAAAACAAAAAAAGACAGCCTACAAATAAGCTGTCCTTTTTATCTCTTTTGCTCGACAAAATTGCGTTTTTAAAAACCTTTTAATGCAAGAAAGAAGGGCTGCCTTACTCCTGACAGCCCAAATTCGATTTTAAAAACGTATTTTCAATTTTATTCCCTTTAAAGGATACCAGCATTTCGTCAAATAACGCTCCAAGAGCAAAACCGTCCTGAAATGCCTGCTCATATAGACGCTGGTAGACCAATGCCTCTCTTTGCCCAATTGCGTCCTCGTACTGCTCAATTCCATTTTTGCAGTTATCAGGCAGACAGGATTGGACTTTTTCAAAAGCCGTTTTCACCAGTTGCGTCATTCTTTTATAATCCTTGTTTTCTGCGGCAATGCAATTAATGATTTCATCCACTCTTTCTGTTTTTGCGTCTATTAGTGATTCAAATGTGTCTTTCATTCGGAATTCCTCCTTCTTTTTCTTGTATTATCTTTAGCTGTAAAACAAAAACAGCCAGAAACAATGTATGGCTGGCTGTTGGGTATGTACTGGGGAAAAAATCCCCAATCTAATAACTTTTTCGACGAGAAGAAGATATATTCCTGTGTTTGTAATAACACAGTATGTATGCCGAAGCAGCCAGTGCTGCAACGGCTCAAGTCCATTTTGTCTTTAGAAGGTGTTTTTATTATGAGAAGAATAGTATATATAAACAGCACTAATTGTGCTGAAGTGAGCTTTTATGTACGCAGGAGTGCTATGCACTACCCGCAGATGATGAAGAAAGATTTTTATTATCCGTACTCCCGCAGCCTCAAAGGAGGCTGCTGCTTTTTAACACCATATTTTCTCCCGATATGCCAATGATATAAAAAGACTTTCTATCAAGTCAAGTATTTTAACAAATTATGCAGTTTTTTTATAAAGCACATAGCTGTAGCCTTCAAGTCCAAATTTCTGTCGTAGTTCTTTGTTTGCTTTTTGGTATCCAAAATCATATTTGTCAACCATTGCAGGGATAAGCCTTTTATAAACTATATACCTGGTTTCTTTTTTTACTGGCTCTCCGTCTATTCTTATTTGCCAGGCATAAATATCATCAAGGATAACATATCCCTTCCTTGCAATTTCCGAAATCAGAAGCCTTTCCATTAATTCCTGCACTTCCTGTGAATAGCTGCTTGCTTCACAACGATGCCCGTAAATGCTTTCTGCAACCGTTTCGTCAAAAAGGTTCCCGACCAGTGCCTTGCTCATGGCTTTTATGGAACTGAAACCTTTCTGCACCATTTCCCTTGCTATATTATCGGCTTTGTCCGCCACTTCTTCCAAAGGCAGTACTGTGTAAAAATTGATTATCCTTTGTCCCTTGCTTTTGGCAATTTCTTTCGCATTTTCTAATAATGAATCTGGAACATTTCTTTTCGGAACTTTGTTTATGAGCTTGAGGGCACAAAACAGGTTGATATACTTGTTTGCCTATTGCAGGTTCATGTTCAGCCTGTTTGCAAGGTATCTGTTTGAAAAAAAGAAAACATTCTCCTTGCCATAACTGAATTCCTCAAAAGTAATGTTTTCCAATCCGATCTGGTTGATTTCACTTAACACCCTGATACCGAAGCGTATCACTCTGTTCAGGTTTTTGTATTGCTGCATGAAACGGCTGTCCGACAGCTTGTCCATGTTCTGGGTATATTTTTGTTCCTGGGATTTTTTCCATTTTGTTCTCGGTGTATCAATACATAATTTTTCACACAAGTATGTCACCGAATCCAAGAAGGGAATGGATTTCATCCTGCTCACAATGTCTATAATATCCAGCCCTTTTTCAGTATGGTATCCGCAAGCAGGTGAATTGCAAAAATACTTGTAGTTCCCACGGTTGTTTATAATTACGGCAGAAGGGTGCTGGTCATCATGGAAAACACACTTAAAGGCTTTTCCAGGTTCTGCTGTGATTCCGAGGATTCTTGCCATATCCTGTTTCCTTAAATACTCAACTGCATCTTCGATTGTACCAAATTCTTGAGGCTGAAGCCCTTCAATGTTGGCAACCTCTGTGGGTATAAATGCAGGTTCTTTTGCATCAGGTATCATAGTCCCATTGCTACTGTCATTTTCTTCTTTAGGTGCGTTGATGCTTATATCCGACAAATCACACTGGAAAGCAGCGGCAATTCTCTCCTGGGTATAGCGTAGGTGCGGGTCGAATTTTATGCACTTCACAAGGAACGGGTTGCTTGGGTCTTTTAAATGAAAATAGTTTGGAATACGCAGAACCCTGTTTAAGTCCACAATATTAGGGTCGGAGTTAAATCTTCCTATTATGCAGTCCTGTATCGGTTTAAAGGCATTCAAATCCTGCGTGCCTTTTTCGAGAAGCCAATAGAAATGGAAGCCGTTCCTGGTTTCAATAATAATAGACGGCTCAAGCTCAAAACACTGCAAGTCTTTCAAAAATTGCTGCTTATATGTTTCGATTTCCTCGATAGTCCTGTATCTGAATATTTCCTTGCCGTTTTCATCAGCTCCTATTTTTTCATTGCCTAAATCAGCATCTCCGAAGTGTGCTGTTAAAGAAGTTATATCCTTGACCTTTTGTCCCCCGTTGTTTACCACAAAAAATATGCCGCAGCCTTTACGCTGATAACGTCGGAATGCCAGACGCATGAATCCGTATTCTTCTTCATTATCGAGCATAAGGCAGTTTTCGTTTTTTCCAAATGCCCTGGTGCTGTCCTGGAACATCCTGAAAAATACGGGCTGCCCCTGTTCTTTGAAAGCCAGCAGGAATTCAAAATCATCTATCCCCAGATCCTTCCTGTTATTTATGTCAATATTAAACATTTTGACCACCACCTTAAATGAAATATGTACAGTAACAAATTTGGTGGTCCGATTTAAAAAGCAAAAAAATAAAAGCCCTATTTCAAGCTGCAGCCTGATTCCGACTTTTGCCATACCATTATGTATATGAGTCTGTTTTGAACTGATGTTCGGTTTTGTGAATCCACTTTACCAAATCCAAATGCCCTATGTCAAGTTTTACATATTTTTTGGCGTTTGTGAAAAAAGTACAACAATAAACACCTGAATAATATTGTGTAGGGGGTTATTGTTGTACTTTTTAACCAATTACATTTGGTTTTAAGTGGTGTATTTTATTTTAAAACTTTGCCTATCAGCTTTTCAATATACCTTTTATCATCCTTCTGGAGCAGGACTTTCGAGCTGTTCCTTTGTGATGGTGCCTCTCCAGCTTTCCTGTATTTCCGAAAAGCGTGTAGGTGTTACAATAAATGAGTGCAGGACAACATTGGGATCTGTTTCGCTTAAATTGGCTTCAAGCTCCTTTATTTTCTTATAAAGCTGTATTTTTGGGTTTTCTTCTCCTCCTGAAATACTCCTTATACCTTTTGGATCAATAAAAGTAATGTACTGCTTCGTACCCTGGATAATCCACATAATAAAGTCAGGGAAGAAGTTACCATTTTCAAAAAATCCAATACCTGACTTGGCCTTGTTTCTCAAAAGGTAAAGTTCCTTATCTTTAAAGAAGGATTTGTTATTCTCACAATAGGCTTTCAAATCCAGAACAAACTGTTTTTCACCTTCATTGAGCTGGACAGGGCTTACAGAAATCTGTTCCTCAATGCTGGCAACATAAATCAAGGGGGAGTACAGGTGCCTTTCAAAATCAATAGGCTCAAAGGGGCCGTGTGCATACCTTTTCATATCCAGCCTTTTCATTGACTTTTCTTGCACTGCCTTCTTTAAATCCTTTACCAAAGCCTCAAGCCTTGCTTTTATGGTCTCCTGGTTTCCATCATCGTAAACAGAAACACTGTATTCCTTCACGATATTCCTGTCATCCTTTTCATCGAACTGTCGGTATTCAAGATTTGGCAGCTCATAAGCCTGCCTCATATAGTTGTAGAAGGCTTCACAGTATTTTTTCAGGAGTGCCATAGTAATTTCCTGGAAGCGTGCATAGTTTGTGAAATCCTTAATGTCAAGGTCTTCTTCTGGGATCATAAGAACATACCAGAAATCGTCAAGCATAAGCTTCTTCAATATTCCTTTCGGTATGTTAAGGTTATACCATGATTTTTCATTCTTGAACCGCTCAAGCTCAAAATATATCCTGTCAAAATCCACAAAAGCCAAATGTTCGGACTTCAAGGTGTCCATATGTTTAACCGCACTGTCAGGTACTCCTGATTTATCATTGCTGGAAATAACCTGAAGCTTTTGGTAATAGTCAAGGACGACCTTTTTTATCCCAGGGCAGGAGGAAGGCAAGTCCAGAACAGGTCTTGGCCCTTTGCGTTTAAAGTTCTGCCCTTCTTTCAGCTTGAGTGTCTTTAAGCTGTTTAATTTTTCCTCGTCAAAATTGACGAGTGTTGGAAGCACATAGTTAATCCTGTTTTCCTCATCGGGCATACCTTCATCTTCAAGATATTCCTTGAACTGCTGCATATAGTCAGCCCTTACGCCAAAAATATTAAGTGTTTCCACCGTACCCACTGTATTCTGAAATTTTTTTGGAAGGAGGCTTGCGGGAATATTCTCGGCCATTTTGCTCCTCTTTAAGCAGAAATCATAACCTTTCAGCCTGACGCCACGCCCGAAAAGCTGTATAACCTCCGAACCTTCGTTTTTTCCCATATTCATAAGTCCCATCGTGCTTACACGCCAGCTGCTCCAGCCCTCGGAAAACTTCTTCGACCCTATCAGCACATTGATGGTGGAATCAGATTCATTGATCCTCTGGAAAAGGGATTTTGAAAAATCACGTTTCCCTGTATTAAGCCCAATGTCTTCACACAGCTTTATGAGCTTGCTGTCATCCCCAACATTGATACAGCCAAAATAATCTTCAGTATCTCCAGTCCTTAATCCAATTTCCCCTTCGGCTCCCTTGAGGCTGTCAATATGAAGTTCTGCTCCAGGTATGGCATCGGCAAATATAATCTTGAGCATATCCATAAAAATGGCATCGGGCGATATGCCTTTGCCTTTAAGGTAAAAAAAGCTATCCCTGAATATCTCCCTGTTTTTGCGGTCAAGCAGCCCAGGATTTCCGCTTAAAAGCCTCTGGATATTATCTACGGTTTTGTTCCTTTCATTTTTGATAAACCTGTCAAAAAACAGCAGTATATCCACAACATCCGACACATTCTTTTTGTTTTCCGTCCTGACGGCGTTTACCGTACTGCCCACGAATACCAAAAGAGGTTTTTCAATCATAAAAGGGGCTAAAGCTTTCCTGTTTTCCTCAAATATTTTAAGCTGCTGGTAAAACACCGTAAGGCAGGCAGTAAGGTACAGGTTACGCCTGTCCTCATCGCTGTCATCGGCAAGGTTTAGGATATTGTAGTCCTTTCCGTAACCATCTTCATGGAAATACCTGTAGGAATAGTCAAAAAGGATGCATTTGGCATATTCCTGGACAAGCTTGGGGTCGTTTTTCACAGCCTGCCCAAAGGTGGCAGAATATTCAAAGGAAAACCCTTTTTCACACAAAGTATCCCTTTTCTGTTTCCAGTCCTTCCCGCTGCTTCCCCTGTGTCCTTCGTCAACCAGGACAAGATTATTCTTTTCAAAGGATTCCACTGCTACTGTTTTTTCTTTGGCTTCGTCCTTTAATTTATGGATGTCAATGATTTCTATTTTTATGTCACTGCTTACCAGCAATCCACCTGCTTTTTTATCAAACATCTCGGCTTTTAAGCCCGATAGATCAAGCTCTTGGAGGTGTTGTTTTGAAAGCCCTTCATTGGGAGTAAGCAGGATTACCCTGTTGATTTCCTTTTCCCTTCCGTAGAGTTTTAAATAGTGCATATATTGAAGGATATTTATATGCATGATCAACGTTTTCCCAGAACCCGTAGCGTTCCAGAAGGCCAGCTTGTTCAAGTCCGCCAGGGTATATTCCTTTATCCTGTCCGCTTCTTCCTTGTCGCTGTTAAAGCTCCTTACAGATACGTTCAGTTCCTCCAAAAGCTTTCCAGAGTCAGAAAAATACCTGTCAAGATAGATTTCGGAAAAAAGCAGGGAAAGGTACTGGAAATACTTCCATCTTACGGGCTGCTCCCTTTTTTCCGATATACACAAGGTATGTCGGACAATATTGTCATCATACTGCAAAAGCTTTCCCTGCGGGACTGCACATCTGGAAGCAAACCGCTCTATCAGTTCTTTAGAGTATATGGTATTGTTGTTTTCGTCGTAGCCCTCATTTTCCACCTGTTTTAATTCTTTTGCAAGCTCTTCAAAGGAATCTACTCCGAAGAGGCCAAGGATGTACTGGTTTAGCACCAGTTTCTTATAAAATTGCAATGAGGAAGCCTGTTTCTTTTTTGTCTTACTTTTTGCTGCCATCAGACCACCTCCTTAAATGTCCTGCACATCAAACATCAGGCGTTTGAATTCTTCCTCGATGAGCAGCACCTTCCAGCGTTCATCTTCTTGTCTCATGTTCTGCAGGTTGTTGTCCCCATTTACATAAATCCGATTGAATTCAAAGTCCTGTGTGCTGTATTTTTTCTTTCTGAAATACGCATCAAGGGCGGCATTGTCCCTGGCAATATCGCCTGTGAGAGTACGCCATATAATCAGAACCTTGTCTCCCGATAGAGTGCTGCCTTCCACTTCCTTGAAGGTGTACTCGCCCCTGCCGTCTCTGGCGGCAACAAGCTTTACTGCACCAGGAATTCCCAAACCTGGATCAGGTTCAGTGTTAAAGCTTTCTTTTGCATCTATTTTTGTAACTACAAGCCCTAAAAGGTAATTGAATGTTTCTACCAGGTCAACGTTAGTCTCCTTTGTTTCAACCCCATTTGCTATTTTCATCCTGTAATTGAAAGGATCTGCAAACTGGTCAATGTTCAAAAGAGATACGCTACCTTCGGTTTCCTTATCCAGCATATAGGAAAGGATATACTGCTCCCTTACGCCTTTATTATTATCAATCATTATTTGCTGCTCTTCAGTCCTTTTTATTTCAAGGTTGTTCAAGGCATCCTCGTAAGATTCCATCCTGATATATTTGAACATATGGCTGATACCTTCACGGGATATGGGCTTACCGTCTTTCCAGTCTTTGGAGTAGATAGCCTTTTGAATTCTTGGCTTTGTTACTTTATAAAAATATTCACCCATCTCTATGAGTACATATTTACGAGTATAACCATCTATGCGATTTAGATTTATTACTGCATGAGCAGTAGTTCCTGAACCAGCGAAGAAATCCAAAACAATATCATCAAATGCAGAACCCGAAGTAATGATTTTTTCCATTAATTTTGTTGGTTTCGGAAATTCTATGCTATCATCATTGAACAAGTCTCTAATTTCTTTAGCAGAATCATTGGAAAATCCTCCATCATCAATTATTGTAGGCAAGGTGACACCTTGTCGTACTTCAGACAAATATCTTTTCAGAAATGGGGCACCTGAATTAGTTCTAAAACCTATTCTACCTTCCTTAATTAGCATATCAACTTTATCTTTATTATAAAGCCAACACTTATTTTTTGGCGGATAGAATTCCTCTCCTGTATTTGGGTTTACTATTGGGAAAATACAGCTTTCTACCAATCTCCCACCCTTACCATTTGCGCTCAAATCAGAAGCTGCCCAAGGACCATTTTTATCATTATCAGGATTTTTATATCTTATATTCAATTCTTCATTTCGTGGTTGCAAATATAATGTAGCATTATTTACTTCACTTGAAAAAGCTAATATATATTCATGGTTTTTACCTATGTATCTATCGTTAGGAGGGGTTGCTCTTCTTCTCCAAATAAGCGTTTCAATCATGTTATCTGGTCCCAAACTTAATTCTAATGCATTCTTAAAGTTACAGTATTCCTTATCATCAATACTTCCAAAAAATATACTGTTGCTTTTTAAAAGAGGTAACATTATATTAAGTCTATCATTTATCATACTTAACCAACTTGAATGAGCATAGTTATCTCTATAAATAAATTCATCATTACCTGTATTATACGGCGGATCAATATAAACACACTTTATCTGCTCCTTATACCTTTCCAACAACAAATTCAATGCTTGGAAATTCTCGCTCTTTATAAGCAGTCCATCAGTTTTGGTGTCTATATCGTCTATGCTTTCAATTAGCCTCTCCTTAAACTCCTCGCCAAAAAAGGCTGTATCCAGCATCAGGTACAGATTGGCTTTCAAAAACTCTAAAGTCAAAGGCTCACTGTACCCTTGAAGCTCCTCAATGGCAAAAAGTTTTTTCCACTCCTCAATCTGTGCCCTATTGGCTGCAATCTCTGGATAAAATTCCTCGCCTATCCTATCCAGTGTGATGCAGTAATTGGTTTCAACTATAAACTTCTTCTTAAGCCACAGCTTCTTCTGGAAGTTTTCAATCTGCTCAAGGAAAGCGATAATCTTATGCCCGATGTTTTTGATTACCTTGATTTTGGTGATATACTGCTCTATACGTACTTCATGCTCGGTATCAAGGTCATCCAGAAACATCACTTCATTTTTGAGGTAGAAATCAAGCTCCCTTCGCAAAAAACCCCCCAGGTCCTTATGGATAAAATAGTCAAAGGTGTTGCGGGCAGTATAGTCAGTTAAATGTTTTCCCAGAAGCGTCCTTTTTGGGTTTGATTCGGTAGGCTTTTCCTTGAATATTCCGAGGAACGGGACATACATAGACTCACCGCTTGCTATAATTTCCCGAACCTTTTCAATAGCTCCGTCTATCAAATCCTTCTGCTTGCTCTCATACACCTTGAATTCAAACTGTATGTAAAGCTCACCGTTTTCAATCTTTACAGGCTCATCATCGTAGAGTACAAACTTGCGTTCCTTGTTTTCGGCAGGCTTGTTGTTGTCCTTTTCCGTAGATGCTTCCACCAGCTTGAAGTGCACCCTTTTGCCTTCTGGAAGGGTAAAGGTGTAGTCCCTGAAGTATTCGGCTGTTTTTATGTAATACTGGTCGGCATTGGCCCAGTACAGCTTTACTTCTTCACCCTCGTAGGGTATGGCGTAAATGCCCTGTTTGTAGCGGCGTTGGGAAATAAAATCTCCGTTATTGTAATAGCGGCTGAAAAAGTCCGTCAGGTGGGAATATACTTCTTCCTCGGCTTTTTCAATGTCCAGGCTTGCATCAAGCTGGTTTTTCAGTGCTATGTACTTGGCACTGCTTTCATAAACTACTCCAGTGTCATCCAGCGTCTTCTTCAAGTCATCCAGCTCTTTCTTCAAGTTTTTCTGCCTGGAAGAGATATACCTGTCCAATTGGGAACGCACCTGCGGCAACAGGTCTTCACTTAAAAATTTTTCGATTTCTTTCCTTTTATAGTTCATTATCCTGTAAATTCCAAAATCAAGATCAGCCTGATCCAACTGAAACATTTGTTTAAGCAATGATACCAGTTTTTCATAACTTTTGCTCATTTCTTTCAAACCTCCCCTAAACTATTTCCCATTCTATCATAAACAGGGTTTCCTTTTCCACCTTCCGCATCATTTTCGTTTCCAGCTCCTTAATCAATCCATCCCGCTTTTCGAGGATCTCATCTTCCACATCAAAAATTCTGCGGCGTTTTATCTTCTTCTGCTTCTCAAGGTCGGCAATTTGAAGCTGTATCCTGTGCTGTTCTTCAGTGGTAGAAGCAAGCCTCGCCAGGCGGTTTAAGTCACGCAATTTCACTTTAATGTCCTCAAGTTCCTTTTCAGACGCCTGGATCAGATCATCCGCCCATTTTTGCAGTCTTTCCTGCTCCTCTTTAAAGAATTTATTGTTGGCTTCCATGACACGGTTAACCGTTGCTTCACTAAACCTCTCCGATTCCTCCCGCAATTTTTGGTATACATAAGTTGGAAGTTCCTCCGTTTCTAAAACCTGTCCCTGGCATAACATCATTTTCTCGCATATTTCCTGGTCAAGAGGCTTGCCAGAAACGGTAAAACCACTGAAAAGAAGGTATTCCTCCCTGTCAAAAGACTGGATGGCAAGCTTTGTTAAAATCATAAAGCCTTTTTCTCCTTTTAACTGTTCAACAACACTGATCTTTACGGGATGATTGGTAATATCAAACCTGACCTTTGCAGGAGGCGTGGACAGGTTTAGACCACATTCCAGCACTTTTTCCCCAAGTGGGTGTGAAAGTCGGTATACTATGCCTTTCTGGTTGTCTCTCCGCATTTTGGATACCAGTTGGTATTTACCTGCCTGCGATAAGTTTCCGAAAGTTTTGCCCAGATAAAAGCACAATTTCCTGTCATCAAAATGTGCCTGCTCTCTCAATACAAACTTCGTCAGCTGCCAGAACATTTTCTCAAACCTGTCCAAACGGCTGGAAGCAGCTTGGAGCCCAATCTTTAGCCTTTGATGGACATCTTCGTCGAAATTCTCCAGCAGCACAGCCCTTGCCTTGTCCATTCTGGATTTGATTTTTTCCTCCATTTCTGCTTGCAGCTCCTTAAATGCTTTCTCAATTTCTTTTGGTGTGCGGCACTGTTGGTAGATTTTAAGGATCCTACGCTCGAAATCAACACCCGATTCAATGGTGCCGAGAACAGCGTCCGAGGAGCCAAACACACCGTTAAACAGGTTAAATTTCTCTTCTAAAAGCTGATAAACCCTGCAGTCAGCTTCATTCCTTTCATTCAGGAAATTTATAACTACTACGTCATGCTGCTGGCCGTAACGGTGGCAGCGGCCTATACGTTGTTCAATACGCTGTGGATTCCACGGCAGGTCATAATTTACCACCAGGGAACAAAATTGGAGGTTTACGCCTTCTGCTGCCGATTCGGTGGCAAGCATGATTTCGGCGTGGTCTCGGAAGTATTCTACGAGTGCTGCCCGCTTGTCCGCTATTGGAGAACCGCTGATCCTGCCTGTGCCTTCATTTTTCCTGAACCAATCTTTATAAATCTGAACGGATTCGTTATCGGAATTTGAACCGTTGAATAGCACAATTTTACCCTGGTAGCCGTTGGCTTCAAGGAACTGCTTGAGATAATCCTGTGTTCTGCGGGATTCGGTAAAAATAAGTGCTTTTCGTCTGGCCCCAAGTTCCTCCATCTTTTTGAAGCCTACCTCCAAAGCTTTCAAAAGGGCTTTGGATTTTGTATCGATGCGGATTTCTCTTGCTATTGAAATAAATTTCTCTACCTGGGCAATTTCTGCATCTATTTTTTCAAAGTTGATTGATTCTTTTCCTGCCTCCTCGACTGCTTCTTCTGCCACATCTTCTGCTTCCAGATCATCTCTATCTTCTTCCGTAAGGATTGCATGGTCTTCATCCACAAGTTCCTCTATGCTGTAATCCCTGATAATCCCTTTTTTAATGTCCAGAAGCCTTTCCCGTATAGTCTCAAGGGTTTGCTCCACTGCCCGTGAAGATGATGCAAGCAGCTTGCGGAGGATCAAAGTGGTAAGCGTCCGCTGGCTTTTAGGAATGGAGTATGTATCTTCCCGTTGCAGGAAAGCCGATATTGCCTCGTATAGTTCCTGCTCTTCATCGGTTGTACTGAATTTCTGCGTTAACGGATGTCTTTCGGTATAGCGTACGTATTCCATCACATGGTTCCTTAATGTTCTTTTACAGAAAGATTTGAGCCTGCCTTTCAGCTCTTCCAGGTTTCCGTCATTTATGTAGTTTTCCCTGAAGGCTTTTATATCACCAAAAATATGGTCGCTAATCAAAGTCGAAAGGCCGTAAAGCTCAAGGAGTGAATTTTGCAGGGGAGTAGCAGTAAGGAGCACCTTTTTTCTGTCATCGAGTGCCCATTTGAGGTTTTGTCCAATCCTGTTGCTGGATCTGTATACATTGCGAAGCTTGTGGGCTTCATCGATAACAACTAAATCCCATTGTACACTCCTTACGTCTGTTTTTTTACTGCTGGCAAAGTTTAAAGAAGTAATAACAATGCTGTCCTGCTCGAAAGGAACAGTTTTTCCCAGTTTCTTTTCCTGGTTGTAGTTTTTGGCTTCAAGGATTACATTGGGCAGGTTGAACTTCTCCGTAAGCTCCAGACTCCACTGTTTGCGAAGTGAGGATGGGCAAATGACAAGAAGGCGTCTTTTTCGCTCTGCCCAATACTGGCACAGTACAAGTCCCGCTTCAATAGTTTTGCCGAGGCCAACCTCGTCGGCAAGAAGCACCCCTTTAGACAAAGGAGATTTGAATGCGAACAAAGCCGCTTCCACCTGGTGCGGGTTTATATCCACTGCAGCATCAAATAGGGCAGATGAGATTTTATCTATATCGCCTGGTGCAGCTCGCCTGACAAGCTCATTGGCGTAATATTTTGCATGGTATTCGGTAATCATTTTAACCCCCAAAAAACATATTTTCACATATTAGTATATCATTGTGGATATTACTGGACAATAAAACAGGTATTTACTTAATATACTGTAGTTCGTCAAGAATCTTGAATCAAGAGTTGGATTGCTTTTAGACAAATAGATGTCTGTTTCAAAAAGTAATAAAATAAGGATTAGGAATGTATGAAAGGATTTGGGCTGAATACTCTAACACACCAATGTAACAGAAAAGGATTATTCAGCAATCATAATCAAGAGAGTGTTTATTACCTGAAAGAAGCTGACGCCGATGAATTTGTGCAGGTTACGGATATGGATGTAAAATAAGTAAAGAGGGGCTACGTATTTAGGGAAGATGTTTGAAGCAGTCGTTTTGAGAAGAAACAACTGTTATTTTGATGCAACAAATATTTGTGGATAAGTTGATGTCAAATGACTTTTTAATAGATTTTTTCTGAACAGGATATTAGAATTAAGAGTAAAAATTGTCTATAAATAGAGGAATTTTGGAAAGTATGTAGTAATTTTTAGATAAAGTATATTGAATATAGAATGTCTAATGAGGAGGAAGTGTTAATGCAGATTACAGTAAACATAAATTTACCTTTCTTATGGAAAGAACAGGTACTCCAGAAAAATGAATGGGGTCCAATTACATATGTTGTCGGCCCTAACGGAACAGGAAAAACCCAGTTTGCAGAACAATTAAAGAACCAATTTAAGAATAGCGGACTAAATGTCAGATATTTAAGTGCTGAAAGAATGGCAGGCCTGGAACGTCAGAGTTACAGCTATTTTACAAATAATTCTCTGGACAGGGGATTGAACATTGGTGATTTTAACCAATACAAACATTTTGGGACAGAGTATGGTTTAATGGCTGACTCATGGATCATTATTAAAAATAAACTTGATGTCAGAGTAAGAATAGAAGCTGTTTTATCACAAATGTTTAACCGCCAGATACGGTTATCGGAACAAGGTGGATTTTTAATGCCACGAATTCAAAGGTATGGATATAATGAGGAATATGGCTTAAAGGATAAGGAATGTCACGGTTTAAAAGAGTTAATTGGGCTCCTTGCTTTTTTATATGATGATGAGTATAACTGCTTAATTTTTGATGAGCCAGAATTGCATTTACATCCTCAATATCAGCAGTTTATTATGGCTGAAATTAAAAAAATGGCAGGTGATCCCCAAATACAACCAGACAAAAAATGTTTTGTGATAATAACACATTCGCCTTATATGCTTGACATTAGAACAGTTGACGACTTATACAATCTTATAGTATTTCAACCTGGACATATACCTGCATGGATCAGCCAATTAGAACAAGAAGACTTATACCGTATTCAAAAAATGCTGCCGAGACTCAATACCCATCACAAACAATTTTTCTTCGCCAGTAGACCGATATTTGTTGAAGGCTATACTGATCAACAGTTTTTATCACTTCTTCAAGAGGCAAGAGAGCAGAATCTTGGTGCAGGAGGAATCTCAATTATCGATGTTGGTGGAAAAGAAGAGGTTGATGCGTTTTACCGATTGTGTGAGAAGTTCAATATTAGGGCTTATGCATTAGTAGATTATGATGCTTTATTTGAAGGGAAAATTCGTCAAACGGTAAGCCAAAAGCCTCCTGTTCAAGAGTATGTCCAAAAGGAAGGTTTAGGAACTGACTTAATCAGTGTCATAGGAGAAATGATACGACATATAAACGAAATAATGCCAGAAATCGAGGCTTTACAGGAATGTCAATTAGGAGATGACCATGAATTAAAGCAATTCCTAAAAGCATTTCAACAAAACACTGATGATAGAATCCGAAGAAGAATAACATACATGGTTATCAAGAGAAAACAAAATGAATTAATGCAATTGATACCTGGTAAAGCCCCGAATATTTCAATAGTAGCGGGTAGGGCAGCTAAAATAGAGAAAGCATTTGCTCAAGCTGGGGTATTTGTTCTGCCGAAAGGTGAATTAGAGAATTATTACCCTTCATATACTGGGAACCCCTATTCAATTCCAGACAATGAAAAGACAAATGTTTTTCTGGCAGAGCGAGACTTTATTTTATCTAATCATAACAAATTTATTATTGAGGAAAGGTACAAGGTTTTAATCACGATTTTAGATATGGCGTGTGGTATTTTATCTATAGATGTAACAAAGTTCTTGAATGCTACTATTGGCGACTGGATTCATGCAGTTCAAACCTCGGTTGCATTGGGGGAGATAAGAGATTTAGATAGTTTGAAAGCTAACCCCAGGGTACAGTGGGCAGTGTATGAAAGAATTATCGATGTAAAGTCATTTGACATAAATGATAAAATGGAATTTTCTTGTACCATAGCTATGCGTCCCACTGTTGATGTAAAGGAAAGAATTACTACTTTTGATGATAAGACTGTTCCAGCAAAATTTTGCTTACCGACTTGATTGATCATAGTATATAGCTATACAGTTTTCTATAAGAAAAGAAGCCCCAGGGAAGGAACTTCTTTCTTTATGTCACTATATAGCAATTCTAAACAGGGCCTTTTTGGAGGTTATGGCTTCAAACGTATACGGTTCGCCTCCACCACAATTTGTCGAAAGAAGTCGATTGCTATTGCAGTTGGCTTTTTTGCGTTTTTACATATTTTCCAAAAAACGTAATACTCGAGCGGGTCATCATATGCGTTTACTATTTTTTGATATAATAAGTGCAGGTTATTCAAAAGCAAGCCATCTCATATAATGGCATGCTTTATTATTATTAAAAAAGAGTTGCACATTGACTTTAATAATATTAAATGATATATTTAATTTTGTTAAAGGAGGTATGCTTATGCTAGTTGAAGTTTTACCGGAGTGGATGGTAAATCTGGAAGATGAGGATGTTGTGTTTATAAAAAAATTCTTACAAGCATCCGGCTCATTGAAAGAAGTTGCTAAACAGTATAGGGTTACTTATCCAACAGTTCGATTGCGTCTGGATAGGCTGATACAAAAAATCCAAATAAGTGAAAACACTAATAACGATACATATATAAAATTAATTAAAAGATTAGCTATAAATGAAAAAATCGATTTTGACACGGCAAAGATTTTAATGTCAGAATATAAAAAATCAAAACAGGAGGAACAATGATGACAAGGACTTTATTTTCCATAATAATATTTCTAATAGTAATTATTGGTATAATTGCATTACAAATTTTCATGTCTAAAAAGCAAAGCAAGTGGTTAGGATTAATCTTACCAGTCATTACCGTATTGTTTTCTATTATGGTCGTCTTAGGACTTGTATCTTATACCACACTATTTACAGAGCAAAGTGGAAAAACCATTCTCAATGCAGTTCAGATACCTAAAGTTTCTATTTTTTTAACTGCATTGTATGTCTTTGTCCTATATAATATTCCGACAGCAATCTTACTTGGAATATATTATGCCTGCCGTGAAAAAATCAAAAAGAATAGAGAAATAGAAAAAATGAACGTTCAAGATTTAGAGTAGTAAGAGTATAAGTATAATGGGAAGAAAAACATTGGCATCTATATTCACCTAACTTCCCACAATTTGTCCGAAAACCCTTGATTTTAAAGGGTTTTCGGCGTTTTTATACAC
>JANLFN010000060.1 GCA_024655885.1 Eubacteriales bacterium | reverse complement strand
ACAGGGCTTTTTTTATTAAAAAAAGTCAAATTTAGCCATGGAAATATTGCGTAATTTTGCGTAATGTGTTACAATAAAAGGGATGGGAGGTATTTCACTATGAGATTATGCGTATCAAGATCAAAGAATGCCGCATCCCTGTACATAACAAAATCTATATACGAAAACGGAAGACGTTCTACAAAGGTGGTTGAAAAGCTCGGTACTTATGCTGAACTTAAAGAGAAACTTGGTGGTCAGGATCCCATTGAATGGGCGAAAAAATATATAGAAGAGCTTAACCAAAAAGAAAAGGAGGAAAACCGGGAGATCATCGTCAAGTACTCCCCATCCAAGGTAATTGCAAAGGGTGAGCAGCGCTCTTTCAACGGCGGTTATCTTTTTCTTCAAAAGATATACCATGAACTTAAACTCAATAAGCTTTGCAAGGAAATATCTTTGAAATACAAATTCACGTTCAACCTGGACTCGGTGCTTTCAAGACTTCTTTACGCAAGAATCATATATCCCTCTTCAAAACTCGCAACCTTTCAACTTTCCACAAAATTTATCGAACAACCTGATTTTGAACTCCAGCATATATACAGGGCCCTTGAGGTCATTGCCAAAGAGGCTGATTTGATACAGTCTTACCTGTACAAAAACAGTCTGAGAGTTTCCAAGAGGAATACAGGTGTGCTGTATTACGACTGCACGAATTACTTCTTTGAAATCGAACAGGAAGAGGGATTGAAACAATATGGTGTTTCAAAAGAACATAGACCAAACCCTATCGTACAGATGGGGCTTTTTATGGACGGAGATGGTGTCCCCCTTGCTTTTGTCATTAACAAAGGGAATACCAATGAGCAGTTGACTTTAAAGCCTCTGGAGGAAAAAATTCTATCCGACTTTAATCTTTCCAGGTTTATTGTATGTACTGATGCAGGCCTGGCATCCGATAGCAACAGGAAATTCAATAATAAAGGTGAACGGGCATTTATTACAACACAGTCTATCAAAAAGCTGAAAGCACACCTGAGGGAATGGGCCCTTGACCCAAAGGGCTGGTCTTTAACTGATGACGGTAGAACCTACAACATTGCTGAACTAGACGAAAACAAAGATAGGGACAAGGTGTTCCATAAAGAACGCTGGATAAAGGAAAACGGGTTAGAACAGAAACTCATTGTTACCTACTCTATTAAATATCGTGATTATCAGAGAAATATACGAAACTCCCAGATAGAACGGGCACAAAAAGCAATTGATTCCAACCCTGGTAAAATAGAAAGATATGGCCCCAATGATTACAAAAGATTCATAGAAAAAAGCCACTGCACTGCTGAAGGAGAGGTTGCCGAACATGAAATATACCGAATCAACACCGAACTCATTTCAAAAGAAGCACTATTTGACGGTTTCTATGCTGTGTGTACAAATCTTGAAGATGATGCTTCTTCAATCATCAATGTGAATAGAAGGCGATGGGAAATCGAAGAGTGCTTCCGGATTATAAAAAGCGAATTTAAAGCAAGACCGGTATACTTAAGCCGGGATGATAGAATAATAGCTCATTTTACGACCTGCTTCATTTCTTTAGTCATCTATAGATTCCTTGAAAAGAAGCTGAACGGAAAATATACATGTTATGAAATCATTAATGGATTAAGAGATATGAATTTCTTGGAAGTAAAGGGCGAGGGTTACATACCTGCTTACACAAGAACGGACTTTACAGATGATATACACGAAGCATTTGGTTTCCGTACGGATTATCAGATTGTCAGCAAAAACCAGATGAAAAAAATTTTTAAATGTACAAAATCATAAATACATTACTCACTTTTTAATGAGAAAACAAAAGCTTGGGTCTCTCTATCTTCAAGGGTTC
The DNA here is from genome assembly GCA_024655885.1 of Eubacteriales bacterium. Lineage (GTDB taxonomy): Bacteria > Bacillota > Clostridia > Acetivibrionales > JANLFN01 > JANLFN01. The sequence continues at coordinate 37 of JANLFN010000060.1, read as the reverse complement.
CCAAGCTTCTTCTTTTCTTCAACTGTCAAATGTGAGA
>JANLFN010000029.1 GCA_024655885.1 Eubacteriales bacterium | reverse complement strand
CAGTGCCGCTGTCAAGGCTTGCCGTCGCCTTTGCTGTGTCCGGGCCTGTCACAATGGCCGTGATGGTCAGTGTATCGTTGTCCGCATCCTCAGCGATGTCGGTTGCGTTAAAGGTGGTTGTGCTTCCCTCGGCCACGCTTTGGGTCGGCACCGGATTTTTAGCCGTTGGCGGGTTGTTCGCAGGGGGCGCCGTATTCACCGTCAAAGTTGCCGCGACGCTGGTCACGCCGCCTGCGGCATTGCTTACATGGCAGGTGTAGCTTCCGGCATCCGCCGCCTGCACATTGCTGATGGTCAGGGTTGCCGTTGCGGCCCCGCTGATGCTGCCGCCGTCGGTCAGGTCCGCCCCGTCCTTCTTCCACTGGTAGCTCAAAGGTGCGTCTCCCGTCGCCGTTACCGTAAAGGTGGCTGTCTGTCCCGCGGTCACCGTCTGATTGGACGGCTGGGTGGTAATGGACGGAGGCATCACAAAGTCTATTCCCAGATCGAAGCTTTTAACGGTCGTGTTGCCTGCATTATCCGTCAGTGTGATGGTCACGGAGGATGTCCCCGCGCTTGCGGGTATGCCACTGATTACACCGTCGCTGCTCATGCTCAGTCCCGATGGCAAGCCGGCGGCGCTCCAGCTGTAGGGCGGTGTCCCGCCCGCAGCCCTCAAGGCCAGACTGGCTATGTTCAGCGCCTGGGCACTATAGTTAACCGCCAGCCGGCAGTCGTTGATGTTCAAATCCAGAGAATCCAGGTCTACTGCCAGTACCAAACTCATACTTGCCGTGCTGCCGGCGCCGTCTGTTACCGTGATAGTGGCTGTGGAGGTTTCAGTGGCTGTCGGAACGCCGCTGATCACTCCATCGCTGCTCATGCTCAGTCCCGATGGCAAACCGGTGGCGCTCCAGCTGTAGGGCGGTGTCCCCCCTGAGGCCCCAAAGGCCACCCTGTCCACAATCAATCTTTGAGGCTGTACTGTGATCACCTTATCCCAGGAAGGAACACTTCCGCCCCCACCGGCTAACTCCGCGATTTCTTCATCCGCAAGAACTCTGTAATACACCCGCAGGTCGTCCAGGTATCCGCCGAAGAACCCGGTATTAGTAAAGCGCTTGCCGATATATAGATTTCCGGATGATTGCAAATTGCTGCTCGATGTCCGGGAGCCGAGCATGGCGCCATCCTGATAGATACGCTGAAGTTTCGTGCTGCTGTCATAGGTGACGGTCCAGTGGTGCCATCCAGTGTCGCCGGACACATTGACGTCCAGATCATTGTACCAAAAAGCGATGCTGAATGTGGTTGCGTTGCGGAAGCCTACATGCAACCCCTGGTTGTTGGCAGTGGTACCCTGGCTGATAATCCAATTTTCCCCATATTTGATGCATCTGGCCCAAAAGGCAATAGTAAAGGATTTGTCGGCCAGGTTAACTCCGTTCCCGGCATCAACATAATCATTGCTCCCGTCAAACATGAGTCCACCGTGGTTGGTAAAACTGATGTCCGGGGCACCGTTTACCCAAGCGCCTGCGTCGGTATTGATCAGTGTAGCATTGTAACGGTTGCCGGAAAAGTCCACGGCAAGACTGCCCTCTCCCTCGTCAAACCTCCAATACCCCTCAGGGTCTCCGCCGGATAATCTGGATACCCACAGGGTAGTATCACCAAGGCGGTTGAGTACCAGGTTATCAAACACCTTCTCGTTGTTATCGGTTTCAACAAAAGTATATCGCCCGGGCAGCTGTGCCTGTGAATCATCGCAGGCAAAACCTATGGTGCCGGTAAACACCCCGCCGGTATTGCCGTAAATGTCTCCCCCGTCAGCTGTAACCCTGATCTGAAAAGGCTTACCTGCCTCCACCGTGCCAGTCGTTTCCACAGTCAGGGTTTCAGGGCTGCCCGGCCTGACCGTTACAGGCGCGCTTTCGCCAAAAGAACCGTCATCTTCGGCGGCGGTGATGGTTATTGTCTCTGCATTGGTCAGCCTGAATCCGCTAACCGTGGCCACACCATTGCTAAACATTGCCATCCCGTCGGCGGGCTTGACCGGTGCCGTGCCATTGGGCGAAGGGCTTGCCGTCCAGTTCCAGTTAATATTGTGTATGCCGCCATAGTCTGCTAAGGTTTGCCCCGACTGGTCCAGGGCGGTAAGTACCACGCTGAAGGTCTCTCCCGCGCGGACTTCGGCCGGCGCGCTCACCTCGAAAGATACGGCGTCGCCGGATCCAAAAACCAGTTCCCTTACTTCCTGCTCCGTCAAGGGCCGATTGAATACTTTGAAGTCGTCAAGAGCACCATAGAATGGATACCAGAACGTACCAAGTCTCCCGACATAGAAATCCTTTGCATTTGAGCCGCTAAAGTCCAGAGTACCTGATAATGCCTGCTCCGCCACTTTTGCCCCATCCTTGTAGATCACAGCTCCGCTGGCTGAGATGACATAAGTTATATGCATCCATTTGCCGAGGGTGTAAAAAGGGCTGACAGAGGCGCTGGATCCCCCGCCTTTGATGGTATTGGTGTTTGTATTGCCATAGATCAGTGAATAGATCAGATTGCTCTGATCGCCGTCTTTGGCAAAAAAACACTGCCGACCCTTTTCAACCGCATTGCTGTACCCGTCCATACCTCTTTCGCTGTCCACTCTGGCAAAGAAGGAAACGGTTAATCCGTCGGTGAACCGCAGCGAGTCGCTGTTGGCAATCATGATCTGGCCCGGCGCGTCAACGCCGCGAAATAAAGCGGCCTTTCCCATGATACCCGGCACATACTCCACATTACCGCCGGCCGTGCCATTATTGCCATAGGGTGTGCTATCTTCCGGATTGTCTTCGAATTTAAGATGCAGGACCAAACTGGGATCCACAAAGGCGCAGACCGCAGTCCAATCCTGGGTTTGGCCATGCTGAGCGGTTACGGTATAGATGACCGGATTGGTGAAATTCTGCGTTTGCCCTGAGGACGGCGATACCGTGGCGCTGCCTGTCAGTGTTATTGCCGGCGCCAGGGATGTTACATCCGCTCCTTCCGGCATATAAAAAGTCACCGTATGAGCCGCGGCATCTATTTTCGACATCCCCACCTGTCCGGCAACCGTAAAGCCGGTGATGTCGTTTTCATCACCGCTCCATTCCGTACGGGCTGTCAGCTTGGTAAGGGAATGGGTATAATTACCGGTCCTATCCTCGGCAAACAGATAAATGTCATAGTCTGTGCCCGAAGCCAGCCCGCTGATCTCCACGCTGGCTTCCACTCCCCCCGTTGTACCAATCCAGCCCTTTCTATTGGCAGGCAATGCGTCCGAACCGTTTTCCGCCCGGCCGGTTGTCATCGAGTAGTAGAGATTCTCCGTAAACAACTGACTTAATGAAACGCCTTTGTCCAGTACCACAAAATAGACATCAGCGTCCTCATCGGTCTTCACTTTCAGGCGAAAGCCCTGAGGCGTAGCTTCATCATAAGCAGGATAGCCTGTTTCAAAGCCGGGAGGAGCCAAATCGGGCGCAGGAATCTGCCAGCGGAGGTAAGGATACCCGCCCGTTTCTATGTTCCATACGTTATCAAAGTCCAGACCGGCAAATGACGCCTTTATCTTCATTTGGGATTCTGTCAGACCGGTGGTGCCGCTTTCAGAGAACGGTACCCATATGGGCCAATCAAATTTATCTATGTTCCAAAAGCTGGTGCTTATGCTCCCTTCATTTCTTGCAATCAATGCACCACAACGGTATTCCTTTTCTTCTCTAACATTATTGGATGTGTAGCATTTTACAACTGAACCGGTATTATGCCCTACCAACCCTCCGCACATGTAGGTGGCTGTCACATCCCCGACGGCATAGCAATCCGTTATTGAACCTCCGTCGTTCACACCTATCAAACCGCCTGCATATCCGCGGTCTCCGATTGTGCTGACAGTACAGCTGGAATAGCTGAATTTAATTGAAGCGCCATAATTAATCCCGATTAATCCTCCGCCTGCCCCATCGTTATAAGTTGTTGTAGTTCTTACATCGCCACTGGAAAAGCAGTTTTCCACCAAACCGCCATACTTAGATCCTACCAGCCCTCCAATCCTGTAAGGTCCTTTAGTGCTGGTAACGGCATAGCAGTTAATGATGTTTACATTATTTTGCGCATCTCCAATTAATCCTCCGGCATTGGCGCCGCCCGTTACCTGGCTTTGGGCATGGCTGTTCCGGATTGTTCCCCCATTTATAGTACAAGCCCCTATTAATCCGCCAATACAAAAACCATCACCGGTCACATACCCCGAAGCCCAGCTATCCTGGATGTTGCTTCCGTCGCTTTTTCCCACCAATCCGCCCACTGTATGATAACCAAACACACTGCCGGAAAAGCTGCAACCGTTAATGGAAGCATTGCTGGCCCTGCCAACCAAACCGCCGGTTTCATATCTGCCGCGGACAAGCCCGTTTTTTATTATCACATTCTGAAAGCTTGCTCCATTAACAGAACCAAAGAGGCCAATAATGTCCTCATTAGATCGGTCAATGGACAGATTCCTGATGCTGAAGCCGCCGCCGTCCAGGCTGCCGGTAAAAGGGGCCGACTGGCTGCCGATAGGCTGCCAGCTCATGTACCCCGACAGGTCGATGTCGGCCCCCAGCCGGTAATGGGCCGAGAGGTTGTTCCGCACCTCGTTCAACTGCTCGGGGGTGGTGATGACATAGGGATCTCCCGCCGTCCCCGAACCGCTCCCCGAAAAGCCCGCCGCCTGGGCCGTCACCGGCGTGGCCAGGAACGCCACCGCCAGCAAAAAGCCGGTCAGAATGAGGCGGGTCCGCAAAATGGATAAAAGCTTTTTCACAAAATCTACCTCCTTGTTATGGTAATATCTAGTAGATGCATTGCATGGGCAAATGCCCTGGGATTTTCCGGCAATGCATTTTGCCGCGGAATATTATAACAGGTCAACCTTTAGGCTCTATCCCTTTTTACCTTTAGGGAAGGTAGATTTTTTCAGGGCTCAGGAGACAGGAGACAGAATACAGGAGACAGGAGACAGGAGTCAGGAGTCAGGAGACAGAATACGGAAGTCGGATTATGGAACACGCATGAGGGTAAAAAAAAACACAGGCTGTTTGCTTTAGCCTGCGTTTGATGCCGCTTATGCCAATTCCTTTTGAATTTTCACAAGCTCACGGCGGATTTTTTCCGCCAGCTCCCCGGCCCCCTCAAGGGCGCCGGCGACGGCCTTTTCCTCCATCTCCCCGCACAGGGCGTACAGCAGGACGGGCTTTTTTATGTAATCGTCCATGCCGGCGGCAAGGCTCCTTTCCTTTTCCTCAGGGGTAGCGCCGGCGGTGACGGCGATAATGGGGGTATGCCTGTTTTTCCCGGCCTCCAGCCTGCGGATGGCTGCCGCTGCCTCATGTTGATAAAGCTCTGTTTCAGGCCGTCCCTTAACTTTATCCTCTGTATTTGCCTTTGCCGCAGCTCCGGCATATGAGTGCCGGAGCTGCATATTGCCAAGCTTTAGTTTCTTGCTGCATGTGTCCTTTTATTTTGAGAGCAGGCTGTACAGCACCTGAGCCATCTGCGCCCTGGTGGTGGTGTCATTAGGCAAGAGTTTGCCGCCGCTGCCGCCGATGGTCCCGGTTTCCACCAGCAGCTTCACGGCGTCCTTTGCCCAGGGAGCGATTTCGCCTGTGTCACTGAAATCGGAAAGCCTTTTGCCGGAATCGCCTTCAGGCAGCCGTCCTATTACCTTCAGAGCGTTGTACAGCAAAGTGAACATTTCCTGGCGGGTGATTTCCTTTTCGGGGGCGAACATGTTGCCGCCCACGCCCGCGGATATTTTAAGCCTCTTTGCCGCGGCCAGGTAGCCGGTATACCAGGTGCTGCCCGCGTCCGCGAAATTGTCCTGCGGGTTTGCATCGGGGGCGATGCCGTACGCCTTCAGCAGCATGACGAGAAAAGCGCCCCTGGTCAGCTTCGCATCCGGGCTGAAATTGCCGCCTCCCGTGCCGGTGGTGATCTCTCTGGCGGCGATGAAGGAAACCGCTTTTGAGTACCACGCGCCTGCCGCCACGTCCTTGAAGCTTACTTTCTTGTAGCTTACGGCGTAATAGCTGAAATGGGTGGTGGTGAAGGTCACGGTGCCGGTGGCCGGGTCGTAGCGCCCGTTGGGTACCGAAACCACGTTGCCGCTGCCGTCGATGTACCAGACCACGATATGCTCGGGATCGGCCAGCTCCGCCGCCGTCGGGGTGTAGGGGATGCTTACCGTCACCGGCGCAGACGGGTTGTTCCAAGCCTTTTGCTCGCCATCAACTGTAAGGCCCAGCTGTATCACCGGTTTATTGCCTACGGCGTTTCTAACCTCCTCTGGGAGAGTTGATTTATCAACATTTTTAATTGTCAAGCCTGCATCACCCTGATTTTCAAATCCTGTACCAGCAAGCATGTTGCCCGGAAGTGTAACTGTGCCTGCATCAGTTTTGATTTCAATGTTTATATCAGCCTGCGGATTGGAAAGGGCCGATGCCGGAAATTCCACATTGTAGCTTCCCGTAGCCGACTTGGACAGTTCAACTTCCAATGTCTTTTTCCCGTCATCACCTGTCAGTGCGCCTTCCAGGGCCATATTCAGAGTATCGGCATCAAGCTCTGTTTTTACGGTACCCGTAGCTGCATCCACAGTTGCGGCGGTCTTCACCCCGCCAACAGTTGCTGCCGGAGGTTGCGCAGGCTGGGGTTGAAGGGTTGGGGTTCCGCCACTGCCGCTGTCATCATCCCTATCTCTACTTGGCGCTGCCGCCCTGTTCACAGTGACTGTATAGGTCCTGGCGGTTACACCGTCCTGTGCCGTAACCACAATAACAATCGTGTTGCTACCGACTTTAAGTGCTATGGGTTCGGAGGGCCGACCGCTTTCAACATCCTTTCCGTTCACCTGCGCCATGGCATTTACGTCCGCTGTAACAGGGGTAACCGTTGTGCTTGTTACTCCATTGGCTACGCTTAGTGTATAGCTTGCCGTATCCGGCGCGAAGCTCAAGCTCCCGGCACTCAATGTCAGCCCGCTTAGGCTTGCATTGGAGGATAGCGGTGGCTCTGCCACAGTAAAGTGTATGGTGTAGGTCAGCACAGTGCCGTCCTCGGCAGTGACCTCCACTTGGGCCGCTCCGGGCAGGGACGCAGCCTGAGTGATGCGCACGTTTGCCCTGGAGTCATTCGGCGTTGCGCTGACGAAGGCTGCCGGGCTGCCGGGCTGAGTGCCGTATGGCAGTTGGACAGTGTATTCATACTGTTTGTATACAAAGCCCGCAACGGTTTCTCCGCCCACTCCCAGATCGCTTAAAGCAGCGTCACCGGACGGCACGTAGCTGCTGACAGCGTTAACTGTCAGTACCGCGCTGTCACCCGCATCGAACGAGATTTCAAAGTCTATGGAATTCCCATCGGTCAGATTTAGTCCGGAGAGGTAGGTTTCCTTTATGGTCAGGGTGTTCCCGCTAACGTTGTAATCCGCAGGCGATGTCAAATAAACTGAGCCATAGACCACATCAGTGACGGTAGCTGCGCTGCCCCAGGATATGGTCGTGCTTACGTCGCCAGGGCTATCCAGATCGAAAGTCACTGTCGCCGGGCTGATGGTTGCGCTGATGATTTGCGGTGTAGTATCAAGTATATTGATAGTCAGCGTCGCCGCATTGCCCCTGTCGAATTCCACCGCCAGCACAAGGCCGCCTGTGGGCTGAGTTGCCAGGTACTCCTTCTTTATAGTCAGGATATTTCCGTTTACAGCATAGTTTTCCATTCCAATGGAGGCTCCGGCCTTCTTAACATCGGTAACGGCTGTGGCGCTATTCCAGGTGATGGTGGTTTCCACATCCGCCTGGTTGGCGATATTTTTGTCAAAATCCGCAGCATCCGAAGAAATAACGGCATTTTCTACTGTCTGGCCTATAACGGTCACATTGAAGGTTTTAATAGCCGCGTTGCCCCTCGAATCCTCCGCCATACAGGTTACCCTGGTAGTTCCCACCGGGAATACAGAGCCCGGCGTCCTTGAATACATGACCTCAACCGGACCGTCCACCAGGTCTGTGGCCGTAACGGAGAAATTAACCGCCGCGCCGCCGGAACCGGCCGCGTCGACTTCTACATCCCCCACAGGCCCAAAGGACGGCGGAGTGGTGTCCTGCACCTTGACAGTAAAGCCGGCTGTGGCGGTGTTGCCCGCCTGGTCCTGGGCGGTGACGGTTACGGCGGTGTCACCCACCGGGAATACGGAACCCGGGTTTTTGCTGTAGGTCACAGGCACTTCGCCGTCCACGGCGTCGATGGCCCTGGCATTGAAGTTGACGACCGCCCCGGCGGAAGAAGTCGCCTCGACCGTGATGTTCACCGGCACTCCGATGGAAGGCGGCGCGGTGTCGGGCGGCGCCGCGCGGTTTATCGTGACGGTATAGGTCTTGGTGTTTTTGCCGTTCGGCGCGGTGACTGCAACCTCAACTTTATTCGCTCCCGCGCTGAGGGGCACTTCACGCCATTCGCAGTACTGTACTGGATATGGAGAGTTGACATCATCGTATTGATATTCCGCTGTAGCCCCGTTGATGGTCAGAGATGCTCCGGGGTACCAGGGTTTGGCGCGAAGGTAGATTTTATCCACCTCGCTGCCCACATTGACGGTGTAGGCTAAGTTGAAAGGGTAGGAAACCGGATTTAAGCTTTCTATGCTGTTCTTGTCTATGCTTACCTGCAGTCCGCTGTTAGGGTCCAACCAGGCGTTCGCAGAAGGGGAGCGCTGGATGGTAATGTTGTAGACCTTGCTCACCTGTCCGTTCGGAGAGGTAACGGAAAACTGCACAGGGATAGGGTCCCATGTATATATGTTTTCCACATGGATCTCATATAATAATGGATTTTGGGAGCCTTTGTCACCGTGAACCTCGTATTTCCTCCAGACATATTGTGTAGGCACCTGGAATGTCGAACCGTCTGACGCGCATGCAAGCGTAATTATAACCGAACTCGGCCACCCCGGGTACGTGGTTGAATTGGCGTCTTCGTCCGGCTGATACGGGATGGTGAGGAAATAACTTGTAATTCGCGGATCGAAAGCATGGTCAAAACTTCCGCAGTTAGCAGAAATGCTGGTAAGATCGGCAATCATTTCCGGAGGTGTCGGCCGCGTAACGTAAAGATTATATGTCGAGGTATTGCCGTTTGCGGCAACGACGGTTATGGGAATGGTGTTCATTTCGACTCCAAGGGAAACGCTTACGCCCGGAACACTGTGGTCGACAAAGACAGTCGAACCGGCATAGTCAATCATATGATTTACGAAAGTGTAAGCAGGGTTGTTATCTGTATATTTGGGCGTTGCATATACCTTAATCCGATCTACGTAGGAAGGCACCTCCGCATGGAACCCGTCAGTGCCGGATGACGGCACAACCGTTTGATCGTTGCCGGATTGGTCTTTGTATACAAACCTGACACTCTCCAGGCCCATGTCTTGGTTTGACAAATTGAACCTGATTACATAATCGGTCCGCTTAAGGTCGGCTAATGTTCTGACCGTGACGGGAATCGATACCTGCTGGTCTTCGCGGATTTGCCCAAGATTTGCCGTCCACCCATCTTCTTTGGTGACCACTGCATTTCCTATATAGACTTTTACGTTCTCGCTTATGGGCTCTGCGGTTATATAGACGTTGGAGTCACTGTTCAAATCTAAACCATGGCCTAAGCTAGAGGGAGTCAGTTCTATGTTTTGAGCGCCTGCCCCATCGCCTATCCTGACCGCCAGTCTTTTGAGCGGCACATTTGTCCGGAAGACATTGAGGCTATAAGTTTCCCTGGTTGTACCGTCCTGGGCGGTGACCACAATCTCGAAGCTGTTCTCTCCCGGCTGGATATCAACAGTTTTGCGAATGCCGTAGAGCTGGGACTGCAGTTCTTCACGCTGATTTCCGTCCACCTTGTACAGGGTCGCCGTCGCGTGGGGCTCGTTAACATCGGCGTAGATAGCAATACTGGCGACATCTTCATCGACGCTCACGGTATAGGATCTATAGGATCTCGTGTATATGTCAAAGGCCGGCTCCAGTGTGCCCTGGTTAACGCTCAGATAGGCAAGCGTGGCGTCGCTGGACGGATCCCGGTTCACTTTGACCGTGTAGGTGTTGGTGTCCATGTAGTCGCTGACCTCAAAGGTAATGATGTTTTCTCCCACATTGAGGGGGGCTTTGAAAGGTTGCTTGCTGGACCATGGCACGCCGTTCACTTTGAGGGTGGCTCCGATGTGGTCCAGTACCGGAAGAAACTCAATATCGGTGCGATATAAAGGTACGTTGATAACATAATTGTTCTGGTCAGGACTAAACTGGTCAGGACTAAAGTATACGGAATCGTTCGGCGAACTCAGGGACCTGAGCTTGAGGGAAGGACCCTGCAGCACCGACAGTTGGTATTCCTTCATCGTCCCGTCTTCCGCCCATACGGTGATCGGTACCAACATGTTGTATCCGTTGAGGTCTTCCGTGTACCGATTCGTATCCAGGCTCCAAAATCTCACTTTTGCGCCTGGGCTCTGGGGTTTTGCCTCAATGGTGACTAAATTGGTGTTGTAGGGAACATACGCAGTGTAGTTTGTATCAGTGTCGTTCAGCTCCGGCATCAGGTTGCGCCGCTGCCCGCCGACTGTTACGGTCAGCTCGCCCAGGTTGGCGTTGGACGAACCTTTTACGGTATAGAGATCATCAATGGGACCGTGATGCTCCTCCAGGAGCAGCTTGAGCAGGCTGGTATCCACGCTGGCGCCGCCCTGAACCCCCAGCTCCACGCCCTCGCCCAGGTTGACGCCGCCGCTGGCGCCCACCGAGATGTCAATGCCCGCCTGCGCCAGGCCCGTCACGTCGTCAAACTGCAGCTCGCCCAGGGAGGTCACGAAGAAGATCATTTCGGGGTTGGCTTCCATGTGCACGGAGGCCCCGCCGTCCACCGTCACCATCGCTTCGGCTCCCAGGTCGGCGCTGGCGCCAATACCGAGGTCAAGGCCGAACATGGACCCGCTGATGCTCTTGATGAAATCAAGCAGGTGTTCCGTGCCGCCTTGGATGTAATTTTCGATGTTCCGCAGCGGTTCCAGGCTGCCTTCCCTGGCGGCTTGAAGCATGGCGCGGCTTAGTCCCCTGAGGTATTCGATACTGGTTTTGGACGCCTCGACCAGCGGTTTGGCCGAAAGCTCCGCGGTAAGCTGGACATAGAGGGGCGTGCCGATGTCGAGTCTCAGCACCGTCCCCTCCGCCAGATTGTCAACCACTTCGTCCAGCCTGTCAAGCTGGTCCGGCACATCCCGGTCCACATTGCCGCTCAGCATGTTGCCCAGGAAAAGGGCCAGGCCTTCGACAGTATCGCTGATGAATTCTCCATTGGCAGTCGCCACCAAAGCCTCTCCCCCGGGAATTGAGGCATCGGCGGCAAAGAGGTTGAAGGAGCTTTCAGTGCCGCCGTCGCCGCCGCCAGAGGTGCTGCCTTCTCCCGCCAGGTCAAGGGATAAGGAAATGCCGACGCTGGTTTGGGCAACGGCCCCTACAGTATCATCGACTATATTTTCAAATACCGGTTTTGCGCCGTTTTCCCAGGAATTCTGGAGCCTCGCGGTCACTTCATTCAGGGTTTCGCTGCTGAGATCGCCGCTTAACACACAGGAGGCAATCCGGTGGATATCGTTGGTCATCAGCTCCGCATTTTCCAGTAAACCTTCCAAAGCGTCGAGCCCGATGTTTGCCGCCGCGTCCAGGGGCAATTCCAGATACAGCCCGCCGGAAGCGCTGATGCCCGGCCAGACGGAATCCGCAACTCCCAGCCCCACCAGCCCGGCGATATCCACGCCCAGGGTAACCGAACCGATGGCCCCGGGGTTTTCAACTGAGCAGGCTTTCAACTGGCCAATAGCCGCCTTGATGACCCTGGCCGCCGCCTCGGGGCCGAGTTCGCCCTTTTCCGTCTCGGCGATCAGGGCCTTATTCATGGTGATCATGGTCCGGTTGGCAACCTTCTGCGCCTCCTGGGGCGATACGCCCACCGAGAAGCTGGCTTTGGCCTCGCCCTCAATGGATACCTCCGCGTCCGCCGTCCCCTTTAGGCTTACTTCAAAGTTGAGGTTTACCTGGGTGTCGGTCATGCCGCCGATTTCAACCTTAATGTACTGCTCATCCCTAGACCCCCAGGGGATATAGCCGCGCGCATACACTGTGGGCATATCCATCCCTAAAGGAAGCCGGGCATGGACATAGTCACGCCCATTGGGGGTTATGTCATAGAAAGCAGTGGTTATGTGCCCGGGGTTCTCAAAATGAGACGCGTTCCCCCCGCCCAGAGGGTCGTCGTTGGCGATGCCGAAAATGGCCTGGCTGCGGCCGGGGCCGTCCACCCATATGCACAGTGAAAGGTAATCCCCCTGCTTCTTCGCCCAGGCTTTCGCTCCTATGTCGCTGCCCAAGTCTCCCGGCATGGGCACGGCAACATCAATGTCGAAGTCAATGGGTACGGCGCCCAGAATTTCAGTGACAACGTTTCCGGTTTCCGCAATTTCCCGCAGCACCGGCATGATCACGGAGAGCTGCGCTGCCGCATCTTCCGCTTTTGCCTTGGTGTCGTCCATGACCATTTCCGGTACTTTCTCCAACACCGGCAAAGTGCCGTTCACGGCGTCTTCCAGAGTCTCGGCCACATCGTCCGCCAAATCCTTCATGCCCGTTTGTTCAAGAGCTTCGTTGACCAGATCCTCTACTGACGGAAGCGCGTATGCCTTGGCAGGCATAACTGGATTCACCGTCAGCAACAGGACAAGAAATAGGACAAGAAAAGAACTGGTCCTTCTTTTCCTGTGTCGTCTGCAATTCATATATTATTCCTCCCTTCTTAATTTGCAAAGGCAATCGTCACAATGCCTTTTTCAAACAATTCATTTTGCGTCTGGAATATTATAGCAGGTCAACCTTTAGGCTCTATCCCTTTTTACCTTTAGGGAAGGTAGATTTTTTCAGGAGTCAGGATACGGAAGCCGGATTATGGAACACGCATGAGGGCAATAAAAAACACAGGCTGTTTGCTTAAGCCTGCGTTTGATGCTACTGTGCCAGTTCTTTTTGAATTTTCACAAGTTCCCGGCGGATTTTTTCCGCCAGCTCCCCGGCCCCATCAAGGGCGCCGGCTACGGCCTTTTCCTCCATCTCCCCGCACAGGGCGGCGAAGGAGGCGGCTCCGACAAACTGCCCGCTTGATTTCATCCCGTGGGAGAGCAGCCGGGCACGGGGGGCGTCTTTTTCCTTCAGGGCGGCTTCCAGCGCGGCAAGCTTTTCCGGCATATCCCTAAGGAAGGCGGCCAGCACCCGGGACAGAAGCGCCGGGTCCGCGCCCACCGTTTGCAGAAGCTCCGCCTTTTTCCCCTCTGGCACAAAGGAGGGGAGAATAACCCGGCTTGCGGCGGTTTCGGCGAAAGCGCCCCCCAAAACCTGCCGCCCGCTTTTCACGGCGCCCGGCAGCCAGCGCGCCAGCGTCCCGGACAGGGCGTCCAGCAGGACGGGCTTTTTTACGTAATCGTCCATGCCGGCGGCAAGGCTCCTTTCCTTTTCCTCAGGGGTAGCGCCGGCGGTGACGGCGATAATGGGGGTATGCCTGTTTTTCCCGGCCTCCAGCCTGCGGATGGCTGCCGCGGCCTCATGTTGATAAAGCTCTGTTTCAGGCAGTTCCTTAACCTTATCCTCAGTATTTGCCTTTGCCGCAGATCCGGCATATGAGTGCCGGATCTGCATATTGCCAAGCTTTAGTTCCTTGCTGCATGTGTCCTTTTATTTTGAGAGCAAGTTATACAGTACCTGGGCCATCTGCGCCCTGGTGGTGGTGTCCTTAGGCAAGAGTTTGCCGCCGCTGCCGCTTACTGTTCCGGTTTCCACCAGCAGCTTCATAGCGTCCTTTGCCCAGGGGGCGATTTCGCCTGTGTCACTGAAATCGGAAAGCCTTTTGCCGGAATCGTCGCCTTCAGGCAGCCGTCCTATTACCTTCAGCGCATTGTACAGCAAAGCGAACATCTCCTGGCGGGTAATTTCCTTTTCAGGGGCGAACATGTTGCCGCCCACGCCCGCGGATATGCCGGTTCGCTTGGCCGCAGCCAGGTAGCCGGTATACCAGGTGCTGCCCGCGTCCGCGAAATTGTCCTGCGGGTTTGCATCGGGGGTTATGCCGTACGCCTTCAGCAGCATAACGATGAACTGCCCCCTGGTCAGCTTCGCTTCGGGGCTGAAATTGCCGCCTCCCGTGCCGGTAGTGATCTCCCTGGCGGCGATGAAGGAAACCGCTTTTGAGTACCACGCATCCTTTGCCACGTCCTTGAAGCTCACCTGCTTGTAGCTTACGGCATAATAGCTGAAGTGGGTGGTGGTGAATGTCACGGTGCCTGTATCCGGGTTGTAGCGCCCGTTGGGCACTGAGACCACATTGCCGCTGCCGTCGATGTACCAGACGACGATATGCTCGGGGTTTTCCAGCTCCGCCGCCGTCGGCGTATAGGGGATGCTTACCGTCACCGGCGCGCTTGGGTTGTTCCATGCGGCCTGTTTGCCGTCCAGGGTCAGGGTGAGCTGGACAATAGGCCGGTCGCCGACGGCTGCTTTTACTTCCTCCGGCAGGCCGGACTTGTCACCCTGGCCGATGGTGATACCTGCGCTCGATTCTTCCGTTCCCGGAATTCCCGCCAGCATGCCGGACGGGAGGGTGACGCTGCCCGCGCCGGTGGAGAAGGTCAGTACGCCTTCCCCTTGTGATCCTGACAGGGAAGCGGCGGGTATTCCTACGGTATAGGAGTTCACGCCGGGAATGGAGGGTACTGTGAGGA
>JANLFN010000028.1 GCA_024655885.1 Eubacteriales bacterium | reverse complement strand
CGATTCCATTTTCTATATTATACCAAAATTCGCACATTGTCAAGAAATCATTTAAGGGTAATCAAGGTTGAACAAATATGAATTCGCCCGTCTCAATGTCGTGCACGCCAATCCTGTTGTCGTATCTGTCAAATGGATATCTGAACGCCAAAAACTGCAACAGCAAATCTATCTGATCCTTTAAAACATCGGCATGTGTTATGTTCCCGGGCTGAACACAACTTATATCAAATCCGAGGATATACAGTTCTTTCAGCAGCATGTCGAAATGATGGTATTTTGCTTCACCGGTTGAATATAGTGAGCGCATCTTCGAAATAATGTCACAAAGGTTTAAGTAATCTGCTGTTTTGTGCTCTTTTGCATACTGATATCTCTTTGTATCGACAAGCAGCAAAAAAGGTCTGATTAATTCATGTCTTGAGGTTTGCTTCATATGCTCATCATAAAACAAAATGCTTGCCCTTAGCACCCTGTACATAAAAACCCTCTTTTCACATATCGAACATTTCCCTGAATTTATTCAGATTTGTCAAGTATCTTTGCTTTTTATCGTCATATATGATGTTTTCAACTGCTTCTTCTATGCACTTGTTCAATAAAGTCTTATCTATATTGCCAATGATTGCTTTGATATCATCGATATCTTTTTGCGAAAGACGATCGATTTTTGATGCAATAATATCTTCTTTAGAAAATATATAAACCGATATATTCTTGAATCCTTCCAGCTTTACAGCTCTTTTGGCATAATTTTTAGGAATTGCTGCAAAATAGTTTGTCAACAGGTCATAAGGTTCCAACAGCTTAAACACTTTGCCCAGATAGGAAGGATATCCCGTGTCAACTATATCAAAATCCCTGGTTGCTCTATCAATGTATCCTGCCAACACGCAGGCAGAACCTCCGGCCAAATAAAACTTCAGGTTTATTTGGCCGAATGCGCTCCCCACCAGATTGTCAACTAATTTCAAGTCAAACAGCAGTTCATCCTTATCTCTCAAAGCAATTTCTCCCTCAAAATACTTCCTTCATATTGCGTTTTCGCATATACCATTATTTTTGTTCTCCTGATGCAATTATATTTTATCACAAAGTTGTCAAAAAAAAAGACCCTGCTATAAAGCAGGGCCGGTGATCTGCAGCTCGATTGACCCATGCCATTTGATACAAGCGGGAATTTGCGCACCCAGCCGCCTGCATCAAACGTTTTTATTTCATGATGAGATTGTAGAGCCGATATAGAACCACCGCCACCTGAGCCCTGGTGGCTTTCTCTTTTGGCAAAAACCTTCCATTGCCGTCTCCCGTTATTATGCCTTCTCTAGCAACAAGAGCAATCGCCTCTTTTGCCCAATCCGCCATTTCCGACCCGTCCGAAAAAGTGTCAAGCCTTTTGATATCTCCGCGTTTATAACCTTTTGATTCCAGCACTTTGGAAATTATCACCGCCATTTCCTGACGCGTAATGCCGCCTTCGGGATCAAATATGTCTTCGCTTTTGCCGCTTATGAGGCCGTTTTTATACGCCGTTCCCACTGTACTGTAATACCATTTGTTTTTTCCCACATCCTTAAACTTCATTTCAACGCTTTCTTCCGATTCAAGTTTTAACATTCTTACGATCAGTGATGCGAATTCGGCGCGGTTGATGGCTGTCCCCGGATCAAAGATATTTTCATCCTTGCCTTTTACGATGCCTTTTGCAGCAAGCGCTCTTACTGCATTTTCCGCCCATTGTGCCTTTTCCATGTCGTAAAATTTCCCGGCGTTCTCCCCTGCAAAATACCTTCCCGGAAGGGTTGTAAGGAATTTAATCGTTTTACTCTCTTCATTATATATACCGCCCATGGGCGACACGCTTCCATCATCTTTCAGAAGAAAAGCTGTTACGGCATCTTTATCCTCACTGTTTGCCTTATGATAAATACCAACTACTACGGGCTTTTTCAAAGTTTTCACGATATCTTCCCCTGCTTTGGCTTCAAACTCCACCAGATAATTTGCTTCAGTCGCTTCTGCTCCTCCGGAAATTTTTGCAGCATCAAGAGATTTTGTAATAAGAGAGATGTCCTTTTGCCAGTCATCCTGTGCGAAAGCTTCCTCAGGAACATTGATCGAAGCCCATTCTGTCTTTATTTCGATATGATTTATGCCCTGTTCGTGCAATAGCGCAAATATGCCGGCCTGCATCACCGTTTCCACTTCTTTTTTGCCTGTTTCAGGCAGCTCTACTGAAAGCTTCCTCTCTATAGCCTTTCTGAGTTCAATGCCGCTCTGGGTCAAAAATTTCTCCATATCCTCAGCCTTTTTCGCTGCCTTCTCCGCCACGGCCGAAATCTCATCTAATTTTACATGGGCTGTCGCCTTTTCATCCACCATAGACACGCCTGACTGAGGAAGCTTAATGCTTCCTATTCTTGCAACAACTGCTTCAGCTATATCCGTGCCCGCCTGATTGATGTCTGATGAATCCTCATCACCAAGTTTTTGGCATATGCCGCCTATTGATTCAATTATCTCCCTGGCCAGCTTGTCAATCTCCTCCTCGTCCTTAATCCTGTCAAATGCCCTTATCACAGCCCGGCAAATATTTATAGCAGCATTTTTAGCCTTCGCCCTGCTGTCATTGCCGATTAATTGTCCGTATGTTTCCGATAAAAGCTTTGCAGTATCGCTGCACGTCTGTGCAATCTTGGCCGTCGCTTCTTGGCTTTCCACCCTGCGCATCCCTTCATCATACATCCTTGAAGCCGCAAGCACTTCATCGGCAAAATCAAGAGATTCCTGAGCGCTTTTTATGCTTTTAGAGCTTTGCTTCAAGCTCTCCATGGTCTTGTTTATTTTCCCCAGTATCTCTTCTTCAGTGGCTCCAGCGGCAAAAAATTCCCCTGCTGCGGACTGCGGTGTAACTATAGCTTCACCTGTGACCTTTATCTTAATAGGCTCCGGCCTTAAAATATCCCTTAACCTTTCACCGCTGAATCTTTCCGCCGAAACCTCGTACGTCCCGGGATTGTTGAATGAAATCACGGCTTTTCCGTCTTTATCGGTTTTTACTGTTTTCCCGTTCATCTTGTATTCATGTCCGTCAACGTATATGACCGCATCTTCGATGTTTTTTTTCACCGTTGGCCCAACCCCCGTCTTACCTGACAGATCGGTCTTTTCTCCGGTAAGCGTCAATGTCACTTCTTCCCCCGTCTTTACGTCCGCTTTATCCGCCTTCATCTGTGTATACCATGTTTCAAAACCGTATGCGGCAAAGTACCACTCTATATATTCGCCACCCTTGAGTTCATACGCCTGGCAGCCGTAATTGGGAAGCCAGCCGTTCACCCTGTAAAGCCATCCAGATGTGCTGCGGTGATCAAATTCCCTGTCCCCGCCTATCATGGCTACATAAAGGGACCAACCATAGTCCTGCAGATCGAAATCCTTTTTGTGGTCCGTACAGTCATATCCCTTGTCCTCAAGCGCCATAATGGTGGCATGGGCAACCGTCGGCTTCTTCAGTCTGTCCGGTCCCCACCCCTTGCTGGGCGTGGCAGAAGACCCCGATGCAGGGCCGAGGTATGGAGTCAAATCAAAATTTGTAACACCGCTGAGCCGGGTTTTCTTAACAAACGTCCTGTCATATCCTTCTATCCTTATGGAAACGCTCACCCCTTCGGGCTGCACAGGCGTCTCCTGTGTCTGATAAATTATGGTATAAACCTGGCTTATTTCGTTGCCGGAAGAATCCCTTGCTATAATTTCTACAGTATTGTCGCCATCTTGAAGAGAAACGGTATACGTTCCGTCAGTTGCGGATATGATTTCTCCGTTGAATTTGACCGTCACCGGTAAAGGTCCGTCTACATCATCAATTGCGCTTGCCGTAAATGTATAGTCTCTCTGGCTTACCGTTTTATCCTCGGCGCTGGTGGTTATAACCGGGGGATTAGTGTCCTGCTGCAGCACATATTTTACCGTATATGTTTTTTCGCTATCATTGCCTGCATTGTCCGCTGCTTTAATTATTATTGTATTTTCGCCTGGGATAAGATTTATTTTGTATACGCCTGAATCGAAGCTTGCTTCTCCTCCATACACCGCCACACTTACGGCAACATAACCGTCAACATTGTCCACCGCAAAAGCCGTGAAGGAGTAAAATCCGCTGGTCACCGCCTCGTCTTTTGCGGTCGTAATTATATCAGGAGGCAGATTGTCTTCATCCGGAGGCTCATATGTCACAGTGAAGCTTTTTATTGCCCTGTTGCCGGAATTATCCTGGGCAGTGAGCCTTACTTCATTCTCACCTTCCTCCAAAATAGCCATGTAAACGCCGAAGGAATCAGGCTTAATTTCTTGACCATATACTATTGCAGTTACTGTAACCGGCCCATCAAGATCATCTTCTGCGCTGGCTGTAAAAGTTAATATCCTATTATCCACTTTTTTGTTTTCCAAATCAGTGTTTATCACAGGTGCCGTTGTATCGGGCTCAAAGGGCTTGTTATACACTACAGTGAAGGTTTGACCGGCCCTGTTGCCGGCTGCATCGTCAGCTTCTATGGTGATGGTATTTTCACCCTGTATCAGCACGCAGGAATAGCTGATCCCATCATCTGCCGCAGTAAGCATATTGCCGTTGAGTTTTACTATGGGTATAAGATCTTCGCCCGCTTCATCGCTGATTTCTACTGTAAATTCAAGCATGGCATTTGTCACAATCATGCCGCCTGTTATTCCATCCACTTCAATAATCGGTGCGGTATCATCGGGATAGTTAAAGTTTATCACCCGTTTTTTAACTGTAGCAGTATTCCCCAATGTATCGGAAAGGGTCACTTCAAGTTCATTACAATACTTATTAAAGGTCACATTGGAAAATTTTCTTGCACCGTTGTCCTCTCTTATTTGAGAAGGCGTGAGGGCTGTCCCGTTCAATTTTACAGTGACGCTTATATCCTTCCCCGCATCTTTGTTGTCTTTGGGATAAACCCAGAAAAAGTCTATAGTATCACTCTGCCCGGCGCTGATATTCCTCAGATGCGATGAAAAGCTAACCGTCGGGGGAGCGGTATCCGGAAGTATGTTTATATCAAAACGCGCCGAGCGCATATTTTCTTTTTTGGCGACAACTGTATGAGAGCCGAGCTCAGTAATTCTGACTGTAGCCTTGCCGTTGGTATCGGTTGAAACAGCCTTTCCCCCTACGTAATACTGCTGGCCGTCCACATAGATGGCGGCGCCGCTTACGGCCTTAATCTCATACTCCGATTTTTCGCTGTCGAACACATACCCGTTTAAGGTGAGTTCTACTTCCTGGCCCTCGCATACCTCTATTTCGTGCGGTTTGAAAACAGAAGTGTTTATTCCCGCAGAAGATCTCGGAATTTCAAGCCACGCATAGATGAAATCGCCGGCATGCCTGCCCAAATAAACCGTTATATTCTCATAGTTGTGTATTTTGCGCGATGTCATGTCGCCAATGGGCAGGCCGTCTTCCACTGAGCACAGCCATTTTTCATTGCTGCTGGAATCGGCCATTTCACCGCCGATTGAATCAAAGCCCTGGGCATTTTCCGCATAAGGTATATTTTTTTGTTCCAGGGCGATCTTGACTGCATCTTTTATTGTAGCGGAGCTGCCTCCTCCCGGCACCTGAACGACGGTCTTTGGCAGGATCAGTCCGTTTTTACCCTCCACGCTTACGGCTATACCCACAGCACCGAGGTGCTCTTTATCTCCCCATCTGTATATGGAACCCTTTCCATCGAGAAAATACAGATATTGGGCAAGGGCGTACAAAACCTGTTCTGTTGCCATCCCGTTTGATGTCGCCTCGGACATGATGTGCTTGAATCCGCCGTCAGACGCTTTAAACCTCAATATGGCCTGAACAAGATTTCCTCCGTCCTTCGTGAATTTGGGGCCGGTGGGATCCATCCCATTGGCGCACAACCCCATGATGACCTGGGCACAGCTTTCAGAATTTGTGCTGCCCCATGAATCATATCCGCCATCACTTCTTTGAATGCTGGACAAATAATCCACAGCCCTGTCCACTGCGGACTTTACATCTTCCCTCATATTGTAGTATGTAGCCAGGGCTGTCATGGCCATGCCTGTTATATCGGGATCTCCTGTATCTCCGCTCAAGGCCCATCCTCCGGTGCTGCATTCATGCCCGAGGATGAATTCGATCATCTTTTCCCTGGTCCATCTAGCGTCAGAAGGCACATCATAATTGCCCGCATCAACTGCTATAAGTCCGAATATTACGGCGTTTATGCCCTGGGAAGCGAGATCCGCATTGTATATCTGCTTTATCATATTGTAGCCGCCTATATTTGTGGGATCTCCGCCCGCTGCCAGGACCCCAAGGGTCATTCTCTCAAATTCTGTGGGTTTTATTTTAAATGTCTGAGTATGGTTGCTCGGATTACCTAGAACAGCGGCCACAGAGTCAAGGTAATCATCTGGAATCATATCCTGCTTACCGGATCTTGCTAGGCCAACCGATACCCAATCCATGCTGTAATGGTTGTTTAGCGCCACCATAGCAGCGCTGTCTATGGCACTTTCCACTTGCTGCCTCAAGTTGTCTTCCGCTGCAGCAAAATTAGCAGGAAGATTAAGAAACATACCCGTTAATGTAATAATTAGCATTATGCTCAATATCAGCTTTTGTGCCTTGTTTATAGTTTTCATGCTCGTTTTATCCCCCTTTTTTTGTTGCCTGGCAGTAGTGACGGTCTCGGCGCATGCATTCATTCATAGTACTGCTGTCTGGTACATACCAAAGTTAGGTGTAGTTCAGGATCCAAGAGCGATTAAACATCACCTTACGCTGACATAAGCCGTCACGTGCCACCATCTTCAATGCATTTTTATGGCGGAATCAATTTTTGTTGCACAAGGCCGTTCAGGCTGCAGTTTTCCTGCTGCAGCCTGAACATAACGGGCCTTTACTTCATTATGAGTTTATACAACCTGTAGAGGATTACCGCTGTCTCTGCGCGGCTGGCTTTTTGCTCTGGCAAAAATCTGCCGCCATCAGATCCCGTGATTATTCCTTCTTTAACTGCTGTTGCAGCATAATCCATGGCCCATGAAGCTATGCTGCTGCCGTCTTTGAATCTTACAAGCTGCGTTTTATCCGCAAGCTTGAAGCCTTGTTTTGTCAAAAGTTTGCCTATGATGGTCGCCATTTCCTGCCTCGTGATATTTCCCTCAGGGTCAAATGTATCGGAGGTTTTGCCATTAATCAGCTTCTGGTTGTAGGCTGCACTCACAGCTTCATAATACCATTTGCCGCTCTCCACATCCTTGAATGGAACGGAGGAACCTGGCCGGTATTTGAGCATCCTTGCGACGAGCGCCGCAAATTCTGCCCTGGTTATGTTTGCATCCGGAACAAATCGGTCTTCAGTCTTGCCGTTTATTATGCCCTTTCCTGCCATGGTTTCTATCGCGTCTTTCGCCCATGCAATCAGGCCAATATCACCGAACGTTTTTGTGTTTGGTTTTGCAAAGTATCTGCTGAAATGATCGGCGATAAAGGTTACTGTTTTGCTGGCAGCATCGTACATGCCGCCCACAGGCTCTATGCTTCCGTCGTCTTTTAGTAGAAATACGGTGATTTTGTCTCCGTCTGTTGTGCTTTTTTCGTAGGGTATGCTCACCTTCATCGGCTGATTGAAGGTATTTACCGCTTTGCCTCCCGCTTTCGCAGTCAATTCTATTATTGTGCTGCCTTGCGGCACGTTCGCCCTGGCAGTTTCTGAAAGCTCATTGTAGTCAAGCCTTGCTGCCGCCAGGGTTATTTCGCTCCCCTGAGCATTTTGCCCGAAGGTGTCCGCAGTTAATGTAAAGGATGCTATGCCGGTGTTTATTTGAATCGATGCCGCGCGGGTCATGAGCTGGTTTGTTTTTTCGTCTAGTTTTATCTCTATTTGCCTGGAATCGCTTGAGGGTATTTCTACGATCACTTTCTTTTCTTCTTCGGGCAGGTTTTCAAGGTTGTTCACTGCTTTTTCGAGACTGTCGGCATTCAGTGCAACGCTCATTTTTCCGTTGGTCGTTGTTATGTTGGCAGTGCTGAGTTGGATTTTGCCTCCGCTTATTTTATCCTGAGTTGTTGAAACGGTCTCTGTTTTTTCTGTGCCGCTGCCGGAAGATGAGCTTCCGCCTCCTCCACCTCCACCGCCGCTGCCGCCACCGCCGCCGGAATCGGGCGGGTTGTACGTCACGGTATATGTCTTAGTCGACTGGTTTCCCGCGGTGTCATAAGCAGTCATTGTAATGGTGTTGGAGCCTTGTTTCAACGATACGGTATATGTGCCGTTCGTGCCTCTTATTGCCGTGCCGTTGAGTTTGACCTGAGGAACGACTGCTCCGTCTCTGTCGTCTGTCGCTGTCACGGTGAAGCTTAGGGTTGCCGTCTGCACGCTCATGCCGTCGGTAAGGCCGCTCACCTCTATCTCTGGCGCCGTGGTGTCGGGCTCTGTCGGTCTGGTGTATGTTATTGTGCATGTCTTTTCGGCTTTATTACCTGCTGTATCAGCGGCCTCTATTGTTATGATGTTTTGCCCTTCAGCCAATGTGCAGGTGTAAGTTCCGCCATCCCCTGCTTCCACTTCTGTGCCGTTGAGTTTGACCCGGGGAACGACTGCTCCGTCTCTGTCGTCTGTCGCTGTCACGGTGAAGCTTAGGGTTGCCGTCTGCACGCTCATGCCGTCGGTAAGGCCGCTCACCTCTATCTCTGGCGCTGTGGTGTCGGGCTCTTCAGTGTAGTTGTAATATATCGTATATGTTTTGGTCTCCGCCTGGTTTCCCGCTGAATCTGCAGCATCTATCGTGACTACGTTTTTACCTGTTGCAAATTCCAGGAGGTAGCTGCCGTTTTTGCCTTCTTCAATGGCCACGCCGTTGAGCCTCACCTGAGGCGTTATTTTTCCATCCCTGTCATCAAAAGCTTCTACAATAATGCTGCGCAGGGATGATGTTGCGGTCATCTCCTGGCTTTGATCCTGCGCAAGACCGTATACGGTGATTCTCGGCGGCATGTCCGCTTCATCGGGATCGTATACATTGATTTTCACAGGTGCGGGCCTCACTATATCCACTGCCGGATTGCAATCGGCGGATATGGTATATTCCCCCGGGGTTTTAAATTTTATCGCAATATTTCCGGAATCATCCATGCCAAGGCATTCAAAGTCATCGGTGCTTGTGTCTTCTTGGCAGGCTATCTTTTCCCCCTCGCCTTTCTGTACATACATGGTGAGGCCACCAAGCATGTTTTCAATGCTTCCCGTCTGGTTCATGTCCGCACGGTAGCCATTCAGCCCGATGCTTACACGGCCGTTCTTTTCTACTGCTGTCTTGTCCACAGTTATGAAGGAATAATATACTTCGGTATAGTCCCTGACGTATTCCCATACTATGTCTTCTCCCCCTTTGAGAACATATGCCTGACATCCAAAGCTTGGGAGAGTTCCGTCCACATAGTAATACCAACCCGAATTTGTGCCCTGGCCGAATTCCCTGTCGCCGTCTATCATTGCGACATACAGGGACCAGCCGTAGTCCTGAAGGTCCAAACCGTTTTCATGGTCAGTGCAGTCATAGCCAGCATCTTCCAGGGCCTTTACCAGTGCATGGGCAACCGTCGGATATTTAAGCCTGTCGGGACCCCAGCCGCTGGACGGCGTCGCAGAACCTCCGGAAGCGCTGCCCAGGTACGGAGTGAGATCGAGTGTCGATGCATCGATTGTTACCACGGTTTCAGGCAGTATGGTGTGATCGTAGCCCTCAACCCTGATTCTGGCGGTCGCCACCGTTGGCTTCTTTTCACCGCTGCTCACCGGCCCCGGGGTATAGTCTATATCTGTCAATGCACTGCCGATATAGTAGAGGTTCAGGGATTTTGTACCTTCTATCAGCAATACACCCGGGATGGGGCTGAAAATGTCTGAAAAAACTTCGCCCTCAGAACCGGGAATATACACGAGGCTCCATTCCCCGCCCTGATAGCGGAAGAGATAGCCTCCACAGACAGCGTAAAGTTCTCCGGAAACACTCTTGGCAAATGAATTTATATATCCGGGTATTGGGATATCGCTCCAGGAACTGCCATCGTAATGCTTTATTGTGCTTATATTATAAGCATAAATGTCATCGTTGGAATTCCCCCACATGCCGGTATAATTTCCGCTGTATATTCTGCTCCATGTAAGTCCATCGTAATGGTATATGCCGCAGCTTCCGGCTGCGTATATGTCATTTGTGGCAAATCCCAGGATTTTTACGATTCCGGGGCTTGTTTGCCCGCTATCCAACGGAAGATCCTCCTGCCTCCATGAAGCCCCGTCAAAGCGATAAACTTTTCCGTCATTTTGGCCGGCAGCGTACACCCAGCCATCAGGGCTAACCCAGGCACCGCCTACAAAACCACGCGGAACACCAAGAGCCGTACCCTCTACCATATCCCAGGAATAATAATCGCCATGGTTGATATATTTTGCAACATGAGCGCCGTTCTCGATGCTGCGGTTCATTACGGCGCAAAGCTCGCCAGCGGCATTCTTCCACACCGCAACACACTCTATGTTTTCATTGAGTGTCTGTTCATAGAATTTGAATACGCCTGCACCCTCGTAGTAAATAATGCCATGCTCGGTAGCTCCGTACATCTCGGTGGGGGAATATCCCGTCATGTATTTTATATTCCCTCCGACCTGATAAGTTCCCTCCGGCTCCCATTGATCCCGGTAAAACGCATTTCTCAGGAAGGGTATTTCCAGGACAGCCGCGGGCTCCACATCCACAGCTAGTGTCATGCTGTTATTTCCAGGATTGGCGTCGACTTTCCCCCCTGTCAACTGTGCCTCCACCCTCAGGTCAAAACTGCCGGAGATTGTAGGGATCCATAAAAATTGCATTGAATTACTATAACCAGGGCTTAAATTGATATCAAGAACCTTGGAGGAAATCTCCTGGTCTCCAGCGTACAGCGTCAGTCTGACAGTTCCCGCATTCAAATCGACGTTGCCGTTGTTTTTCACATAGCAAGTTATCCTATGGCTGCAGCCCTGATAGTACAGGTCATCCCAGGAAAAAGGCGGATTAATGTAAAAATTTGATACGGCTATGTCTTTAATCCCCTGAATAAATCTGGCAGTCACGTTGGTATCCGATGTCATGACCACGCAGTTGTATGTGCCTTTGCCTCGGATGTCTCCTCGCCATGAGTCAAAAAGATAGTCCTCGGCGGGCACCGCCTTTAGCAGCACAGTCTCCATATAATCATACGCAGTCTTGGAGGGACGCGCTTCTATGCTGCCGCCGCCGCCTTCCGGCTCCGATATGGACAGAGTCAGCTTTGAAAAGGTGACTGGGATAGCTTTTTGATTATTAAACTCGTTGCATTCGTTTATTTCATTATCGCTGTCCACCACCGCGCGGATCATTGCGTAATTTGCTCCGTCCGGCGGTTCCAGAGTGAAACTGATGTCCCTGGTATCACCGGCATACACTGCAGCGTACACTGAAGTAGCAACACTTCGGATGTAACCATTGTCATATTCGCTGCACAGCCTTACTTTGAATCCCCCCGGCGCCTCCTCTGTTCCTTTGTTCCTGATTGTCACCGTTACCGGGAAGGAGGCGCCGGAGTAGACGGCCGAAGCCACGGTAACGTCCTCCGGCACCAGATCGGGTAAAATCTCTCCTTTGCTGTATTTGTAAAAGCTGTTCGTCGTTGAACTGGAGTAAGCTATATAAACGTCTCCGTTTTCAGCGACCTCGGAATAATAAATATTCACGGGTGCAGATATCAGTTCCCATGATGACCCATCATAGTGAAGGATTTCTTTTTCATAAATTGAAAAGGCGTAAATATCCGGTCCGTTTCCCTTAATTTTGTTAAAGGTTTTTGTCGTAAGCCCGCTGGTAAGGGTTGTCCATCCCCTGCCGTCGAAGTGCACCACTGTGCCATTTTCACCGCAGGCGTATACATCGTCCCGGGAAGTGCCCCACACGCCGTACAGCGCTTGCCCGACGCCTGTGTTTATCTTCGACCAGCGCTTGCCGTCAAAATGCAGCAGTACGCCTTTTTCGTAAAAACCAGATGCGGCGTAAATATCTGCAGGATCCGACCCCCATAAGGAGTTACAGCTCCAATTCCTTCTTCCTATATCATCAGGATCGGGCACTAGCGTCCGCCAAACATTAAAATCTTTATCATATATATTTAAATAAGCCCCATTTGCATAAATGCAACTCTCATTAAAGACCAGAAATTCAACAAACCCGTGTAATGCTGTGCCATCGGATAAATTTACAGGTT
The DNA here is from genome assembly GCA_024655885.1 of Eubacteriales bacterium. Taxonomy (GTDB): domain Bacteria; phylum Bacillota; class Clostridia; order Acetivibrionales; family JANLFN01; genus JANLFN01. Next base: position 3,569 of record JANLFN010000028.1, on the reverse strand, counting down.
CATCTTCAAAACGGTTCTCCTGCAAATTAAACACCTTTACGGGACCGTTAGAAAATGCACAGTAAAGCTTGCCCTGTATCTCGCACATACCGGTGATGAAGTCGCCGGTCACCCTTTCAGTGTGAGGAATTTCCCCCAGATCGACAGGAGCGCTGTCTCCGGGGCTTAGCCTGTAAAGCCTCCCATATTCTTCCTTCCAAAATCTTATGCCGAAATACAAATCTCCCGAGGGGCTGCTGTACAAAGAAGTCACGCCCGCTCCGGCCGGAAGTAAGGAAGAGATGTCGGTCCATTCCACCGCTGCGCAGGCCTTCGTCATAAATACCGAAGGGCCGCACATGCATGCGGCAATCACAAGAAGGAATACAATGCCAAACAGTATGACTCTTATCCTTATCAGCCCATTCATAAAAATTCAATCCCCTTTATTTGAGATTTAGCGATCGATTAGGAAGGACGCACAGCGCCCTTCCTAAATGCATGTTGCATCATTTTTTCAGCCGATGCGCTGAAAATCAGTATGCGAAGTATATGGTCCCGAGGTCGTTGCCCCACACAGCGTATTCGCCGGAAACCCCCATGCCCTGGAGGGTGAAGGAGTTTTCGGGCGAGGTGCCGGAAGGGATCGACCAGACTAAAGAGGCTGTGTTTCCGTCATCGCGAATGCAGTAGCCCTTGCCGTTGGTGCAGTTGGTGGTAAAGTAGATGTAGATATAGGTGCCGTCATCGTACACCACCGGAGAGGACTGGACCCCGCCCAGCGTGTCCCCGGGCCCCGTGTAGGACCAGTTGACCGTTCCGGTGTCTGCATCGACGCAGTAAACCGCTCCACCGGAAGAACCGACAGATCCTTTACCCACATAGATTTTACCGTCGTAGTATACCGGCGTGGAGGTTGAGTAGCCGATGGGGGTATGCCATGCATGATTCAATGTCCCATCGGAGCTGTCAATAGTCAGGCACCACAGGTAGCCGCTGGAACCGGAAGTGGAACGGTCGGTAAAGTAAATCCTGTCGTTATTTGAGTTGGGTACATCTCTATAACAAATGGAAGATCGTATATAGTCAGCATCGGAGGCCTGTCCCGACCCGCTGCCTTTTATGTTGTAGCTTGCCACCTGCGTCATGTCGCTCTTGTTCAGCACATGTATTGTGGAATTGTCCCCTCCGAAGACGATGTAGTTGCCCACCAGTGCCGCTCCGGCCCAGTAGTAGCCGTCGTCGTCAGTCCCCGGGGAGTAGGTAGTGGTATTGCCGTTGGATACGTCTATCTTGTAGTATTTGCCCTTCACTCCGCCCTTCCAGCTTCCCAGGTAGATGTAACCGTCATCGTAAAGAAGGGGAGTGTTGAACTGGCCACCGTCACCGATTTCAGCTATTGTGGACACGGTTGGATTGCTGCCGTCTATGCCGGTTATCTTCTTTACCTTGAGGTTTTCCGCATACAGGCAGCAGTCATCCATGAGCGCATACGCCGTGCTGCCCGAGCCGCTTTTGAACTCCGGCTGGAATTTCACCAGGTAGGTATCTGTCTCGTTTGCTGTAAACGGGAAGAATGCCGTCACATCCGTGTTTACATAGCTCCAGTCGCCGGTATATGAAAAGCTCACGTACCGCAATTCGGTCCAGGTGCTTCCCCCGTTGTTGGAAGCAAGGACTCTGCCCTTGAGGCCTGAAGGATTGTTAGAGCCGCTGCCCTTGAGGAATTTTATCCTCATGGCCATCCTGACCTTGTCGTTTTTGTTGAGGGTGACCTGTTGGTATACCCCAGCTTTTGTCAAAGTGTTACCCGCACTCTGATTGATTTTTACGCAGCCATCACCTCCGTTGGCGTCCCAAGCGATCGTGGGGCTGCCCGTATCAACATAGGTGGTCCAGTTGGCTGTACTGCTGTCAAAGCCGGTATTCAGCAGTTTCTGCACCATGTCGCTTATGCCCAGGTACATGGTGCTGCCGACTATGACCGGAGTAGCAAGCTGGAAACCGCCGTTGTTGTCCACTACAACGCCGCCTGTCCATCCGCTGGGAACGCTCCTGTCGCTGCATTTGAACTTATGCACTCTGGATGTGCCATCGCTTCCTGTGTTCAGCACATAAGCATATTCATCATTGCCTTCCTTTACCACCAGGGGCGGCACATCGGTGCCGCAAATCGACGCATGCGTCAGATTGACCGTTGCAACATTGGGATTGCTGTTTGTAGGCAGGCTGTCAGGGCTTAGAACTACCCCGCTGTTGCTGTTGTCCTTCTGGAATCTGGGCCAGTCGGCGGCAAATGCCGCAGAGGCGGCAAATATCACCAGCATCAGTGTTAGAAAGGCCGCCAGCAATTTCTTCCCCATGCTTGAACCTGTTAACATTTTTCAATAACCCCCTTAATTTTAATTCAATTAATGTTGACCAATATTGACGCATAACATTTGTCTGCTTCCCAAAACGCCCTCGCATGGTAAACCATGCTCATCGCAATATGCTCAATGCACAATTATTATAGGCTTCCTCCAGGATGCCGTTTGTTCTATCCCGCCCGATATATTGCCCGAGCCAAAATATTTCTCCTTTACGCTGATATAGCAGAGCGTGGGAATCCTTACCCGTGGCACAATAATGATTGCATTTCCGCTGTCATCCGTCTCTGCTGAGGCAAGTTCAGCCCCATCTGAAGCCCTGTTCAATGTGACTTCAACACCTGATAGTTCTGCAAATGGCAGCAGGTTCCACGTCCATAGATCTTCGTATTTCTGTCCCTTTACATTTACATTGATGGTCTGTCCTCTAAAATACAGGAGCTTGATGTCTTTATAGTTGCTCATGATGGTGTACCATGTCTCTGTCGGGATGGCGTAGTACCATGTCACTTTATCTCCGCTTTCAAGCGTGTAGGTTCCAGCTCCGACCGAAGGAAGTTCATCGTTTTGAGGGGTTTCGGGCTGGTCTTCTGCCGGCCATACGCGGTACATCCAGCCGGAGTAATAAAGATTATTGGGCTGAAAATACCCTGCCTGCTGTCCGCCTATTTCAGTTACATAAGCAAACTCCCCGCTACCTGATACCGTTAAGCTGATATTGTTGTGCTGGCAGGCTTCCTCCAGGGCATCAAGTGCCGTGTAGCCGGTGTTATCGGTGAGTTTTACTTTATAGTTGTTCAGGATCACACCTCCGTCACCATCGTCATATCCCAGTATTCGCACCGTGACCCATATGCCTCCCGTACACCTGACGGACTCTTCTACCTCAATTGCTTTTCTAAGCTCCTGCACCTGCTGCAGCTCTTTTTCGTCTAAAATCTGCAGCAGATTTTCCTGTGTTGCCCCGCTGCTGTTCGCTATGGCAAGATTGCCTGTTATTGTCATTATCAACGCGAATGCAAGCAGTACAGCAAACAGTTTTTTTGCAAATAACGAGTTTTTCATAAAAAGCATCTCCTTTCAATAATCAACCCTATTTTGGCGCTCATTGATTCTTCCACTCGCGGTTTTTAAATAACCGTCAAAACCACCCCCGTATGCAAAACTGTATATTCCTGCATATACATTCATCTTTATGCAAAAAGCCCCGGCTTCCGTTGA